>NZ_QPII01000014.1 GCF_003336675.1 Billgrantia montanilacus | reverse complement strand
GGGTCAAGGGGCGTACCGAGCTGCCCGGCTATGTGGAGCGTTACATGAACGGTGAGATCAACATCGACGACTTCATCACCCACGACTTGCCGTTCGATCAGATCAACGAGGCCTTCGAGCTACTGCATGCCGGCAAGAGCATCCGTACCGTGCTTCACTATTAACACGCGCCCGATGCCGCACGAAAAGCGCAACAACGAGTGATCCGCGTCCAAGGGACAAGGAGGCACCATGAGCCTGATGGACATCATCCAGCGCTGGTTCGGCGGCAAGCCCGCCGCCACGCCACAGAGCACGCCCCGTACGCCGCCACCCGCGGCGAGAAACCCCGCAAAAACGACAACACAGGGGAGCCAAGCCAACATGAGCCATCACAACGTTCACATCCATCCCGCCGTGGACGACGGCGTCAAGCCCGGCAGTGACGCCTTCACCGGTGGCAAGCTCCACTGCCACTGCGACAGTGACAGGGTTGAAGTCGCCGTCAAGGCCCAGTGCGCCCATAACCACGTCTGCGGCTGTACCAAGTGCTGGAAACCGGCCGGCGCCACCTTCTCGATGGTGGCCGTGGTGCCCCGCGACAACGTCAACGTCACCGCCCATGAGGAAAAGCTCGACGTGGTCGATTCCTCCGCCGCCATCCAGCGCCATGCCTGCAGGGGCTGCGGGGTCCACATGTACGGGCGCATCGAGAACACCGACCACCCCTTCCACGGGCTGGACTTCATTCACACCGAGCTCTCCGATGATACCGGCTGGGCGGCTCCGGAGTTTGCCGCCTTCGTCTCGTCCATCATCGAGTCGGGCGCCGACCCGGAGAACATGAGCAACGTGCGCGCTCGTCTCAACGAGCTGGGCCTGCCACCCTACGACTGCCTGTCACCGCCGCTCATGGACGCCATCGCTATCCATACCGCCAAGGCCAAAGGGGTGCTTTGACCGTACGGAAGCACTGACTGACATAGCACTGACTGACACGCCATCGGGCGCCCCGCGGGGCGCCCGATGGCGTGTCCAGTCCCACTCCGCTCCGTTACTTGAAGTTCTTGCGATACATCTTGTTGATTTCACCGACGATACCACTACGGAAACTCAGTACGCAGATGACAAAGATCAGGCCCAGGATAACACTCACCCAGTTACCCAGTGGCGACTGCGCCAGCACGTGCTGCAGGCTGACAACCAGACCGGCGCCGACGATCGGACCAAACAGCGTGCCCACACCGCCGAGCAGCGTCATCAGGATAACTTCGCCCGACATGTGCCAATGGGCATCGGTCAACGAGGCCAACTGGAAGACGATGGTCTTGGTAGAGCCCGCCAGGCCGGCTAGACCAGCGGAGATCACGAACGCCAGCAGCTTGTAGGCATCGACGTTGTAGCCCAGTGATAACGCCCGCGGCTCGTTCTCGCGAATCGCCTTGAGCACCTGGCCGAAGGGCGAGTGCACGGCTCGCTGCACGATGGCAAAGCCGATCAGGAAGATCGCGAAGACAAAATAGTACATCGCCAGATTGCTGCGCAGGCTGATGAAACCAAACAGGTCTCCCCGCGGCACGCCATGAAGGCCATCTTCGCCACCGGTGAACGGCGCCTGGATGTAGAAGAAGAACATCAGCTGCGCGAGCGCCAGTGTCACCATGGCGAAATAGATGCCCTGCCGGCGGATCGCCAGCGCACCGAAGGCGACACCCAGCACAACTGCGGCACCGGTGCCGATGAGAATACCCAGCTCCGGTGTCAGCCCGGGATAGCTCGAGAGCAGGTAGCCGGTGACGTACCCACCGGTGGCCAGGAAGGCGGCATGGCCGAAGGAGAGCAGGCCAGCGTAGCCGAGCAACAGGTTGAAGGCGCAGGCGAACAGCGCAAAGCACAGCACCTTCATCAGGAACACCGGATAGGCGACAAAGGGTGCCAACAGGCCCACTACTATCAGCACCAGATAGAAGGCGTTGCGGCGCATGTTGGCACGGCGCTGACGCTCCATGACGGGGGTCAGGGTTTGAGTCGTGGCCATGATGTCATGCCTCCTTGCCGAAGAGTCCGGCGGGTCTGAGCATCAACACCAGGATCATGACCAGGAAGATCACAGTGTTGGCTGCCTCGGGATAGTACACCTTGGTCAGGCCCTCGATCAGGCCCATGCCCAGGCCGGTCAGGATGGCCCCCAGAATCGAACCCATGCCCCCGATGACCACCACGGCAAAGACCACGATCAGCAGATTGGAGCCCATGGTCGGCGATACCGGATAGAGCGGTGCCGCCAATACGCCGGCGAAGGCAGCCAGTGCCACGCCGAAGCCGTAGGTCAGGGTGATAAGCAGCGGTACGTTGACGCCGAACGACTGCATCAACGCAGGGTTTTCGGTCCCGGCCCGCAGGTAGGCACCAAGCCGCGTACGCTCGATGATGAACCAGGTCCCCAGGCAGACGACCAGCGCTGCCAGCAGCACCCAGGCACGATAGACGGGCAGGAACATGAAGCCCGTCTGGAAGCCGCCCTGCAGAGCTTCCGGAGTCGGATATCGCGCGCCCGACACGCCGAAGAAATTGACCAGCGTGCCTTCAAAGATAAGAGCGAGGCCGAAGGTCAAAAGCAGGCCATAGAGGTGATCCAGGTGGCCGATACGCCGCAGCATCAGTCGCTCTATCACCATACCGAACAGCCCCACCACCAGTGGTGCCAATAGCAGCGCCGCCCAGTAGTTGATACCCAGGTAGCGCATGCCCAGCAGGGTGGCGAAGGCACCCAGCATGTACATCGCCCCGTGGGCGAAGTTGACGATCTTCAGCAGGCCGAAGATCACCGCCAGGCCCAGGCTCAGCAAGGCATAAAAGGCACCGTTGATCAGGCCCAGCATCAGCTGGCCCATGAACACCGCCAACGGCACCCCGAATATCATCATCATGTTAGGTTCTCCTCGCCGTCAGAGGGACGGCGGCCAGGGGCCGCCGCCGTGTCTTGCACCGCTCAGTTCTGGACCAGATTGCACTGGCTTTCGGACAGCGGACGGTAGGCTTCTTCGGCAGGAATGGTGGCGAGGATCTCATAGAGGTCCCACTCGCCGGTGGAGTCGGCCGGCGACTTCACCTGGGCCAGGTACATGTCGTGAACCATCCGGCCATCCTCGCGCAGACGGCCGTTGCGGGCGAAGAAGTCATTGATAGGCTGCTCCATCATGTACTTGCGCACGGTGGCCGTGTCGTCGCTCCCGGTCGCCTCGACCGCTTGCAGGTAGTGCATGGTGCTTGAGTAGACACCCGCCTGGACCATGGTCGGCATGCGTTCCATACGCTCGTAGTAGCGCTCGGCCCACGCACGGGCCTCCTCATCCATATCCCAGTACCAGCCAGTCGTGAGCAGCAGTCCCTGTGTGGTCTCGAGACCCATGGCATGGACATCATTCAGGAAGACCAGCAGGCCGGCTAGCTGCTGGCCCGCTTCCACCACGCCGAACTGACTGGCAGTGTTAATGGCATTGACAGTATCGGCACCGGCATTTGCCAGGCCGATGACCTTGGCGCCCGATCCCTGGGCCTGGAGGATATAAGAGGAGAAGTCGTCAGTCGGGAACGGGTGACGCACGCCGCCGACCACTTCACCGCCGCTCTCCTCTACCACCCGCGTCACGTCGCCTTCAAGTGCGTGACCGAAGGCATAGTCGGCGGTCAGCATGAACCAGGTGTCGCCGCCCTGCTGGACCACTGCCCACGCGGTGCCGTTGGCCAGCGGATAGGTGTCATACACCCAGTGGATATGGTTGGGAGAGCAGTGCTCGTTGGTGATACTCGATGCCGCCGAGCCAGATACGATGCCCAGCTTGTCGTTCTCCTTGAGCACATTGGTAACCGCAATGGTCACGGAAGACGCCACCATGCCGGCGACCATATCGACGTTGCGGGTATCGACCCATTCGCGCACGGTATTCGCACCCACGTCTGCACTGTTGCGGTCATCGGCGCTGAAGATTTCGATCGGCGCCCCGTTGACGCTGCCTCCGAAATCCTCGACGGCCATGCGCAGGGCTTCCAGTCCGCCCGGCCCGGCCAGGTCACGGTAGGTGCCGGACATGTCGGCCAGATAGCCGATGCGCACTTCCCCGTCGCTGATTTCGGCCTGGGCGGTGGTTGCTGCCAGTGCGGTGGCGGCGGCAATGGCAATGCTGCTGGCGAGGGTCTTCTTGATGAAAGTCATTTACGTCTCCGTAGTCCCATCGGGACTGCTTGTTGTTGTGGCCTGTTGTGGCTTGTTGTGGCGAACGCTGCAGCTGCAGGCGTCGCTGCTCCGGTTGTTGACGACAGTTATCATTGTGTTGAGCCGGCGGCTGAGCTCGGGGGCTCAGACTCCCAGCAGGGTATGGAGGTGATCACGCTTCGAAGGCAGCTCGGCCGCCGAGATCTCCTCGATGATTCGCCCGTGCTCCATCACGTAGTGGCGATCGGCAAGCGGTGCGGCGAAGCGGAAATTCTGCTCCACCAGCACGATGGTCATGCCCCGATCCCTGAGCTTGACCAGCACCTCGCCCAGCGTCTGCACGATGACCGGCGCCAGGCCTTCGGTAATTTCATCGAGCAGCAGCATGCGGGCACCGGTACGCAGGATGCGTGCCATGGCCAGCATCTGCTGCTCACCGCCGGAAAGGCGAGTGCCCTGGCTGCGGCGACGCTCGTAGAGGTTGGGAAACATCTCGTAGATTTCGTCGAGACTCATCCCGCCGGAGCGTACCGTGGGCGGCAGCAGCAGGTTCTCCTCGACATCGAGGCTGGCGAAGATGCCGCGCTCTTCCGGGCAGTAGCCCACACCCAGCCGTGGGATGCGGTGCGGCTTCATGTCGAGAGTCTCGGTGCCGTTGATCATGATCGAGCCGGTACGCCGGCCAACCATGTTCATGATCGCCTTGAGGGTGGTGCTTCTCCCCGCCCCGTTACGACCGAGAAGGGTGACCAGTTCGCCGCGCTTCACGTCGAAATCGACACCGTGAAGGATGTGCGACTCCCCATAGAAGGCATGCAGGTCGCTGACCCGCAACATCGCGGCATCGGCATGTTCCCGGTGCTGTGTCTTGCCGGGCTGCTCGGCTAGCTGGTTCATGCGCTGGCCTCCTCTTCCTCTACCTCGGTGCCCATGTAGGCTTCCTTGACCAGCGGATTGGCTGAAACCTCAGTGTAATCGCCTTCAGCAAGCACCGCGCCGCGGGCCAGTACGGTGATCCGGTCGCACAGCCGGCTCACTACGCTGAGATTGTGCTCGACCATCAGCACGGTACGGCCCTTGGCAACCTGACGAATCAGTTCAACGATGCGGTCGACGTCCTCGGCCCCCATGCCCTGAGTGGGCTCGTCGAGCAACATCAGGGTCGGGTCCATGGCCATTGTGGTTGCCACTTCAAGCGCCCGCTTGCGGCCATAGGGCATCTCCACGGTGAGCACATCGGCGTATTCGGCAAGCCCAACCTGATCAAGCAAGTCCATGGCGCGATCGTTGAGATGATCGAGGGTGCGTTCGGACTTCCAGAAGTGAAACGAGGTGCCGATTGGCCGCTGCAGGGCCACGCGGACGTTCTCGAGCGCGGTCATGTGGGCGAACACCGCCGATATCTGGAAGGAGCGCACGAGGCCGAGCCGGGCGATCTCGTTGGCCTTCATCTTCGTGATCGACTTGTCACGATAGAGAATCTCGCCTCGGGTCGGCGGCAGGAACTTGGTGAGGAGGTTGAAGACGGTCGTCTTGCCGGCGCCATTGGGACCGATCAAGGCGTGGATATGTCCTTCCCGGACCTGCAGGTTGACATCGTCCACGGCGGTAAAGCCGCGAAACTGCTTGGTCAACCCGCGAGTCTCCAGTATGAACTCCTGGGTCATGTGACGTCCTCTCTGGATCGCCGCTGGCGATACGCGCTGATTTGTTGTCTTTGTCATGAAAGCAGTGGCTGCGATGGTCCAGCCTGGGACTTTCTAACCTTTACGTTAACGTAAGCTAGAGGAGAGATACCCGCAGGGCAACTCCTGAAACGTCGAACTCGACCAATGGAGTAGATGGCCGAGACTTCAATAGCTTGCAAACAAAAACGCGATGCCGCAGAGGGCATCGCGTAGGATCAGCATAGACAGTTGATACGAAAGCGTCTTTATCGTTTAGCACTCAATGGCGTTGACCGCCAGCCCGCCACGGGATGTCTCCTTGTACTTTTCCTGCATGTCGCGGCCGGTGTCGCGCATGGTACGGATCACCTTATCCAGTGAGATGAAGTGCTCACCATCTCCTCGTAGGGCCATCTGCGCTGCATTGATCGCCTTGACCGAAGCGATGGCGTTGCGCTCAATGCACGGAACCTGGACCAGGCCACCCACCGGGTCGCAGGTCAGTCCTAGATTGTGTTCCAGGCCGATCTCGGCCGCGTTCTCCACCTGGGCCACGCTGCCCCCCATGACCTCGGCAAGACCGGCAGCCGCCATGGCACAGGCCGACCCCACCTCGCCCTGACAGCCAACCTCGGCGCCAGAGATGGAAGCGTTCTTCTTGCACAGCATCCCTACGGCGCCGGCGGCGAGCAGGAAGTCAACCACGTCCCGCTCGCTGGCACCGGCCTTGAATTTCATATAGTAGTGCAGCACTGCAGGGATGATGCCCGCCGCGCCGTTGGTTGGGGCAGTGACCATGCGCCCACCGGCGGCATTCTCCTCGTTGACCGCCAGGGCGAAGACATTGACCCAGTCCATGGCCGAAAACGTCGAGGCAATCACGCAGGCGTCATCTTCCGCCGCCAGCAGGTGGCGATGCAGCGTCGCGGCACGGCGGCGTACATTGAGTCCACCGGGCAGCACCCCCTCGTTATTCAAGCCGGTCTCGACGCAGGCCTGCATCGCCTCCCACACTTCCCAGAGCCCGGCGCGCACTTCCGCCTCGCTGCGCCAGGCCTTCTCGTTCTCCATCATCAGTTCGCTGATGCGCAGGTCGTGCATGCGGCATAGCGCCATGAGTTCGGCGGCGGAGTTGAAGTCGTAGGGTAGCGTCGTGTTATCGGCGTCCAGTTTGCCGCAAGCGGCCTGGGCCTCGTCGACCACGAAGCCGCCACCCACGGAATAATAGGTGTTGCGCCATAACTCGTCGCCATGGCTATGAGCTACCAGGGTCATGGCATTGGGGTGATAGCGCAGACACTCCTCGTGCCACTGCATGTCACGGGCCCAGAGAAAGGGGATCGACAAACGGCCGTCGAGCTGTAGCGTATTGGACTCGAAGAGCTCCTCGAGACAGGGGCCGACGATGGACGGATCGATCTGGTCGGGGCGCTCCCCCATCAGGCCCATGATCACCGCCCTGTCGGTGCCATGGCCCTTGCCGGTGGCGCAGAGCGAGCCGAACAGTCGTACCTCGATTCGCGCAACCCGCTCCAGCATGTCCTGCTCGCGCAGCGCCTGGACGAAGTCGAAGGCGGCGCGCATCGGACCAACGGTGTGGGAGCTGGAGGGGCCTATGCCGATCTTGAACAGATCGAAGACACTGATTGCCATGTAATCACCTTATCCTGGTCGGCGGCTGCCGATCGTATCCGTTCCGAAGCAGTCAAGAATGGATGAGCCTCACTAAACACTATTGCCATCCAAACACGTTGGACTCTATGGTGGGGCTGAAGACACCCTCGAACAAACGAGAATATCTCCCTACTGAGTATAGAATGCCTAAATCATGAGCCGCCTACTCCATGCTCAGACTCACGCCTGGCTAAAGGTGTTCGCCATCAGCGCCCGCCACCTCTCCTTCACTCGCGCCGCCGAGGAGCTGCACGTGACCACCGGGGCGGTCAGCCAGCAGATCAAGCAGCTGGAAGAGCGTCTGGGGTTCAAGTTGTTCCGTCGCCTGCCGCGTCGTCTGGAGCTGACCGAGGAGGGACGCCGACTGGCCGATGTGGTGGAAGAGGCCTACCAGTCGGTCGGCCTCGAAGTGAAGCGCCTGCGCAGCGGCGTGATGAGCGGCATCATTCGGGTACGCAGCGTACCCGCCTTCCTCAGCAAGTGGCTGATGCCGCGACTGCCGCGACTGCAGGCGCGCTTTCCCGACATCGAGCTGCAGATCATCGCCGAGGACAGCAGCTTGTCGCTGCGCGAGGGGGAGTTCGACCTGGCCATCGACCTCAATGACGGCCACTACCCTGGCCTGGCCATCACGCCGCTGATGGAGGAGGTGATCTTCCCGGTCTGCGCGCCGTCCCTGTTGCGGCACCGGCCATCCCTGTCGCGCCCCGAGGAGCTGGCCTGGTACCCACTACTGCATGACGTCACCGCCTGGCGTGGCGGGCACCCATACGCCGAATGGGAACACTACCTTGAAGCGGTGGATGCGCCCCCACTCAATGCTCGCCGCGGCTATACCTTCAATCGACATCGTTTGACCATGGAGGCGGCGGTTGCCGGCATGGGTGTCGCCATCGCCCGCCAGGCGCTGCTCACCAATGAGCTCAGCACGGGCGCCTTGATCGCGCCCTTTCCCCAACGAATTCCTACCGGCAAGCGCTACGGAATTGTGCACACCAGCGGCGCGCTGGACGACCGCCGAGTGGCCGCGGTTCACGACTGGATCGTGGAGGAGGCAAACCGGGTAATCCCCGATGGCGAACCGCGCGTAGGCAGCGCGAAATGATGACGATAGAATGACGCGCTGACCACTGCCCCGGATCTTCCCGATGCCCGATGACTCACCGCCCGCCCACCCCTGGCCAATCGGCTTTCGCGCCACCTGTGTCCGCGCCACCCTCTATGTACTGCTCATCGCCGCCCTGGCCCAGGGCGCCTACTATGAGGCCCTCCACTTTCACGAGATCCGCTTCTCGGAGCAGGGCTTTATCGAGCTGGCCCAGAGCGCACTGCTGGCCACCGCATCGGCGCTGCTGCTCTACACGCGCCAGGTGCTGAGGACGATGCCCAACGTGTCACTACTGATGTTTGCCTTCGTGTTCAGCTCACTGATCCGCGAGCAGGATTACTGGCTGGACCTGTGGGTGGCCGAGCACACCTGGAAGGTGCTGGTCACGCTGGTTATCGTCCCTATCCTGTACTGGGTCATTCGCCATCGCGAACGCTTTGCCGAGGAGTTCGCCGGCTATGCCAACAGCTTCTCGTTCGGCCTGTTCGCCGCCGGCGTGCTGACGACCTATGTCTTCTCGCGACTCTATGGACGCAGCGCCTTCTGGGAAGCAGTCCTCCAGGAGAGATACTTGCGCACCTTCAAGGACGCCGCCGAAGAGACGGTGGAGCTGCTGGGCTATGCACTGATCATGATCGCCGTGATCGAGCTTGCCCTGCTGGCGCGACGCTGGCACAGCGCACGAAGAGACTGAACGAACGCCCTGGCGTGTACCCCGCAAGGTATGGGGACATTCCAACGACAACGCCCGCTGCCAAGGCAGCGGGCGTTGTCGTTACAGACCCATTGAAAACCGATCATTGCCAACCGGTGAGGAGGCGATTTATTCGTCGAGGAACGAGCGCAGCGGTTCCGAGCGACTCGGGTGACGCAGCTTGCGCAATGCCTTGGCCTCGATCTGGCGGATCCGCTCACGGGTGACATCGAACTGCTTGCCGACCTCCTCGAGGGTATGGTCGGTATTCATGTCGATGCCGAAACGCATGCGCAGCACCTTGGCCTCACGCGCGGTAAGCCCACCCAGGACGTTACGAGTCGCCTCGATCAGGCCTTCACCGGTGGCCAGGTCGACCGGCAGCAGCATGGTGCCGTCCTCGATGAAATCGCCGAGGTGCGAGTCGTCGTCATCACCGATGGGCGTCTCCATGGAGATCGGCTCCTTGGCGATCTTGAGCACCTTGCGCACCTTATCCTCGGGCATCTCGAGACGCTCGCCGAGCTCCTCGGGTGTGGGCTCGCGCCCCATCTCCTGGAGCATCTGCCGCGACACGCGGTTGAGCTTGTTGATGGTCTCGATCATGTGCACCGGGATACGAATGGTGCGCGCCTGATCGGCGATGGAGCGAGTGATCGCCTGGCGAATCCACCAGGTGGCGTAGGTGGAAAACTTGTAGCCGCGCCGGTACTCGAACTTGTCCACCGCCTTCATCAGGCCGATGTTGCCCTCCTGGATCAGATCCAGGAACTGCAGCCCACGGTTGGTGTACTTCTTGGCGATCGAGATGACCAGGCGCAGGTTGGCCTCGACCATCTCCTTCTTGGCCCGGCGCGCCTTGGCCTCGCCGATGGAGAGCCGGCGATTGATCTCCTTGAGCTCGGGCACCGCCAGCTGGACCATGTCCTCCTCGAAGGCGATTCGGCGCTGTGAGCGCTGAATGTCACCACGCATGGCCTCGAGACGGTCGGCATACTTGCCGTGGTTGCCGATGAAGTCGTCGAGCCAGTCCTGGCGCGACTCGTTGCCCGGAAATGCCTTGATGAACGTCTTGCGCGGTACCCGCGCCTTTTTGACGAACAGCTGCATGACCGCCTTTTCCTGGGCCCTCACCTGTTCGACGCTGATCCGCACCTGATTGACCAGGCGCTCGAAGTGCTTCGGCACCAGCTTGATCGGCGAGAACAGCTCGGCCAGCCGATTCATTTCGACCCGGGCTTCTGGAGAGTGACGGCCGTGCGCCTCGATGGCGGCACGCACCAGCTCGTTCTGCTGGCGAATCTGCTCGAAGCGCGCCTTGGCTTCCTCGGGGTCGGGACCACCGGTGGTCTCTTCCTCGGCCTCGCCATCCTCGTCGTCGTCTTCGCTCGCCTCTTCGTCCCTCGGTTCCTCTTCGGGCACTTCGGCCTCGGCGACACCAGGAATCCCCTCATCGGGATCGATGAAGCCGGAGAACAGGTCCGACAGCCGGCCGGGCGCTTCCTCATCCTGAGTCGCGTCATAGGCGTCGAGAATCGATTCCACGGCACCGGGCAGCCAGGCCAACGCCGACATGACTTCTCGAGTGCCCTCCTCGATGCGTTTGGCGATTTCGATTTCGCCTTCACGGGTCAGCAGTTCGACGGTGCCCATTTCACGCATGTACATGCGCACCGGATCGGTGGTCCGTCCTACGTCGCTCTCCACCGCGGCCAGCGCGGCCACTGCCTCTTCGGCCGCCGACTCGTCGGTGGAGTGATCAGACATCATCAGGGTATCTTCATCGGGGGCTTCCTCGACGACACTGATGCCCATGTCATTGATCATGCCGATGATATCTTCCACCTGATCGGGATCGGCGATATCTTCGGGAAGGTGGTCGTTGACCTCGGCATAGGTCAGGTAACCCTGTTCCTTGCCGCGCGCGATCAACTCCTTCAGACGTGACTGCTGCTGCGCATTTCCAGCCATAGAAACCCTATCTCGACGAAGAAGAATGAAGCACCTGAAGCGCTGGGTGGAGAAAACTCATGAAGCCGAATAGTATAGCGGTTAATCACGCCTTTCCGCCAGCTCGACCCATTTGCTCGGTCACTCAGGTGTGTTAATTTATCCGGTTGTGCTGTCGCGGGGGCCGAATCCATGCTCCCTATGTGGTGATGGTAGAAAAGAATTCAACCCCTCCCCAACACCCTTCGCCATCCAGGCACTTGCATTTCAGCTTCCCAGCTCGGCCAACAGCGCCATGAGCCGCTGCCGCTCCTCAGGCGAAAGCCGTTCTCCCGAACGCTGCTTTGCCAGCAGCGCATCGATCTGTTCCTGGCACGATGGCCGCATCTGGCGCCGGCGAAAATGCTCAACCAGGCCATCGAGCTCCTGGGCTCGGGCGTCACGAGGAATGAGCATCTCGCGCTTCACTAGCGCCGCCAGCCGCTGACCCTGGTCGCTGCCGTGAAAGTGCGCCAGCAACACCTGCCCGCTGCGATAGCGACCCGCACGCAACAGGCGCACCACCTCGCGGCAAAGCGGGACATCCGGATCCCCCTCGGGGTACCAGTCTTCCGCGTCGGGCAGCCGCTCTACCAATATCGGCTCATGCACCAACAACTGAAGTATTCGCCCCACCAGTCCCACCGACACCCGGTCGGAACGCGCCGCAACACCCGCCTCCTTCACGGCCGTCGATGCCGCCGAAGCGGGGGCGACTTCCGCCTCGGCAGAGTGGCCCACACCACTTCCGTACCGCGCCATCAACGTCTCGAAGCGTGATCGTTCGACACCGGTACGCCGCGATAGCTCATTGAGCATCAGCGATTTCAGCAGACCCTCCGGCAGTTCGCCGATGGCCGCCAGCACCTGGCTGGCATAGCGCTCGCGGTCCTCGATGCGGGCCAGATCACGTCCCCGGGCCGCCTGGTCGAAAAGAAACTCCGACAGCGGGCTGGCACAGGTGATTCGGTCGACAAAGGCCTCTGCCCCCTCGCGCCGCACCAGGGTATCCGGATCCTCCCCCTCGGGCAGGAACAGGAATCGCGCCTGCCGACCATCGATCATCAGCGGCAAGACGACTTCCAACGCCCGGCTGGCCGCCTGGCGGCCGGCCCGGTCCCCGTCGAAGCAGAACACCACCTCGTCGACCATGCGGAACAGGCGCGACAGATGATCTTCGCTGGTCGAGGTGCCCAGGGTAGCCACCGCATTGCGAATTCCAAACTGGGCCAGGGCCACTACGTCCATGTAGCCTTCGACGATCACCAACCGCTCCAGCCGAGTGTTGGCCTGGCGTGCCTCGAACAGCCCGTAGAGCTCGCGCCCCTTGTGAAACACCGGTGTTTCGGGCGAGTTCAAGTACTTGGGCTTGGCATCGCCCAGCACCCGCCCGCCGAAGGCGATGGTTCGGCCACGAACGTCGCGAATCGGGAATATCACCCGATCGCGGAAGCGATCGTAGGTTCGCCCACTCTCTTCGCGGTGAACCAGCAGCCCGTACTCGATCTGAACGGCCTCGGGAATGTCTCGCGCCGACAGATGGCGCTTGAGAGACTCCCACTCGTCCGGCGCATACCCGATACCGAATGCGGCCTGGATCTCGGGCGAAAGCCCGCGCTCTGCAAGATAGTGGCGAGCACCCTGCCCTTCCGGCATCTTGAGGCGCTCCCGAAAGAAGCTTGCCGACAGCTCCAGCAGGTTGACGCCCTCCTGGCGCTTGCGCTCCCGTGCCTGGGCACGGGGGTCGTCGGCTCCTTCCCGCGGTACTTCCAGGCCAAGCCGGGAGGCCAGCTGCTCGACGGCCTCGGGGAATGGCAGGTTGTCGTACTCCATCAGGAATCGCAGGGCGTTGCCGTGGGCGCCGCAGCCGAAACAGTGGTAGAACTGCTTGTCGGCGCTGACGGTGAACGACGGCGTCTTTTCCTGATGAAACGGGCAAAGCCCGGCATGATTGCGCCCGGCCTTCTTCAGCTGCACCCGCTCACCCACCACTTCGACCACGTCGACGCGAGCCAGCAGGTCATCGATGAAACGCTGCGGTATCTGACCGGCCATGCGGGTATCGCCTCCTCCAGACTGGACAGGCGGATCAAGGGCGTGGCGGGCTCAGCGGAAAAACAAACGGCCACCCGCCGGCGGCCGCTTGGTCATCCTTCCGGAACAGCCGATGCAGAACGCGTCGACTACCCCATCGTACGGATCAATAGAGCCTTTCGAAACGCTTCCGCTCACGCTGGAGCTTCTTGGCGTGACGCTTCACCGCGGCGGCTGCCTTGCGCTTGCGCTCTGCAGTCGGCTTCTCGTAGTGCTCGCGACGGCGAACCTCGGACAGAATGCCGGCTTTTTCGCAGGAACGCTTGAAACGACGCAGCGCTACGTCAAACGGCTCATTATCACGTACTTTTACAGAAGGCATTAAGCACTCACCTACCTTAAAATTTCTTGAGTTCGGTTTGTACGCACACCCCCTTCGGACCACTCCCGTCATCACGGAACCTCGGCCGGCAGCAAGCCACCGATGCCCAGACTGCATGAGAAAGCGGAAGATCCCCTGCTGGATGCACGACCCAGTCCTACAGCGCACAGTATTCTAGACGTCAGACCGGGTCTTTGCAAACGCTTGGGGGCGAAAGTCGACTAACCCTTGACGCCCTGCACTGCGCTGGCATTTTGGCTTGCCCTCTCTCCGCCTGCCGGGGTAGCGTTCCATTACGCATGTGTTAAATATTTTAACAATTTTTAGCACGGGAACGAGCATGACATGTGACAAAGGGTGGGGCGGAGCTATTGCGTGGTGCGACCGGTGAGCATTCGCAACTTGCTAATTTCCTTGCTGACCCTGATGGGAATGCTGATCCTGCTGGGCTCGAGCTGGGAAATC
The DNA here is from genome assembly GCF_003336675.1 of Billgrantia montanilacus. Taxonomy (GTDB): domain Bacteria; phylum Pseudomonadota; class Gammaproteobacteria; order Pseudomonadales; family Halomonadaceae; genus Halomonas; species Halomonas montanilacus. The sequence goes on along the minus strand of NZ_QPII01000014.1, from coordinate 109,974 downwards.
CGTGAGATCCGGGCCAAGCTAAACGCCGCGCAGTGGGTCCACCAGAGCAATCGAGTGGCAGACCTTTCCCTTCGCGCGAGCGGTGTCATGGCCATGGAGCGCGGAATCACCGCCGCCATCCTTTCTCACCCGGCCCAGGCCAGCCCGGACATGATGTACGAGATGGCCCGGCAACGACACGATGTCGATGCACTCTATCGTTCCATCCTGGACTCCGCCTCAGAGCTGCCGAGCCTTTCTCGAATCGACGACACTCACCCCCTCCGCCGCGGCCTGCACCAACTCACCCAGAACCACGACACAATGGCAACCGCGCGCCAGAAGGTCGACCAGCGTATCACCAGCGAGGCCGCAGAGATCGATGAAAGCCAATGGATCGGTCTGGCAACACGCTATATCGATGTCCTGTCAGAGCTGCGTGATGCCACCGCTCACCCCATGCCGGACAATATCTACTCCTACACCACCAATCCGCTGATCAAGGATGCCCTGTTCAATGTCAGCGAGCATGCCGGGCGAGAACGGGCAATCATCGGCTCGGCCATTGCCCAGCAGAGCCCCCTGAGTGAACCCGAACGAGCGACACTACAGCGCTATCGCGACATCGTCGAAGCCTCGCTTGCCCGAGTCGAGACCCTGATCCAGCAACTGCCTGACATGCCTGCCCTGACAAAGGCAAGAGCTGAGCTGGACGCCCACTTTCTCGATGAGTACCAGGCTCTGCGCCTTGCAGTCTATGAAGCCGACAATGATCGAGCCGCCTATCCGGTCAGTGCAGCCGAGTGGTACCAGCAAGCCACGGCAGGCATCGGATCTGTGCTGACTCTTTCGGAAGCCGTAAGTGATCATTTCGAAACCAGCTTCGACAGGTTGCGTGACGGCGTCATGCTCTCCGTGGCCATGGTGGCCTTCTCCATTCTCACTGCCGTGAGCATCTTCGCTTTTGCCGTCTGGTCTATCAGGCGCCGTATCCTTCAACCACTTTTGCGTCTCGAGACATCGATGAATCATGTCGCCACTGGCGCCTTGAAACAGCCGTTGCCGGCGTTTAACCGTGATGAAATTGGCAGCCTAGCGCAGGCCTTCGAGTCCCTTCGCGCTAACCTTGTCGATGACATCGAACGACGTGAAGCGACGGAGGCAGAGCTGCGCAAACTCTCCCACGCCGTCGAGCAGAGTGCCGATTCGGTCATCATCACCAACCGGCAGCGGGAAATTGAATACGTCAACAAGGCGTTTGAGCAGCTGCGTGGATACCAGCGAGAAGACATCATCGGCATGAATGCGCGAATTTTCAAAAGCCATGAGCGCAACTCACCCGAGCTGTATCAGAACTTGCGTGATGCCCTGGAGAAAGGCGACACCTTCCGTGCCACGCTGCTCAACCTGGGTGCCAACGGCAAGACGTACTATGAAGAGATCGCCGTTTCTCCGCTGCTCGACCAGGGCGGCGAGATTACCCACTATGTCGCCAATAGCAGGGACGTCACTGAACGTATTCATGCAGAGCAGGAGCTAAAGAAGCTCAATCAGGCCATCGATCAAAGCGTCAGCTCTATCGTCATCACCGATGCCAATGGCATTACCGAATACGTCAACCCCCAGTTCACACGCACCACCGGCTACGCACCCGAAGAGATCAAGGGCAAGCGCATTCACCTGCTCGAGCCTGGGCGCCTCCCGCGCAGCCAATACCGGAACCTGCGCAGGACACTACAGCAAGGCAAGGTGTGGGAGGGGGAAGTGCTGAGCCAGCGCAAGGATGGAGAACCCTATTGGGAGCTGACCTCCATCAGTCCGGTTCGCAACCGCCACGGCATTATCACCCACTTCGTTGGCATCCAGTACGACATCAGCGAACGCAAGCGGATGGAGGAACAGATAAACCATCTGGCCTTTTATGACAGCCTGACGGACCTGCCCAACCGCACCCTGCTGGCGCAGCAATTCGATACGCTGGCAAGCCAAGCCCTGCAGCGAGGCAAAAAGGTTGCCCTCCTGTCGCTGGATATCAGCCGCTTCCACCTGCTTAATGACAGCCTGGGCCATCGCGTTGGCGACAAGGTGTTGCAGGCTGTTGGCCAGCGGTTGTCGGAATGCGCTCGACAGCAGGATATGGTGGCTCGCTATGCGGGAGATGAATTCGTCGTCATCCTGTCCGACGCGCCTGATTCCCACGGCATCGCCGCCGTTGCCCAGCGGATGATCGACACGGTTTTTCGCCCGCTGACCATCGAAGGCCATGATCTGCGCATCAGCATGCATGCTGGCATCAGCGTGCTACCACAGGACGGCCAGGATCTCGAATCCCTCCTTGGCAACGCCACCACGGCCCAGCATCTGGCGGCGCGGGAAGGGAAGAATACCTATCGCTTCTTCACCGAAGACCTTAATGCGGCGGCCCAGCAGCGCCTGGCACTCGAGCAGGACCTGCGCCGTGCGCTCGAGGACAACGCCCTTGAGCTGCACTACCAGCCCAAGGTGGACCTGGCCACTGGCGAGGTAGTCGGCATGGAGGCCCTGGCCCGCTGGCACCACCCCAGCGAAGGCAACGTTTCGCCCATGACCTTCATCCCGATCGCTGAGGATACCGGCCTGATCCAGCCCTTGGGTGAGTGGGCCCTGCGCCAGGCCTGCCTGCAGGGTCAGGCCTGGCAGCTCCAGGGACTTGGCCCGCTGAATATGGCGGTCAACCTTTCGACCCGCCAGCTACAGCAGGTGGACCTGGCCGCCTCGGTCGGCAGGATCCTGGCCGAAACAGGCTTCTCCCCCGAACTGCTGGAGCTGGAGCTGACCGAAAGTGCGGTCATGGAGCGCCCCGAGGAAACCATCAGAGTCCTGAACGAACTCAAGTCCCTCGGCGTGCGCCTAGCCGTGGACGACTTCGGAACCGGCTATTCCAGCCTGGCCTACCTGCGCCGCTTCCCCTTCGATACGCTGAAGATCGACCGCAGCTTCATTACCAACATCACCACCTCACCGGATGAGGCCTCCATCGCCCAGACCATCATCGCGATGGGGCGCGGGCTACGCCTTCAGGTGGTGGCTGAAGGGGTGGAAACCCAAGCCCAGGCCGCCACCCTGCGCCGCCATTGCTGCGACCAACTGCAGGGCTATCTGTTCAGTCGCCCGCTGCCGGCGAGGGAGCTGGAGACCCTGTTGAGGGAACGGCGACGCATGACGTTGCCCGACAGCAATTCGGCCGACGACCGCTCGCTGCTGCTGATGGATACCGATGCAAATGCACTTGCCGCGCTGTGTACTCCGCTACAAAAGGCCGGCTACCACCCAGTGAACGCCACACATATCGATGAAGCCTTCGACCTGCTCGCCCTGCACGGCATTCGCGTGGTGGTCGGTGGCCTGCACCCGCCGGAGATGCCAGGCCTGGAGCTCTTCAAGCGCATTCGAGCCCTCTATCCCGAAGTCGCCTGCCTCGCCCTTGCCGCTCCGGAGGACACCGCCCAGGCCACCGAGCTCGTCAAAAGCGGCCTGCTCCAGGGCTGGCTGCCCAGCGATTGCCGGGACGAAGAACTGATCGCTCTGGTGCAGGCGGCCTTCTCACAGGACGCAGTCACCGCAGCAAGCCATGACGCTTCCCTCGATACCTGCCCCTGAAGCCATGGCCCCGAACAGACGCCCCCCGCGCGCTACATCGGCCGTGGATGACAAGACCAACGCATCGGCCTGCTGGGCCGATTCGGCGCTTTGGCACGCAGGATGTCGTCCTTGCCTTCGAGCGAACACTTAACCCCAGCCCAGCTGGTATCAGTTTGGTAGAATCCCGGTTATCACTCCTCACGAGCCCACCCCATGCTAGTACTCGGCATCGAAACCTCCTGCGACGAAACCGGCGTTGCGCTCTACGACACCGAACGAGGCCTGGTCGCCGACGCACTCTACAGCCAGGTCGCCATGCATGCCGAATACGGCGGCGTGGTGCCCGAGCTCGCCTCCCGGGACCATACCCGCCGGCTACTGCCGCTGATACAGCAGATACTCGACGAAGCCGGGGCGACACGCGCCGAGCTGGATGCCATTGCTTATACCGCGGGCCCGGGGCTGGTTGGCGCCTTGATGGTGGGCGCCAGCACCGCCCATGGCATGGCGCGTGCGCTGGGCATTCCCGTGCTGGGGGTTCATCACATGGAGGGGCACCTGCTGGCCCCCATGCTGGAAACATCGCCACCGGCCTTTCCCTTCGTGGCGCTGCTGGTATCGGGGGGCCACACTCAGTTGGTCGAGGTCCAGGGGCTGGGTGGCTATCGGCTGTTGGGCGAGTCGGTGGACGACGCCGCCGGCGAGGCCTTCGACAAGGCGGCGAAGATGCTGGGGCTGTCCTACCCGGGCGGGCCACAGGTCGCCCGGCTCGCCGAGCGGGGTGACTCCGGTCGATTTCGTTTTCCCCGCCCCATGACCGACCGCCCGGGGCTCGACTTCAGCTTCTCGGGGCTGAAGACCCACACCCTGACCACCCTGAAACAGCTGGAACAGAATGACGCACTCGACGACCAGGCCAGGGCCGACGTGGCCCGAGCCTTCGAGGAAGCGGTGGTGGATACACTGGTGATCAAGTGCCGCCGCGCGCTGGATGCCACCGGCCACAAGCGGCTGGTGGTGGCAGGCGGCGTCAGCGCCAATATGCGCCTGAGGGAACGGCTGGAGCGGGAGACTGCCAAACGCAGTGCCCGGGCCTTTTACCCGCGCGGCCGCTTCTGTACCGACAACGGCGCGATGATCGCCTATGTGGGCGCCCAGCGTTTATTGGCTGGTGAACATGACGAGGTCGGCATCATGAAGGCGGTGCCACGCTGGCCGATGGATACGCTGGAAACGCCTGGTTCAGCTCAGGCATAGCTGCCGGTACCCGTGATCTGTTACAGACCCGGCTCATCGCCGCGCCCCAGGCGCTGGATATTCAGCATATGCCGCGCCAGTACCAGCGCTGTAAAGGCCATTACCACGATGACATAGTCCGGCGCCAGCCAGACGCTGGCCAGCGGCGCCAGACCGGCACTGGCCAGGGACGCCACCGCCGCGGTGCGCACCCGCCAGGCCAGGACCGCCCAGAGCAGCGCACAGCACAGAGCCACCCAGGGTGTCAGTACCAGCATCACGCCGAAGGCGCTGGCGACGGCCTTGCCGCCGCGAAAGCGGTGCCAGAAGGGGTAGCTGTGACCCAACAGTACCGACAGGCCGACCACGCCCTGAGCCCAGGGCGCCAGCCCAAGCCCCATGGCCAGCCAGAGCGCCGGCATGCCCTTGATCGCGTCCAGCAGCAGGGTCGCCAACGCCAGCCATCGGCCATGCAGCCGCAGCACGTTGGAAAACCCGGGGTTGCAGGAACCCGCCAGCCGCGGGTCCTCCACGCCCGCGATTCGACACACACTCAAGGCACCCAACCAGGAGCCGCTGAGGTAGCCCAACCCCAGTAGCGGCAGCAACCACTCGACCGATGTCACCTATGCTCGCCTCCTGTCATGCTCATGAACAGATTCTGCCTGCCCCGGCGCCGTTAAGACAGCGCGGGGTCCCTGTCATCCCCCCACCGGCTCACGTACAATCAGGCGCCAAACCGGATGCCAGCCGCATCCTCCGCCTACGGGGAGACACAATGGACCGTGTACTGATCGAGTCGCTCGCAGTGGAAACCGTGATCGGCGTCTACGACTGGGAACGCACCATCACCCAGCGCCTGCTGCTCGATCTGGAGCTGGCCACCGACATCCGCCCCGCCGCCGCCAGTGACGATATCACCCTTACCCTCGACTATGCCGCCATCAGCCAGAGGGTCGCTCGCTTCGCCAGTGACCACGACTTCGCCCTGGTGGAGACCTTCAGTGAGCGACTCGCGGCGACGCTGCGTGACGAGTTCGCCATTCCCTGGCTGCGGCTGACGGTGCGCAAACCCGGCGCGGTACCCGCCGCCGCCGCTGTCGGCGTGCGCATCGAGCGCGGCACCCGACCGGAGGATGCTTGATGGCCCTGGTCAGCGCCAGCATCGGCAGCAATATCGACCGTGAGCGTCATGTCCGCGCCTGCCTGGATGCCTTGACGGGCACCTTCGGCAGCCTGGCGGTTTCCCGTGTTTTCGAAAGCGAACCGGTGGGATTCGAGGACGGACGCAACTTCTTCAATCTTGTCGTCGCCTTCGAGAGCGAATGGTCGGTCGGAGAGCTCCAGGCCTGGTGCAAGCGTCTGGAGTTCGCCAACGGTCGGCGCAAGGAGAGCCCCAAGTTCAGCCCGCGTACCCTGGACATCGACCTGCTGACGGTGGGCGACCTGGTTGGAGATCATGATGGAGTCGAGCTGCCGCGAGGAGAGATCCTGCAACACGCTTTCGTACTGCAGCCACTGGCCGAGCTGTTGCCGGAGGCTCGTCATCCCCGCGATGGACGTACCTATCACGAACTCTGGAACGCTTTCGATGCGCCCGACCAGCGACTCTGGCCGGTCGGATTTAGTTGGCAACCTCCGACAGTTAGGTAAACTTGGGTAATGCTTCGTAAAGGAGCCCCATGAACAAGAAAAGGAACCAGAATGTCTGCCAAATTCCGCCTTGTGACACGCAGCGACTTCGACGGCCTGGTATGCGGTGCCCTGCTCAAGCATCTCGACCTGATCGATGACATCCTCTTCGTGCATCCCAAAGACATGCAGGATGGCAAGATCGAGATCGGCGAGCGGGACATCACCACCAACCTGCCCTATGTGCCCGGCTGCCACCTGGCCTTCGATCACCACCTGAGCGAGACGCTGCGTAATGAGCAGCGGGCGGATAACCATGTCATCGACCCCGACGCCCCATCGGCAGCGCGGGTGGTCTGGCGCCACTATGGCGGGCACGACGCCTTTCCCGCGCGCTGGGATGACATGATGGATGCCGTGGACAAGGGCGACTCGGCACAGTTTGACCGCGAGGAGGTGCTGAATCCACAAGGCTGGGTACTGCTGAACTTCATCATGGATGCGCGGACCGGGCTCGGTCGCTTTCGCGACTTCCGCATCTCAAACTACCAGTTGATGATGAAGCTGATCGACTACTGCCGGGAACACAGTATCGAGCAGATTCTCGAACTGCCGGACGTGCAGGAGCGCATCGAGCTCTATCAGGAGCACAGCGACAAGGCGAAAAAGCAGATCCAGCGCTGCGCCGAGGTTCACGGCAATCTGGTGGTGCTCGACCTGCGTGACGAAGAGATCATCTATGCGACCAACCGTTTCGTCATCTATGCCCTCTACCCGGACTGCAATATTTCCATTCATGTAATGTGGGGGCTGAAGCAGCAGAACACCGTCTTCGCCATCGGCAAGTCGATTCTCGACCGCTCCAGCCGCACCAACGTGGGGGAGCTTTGCCTGGCCTACGGCGGTGGCGGGCACCTCAACGCCGGCACCTGCCAGATCGCCAATGACGAGGCAGAAGTGCGGCTGCGCGAGATCATTGCCCGCATCCGTGCAGACGGCTGAGAAGCGCGAGCTTAGGGCCCGCCAGCTCAGCTCTGATCCAGCACCTGCCCGAGAATGGCTCGACGACGTCGGGCCAGTTCATCGCCGAGCGCACCACCGGTGAACCCCTCCTCGACCAGCGTTCGGGGCGACAACCGAGAGACCTCTCGCCAGGCGCGTGCCAGTCTATCGGCAAGCCCCGGCGCCTCCAGTTCGAGCAGTGCCAGCAACGGTGCGACCCGCTCGCTGCGACGCCAGGCGTCGATGCCATCGAGCCAATCGTTCACCGCCGCCGGCGTCGGACCAGGCTGAGCGCGCAGCCAGCGCGTCAGTGCCGCCTGACGCATCAGGTCGCGGTAAGCCCGCGGTAGCCGCAAGCGCTCGGCAATGGCATCACGACTGTCGGCATCGAGATGCTCCACCAGCCGTGCCCAGCGCCAGCGACGTCGCTCGTTACTCGCGAGCCCTTCCGGCAGTCGATCCAGCCGCACCAGTGCCGCCCTCAGCGCTTCGGTATCCCGTGCCAGTTCCGGCAACAGTACGGCCAGGGCACCGCACTCATCCAATACCCGAAAATAGACCGTCGGCCGGGGCTCGCCCAGCGCCTTCTCGGTCTCGGCCCAGACCCGCTCAGCCACCAGGTGGGCCAGTTCGCCACTCTCCGACAGCTCCCGCATCAGTGCCAGGGTTTCATCGGCGATGGTGAAGCCGAGCCCGGCATAGCGGGCCAGAAAGCGGGCGGTACGCAGCACCCGAAGCGGATCCTCGACGAAGGCCGGCGACACGTGACGCAGCACTCGGGCCTCGAGGTCGTCGAGGCCGCCGTAAGGGTCGACGAAGTCACCTTCAGGCGTCTCCGCCATGGCATTGATGGTCAGGTCGCGGCGGGCCAGGTCCTCCTCCAGGGTCACTTCGGGGCTGGCATGCACGACGAAGCCGGTGTAGCCATGGCCGGACTTGCGCTCGGTTCGGGCCAGGGCATACTCCTCATGGGTTTCGGGGTGCAGGAACACGGGGAAATCGCGGCCTACGGGCCGAAACCCCCGCCGCCGCATCTGCGCAGGCGTGGCCCCCACCACCACCCAGTCGGTATCCGTGACCGGCCAGCCCAGCCGGGCATCACGCACCGCCCCGCCCACCCGATAGGCCTCGAGCCCGTCGAGATAGCGGTCGCGCCGTTCCTTCATGCTTCAGCGCTCCACCCGGTCCGGGTGACGATGCTGCCATTCGGTGAAGCCGCCATCGAGACTGTAGACCCGGGAAAAACCCTGGCCCGCCAGCCAGTCTGCCGCCTGCTGGCTCGAGTGCCCGTGGTAGCAGACCACCACCATTGGCTGCGCTCGGGGTGAGGCCTCGAGCAGCGCCGGCACGCTGTCATTGTCCAGATGACGGCTGCCGGGAATGTGGCCATTGGCAAAGCTCATTGGATCACGGATATCCACCAGGGTGAGAGGCGCATCGGCCGTGAGCCACTCATCGAGGGCCTCGGGCGTCAGATGCTGGAACGAGGGGGGCGTCATGGCTAGCTCCCGGGTCGAAGGAAAAGGTCAGCGGCGCTGATGGCTGGGTACGCCAGAACGCTCGCCGGTGGAGAGATTCAATGCCGTCAGCCTGCCGCCCCATACGCAGCCGGTATCCAGTGCCTCGACCCGGGCGCGCGCGCCGGGTGCCTGCCCCTCCAGGGCCGCCCAGTGACCGAACACCAGCCGAGCCTCATCCTGGCGAGGATAGCAGAACCAGGGGGCGAAGCCGGGTGGCGCGCTGTCCAGGCCCTCCTTGGCAGAGAAGTCGAGACAGCCCTCGGCATCGATGAAGCGCATCCGGGTCAGCACATTGACGATGGCGCGCAGCCGCTCGACTCCATCGAGCGAGTCGTGCCAGCAGGCGGGCTCATTGCCGTACATCCGTTGCAGGAAGGCACCGCTTTGCTCGCTGGAGAGCCGCTCCTCGACCTCGCGAGCGAGGCCGGTCGCCTCCGCCGGAGACCACTGTGGAAGAAGCCCGGCATGGGTCATCAGTGTATCGCCATGGTCGCCCAGGTCCTCGCGTACCAGCAGCGGCCGGGACTGGAGCCAGTCGAGCAGTGCCTCGCGGTCCGGCGCGTCGAGAATGCACTCGAGGGTATCCTTGCGATTGAGCGATGCCCCGCCACGCGCCACCGCCAACAGGTGCAGGTCGTGGTTGCCCAGCACCGTGACGGCGGCCTCGCCGAGTGCCCGCACTTCGCGCAGGCAGGCCAGCGACGCCGGCCCGCGGTTGACCAGGTCCCCGGCCAGCCACAGTCGGTCGCGGCGGGGGTCGAAGGCGAGCCGTTCGAGCAGTTCGACGAATTCGGCGTGACAGCCCTGCAAGTCACCGATGGCGTAGGTCGTCATGTCCTCTCCTTGTCGCCCTGCCGTTTGTCGACGCCTCAGTGCACCTGGTTGGGACCAGCCAGCCGGAAGGGCGGAATCTCCACTTCGAAGGGCCGCTGGCTGGCGGTGTCGACGCAGGTATAGGCACCCTCCATGACCCCTACCGGCCCATCGAGGATGGCGCGACTGGTATAGCGAAAGGTCTGCCCCGGGCCGATCATCGGCTGCTGCCCGACCACTCCCTTGCCGCGCACTTCCTGCACCTTGCCACTGCCCTGGGTAATCTTCCAGTGACGGGCCAGCAGCTGCATGCTGCGTGCGGAATGATTGTGGATGGTCACCGTGTAGCTGAAGACATAGCGCGCTTCGTCACTGGAGGATTCGTCATCGCGAAAGGCGGGCTCGACGTCAACTAACACTTCACTCTCTTGTGGCGTATCCGTTACCCGATTCATGTCGTCGCCTCCGAAGCGGCCAGATGGTTGGAGATACGAACGAACTCTTCGATCGTGAGTGTCTGGGGACGGCGCGATGGCTCGATGCCCAAGGCCTCGAGGGCATCGGCATCGATACGCCCCTTGAGGTTGTTGCGCAGCGTCTTGCGGCGCTGGCCGAAGGCCTGGCGCACCACATGGAAGAGCAGCGCCTCGTCGCTAGCCGGATACGGCAGGCTCGCATGAGGCGTCAGCCGGACGATGGCCGACTCCACCTTGGGGCGAGGCACGAAGGCTTCCGGGGGCACGGTGAACAGCGCATCGACCCGACAGCGGTATTGGGCCATGACCGACAGCCGCCCCCAGTCGGGGCCGCCCGGTTCGGCGGCCAGGCGTTCGACCACCTCCTTCTGCAGCATGAAGTGCATGTCGGCTATCGCGTCTCCCGCCTCGAGCAGGTGACTGATGAGAGGCGTGGAGATGTTATAGGGCAGGTTACCGACCACCCGCAGCGGCTCGCCCTCACCGCGCAGGGCGTGAAAGTCGAACTTGAGCGCATCACCCTCGTGGATGATGAAGTCGGGGTAGTTGAAGAACTGCACCCGCAACCCGGGTATCAGATCACGGTCCAGCTCGATTACCTCGAGCTGTCCCTCGGCCGCCTCTACCAGGGGTTCGGTCAGGGCGCCCTGACCAGGACCGATCTCCACCAGGCGATCGCCAGGGCGGGGGGCTATGGCCCGCACGATGCGCGAGATGATGCCGGGGTCACGCAGGAAATTCTGGCCGAAGCGCTTGCGAGCGCGGTGGACCGGCGGGCGCGATGCCATGAAAAAGTCCTTGTCTTGTCGTTCGTCAGGATATTGAAGCGGCCGCGCCAAGGCGGGCCATGTCGGCGGCTAGCGCGATGGCCACGCGCAGGCTGCCCGGGTCGGCAACGCCGCGGCCTGCCAGATCCAGCGCCGTGCCGTGATCCACCGAGGTCCGCACCAGCGGCAGCCCCAGGGTGATATTGGCGGCACGGCCGAAGCCGGCATACTTGAGCACCGGCAGGCCCTGGTCATGATACATCGCCAACACGGCATCCACGCCTGCCAGGTGTCGCGGCGTGAACAGGGTGTCGGCCGGCAGCGGCCCATCGAGGCGCAGGCCCTCGCCGCGCAGCCGCTCGAGGCAGGGCACGATGACATCGATCTCCTCGCGACCCAGGTGGCCCCCTTCTCCGGCATGGGGGTTGAGGCCACAGACGGCGATGCGTGGCTCGGTCACACCGAACCAGCGCCTGAGGTCGGCCCGCAGGATACGCAGGATACGCGCCAGGCGTTCGTCGGTAATGGCGCCGGCCACGTCCTTCAGTGGCAGGTGAGTGGTGGCCAGCGCCACCCTCAGGGCCGCCCCACCCTGCCAGCTCGCTTCGCTGGCATGCAGCGCCTGGTCGGTGGCCAGCAACATCACCACCTCATCGACGCCGCAGGCGTCGCGAAGGTATTCGGTATGGCCGCTGAACCCCGCATGGCCGGCATCGAGTATCACCCCCTTGTGCAGGGGGGCGGTGACCATACCGGCAGCATCACCGGCCAGACACGCCCGTACCGCCAGGTCCAGGGTTTCCAGCACATAGTCGGAATTGGCGACCGCCAGCCGGCCCGGCAGGCTCGGCTCCCGCAGCGCCACCGGCCAGACCGGCAGCACACCGGCCTTCGGCGCTGGCACGGGTTCATCCGGTGCCAGCGTCATCAGCTCGACCCGGGCGTCTACCATTGCGGCACGCTCGGCCAGCAGCGACGGGTCACCCACCGCCACGACCCGTGCCGGGAACGGCTCACCGGTTGCCAGCTGCAGCACCAGCTCGGGCCCTATACCGGCAGGCTCGCCAGTGGTCACTGCCAGGACAGGCGACTGAACCGCCACTGCCATCAGCGGGAGGTGGACAGGCGATTGTCGACGAAGGCCTCGGCGCGGATCTCCTGGATCCAGGCATCCAAGGCCTCTTCGGCCTTCTGCTGGAAGACCATCTGGCGGGCCTGGTCACGGCTCACACCACCGCCCCGCTGCTCGATGAAACGCTCCACTTCCCGCTCGCTGACGTTGACACTCGAGCCCACCTGGCGCTGGTGCAGTTCGCGCATCAGCATCTCGCGGCGAATCTCCTCCCGTACGGCAGCCATCGTCAGGCCGTCGGCCTCCAGGGCATCGGCAAACTCCTCGAGTGTCATGCCGTTGCTCTCGGCAATGGCCCGCATCTGGCGGTTGAGTTCGGTGTCGTCGATGCCAAGTCCGGCACTTCTTGCCTTCTGCAGCTGGATCTCCTCGACGATGATGCTCTCGAGCACCTGCTCACGCAGCATCGCTTCTGGGGGGAGACCCTGGCCCTGAGCCGCCACCTGGCTGCGCACCAGTTCCACGCGCTCGGCCAGGTCGCTCTCCATGATGGCGTGTTGGTTGACAACCGCCACGATGCGGTCCAGCGACTGGCGCTGCAACGGCTGGAAATCCTGGGCCATAGCCATCAGAGGCAAGGCCCCAAGGCACAGGACCAGCCCAAGGGCTGCGCCCAGTGTGGCGATTCGCGGGATGCGCATAACGTTCTTTCCTCTCATGGTATCTCTGATAAAAAACCTGCTGGGGCGACCTCAAAAAGCGGTCGCACGATAACCCGGAACAGCCTGTTCGAAATAGTCGCCGGCGTCGCCACCGACACCCCCCAGCCCCTTCAGCACGAAGCGCAGGAAGACCCCTCGCTCGGTGACGTCGTTATCGATCCGGGCGGTACCACTGTCATCGATCCATTGGCGCCAGACCAGCTGCAGACCATAGCAGCAGTCGTTCCACTGCACACCCGCCAGCTGGTCCAGAAAACGGTCGTTGGTGTGGTCGTAGAGCGCCCGACCGATCAGGTCCACTCGCGGCGAAGCCTTCCAGGCGAACGACATGTCGAACTCCTCACGGTCGAAATCGCGGAACTCGTCATCGCCGGGCTCCACCGATGGATCGAAGCCTTGGAGTTCCCAGCGATAGCCAAGGTTCAACACGTGTCCCGCCTTGGCTCGGTACTGCAGATAGGCTGAGCTTCTCTCGGTACGCTCCTGACGATCATCGTAGAGCCACTCCAGGCGGCTGCGCCACTGATCGTCGATCTGCCAATCGAGTCGCGAGACCAGCGACGAGCGGTCGCGAGTGGCATTGTAGAAGCGCTCGAAATCCGAGTCCGGCGGCAGGGTGTCGGGGTCGCCATCGATGTCGATGTTGCGGTCGTCGAAGTAGAACGCCTGACCCACCCCTACAGAGACGCGCTCACGGCCACTGGCATCTTCCAGCAGGCGTGACTCGAGACCCACCGAGAGCCGGTTCAGGTCACCGACTCGGTCGGCGCCGGAGAAACGGTGCGGCGACCAGAGTTGGTTCCAGGAGAAAGCGCGCTCGCCGGCATCGAAGTCGGGGAACTCACTCTGGTCAGTGCCCGGTACGTAGGCGTAGTTGAGTCTCGGCTCCAGGGTATGGCGGTAGTCACGTCCGCCGAGCTCCAGCTCACGCTCGAAGACCAGGCCTCCGTCGATGGACGACACCGGCACGGCCCGCTGCAGTGAGGTATCCCGGTCGGTCTCGCGCTGCCCATAGTCCAGGGCATAGGCGGTATAGAGCCACTCGACGCGAGGCTCGAGATGGCCCCAGCTGTTATCGAAGCGCCAACCCGTGGCCGGGGAGAGGTGCAGCCGACTGCCCACTGCCGCCTCCCGATCAAGCGGAATGGCTACTTCGTTCACGTCACGCCAGAAGTAGGTGAGGTTGGAGCGCCACTGCTGGTAAAAGCCGCTCTCCTGGGTCCAGCGCGCGTTCGCCGTCAGGCTGGGCAGCCGATAGAAGGGCTTGTCACGATCGCGCAGCGGGTCGTCAAGGCGCTGGAAACCTTCGGCCCGGGCATCGAATTGCCAGACGTCGCCAAGATGGCGCAGGCGGGCCAAGCGGTGCATGTTGTCGGGATCGTCACCGAAGATACTGCCGTAGTCGTCAAAATAACGTCCGTCGCTGGCGGCCCCGTAACGCAGGTCATAGCGGTTGCGCCGGTCAAAGTAACCAGAGTGTCGGTAATCGAGATACCAACGATCCTCGCCTTCGAATCGACCCGAGGCAGCGTTGGGGTCATCGCTGGAACCACCTCCGTCGCTCGACAGGTAGGCGCCCTCGACCTGACCAACATCGGTGGGGAACAGGTAGCGATATTCGCCCCCAAGCAACAGGCCCCGATCGGATATCCAGCGGGGCGTGATGGTGGCATCGTGATTGGGCGCGATATTCCAGTAGAACGGCTGAGCATAGTCCAGGCCGCCACCGGAGAGACCGATCTCCGGCCACAGGAATCCAGTTTGACGACGATCATCGATAGGGAAGCGCACCCAGGGCCAGTAGAAGACCGGCACCGGCCCCATCTCCACGCGAGCGTGACGCGCCGTGCCAAATCCACTCTCGCGGTCGAGCACCAGGTCGCCGGTCACCAGACGCCACATCTCGTCGCCCGGGTCGCAGGTGGTGAAGTTCGCCCTGGTCAGGCGGTAGCGCCCATCCTCCAGGCGTTCCAACTGCAACGCATTTCCGCGCAGGCGCTGATCATGGATGACGTAGTGGGCCATATCGACGCTGGCAGCATCGCTGACCAGAGAGACATCGGCCGCCTGCCCCCGAACCAGCAAACTCTGGTCGCGTAATGCCAGCGGCCCCTCGGCAAAAGCCTGCTCGCGCGATGCCGGCACGCTAACCCTCGGGGATTCCAGCTGACTGTCGCCACGTCGCAGGATCACTTCGCCGCCAAGAATCGTCTCGCCCTCTTCGCCATAGAAGGCGCTGTCGGACTCGGATCTCACCTGCTCTGGGTCATCTGTCGCCGGCAGGCGATACTCAGGCATCACATAGGTGCCACGGCACAGCGCACCCGCCGGGCGGTCGTCGCCCCAGGCGTGCCAGTCGAGCTGCGCGGCCGGCAGGGGCTCCAGCGCCACCGCTGCCAGCGCGCCGCAGGTCAGGCCGTAAGTGATCAGGCCAGCCAGCGCTGCCCCTGCTTGTCCCTTGCCCATGGTCCACGATGTCCTTGCCGGAGAGAATCGGTATTATACAGACCGTACCCGGCCTGTCGTATGTCATTGAACGAGCATGCGGCGGTGCCCAACGGGCGTCAACCGGCACCGCCCGACATCAGCAAGGAGCCCACATGCCCCAGGCCGACACCGCGAAGCGATTCGACGCCCTGCGCCGCTGGGTGGCCGAGAGCCACAGCCTGCCCGTCGATGCGTTCGATCTGCAGCTGGCTGCAGGCGACGCCAGCTTTCGCCGCTACTTCCGCCTCGCCCTGCCCGACGGTACCACGCGGATGCTGATGGACGCCCCACCTGACCAGGAGGACAGCCGCCCCTTCGTCGAGATCGCCCGGCGCTGGCGGGCCGGCGGCCTGCCGGTGCCGGCATTGCATGCGGTCGATCTCGATGCAGGCTTCCTGGAGCTCGACGATCTTGGCGACACACCGCTGCAGAACTGCTTCGCCGACGACCACCATGCTGCCACCCTGGACTGGCACGACCGTGCCCTCGACATGATCCATGAGCTACAGAATCGTGCCGGCCCCCACGACCTGCCGCCCTATGATGCCACCCTGCTGGGGCGAGAGCTGGCGCTCTTCCCCGACTGGTGCCTGAGGGAGTGGCTCGGCATGCCTGAGTTACCGCCGGGCTGGAGCGCGCTGCGCGACGCGCTGATCGCATCCGCCCTGGCCCAGCCGGTAGTCACGGTACATCGTGACTTCGACGCCATGAACCTGATGGTCCACGGCGAGCGACTCTACCTGATCGATTTCCAGGACGCCGTAGCCGGCCCCATCAGCTACGATCCGATCTCGCTGTTGCGCGGCCGCTACTGCCGCTTCCCCCCGGAGCGCTTCGCCGCCTGGGTCGAGGCCTTCCGTCAGCGAGCGGTCGCAGATGGGCGCCTGCCCCATGCCATCTCCGCCGAAGCGTTCCTGCATCAGGCACAGGCCATGGCCGCCCAGCGGGCGCTCAAGGTGCTCGGCATCTTCTGTCGCCTGACGCTGCGCGATGGACGCGAGGGCTATCTTCAGCGCCTGCCACATTTCCTTTGCCACCTGGAGGAGAGCCTGGCCGGCCTGCCCGGTCACGAGGCCTTTCACGGCTGGCTTATCGCCACCTTCCGCCCTGCGCTCGAGGCAAGGCTCGTGGCCGAGGGCATCGAGTCCGGAGCCCGACCATGAAAGCAATGATCCTGGCCGCCGGACTCGGCACACGCATGCGCCCCCTCACCGACCGCTGCCCCAAGCCGCTGCTACCGGTGGCCAGCAAGCCGCTTCTCGTCCATCACCTGGAACGCCTGGCGGCGGCCGGCATTCGCGATGTGGTGATCAACGTCAGCTATCGGGCCGAGCAGATCATCGAGGCCCTGGGCGATGGGTCGGCCTTCGGCGTCGCCATCGCCTGGAGCCGGGAGGAGACACCGCTCGAGACCGGCGGCGGCATCCTGCGCGCGCTGCCCCTGCTGGGTGAATCGCCCTTTTTGCTGGTCAACGGCGACATCTGGTGCGACTTCGACCCGGCCAGCCTTCCCCCTCTTGATGACGATCTCGCTCACCTGGTACTGGTCGACAACCCCGACCATCATCCGCGAGGCGATTTCCACCTGACTCCCACAGGACGCGTGCTCGAGCTGGGGGAGCCCCGGCTGACTTTCGCCGGAATCAGCCTGCTCGACCCGGCGCTGGTGGCGGATCAGGCGCCCGGAGCATTTCCACTGGCCCCGCTGCTCCGCGAGGCGATAAGCGCAGGACATATTGGCGGGAGCCACCATCGTGGCGCCTGGGTCGATGTGGGGACGCCGGAACGGCTCGCCCAGCTGGATCGGCGGCTGCGCTGCCTGCTGGGCTGAGCTGGGCTGAGCTGAGCTGAGCTGAGCTGAGCTGAGCACCATCGAATGATATGCTGCTCCCATCGTTATCCCATTTCTCGACAGGAACCCTTGCCATGAAAGCCACTATCAAATGGACCGACGGTCGCCAGTTCGTCACCGAATCAGGCAGCGGCCACAGCGTGGTCATCGACGGCCCCCCCGACCATGGCGGCCGCAACACCGGGCCACGCCCCATGGAGATGCTGCTGATGGGCATGGGTGCCTGCGCCTCCTTCGATGTGCTGGAGATCCTCGACAAGTCGCGCGCTGCCGTGACCGACTGCGTCGCCCAGGTCGAGGCCGAGCGTGCCGATGCCGTGCCGGCAGTCTTTACCAAGATCCACATCCACTTCACCGTGGCGGGCCACAGCCTGAAGGAGAGCCAGGTGAAACGCGCAGTGGAACTCTCCGCCGAGAAGTATTGCAGCGCCTCCATCATGCTGGCCAAGGGCGGCGTCGAGCTCAGCCACTCCTACACCATCGTAGATGCCTGAACAGACCACCGGGCGCATGACTATCCACCACAGGGCCAGCTGCCGGTAAACGTGCTCAGAGCCGATAGACACTCTTGGTCATGACCTTGGACATCAGCGACATGCCGAACTTCACCGGTGTCGGGAAGCGCGCCCCGCCGGCTTCCAGTGCGAGCTGGGCATGGTGCGCTTCGTCGATGGCCATCTGGCGCAGCACCGCCCGGGAGCGGTGATCGCCCGGCGGCAGGGTTTCCATGTGTTCGTTGAGGTGCTTGCCCACCTGCTCTTCGGTTGCCGCAACGAAGCCGAGGCTGACACGATCGCCCACCGCACCGGCCACGGCGCCTAGCCCGAAGGAAGCGGCATAGAATAGCGGGTTGAGCAGGCTGGTGTGACCGCCCAGTTCCTGCAAACGCTCGTCGCACCAAGCCAGGTGGTCGATTTCCTCCTGGGCGGACTGCTCCATCTGCTCACGCACCTCGGGCAGCTTGGCGGTACATCCCTGCCCTTGATAGAGCGCCTGAGCACACACCTCCCCGGTATGATTGACACGCATCAGCCCCGCCGCGTGGCGACGCTCGTCCAGCGTCATGGGGTCATCGTCGATATCCGCGGTGACCGGGGAGGGACGCGACGAGCGTGCGGCATGGGGCACCAGTGTGCGCAGTACGGTATCGAACTGGTGGATCAGCGTATCGGCATGGCTCAGCTTGCGGGTCATGGCACCCTCGTTTCAACACAGACGAATCAAACCACCGACCCAGCCAAGGCGCTCATCGCCTGGAAGAGCCGACGTTGAATACCGCAAACGCCACCCTCGCGGGTGGCGTTTGCGGGTATGCACCTGATGCGTCGCACGCCTCGACGCGCGCGGTTTTCACCGCAGGGCGCCGGCTAGCCAGCCGGCCAAGTAAAGCGTCGACCGCCCATCAGGTGCATATGAATATGATAGACCGTTTGCCCGCCCTGGTCATTGCAGTTCATCACCACGCGATAGCCATCGTCGGCGAAGCCACGCTCCTGCGCCAGCCGTGCCGCGGTGAACTGCAGGCGGCCGACCAGGGCCAGGTCAGCCTCCTCGATATCGTTCAAGGTGGCGATGTGCTGCTTGGGGATGATCAGGATGTGGGTAGGCGCCTGGGGGTTGATATCGTTGAATGCCAGGACATGCTCGTCTTCGAAGACGATGTCCGCGGGAATCTCACGCTTGATGATCTTGCAGAACAGGCAGTCCATCGATGTCATGCTCCTGTCGTCGTGAAAGAAAGGAAGTCGTACAGCGCTCAGCGAAAGCGCCGCTGAGCGAGCAGATGGCGCACCAGTGGCGCCAGTATCAGTTCGATGGCCAGTGACATCCTGGCACCGGGTACGACCAGGGTGTGCGGGCGACTCATGAAGGAGTCCTGGATCATCGCCAGCAGCCACGGAAAATCCACGGTGGAGGGGTCCCGGAAACGGATGACCACGAAGGATTCGGCGTCGTTGGGGATATCCTGCACCTCGAAGGGGTTGGAAGTGTCCACCGTGGGCACGCGCTGAAAGTTGATATGGGTACGGGAGAACTGCGGCTGGATATAGCGCACGTAGTCGCCCATGCGCCCCAGGATGGTATCGATCACCGCCTCCTGTGAGTAACCGCGCATCTTGATGTCGCGATCGATCTTCTGGATCCACTCCAGGTTCATGGTCGGTGCGACACCCACCAGCAGGTCCACGTGCCGGGCAATATCGTGCTCGGCGGTGACCAGGCCGCCATGCAGGCCTTCGTAGAAGAGCAGGTCGGTGCCGCAGGGCAGCGGCTGCCACTCGGTGAAGGTGCCGACCCGGTAGCCGGCCTCGATCATCTGCTTGTCTTCGGCATGGATATAGTGCCGAAAGGTCCCGGTGCCGTGCTCGCCATACTCCAGAAAGAGCGCCTCGAGCCGGTCCAGCAGGTTGGCCTCCACGGCGAAGTGGGACAGCTCATCCTTGCGTTCGGGCTCCTCGCGGAAGATGCGCGCCAGTTCGTCTCGGGTGTAACGATGGAAGGCATCGCCATCGACGATAGCGGCATGCACGTCCTCCCTGGCGAACATCCGCTCGAAGGTTCGCTTCACCGTCGTCGTGCCGGCCCCGGAGGAGCCCGTGACGGCGATGATCGGATACTCGCGCGACATCAGGCGCTCTCCGCCCTGGTGAGGGCCTGCCACACGACCTCGGGTATCGCAACGCTACGCCCCTGGGCAGGGTTTATCAGCACGACATTGAGGCGGGCGATAGCCACCGGCCGGCCGCCTTCGGCATGGCATACGCGATGATAGACGACAATTACCTTGCCTGTCGGAGCCGGGATGGCAGTCTCCACCACCAGGGCATCGGGCCAGCGCGCTTCGGACTGATACTGTACGGCGAGGTCGGCCACTACGCTGGGATAGCCACCCAGGTCCCACTCGGTCAACCCGAGGGAGCCGAACGCCTGAATGCGCGCTTCGTGGAGCAGCGATACCAGGGTGTCATGCCCAAGGTGCCGACCATAGTTCATGTCGGTGATGCGAACCGACAATGGCTGACGGTGCACGATAGCCGCTTCGGGAAATTCCAGCTTGATGCGGTCCATCCTCACTCCCTGGTGCTTGTTGTCGGTCAGTACAGACTCGCGACGCTCAGACACCGCCTAGCCGGCCTGCTGCTCGCGGGCAATGGCGCGGTAGGCGATATCCCGACGGAACTGGACACTGTCCCAGTTGATTGCCGCCACCCCATGGTAAGCCAGGTCGCGCGCTTGGGACACACCCTGCCCCAGCGCAGTGACACAGAGCACGCGCCCACCACTGGTCAGGACACGGCCCTGGTCGTCTTCGGCGGTGCCGGCATGGAAAACCTTGCAGCCGGTCCTTGCAGCCGCCCCGAGCCCTTCGATGATATCACCCTTGCGGTAATCGCCCGGATAGCCACCGGCCGCCAGCACCACACCCACGGCGGCTCTTCCGTCCCAATCGCAGGTCTGACCCGCCAGTTCTCCTTTCGCCCCTGCCAGGCACAGCTCGGCAAGGTCGGACTGTAGGCGCAGCATGATCGGCTGGGTTTCCGGGTCGCCAAAGCGACAATTGTATTCGATGACCCTCGGCTTGCCTTCGGCATCGATCATCAATCCAGCATAGAGAAAGCCGCTGTACGGATGCCCCTCCGCCGCCATGCCATGAACCGTGGGCATGATCACTTCCTGCATGATTCTCTCGTATACCGCATCGGTCACCACCGGTGCCGGCGAGTAGGCGCCCATGCCACCGGTATTGGGGCCTTCGTCACCGTCCAGCGCCCGCTTGTGATCCTGACTGGTCGCCATGGGCAGTACGTTGCTGCCGTCGACCATGACGATGAAGCTCGCCTCCTCGCCCTCGAGGAACTCTTCGATCACTACCCGCGCTCCCGCATCGCCAAAGGCATTTGCCTCCAGCATGTCACGCACGGCCGCCTCGGCCTCGGCCAGGGTCATGGCGACGATGACACCCTTGCCCGCCGCCAGGCCGTCCGCCTTGATCACGATGGGCGCACCCTGTTCGGTCAGATAGTCGAGCGCCGGCTCGACCTCGGTGAAGGTGCGATAGGCAGCGGTAGGAATGGCGTGACGCGCCAGGAAGTCCTTGGTGAAGGACTTCGAACCTTCGAGCTGGGCCGCCCCGGCGGTGGGGCCGAAAATGGCCAGCCCGACCTCGCGAAAGCGATCGACGACGCCCGCGACCAGCGGCGCCTCCGGGCCGACAATGGTCAGGTCGATGGCATCGTTCTGGGCGAATGCCACCAGCCCGTCCAGGTCGTTCACATCGATGGCGACATTGGACACGCCGTCTTCCCGGGCAGTACCGGCGTTGCCGGGAGCCACGAAAACGCGTTCGACGCGTGGCGACTGGGCGACCTTCCAGGCCAGGGCATGTTCGCGGCCGCCGCCGCCGATGATCAGAACCTTCATCCGCTACACTACCTATCTCTGTCTGGGTGAACCGGGCTTTGACGATGCCTGGCCGCGCAAAATGCCGGGCTTCATGAAAACGGGCGTGGAAATCGTCGCGGCATTATGTCAGAAAGCCGCCGTCGACGCGCCCTGCTCAGGACTTCTTGGATTCGTCGCCCTTGCCATCGCGCTTGTCATCATCGTGACTATCATCATTATTGGCCTGGCCCTGACCGATGGTCTTCTGCCAGAAACGCATGTTCTCCTCTGCCATCTCGCGCATCAGTTCCATGGGCGAATGGCGCATGGCCTGTTGCCACTGGTCCTTCATACGCTTCTGCTGCTCGAGCATCAGTTGCGTGCCCTGCTCCAGGTAGCGCGCCAGGGGAAGCGGCTGAGCCATGTCATAGACGCGGATGAACTGGGCCAGCAGGTCGTTGGAGAAGACTTCGGAGTCCCCATCCGCCTGTTCCTGCTCGATAATGATCGACAGTAGAATGGTGCGGGTAAGATCCTCACCGCTCTTGGCGTCCTCGACCCGGAAAGGCTCTTCATCGAGGATAAGGCGCCGCAGGTCCTCGAGCGTCACATAGCGACTCTGTTGAGTATCATAGAGCCTACGGTTGGCATACTTGCGAATCACGCGCACGGTGGCACTCCTTGTCATGAAAGGCAGGCTTGCCCTTTGCTGCTATTGTGCACCGCGCCACCGCCCTTGCAAATCGAACCGAATTAACGAGACCCGATGAATCTGATCCTGCTCGCCCCTGACGACATCGAACACGACCAACTGGCGTGCGTGCGAGACCCCCGGCGCCTGCGCCATCTCAAGGAGGTGCACCGCGCCCGAGTCGGCGATTCCATGACCCTGGGCATAGCAGGCGGGAGCATCGGCCGCGGCGAGCTGCTGGCGCTGGATGAGCACGAGGCACGCTTTGCCCTCGGCGCCATGGACACCCTGCCACCGCCCCCGCTGCCGGTGCATCTCGTGCTTGCGCTGCCGCGTCCGCGGATGCTGGCCAGGAGCCTCGAGCACGCCACGGCTCTCGGGGTGAAAGCGATCACGCTGTTGCATTCCCAAAGGGTGGAAAAGAGCTACTGGCAGTCGCCGGAACTCGCTCCCGACAAGATCCAGACCCATCTCGTACTGGGACTGGAGCAGGCCCGCGACACCGTGATGCCCACAGTGAGCCTGGCCAAGGGCTTCCGACCCTTCGTCGAGGATAGGCTGCCGGAGCTCCTCGAGGCACGACGAGGCCTGCTGGCACACCCCGAGATGGCACAGGCCTGCCCCAGGGGCCTGGAAGAGCCGGTCGCGCTGCTGGTGGGGCCCGAAGGGGGCTTCATTCCCTTCGAGGTGGAACGGCTGATCGAAGCCGGCTGCGAAGGCATCCATCTCGGGCCGCGCATCCTGCGGGTAGAAACCGCAGTGACTGCCTTGCTGGCCCGACTGTTCTGAGGGACGCCCCGGCGATGCGGGTCAATCCTCCTCGTCGTCGTCCTCGTCACTCCCTGCGTCATCGTTCTCGTAACGTTTCACCTCGGCATCTTCGTCGCAGCCGGGTGCATTGAGAAAGGTCCGGGTCACGTCGAGCAGACCCAGATGACCGATAGTGCGCCGTCCGAGGAGAAGCGGATAGTGCATCTCCTCGCGGTTGCGCAGACCGACCTGCTCCTCATAGACGGTGTTGCCCATGCACACCTTCATCAGCACCACCAGGCGTTCGTCTCGACCACCTGCACCACGCACGCGGATGTCGCGATGAAGCGGCCGCTCCAGCGTCTCGGAGAACGTCTCGCCGTTTGCCTCGTCCACGAGTTCCAGGCGAAACCGCACCCACTCTTCGCCCTCCTTCTCGAAACGTTCGATATCGCGGGCATCGAGCGACGAGGTGAGAGCACCGCTATCGAGCTTGGCCTTGACCTCTACCCCCCAAGGCTCCAGCGTCGCCTTCTCGACCCAGCCGTAAACCGCCTGTTCAGCCATCGCAGCGGGCGCAAGAGCGACCCCCAGCCATGCGCTCAGCACCAGAGCGCTCTTCCAACGACGCAGCAACGAATCTGCTTTCATGCCATCTCCCTGTCGAAATCCAAAAGAATAGCGTCATTTTTCCCGAATGCCAGCAGCCCAGGCTGCTCCACTCCCCGGCATGCGGTTACCGGACAACAAACTTTAGGTACATCTACTACACTGAAGGCGTCATCAAGGAAAAGGAGGACACTGTATGACACAGCAACGCATTGCAAGGACGACACTTGCCACCTCGGTTGGCCTGCTGGTCGCCGGCCTCACCATTGCCGGGGCACACGCCCAGTTCGAGCCCCAGGGGCTCTATTCAGCCAGGTCGATTCTCGATGCCGAGGTACATTTCGAAGCCGCACCGGACAGCCAGCCCAGCGATGTCGTCGATATGCTGCTCGGTGACGACATGCAGGTTCACGCCCTGGTCATACGCTCCCATGCCGATGTGGGACAGGATGGCGACCATATCGTGGTCACCAATGCCCACTACCAGCTGGTGACCCATGAAGAGGATGGCGAAACCACCCATGACGTGCTCGTGGACGCCAACGAAGATGCCCTGACGGCCATGCCACGCTACGACCAGGACTGGTGGAACATGGCACGGCAGCGCGCGCGGGATGCCTGGCATACCGCTGGCGAGGGTGCCGAAAGCGCCTGGCACCAGACTCGCGAAGGTACCGACCGCATCGGCGAGGGTGCCGAACGCGCCTGGGAACGTACCCAGGAAGGCGCCCAGAGAGCCGGCCAAGCGGTCAGCGACCTGCTCGACAATTGGACCAATAACGATTGATCCGCCAGCACTCGGCCTGAGCCGCCTGCTCTAACAACTGCCTTCAGAGAGCACAGCTCACAGACTGAGCACAATAGGAAAGCCTGTCGCCAGGCCCCACCCCCGCGGGCGGGGCCTTTCCTCGTCAGCGCTGCAGGCGCTGCAACAGGCTGACCGTGGCGAAACCATCCGGGGTCACACCGATCGAACGCTGATAGCTGCGCAGGCCGCTGCGCGTATTGGGCCCCAGGATGCCATCCGGGGTACCGACTTCGAAGCCACGGGCATTGAGCGCCTGCTGCATTTCGCGGACCTGGCTGCGCGTCAGCGGCTGCTCATCTCGCGGCCAGCTGGAACGGATACCTTGACGACCGGCAATCTCGTCGGCCAGCGTGCCCACTGCAAGGGCGTAGCTGGTCGCATTGTTGTAGCGCAGGATGGCCCGGAAGTTGGTGCCCACCAGAAAGGCCGGCCCGTCGGCACCGGCGGGCGCAATGACAGAGGCGTCGGCGAAATCGGGCAAGCTCTCGTCACCGATGACGCGCACCCCCTGGGCAGCCCATTCACGGCTGGCACGACGGGTGGTCAGTTCGGTCTGGGCATAGTCGAAATCGTCGGGCAGGCGGACCTCCACGCTCCAGGGCTGACCTGGCTGCCAACCGGCCCGGGCGAGATAGTTGGCGGTCGAGGCCATGACATCGGGGATGCTGTCCCAGATATCACGGCGGCCGTCGCCATCACCATCCACGGCGTAGGCTTCGAAGCTCGAGGGAATGAACTGGGTATGGCCCATGGCCCCGGCCCAGGAGCCTACCATGCGCTCCGGGGGGATATCGCCGGCGTCGATGATACGCAGCGCGGCCATCAACTCGCCGCGGGCGAAATCGCTGCGGCGCCCCTCGAAGGCCAGGGTCGCCAGCGCCTCGAGGGTCGAGAAATCACCGAAATTACCACCGTAGTTGCTCTCGATGCCCCAGATGGCGACGATGATCTCGGACGGAACGCCATAGCGCTCCTCCATGCGGCGTGCGGTGTCACGATGCTCGGCATGCTTGGCACGCCCCTGCTGGATACGAGTTGATGAAACAGCACTATCCAGATACTGCCAGATGGGCCGCACGAACTCCGGCTGGGAACGATCCAGCTCGATCACCCGAGGCCGATAGCGAACCCCGTCCAGCGCACGGGCTAACGTCGTCTCGCCGATGCCCTCGGCGCGAGCCTCGCGGCGAAAGCTTGCCAGCCATGCGTTGAAGTCGGCCGGCGTCGCCTCGGGCTCCGTACGTCCACTGGCCGACTGCTCACTAGCGGTCTCGACCTCTTGTCCGCTGGCAGCCTGTTCATCGGCTGCATCATGCGAACGTTCGGCGGCTGTCGCCTCCTGTACCGGGCCGCTCTGGCAGCCTCCCAGCACGAGAGTCGCCAGACTGATGACAAGGATCCGTTTCATTCTTGCTCCTGCTTTCCTTGGCTGTGTTAGAGAGCGATCATCGCGCACAATCACGGTCGTCACCAGTCCTCTTTCACACCCCGGCGAGGCCCCACATCAGTTTGATGCTGCAATCGACCCGGCGGCGATTCAGCCAACTCAGGCCGCCAGTGGGCCACGTAGGCTCCCAGGGGATCATACAGTTCGGCCTGTTTGAGAACATTGAACCTGCGAATGCGTGTGTCCCGACCGACACCGGCCACGTGACGCCAGTTTCCCCAGTTGCTGGCCACGTCGTAGTCGATCAGGCAGTGCTCGAACCAGGCCGCGCCCAAGCGCCAGTCGCCATCCAGCTCATGCAACAGAAAGCTCGCTACATTCTGTCGAGCGCGGTTGGAAAGCCAGCCGGTGGTTTTTAGCTCACACATGGCGGCATCAATGAAGGGGACTCCTGTGCGGCCTTCACACCATGCCGAGAAAGATTCTGACGGTGTCGGTAGCTCCCGACGCCCGAACAGCGCCCTACCCTCCTGACGCGCCGCCCAGTGGAAGTAGTCGCGCCACAGCAACTCGAAAATGACCCAGTCGCTCAATTCGCCAGTGACGTGCTGGGCCTCCCAAGCCCGCACCGCATCGCGCACCTGCCGAGCCGAGAGACACCCATGGGCCAGCCATGGTGAAAGCCGGGTGGAAAAGTCCGGGCCTAGCAGACCATTTCGGCTCTGCTTGTAGCCAGCCACCGCTCCGCTCTCCCACAGGTAGTGGTCAAGCCGCGAGAGTCCCGACGCCTCGCCGCCGGCGAAATGGAACCCACCCCGCGGGTCGGGCACCCATCTGGCCGCCCCGGTGCAGATCTTGCTGAGCGGCGGCAGGCCGCGTGGTGCTGCTCGCGGCCAGGGTGGAAGCGTCACCGGCGCCTGGCAAGCGGTGGGCACCACCCAACCGCGCTCCGCTTTGCGCCGAAAGGCCGAGAAGCTAGCCGGCAGTGCTGACAACGGCATCGGAAGTGAGGCCTCGCCGAACAACAGTCCACCATCGGTTTGCCAAACATCGACGCGCGCTCCCAGCCGGTCAACCAGTGTCTGTACATCTCGCGTCTCATCGCTGCCGGCATCTCGGCGAAGCCTCAACTGAGTCACGTCATGACCGGCAGCAAGTTCAGCCACGACCTTCACCGGATCGCCGACACGTACCAGCAGGTCACTGCCTCGCTTGAGCAGTTCGCCACGAAGCGCAATCAGGCTTTCCCACAAAAAACGTAGCCGTGCTGGCCCGATGCGCGGTTCGCTCAGCCCCGGCAGGGGGGAAAGCCAGGCGCGATCGAGCACGTAAACGCACATCAACTGATCCGGAGATGGATCGAAATGGAACAGCGGATTGTCGGCCAGGCGCAGGTCATGGCGCAGCCAGACGAGCGTCAGGCTCATGGTGCTCCTCCCTGGCAAGGTGACAGTGGCTCATGGCGCTCACTGCAATAATACATGCCTTCCCGGCAGCGGGCCCACCGGCTTTGTGGAATGCCGCGCCTGTGGTGCTGGCCGAAGGGCTCATTGAACGGGTGGGACTTGCCGTGCATCGCACACCTCGGTAAAATTGGACAAGATATGATAATCGTACAGGTCTCGTACAATATATAGTCCTGTCGCTACTTTTACCAAGGCTCTTTCTACCTACCAAGGCCCATTCACCAACGCGTCTAACGCGAAAGGCCGCCCGTAGGCGGCCTCTGATGACAGCGAAACTCTGGCATTCTAGCGGTCACTCTCCCGGGGCTGGTGTACCGCATTGGCTTCGGTCTCCAGCCCGCTCTTCAGCTCATGGGTCAGAGGGTCATAGTTGGGCCGCAGCTCATCCTTCACGGTGCCGGACCAGAGTTTCGAACCCACGAAATAGCCGGCCCGACCAATCACGTGTGCCGCCACCGGCGCCGTCATGACCACGAAAACGATGATGGCGAAGGCACGCGCCACCACCGCCACCTCGCCAAAATGCACGGCAACGGAAAGCATGATCAGAATCACACCCAGGGCCGCGGCCTTGGTCGTGGCATGCATGCGGGTAAGCAGGTCGGGCAGGCGCAGGATACCCAGGGCCGCCAGTAACATGAACAGTGCCCCGGTGAGAATCAGAAACCCCTTGATCATCTCAATCATCCCGAGGTCCTCCACGCTCCAGGAAACGAGCGAAGCCGATGGCAGCCAGAAAGCCCATCAGCGCAATCACGATGGCGGCATCCAGAAAACTGGAAACGTCCATCTTGATGGCATAGACACCCACCATGCCCACAACGATGCTGGCAAACAGCTCCAGCGCCACCACCCGATCGGGCAGACTGGGGCCACGCACCACTCTCACGAAAGCCAGGATCAGGGCAAAGCTCATGAGTACCTGGCTGAGCAGGATTACGGTATCCACATCACCACCTCACCATCATCGAACTCAACGGAACAGCTCCAGGGCACGACATTCCATTTCCTTGAGGTTGCGGCGCAGCTCCTCCTCGTCGTCGAGGAACATGGCGTGAATGTAGAGTACCTTGCGGTCGTCGGAGACATCCAGACTCAGTGTGCCCGGTGTCAGGGATATCAGGTTGGCGACCATGGTGATCTCGAGTTCGGTCCGCGCCTCCAGCGGCATGGCGATCACGCCGGGCTTCATGTGCCAGGGTGGCGTCAGGATGTCGAAACCCACACGCAGGTTGGCCTGGACCAGCTCCTTGATGAAGAAGCCCAGGAAACGCAGGATGCGTGGAACGCGGCCCGGATAGCCCTTGAGAGCCGGCACCTGGGGTTCGATCAGCACCAGGGTGATATAGCCGAATACAAGACCGACCACCAGATTCGGACCCGAGAAGTCGCCACTGAGAATGACCCAGGCCAGGGCAAGCAGCAGGTTCCATATCGCCCCCGTCATGGCGTCATCTCCTCGTCCAGCCTCTCGACCAGAACATCCTCGATACCCACCTCGGCCCCCAGCACCGCTTCGATATAGCCTTGCGGATTCATCAGCTGGTCGCCGATGTGGTTCATGATGATCAACAGCGGTTCGGCAAACAGACCAATCAACAGGGCGAAGAGTGCCAACACCGCCACCGGCAGATACATCAGCCAGAGGCTGGCCGGCACCATGCGACTGTCATCACCCACTACGGTCTGCTCCACCGGCACCAGGTTGTCTTCGGGCAGGGTCTTCCAGAACACCTCGTTCCATATCTTGACCATGGAATAGAGCGTCATCAGACCGACCGCCAACGCAACGCCGGTGACCACGTAGGCGCCGGCCTCGATACCGGCGCGTACGATAACGAACTTGGCAAAGAAACCGGACAGGGGCGGTATGCCGGCCAGGGAAAAGGCCGACAGGAAGAAGGCCACGGCCAGCCAGGGGCGTTCGCGATAGAGCCCGCCCATCTTCTTGAGCTCATAGGTACCCTGGAGCCGCCGCGTGATGCCGCTGATCAGGAACAGATTCGTCTTGACGACGATGTTGTGCATCACCGCAAAGATTCCCCCGGCAATGGCGAGCGGTGTGAACAGCGCAAGCCCAAGGATCATGTAGCCGATCTGGCTAACGATATGGAAGGAGAGGATGCGACGGAACTCGAATTGCGCTGCGGCCCCGAGCACGCCAGTCACCATGGTCAGCGCCGCTCCCCACAGCAACAGATCCTGGGTATAACCCAGTGTCTGGTCGAACATCAGCGTGAAGACACGATACAGCGAGTAGACCCCCACCTTGGTCAGCAGCCCCGCGAACAGGGCCGAAACCGCCACTGGTGGCGTGTGATAGGAAGCGGGTAGCCAGAAGAAGAGCGGAAATGCCGCCGCCTTGATACCGAAGGCGATCATGAACATGACCGACAGTACCTCGACCATCCCCTGATTCTCCGCCACAGCCAGGCGCTGGGCGATATCGGCCATGTTGAGCGTGCCAACCATCCCATAGAGCAGCCCGATGGCGGTGAGAAAGATCACCGACGCCAGCAGGTTGAGGGTGACATACTTGATTGCCCCCTCCATCTGCGCCTTCTCGCCGCCCAGAATCAGCAGCGCGAAGGAGGCCACCAACATCACCTCGAACCAGACATAGAGGTTGAAGATGTCACCGGTGAGAAAGGCACCGGCGACACCGGCCAGCAGCAGGTGCATCAACGGATAGTAACCGAACTTCTCGTGGCCAAGACCGGTGGAAGCCAGTGAATAGACCGCCAGCGCCAGACCGATGATCCCGGTCAGCACGATCATCACCGCGCTGAGCATATCGGCAACCAGGGTGATCCCGATCGGGGCCTCCCAGCCCCCTATCTGGATCACCACATAGTCATCGAGACTCACCGATATCAGCAGCCAGAGTGCCACGCCCAGCAGGGCGATATTTCCAGCCACGGCGATGAAGCGCTGCGTGGATCGCGAGCGCCAGAACAACAGCGACAAGGCACCCGACAGCAAAGGCAGGAGAACGGGCAGTGCAACTTCAGGCCTCACGTATCGGTTTCCTTCATCTTGTCCAGGTCATCGGCCTTGACGATTTCGTAGGCACGACGGATCAACACCACGGCAAAGGCCAGCACGCCGAAGGCGATCACGATAGCGGTGAGCACCACCGCCTGGGGCAAGGGATCTGCCACCGGGCCAAGGGGTGCCGCAAGCCCTTCGGGGATCAGAGGCGGCGCCCCACGGGTCATGCCCGCGGAGGTGAAGATCAACAGGTTGGCGGCATTGGAGAGCAGCATCAGTCCGATCACCAGCTTGACGATCGAGCGACGCAGCATAAGAAAGATTGCTGCTGCATACAGCAGGCCTATGGCCACGGCCATCACCGGCTCCATAACGAACCTCCAGCACGAGTTGACGGGGCGACGGCGGAAACACCGGTTCGATCAGGGCTCATCCTTGTCCACCTCCATCAGCGTCATCACCATGGCCAGCACCGACCCCAGCACCGCCAGGTAGACCCCGACGTCGAAAATCAGCGGAGTCGAGGCCTTGAAATCGATACCGGGGATCTCCCACCACTGGGCCGTCAGAAACGGCTGATCCATGAACCAGGCGGGAAACACCGAGATCATGCCCAGTAACAGGCCAATCCCGATCAGGTCACGGGGGTCGACCATGCGCAGCACTTCCCGGGTGGCGCTGACTCCGAAGGCGAACAGGTAGAGCGTGAAGGCGCCGGCGGCCACCAGCCCGGCGATGAAGCCCCCGCCCGGCTCGTCATGCCCCCGCAGCAGCAGGAACACCGAAAACAGCAGCTGCAGCGGCATAAGAATCCGAGCGGCGGTATGCAGTATCAAGGTACCGGACTTAACCATCGGTGGATTCCTTCTCCTTGGACGCCGGCTTGGACTTTTCCGTCGCACGCAGCTTGAGCATGGCGATGACACCGATCGCCGCCAGTGCCAACACGAATATCTCGCCCAAGGTATCCAGCGCCCGATAGTCCACCAGGATCACGTTGACGATGTTGCGTCCATGAGCCAGCGTCACGCTGTTCTCTATCATGTAGCCCGAAATGGGCACGAATTGGTCGATCCCCCAGGCTGTCAACACCAGTAGTGTGATCAGCACACCGACACACCCCGCCACCAGGAAGTCGCGCACCCGTTCAAGGGGAGTCGACAGGGTGGCGAAGCGGGGCAACCGGAAGAGCACCAGCACCAGCAGGATCACGGTCAGGGTTTCCACCAGCAGTTGGGTGATGCCCAGGTCAGGAGCGCTGAACAGAATGAAGGTCAGGGCAATGGAGAAGCCCATGATACCTACCGAGACCACCGCGCTTAGCCGTGACCGGGTGATGGCGGCGAACAACGCCCCCATCACCATCAGCGACACCACGACCACTTCATGGAAGCGAACGTCGAGATGGAAGGCGATTTCCGGGGAGTGGCGAAGCAACAGGGAATTACCGATCAGCGCGATCAGGGTCAGCACCATCACCATCAGGTAGTTTCGCATATAGCCATTCTGCAGGATGCGGGTCTGCCAGTCGGAGACGACGGTGATCCAGTGCATAAAGGCGTCGTACCCCGACTCGGGACCTCGCGCAATCAGGGGATCGAGCCTCGCCAGGCGCGCACGCACCCGATCCCATTGACGGAACAGCACATAGCCCAGCGCCAGGCTGACCAGCGACAGGATCAGAGGCAGGTTCACGCCGTGCCACAGCGACAACGAGACGGTGACTGGCTCGCCCATCACCGCCGAGGCGGCCGCCGTCAGCAATCCCATGCTGGCAAGGACCGGGACGAGTCCTAGCAGCAGAGAGAGCACCGCCAGCACGGCAGGGCCGAGAAGCATCGAGACCGGTGCCTCGTGAGCCACACGCGGGGTAGCGCGCCGCTCGCCGAAGAAGGGCCTCAACGCCACGATGGCAGCCACGCCAATGGTCAGAAAAGCCGCCGAAAAGGCCAGCAGCAGGATCAGCCAGCGAAAGGCTCCCGCCTCGAGAACCGACTCGAACATCAGCTCCTTGGCAATGAAGCCGAACAGCGGTGGTATGCCGGCCAGCGACAGGGCGGCGAGCATGGCCACCAGAGCCGTCACCGGCATCAACGAGCGCAGTCCCCCCATGGCGGTCACGTCCTTGGTACCGGTCTCATGATCGAGAATCCCCGCCACCATGAACAATGCGCCCTTGTAGAGGGAGTGGGCCAGCAGGAAGGTGACGAAGGCAATCAGCGCCCCCTCGGTGCCGATACCCAGCAGCATGGTCAGGGTGCCCAGTGCCATGATCGTGGAGTAAGCCAGCAGCTTCTTGATATTGGTGTGGCGAATGGCCAGGAAGGCACCGGTGAACATGGTAAATGCCCCCACCACCGAGAGGATACCGATCCACATTTCAGTGCCGCCCAGGCTCGGCTGGAGTCGCGCCATGAGATAGATACCGGCCTTGACCATGGTCGCCGAGTGCAGATAGGCCGACACCGGGGTGGGTGCCGCCATGGCGTTGGGAAGCCAGAAGTGGAACGGAAACTGGGCCGACTTGGTGAAAGCGCCAAGCAGCAGGCAGATCAGCAGTGGGGCATAGAGGTCGTGCTCACGCAGCACATCCCCCATGGTGCCCAGCTCGGCGAGCGACCAGCTGCCACCGGCTGTACCAAGCATCACGAGGCCTGCCATCAACGCCAGCCCACCGCCAACGGTGACGAACAACCCCTGACGAGCCGACTTGCGCGCCTCCAGGTCGGCATGATTGAAGCCGATCAGCAGATAGGAGGTGATGCTGGTCAGCTCCCAGAAGACGAAGAGCGTGATCAGGCCATCGGCCAGCACCAGGCCGAGCATCGATACCATGAAGGCGACGAGGACGATATGGAAACGCACCAGGTCGGGATGGCCCTTGAGATAGCCGCCGGCATAGATCAGCACGAAGGTACCGATAACCGTGATCAGCAGCGCAAACAGCAGCGAAAGGCCATCAATGACGAAGGTCAGGCTCATGCCCAGCGAAGGCACCCACTCCACGGCATACGTCACCACCTCACCGTCCATCACCGCGGGCATGAGACTCAGGAATCCCAGAGCCAGGGCGGCCGGGAAGGCGGCCAGCACGAAGCTGGTACCCGCCCCGAACCAGCGATGCAGCAGCGGGGCGAAAGCGGCCAGTACGAATCCCGATAGCACGGCTAGTTGCATCATGCAGCTCTCTTCATAGTCGTTCTTCCGTCAGGGGGTACCGGCATCGTTACTTCCTTGTCGAAGCCTGTCTCGTTAGGCGGCAGGCGATCTGTTCCGTCATGCACGAGAGCGGCATGGCGCACCACTGCCACTTTGACAAGCGCTCATCGAACCTGCAAATGAACACCGCACTCCAGGTGTTTCTCCGTCATCGTCGAGCGAGAAATTACGCCCAATGGATAAGCCCCATACGACCTTCTCAGGCTGTTTATTGCACCGCAAAAGCTTTAAACTCTGCGCCGCAGCTGGCAGCAATCGGCATAGACCGCTCGACGAAACGGCTTGGTA
Organism: Billgrantia montanilacus; assembly: GCF_003336675.1. Lineage (GTDB taxonomy): Bacteria > Pseudomonadota > Gammaproteobacteria > Pseudomonadales > Halomonadaceae > Halomonas > Halomonas montanilacus. The sequence goes on along the minus strand of NZ_QPII01000014.1, from coordinate 76,203 downwards.
GTATAGCGATTTCCCTCCGTTTCTTCATTCGTCGCCACCAATGCGCCAGCCAAGCGATCCTTGATCGCTCCGATGAGCCACGTGGTAACCGGCACATTCCAGACCACGCCTCACTATCCCATAACGTGGCGCAATGTCACCGATCCGCCGCCAGAATGGATGAACCACCAATGTCATTGCTGTGGATTCCTCTTCTCACCATTATTGGCACGCTGGTGCCGTTAATGACGTCTCGCTATGGCCGCAAGGCTTGTGTTGCAGCCACCCTGATCGCCCCCCTGCTGGCGCTGAGCCTGGTGCTGATGCATGCGCCTGCCGTACTCGACGGCAACGTGGTCAGCCTACAGATACCCTGGATGCCCTTGCTGGGACTCGACCTGGCCCTGCGAATCGACGGCCTTACGCTGCTGTTCGCTCTGCTGATCCTGGGTATCGGTAGTCTGATCCTGCTCTATGCCGGGCATTACCTGAGTGCCGCCGAAGACGATGGCCGCTTCCTCTCCTACATGATGCTGTTCATGACGGCCATGCTGGGTATTGCCATGGCCGACAACCTGCTGCTCCTGTGGCTGTTCTGGGAACTGACCAGCATCTCGTCATTCCTGCTGATCGGCTTCTGGGGCCATCGTAGCGACGCCCGACGCGGCGCACGCATGGCGCTCACGGTCACCGGTGCCGGGGGGCTTGCCCTGCTGGCCGGCATCCTGCTGATCGGCCAGGCTGCCGGCAGCTTTGCCATGGGCGATGTGCTGGCTGCCGGCGACACGATACGCGCCTCGGCCCACTATCCGGTGATTCTGGTGCTGGTTCTGTTTGGCGCCTTTACCAAGTCGGCCCAGTTTCCGTTCCACTTCTGGCTGCCGCATGCCATGGCCGCCCCCACACCGGTGTCGGCCTTCCTCCATTCGGCGACCATGGTCAAGGCCGGTGTCTTCCTCATGGCGCGGCTCAATCCGGCGCTGGGCGATACGGCGCTGTGGGCCGTGGCACTGTCGCTGGTGGGCCTTGCCACCATGCTCTATGCCGCCTGGTTCGCCCTGCTCGAGCGCGATCTCAAGGGCATCCTGGCCTTTTCTACTGTCAGCCACCTGGGTCTTATCACCCTGTTGCTGGGGCTGGGCAGTCCGCTGGCCATCGTCGCTGCGGTCTTTCATATCCTCAACCACGCTACCTTCAAGGCGGCACTGTTCATGATGGTGGGCATCATCGATCATGAGACAGGCACCCGGGATATCGACCGCCTCGGGGCATTATGGTCGATGATGCCGCTCACCGGCACCATGACGATCCTCGCCGGGTCCGCCATGGCCGGTTTTCCTCCGTTCAACGGCTTCCTCTCCAAGGAGATGCTGTTCGAACAGAGCCTCATCAATAACCTGCTGGGCGCACTCAGCGTGGTTATCCCACTGCTGGTGGTGGTGGCTGCCATGCTCTCGGTCGCCTATTCGCTACGACTCATCTATAGCCTCTTCTTCGCCGAGCCCAAGCTCACCCGTGAGCAGAAGGCCCAGCCGCCGATGAAAGTCCACGACCCGTCGCGCGGCATGCTGGCCCCGGGACTCTTCCTGGCAGCGATGAGCCTGCTGGTAGGTCTCTTCCCGATGACGCTGGCCGCCCCGCTGGTCAATGCAGCCAGCCTGGCGGTACAGGGCGAAACCACACCGCTATTTACCCTGGCGCTGTGGCATGGCATCAACGCCCCCCTACTGATGAGCCTGGCGGCGGTGGCGGGAGGCATCCTGGTGCTTCGTCATCAGCGTTACTTCGCCGGCATCGCAGCACTTTTTCCGTCCCGTGACGCCGGGCTGGTCTTCGAGGCGGCCATGCAGCGGGCAATCAAGATCACGCTATGGCTGACCCTGCGCCTGGAAAACGGCTCGCTGCAGCGTTATCAGGCACTGCTGATTCTCTGTGCCCTGATCATGACCGGTATCGGCCTGACCCAGCTCGACTCCCTCACCGGCGAGCTGGGTCAGCAGCCGCTGGACGGCATGATGATCCTGGGAGCGGGGCTGATCATCTTCGGCGCCATCGGCAGCGCCCTGAGCCATCGCTGGCGGCTGGTATCGCTGCTGATGCTGTCGGTGGTGGGTCTCGCCGTCTCGCTCACTTTCGTGCGGTTTTCTGCCCCAGACCTGGCGCTCACCCAGCTATCGGTGGAAGTCGCCTCGATGATCCTGATGATCCTGGCGCTGTTCTTCCTTCCCCAGCGCCCGCCCCTGCTGGTCTCGGGACGGCGAATCCTGCGCGACCTGATCCTGGCCGCCTCCCTGGGTGTGGTGGTGGCGATGCTCACCTACGCCCTGCTGACCCGTGAAACACTGACCATCGCCGACTACTTCCTCCGGGAAAGCCTGCCTGGCGGTGGCGGCACCAACGTGGTCAACGTGATCCTGGTGGATTTCCGCGGCTTCGATACCCTGGGTGAGATCACCGTACTGACCCTGGCAGGCCTTGCCACCTTCAAGCTGCTCAACCGCATGCGCCTGTTCATGCCGTCGGGCAACCTGGAGGGCATACGCTGGTCGAAGCATCGGTATCCGATGATTCTGGCGGTGGTGGCGCAGATTCTGCTACCGCTGGCATTGCTGGTGTCGGTCTACATCTTCCTGCGCGGTCACAACCAGCCTGGCGGTGGCTTCATCGCCGGGCTGGTCACGGCCGTGGCCCTGATCCTGCAATACTTGGCCCGCGGTCATGACTGGACCCGGCAGCGCCTGCCGATCTCCTATCCGGTAGTGGCGGTATCCGGTCTTGCCATCGCCACGGCCACGGGACTTGGTAGCTGGCTATTCGGCTACCCCTTCCTGACTTCGGCGTTCGGCCATTTCCATATTCCGCTGATCGGCGAGATCGAGCTGGCTACGGCCATGCTCTTCGATCTGGGAGTCTATCTGGCAGTGGTCGGCGCCACCCTGATGATCCTGGTCAACCTGGGCCGCGTCACCACCGTGAACCGCCCAACGCTGGAGGAACGCTGATGGAAGCCCTGTTCTCGCTGGTGGTCGGCGTACTCTCCGCCAGCGGCCTTTACCTGCTGCTGCGCGGCCGGACCTTTCCGGTCATCGTCGGCCTGGCCCTGCTCGGCTACGCCGTCAACCTCTTCCTGTTTTCCACCGGCGGCCTCAACACCCATGCGGCAGCCGTCATCGGAGAGTCGATCTCGCCCACCGACCCCCTGCCCCAGGCCCTGGTGCTGACCGCCATCGTCATCGGCTTTGCCATGACCGCCTTCGTGGTGATCCTGGCCATTCGCGCCCGCAGTGAACTGGGTAGCGACCATGTGGATGGCCAGCAGGGCGAAGAGGGAGACGTGAGTCGATGAACCAGCATCTCATTATCCTGCCCATCCTGCTGCCGATGGTGGGCGCCCTGACACTTCTGCTGATGGGCAAGGCCAGCTTTACCACCCATCGCCGCGTCAGCGTGTCGCTCACCGCCGCCCTGGTTTTCATCAGCCTGCTGCTGCTGGACCGTGCCGCCAGCGGCGAGCTGAGCTTCTACGGCCTGGGTAATTGGCAGGCACCCTTTGGCATCGTGCTGATGCTCGACCGGCTCTCGGCCCTGATGTTGACGCTCACCGCCGTGCTGGCCCTGGGCTGCGTTCTTTTCGCCAGCGCCGGTGACGATGCCAAGGGCAGCAACTTTCACGGCCTCTTCCAGCTCCAACTGGTAGGCCTCAATGGCGCCTTCCTCACCGGTGACCTGTTCAACCTCTTCGTCTTCTTCGAGATCCTGTTGCTCGCCTCCTACGCGCTGCTGATGCATGGTGGCGGCAAGGCACGTGTCGGTGCCGGGCTCCACTATGTCATCCTGAACCTGGCGGGCTCGGCCCTGTTCCTCATTGCCCTGGGGGTGCTCTATGGCGCCACAGGCACCCTGAACATGGCCGACATGGCGCGCCGCGTTGCTACCATGACGGGCGACCAGTCAGCCCTGGTCACCGCCGGGGCGCTGCTGCTGGTGGTGGTATTCAGCCTCAAGGCGGCGCTGCTGCCGCTCTATTTCTGGCTGCCGCGGACCTACTCGGCGGCACCAGCACCGGTTGCTGCGCTGTTCGCCATCATGACCAAGGTGGGGCTTTACGCCATTCTGCGTGTTCAGACGATGATTTTCGTCGACAGTTCTGCGGCAGGCGGCATCACCGCCTGGCTGTGGTGGTCGGGCCTGGCTACCATCGTGCTGGCGGCGGTTGGCGTGCTTGCCGCCCGCGACCTGCGCCCCCTGATCGCCTATCTGGTACTCGTCTCGGTGGGCACACTGCTGGCGGGAGCGGCACTTGGAACGCCAGAAGCGACTACTGCCCTGCTCTACTACCTTCCCCACACCACTCTGATCTGTGGCGCCCTGTTCCTGATCGCCGAAATGATCGGCCAGCAGCGCGGCAAGGCAGGTACCCGCCTGGTTCGAGCCCGACGCCTGCACCAGCGCCACCTGCTTGGCGGCATGTTCCTGCTGGCCGCCGTGGCCGTGGCCGGGCTGCCACCGCTTGCCGGTGCGCTGGGCAAGCTGCTGCTGATGCAGGCCGCGGAAGGCAGCGCACGACTCTGGCTATGGCCGCTGCTGCTTCTGGCCGGTCTTTGCGCCCTGATCGCCATGTCCCGGGCAGGCTCGGTCTTCTTCTGGGCCAGCTACAAGGGTGAGGTCGCCACCGGCAAGGTGAGTCGGGCCCAGCTGGCCGGTGTGCTATGGCTGCTGGCCAGTGCTCCCCTGCTGGTTGTCTTCGGCGGACCGGTGAGCGCATACACTCAGGCAGCTGCCGAGCAATTGGCCAACCCTCAAGAACCGATTCGCCAGCTGCTGGGTGACGACCCGGCGCGAGAGATCGTGCAGTTTCAAGAGACCACCGGAGAAGCGCCATGAGAGCAATGGGACGCTACCTGCCCACCCCCACCCTCTCGCTTGTCCTGCTGGTGGTTTGGCTGCTCATGGTGCGCAGCATTTCGCCAGGCCAGCTATTGCTGGGCACCTTCCTGGCCGTGGGGATACCGCTGCTGACCCAGGGCTTCTGGGATCCCCTGCCCCGGGTGAAGCACCCGCTCAAGCTGGCCTGGTTCGTCACCTACGTCATGTGGGATATCGTCAAGGCCAACGCACATGTCAGCCTGCTGATATTGTTGCCCCGCCGCGAGCCACACCCAGGCTTCGTCGAATATCCGCTGGAGGTCAAGGATCGGCTGGTCATCACGCTGCTGGCCAATACGGTCACCATGACGCCAGGCACCGTATCCACCAATATCCGCCTGGACGGCTCCTCCCTGCTGATTCACGTACTCGACATGAACGAGGAGCAGGAACTGGTGCGCGAGATTCGCGAACGCTACGAGCGGCCGCTCAAGGAGATCTTCGAATGCTAGATACCGCCCTGCTGATCAGCCTGACGCTGATCGTCCTGGCCATGGCGATGAATATCTATCGGCTCGCCATCGGTCCGGACATCCCGGACCGCCTTCTGGCACTGGACACCCTGTACGTGAACTCCATCGCACTGATCGTACTGCTGGGGCTTTGGCTCAATACCAAGACCTACTTCGAGGCGGCGATACTGATCGCCATGCTCGGCTTCGTCAGTACCATGGCCATCTGCCGCTACCTGCTGCGCGGCGATATCATCGAATGAGGAAGACGCCATGACCTTCTATGTCATTGCCGAAGGCGTGATCGCCTTCCTGCTGGTTGCCGGTGGAATATTTGCCTTTACCGGCTCGCTGGGCATGCTGCAGTTCAAGGACTTCTTCATGCGTCTGCACGGGCCAACCAAGGGCACTACCCTGGGAATCGGCTGCATTCTGATCGCCTCAATGCTCTACTTCACCGTGACCCAGCGCGAACTCCATGTCCAGGAGCTGCTGATCACCCTGTTCCTGTTCATCACCGCACCGGTTACCGGTCACATGCTGGCCAAGACCGGGCTGCACATGCACCTACGCTTCATCACCGGCACCCGTGGCTCGATTCCTGAATTCCGCGACGAGGACGTCGGCCAGAGCCGTGTGGCGCGTCCGGCGCGAGCCAAACACCCGTGGAAGTATCGCAAGGCCAAACGCTCGCGCATGCGCCGCTGAGACACTGTTACTCAAGACACTAACGAAGAGGGCTGCCGATCGGCAGCCCTCTTCGTAGTTCATTGACTGACTTGCCGAACGAAAGGCGCTCTCAGCACCATCCAGACAGTTCGCGCCGAATGACCGCAAGCAGCGCGGCGATATGGTCATCGCGGTCGTTCAGGCACGGAATATAGGTGAACCGTTCACCGCCGGCGGCAAGGAAGCTCTCCTTGATCTCCTCCTCGATCTCCTCGAGGGTCTCCACGCAGTCGGCGGAGAAGGCAGGCGAGACCACCGCGATATGCTTGTGGCCGCGGCGGGCCAGTTCGGCCACATGCTCTACCGTGGCCGGCCCCACCCACTCCTCCGGACCGAACTTCGACTGGAATGCGGTGACGATGGCCTCGTCGCGCCAGCCCAGGCGCTCCTTGAGCAGTCGCGTCGTCTTCTGGCACTGGCAATGGTAGGGGTCACCCTCCATCAGATAGCGCTTCGGCACGCCGTGATAGGAAGCTACCAGTACCTCCGGCGGCGTTTCGGCGGCAGCGTAGCCCTCCTCCACCGAGGCTGCCAGGGCGTCGAGATACGCCGGTTCATCGAAATAGGCCGGCACGGTACGAAACGCCGGCTGCCACTTGAGCTTCATCAGCGTACGAAACGCCTGGTCGTTGGCCGTGGCGGTGGTCGGCGAGGCGTACTGGGGATAGAGCGGAAAGAACAGGATGCGATCGCAGCCCTGTGCCTGCATCCGCCGCAGCACGCTGTCGGTAGAAGGATTGCCATAACGCATGCAGAAGTCGACCACCACCTGGTCGCCATACAGCGCCTCGAGCCCATCGGCGAGCTTGCGCGTCTGATCGCGGGTGATGGTAAGGAGCGGACTTTCGTTCTTTTCGGTATTCCAGATACCGCGATAAGCCTCGCCGGAGCTGAAAGGGCGTCGCGACAGAATGATGAGCTGAAGCAGTGGCTGCCACTTCCAGTCCGGGTAGTCCACCACCCGCTTGTCGGAGAGGAACTCATTGAGGTAGCGACGCATCGACCAGTAGTCGGTGGCATCCGGTGTGCCGAGATTGGCCACCACCACCCCCACCTTGCGCGGCGACACCCTGGGGTGGTCAGCCGGGGCATGTTCGGGATGACGGCTATCCGAGCTGTCATGCGGCGCGTTCACATCTGTCATGCAAGGCCTTCCTTCTGATCGTCGACTGGCAACGCCAGCCAGTTTACCAGCATCACGCCACACGGGCAGAACAAAGTTGTACCATTGCTATAATTTGTACAGCCCAAGGAGAAGGCGTGTGGCCGCTCCGCTACGACATGGCCTCCATCTGGACGGCTACACCCAGGAGATACCATGAGCCGACGCGAGACCCTCGATGCCCTCGCCCCGATCACCCTCTACCATGACGGCCACTGCCCGCTGTGTCAGCGGGAGGTTGCCTGGCTGTCTCGCCATCCTCGACGCGAACGGGTGATACTGGTGGATATTCAGGCCCCGGGCTTCGATGCCGAGGCCGTAGACAGGCGCTTCGTGGAGATGATGGGACAGCTGCATCTGCGCGACGCCCAAGGACGATGGTTCATCGGAATGGACGCCAGTCGCGCACTCTACGCCGTGCTGGGCTATCGCCGCCTGGTATGGCTGAGCACCCAGCCTGGGCTGGCGTGGCTCATGGATACGACATATCTCTGGTTCGCGCGCCGCCGGGTGCGCCTGGGGCGCTGGCTGAAGGGGCGGCGACGAAAGGCAAGGGACTGAAGCGGGAGGACGGGGCGGCGCTGCCATTGTGGCACTCACGCCGAAGGAAGGCGTCGCTCAGAATACCAGCGGAATGCGCGACGTGAGTGGATCCTGATAGTGGGCTTCGCGGCCAATCACCTCATCCTGAGGCACATGCTGTACCAGGAAGGCACGATGGATACCAGCCCGCTGCAGCTCCAGATAGACATCCTCCAGCGAGCGGAACACAACAGGCTTGCCACGTCGTGTCAGCATGTGTCTGGCACCTTCCATATCCTCCAACTCTACCTGGTAGCAGTGGCTGCCGGAGTGGGTAATGACGCGAATTTCATAATTATCGTGACTGGCCGCAAAGGCCTTGAGGTCATCGAAGTCCATGGTTCCCTCCATGTGGCGGACATTGGTGGCATAAAACTGATACCGCTCGGGCACAGCATGACTGTGCCCGATAGCATTAGCATGACAGTAGCATATTGATCTTGTGACTATATGACAGCCGGAGGGTTCCGGGACGCGGGCTCCGGCAGTCGGTATTGCGACAGAGTTGCGATAAGGCAGTTTTTCAAAGGAGGTCTGGATAAACGCCTACTGGTAATCGGAGGGATCGATGGCCTTGGCCAGTGAGCGACGGTCCACCCACTTACCCGCCTTGGTTTCCTTATAGCGAAATACCACGCGATCACCGACGGCCACCGCAAGTTCGGCATCCTCGGTCTGATAGCTGTACGCCTCGCCCTCCACAACCAGATGAAAACGGTAAAGGTCAGGCATGCCCAGCCACTCCTTGAAAGGTCCTTCCCGCTCCAGCGACTGGAGTTCGCCACGCGCCTCGAGCTTCGGGGCACGCTGCTGTTTGCCACGTCTGAATCCGCCTGCCATGCTGCCTCCTGGTGTATCTGTCAAGGGTCGGCATTATACGGCGCCCACCCACAGGCTCAAGGCCGGGGACAGCGATCAGTTTCCGAAGGACTCACCGTAGCTGTCCGGCGCCAGGTCCTCGAAGCGGGTGTACTTGCCAATGAAGGCCATGTGTACCGTGCCGATGGGGCCGTTACGCTGTTTGCCGATAACCAGCTCGGCCAGGCCCTGATTGTCGGGGTTGTCTGGATTATAGACCTCGTCGCGATAGACGAAAGCGATGACGTCGGCGTCCTGCTCGATGGCGCCTGATTCACGCAAGTCGGACATGACCGGTCGCTTGTTTGGGCGCTGCTCCAGCGAGCGGTTGAGCTGCGACAGCGCCACCACCGGGCAGCCGAACTCTTTCGCCATGCCCTTCAGCGAGCGGGAGATTTCCGATATCTCGCCGGTCCGGTTTTCCGAGAAGCCCGGGATCTGCATCAACTGCAGGTAGTCGATCATGACCAGCGCCATGTTGCCATGCTCGCGCACCAGCCGACGGATCCGCGAGCGCATCTCGTTGGGCGACAGCGCTGCGGTGTCGTCGATGAACAGCTGCTTGTCCTTGAGCAGGTTCACCGCCGAGGTCAGCCGCGGCCAATCCTCGTCCTCCAACTGACCGGTACGCACCCGGGTCTGGTCGATGCGCCCCAACGACGACAGCATGCGTAGCATCAGCGATTCGGCGGGCATCTCCATGGAGAACACCATGACCGGCTTGTCACTGGCGATCACGGCATGCTCGACCAGGTTCATGGCAAAGGTGGTCTTGCCCATAGAGGGACGCCCGGCGATGATCACCAGATCGGAGGGCTGTAGTCCCGATGTCATCTCGTCAAGATCGCGAAAGCCGGTTGAGAGCCCCGTCATCTCGCCCTTCATGTTGAACAGCTCGTCGATGCGGTCCACCGCCTTGGCCAGCAGCTCGCTCATGCCGATGGGGCCACCCGACTTGGGGCGCTCCTCGCTGATCTGGAACACCAGCCGCTCGGCCTCGTCGAGCAGCTCGTCGGCCGGCCGGCCCTGGGGGCTAAAGGCACCATCGGCGATCTGGCTGGCCGCCCGAATCAGCTTGCGCAGGGTGGCGCGCTCGCGAACGATATCGGCGTAGGCGCGGATATTGCTCGCCGAGGGCGTATTGCGTGCCAGCTCTGCCAGGTAGGCGAGGCCACCGATGGTACCGAGCTGATCACGCCCTTCCAACGCCTCGGACAGCGTCACCACATCCAGCGGCTGACTGGCTTCGGCCAGGCCGGTCATTGCGTTGAAGATCAGGCGATGCTCGTAGCGGTAGAAGTCATCCGCCACCAGCCGCTCGGCCACGTTGTCCCAAGCCTGGTTGTCGAGCATCAGGCCGCCCAGCACCGACTGTTCCGCCTCAAGCGAATGAGGTGGCATCTTCAGGGCAGCGGTTTCCTGATCCAGCTCGAGAGTGTCGTTCATGGCATGGCCACCTACATGAAAACGGGCCGTGCCATTCTACCCGATGCCCGTGGTCCACCCCACCTCTCGAAGCGACAAAAACCGCGACCGTTTCCGGTCGCGGCAAGGTATCGAAACAGTACGCGAGCCATTGCCCGACAATAGCCGGGCAATTACCTGGAGCCGCTATCTCAGAACCATACCTCGGTCTGCACACCGAAGCTCCACTGGCCACCGGTGAAACCATCGCTGCCGAAAGCGGCGTCCGCATCGTAGTCGTTGAGCTCGCGATCCCAGTCGGTGTAAGAAGCGAACAGGCGGATCTCGGGCCGCTGCCAGAAGCCGCCCACCTGGGGCTTGAAGGTCGGGGCAATGGTGAACTTGCCGAAGTCGCCGTTCACCGTATTCAGATCGCCGCGGCCATTGGGGTCGAGGTCCATGTACTGGTAGCTCGCCTCGTACTGCATCTCGAAGTTCTGGGTGATTTCGTTGACCAGGCGGGCATTGAGGGTCAGCCACTTGTAGTCGTCGCCGTCCACATACCGGTCCTTGCTCACCTCACCGAACAGCACCGGAGCGAATCGCCAGTTGGGCGCCACGTAGGTGGTGCCATAGATGCCGAGTCGAGTGGCCTGTGCATCTTCGGTCAGCTCACCGTCGCTGCCTAGCCCCTTGACCTCCGCTCCCAGGCCCTGGCCGTGGAGCAGCGCCACCTTGTAGTTGCCTTCACCCAGGCCGAAGAAGCTGTCGCCGTGGTAGGCCACCATGGTGTGAAAACCACTGTCGGCGGCCTGTCCTTCGCCGATATCGCGCTCGTCGTTATCGGCCGCCGACAGGGCATTGACCATCCACTGCCAGTTACCGAAGTAGTTGTTTGAGGTCAGGATCAAGCTGTCCGTGCTGCCATCGTCTCCCGGAAACTCGGGACGCACCGGGTAGTCGCTGAAGCTGCGCCCGTAGACCGAGACATTGGAGCGCCAATTGTCGGCCAGCTGCATGTCGTAGATACCGGCTCCGGTGCCGGCAAGGAAGATGAAGTCGCTGTCGAGCCAATGGATGTCGAAGTTGTCGCGGTCGAAGCGCTTGCCGGCCCAGATCGAGGCGTTCTCGAAGGTGCCTGTGAAGCTCGGCAGGTCGCTGAACTCGGCGTAGACCTGGCGCACGTTGAGGTTGGAATCGCCGTCCCAGTCGTTGCTGGTGGTGGTGCCACTGGCGAGCATGGTGCGGTAGTGGGCCTTGGCGCCGTTGTCGAACTGCATTCGATAGTTGAGGATCGCCTCGGCGTAGGTGTCGGGCTCGTTGCCCAGTCGCCCCACGGCCCCTCCCAGCCCACCGGCCGGCGTCACGTAAGGTCCGCCCTCGATACTCTTGCGATCCTCGCCCAGCAGCAGTCCCGAGCGGGCATAGGCGTTGAACGAGAAGCCCTCTTCGCCGCTGGCCTGGCGCTCGACCTTGGCCAGGCGCTCTTCCACCTCGTCGCCACTCAGGCGCCCTTCTGCCTGGGCTTCGGCCAGTTCGGCCCGCTGTTCCGCAGCTGAAGCGCGCTGCTCCGCTGCCGCGACGCGATTCTCCAGGTCGAGCAGACGCTGCTCCAGACTATCGGCGGTGGCGAGCCCGGTCATGCCGATACTAGCCACTGCCACGGCGGCAGCGAGAGGGGTTCTGAGCAAGGCAATCTTCATGGCAGTGAGTCCTTTTATGGTTGTTTTACAAGTAAGCCGGCAAGAGCCTCGGCAGATTCCTTAATCTCTTAATCGATTAAGCTCATGGACAAAAAAACGCCAGCCGGCCTCACCATACAGGCCCGACGAAACGGAAGGCGTCGGGCATGTCGCGAAAAACTTAATCGTTTAAGCGTGCCGACGCAAAGAAAAAAAGCCATCTTGCTACCAAAGTCGAAATAGACGCGCCCTTCGATATCACCAAAAACAAGGGGCGCGGGGAGATTTTCCCCGCGCCCCTTGGCGTACGACGTGACGAGGTGGGCCTTACTCGGCTACCACCACGACACGCACGGTCGCGTCGACTTCCGCATGCAGGTGCAGGTCGATGTCGTACTCGCCGGTCTGACGGATCGGGCCCTGCGGCATGCGAACTTCGCTCTTGGCGACGTCGATGCCGGCCTGACCCAGCGCTTCAGCCAGATCGCGCGGACCGATGGAACCGAACAGCTTGCCTTCTTCGCCGGCCTTGGAAACCAGCGACAGCTCGATCTCGTTGAGCTGGGCGGCACGGGCTTCGGCTTCGGCCTTGCGCTCGGCGGCCTGGGCTTCGAGCTCGGCGCGCTGCGCTTCGAAGGCTTCCACGTTGTCCTTGGTTGCCGGCACGGCCAGGCCGTAGGGAACCAGGTAGTTGCGGCCATAGCCAGGCTTGACGGCGACCTTGTCGCCCAGACCGCCCAGCTTGCCAATATTATCGAGCAGAATCACTTCCATCTCGTCAACCTCTTGTCAGTCGCCACGTGGGGCCAGACGGCCGCGGAAGTCCGCGAACACATCGATAAAGGCCACCAGCAGCACGATCAGAATCATGGGCCAGGTGGTGATCAGCAACAGATAGAAAGCGATCAGCCATAGCCCGTTCATGCCCTTCATACCGATGAAACCATGCACCAGCGCGATACCGGCCACGAGCAGCGGCACCCAGGCCAGCATACTCAACGACGGAATGCCCAGTACCATGCCCACTACGCCCAGCACGACCAGCACGACCAGCTCACGCAGCGTGAGACGCAGGGCATGAAACTCCTCCCGAAAACCGCCGGGATTGTAGAGTCCCGCCTGCCAGGCTCGCGCCAGGGCCAGACAACCAATAGCGGCCACCAGCACCACCAGGCCGGTGATACCACCGATCAGCAAGGTGGCCAGCTCCTGGGTGTCGAAGCCCTGGCGAGCCAGCTCGGTGAGCATACGATCGATCTCGACCGAGCCCTGCCGCAGCTGTTCCAGCAGTTGCTCGGTGCCACCCGGTGGAACGAAGATGCCCAACTGGATCATCATCGCCCCGGCAAGGGTGCCGATGATCAGCGCTTCGCTCCAGCGCATGCGCTCTCGCAGCACCACCGCCATCAGCGTGACCAGCAATACGCTGGCCAGTGGTATGGCGTCCCCCTGGGTCCACCACCACCCTGCCGGGATAGCCGCCGCCACCAGCACGGGCAGTGCCGGAATGAGTCCCTGCCGCAGGGTCGCCAGCGCCACGATGGCGCCACTGAACCAGAACAGCCAGGGAATGATGGCGGCCAAGGCAGCCCCGCCAGCGGCATAGGGCGTGCCGCGCATCAACCAGCGGGCAATCGGTAGCATCGGTTACGTGGCTTACTGGTGGCTATCGGTGTAGGGCAGCAGTGCCAGGTAGCGCGAGCGCTTGATGGCAGTCGCCAGCTGGCGCTGATAGCGGGCCTTGGTGCCAGTGATCCGGCTGGGAACGATCTTGCCGGTCTCGGTAACATAGGCCTTGAGCGTGTCCAGATCCTTGTAATCGATCTGCTTCACACCCTCGGCGGTGAAACGGCAAAACTTGCGACGGCGAAAAAAGCGTGCCATGTAAAGACTCCTTCAGGCGGTGCGGATCAGTTGGCTTCGGCAGTTTCTTCGGTGTCACGCGACCTGTCGTCACGACGAACACGCTTGTCATCTGCCGGTTTCATCATTGGCGAAGCTTCAGTGATGGCTTCCTTGCAGCGCACCACCAGGCTGCGAATGATGGCGTCGTTGAAACGGAAGATGTTCTCGATCTCATCGAGAGTCTCGCCGCTGCACTCGACGTTCATCAGCACGTAGTGAGCCTTGTGGATCTTGTTGATCGGGTAGGCCAGGTGACGACGGCCCCAGTCCTCCAGACGATGCACGGTGCCACCACTTTCGGTGACGATGCTGGAGTAACGCTCGACCATGGACGGCACTTGCTCGCTCTGGTCCGGATGGACCATAAACACGATTTCGTAATGACGCATGGGGTCTCCTTGCGGGTTGGCAGCTTCCGCGTGAGGCCGCTTCGGGCCTTCAGGGGAAGCAAGGAGTGATAGTCAAATGGAAGCGCCCGCTCACACAGGAACGGGCGCATGCATTCTAGAGAGCTGCGGCGCGACTTGCAAGGACCCTGCTGAAGGCAGGCACTCAGGGCTGGGCGCTACGCCGCTGACGTACGGCTTCGAACAGGCCGATCCCCGCTGCCACGGAGACGTTCAGGCTGGAAACGCTGCCGGCCATGGGCAGCTTGACCAGCGTGTCGCAGGCCTCGCGGGTCAGGCGACGCATGCCCTTGCCCTCGGCACCCATGACCAACGCGACCGGGCCGGTGAAATCGGCATCGAACAATCCCGTTTCGGCCTCGCCGGCGGCACCCAGCACCCAGACGCCAAGTTCCTTGAGCCGAGCCAGGGCCCGGGCCAGGTTGGTGACCTGATAGACCGGAACGCTCTCCGCCGCACCGCTGGCGACCTTGCGCACCGTGGCATTGAGGGGGGCCGACTTGTCCTTGGGCACGATCACGCCATGGGCGCCGGCAGCATCGGCGCTGCGCAGGCAGGCGCCGAAGTTGTGCACATCGGTCACCCCGTCCAGCACCAACAGCAGCGGCGGCACCTCCAGCGGCCAGGCTTCCAGCTTGAACCACAGCGAGGCTTCGCTCTCGGCGCTCAGCGGCGGACAGAACGCCACGACTCCCTGATGCGCCGCGCCTTGGGCCAGGCGCTCGAGGTCATCGCGAGGACGAAGCATGACGCGCGCGCCGCCCCGGCGAGCCATATCGACCAGCTCGGCCAGGCGCTGTTCGGCATCGCCCTCCTGCACCCAGAGCTCTCTGGGTGTTTCACCGCGATCAAGCAGCGCGCGCACCGCATGCACGCCGAAGACGGCATCGAGGCCACCCGGCACCCCACCAGGCTGGGGCGACCGCTTGCTCCCGTGGCGTTTCCGGTTATCGGGTCGCACTCCGCCCTCCTGGCGAGAGCCCTGGCGCTTGCCCATCAGCTACGCGCCTTGGGCTTGCGCGGACCGCGGCGACGCTTGCCGCCCTTGCCCTTGCCGCCCTTGGCATCATCCTTGCCGACCTTGGCATCGCCTTTACCAGTGCCGGCGGCCGGCGGTGTGGCGCTATCCGGCTCGCTGCCACCACGCCGCTTGCGCGGCTGACGCTTGGGACGCGGCTTCTCGTCCTCCAGGGCGAAATCGATCTTGCGATCGTCGAGGTCGACACGCGCCACCTGCACGGTGACCCCGTCGCCGAGGCGATAGCTCATGCCGGTGCGCTCGCCCTTCAGGCGGTGCTTTTCGGGCTCGTAATGGTAATAATCCGAGGGCAACGAGGTAACGTGCACCAGGCCTTCCACATAGACCTCATCGAGACGCACGAAGATGCCGAACTGGGTCACCGAGGCGATGGTACCCTCATAGACCTCGCCCAGCTTGTCGGACATGAACTCGCACTTGAGCCAGTCCTCGACGTCGCGGGTGGCGTCATCGGCGCGACGCTCGGTCATGGAGCAGTGCTCCCCCAGCCCGAGCATCTGTTCGAAGGTGTAGGGACACCACTTGCTGGGCGGCTCCACCTTGGCGCCTTCGGCGCGCAGCACCGTGGCGGTCTGACGCGGCCCGCGGATCACCGACCGGATGGCCCGGTGGACCAGCAGATCCGGATAGCGGCGGATCGGCGAAGTGAAATGGGCATAGGCCGGATAGGCCAGGCCGAAGTGGCCTTCGTTGTGCGGCGAGTAGACCGCCCGGCTCATGGAGCGCAGCATCACGGTCTGGATCACGTCGGAATCGGGACGATCCTTGATCACCTCGGCCAGGTCGCGGTAATCCTCGGGGCTCGGGTCGTCACCGCCGCCCAGCGAAAGACCCAGCTCGTTGAGGAACAGGCGCAGCTTGTCCAGGCGCTCCGGCGAGGGCTTCTCGTGGATACGGTACAGCGCCGGAAGATCGTGCTTGTCGAGGAAGCGGGCGGTGGCCACGTTGGCCGCCAGCATGCACTCCTCGATGATCTTGTGGGCATCGTTGCGCGAGCGCGGCACGATCTTCTCGATCTTGCGCTCCTCGTTGAAGAGAATCGCCGTCTCGGTGGTCTCGAAATCGATGGCGCCACGGGCCACGCGGGCCTCGCGCAGCAGCCGATAGAGCGAATGCAGGTTCTGCAGCGAAGGCACCAGGGCGCGGTACTCCTCGCGCAGGGCCTTCCCCTCGCCGCTCTGCTCGTCGAGGATGGCCGCGACCTTGTTGTAGGTCAGCCGCGCATGCGACTGGAAGACCGCCTCGTAGAAGCGATAGCGGCTGATGGCGCCGGACTGGGAGATATTCATCTCGCAGACCAGCGCCAGCCGATCGACGCTGGGATTCAGCGAGCAGAGCCCGTTGGAGAGCAGCTCCGGCAGCATGGGCACGACCTGACCGGGGAAATAGACCGAGTTGCCGCGGGTGATCGCTTCCTCGTCCAGGGCGCTTCCGGGGCGCACATAGTGGGAGACGTCGGCGATGGCCACGAGCAGCTTCCAGCTGCCCGACTTGGTCTTCCAGGCACAGACGGCGTCATCGAAGTCCTTGGCCGACTCGTCGTCGATGGTCACGAAGGGGACGTCGCGCAGGTCGATGCGATGCTGCTTGTCGGCATCCACCACCTCGGCCGACATGCCGGCGATCTGGTCCTGAACCTCCGGCGGGAACTCCGAGGGGATCTCGTAGCTGCGGATGGCGATATCGATCTCCATCCCCGGATCCATGCGCTCGCCGAGCACCTCGACCACCTCGCCCACCGGCTGCACCCGGGTCTCGGGCTGCTGGACGATCTTCGCAGAGATCACCTGACCATCCTTGGCGCCGCCACAGGCGCTATGGGGGATGATCACTTCCTGGGTAATCCGCGGGTTCTCCGGAATCAGCACGCCGAACTCGGCGGTGTTGGCGCGATAGACGCCGACGATGGTCTGCGTATTGCGCGAGAGCACCTCGGAGATCGTCGCCTCGTCGCGCCCGCGCCGGTCGCGACCACTGACCCGTGCCAGCACGGCGTCACCGTGGAAGACACGACGCATCTGTCGCGGCGGCAGTACCAGGTCCGGCTTCTTGCCATCGTCGCGCAGCAGAAAGCCGAAGCCGTCACGGTGGCCAAGCACCTTGCCCTTGACCAGATCCAGCTTGTCGATCAGGGCATAGGCACCGGCACGGTTGCGCAGCACCTGGCCGTCGCGCTCCATGGCCGCCATCCGCCGGCGCACCGCCTCCTGGAGTTCCTCGTCGTCGAGGCCCAGCATGCGGCTCATGGCTTCATGGGTAACCGGCTTGCCATGCTCTTCCATTCTGGCCAGCAGGTATTCGCGACTGGGGGCGGGCTTGTCGTACTTATGGGCCTCGCGGCTGGCGTGCGGGTCGTCGCTGAGCGTCCAGTGAGTCATGCGTAGGGCATCCTTGGCAACGTCGGGGACGGCGTTCTCGAGAGGGCGCAGGCAATGCGCCGCGGGCGTAGGGTGTTGCTATTAGGGTCTATTGTCATGCGCGCAGTATAGCGCCGGCGAGGAAACTACCCAACCATGGCGGGTTACATAACGCCCTGTCATGGCAAATTTATCCCCTATGCCCCCTTCTCGGCCTTGCATTGAGCCCGAAATTGGGTAACATACGCGTCGCCTGCCCAGATGGCGGAATTGGTAGACGCGCTAGCTTCAGGTGCTAGTGTCCGTAAGGACGTGGAGGTTCAAGTCCTCTTCTGGGCACCATCGATACCCTGCCGCACCAGGTCGGGCATCGGGGAGAACTCTCCCCAGGCTCTTTGTCGGTTCAGTCGTTCGTGTTCGCCCAGGTGGCGGAATTGGTAGACGCGCTAGCTTCAGGTGCTAGTGTCCGTATGGACGTGGAGGTTCAAGTCCTCTCCTGGGCACCATTACGATGGCAATGCCCGGCGGCCACGACGATAAACGAACGATGGCAGAGTCGCTAGTTGGAAGGGACGAGTTGGCAGACGGAAAAGCGGTCGTTAGAATGGCAAGATCGCAGCGATTGGCATGATGCGCCCAGGTGGCGGAATTGGTAGACGCGCTAGCTTCAGGTGCTAGTATCCGTAAGGATGTGGAGGTTCAAGTCCTCTCCTGGGCACCACTGCTTTTCACAAGCACGCCGCGTCATGCAGAGTCGATGGGCGGACGTAACACAACAAGTCCGTACCAATAGGAAAAACCGCGAAACGATCGCGGTTTTTTTGTGCCTGCCAATCACCGAAGGCCTATTGAAACCGCCCCGGCAGCCGCGCCACCTCCTCCAATGCCCACCCTTCGGCGACCACCTCCCCTTCCAGCACCTCGGCGACCTCTACAGGCAGGCGTGGGAAGAAGTTCAAGCCGGTGCGTGCCTCCACCTCGTCGATGCTCACCAGGTAGTCGTCCAGCGGCTCGTCGCCGCGCACCCCCTGGGGCATGATGAAGGCCAGCGCCCGCGGCTCCTCTGCCGGCACCACGATGATCTTGTAGAACGCCTCGGGGATTTCCACCAGGCCGACTCGATTGGTCACGTTGTCGAAGAAGCGCTCGGGAAATACCGGGCCGGTGATCACCTGCACCACGCCGAAGCGCGGCACGAAGTGATCGATCACCACCTCTTCCAGCCGCTGCCAGAGGCGGCGGTTGAGGTCCGGCCGCTGCGGCGACATGTTGCTCATCAGGAAAGAGTGCTGCTGCGCCTCGTAACCGTGCACCACCGCAATGGCATAGTTGGGCGCCAGGTGCCCCCGGTCGTAGCCGCTGCCGGAGTAACTGTCCGCCGCAATCGGCCAGAGCGTGCGCCAGTCACGACGGAAGCCGGGCCTGGGACCGGCACGCGGGTCGTCCATCTCATGCAACAGGTAGCTGACCCAGAGCGGGTTGACCCGGATGTCGGACCAGCCGACGAGAAAGCCGTCATTGCGCAGGACACGGTGGAGGGTCAAGGGAGTGAGGCTCTCCCAGGTGGGAACGCCCATCCAGCTCAACTGATCGCGGTACTCCTGTTCCTGGCTATACCAGAGTCCGCTGCCGACCAGCACGAAGAGCAGGGAAATGCCGAACTGCCGGGTCCGGCGACGCCAGCGGGAAAGCGGAGAGCGTCGACGCGTGCTCCTCGAACGTATGGTGGCCATGAAGAAGTGAACCGTATAAGCGCCGTTGCCCGGCGCAAGCCTGCATCAGCGGTGAGGGTGTCGCATGGAAGGTGGCGCGGTAGTTACCAACCCAGCGAAAACATGGTTTCGAGATCGTGCCGGGAATGGACCTGCATGGCATTGAGGGTCTCCGTATCGCGAATGCCTTCGACGGCATTGAGGCGCTCGGTAACCAGCTCCGCCAGACTTTCGAAATCGCGAGTACGGGCAATCGCCACCAGGTCATAGCGGCCGCAGGTCGAATAGACCTCGCTGATACCCTCGACATCGGCGAGACGTTCTGCCACCGCCTTGACCTGGCCCTTGTCTGTGTTGATCAGGATCACGGCATTCTGCATCGGGAACTCCCCCTGGAACTGGAACGTCCTGCGGCAAACGCATTGCCGCGACCTGGCGCGAGTATAGCAGGCAAGCGGTGCCGGCAGAATCGATGCTGGTATCAAGCGACCTGGTGCTCACAGGCAGGGCGGGAGGAAAATCACCGGGTAGCCAACGAACAGCGTGGCGGCTGCCGAGAACAGGTAGATACCCGCTGAAACTCGGGCAAAGTAGTTTTCACGAACGACCGACGTTCTGCGCGCTGCCCACACCCCTGCCCAGCTCAGCCACAGTAGCAGCGCGGTGGTGCCTAGAGTCGCCAAGCCCACAGCGAGGTTGATGCCGGTCCAGATGTCGCGCCCTGGGTCCGGCGGCGCCACCGAGCAGGCCACCGACAGCCCGCTGTAGATTGCCACAAACCAGATGCTCCAGATGGTCAGGCCTCCCACCATCTGGATCGGGTGAGTCAGCCTCAGCAAGTGCTTCATGACGCTCCTCCCAGCATGGTCGGCATGACCCAGATGGCCACGAACAGGGTCCAGTAGACCACCAGGTTGTAGTACCACAAGCGCAGTACCACGACCGGCTCCATGGGCATCTCGGCGCTGACGAAGCCATGGCCGACACGCAGCCCCTGTAACAGACACAGTATGGCGCCCAGCAACGCATGAGCCAGAGCGTAAATCAGTGCCACCAGCAGCGTGGCGTCGTGTGCGCTCTCGGTAGGCGCCAATTCCGCCTGCCAGATCACAATGCCGATCAGCGCCGATTGCAGCGCCCCGAGCATACCGGTCAGGTACATACCACCGCCGAGCCCCGCATCCACGTCCTGGCGCAACCGGCCTACCAGCTTGGCCAGCAGCAGTGTTCCCAGGGTCAGCGCCACCCCGGCCAGCACCAGCAGCGGCATGGAAAGCGGCGACGTCTGCGGCATCTGCCACTCCGGTGCCACCGTCCACAGGTAGAACCAGCCGAACAGCAGTGAGAGATAGAGCGAGCCATTGGCCAGGTGAGAGACCGACATGGTCCATACGCCGGGCCCGTTCATGGTGTGATAGTGCAAGGGGGGCTCGCTGGGCTCCAACGTGGCCTCGGGAGCCATCTTGGGATGCGCGCCGTTCTCCCAGGACCAGCGCAGCAGCAGCACGACGGCCACCAGGGCAGCCACGGCCCCTGCCCAGTAGACGCGCACCAGCAGGCTGATACACACCGCGGCCAGCGCCAGCGAGGCGAACAGCGGCCACCAGGAGTTGCTCGGAAGATGAATGGTCTCACGCAGCTTGCCGGTCAAGGCATCACTGCCCCAGGTCTCCCGGCGACCATGTTCGATATTCGCCAGGCCATGGTTGCCCTCGTAGATCGCGCGTGGGAGTTCGGGGTTCTCCCACATCGGGTGGCGTGTCTCGACATTGGGCAGACTGACGAAGTTGTAGGCCGTGGGCGGCTTGGGCATGGCCCACTCCAGGGTGTCGGCGCCCCAGGGATTCTGAGGCGCCCTCTTGCCGAAGCGGAAATGGAGCGTAATGTCGAGAATCAACAAGG
Source organism: Billgrantia montanilacus (assembly GCF_003336675.1). Lineage (GTDB taxonomy): Bacteria > Pseudomonadota > Gammaproteobacteria > Pseudomonadales > Halomonadaceae > Halomonas > Halomonas montanilacus. Next base: position 55,107 of record NZ_QPII01000014.1, on the reverse strand, counting down.
CAACGCCGGCGGACATCATGAATCCGCCCACCGAGGAGATGAGATTGTAGAGGTCCCACCCCATGGCCGTGTCGTAGGTGAAGACGCGCCGTCGCATGCCCAGCAACCCGGTCCAGTGCATGACCAGGAAAGTGATATTGAAGCCAAGGAAGATCAGCCAGAAGCTCCACTTGCCCAGCCGCTCCGACGGCATGCGTCCCGACACCTGGGGCAGCCAATAATAGAGACCGGCCATCAACGGGAACAGCATGCCCCCCACCAGTACGTAGTGCATGTGGGCCACCACGAAGTGGGTATCGTGGACCTGCCAGTTGAACGGCACCAGGGCCAGCATCACCCCGGTCAGCCCGCCCAGCACGAAGATCACCAGGAAGCCGACGATCCACAGCATCGGCAGTGTCATTCTCGGCCTGCCCAGCCACAGCGTGGAGAGCCAGACGAAGATCTGGATGCCAGTGGGAATCGCCACCAGCATGCTTGCCGCCGAGAAGAAGGCCAGAGCCAGCTGCGGAATGCCCAGGGAGAACATGTGATGCACCCACAGGCCGAAGCTGACGAAGCCCATGATGATGATCGCCGCCACTACCCAGCCGTAGCCGACAATGGGGCGACCGGCAAAAACCGGAATCAATGTCGAGACGATGCCCGCACCGGGCAGGAAGATGATATAGACCTCGGGATGACCGAACAGCCAGAACAGGTGCGCCCAGAGTACCGGGTCGCCCCCGCCGGCCACATCGAAGAAGGGCATCCCGGTGGCGCGCTCCAACTCGAGCAGGATGCTGCCAAGAATCAGCGGCGGGAAGCCAACCACGATCATCAGTGCCATAGCCAGGATATACCAGGCAAACAGCGGCATCTTGTGCAGCGCCATGCCCTGGGTGCGGGTACGCAGGATCGACACCACCAGCTCCACCCCGGCGGAGAGCGCCGAAATCTCGACGAAGGTAATCCCCAGCAGCCAGAAGTCCGACCCGGGCCCCGGTGAGTAGTCACCGCTGCTGAGCGGCGTGTACATGAACCAGCCGCTGGCCGGCGCCATCTCCAGGATCATGCTGGACGCGAGGATGATGCCGCCGAACAGATAGCAGAAGTAGCCGAAGGCGGTCAGGCGCGGACAGACCAGGTCCCGGGCCCCGATCATCTTGGGGATCATGTATATCGCCAACCCTTCGAGAATCGGGATGGCGAACAGGAACATCATCACCGTGCCGTGCATGGTGAAGACCTGATTATAGATCTCGGGCGACATGAAATCGTTGTCGGGGAAGGCCAGCTGAGTGCGAATCAGCATGGCCAGTAGGCCACCGATCAGGAAGAAGATCGCCCCGGTCACCATGAAGCGCAGGCCGATGGTGGTATGGTTCACCACGGTCAAGGCCCTGATCCCTTTCGGATTGCCCCAGACCTTCTCCATTCCCTCGTGAAGCCGCTGAACCTCAGGTGTCAGGGTCGCATCCTTGATATCGCTCATGGTTCCATCGTCTCCAGCCAGGCTCCGATGTCCTGCAGTGTCTCGGCATCGAGGTGGTTATGGGGCGGCATCCGGTTGCCAGGCTTGAGCGTCTGGTGGTGCTGCAGCCAGTAGGCGATGGCGTCCTCCTCCATGGGCATCACACCGGCCCCCAGGGTGGGGCGGGAACCGATGTCGGTCAGGTCGGGGCCTTGAATGCCGTGGGCCGCCTCATCGTCGATGAGCGCTTCGGGGAAGCCTGCGACCGTATGACAGGCCGCACAGTGCTCACCAAAGGCGCGAACCGCCGCGTCTTCGTCATCGATCGGCCCAGGCGGCACACGCCGATCAGCCAGCCAGGCATCGAACTCGTTGCGTTCCAGCGCCTCGACATGCAGCAGCATACCGGTGTGCTGGGCGCCGCAGAATTCGGCACACTGGGCACCGAACACGCCAGGGGCGTCGGCTTCGAGTCGTATGGTGCTATAGCGCCCCGGCACCATATCCCGCTTGCCCCCAAGGCGCGGGATCCAGAAGGCGTGGATGACGTCAGCGCTGGTCAGGCGAAAATCGACGGGTTCGCCGGCCGGCATCATCAGCCGATTGGCGGTGACCACATCGGGCTCACCGTTCTCTCCGGGATAGCGCACCTCCCACCACCACTGGTGGCCGACCACCTCGATGCGTTCGGCTTCACGCTCCGGCAGCGGCAAGGGCAGCATGCCGCGTCCCGTCGGCGCGGCAAATACGAGCAGTGCAACAATGCTGACCACAGGTAGCAGGATGCCACCACCCAGGACCAAGCGCAGCATGATGCGCTGCTCCTGTCGCGGCGTTCGCTGCGGCTGCTCCCGGCGGCGGAAGGTGTATAGCCATAGTGCAATAACCGCGAGGGCAACCACCACGCTGACGAACAGCATGGTCCACCAAACCCAGAACTGGTGACTTGCCGCCGGCCCGGCAGGGTCCATGATCGACATCTCACCGGCACAGCCGGCCAGCAGCACCAGCAACGGCAACGGCAACGGCAAGGCGCACCATGAGGGTCGACGGGAACGGTTGACCCGATGTCGCCCAAGGCGTTGAATGCCAGAGAGAGAACTGAAACGATCGCAAAGGACGCGAACATGGCTGACAACCCGAATCGCTCGATCAAGAGCCGAGCCGCCATCGCGGGACATCCCCTGCACCCGGTCATGATCCACTTCCCCATCGCCTGCCTGATGCTGCTCGTTGCCAGCGATGCTGCCTTCCTCTATACCGCAGACCTGTTCTGGGCTCGCGTCAGCCTGTGGCTTGCCGGGGTCGGAGCGTTGGGCGGCTGGATCGCCAGCATTGCCGGTCTGGTCGACCTTGTCACGGTGAAGCGCATACGCCAGATGGTGCTCGGCTGGTGCCACGCCATCCTGGCGGTGATGCTGCTGTCGCTGGCATCGCTCAACTGGCTGTGGCGCTTCAAGGACCCCGTCGACCTGCTGCCCTGGGCCGTTGCGCTGACCTTGCTTACCACGGCACTGATCGCCCTGGCTGGCATCCTCGGCGGCATGCTTGTCTATGACGAGGCGGTGGGCGTCGAAATCGACGACAAGTGACGCAAACAGTGAATGGCGGGTGGAGTGACGCATCGTGACTCTCCTTGTCGCGCTTCAATCGAATGGCTTGCTGAGAACAAGCACCAGCACGGCAAGCATGAGTGATGCCGCCACGACTGCCACCAGCGCGCTTGCCGGGATCATGCCACGCAGCCGCTCCTGTTCCAGACGCACGATCAATCCCCCGCACAGGACGTGACAGAACACCATGCCCGTCACGGCGGCCAGCTTGAGTACCAGCCAGCCTCCGGTGAGCTGCCCGACAATGAACAGCAGCGTTCCGCTCATGATCGCCAGTAGGGCGAATGGCGTTGCGACATGGGTGAAGAGGAAGCGCAGAATGACCGGCGCAGGGACATGGAAGGACGAGGCCCCTCGCGGCTTGACGCTGCCAAGCAGCAGTGCGGGCAGGTAAAGTAGTGAGCCACACCAGCAGAGCAGGGTGGCGATATGCAAGATTTTGATCCACGGCATGACAGCATCCTTGCAGTTGCAGTGCCCTCTTCACCCTACCTAGAGTGGGGGGGAGATTCCACCATCGCCGAATACTCCATGGATAACAGCGAGTCCTTGAGCGCCTGTCCACCGCTGTAGCTGCCAAGGCCGTCGGCTGCCACGACCCGGTGGCAGGGGATAAGCAAAGGGACGGGATTGGCAAGCGCCGCCGCCGATACGGCCCGCGCCGCCCCCTCGTGACCAAGCCGATTTGCCAGCTCGCCATAGGTGCGGGTTTCACCATAGGGAATGCGCAGCAGCGCCGACCAGACATCCCGCTGGAAATCGCTGCCGCCAGGCGCCAGGGAAAGACTGAAGCTGCGCCGGCGGCCGGCCAGATACCCTTCGACCTGCTTGCGGGCTTCTGCCAGCGCCGCATCATCCCGGTGCGCATCCACCGGATCTGGTTCGGCGTCAGCCGCCACGACCAGGCGGATGAGCCCCTGCCGCTCGTCGGCTTCAATCAGAATGTCGCCCATGGGCGAAGCAAATCGGGTAAAGATCGGCATGGCGTCCCCTCCGTCGGTTCAAGATAGTCATCCTGACTGTATGATGATAGCGAACTCGGCGAGCTCGATCCTGTCGGACCCTAAGTGGACGACCATTCGCCCACCCATGGGTCAAGGCAGCGAGATGCCAGCAAACCGGCATAGCATTGCCAGATCCGCTACTTCAGGACCGTGACGAAAAGGAAACCCCATGGCCAATCAGAGCCGTCGTGACTTCATGCGCAACAGCCTGCTCGGCGTCGCCGCCCTGCCTTTGGGGGCCGGAATCCTGTCAAAACAGGCCTTTGCCCAGACACTGCCCCGGCTGGACCCCAATAACGAACAGGCCCAGGCGCTGAACTACGTCGAAGTGGCCGAACAAGCCAGCGATCACCCTGCCTACGAGGAAGGCGAGCGCTGCGACAACTGCATGTTCTTCAACCCGAATACCGAGGGCTGCCAGCTGTTTCCGCAGAACAGTGTCGAGCCCCAGGGCTGGTGCCAATCCTGGGCACCACGGGGCTGAGCAGCCAGCTCGATGTGTAGCGACTCGATGTTTGGACAACACAGGCGCCTGTTCGGACGCCTGTTCTTGTTCGCATCCCCCCACTCCCTGAGCGTTGCCATTGCCATCGCCTTCACCGCGACCTTTCCTTCACTTCGTCTCCTCGTCCGGTATCGGCCACTGAATGCGCCGCCCCAAGGAGTCGTCATCCATGATGGACTCCATCCGCACGGGAAAGCCCCATAGTTGATGCAGATGGCGTAGTACCGGGTAGACGCTGCGCCCCAGCGGGCGACGGCTATCCTGCACATGATGGAGCGTCAACGATCGGTCGCCGCGAATATCGGCAGCATGGACCTGAATATTGGGCTCGCGAACCGAGAGCGCATATTGGGTGGCCAAGGCGTCCCTGACGCGTCGATAGCCGCGCTCATCGTGTATCGCCGTCACTTCCAGCATTTCGTCCTGGTCGTCATCGACAATGGTGAAGAGCTTGAGGTCACGGATCACCTTGGGTGACAAGAACTGCTGGATAAAGGATTCGTCCTTGAAGTTGCGCATGGCGAAATGGACGGCTTCCAGCCAATCCCCCCCCGCCGTATCGGGAAACCACTCGCGGTCCTCCTCGGTGGGGGCTTCGCACATGCGCTTGATGTCACTGAACATGGCAAAGCCCAGCGCATAGGGATTGATGCCACTGTAGAACGGACTGTCGAACGCCGGCTGGTTCACCACCGCTGTGTGGGACTGCAGGAATTCCAGTATCAGGCCTTCATCGACCAGCCCATCATCGTAGAGGCGATGCATCAGGGTGTAGTGCCAGAACGATGCCCAGCCTTCATTCATTACCTGGGTCTGTCGCTGGGGATAGAAGTACTGGGCCAGCTTGCGCACGATGCGCACGATTTCGCGCTGCCAGGGGGCCAAGAGCGGCGCGTTCTTCTCGATGAAATAGAGCAGGTTCTCCTGCGGTTCCGGTGGATAGCGCCCCCCTCCTCGCAGACCCAGAGGGTCCTCGCCGTCGTCGAGTGAGCCGGGCAGGGCCTCCCCCACCGGGCGTTCGGGAATAGTACGCCAGAGCATATTGACCTGAGCCTGCAGATACTCCTCGCGTTCGGTCTGGCGCCTGGCTTCCTCTTCGGCGGAGATCGGTGAAGGGCGCTTGTAGCGATCGACGCCATAGTTCTGCAGCGCATGGCAGGCATCCAGCAACTGCTCCACAGCAGTGACGCCGTGACGCTGTTCGCAATCGGCCACGTACTTCCGGGCGAACACCAGGTAATCAACGATCGAACTGGCATCGGTCCAGGTCCGGAACAGGTAGTTACCCTTGAAGAAGGAGTTGTGGCCGTAGCAGGCGTGGGCCATGACCAGCACCTGCATCATCAGGGTGTTCTCCTCCATCAGATAGGCGATGCAAGGGTCGGAGTTGATCACCAGTTCATAGGCCAGCCCCATCTGACCGCGCCGATAGGCCTGCTCCACCGCCAGGAACTGCTTGCCGAACGACCAGTGATGATAGCCCACCGGCATACCCACGCTGGCATAGGCATCCATCATCTGTTCCGTGGTGATGATCTCGATCTGATTGGGGTAGGTGTCCAGCCGATACTCATCGGCCAGACACGCCAGCTCCCGCTCATAGGCTTCCAATACCTCGAAATTCCAGTCGGAACCGGTAGCAATAGGCTTGCGTCGGGTCATGGTGCCTCCTGTCCGCATCAGTGGGCGGCGCGGCGCTTGAACAGCTCGCGGAAAACCGGATAGATGTCGCCGGCCTCGACGATCTGCCGCATGGCAAAGCGGTCGGGGAACTCGTCGGCCACCGATTCGTACTCCTCCCACAGCGCCTGGTGGGCATGGGGCGTGATTTCCACGTAGGTGTAGTACTGCAACCGTGGCATGAGGGACTTCATCAGCTGCTCCCGACAGGTGACGGAGTCGTCGTCCCAGTTGTCGCCGTCCGAGGCCTGGGCCACATAGAGATTCCACTGACCCGGTGGATAGCGGTCGGTGATGATCTCGTCGACCAGGGTCAGGGCACTCGACACGATGGTGCCGCCGGTCTCCCGCGAATAAAAGAACTCCTCCTCGTCGACCTCCTTGGCGGCAGTGTGGTGACGGACGAAGACCAATTCTACTTTCTCGTAATTGCGCTCCAGAAACAGGTACAACAGCAGGAAGAATCGCTTCGCGATGTCCTTGTGAGCCTGGGTCATGGAACCCGAAACATCCATGACACAGAACATCACCGCCTTGCTCGATGGCTGGGGCTGGTTGACCAGGTTGTTGTAGCGCAGATCGTAGGTATCGATGAACGGCACCGCTTCGAGGCGCTTCTCGAGGCGCTCGATCTCGGCCTTAAGCTCGGCAATGCGGGACGGATTGCGCAGTACCGGATCCTTGCTCTCCTCGACTTCAAGCGCCTCCACGGCTTCGCGCAGCGCACGGCGGATGGGAGCCCGCATGGCAATCCGCCGAGCATAGGCCTCGCGCATGGAGCGCACGATATTGATACGGGCCGGCACACCGTCGCGGGAGACACCGGCACGTACCGGCCGTACCTCGTCGAGGTCCACCAGTGCCTTGCGTTCCAAGTGGGGCAGTTCCAGGCCATCGAAGACGAAGTCAAGGAACTCCTCCCGGGTCAGGCTGAAGGCAAATTCGTCCATGCCCTCCCCCTGGTTGGAGGCGCCCCCTTCACCTGCCCCACCACCACCGCCACCACCGGGACGACGCAGGCGGTCGCCTTCGACGAACTCCTTGTTGCCGGGGCTGACGATGGTCCGCTTGCCGCCCGGGCCGTGCTGGAAAACCGGTTCGGAGATATCGCGGGCCGGAATCGACACCTTCTCACCGCGCTCCATGTCGGTGATCGAGCGGCGATTGACCGCCTCCTCCACCGAACGCTTGATATGCGTCCGGTAGCGGTCGAGAAAACGCTGCCGATTGACCGCACTCTTATGCTTGGCATTGGCGCGTCGATCGATGAAATAGGTCATGGTGACCTCCCAGGCCAGCGCCGGTTACTGCGATTTTCGTACGCGCAAATACCACTCTGAAAGCAGCCTCACCTGCTTCTCGGTATAACCGCGATCCTTCATGCGTTCCACAAAGTCTTCATGTTTCTTCTGGTCTGCCGTGGATGCCTTGGCATTGAAGGAAATCACCGGCAACAGCTCTTCGGTATTGGCGAACATCTTGTGCTCGATGACCCCTCTGAGCTTCTCGTAGGACTGCCAGCTGGGGTTCATGCCATTGTTCTGGGCCCGTGCCCGCAGCACAAAGTTGACCACCTCGTGGCGGAAGTCCTTGGGATTGGAGATACCCGCCGGCTTTTCGATCTTCTCGAGCTCCTCGTTGAGGGACTGACGATTGAACAGCTCCCCTGTCTCAGGGTCGCGATACTCCTGGTCCTGAATCCAGAAGTCGGCATAGGTCACATAGCGGTCGAAGATGTTCTGACCATATTCGGAGTAAGACTCCAGGTAGGCGGTCTGGATCTCCTTGCCGATGAAGTCCACGTAGCGCGGCGCCAGGAACTCCTTGATGAATCTCAGGTAACGCTCGAAGGTCTCCTTGGGCAGTTGCTCCTGCTCCAGGCGTTGTTCGAGTACATACAGCAGGTGTACCGGGTTGGCGGCAATCTCGTGATTGTCGAAGTTGAACACCTTGGAGAGGATCTTGAAGGCGAAGCGTGTGGACAATCCGTCCATGCCCTCATCGACACCCGCCGCATCGCGGTACTCCTGGATCGACTTTGCCTTGGGGTCGGTGTCCTTCAGGTTCTCGCCATCATAGATCCGCATTTTGGAGTAGATGCTGGAGTTCTCCGGCTCCTTGAGCCGCGAGAGCACCGAGAACTGGGCCAGCATGCGCAGGGTGTCGGGTGCACAGGGCGCCTGGTCAAGCGACGAATGCTCGAGCAGTTTCTTGTAGATGTTGATCTCTTCGGTGACCCGGAGGCAGTAGGGCACCTTGACGATGTAGACCCGGTCGAGGAAAGCCTCGTTGTTGCGGTTGTTGCGGAAGGCCTGCCACTCGCTTTCGTTGGAGTGGGCCAGCACGATGCCTTCGAAGGGAATCGCCCCCATGCCCTCCGTGGGGTTGTAGTTACCCTCCTGGGTGGCAGTCAGCAGCGGGTGCAGCACCTTGATCGGTGCCTTGAACATCTCGATGAACTCCATCAGCCCCTGGTTGGCCTTGCACAGGCCGCCGGAAAAGCTGTAGGCATCCGGGTCATCCTGGGAGTAGAGCTCGAGCTGGCGGATATCCACCTTACCCACCAGGGAGGAGATGTCCTGGTTGTTCTCGTCGCCGGGCTCGGTCTTGGAGATGGCGATCTGGTTGAGGCGGGACGGGTAGAGCCTGACCACCTTGAACTCCGAAATATCGCCGCCATACTCCCTGAGCCGCTTGGAGGCCCAGGGCGACATCACGCTCTTCACATAGCGCCGGGGAATGCCGTACTCCTTCTCGAGCAGTTCGCCATCTTCCTCGGGCGAGAACAACCCCAAGGGCGACTCGTATACCGGCGAGCCCTTGATGGCATAGAAGGGGATGTGCTCCATCAGCAGCTTGAGTCGCTCGGCAAGCGATGACTTGCCGCCCCCCACCGGCCCCAGCAGGTAGAGGATCTGCTTGCGCTCCTCCAACCCCTGGGCAGCATGGCGGAAGTAGGCAACGATCTGCTCGATGGCCTCTTCCATCCCGTAGAACTCGGCAAAGGCGGGATAGCGACGAATCACCTTGTTGGAGAATATCCTCGAGAGCCTTGAATCCTTGGCAGTGTCGATCACCTCGGGCTCACCGATGGCCTGAAGCATGCGCTCGGCAGCGCTGGCATAGGCCATGGGGTCTTCGCGACACAGCTCAAGGTATTCCTGCAGGGACATTTCTTCCTGCTGGACACGAGAGAAGCGGTTCTGCACATGATCGAAGATGCTCATCGAAGCCTCCTGTTTGCCCACCCTGATGGCCACCGCCACAGTCGATGACCTCACCGGGTTACTCATCAGCCTAGTCAGCTTCCGGCGGAGCGGCCGGGGGAACTGTCAACGCAGTGAATGACTATCCATGAGAACGCAGGGACCGCCGAGGGTTCGATGAAGAAACGTATGCTGATTTAACGATGCATGGACGCAATGCTCAAAGGTCGCTCGACACCTCACCGAAATGCCCGACCGGTACGGTAATGGGGCAGAGCGCCCTGGGATGCGTATCGACCGGGTTCCTGCGGCGGCGCCCGCCATTTCAGGGCCATCGAGGAAAAGAGTAGCGGGCTGCCCTCCAGGTTCAAGGCGCCGAAGCCCATCCGAAGCAAACCTTCACTGCGCTCAGTGCGCCAGCCGGATATTTCCTCAAGTTAGCTCAAGGTTCAGCGTCGGGTTCAACGCAAAAAAATGGCCGGCACACTGGTGCCGGCCGGAACGAAGGACTGATTGATGTCGGCCGCGCCTTCGCTGGCTGAACGCAAGCATGGCCTCAATGCCCTGGATTCAGCGTGCCGCCTTCTCGCGCACATCGGCCAGATCCCAGGCCTTGAGCAGATCGACGGCAGCATCGGGCGAGTCGATTCCCTGTCCCTTGACCTGCATCAGGATTCGTCCGTCGAGCAGCAGCGTCGCCTCGACCCGCGAGCGATCCGCCTCCCACTTGACGATGGCAGACTCACGCCCCATGCGAACACGCTCCATGTTGGGCTGGGCTGCGATCATGGCGGGATTGTTGAACATCGCGGCCATGCCCTGGACCATGGGGTTGTCGATCATCAGCGACGCCTCCAGGCGTCCCTCTCCTTCGTCCTCGCGATAGTTGCGCTGTAGCATGGCGCCACCGCCCCCCATCAGAGCCGCCGCGCCACCACCGCCGGCAGATTCGGCTTCGCCTGCGGTCCAGCCATCGGGGGCATCGGGGAAGGTCTCGGCAATGCGTCCCGACAGCAGCTTGCGAATGTCGTTGATGGCGAACTCCAGCTCGGTGATCGCCGCGCCGTAATCCTCCTCCTGATACAGCTCAAGCCCCAGCTCGATCTGTTCGATCACTTCATCGGCCAGCGCTGAAGCGGTGAATGGCATTGCCAGCGCGGCACCCAACAGGGCGATACCAAGAGAGCGTTTGTTTCGCATGTTCGTTTTCCTCGTTATTTTTACATTCCACTGCAGCGACCGTTGCAGGTCGCCGGCTCACATCGTCCAGCGCATTTCCCGGCCCCGCGGTCTCACTGCGCAACCTCTGCTCCTTGCGTATCGTCGTCTGTCGGTGTCTGCGTGGCACGCAGCTTCAGCTTGCGGAACTTGGCCGACATGCCATCCAGCTTGGCTTCCCATTCCGGATCCGGCTGTTGGCCTTCGATGGCCTTGAAATACGCCTGCATCATGCAGGTGATGGCAAAGGGCTCCAGTACCGCCACCTTGACGCTCCAGGCGAATAGCAGTGCGACGATGACCCCCGTCGCCGACCAGCCACCGGGAATGAGATAGGCGACAAGAGCAGCAGGCGCCAGCATGACCAGGAACACAAGGAACGAGAGACCGTAGACGATCAGCGCCAGCCAGGCGGCATTCTTCAGCATTGGCTTGGCATTCTGACCGTAGAGCACGAGCGCATCGCGGGAGGATGCCCAGGCATTGTCGGAGCGGGTGCGAATACAGTAGGCCAGGATCACCTCGTCGATAAAACCCACGGCGATGCGCAGGAACATTTCGACGAGCCGGAGGAACTGACGGGCGCCGGGGATCGGCAACAGCCGGAATATCCCGCGAGCCAGGCCGGCAATGGCACGCAGCACCCCCTTGATCAGTTGATCTACCCCGAACAACACGCTGGCCTGGGCAAAGCGCGCCTTCACCACGGTGCTGGCATGCTCGATCTGGCCACGTCCCGGGGGCAGAGGCTTGCCGTCCATCAGCTCCACCAGCACGGCGATATGGCCCGCCTTGACCATGTACAGCAGGTACTCACGCAGGATGTAAATGATGGCGCCGACGATCCCGAAGCCGATGACACCGCCCCAGAAGGTGGACGCGGCGCGGAAGCCCTCGTCGCCCAGGCCCCCGACGCCCCACCCCACGCCGGCACCGACACCGGTCATCAGTACGTAGGCCAGGGCCACGCCGAAGTAAACGGCAAGGCGGAAGAGAACGAAAGGCAGCGTCTTCAGCATCAGGCCAAGGGCCTGGCCAATCTTGAAATCCCACATGTCGCCCCCTGCAGAGGTTGAATGTTGTTGGTTGTCTGGGCTAGAGCGCTGAGCGCATCTCGTTAGGGTAATCAGTCTCTTGCCGCTTGGCCCCGTTCGTTCAAAGAGGGAAAGGACGCAGCTCGCCCGCGGTCGAATCGATGGCTCGTGAATGGCCGGTCAGTGGCAAAGCTCCGTCGTCCATTCGTCCGGCTCGACGGGCCCGCGTCGGCACTGCTGTTGCCGCCCCAGCTGCGTGAGCAACCAGCGGCCATCACTCCCGGAAGTGAAGTGCAACTGATAGCGCAAGGCTCTGACGGAATCATCCTTGAGGTTGTCCAGCCTGAGATTGACCTCGATCTCTCCTGAGTCGAGCATTCGCTGGCTCACCGTTTCCGAGGTGACAGGATTGAACTCCTTGAGCCCATACAGATCGCGGGCCTGGGCAACAGGGTCTGGCGTGGCATCGACCTCGGGTAGTTCGAGGAGATGGTAGTTGGCATTAGCCTCTCCAGCGGGGGCCCCCTCATCGACCTGCCACAATCGCACCACCGGGACGGGAAAGGTCGGCGGCTTGCCTGCCCAGGCCAGCCGCATGCCGTCCTGGCTCAAGGCCAGCGCCTGGGCAGGGCCCTGCCGGGGCATCGGCAGCGCATCTGCCGCGGTTTCGGCATCAGGCCCATGCTGCAGTTCAGCAGGGAAGGACTCCGCCCGCTCGACCACAAGACCCGTCTCCAGCACATAGCGCTGGACATCCGCACCGCATGCAGCCCATACGCTGGCACCATCGGCGGAGAAGGCGACCTCGCGACATCCCTGACCACCTGCCAGGGCCTGAAGCAACTCCCCCGTGTTCGTTTCCCAAAGCTTGAGCGAGGCGTCGGCCGCCACTCCCGGATTCCAGCTGGTGCTTGCCAGCCTCTCGCCATCGGGGCTGAAGGCCAGCCCGGTGATCGGCAGTGGCCGGTCAATCTCCGGAGAGAGATGGCCCTCCAGCCGATGGCGGGACTCTCCGAAAGGCACCATCCGCACCTCGAGGCCACCGTTTACGGCAATTGCCATGCGCGTGCCATCCGGGGAGAGCGCCAGCTGCTCCACGCTCTCCCCCTCGAGCTCGAACTCGTGCTGAAGTTCTGCGGAAGCCCAATCCGGCGCGCCACTTGCCATGGCTGGGCCATGCAAGGCGCCCGCCATCAAGCCGAGGTTGAGGGCATGGCGCCAGCCCGCCATCCGGCTGTGCATGCCATACCCCGGCCAGGGCCGGAGAATGGCGGGGCCACGCCCCGCGATGACAAATCGCCCGAGCTGCCGAAGTCTGTCAGGTCGCATGGCTTCCTCCTGGGTCTGGTCTGTTCTGGTCTGGTCCGGCCGAATCGAACGGTCACTGGTCCAGCGCAAGACGGAGACTTTCGTTCACCGATACACCGCCGTACTCGAACTCGAGGTCATCGGCCAAGGCGTCGAGGCGATAGAGCAGCATGAAATGGCGAGGCTCGTCGTCGGCAGGCAGCCAGAAGGGCTCCACCAGTTCGACCGGGCCACGCTGATAGGCGGCCACCAGCTCACCTTGCGGTGCCCGCAGCCGGAACCGATCGGTCACCGTCATCATGCCGCCGGTGCCGCTGAGATTCGTCATCGATGCCTCGACCAGCACCAGGGTCTCGCCCTCCTCGGCGCGATATTCGGAAAAGGCATCCAGGGCGCCAAGGGCATGGATCGTGACCGGCGTGGGTTCGTCCTCGATCAGCGCCAGCGACTCCACGCTTGCGGCGGATGTCGTACCGTCGCGAAGCCTGAAGCGCATCGAGGGGCGAATATCCGGGGTGATGCCGGTAGCACGGAACTCGGGGAAGTAGGCCACCAGCTCGATGCCCTCGGCGTCTTCGGGTATCGCAAAGACGGCCATGCCGCCCGCCCAGGCATCCGGCAGCCAGGCAGGGTTATCAGGCAGCGAGCCAAGCTCGCTATCCCGTACATAGCCATGGGTCGTATCGATGACCGCCTGCAGCAGCCCCCGCCCCTCCACATACTCCATGACGCGCGGCAGCTCGATATCAGCAGACGGATCGGCATCGCGGTCCAGGGCCAGGGCGTCTGCCATCGCGACCCACTTTCCCCTGCCACGCAGGTCGACCACGAGCCAGATCATTCCCGGCGGAGCAGCATGGCCTTCCCAGCGTTCATGAAGGTCGAAACCCTGTACGCCGACCTCCATCAGGTCGTTGGCCTCGACCTGCTGCGCGGCCTCCCTGTCGGCTTCTGGCTTCCTGCTCTCGCCAGCCATCAGTGGAACCTCCAACGCCGCATAGTCGTCATGGTAGTAGCGCAGCGACAGCGACTCGATGCCGGCGTCCGGCACCGGGTAGACCAGGCTGCCACTGATCATGGCGCCGATCCGGCCGAGTACGAAGCTGTCGATGATGGCATCACTGTCGCCACTCATCCGGGCGCGACGATAGACACGCTCGCCGTTGACCAGCAGATAGCCCTGTCGCTCGAGGGAGCCGATCAGCACCTCCTCCGGATAGTCGAGATCGAATATCAGATCGGCGGGCATGATGTTCTCGACCTCGAGCGACAACACCAGCCAACGATGCCCGGGTGGCGGAGCTTCTCCGGCATGCTCGTCACGCAGTGCCCAGTCGGTGATCCTCATGTGCAAGGCGCGGTTGCACCCCTCGGCGGCCAGCGCCCCTCCTCGTTCGACCGTCAGGGCCTGCGGCCCGGGAATCGTCCGGGGCACCTCTGCCGATGCTGCGCCAGTCAGCAAACCCAGACAGAGGCCCAGTGACGCCACGGCTTGCTTGATCGTATTTTTCATGGCTCGCTCCTCAGCACGGGTCCGGCAGGGTATCGACGATGGCCCCGTTGACCTCCCCGAATACGCTGTCAAGGGCAGCCAGGTAGATCTTCGACTCGATGGCCCAGCTGGCTATCTCGACCCACTGGTCACTCAGCTTGCCCAGCGCCTTGCCCCCGGCTGCCTTGGCCCCCTCGCGCAGGATGCAACACTGCATGGACCCGGCACTTGGCTTGGTGAGAATGCAGCTCCAGATCGATTGCACCATGGCCACCGCCGAGGCAGCATTGTCGATGCTGTTCATCAGGACCAGTATCTGCTCCGTCATCTGCCCTCGTCCCTGGGGGCCCATGCCCAGGGTGTCGCCTGTCTCGGGGTCGATGCGCCACCAGGTCACGACAGCCTCGGGCTTCGTCGCCATGACCAGCCACTGCCCCCGATCCAGCGACTCTCGCAGGTGGGTAGCCGTGTCGGCATCGACACTCTGCAGCGCATCGCCCGATGTCACCAGCTGCCAGTCGATTCCATGCGACAGAGCATCGGCCAGCGCCAGACTGGCATTCACGGGGCTGCCTTCGGCGCTATCCAGGTGACGCTCTTCAGTGCTGCGCATCAGCTCTGCCTCCAGCACCGTATCCAGCACCCCTTGCGCCAGGCGAACCTGGCGCGGGCCAGCACTTCCGGGCAGAACCTCTATCCGGTTATCGATGATGTCGAAACCATGCTCGAACAGCGGCCCCTCCTCCTCCAGCGTGAGGTGTTCGAAGGTCGACAGCAGATTGAGGCGGGTCAGGGCGATATGATCGCGGTGCGGGCTGCGGGCATGGCGATGATGTGCCAGTGCCATCAGATCCACGGGGTGGGGTTCGAAGCGTTCCAGCGCCTGCCCCATCAGGCTTGCCTCATCACGGCGCAGGGCATGCACCGCCCCCAGGCTCACCATGCGGTTGTCGAGAGTGCCTAGCAGGAGCTGGCCGAGGGTATACTCCGTCGGCCACCAATGGCTCTGGGCCAGCAGCTCGGTGGACGAGAGCATGCTGAATGCCCGGGCTTCGCGCATGGCATCGCTGAACGAGAGATCCTCGACGCCTACCTCCCGGCGCTCACCACCCAGCACATCCATCAGTGAGCGCTCGAAGATGTCTGTCTCACGACCGGGAGCAGAGACGCTGAGGCGCAGGAAGGTGGCCGTCAGCTCAGGCGGGGCCTCTGCCTCCTGCTGACCGCGACGCCCTCCGATGCCGATCTGCCCGAGGGCAGTGGTTGCTTCGCTGTAGGCCTCGGAAATCGCGGTCCCGCTTTCGGGGTCGCCCAGGCTGCCATCGTGGAGGATGCTGTGCTGAATGACCGGCTCGCCATCGACCAGCAGCAGCGGCAACCACTCCTCGCTGCTTCCCAGCAGGGTCGGCAGCTCATCGGGACTGAAGCCGGTGTCACCGCCCATCAGGGTCGCCGCCGGGGGCAGGCCCATGGGCTGCAGGTCCAGCATCAGTGATCGCCCGATCAACGCGGCGGCCGCCGCTTCATGGTCCAGTGCGGTGCGCTCCTCGAGCTTGCCCGCTTCGAGTCGCTCGGCAACCACTTCGAAGCGCAAACGGTGCCACTGCTCCTCGGGTATCGCTTCCGGCCACAGCGACTCGAATTCCCCTTCGTGGACCCGCTCACCCGGTCGGTGACGCCGAGACACGGGGTCGAGATCCTGCCAGCCGCCTGGGCTTTCCCACTGAACCCACCAGTGATCGGCCACAGCCCGCCGCCACTCATCCGAATTGCCCTCATCGGCGGAAGCCAGGTCGAGCTGCCCGGCCAGATGACCGGCAAGATAGTTGGCCTGCTCCAGCGTGCGGTCGGAGACCCGAGCCGCCATTCGTTCGGCACGCTCATCGGATAGCTCGACTTGCCGTTGGACAGCGCCCTCGTCGGCGTTCAGTCGCTGTGCCGCAGTGGCATAGTCGCTCGACGCTGCCACCAAGGAAGGTCGCGCCGAGACGTGCCCGACGTCGGATTGCCAGTCCCCGAGCAGCGCCTCGATACTGCCGTCGTCCAGTGTCGCCCTGGCAAGGCGGACGCGATAGCCTGCCGATTCGAGCAGTTCCGCCAGCAGCAGGGCGCGGTCGAGGTGACTGCCATGGCCATCCATCAGCACCCCGCGGGCACCGCGCAAGGCACCCTGGTACGGCAGCCATCGGGTCTCGTCCCGCACCCAGTCGAAGAGTTCCTCGACATCGTCGCCGATGAGTGCCTGCCGCGAGGGCACCGCGTAGCGCTCCATCGCTAGCTCGGCCAGGGCCTCTTCGGTGAACCGATAGGCCTGCTGCAGCTGCTGCTCAACGACCTGATAGCGGTCGGCCGGCATACGACACTGGGCGTCCGCCCAGGCAGTCCCTCCCAGGGACAGACCCAGCGCCAGCAGCAGGCCACGCCGAACAACGCCCCAGCGCGCTCTGCATGGCGCTCTCCCTTGCCGTCTGCATGGCCCTCTCCATTGCCCTCTTCGGCTGGTGCAACAGTTCATCCCAGCGTCCCCCTTGTTCCTCGAGTAACGGCCCATCAGAAGGCGGCCAGGGCCGTCTCGGCGACGGGACTGAAGTCAGGGTCGCCGTGATCCCTGACACGCTTCAGGAAGTCGATCCAGCCTGCCTCTGCCTGGGGCTCTCGTGACAGCCAGCCGGGTCGGGCGGTCATCACGCCGGCCAGCGCCTCGGGCGGAAAGGGGGCATACCAACCGGCAGCGGGCGCAAAGATGACCGGCTCGAGAATGCCGATAAGCCCGGGCACGGTGTTGTACTCCAGGGTGGCCAAGGCACCACCGCCCCGGTTGTTCATGAAGTGATCACCGATATAGGCAAAGTCGGCCACCGGATTGACGAGGATCCGTCCCATTTCATGGGAAGCCAGTTCGCGTGTCGGCGAGCGCTCCAACCCTGGCGTAAGGCCTGAGCTCATCAGGACGCCTACCGCCGGGTTCACGGCCCAACGGTCGCGATGTTCGTCGATGGACTGGACGATGGTCTCGACAACAAGCGGCGCATGATCCGCCGATCGCATCAGCGGCTGCAACAACCGTTCGGGCAACTGGGCATGAGCTGCCGATTCCGCCGCCCAGAGCAGGGTCACCGCACGCTGCGTAAAAAAGGCGGGATCCGACTTGGCCAGCCGGGCCGGTGACAATTGCAACGTTTCGGTCGCCTTGCGCTTCACCAATTCGGAGGTATCGTCCCGCTCCAGGGCATCGAAGACCGGACCCAGGGTCAACTCGGGGGAGGTGCGGGGGTTACGCTGGTGGTACCTGACCAGACGCTGAAGGCCGACCAGACGATGATCGTCGCTTGGCCCCTGCTCGACCAGTGACGCCATGGCACCGGTAAAGCTGCGCCTGGCCACCTCGGCCAACGGTGAGGTGTCGGGACCGGCAGCGCCGGCAGCAAGCTCTCGGGCGAGGTTTTCCATGAGGGCGGCCAGCCGTGCCGACTCCTGTTGGGATATCTCCTCCCGCAGCGCCTCCAAAAGCCGGCGGAAGACAGGTTCCGGCCCCAGCGGCCCTCCGGCGAAGCGCTCAAACAGCTCGCCCCGCCTGCCCGGGAAGTCATCGATCTCCAGGGCAACCTCCAGGGCGTCCCGGGTTCCGATATCAGCCAGCGCCGCCAGTACCTCTGTCGGATTCTCTCTCGCCAGCTCGGCATGCTCACTCACATAGGCGAGCCAGGTGGGGGCATCGACAAAGTCCAGCTCGGCCATGCGCGGAAGGAAAAAGCGGGTAGCCGCCTCGCCGTGCTCGTCATGAAAGAGTTCCTCGGCAAGGGAGTGGAGTACCGTATCGGGCAGCGCCCCGGTCGCCATCAAGCGGGCGGCATGGGCGCCATCCTCCTCCGCCAGGGCGAGCATATCCGCCTGCAGGGTGGTGGCGTCGACCCCCATCTCGACGGCACCGAGAACCAGGTGTCGATACGTCGACGAATGCTGACTGAAAGCAGGGTCAAGGATCGCCTCTCGCAGCAATGCCTCGGCCTCCGGTGCCTGCATGGCGAAGAGCGTCTTCAGGGCCGCCACTCGCAACTGATCGACCTCGCGAGCTGTCAGGCCTTCCGTATCGACCTGTTGGAACACATAGCGCACCGCGTCTCTGGCCGGAAGCGCATCGACGCCCATCTCCCGCAGCCACTCGAACGCCATCTTCCGCTGCAGCATGGAAGAAGCCACCAGCGACTCGGCATGCTCCATGGCCGACTTGCCTCGATGGGTGGCATCCGCCTGGTGGTCCGGCAGTGGCTGGCGCGCCTGGGCATCGGGATCCGGCGGCCCGGCAGCCGACAGGGAGACGACAGGTGCCAGGCCAAGCAGCAGCACCATCAGTAGCGCTTTGGTGATAATACCCAAGCGTTCTGTCATGTGGATGGCTCCGAAAGGGCCTCGCTCAGGCGAACTTCCTTGGCCTGGCGCGGCGCGATGCTGAAAGTGTGATGGCGGTCGCCCTCCTGGGCTTCCACCACCAGGGTGTAATCCCCGACATCGAGTTCGATGGCCTCGCCATCGACACGTCCACGAGCCACGGTACTGCCGGCCGCATCCAGCACCCGCCAGGGAGCCGCCAAGGCGCCGGCAAGGCCCTCGACCAGTTCCTCGCCGTCGTGACTATCGAAGTACTCGCCGCCACCCAGCTCGGCGAAGCGCTCGAACTCGGCCTGCAGGCCAATCTCATCGATATGGAAGCCGACGATATTGAGGCGAACGTCGAGGCCCTCCTCTATCAGGTCTGCCACCGACTGCTCCAGGTCGCCCTCGCAGGTCTCCTCGCCGTCGGTCAGCATCACCACCAGACGACGCTGTCCCTCGTAAGACGCCAGGTCGTCGAGCACGGCATCCAGTGAATCGGCCAGCGGTGTGCGCGCCAGGTTGATCGCCTGGATGTCTTCGACGGCACGCCGCACCTGCGCATGATTGTCGTCGCCGGGCGCGACCAGCAGTTCGGTGGCACAGCTATGGGGCTCGGTGTGGCCGAAGGCACGCAGTGCGACAGGCACGGTCTCGGGGACCCGCTCGTCAAGCACCTGCTGTACGATGCGGCGGGCCACCTGGATACGTCGGCCGCCTTCCATCTGCTGCAGCATGGAGCCTGAAGCGTCGAAGATCAGGTGTACCACGCCAGCGGCAACCACCGGCGCATCACCGCTGGCCACTCGCAGACTGCCGGGCTCGGGGGGTTCCTGATAGCGGCGTTCGACCTCGAGGGCAAAGGTGGTGGGCTGGCGTAATTCACGCATGCCCGCCTCGAAGGCACGAATCAACTCGCTGCGCCCTGTGGTGTAGCGATAGGTGCCACCGCCTACATGTGCCCAGCTGAGCATCTGATCCTGATACCAGCGGTATTCGTTGGTCTCCTCCCTCCGGCTGCCGTGGGAGATCTCGAGGGTAAATATCCGTGGGCGAACCGTTTCCAGGTCATTCCATACTGACATGTCACGGCCCAGTTGCTCGGCATCGGTGATCAGGAAGATCGCCTTCTCGCCCTCCTGGCTCGCCAAGGCACGGGTGGCGAGCTTCAATGCCGGTTCGGAGTCGGAGTCGGAGTAGCGACCGTTGTAGCCATTCAGGGTCTGGGCCACCTGGCTGGGCGATTCCGCCCAGCCATCGATCAGCAGCGGCCCCCCCAGCGGCAGCATGTTGAACACTTCTCGTCCCGGTTGAAGCCCCTCGGCAAAACGATTGAGCGCCTGGTAGATGGCCGGCTGGTGCTTGGCCACGCTGCCGCTGCCGTCCCACAGGAAAACCACCGACCGCGGGGGCTCGGCCATCGTCAGCCTGTAGGTTCCCGGCACGAGGTCCAGCGCCTCGGCGAAACGCTGCCCCCCCTGGCCGTCCCGCCAGGCAAGCGGTACCTCGCCGCCCTCGGGGTCGGTCAAGCTCGCCTTCAGCCTCCCGCGCAGGGACTCCTGCAGCGCGAAAGCCAGGGTGTTGTCGCCTTCTTCCAGGTCGATTCGATAGTGTCGCGAGTCCCCCGGCTCCTCGACCCTGCCGGTGATTCGAGACGTCAGCGTCAACGGTCGGCCGGCATGACTGTCGGTATCCTCGACGGCGGCCAGCGCCAGCTCGGTGGTCGACCGCTCGGCCTCCAGCGGCCCACGGGAGTGATCCATGCCCCAGTGACCGAGGATCGAGCGGCCGCTGCCCAGGCTATCCGCCTCATAGGCCCTCAGCGCCTCGGGAGGGCGCCAGGTGTTCTCGCGTCGTCCTTCCCCCTCCTCGGGTTCGTCGAACACCAGCCTCAGGTAGCGCACGCGGGGCGAAGCGGGCAGCGGCAGGCTCGCCACGCCCTCATCATCACGCGCGAGGTTCCAGTCGGCCTGGTGCTCCCAGGGACCCACCGGGCTTTCGGTGGCGGTATAGACGCTCACCTGCTCCACGGGCTGGCCCTCCCAGTCGAGATTCTCGATCCATTCGAGTTCGTCGATACGTGCCGCGCGCTGATGCAGGAAGGCGAACACCATATCGAGGGTGCGATCACGGATACGTTCTCCTCGCGGGTTATCACCCATGACACCTCGCGCGGTAGAGCGGTGCCCCTTGAAGCCATACAGGGAGGAGATGTCCGGGCGGGTGTGGACCCAGTGACCGCCCAGCTCAGGGTCGAGCAGGTCATGCCGGCGCCGGGCCAGTTGGCCCGCCGGTTCGCCAAGCACGCGCAGCAGGCCGCTGCCGTGAGTCCTGCGACGGGCCGCTTCATGGTCCCAGACGCTAAGGGGCCGCAGCTGGACATAGCGTGCTTCACGGGGGGTGTCGAGCTCGAAGAACTGCTCGCCGTCGCCGGAGGCGAGTTCCAGGGTCTCGACCACCTCGAAGGTGTCGAGGTCATCACCCAGGGCGATTTCCACCTCGCGCCAGCGATCACTATGATCGTGACTCGACCGCTGGTTGAAGACGACGCCCCGGACCAGCCCGCCCTCATCAGCCAGGCGTATCGGCGGCAGCGCCTCACCCAGGTCGTTTGACACCTCGATCGAGCTGCCGGAACCGGCCATACCATCGATAAGCAAGTAGGGATAGCTTCTGCCACGTCCCGGCAGAGTATCGATAGGTTCACCGCTGCCCGCATCGACGAAGGTGGCACCGAAGGCGTTCCATGCCAGGTCGGCAAGGCCCTGCAACGGCTTCGGCACATCCGGCGTGTTGAAGGAACCGACCGCCGGAGCCAGGGGGTCCAGCGCAATGTCTTTGCGCAGCACCCGCTCACCCGCTCGCACGAACAGCGATAGCGGCGCGTTTTCCAGCATGTTCGGCGGCAGCGTCCAGTTCAGCGGCAGTTCCGTCTCCTCCCCGGGAGCCAGTTCGATCGCCTCCGGCAGGCCGGATACCGAGGCGCCGTCATGGCTGACATGCGCCTCCAGCGTCAGTGTCTGGGGTTCATCTTCGGGATTGACCAGTCTGAGCCTTGAGGCAAGACGCTGCCCTGTAGGCGCAAAGGGAGGCAGGCGCTGAGCCTCCGTTGTCAGGTTCAGCTCGAGCTGCGGCGCTGCCGGCAGGGGGTAGGCAGGGTCCGAGAGACTCACGTCCCGGCCTGCACGCCCGAAGGAGACCTCCAGCGTAGCCGCTTCGCCTCCCGGTATGGTGACGACATGACGGCCGCGCTCTTCGGTATCCTGTACCTCAAGCATGTCGCCGTCGTCGGTGCGGAACTCGAGGCCCGTATAGGCGCTGCCCAGGGAGTCGAAGCGCCCTTCCAGGAAGACATCTCGATCCTCCTCGGTCACCGGCAGGCGCAGGAAGCCCCCGTCGCCGCCGGCTCCCCCCATACTGCTGCTGATCACGGCATCCTCAGGGAGCAGCGGTGCCTCGTCACGGCGTAGGGCCGGTATAGGCATGTCGACATGGTTCCAGGGGTCGGCGATGGTCACTCGAGCGGAATAGCGAGCTCGGGAAGCCGCATCTCCGCCCAGCACCAGGGTGTAGTCACCCGGTGGCAGGAGCGAATCCAGCCGTACGTTTTTGTCCACCGAATACCTGAGCCGAGTCTCTCCCTGCCACTCCAGCCCAACATCCATCTCGCCACCTTCGGGTGGCTCAAATTCGAGTACAACCCGGTTCCGGCCCGGCAGATGGAAGTGAAAGCGGTCCTGGTCACGCAAGGAGTGGAAGGAGCCATGCAACGGTTCGCCCAGCCAGAGAGGGTTGGCATCGCGATCTTCGTCATTGGGCTCCTGCTCGAAGCCCGGCTCGGGCTGGCCCGTCGGTGAAGCGAGGAGCCGATAGTCGGTCCCCTCTCCCAGCAACCTGACCAGGTAGCGCCCGGGAAGCAGTCGAACATGCTCCAGCCACAGATCATGATCACCACGCCCCGTCCGGCGATGTTCCAATACCAGGGAGCCGTCTCCGACGCGATGGACTCCCAGTCGCTCCAGGGGGCTTTCACTTTCCGTGGTAAAGGCCCACTGCTGGACCTCGCCGCCGACCTGCAACGCGAACCACGCCTCGCCTCTCCCTTCGAAGCGGCCATGAATCGGCGCATCCGCCAGCATTGGAACAGCCCATTCGCGGATATCGTTGGGCCGATCGACCCAGCCCTCGGGCGCCGGCTCATCCTCGTCCAGTCGCAAGGTAAAGGTCACCGGCTCGCCCCCGCGAGCGCGGCTGCGCAGCATCAACGCATAGTCACCCTCCGGCAGAGACATCCGGGAGAAAAGGTTTTCGCTCAAACCGATACGGCAGACCTCGTCACGGCTGTCGATCGGTTTCAGGCAGACCTCCAGCTGTTGTTCCATGTCATCGGACACGGCCCCCAGCGTCCATGCCTCTTCGTCCGAACCCACCGGGAAGGCAAGGTAGCGTCGCTCGTTGCGCTCCATCGTCAGCGCGATCTCTTCCCCGCCGTCAAGCCAGTGACGCGTTTCAGGAGAGCCAGCGACCTGCACCTCCTCACTATCACGACCCTCTTCCGCCATGTCCTCTGCAGCGATCGATTCCTCCCGTCGTCTACCGTCTTCACTCATCCTGGCGCCCAGGCGGCCGATGGCGTTGCCCTCCACGTGGCGCACGTGGAGCCGACTCCCCTCGGGCAGCTCGAGCCGACCCCATGCCTGCTGCAGGGGCGCCCCCTCGACGGCCTCGACGATGACCTCGCCCTCTTCGTCCGTGATCCAGGCCTCTAGCGGCGCTCCCAGTTCACCGACAAGGACCACTCGCCATAGCTGACGAGGGTCTTCCTCGGGGATAAGCGGAATAGTGGCGTCGGGCACATTGAGCTGGAAATACCATTGCCGCCCAGGTTCGACGGCGATGTCATCGGTACGGTCGGGACCCACCGTGCCACGTATACGGATTCGATCGCCGGAGGTCAGAGACAGGCGGTACTCGCCTCCCGTGTCTTGCGGCAGGAAGCGAATGAGATGCTCACCGGCCGGCACCATCAATGGCTCGCGCCCTTCGCCATCGCCGCCCGGGGCCACCGAGAGCGTCAGCAAGGTTCTCTCGGCGCTGGCATCGGTTGTCGGTTCGGCGCCGAAAGTGGCAACGCCGGAGCCGCCGGCGGCCTCCTCTCCCGGCCAGAAGAGTTCGGCGTCCAAGGCGCCATCGCCCTGCAGCTCGAGGTGCCAGAGGCGGTCCGTTTCGGCATCATCCAACGCCCAGCGGAACAGGTCACGATCATAGCCCGACACCTCGCCCACCAGGCGGGCTTCGCCACGGAACGACAGCGCCTGCTCAAGGGTGTCGTTGGGCTCCTGCTCGAAGACCATCCCGGGAAAGGCCGCCGCACTACCAGCAAGCAGCAGTGTCAGCAAGCAGGCGACTGATGTAACCTTGGCTCTCACCTTATTACCCCCTCGTACTTTTTTGTTACTCATCAGTCTAGGCACACGCCTTTTCCCTAGCCCCGTCCGTTTACACGGGTAACCCGTCACGCCTCGCATGTTTCCTTTCTGTAAGCCATGTTTCTCATAGGCATCGACGGAACAGCCTCGCATACCGCCGCCGAGTCACACCCGTTCGAATGAACGGGGACAGCACCTCCAATGGACGGGAAGATGGCTGGATGGCATCCGGTCCCGGCAGCCCGTCCCTTCCAGCCCAGAGCGCCAAGGAGATTGCCATGACGACACGTCGCCTCACCTGCCTGTGCCTCACTGCCGCCCTGCTGATGACAACCCTGCAGGCCATTGCCGATACCTTGCCCGTACCAGAAGGTAAGGTGCTGCTGAGTGTGAGCGGCAAGATCGGCAAGACCAACGTTGACAGCGAGGCACACTTCGACCGCACCATGCTCGAGGCCCTGCCGCGGCAGACCCTACACACCTCGACCGTGGTGACCGATGGGGTGAACCGCTTCGAGGGTTTCCTGATGAGCGATCTGCTGGCCCACGTCGGCGCACAGGGCGAGCGTGCCGAGGCCAGGGCACTGAATGACTACGTGGTGGATATACCGCTCGAGGATTTCCGCGACTTCGAGGTATTGGTCGCCGACAGCATGGACGGGGAACGACTGACACCGCGTGACAAGGGGCCGCTATGGATCGTCTACCCCAGGGACGATCACAGTGAGCTTCAGGACATTCGCTACGACTACCGCTGGGTCTGGCAACTGGAGAGCCTTGATATACGATGATGCCCCTGACCCGACGCATGCCCGCCTATTTTGCCCCCTTGGTCGTCATTCTGGCCTTCGTGGCCTTTCTGACGTTTTCCCTGGTGCGACTCTTCCAGGTCGAGCAGGACATGCGCTCCAACGTCAGCGACAACATGCTGTGGGTCATTACCCAGGCCCAGGTAGCCAGCCACCGGCTTGACGAGGCGGTCAACCGCCGCGCTCTGGGTGACGAAACCACCCGGCCTGACCTGCGCTTCGATGTACTGACCAGTCGCCTTGTACTGCTTGACGCAGGCCCGCAGCAGCGCTACCTGGCAGGACTTGGCTTCGATGGCGACATCGCCGCGGCATTCGAACAGCTGGATGCCATCGAGCCCCTGCTGGAGCGCGTGCGGCCCGGGGCCATCGACGTCTCCGATCGCATTCATGGCACGCTCGAGCCCATGATGAGGCAGCTCAACCGCATCGCCAACGCGGTAATGATCGAGGAATGGGAGAGCACAGGCGCTCGGCTGGACGAGCATCGCAACAGCACGCTACAGGTGATTGCCTCGGTGGTGGGCATCATGCTCAGCGGCGTGGTATTGGTCGTCTTGCTGCTCTCGGCGCTGCGCCAGCGTGCCAACGCCCAGCGGGCGCTCGCCAGGCATCGCAACGAGCTCGAGAATGAGGTGGAGCGCAGGACTCGGGATCTCGATGCGGAGCGCCAGCGCCTGGCCGCGGCTATCGAGACCGCCCCGGACGGCTTTGCCGCCTTCGATACCCGCGGGCGATTGGCGTTGACCAACCCACAGCTGGCCGAGCTGCTACCGATATCGGCAACCAGTCTGGCACGGGGACGTCCATTGGCCTCGATACTGCAGGACATTCGCGAGCTGGCCCGACCGGAAGAGACCCAGTGCGACACCCTCGGTACGGCCCTGAACGGCAGCCTCCAATGCGATATGGAGATCCTCGGCCAGGGCTGGCGGCAGATGATGATTCGCCAGACAGATGATGGAGGACACGTACTGCGGGTCGCCGATATCACACGCTACAAGAAGGCCGCCCTGTCGCTGGAGAGCGCCCTGCGCCGCGAACGGGGCGTCAGCGACTTTTATCGCAGTTTTGCCGCCACGGTTTCACACCAGTTCCGCACCCCGCTGGCGGTAATCGACTCCGGCCTGCAACGGCTGCTACGCCGTGGCGACCAGATGACACCGGAGGATCGGCAGCAGCGCTATACCCGCCTGCGTGATGCCGTGGCGCACATGACCCGCCTGGTGGAGAGCGCTCTGACGGCCGCACGACTGGATGGCGGCCAGGTGGAGGCATCGACAGCCCCCTGCGACCTCGCGGCCATCGTCCAGCAGGTGTGCCAGCTTCAGGAGGAGACCGCCGGCACCCGGCGCATCACCCTGGAACTCGCGGACTCGCCGCCGATGATCGTGGTCTGTGACCGAGCGCTGGTCGAACAGATCCTCGCCAATCTGGTGTCCAACGCCTTGAAGTATTCCGCGCCGGACGCCCCCATCACGGTTCGGCTCGACCACGACAGCGCACACGCTACCTGTACCGTGCAGGACCGAGGCATCGGCATACCGGAAGAGGATCTTCCGCTGCTGTTCGAACGCTTCTTCCGCTCTCGAAATGTCGCAGCGACACCGGGCATCGGCCTGGGACTCAATATCGCCCGCCACCTGGCCCGCTTTCAGCACGGCGACATCACCGTGGCCTCCCGAGAGGGAGAGGGCACGCGTTTCACGCTCACGCTACCACTCGCTGCTGGAGGAGCCGAGCCATGATCGACCAGGCACCACCTTCGAATGCCATGCCGGCACTGGTTCTCTGTGCCGAGGATCATGCCGAACTGCGCAGGGATATCTGTGAGGAACTCAGAGAGGCCGGCTACGCCGTCATCGAAGCCGCCGACGGGCACGAAGCCATCGCCCAGATCAACGCCGTGGCACCGGACCTGATCCTATGTGATATCAACATGCCGGGGTGCAACGGCTATGAGGTACTACGCGAGATTCGCCAGGCGCGCCCCGATCTTGCCGATACGCCCTTCCTCTTTCTCACCGCACTTTCCGATCCACGCGACATCGTCGACGGCAAGCGCATCGGTGCGGACGATTATCTGGTAAAGCCCGTCGACTTCGACCTCATGCTGGCGACCCTCGACGCCCGGCTGCGTCAGGTGAGACGCATGCGCTGCAAGACCGCCGAGGAGATCACCGAGCTGCGCCAGGCCATGACCGACCTGCGCAAGGAGGCAAGCAGCCAGGCCTTCGTCGCCGCCACACGGGCCCTCGACCTGGTGGCGCCCGGCATGGTCCTGCTGGGGCGAGACGGACAGATACTCTTTGCCAACCGGGCAGCTCATCGCCTGTCGCAGGACACCGAACAGCTGGTACTTGGCCATAGCCTGTCCGCGGCCACGGCCGTCTGCGGTCAGGCGCTGCGCAAAACCGTTCGGGCCGCGCTCGAGTGCAGTCGGGAAGGAGAAGAGAAGGTGACCTGCCTACGGCTCGATCGCCCGGGCGAACGCCGTGACCTGCTGGTGCTGGCTTGTTCGCTGGGCTGCCCCGCCGGCTCGCCCCATGAGCCGGCGGTGGTGGTACTGCTCTCGGACCCCGAAAAGCGTGCCCAGGTACCCCAGCAGATACTGGCCAGCCTGTTCGGGCTTACGCCGAGCGAAGCCAGGATCGCTCTGGCCCTGGCCGAGGGGCTGCGCAGCGAGGAGATCGCAGAGCGCATGTCCATCTCCACCACCACGGTCGCTTTCCACCTGCGCAATCTGTTCCAGAAGACCGATACCCACCGTCAGGCCGACCTGATCGCCCTGGTGCTCTCCGGCTCGATGTCGGTCGCCCTGCCCTGAGACGCTACGGTACGCTCGCTCAAAGGCTGGCCGAGACACGAGTGCCCTGTTCGATGGCGCGCTTGGCGTCCAATTCGGCCGCCTCGTCGGCGCCGCCGATCATGTGTACCTCCACACCCGACGCCTGCAGCGGCTCGAAGAGCTCGCGCACCGGGTTCTGCCCGGCGCAGACAACGATGCTGTCGACCTCGAGCAGCCTCGGCTCACCATCCTGGCGGATGTGGAGACCATCGTCATCGATGCCCATGTACTCGCAGCCTGACAGGGATTCGACACCACGATGCTTCAGCGAGGCACGGTGCACCCAACCCGTGGTCTTGCCCAGCCCCTTGCCCGGCTTGGAGGACTTGCGCTGCAGCAGAAAGACCTGCCTCGGCGTATCGGGGCGCTGCGGCGGGGCGATACCGCCTCGCTCGGAAACGGTGAGGTCTACCCCCCATTCGGCGCACCAGGCCTCGGTATTCATGGCGGGATGACCCACATGGGTGAGCAATTCGGCCACATCGAAACCGATCCCGCCAGCACCGATAATCGCCACTCGACGTCCCACGCGCTCGGGGTGATGGATGGCCATGGGGTAGCTGAGCACCTTCGGGTGGTCATGACCCGGCAGCGAGAGTTGGCGTGGCTGGACGCCACTGGCCAGCACCACGGCATCGAAGCCTTTGAGCGTGTGGAGATCGGCATCGCAGTTGAGACGCACCGAGACACCGTGCTTGTCGAGCATGACCCTGAAGTAGCGCAGGGTCTCGTCGAACTCCTCCTTGCCGGGGATCTTTCGCGCCAGGTTGAACTGTCCACCCAATTCGCTATTGCGCTCGAACAGCACCACGCGATGCCCCCGCCTTGCCGCGGTGACGGCAGCCGAGAGACCGGCCGGCCCGCCACCAACCACGGCGATGTCACGCACCGTCTCGGCGGGAAGTATCTCGAGCTCAGTCTCGTGACAGGCCCGGGGGTTGACCAGACAGGAGGTCAGCTTGCCCTGGAAGGTGTGATCGAGACACGCCTGATTGCAGGCGATACAGGTATTGATCTCCTCGCTACGCCCTTCCGCCGCCTTGGTGATCCAGGCCGGGTCGGCCAGGAAGGGGCGTGCCATGGAAACCATGTCCGCGTGGCCGTCCGCCAGCACCCGTTCGGCCACGTTTGGCATGTTGATGCGGTTGGTGGTGATCAGCGGCACGCTGAGCTCGGCCTTCATGCGCCGGGTCACCTCGGTGAAGGCGGCCCGTGGCACGCTGGTGACGATGGTGGGCACGCGCGCCTCGTGCCAGCCGATACCGGTATTGATGAGGTTGACGCCCGCGGTCTCGAGGGCCCGCCCCAGGGTGACGACTTCCTCCCAGGTACTGCCCTCGTCCACCAAATCGATCATCGACAGGCGGAAGATGATGAGAAAGTCCTCCCCCACCGCCTGGCGGATTCCCTTGACGATGTCGACGGCAAAGCGCATGCGATTCTCGAACGCACCGCCCCACTCGTCGCTGCGATGATTGGTACGCAGGCACAGAAACTGGTTGATCAGGTAGCCTTCGGACCCCATTACCTCGACGCCGTCGTAACCGGCTTCACGGGCCAGGGTGGCGCAGCGCACATAGTCGGCGATCTGTCCCTCGACCTCCTTCGCGGCGAGCTCCCGGGGCGCGAACGGGTTGATGGGCGCCTGGATCGGCGACGGCGCCACCAGCTCAGGGGAGTAGGCGTAACGGCCGGCGTGAAGAATCTGCATGCAGATATGTCCGCCCTCGGCATGAACCGCCTCGACCACGCCGCGATGATTCGCCACCTGCTCGCTCCGCTCCAGGGTTGCCGCACCCTGAAAAACGGCACCCTCGGGGTTGGGGGCGATGCCGCCCGTGACGATCAGCCCGACGCCCTCCCGGGCACGCTCGGCATAGAAGGCCGCCAGGCGGGAAAAACCGTTGGGCGCCTCCTCGAGATTGGTATGCATGGAGCCCATCAGCACTCGGTTGGGCAGCGTCAGGTGACCCACTTCAAGCGGGCGAAAGAGATGAGGGTAGCGCACGCCGAACTCCTCCTGCTGGTCAAGGTTTCAAACAACTGTATGATAGCCAGGCAAGATGCGCAAAGGTAATGATTCGCCATAGGCGAAAGCAGCATAGCGCAGAGGAAGAGCAAGAGGAGACAGGAAAGGAAAAACCGTGCACAGACGAAAGACCCCAAGCCATTTGGCTCGGGGTCTGGAATATCGTGTTGGCGGACCGGACGGGACTCGAACCCGCGACCTCCGGCGTGACAGGCCGGCATTCTAACCAACTGAACTACCGGTCCGCGTGGTGGGTGATACCGGATTCGAACCAGTGACCCCCAGCATGTGAGGCTGGTGCTCTAACCAACTGAGCTAATCACCCACGGATACCGCACTTCATTTACTAATACAGCCCTGCTCTACTCAAAACTGCGTGCCAGTCATCGTGGCGGACCGGACGGGACTCGAACCCGCGACCTCCGGCGTGACAGGCCGGCATTCTAACCAACTGAACTACCGGTCCACAAGACGACATGACATCAGAAACAGTTGGCGGACCGGACGGGACTCGAACCCGCGACCTCCGGCGTGACAGGCCGGCATTCTAACCAACTGAACTACCGGTCCGCTGCGTGCTTCCTACATGATCGGTATCACCCCGAAAGCGATGGTGGGTGGTACTGGGTTCGAACCAGTGACCCCCAGCTTGTAAGGCTGGTGCTCTCCCAACTGAGCTAACCACCCCCGGTCATGTGGCGCTGAATTCTACAGGGATCCGCTTGGTTGTCAATGCCTTTGAGGGTGCCGCAGCATGAAGGCGGCGATCTCGCCAGCGGCCTGCTCGATCAACTCTTCCTGGGTGAGGCCGGAAGCGCGGCGCGGCTTCCAGTCGTGGTCGCCATCTTCCAGCAGATGCACCGCCACATTCTCGCCCAGCCGATAGCCTTCGATCTCCTCGGCGCTCCCGAAAGGATCGCGACTGCCCTGCAGCACCAGAGTCGGGCAGGCAAGCAGCGGCCAATGAGACAGCCTCAGGCTGTCCGGCTTGCCCGGCGGATGGAAGGGGTAGCCGCAAAGTATCAGGCCAGCGGCCTGGTCACGGGCCGCCAGCAAACTGGCTGCTCGCCCACCCATTGACTTTCCGCCCAGCCAGAAACTACCCAGTTCGGAATGTGTCAGAATGTCGCACCAGGCGCTCAATTCATCCACCAGCCGATCGATGCGTGGGGGCGGGAAACGCTTGGCCTCTTTCTGCATGCGTTGCATGTAAGCGAACTCGACGGCCAGGGTCTGAACCCCATGTTCTGCCAGGCCAGCGCGCAGCTGG
The DNA here is from genome assembly GCF_003336675.1 of Billgrantia montanilacus. Lineage (GTDB taxonomy): Bacteria > Pseudomonadota > Gammaproteobacteria > Pseudomonadales > Halomonadaceae > Halomonas > Halomonas montanilacus. The sequence continues at coordinate 23,838 of NZ_QPII01000014.1, read as the reverse complement.
CTCATGAAGGGCGACCCCTGCCCAGCCCCCGCCCCATGGGCGATCAGAAGCCGGCCCGCACTGCCGTCGCCTTCGACTTCCAGCGGGCCCAGCCCCTCGACACGCCAGCGCCCCGTCTCTCCTTCGAGAAGACGCTCTCGAAGGCGTGCCGAAGAAATTGCTACCCGATCAAGTCGCGCAAAGTACGACACCGGTCAAACTCCTGTGTGAGTTTCGCCCTTGGGCATGTTTCAGTCTGCGATGCGGCTGCGATAGAATCCATCTTGTTTTCTGACCTGCTTCACCCAACCGTGAGCGTCGGCTGCGGCATCCGTCACGACCGGCTCTCGATACGCGTTCGATGGGAACCTGACATGAGCACAGCATTAGAGCACCCGACCTACAATTACAAGGTAGTTCGGCAGTTCGCGATCATGACAGTCGTGTGGGGCATCGTGGGCATGCTCCTCGGTGTCATCCTTGCCGCACAGCTGGTATGGCCGCAACTCAACCTCGACCTGCCATGGACAAGCTTTGGCCGCCTGAGGCCGTTGCACACCAATGCCGTCATCTTCGCTTTCGGTGGTTCGGCGCTGATGGCGACCTCCTACTATGTCGTGCAGCGTACCTGTCAGGCGCGGCTGTTCTCCGACAAGCTGGCGGCATTCACCTTCTGGGGTTGGCAGGCTGTGATCGTGTCTGCGGTGATCACCCTGCCGCTGGGCTACACCACCACCAAGGAGTACGCCGAGCTCGAATGGCCGATCAATATCCTGATCGCCGCGGTCTGGGTCAGCTATGCCATCGTTTTCCTGATGACCATCAAGCAGCGCAAGACCTCGCACATCTATGTGGCCAACTGGTTCTTCGCTGCCTTCATTCTGACCGTGGCCGTGCTGCACATCGTCAATAATGCGGCGATCCCGGTCACCGCCATGTACTCGATCTCCATCTACTCCGGCACCATCGATGCCATGGTGCAGTGGTGGTACGGGCACAACGCGGTCGGCTTCTTCCTCACCGCCGGCTTCCTCGGCATGATGTACTACTTCGTCCCCAAGCAGGCCGAACGCCCGATCTACTCCTATCGCCTGTCCATCGTCCACTTCTGGGCGCTCATCATGATCTACATGTGGGCCGGCCCGCACCACCTGCACTACACCGCCCTGCCCGACTGGGCCCAGTCACTGGGCATGGTCATGTCGATCATCCTGCTGGCTCCCTCATGGGGTGGCATGATCAACGGCATGATGACCCTCTCCGGCGCCTGGCATAAGCTGCGCACCGACCCGACCCTGCGTTTCCTGGTGGTTGCCCTGTCATTCTACGGCATGTCCACCTTCGAAGGGCCGATGATGGCGATCAAGACTGTCAACGCTCTGTCGCACTACACCGACTGGACCATCGGCCACGTCCATGCCGGCGCGCTGGGCTGGGTGGCGATGATCACCATCGGCTCCATGTACCACCTGATCCCGCGCCTGTTCGGTCGCACCGAAATGTACTCCGTAGGCATGATCGCGGTGCACTTCTGGCTGGCCACCATCGGTACCGTGCTCTACATCGCTTCCATGTGGGTCAATGGCATCCTGCAGGGCCTGATGTGGCGCGCCATCAACCCCGACGGCACCCTGATGTACACCTTCATGGAATCCGTCGAGGCCAGCGGTCCGGGCTACATCGTGCGCCTGATCGGCGGTCTGTTCTGGATCGTTGGCATGCTGATCATGGCTTACAACGTCTTCAGGACCATCCAGCGCAGCGAAGCCGTGCAACATCCGATTCCGCAGACCGCCTGAGCAACCGGGGATACCGACACCAATGAAACACGAGATTGTCGAAAAGAACGTAGGCCTGCTCGCCGTGTTGATCCTGGTGGTGATCAGCTTCGGCGGCCTGGCCGAGATCGTGCCGCTGTTCTTCCAGAAGCAGACCACCGAGCCGGTCGAAGGCCTGCGCCCGCTCTCCGCCCTGGAGCTTGAGGGCCGTGACATCTATCGCCGGGAGGGTTGCGTCGGCTGTCACTCTCAGATGATCCGCCCCTTCCGTGCCGAGACCGAGCGCTATGGACACTACAGCGTGGCCGGCGAGTTCATCTACGAGCACAACTTCCTGTGGGGCTCCAAGCGCACCGGCCCGGACCTGGCACGTGTCGGCGGCCGCTACAGCGACGACTGGCATCGCGCTCACATGTACAACCCGCGTGACGTGGTCCCGGGTTCGATCATGCCAGCCTACCCGTGGCTGTTCGAGCGCACGCTGGACGGCAACAATACGCCTGGCAAGATGAAGGCCCTGCGCGCACTCGGCGTGCCTTATACCGACGAAGCCATCGAGAACGCCACCCGCGAGGTACGCGGCCAGCAGGAAATCACTGCACTGGTCGCCTACCTGCAGCAGCTGGGCACCGTGCTCGAGGGCACGCGTTGATCATGGATACCGGCACGTTTCGCGGCATTATCACCTTCTTGCTGATCGTCGCCTTCCTCGGCATCACCTGGTGGGCCTACTCCCGGCGACGTAAACCGGATTTCGACGAGGCGGCCAACCTGCCCTTCGCCGATGACGATGACCAGACAACACGTGACAGCAGCGCCTCGCCCCGCTCGATCCGAGAGCAGGACAACAATGGCGATTCCCGTACGAACCAGGGAGACAGAAACACATGAATAATCTTTGGGATGACTCCCTTTCCGGGTTCTGGAGCGCCTGGATCATCGTCATCACACTGGGCTCCATTGCCTTTGCCTTCTGGATCCTCTACGCCAACCGCAAAACCGACAAGGTGCCGGACGCCGAGGGCAATGTCGAAACCACCGGCCACGCCGCCGACGAGATCGAGGAGTACGATAACCCGCTGCCACGCTGGTGGTTCCAGCTCTACGTGGCGACCGTGGTGTTCTCGCTCGGTTACCTGCTGCTCTATCCGGGTCTGGGCAATTTCGCCGGCCTGCTCGGCTGGACCCAGGAAGGCCAGTGGGAAGAGGAGGTAGCCCGGGCCGAGGAGCGCTTCACGCCGATCTTCGCCCAGTACCAGGAGATTCCGATTCCCGACCTGGCCCAGGACGAGGAGGCCATGCAGGTAGCCGAACGCATCTACCTGAACAATTGCGCGGTGTGTCACGGCGCCAACGCCCAGGGTGGCTACGGCTTTCCCAACCTGACCAACGACGACTGGCTCTACGGCGGCGAGCCGGAGCAGATCATGACGTCGCTGGCCAGAGGGCGTAACGGCCTGATGCCCGCCTTCCAGTCGCTTGGCGCAAATAACATCGAGAACGTCACTCAGCACGTCCTGGCGCTTTCCGACCTCGAACACGACGCCGAGCGCGCCGAGCAGGGGGCCTCGGTCTTCGCGTCGGTCTGCGCCGCCTGCCACTCGCCGGATGGCAGTGGCAATCAGGCGCTGGGCGCACCGAACCTGACCAACGACACCTGGCTCTATCAGGCGCCCGGCCAGAGCGTTGCCGACTCGGTTCGCCAGACCCTGCGTAACGGCCGCAATGGCCATATGCCGGCCCAGGAAGCCTACATCGGCGAGGAACGTGTCCACCTGGTCGCAGCCTACGTCTACAGCCTGCGCTTTCGCGACTGAGGACGTTGCCGAGCGGTAAGGAGGGTGCGGCCTGGGGTCGCACCCTTTCTCTTGGTGACGAGGCCTCGATACAATGAAATCGTTTCACTGCCTCCCTTCTGCGGGCCGTCGCTGCCCGCCACGAGTCCGCCATGAGTGAGAAGATACCCGCCCGCGACGTGACCCCGAATCCCGTGGGCCACCACGAACCGCGTGCCATCGTCCAGCAGGAGATGTATGCCAGTCGACGGCATATCTATGTTCGCGAAATAAAAGGATTTTTCCAGCGCCTGCGTCGCTCTGCCAACTGGCTGCTGATGCTGGCCTTCTTCGGTCTGCCCTGGATCCAGTGGGGCGACCGTCCGCTGATCTGGTTCGACCTGCCGGGACGGGAATTCCATATCTTTACCGCCACCTTCTACCCCCAGGAGTTCATCCTCCTGTCGTGGCTGCTGATCATCTGCGCTTTCGGGCTGTTCTTCATCACCGTCTTTGCCGGCCGCGTATGGTGCGGCTACACCTGCCCCCAGAGCGTTTGGACCTTTCTCTATATCTGGGTCGAGCACCGCCTGGAGGGCTCCCGCAATCGACGCATCAAGCTCGATCGCCAGCCCATGGACCTGGACAAGGCGTGGCGCAAGGGGGCCAAGCACGTCATCTGGCTCGCGATCGCCCTTGCCACGGGGGTCACCTTCGTCGGCTACTTCACGCCGATCCGTGAACTGGTGGTGGAGCTGCCTACCCTCCAGGCCCACGGCTGGGCCTACTTCTGGTCCGGCTTCTTCCTGGTATTCACCTACCTCAATGCCGGCTGGCTGCGCGAGCAGGTGTGTATCTACATGTGCCCCTATGCCCGCTTCCAGGGGGTGATGTTCGACGCCGACACCCTGATCGTCTCCTACGACGAGGCTCGCGGCGAGCCCCGCGGCTCGCGCAAGAAGAGTCTCAGCCACACGGAGGCGCGGGAAGCCGGTTACGGTGACTGCATCGACTGCGATCTCTGCGTGCAGGTCTGCCCAACCGGCATCGACATCCGTGACGGCCTACAATATGAGTGCATCACCTGTGCCGCCTGTATCGATGCCTGCGACAGCGTGATGGACAAGATGAACTATCCACGAGGGCTGATCCGCTATACCACCGAGAACGCCCTGGAAGGCAAGCCGTCGCATATCCTGCGTCCTCGGCTGATGGGCTACCTGGCAGCACTGCTGGTCATGGTCGGCCTCTTCATCTGGGCACTTAGCGACCGCATGCCGCTGGACTTCGAGGTCGAACGGGAACGCGGACAGCTCTACCAGATGACACGCGACGGACGCATCAGCAATGTCTTCACCCTGACCCTGCGCAACCAGGATCGCGAGGATCATGAGTTTCGCCTCGAAGTGAGCGGCTTGCCCGGGCTGGAGATCGATACCGACATGCTGCGAGTCCCTGCCGGCGCCTCGCGCATGTTCGCGGTGCAGGTAACTGCCGACCCCGACGTGCTGGAGCTGCCCAGCCATCCGATTCAGCTACATGTGCAGTCCCAACAGAATGAACGCATCACCATTGAACGTGACACCCGCTTCATCGGTGAAGCCCGGAGATGACCATGACGACCCGCTCCCCCTGGTACAAGCAGTTCTGGCCCTGGTTCCTGATCGGCCTGCTGTTTACCTCCATCTTCGGCAGCTCGACCCTGGCCGTCATGGCCATACGAACTGCCGACGGCCTGGTACAGCAGGACTACTACGAGCACGGACGTGCCATCAATAGGGTGCTCGCCAAGCAACAGCGTGCCCATGATCTGAATCTGGCCGCCGACCTGCGCATCGACCCGCTGACCAGCGACATCATTGTCCAGCTCGACGGCGACGATCGCCCCGAGCGGCTTTATCTGACGCTGATCTTTCCTACCCAGGACGACCGGGACCAGGATCTGGTCCTGGAGCATGTCAAGGATGGGCGCTATCTCGGCCAGGCGCCCGACAACCTGCGCTATCGCTGGTACCTGCAGCTACACCCCAGCGAGGTCGAACCGGCCTGGCGTCTGGTGGGCGAAGCCAGCTTTCCCAGCGAGGACGAATTCGACCTGACGCCAGGCATCGTGGACCGCGGCTGATGGCTTGCGCATTGACTTACTCATCCGAGCGGCCATGAGCCAGCACGCCACCACGGCAGAGCACGCGACGGCAGACTGCTATCACTGCGGCAGCCTGGTCCCCGCAGGCGCGCCCTGGTCGATCACTCTCGACGACCAGGCGCACCCGCTCTGCTGCCCGGGCTGCGAGGCCGTGGCACACGCCATCGTCAACGGCGGACTCGAGAGCTACTACCGCTTTCGCACCGAGCTGCCCGAGCGCCCGGACGATCGCCAGAAGGTCAAGGCAGAGACCTGGGCCGTCTTCGACGACCCGGGGCTTCAGCGGGAGTTCGTCCACCCTGAAGCCGATAGCGACCTGGTATACGCCACCCTGGCGGTGGACGGCATTACCTGTGCCGCCTGTGCCTGGCTGATCGAGCATCGGCTCAATGCCCTTGAAGGGGTCAGCGTCAGCGCCGTCAACCTGAGTCACCACCGGGTCCGCGTGACCTGGGACCCGGCTCGGCTCATGCTGTCGCGCATCCTCGCCGAGATGGCCGCCATCGGCTACGGTGCCCAGCCCTACGAGCCCGATGCCGCCCAACAGCGGCTGCAGTTCGAGGAGCGCATGAACATCCGCCGGCTGATCGTGGCCGCGGTGGGCATGGCGCAGGTGATGATGTTCTCGATCCCCATCTATATGACCAGCCCCGGCGAGATCAGCGAGGATTTCTACGCCCTGTTCCACTGGCTCTCCTTTGCCCTGGCTACCCCGGTAGTATTCTTCTCGGCCATGCCGTTCTTCCGCAACGCACTGCGCGACCTGCGCACCCGAGTACTGGGCATGGATGTGCCGGTCTCGATCGCCATCGGAGGCGCCTACCTGGCCAGTGGGTATGCGGTGATCACAGACACCGGCGAGGTCTATTTCGACTCGGTAGCCATGTTCACCTTCTTCCTGCTGTTCGGCCGCTATGTCGAGGCCAGGGCCCGGCGACGCAGCGGCCATACCGGCAACGCCATGGCCGGGGCTTTGCCACTGTCGGCGACGAGACTGACCGAGGATGGCGAAGAGCGAATCCTGCCGGCCAGCGAACTCGCCACCGACGACCGGGTCGTGATCAAGCCCGGGCATGGCGTACCCGCCGATGGCGTGATCGAGGAGGGCGAATCCAGCCTTGACGAGTCGATGCTCACCGGGGAGTACCTGCCGGTGACCCGACGCGTGGGCGACAGCGTCGTCGGTGGCAGCCAGAACATCGAGAGCCCATTAATCGTGAGGGTCACCCATGCCGGCAAGCAGGCCCGGGTCGCCGGAATCGTCGACCTCACCGACCGCGCCTTCGCCAGCCGCCCTCGCCTGGCCCAGATGGCCGCTCGCATGTCCCACCTGTTCGTGCTGCGGCTGCTGCTGGTGACCACCTGCGTCGCCATTGCCTGGTGGTTCATCGACCCCTCCCGGGTACTGTGGGTCACCCTTTCGGTACTGGTAGTGACCTGTCCCTGCGCCCTGGCACTGGCCACGCCCACGGCACTGACCGCTGGACACGGCCAGTTGCGACGCCGCGGCGTATTGATCACGCGCGCCGACGCCATCGAGTCATTGTCCCAGGTGGACCGGGTGATCTTCGACAAGACCGGCACCCTGACCAGCGGCGAAATGCAGCTGCGCGAAACACGGCCGATCGGAGACCTGTCGATAGATCGCGCACGGGTGATCGCAGCGGCACTTGAGGCGCACTCGGAACATCCCATCGCCAGGGCCTTTCGCCCCTGGCGCCTGGCAACCGTCGTGGCCAGCGAGCGAACAAGCCGCACGGGAAAGGGCGTCGAAGGCAACATCGATGGGCGGCCATGGCGGCTGGGTCGCCCGGAATTCGCGGCACCCGAGCAGGATCTCTCGATTCCGGGTCCGGGCCAGTGGCTGCTGCTTGCCGAAGCCGGGGAGCCGCGTGCCTGGTTCGCACTCCATGATCGTGTCCGCGAAGACGCCGCCGCCACCGTGACAGCGCTCAAGGCTCGCGGATTATCGGTGGAACTGCTCTCCGGCGACAATGCAGGCACCGTGGAAAGCCTTGCCCGTACGCTTGGCATCGACGCCTGGCGGGCCGGTGCCAGCCCAGAGGACAAGCTGGCCCATATTCGTCAGTGCCAGGAACGCGGCGAGAAAGTCGCAATGATCGGTGATGGCATCAACGACGTGCCGGTACTCGCCGGTGCCGACGTCTCGATCGCCATGAACGGTGCCACCGACCTGGCACGTACCAGCGCCGATGCCGTGTTGCTCAGCCCCCGGCTGATGCGTATCGTCGAATCCATCGAGATCGCCAACGCCACACGACGCATCATGCGCCAGAACATGATCTGGTCGGTATGCTACAACTTCTCAGCGCTTCCCCTGGCCGCCATCGGCATCGTGCCCCCCTGGGTCGCTGCCCTGGGGATGTCGGCCAGCTCATTGGTGGTGGTGGGCAATGCCCTTCGCCTGAGCCGCTATCGCACCGCATCACCGCCCGACCCGGCCAACCCCGCCCGCCTGGTGAACGCATGACAATTCTGTATCTGCTCATCCCACTGTCGCTTGTTCTGCTGGGGCTGGCAGTCTGGGCCTTCTTCTGGGCCGTGAAGAACGATCAGTTCGAGGACCTAGAGGGGCCGGCGCATCGCATCCTGTTCGATGATGACGAGAACGACCTGACCCCGGAAGCACGGGAGCAGCGACGCAAGGCAGCCGAGCGCAGATCCGATGATTCCGGTAGCGAAGAGGACCCCGACCGCTGATGGACCCCACCGGGCTCGGCCTGCCACCGCTGACGGCAGCCTTCGTCTTCGGCCTGCTCGGCGGCGCCCACTGCATCGGCATGTGCGGCGGCATCATGAGTGCCCTGACCTTCGCGGTCCCCCCCAGCATGCGCAGCCCGGCACGACTCAGCGGGCTGCTGCTCGGCTACAACCTGGGGCGAATACTCAGCTACATGACCGCCGGCGCCCTGGTGGCCTCGCTCGGCACAGTGATCGCTCTGTCGGCTACGGCACGGGTGATACTGCAGCTGTTTGCCGCACTGATGCTGATCCTGATGGCGCTCTATATCGCCAACTGGTGGAAAGGTCTGCTCAGGGTAGAGGCCGTGGGCAAGCGGCTTTGGCGACACCTTGAACCCATCGGCAAGCGACTCATGCCCGTGGTGAGGATTCCCCAGGCTGTCGGCCTCGGTGCGGTCTGGGGCTGGCTGCCCTGCGGCCTGGTCTACTCGATGCTCGCCTGGAGCCTGGCCATCGCCGACCCGGTTCAAGGCGCCCTGCTGATGGCTGCCTTCGGGCTCGGCACCCTGCCAGCGCTACTCGTTACCGGCTTCGCCGCGCGCCAGCTGGGCGCACTGATACGCCATCGCGCCACTCGCACCGTGGCGGCCCTGTCGATCATCGCCTTTGCCCTGTGGCAGCTCCTGTCGCTGCTGGCCCAGGGCATGCCGCACTGAAATGAGCAACTTCTCCGTTCATTGTGGTTTCGCTTGACTCAGCTCAAACCACGGCAGATGTGGTGCCGCTAGCATGAGGTCATCTTACGAGACGCCGGAGCGCCCTCATGTCCGTCCCCGCGATGGCCCTGCATGGAATGATGACCGACCCCTTCGCCTGGGACGAAGTCCTGCTGCACCGCTATGACATGCGCACGCCCCACTACGCCTCGTACCCGACCTCAAGCTCCTTCCATGACGGTATCGGCGAAGAGGCATATCAGCACGCCCTGGCAAACAGCAACGACGGCGGCCGTCCCCTGTCGCTCTATCTTCATCTCCCCTTCTGCCGCCAGGCTTGCTATCACTGTGCCAGCAACAGGATCGTCACCAAGGCCAAGCGCGTTACCGAGCCTTATATCTCCCGGCTCGACCGGGAGATGGTCCTGGTCAGGTCGCATCTGGATACCCGCAGGGAGGTCACCCAATTGCATTGGGGCGGCGGCACGCCGACGTTCTTCAGCCTCGACCAGATGAGCGACCTCATAGACCGGCTCGACGCCCGCTTCGGGCTCTCCAGTTCCCGGGAACGTGACTACGCCATCGACATCGATCCGCGCGAGGCCGATGTCTTTACCCTGCGCCACCTGCAGGCCCTGGGCTTCAACCGCCTGAGCCTCGGTGTACTGGACCTCGACCCCAGGGTGCAGCGCGCGATCAACCGCGTACAGCCGCGTATCCTGACCGAAGCCCTGCTCGATGAAGCCGATCGACTGGGCTTTCGTTCGCTCAATCTCGACCTGATCTATGGCCTGCCCTTCCAGACCCGCGACAGTTTCGCCACCACTCTGGAACAGGTCATCGCCATGGCGCCGGCACGCTTGTCGATTTTCAACTTTGCCCATCAGCCCGGCCGCTTCATCTCACAGCGACGCATCCGACGCGAGGACCTTCCCGGCCCGGGAGAGAAACTGGCCATCCTGCGAATCACCATCATCATGCTGACCGATGCCGGCTACGTGCATATCGGCATGGGCCACTTCGCCCGCCCCGGGGACAGCCTGGTCATGGCCCAGCGCCAGGGGACGCTACAGCACAACTTCCAGGGTTATTCCAGTCATGGTCGCTGCGACCTGGTGGGGCTTGGCGTGTCGGCCATCTCTCATGTCGACGGCGTCTACGCCCGGAACCCCATCAGCCTCGGCGCCTACGAAGCGGCCCTGGACGCCAGCCATCTGGCGACGGCGCGCGGCATTCGCCAGACCTTCGATGATCGAGTGCGTCACCACGCCATCGAGCGGCTGATCTGCGACATGCAGCTGGACCTGGGCCAGCTGGGGGAACGATTCGGCATCGATGCAGCGCGCTACCTGGCCGATGCCCTGGCCCGACTGGAAGCGCCGGAGCGGGATGGCTTGCTCGCCTGGCAGGGAGACCGGCTCGTTGCCACACCGATCGGCCGGCTGCTGATTTGCCATCTCGCCACGGCCTTCGATACTCGGCTGCCTCGTCAGCCGGTCTCCCCCCTGCCCTGAAATGTCCAACGAACTCGACCAATGGACCCGTTGAGTTAACACACGTTATCAATGTGTTGCGACCAATCGTCACAACGGGCATTCTCCCGGGCCAAAGAATGCTCCATAATGCCTCCATGATCACGATCAAGGAGGTGACCATGGCTGTCCATGCGGCCAACGCGATCGACAAGCGGCGCTCTTTGCTGCATGAAACCCGCTGCCAGAACTGCAGCCTGAGCTCCCTGTGTCTGCCGCTGGCGCTCGAACTGGAGGATATGGAGCAGTTCGATGCCATCATCCGCCGCCGAGCCCCTCTCAAGAAGGGCGAATCGCTGTTCCGCCAGGGCAGCGCCTTCAATAGCGTCTACGCGGTGCGCTCCGGCAGCCTGAAGCAGGTCACCACCGAAGGTTCCGGCGACGACCAGGTCACCAACTTCTATCTCCCCAGCGAACTCGTCGGGCTCGACGGCATCGACGAACAGGCCTACCCCGGCAGCGTGATCGCACTCGAAACCACCACGGTCTGCGAGATCCCGTTCGATCGCCTCGATACGTTATCCGAGGCATTGCCCGAGCTACGTGGCCAGCTCTACCGCAGCATGAGCAAGGAGCTGAGAGACGACCGTCGGATGATGCGCCTGCTGTCGCGCAAGACCGCCGACCAGCGCCTGGCCAGCTTCTTTTCCAGCCTGTCGGACCGCTTCCGTCGTCGCGGCTACTCGCCCTACAGCTTCCGGCTCTCCATGTCGCGGGCCGATATCGGCAACTATCTGGGCCTGGCGGTGGAGACAGTCAGCCGTATCCTGGGACGCTTCCAGCAGCAGGGGCTGGTGGAGGTCTCCGGCCGCGAAGTGAACATCCTCAATCTGGAAGCGCTGCTTGCCCAGGCTCAGGAAGAGCACTGAGCCCAGGCCGCCTTGAGCATCCGCCCTGGGCACCTGGGTACAAGCAACGGCCCGTCGTGCAAAGCGCGATGGGCCGTTGCTTTATCGACCCCACTCTGCCCCGTGACAATGTCGACCGGAACGAAAGCGGCCAGGCCTCTTCTTCAGCCCCCTTGACCCAGATCGAGGGCATCGATGTGATTCGCCTGACGCCTCGCCTGCTTCTCCTCGAGACCGGCAAAGTCGAACAGGTCGCGGTCCGCCAGCTGAGAAGGCGCCACGTTGGTCACCGCCTTGAACATGCTCTCGAGTCGGCCGGGGTGCTTGGCTTCCCACTCGGCCAGCATCTCCTTGACTACCTGGCGCTGGAGATTGGGCTGTGAGCCACACAGGTTACAGGGGATGATAGGGAACTGCATCAGCCGGGCAAACTCGGCGATATCGGCTTCGCGGCAATAAGCCAGCGGGCGAATGAGGATATTCTTGCCATCATCGGAGAGCAGTTTGGGCGGCATGGCCTTGAGGCTGCCACCGAAGAAGAGATTGAGAAACAGCGTCTCGAGTATGTCCTCGCGATGATGCCCCAGGGCAACCTTGGTGGCGCCGATCTCCTCGGCGAAGCCGTAGAGCGAGCCGCGACGCAACCGCGAACAGAGCGCACAGGTGGTCTTTCCTTCCGGTGTCTTCTCCTTGACCACCGAATAGGTGTCGCGCTCGAGGATATGATACTCGACGCCGAGTGCATCCAGATAGCGCGGCAATACGTGCTCGGGAAAACCGGGCTGCTTCTGATCGAGGTTGACCGCCACCAGGGAGAAATTCACTGGCGCGTTGCGCTGCAGGTTTCGCAGTATCTCCAGCAGGGTGTAGCTATCCTTGCCCCCGGAAAGACAGACCATCACCCTGTCGCCCTCATGGATCATGCCATAGTCGATGATGGCATTTCCCGCATGGCGACGGAGGCGCTTCTGCAGCTTGTTGAATTCACGGCGGGCCTTGGCATCCAGGCCGTCCAGCGGAGAACGTGGCTCCTCTACTGAAGTGGAGGCGGGCCTAACGGAGCTGCCCTTCAGGGCAAGCGGGTCGAATGTCACGGCGTCTTGCATGGTCACGGCGCTGCCAGGGCGTGTGGTGGATATCGGGGCACATCCTACCATCGCCACCCGCGACTGGCGACGCCTGGCAGAACGTCCCGGTCATGCCTCCCGCCGGGCCTGCATGCTTCCACGCTCGAGCTTCAGGTACATCAGCGCCGTGGTCACGGCATCCCCCAGCGCGGTGTGACGCCCCATCACCGGGACATCCAGCACTTCCGCCACCGTGTCGAAGCGGATCGTCGTCGGGTCCGGCTCCATGGCACTGCGGCGCAATTGTCGATGGTAGAGCTGGGCCACGTCGATCCCGCTATTCGGCAGCTCGAAGCCGAAACGAGGACGTAGCTGACGATTGAGAATGGCGAGGTCGAAATCGAGGTGCCAGCCCAGCAACGGCCGGTTACCGATGAAATCCAGCAGCTTCGCCAGCGCCTCGTCGAGGCATTCGCCGTCATCCAGGTCGATGCCACGCAAGCCATGGATTCGAATGGAATCCCCCGTGAGCGAAGCGGGACGCCTGAGTCGCAGGTCCAGCGACTCGCTGGCCAGCACGCGGTCGCCACGCACTTTCACGGCGGCGATGGATACCGGTTCCGCCGTGCGGGTGTCGACGCCGGTGGTTTCACAATCGATGGCAACCAGTTCGTCGCCGGTATAGGGGTGGAACAGCCAGCCATACTCGCCGTTGGCATGACGGCGACGATCCTTGGCCCGACGCAATGCTCGAAGCATGTAGCCTCCTGTTGTTATTGACCGGTTTTAACCGGTTGTCAGCCTGCGCTCTACCCGATGCTCTCGTGATCCCTCAGGAGTATTCCAGGTGATAGCGTTGTGACAGGCTCTGCTTGAAATCCTTGACGATATGCAACGCCTCTCGCAGCAGATCTCGCTCGAGCGACGACAGTTGCTGTACGACGACCCTGTCTGGGCTCGCATCGCCGGCACTGCCGTCCAGGCGCTCGAGCTGCTGCTTGAGGCGCAGCTCGGTAAACAGTGAGAGCGCTTCCGACAGGTCTTCGGCGACGCGCTCTTCCAGGCGTCCATCGGCGGCCAGCGCCTCCAGGCGTTCCAGGGTCGAGGTCGGTTTGATACGCCGCTCCAGCGCCATGGTTCGCACGCCGTGCACAATGGGGAAAATGCCCCCCTTCTTGATATCGATCCCATGCTGGGGTTTCTTCAATGAACCAAACAGCGTCAGCGGGGTGGAGAAGCGCAGCGCGGTGCGAGCGAAATAGGAGAGAAAAAGCTCATCCCGTGAGCACGCCTCGAACAGCGACTCGCGCACGCGCTCGAGAAGCGCCGGATTACCGGCCACGGCATGGGAATCGAGCATGATGGCGAGTTTCATCAGACTGTCACCATCGCGCGCCCGGGCCCAGCGCGCGATACGTTCGCGCCACTGGGATACGCTTCCCACCCATTCAGGGTTGGATACCATGATGTTGCCGGGACATGGCGGGTATCCCAGCTCGATCAGGGTCTCGGTAAGGCGCTGCATCTGGTCATGCACATCCGGCCAGTCAAGGTCATCGGCAAGGATCAGCCCGTTGTCCTGGTCGGTCTTGAGTATCTGCTCACCACGTCCTTCGCTACCCATCACCATCAGGCAGCTGCCGTCGTGGTAGCGTTCATCGATCAGGAAGCTCCAGGCCTTGGACATGATGCGGCCGTTGAGTGCCGCCAACAGCCCCATGGCGAATCGGAGCTTGACCCCCTGGGCCATCAGCGCCTTGACCAGTTCCGGCGTCCGGTGGCTGGCACGGAACAGTGCGTCGAGGCTGTCAGCTTGCTCCACCTGGAGGCTGACCACGTAGCTGCGACTGGAGAAGTAGCTGAGCACATCGGTCAGCTCCACCACGCCAACCGGTGCCTCTGCCTCGGTGACCACGACCCGCTCCACCTTGAAGCGCGTCATCTTGACCAGCACTTCGAACAGGTACTGGTCGGGACTGACCGTGACAAGTTCGAAGCTGGCCACCTCACGCACCGGGCTGGCCTGTTCACGCCCCTCCAGTACCAGGGCATTGAGTAAATCAGTCTTGGTGACCATGCCGACTCCCTGGTCTCCCTCGACCAGCAGGCTATCGGCATGGCTGTCGTGCAGGGTGGCCACCGCATCGGCGATGGTCGATTCCCGGCCCACGCAGAGCGGTACGCGCATGCACTCACTGACCTTTGCGAGCATGAAGCCGGCCATGGTCACGCCGCCTTCGGCACGCTGTTCGGTTAGCAGGCGTGCCTTATGGGCCAGGGTCTGGCGGAAGAATTCGGCGAAGGGGGGAAATTCATCGCACAGTTGCAGGAACAATGTCTTGGGTAACAGGTAGCACAGGCTCTCCTGTTCGGCGCGGAAACGATAGCGGCTCTTACCGTTCAGGATACTGATTGCACCGAAGAGATCGCCGGCCGTGTAATGGCCGATCCGTTCACGAGCGCCGGGTAGGGTTGTATCCAGTTCGGCGACTTCACCCTTATGAATGATGAAGACATACTCGCCGGGCTGGCCGGTCTCGAGAATGATTTCGTCGCGATCGAAATAGGCCAGGTCGATGCCGTTGCGAACACGCTCGCGCCCCTCATCATCAAGAAAGGAAAAAGGCGGTTGAGAGAGATCGACATCGACCATGCAGCTGCCCTCGTTGTGCGGCCATTATGCGCGGAAAGGAGTGGGACCATGGATGGACCAGCACGCTCGGAAAAACAACTGCTAGTGGATTCCAAATCGCTCCGGCAGCGGACGCTTCGATCTGGCCTTCCAACGGCTCCCTGCTGTCACCCACGTCGCAAAGAGGTTCTCAGGTAGACGTGGCGAAGAGGCCTTCAGGCAGAATAACAATATCGTCTTTTGCGGCATAACCTAGACCATCGTCCTACAAGCCGAAATAATCCAGCGCACGCGCCTTAGACAATAGTCTATTCAAAAAATAATTAGACAAAGGTCCATACAATCCGAGGCTAGACAATCGTCCTATGCCCGAGACGGGCAGCTTCGAGCCAAAGCCGAAGGATGGGACTCAACATACTGAAAAATATAGAGAAAATTTTGAATCGTTCAATCACAGTTTACTCATGATACCAAAGTCTGGGATTTAATTTTCTCATTTATTGACCAGTATTGCCGATGAGTCATACAGGGCAATTGCACGTCGGTAACACACTTCGACAACCGGCAAAGAGACATGGTGGGAAGAGTGGCTTGGCCGCGCAGGGTAACGATAAAAAGAGGTTCTAGCCGGCACCATTGTCGAGGTGTTCAACGTACGGTTGACCTCGTGGGACGACCCTGATGAATCCTGTTATCTCTCTGTGCAACTTCCCAACCTCAAAAACAAGTGGAGAGCAACACTATGGCAGATGATAAATCCAATGCTGCTGCGTACTGGAAGTCGAACGTTCGCACGATAACCGGATGCCTGATTGTGTGGGCAATGGTTTCCTATGGCTTCGCCATCCTCCTGCGGCCCTTGCTGTCCGGCATTCCCATCGGCGGTACGGACCTCGGTTTCTGGTTTGCCCAACAGGGCTCCATCCTCACTTTCATCGGGCTCATTTTCTTCTACGCATGGAAAATGAACAAGCTCGACGAAAAATACGGTCTTGGGGAGTAAGCCGGTATGAGTCAATTTGCAATCAACCTGTTGTTCGTGGGTGGCTCCTTTGCCCTCTATATCGGCATTGCGATCTGGTCACGCGCCGGCTCGACCAAGGACTTCTATGTCGCCGGCGGCGGCGTCCATCCGATCACCAACGGCATGGCGACAGCAGCCGACTGGATGTCGGCCGCGTCGTTCATCTCCATGGCTGGTCTGCTGGCATCCGGCGGCTACGCCAACTCGTCCTTCCTGATGGGCTGGACCGGCGGCTACGTCATACTGGCCATGCTGCTGGCACCTTACCTGCGCAAGTTCGGCAAGTTCACCGTGCCAGACTTTATCGGTGACCGCTTCTATAGCAGTACCGCGCGCCTGGTAGCGGTCGTCTGCCTGGTCGTGGCCTCGGTGACCTACGTCATCGGCCAGATGACCGGTGCCGGCGTCGCCTTCTCCCGCTTCCTGGAGGTCAGCAACACTTGGGGCATCTGGATCGCCGCCACCATCGTCTTCCTGTACGCCGTATTCGGTGGCATGAAGGGCATCACCTACACCCAGGTGGCGCAGTACGTGGTACTGATCATTGCCTATACCATTCCGGCCGTGTTCATCGCCATGCAGCTCACCGGCAACCCGATCCCGATGTTCGGCATGTTCAGCACGCACAGTGAATCCGGCGTACCGCTGCTGGCCAAGCTGAGCGAAGTCCTGGTGGAACTCGGCTTCCGGGACTACACCGCTGACGTGGACAACAAGCTGAACATGGTGCTGTTCACCCTGTCGCTGATGATCGGTACCGCCGGCCTGCCCCACGTCATCATCCGCTTCTTCACCGTCCCGAAAGTCGCCGATGCGCGCTGGTCCGCTGGCTGGGCACTGGTGTTCATCGCCCTGCTCTACCTGACCGCCCCCGCCGTGGCCTCCATGGCACGCCTCAACCTGCTGACCACCGTCTACCCGGAAGCTGCCGGCCAAGTCGAGAACTATGAAGAGGCAATGGCCGAACCGATTCTCTACGAGAATCGTCCCGAGTGGTTCCGCACCTGGGAAGATACCGGCCTGATCACCTTCAACGACATGAACGAAGACGGTCGCATCCAGTTCTACAATGACGGCAACGCCGACTTCGCCGATACGGCCGCAGATCGTGGCTGGGCAGGTAACGAACTGGTGGTCAACAACGACATCCTGGTACTGGCCAACCCGGAAATCGCCAACCTGCCGGGCTGGGTCATCGGTCTGGTCGCAGCCGGCGGCATCGCGGCGGCGCTCTCCACCGCAGCAGGCCTGCTGCTGGCGATCTCATCCGCGATCAGTCACGACCTGATCAAGAAGACCATCAACCCCAACATCACCGAAAAAGGCGAGATGCTGGCGGCACGGATCTCCATGGGTGGCGCCATCCTGCTTGCTACCTACCTGGGGTTGAACCCGCCCGGATTCGCGGCACAGACGGTGGCATTGGCCTTCGGTATCGCCGGTGCATCGCTCTTCCCGGCACTGATGATGGGTATCTTCTCCAAGCGGATCAACAGCAAGGGCGCCGTAGCCGGCATGCTGGCAGGCCTGCTTGCCACCCTGCTGTATATCTTCACCTACCTGGGCTGGTTCTTCATTCCGGAGACCAACATGCTGCCCAATACGCCGGACAACTGGGTCGCGGGCATCTCGCCGCTCTCCTTCGGCGCAATCGGTGCGATGATCAACTTCGCCATTGCCTTCGCGGTCTCTTCTGCAACCGAAGAGCCTCCGCAGGAAATCCAGGACCTGGTGGAAAGCGTTCGCTTCCCCAAAGGCGCTGGCGGTGCGGTTGACCACTAAGCCATAATGGATTCCTGACACAGCAAGGCTGTTGTGGAATCAAAACCAAGTCGGGCTTCCACCAGGAAGCCCGACTGCTTTTAGAAGGCTACATTATGATATGGCATCTGGTTGCAGCGATATTTGCCGGACTGGGGGCCGCAGGCATTGGCCTGTTACTGCGGCTGATCAGCGGCAAGCGTCTGCCCCGCTGGATCGTTCCGGCCTGTGCCGGCCTGGGCATGCTGGGTTACCAGATTCACTACGAGTACTCCTGGCTCAGCCACAAGCAGAGCCAGCTGCCGGCCACGAGCCAGGTGGTATCTACCGAGGAGGGTGAAGCGTTCTGGCGCCCCTGGACGTACTTCTTTCCCATGACCACGGCCTTCAGCGTGGTGGATCGAGACAGCATGGTACCGAGTGAGGCCGACGGGCAACAGTTGGTCGAGTTCATCCTCTATCGCTTCGAGAAGGACTATGTGGACCGCTTGACCCATCAGGCGTACCTGATGAATTGCACCACCCAGGAGCAGCTGCCGCTCGTCGGCGAAGAGCGCCAGCCCCGCCTTTCAGCCCTGCGCAGCGTCGATAGCGATTCTGCGTTGTATCAGGCGGTCTGTGGCAACACCTGAGCCTGCCTGACAAGGATCCATCGTACGCCGGTTGCCATCGGGTGACCGGCCGCCTCCGCCCCGCCGATCGCCCCCGCGACGCGACGCCTACCTGCCCTTGGACATCGACTGACTGCCCTACCGGCCGCCATTGCCCTAGAATGGCCACAGACCCGAGGGAGAGAGTGCATGTTCGCCGGTTGGCTACTGATTGCCGTTTCGCTGCTCTATATTGCCGTCCTGTTCGCCATCGCCTGGCGTGGAGATCGCCATGCGCGCAAGCACGGTGCGAGCCGCCGCCGGCCCATCATCTATATCCTGGCGCTGGCCATCTACTGCACCTCGTGGAGCTTCTATGGGGCGGTTGGCCAGGCCGCCACGTCCGGCTGGTCCTTCGCCAGCATCTATGTCGGTCCCATACTGACCTTCCTGCTCTTCTGGCCGGTACTGGCCAAGATGATCCGTGTCGCCAAGCGGCAGAACATCACGTCGATCGCCGACTTCATTGCCTCGCGCTATGGCAAGGCGCAGTCGCTCGCCGCCTTTGCCAGCCTGGTGGCACTGATCGGCACGCTGCCCTATATCGCCCTGCAGCTGAAGGCGGTCTCAACCTCCTTTGCCGTGCTCACCGATGCCACGGACATCACCCATACCCCGCTGTTTGCCGATACAGCCTTTTTCGTGGCCATCGTCATGGCGGCCTTTGCCATCCTTTTCGGCACCCGCCACACGGACGCCACCGAGCATCACGAAGGCCTGATCCACGCCGTGGCCTTCGAGTCGCTGGTCAAGCTGCTGGCTTTCCTGGTCCTCGGCGCCTACGTCACCTGGGGGATGTTCGACGGCCTCGGCGACCTGCTGAGCCGGGCCGACAATCAGCTGGAACTGCAGCGCCAGCTGGCCGACCAGGACTTCGGCCGCAGCTTCTGGGCCCAGACCCTGCTGGCAATGCTGGCGATCTTCTGCCTGCCCCGGCAGTTCCATGTCGCGGTAGTGGAGAACACCCATCCCGATGACGCATCCAACGCACGCTGGCTGTTTCCGCTCTACCTGGTGGCCTTCGCCTTCTTCATCCTGCCCATCGCCGCCGCTGGCCTGGCCATGTTCCCCGATGGCTCGGTGGAGCCCGACACCTTCGTGCTGGCGCTGCCCATGGCCGCAGGAAATCAATGGCTGACCCTGCTCACCTATATCGGTGGCTTCTCGGCGGCCACCGGCATGGTGATCGTGGCCACGGTCGCTGTGTCGATCATGATCTCCAACGAGATCGTGATTCCCCTGCTGTTCAGGCTGCGCTGGCTGGACGCACGGCCCCGAGACTACGGTCGCCTGGTGCTACAGGCGCGGCGCATCACCATCTGCGCCATCCTGGCGCTGGCCTATGGCTTCTACCACCTGATCGGCGAATTCACCTCGCTGGCCTCAATCGGCATGCTCTCATTTGCCGCCGCCGGCCAATTTGCTCCCGCCCTGCTCGGTGGCCTCTACTGGAAACGCGGTAACCGGCTGGGCGTGATCGTTGGCATGAATGCCGGCTTCGCCATCTGGGCCTACAGCCTGCTGATGCCGGCCATGATCCAGGCCGGCGTGCTGCCGGCCCACTGGCTCGACGGTGGCCCCTTCGGGCACGCCTGGCTCACCCCCACCGCTCTGTTCGGGCTCAATTTCGGCGACAGCTTCACCCATGGGGTGATGCTCTCACTCGGGGTCAACCTGTTCTGCTACATCTTCGTTTCCCAGGTCACCTCGCAGCGCGTGGTGGAGCGGATCCAGGCCTCGCTGTTCGTCGATAGCGTCGAAACCCGCCAGACCTCGGTCAATCGTCCCTGGACCGGCGCCACGACCGTAGGCGATCTCAAGGTCCTGTGCGAGCGCTTCCTGGGGGCCAAGCAGGTACAACGTGCCTTCGACGACTACGCCCGGCGCACCGGCAAGCCACTGGAGGACGGCTCACGGGCCTCCATCGACGTGATCCAGTTCACCGAGCGCTTCCTGGCTTCGGTGCTGGGGGCATCGTCGGCGCGGATCGTAGTCAATTCGGCACTACAGGGGCGCGGCATCGGCATTTCGGATGTGATTTCCATCGTCGACGAGGCCTCGCAGGTACTCGAATTCAATCGCGCCCTGCTGCAGGCTACCATCGAGAACATCAACCAGGGCATCAGCGTAGTCGATCAGAATATGCGCCTGGTGGTCTGGAACCAACGCTACCTGGAGCTGTTCCGCTTTCCCGACCACCTGATACGGGTCGGCGCACCCATCAACAAGATCTTCCGCTACAACGCCCACAACGGCGAATACGGACCCGGCGACCCGGAAGAACACGTCCAGCTGCTGATCGACAATATCCGTGACGGCCAACCCCATCGTTACGTGCGCTACCGCCAGGACGGCAGCGTGCTGGAGGTGCAGGGCAATCCCATGCCGGGAGGCGGCTTCGTCTACACCTACCAGGACATCACCCAGCAGAAGCGCATCGAGGAAGCGCTGATCCGCTCCGAGAACAATATCCGTATCTATACCGATAACGTGCCGGCGCTGATCGCCTACTTCGACAAGGAGTGCCGCTACCTCTTTACCAACCGCGCCTATGAGCAGGCCTTCGGCATCGACCGCAACGAGGTCATTGGACAATCGGTGGACACGGTGATCACCGACGAGATGGCCCGCGAACGTGCGCCCTGGATTCGCCGGGCACTGGCCGGGGAACGGGTCAGCTTCGAAGTCTCCATGCGAGGTAACGACGGCCTCCGCTATATGCTGGTTACCTATACGCCCCACTTCGGTGACAGCGGTGCCATCCTCGGCTTCTTCGCCCTCTACCAGGACATCACCGAGCGTCGCGTGGCCGAAATTGCCCTCAAGGAGACCAACGAGACGCTTGAGGAACGGGTCCGCGAGCGCACCCAGGCGCTGTCCGAGGCCAACGCCGCCCTGCGGCAGGAGAACCGGGTCCGCGCCGAGGCCGAATTGGCTCTGCGCCAGGCCAAGCAGGTGGCCGAGGACGCCAACGCCTCCAAGACACGCTTCCTGGCAGCGGCCAGCCACGACCTGCTGCAACCGCTGAATGCCGCCCGCCTCTTCACCTCAGCGCTTGCACAGGAAGACGTGGCAGAGGACATGCGCCGAACCATCGGCCATATCGACAACTCACTGCAGGCAGCCGAGGAACTGCTCGGTACTCTGCTCGATATCTCAAAGCTCGATGCCGGGGCGCTGACACCCCGTCGCAGCCATTTCGCCCTGGCCGATATCGTCCAGCCGCTATATGCCGAATTCGCGGTCATGGCCGAGGACCGTGGCCTCGACCTGTTGATGGTGCCGACACGACTCTGGGTCGACAGCGATCCCCAGATGTTGCGACGCATCGTCCAGAACTTCCTGTCGAATGCCATCCGCTACACTCAGGAAGGGCGGGTACTGCTCGGCTGTCGCCGCCAGGGGCAACGGCTCTCCATCGAGGTTTGGGACAGCGGCCCCGGCATACCCGAGTCCAAACAGTCGGAGATCTTCCAGGAGTTTCGTCGCCTCGACCAAACCACCCGCCACAAGGAGAGCGAGAAGGGGCTGGGGCTTGGTCTCTCCATTGCCGACCGCATGAGCCGGGTCCTTGACCACCCGATACGGGTTCGTTCGCGTGAGGGGTACGGTACGGTCTTCTCCGTCAGCGTTCCGGTGGTAGAGGCCCGGCCTCAGGAAGCCGCTTCGAGCCAGGCCATCGCCCGGCGCGCCGGGAACAAGCTCGCCGGAACCCGTATCCTGTGCATCGACAACGAGACACTGATCCTGGAGGGCATGAAGGCGATGCTGTCCGGCTGGGGCTGCGACGTGCTCATCGCCACCAGCATCGGTGGTGCCAAGTCGGTCCTGCGCAACCTGGACGGCGAGCCGGATGCCATCCTGGCGGACTATCACCTGGACAACGAGGTGACCGGCCTGATGGCTCTGGAAGCATTGAGCGAACGCCTCGAGGGTGCCGTGCCCGGCATCGTGATCACCGCCGATCGCACCGAAGAGGTGGCCGAGGTGATCCGCCGCTCGGGCTATCACCTGCTACAGAAGCCGGTGCGCCCTGCCGCCCTGCGAGCCCTGTTGACCCGGACACTTCAGGCCAGCCGTGCCGCCAGGCAGGAGAATTAGCGCAGGGCGTTACATGACCGGAGGAGGGCTCCACGGAGGCGCTGTGAACCCATCCCTGGGCGCTACATTCGCCATCCATGGCGAATGACCTCCGTTTCGCCCTCCACCGGCATGGCCAGCAAGCCCCCCGGGACACAAAAAACCGCCGGATGTTGCCATCCGGCGGTTTTGTCTTGCCTCGATGCTCGGTGCGAGTCGCTCAGGACTCGACCTTGGGCGGCTCCACCTCGAGCTTCTGGGCCGCGATGACCGCCTGGGTGCGTGAATGCACGCCAAGCTTGCGCAAGATGGCCGTAACATGCGCCTTGATGGTCGCCTCGGAGACGCTCAGCTCATAGGCGATCTGCTTGTTGAGCAGGCCCTCGGTGAGCATGTTCAGCACCCGGAACTGCTGCGGCGTCAGCGAGGCGATAGCCTCCGCGAAACGCGTCTCCTCTTCATTGGTATCGCCCATGGCATCGGCCAGTTCCTTGGGCAGCCACACCTCACCGTCAAGAATCTCGCCCACCGCCTCTGCGATCAGCGCCAGGGAGGAGGACTTGGGTATGAAGCCGGAAGCGCCATAGTCGATGGCCCGGCGCACCACATAGGGTTCGTCGCTGCCGGATACTACCGCTACCGGAATATCGGGAGTCTGACCACGCAGTTGGATCAGCCCCGAGAAGCCATGTGCGCCGGGCATGTGCAGATCCAACAGGATCAGGTCGGCATCGGGATGACGCGTCACCATCTCGTTGGTTGCCGCCATGGTATCGGACTCGACGATCTCGGCCTGGGGCGCCAGTTGGCGCAGCGCCTGGGTCAGGGCTGCACGGAACAGCGGATGATCATCGGCAACGATGAATTTCTGGGCAAACGCCATGGATTCTCCTCCGGTTCCTCGAGCAGTGGGCCAAGGGCCGACACACTGGGCTCATCAATCGATAGCAGCATGTTACCCCATGCGTCGAGGCTTTCCCAAGCACATGACCATATTTGTCAACAATCTCTCGAACCGGGTCAATCGGGGGTGCGGTGCTTTTCTTGGACTCTTTCATGCTGCGATCCCTAGGCTCTTTCGGTATTCGAGAGGGCTCAGGGCACCTAGTGACATTTTGATTCTTTTCTCGTTATACCACCGTATGTA
>NZ_QPII01000013.1 GCF_003336675.1 Billgrantia montanilacus | reverse complement strand
GGGCGGCGATGCGTAAGCTGGTCCACATAGCTTACGGGGTCCTCAAGACGCAAACCGAATACCGGCCACAAACCGCCTGATGGGATGTTTGTGGCCGGTTAGGAGAGATGGTATCTAGGCTTGCGCGGGGCCCTGGTCGGCCTGGAGTTGCGTTGGCGGGATGCGGTCCGAGCCCCAACTGCGATGGATGTAGCCGACCGCCCGATCGAGCTCTTCCTGGGTAATCTTGGTCAGCTCACCGCGCTCGAGCGGATCGTAGTGGAAGATATACAGGCGGGAGGCGAACTGTTCGAAAGGCAGCGACGCCTCGCCGAAGCGTTCGCCATTGCCGGCGGTGCTGACCTTGATGCCATCGCCCCAATCCTGGCCGCTGTCGTTGTTGGGGTTGTAGAAGTAGACCCGCATGATATCACTGGGATCCAGCGTGACACGCAGCACCGTAATGGCGTGCCAGCCGATGAAGCGCGCGGCGCTGTCGGTCACGGCAATGCCGGCAGGCTGAGGATGGATCAGCGGCTGGTTGCCGTTGTAGTAGGGGTGGTAGCTGGCATAGAAGTGACGCAGGAAGGCATCCAGGTCTTGGAGCTGCCCCGTTGCCACATCGACGTTGATGCGAAAGCCGCGGCCGGACCACCAGCCGTGAAACTCGGGGTTGACCCAGCGGTGGGGGTCCCCCTCGCGCCCGATACAGCGGCGGCCCATCTCGGCGTAGATGCGATCCAGGTGTGGTACCACCAGCAGGGAGACCGGGTCGAGGTCGACCGGCAGCTCCTTGGCGACCCCTTCCAGGCTGGCCATGGAGGAGAGGGGCATGCCTTCGAAGTGCATGATGATCTCGTCGTCACGGGCGGCCCAGGCGACCATCTGCAGCAGGTAGTCCGGGTCGTTGTAGGCCCACATCGACAGGGCGCGCGCCGACTGGCAGGTGGGGTTGTTGCCCTGGCCTACACCCAGCGGTAGGCCCAGCATGCAAAGCACTCCCTCGAGCAGCCTTGCTCGTGGCGAGACCACGTCGCCATAGGCCAGCTCGATCCGTGCCTTGGACCAGTCGGAGAGCGAGAGTCCTAGCTGGCGCCACATGGCCGGAGCCACTGGGGGTTGATAGAGAATGCCGCGCTCCAGCATCAGCGCAAGGCCATAGACCGACTGGGGGGTCGCCGGGTGTACCGCGCCGCGGATCAGCGCATGCACCAGTTCGCGATAACAGAGCAGGCAGTCCCGACCGGTCGAGGAGAGGCCCAGCGCTTCGGCCACCAGATGATCGCCGTGATCGAGCAGGTGGCGTAGCAGCACCGGATGGTAGGCCGAAGCCAAGCCGGTATCGTGCATGGCGCGGGCAAAGCCGGTGGCCTCGCTCTGCAGCGCCGAGCTGTCCATGCTGGAGAGCCGCTCACGGTAGATCTCCACGCCGGGATCCTCGCGACACGCCTGGGTGGGGCCGTACAGGGAACTGACCAGGCGGTCGGCGCCCTGCCCACTGATGCCCAGGTCGATCGTCGGGTCGGACTGACAGATGGCGATCTGGGTGATCATCTGCTTGACCGAATCGACCTGGATCGGGCGCTGCTGGAGGATGCGCCAGATCTCCTCGATCAGCTTGTCGATGATGTGTTCATAGCCGATTCGATCGGCCAGGTGACGAAACAGGTGGCGTGGTATCTGTGCCAGCCTGCCTTGGGTCTCGCGCTCGGCTTCGCTCGGCGTGCTGAACAGCAGCCAGAGATTGAGCGCCAGCACCTGCGTCAAGTAGTGGTGGGCCTGTTCTGCGGATATCAGCGGGTGGAGGTATTCATCCTTGGCCACCGCCACCAGGCGCAGTTCGCTCAGCGACTCGATCACCACCATGTTGGGATCGGCGCTCTTGAGGGCATGGGTGGTCAGGGAGGGCAGCAGGTACTGCGGCGTTTCCCAATCGGAGCCGGCGAAGACACCGGCTTCCTCCAGTGCCTGGGAGCGGGCCTCCACTTCTGCGGCGCCCCCCTCCTGAAGCAGCACCCGACGTGCGGTATCCAGCACGCGGGGCAGCTTCGTTGGTTTGGTGAACGCGCGCGCTTCTGCGAGCAGGGCGATCGCCTCGTCGAATTTCGCCAGCAGGCCACGAAGCTTGTCGTCGCCTGCGGGCAAACCTATCTCTTGCGTGTGTCGGTGCGTGGTCACGCCGACTCCTCTTGTCAGGCTGTCATGGTGTTCATGACGCCTTGATCAGACATAGAAATCAAGCTCTTCCATATTCTTGAGCAGATCCTTCATGCGTGCGGCCTCGTCGCCCTTGAAGTAGATCAGCCCCCAGTGCGTGCCGAAGGCGGTACGCTTGGTGACTGTTTCTTCCATGGGCGGCGTCAGCTCGTGAGACTCGAAGTAGGGATCGTCCTCGACCTCTTCGGGAATCTCCAGGCGGCTGACCACG
Source organism: Billgrantia montanilacus (assembly GCF_003336675.1). Lineage (GTDB taxonomy): Bacteria > Pseudomonadota > Gammaproteobacteria > Pseudomonadales > Halomonadaceae > Halomonas > Halomonas montanilacus. The sequence continues at coordinate 124,373 of NZ_QPII01000013.1, read as the reverse complement.
CGGCGTCGCGGATACACCCCGAAGCAACCTGCGTAGCATTTGGCATCCTCCACTTCCCTGGGGAAGAAGGCCTTGACCTCATCCGGGGTGGTCTTGGGGTCGAAGACCAGCATGCTCGCCTGATAAGCGTTGAAGCCGTAGACCCGCTCCAGCAGCTCGAACACCTTGAACCCGGGCGGACGATAGGCGACTTCGCCGAAGTACATCTCACCGTCGCTGGTAACGAAGTACTCGGGGTGGATCAGGCCGAAGTCGATATCGAAGGCCTTGATCAGTTTCTCGATCTGCGCGGTGATCTGCGGGCGATAACTCTCGAGTTCCGGCGAGGCCGGGACGAAGACTGAGTAGCCCAGGGTCACGTATTCGGAAATGTTGAGGAAGGCGATCTTGCCGTTGTGGATCCAGGCCTCGACGGCGAACTCCCAGCCATCCAGGTGCGACTCCATCAGCACCGGGAATTCCTCGTCCGGAATGGTATCGACTTCGTCCGGGGTGCGGATCACCCGGTGGCCCAGGCAGCCAGCCTTGTCGAAGGCCTTGAGGTGGATGGGGTCGTTGGGGTCGCCGTCGAGCTTGAGCAGGGTCTGGTTGACCCGCTTGAGAAAGCGGATGACATCGCCCTTGTCGTGGGCTTCCTCGAAAATACCCACGCGGATGCCGCCAAGCTGGGCACGGCGCTTCATCAGCGCCTTGTCACGCAGCAGCAGCGACTGGCCATAGAGGCGCGGGTTGTCCATGAGTACCGAGTTGATGGCGCCGGCCCATTCGACGGTTTCCTCGAACAGGGGAATCGCCACATCGACGCCCATACCCTGAAGCTTTTCAGCGATATCCAGTGAGCTGTCATTGAGACGCTCAAAGTGCCAGGAAACATAGGGGATGTCGTGCTTCGTGCAATACTCCTCCGCCCAGTCGGGGGCTACCACCACGTAGCGTCGGTCGAAATTCTCAGCGGCCTCGATGGCGTTGAGGCTCCAGCCGAGTAGTGCGATATAGCCCTTGTTGGTGTCCTTGTTCATGGTACGCCTCCTGAGCGGTGTCGTGTTTTTCGTCGTCGTTTTCCCATTCACCCTACACGAATCGTCAACGCTTAGCATGGTTGGGTCCCATACCGAGAGCCTGCGCTTGCTGGCCTGCCTGGCCGCTGGTATAGTGCACCCGCACTCGGCAAGTCGTTGATGCCGCGCCGAGTTCGGCACTGCTCACCGGGCCGTTTTCCTGGCCTGGTGCATACAGCAGAGTCGCGCAGTGGTGGCCCCGTCGGTCCTCCCGCAACGCTAAACCGCAAACCCCGCCAGGCCCGGAAGGGAGCAACGGTAGTGGTGGTCGCGTGTGCCGGGATGTGGCTGTCGGGGCTGCCTCCATTCAGGGTAGTACGCCTGGATTGGTTCTGGTTTTTTCTATACCCCCCCCTCTGCGTTTCGGTGCATGCCTTTCGGTGAGTGCCTTCACGCTCTGCCGCCGGCTTCGAGATGAAGCAGTGTCATTTTTCTGAGCCCGTGCTGCCCGTCGACATCACGCCAGAAGCCTCTGGCTAGCCATTCTAGTCTGTTTCGTGCCAGTCTCCGCGACCTTCGTTGCAATAGACTATGGTCGTAGTTCGTTTCGCTTGGTATAATGCGCTGCAGCAAACTCTTGCGAGAGGAGCAATGGCATCATGACCAACGATATTTCTGCGGCAGCCGGCATCCAGCGAAGCTTGCGCCAGTGCATTTCCAACATGGCCGCGCTCCTGTACCGGCAGGGCCATGTGCTTGAGACGGTCAGCGTTCCCCACCGTGGCCTCGATCGTAGTGCCATTCAGCAACTCAGCCAGGCTTCCGACGACTGGGCCACCTGCCAGCAGGTGCTGGAGTGCAGTGAAGCCGCCTCCTATAACGAGTCCGGCCGGTTCGTGCTCACCTCGCTGGGTCGCGAGCTGCTCTTCGACATGTTCGGATCGGGTGCCTCCGACTGCGCCTGAGCCTGGCATCGACAGTCTATACGCGACAATACTGTGCGAGAGGGGAGGCCGGTGGCCTCCCCTCTGCGTTGCTCCCAGTTCTCCCGGGCAGGGTCAATCATCGTGCAGGGGAGATGAGGGCTCCCTGGCAGCGGGGTCAAGATTGTCCCTGCGGCTGAGCCTGGCTCCCCAGGTGCTTACGCAGGAAGTGGCGAGTGCGCTCCTCGTCAGGGTGGGAGAACAAGTAGTCGGGGGTGTTCTCCTCCACCACCACGCCGCCGTCCATGAACATGGCCCAGTCGGACACATCGCGTGCGAAGCCCATCTCGTGGGTGACGATGAGCATGGTCATGTGCTCCTCGGCGAGGCTCTTCATGACCTGGTTCACTTCTTCCACCAACTCGGGGTCCAGGGCTGAAGTGGCTTCGTCGAAGAGCATGACCTTGGGGCGCATGGCCAGGGCGCGAGCGATGGCTACGCGCTGCTTCTGCCCGCCCGAGAGGGAGCTGGGGTAGACCGAGGCCTTGTCCACCAGGCCCACGCGCTCCAGCAGTTCCATACCCAGCTCCCGGGCGCTTCTGGCATCCATCCCTTTCAGCTTTCTTGGTGCCAGCGTCACGTTTTCCAGCGTCGAAAGGTGCGGAAAGAGATTGAAGTGTTGGAACACCATGCCCATGTTCTGGCGGATGTGGTTGATGTGCCGCTCGAAGGCGAAGCCCTTCAGGTCCGGTCTGTTGACCTGTACACCATCCAGCAGGATGCTGCCTTCGTCGATCACCTCCAGGTTGTTGATGGATCGCAGCAGCGTGCTTTTTCCTGACCCTGACGGGCCGATGATGGAGATGATCTTGCCGCGGTCGACCTTGAGATCGATACCCTTGAGCACCTCAAGGTCTCCGAATCGTTTCTTGACCCCCTTGAGCTCGACCATGGGAGTATTCGTTGCTTGTGTCATGTGAGGTCCTTGTTAGCGGCGAGTGGCGGCACGGCGCTCTACCCAGGATTGGCCGGTCTCCATCAGGATATTGATCAGGTAGTAGATGACGGCGATCGTGATATAGAACTCGAAGGGGCGAAACGTCACGCTGATGGCATACTGTGAGAGATAGACCAGCTCGGCAATGCCGATGGCGGAGAGCACCGAGATGTCCTTCACCATGATGATCATGTTGTTACCGAGCTGGGGGATAGCGCGATAGAGCGCCTGAGGAAGAATGATATAAAAGAGGGTGGCAAGATGGCCGAAACCCAATGACCGTGAGGCTTCATACTGCCCACTTGAAACCGACTTGATGGTGGCTATGAAGATATCGGCGTTGTAGGCCATATAGTGGAAGCCGAGGCCCAGAACGCCTACTACGATGGCGGGGATCAAGATCCATTGACCAAGGCCGAAATAGAGGAAGTAGAGCTGGAGCAGCAGCGGGGTGGTCATGAAAAGCCAGATAAAGAAGCGCAGCGGCCAGTTCACGACCTTCTTCGTATAGAGCGTGATCACTGCGACGATCTGGCCGCCTATGATCGACATGATGCCGACGACAAGGCCAATCAGAAGCGTGGCGCCTATACCCTTGACAAGGGTTGGAAAGTAGGTGATGACGGGACTGAAATCGAATTCCATGGTGGCTTACCCTGTTTGTTCTATTGCCAGGCGGTTCTATTGCCAAGCGCCTCTATAGCCGAGCGCTTCTATACCCAGGTGCCTCTATAAATAGGTGTATCGCGTGGCGCGACGGTAGAGGAGCTCAACGATGCCCATGACCGCATAGATGATGACGATGTACATCAGGGCGCTCAGCGAAAAGACTTCCAGGGGCTTGTAGGTAGAGCCGATCAGGCGCTGAGCCTGATAGGTCAGCTCGACCACCGAGATGATGGATACCAGCGAAGAGTTCTTGACCAAAATGATGGCCAGCACACCGACAGATCGAATCATCAGGCCGGCCGCTTGAGGTAGAACAATGTGCTGGAGCGTCGCGAAGCGTCCAAAACCCAGCGACCGTGACGCCTCATTCTGCCCACTGTCGACCGATATGATGGCGCCTCGAATGGCCTCGCTCATGTAGGCGCCGATGTTGAAGGCGCCGACCACCACACCGCAGGTGAAAGGGTCGAGGCGCAGGCCGACTGCAGGTCCGCCATAGAAGACCAATAGCAGCTGGACGAAATAGGGGGTGCCGCGAACGACGCTGATATAGCTCCGTGCCAGCCAGCGGACGGGGGGCGTTCGTGAGCTTCGCAGCGCCACCAGAGCGGAGGCGATGAAGAAACCGAAGAACAGGGCACGAACCGATATATCGATGGTTACCCAGGCCGCCTTCACCAGCAGCGGCATTATTTCGATCATCAAGTTGATGTCCATGATCCCCTTTACTCTGTTGTTGTGATAAGACGCTGATTCAGATCAGCAGGGCTTGCGCCCTGCTGCGTCAGGATCATCTAGTCGAACTCGACTCCTTCGCCGATCCACTTGTCGACGATTTCCTGATAAGTGCCATCTTCCTTGATGTCGGCCAGTGCCTTATTGAGGGCTTCCTGGAGCTGTGGCTTGTTCTTTTGGGTGGCAATGGCGGCAGGCCAGCTGGGCAGTTCACCGACATTGACTTCCTTGATGGCGAGGTCCTGGTCATTGAGCGCCACGTAGACGGGAATATCATCGGCGATCATGACGTCGATTCGTCCTGTTGTGAGTGCGTTGAGCATGTCGGGCAAGCCCTGAAACGTCTGGTTGCGCCATTTTCCTTCGCCGTTCTCGGTGGCCCACTGATTGCCTGTCTCACCGAGGGTCGAACCCACTCGCTTGCCGGAGAAGTCCTCGATACTGTTGACGTCATCGGTGCCAGCCTGAACCCATATGGAGAGACCTGAACTGTAGTAGCTGTCGGTGAAGTCGACGGCCTGTTCGCGCTCTTCCGTAACGCTCATGCTGCAGATACAGGCATCGAAGCGGCCACCGGCCAGGGCGGCGACGATGCCGTTCCATGGAGAGGTCTGGATATTGACCTCGACCCCCATCCTGTCTGCCAGGGCTTCAGCGATATCCACATCGAAGCCGACCAGGTTTCCGGCCGTATCGACATAGCTGAAAGGGGGATAAGCACCAGAATTGGCGACCTGAAAGACGTCTTCCTGAATCTCGGGTAAGTCTCTCGCCTGGGCCGACATGCTTGCCAGGGAGATCACGCCGAGTACTGCCAGGGCGCCGATAAAGGGACGATGAAAAGACTTTTTATGAATTGTCATGTCGATTCCTGCTCTGTGATGGATGATTGTTGGGAGTGTTGCTGTGGATTTGCGACACAGTCAGCGTCGCGACATGTCTCGTTGCTGCTTTACGCAATCGAGACGGGTTCGGCTCTTGCTGCCTTATCACCTCCAGGTCACACACGTTCGATGATCATTGCGATGCCCTGGCCCCCACCCACGCAGGCGGCGGCACAGCCATAACGTCCACCGCGGTGGGCCAGGATTCGTGCCAAGGTGCCAGCCAGGCGCACGCCGGTGGCGCCCAAGGGGTGTCCTAGCGCCAGGGCGCCGCCCCATACGTTGACGCCTGCAGGGTCTAGACCAAGCGTGCGCATGGCATGCAGCGGCACGGCGGAAAACGCTTCATTGATCTCCCAGGCGTCGATCTGCGATGCAACGAGCCCCGCCTGCGCCAGTACCTGCGCGGCTGCCGTCGCGGCACCGGCGCCCATGCGCTCAGGCGCCACGCCGCAGTCGGCGATGGCGACGATGCGTGCCAGCGGCGTGGCGCCGTGGCGCTCGAGGGCGGCCGAGGACATCAGCAGCGCCGCGGCGGCACCGGAGGTGAGCGGCGAGCTGTTGCCGGCCGTCACTCGGCCGTCTTCGAGGAAGACCGGAGCGAGCCCGGCCAGGCGTTCCAGGCTGGTATCGGGGCGAATATTGGCGTCGCGTTCGATGCTATCTCCGGCAGGATTGGCCAGCGCCAGGCGTTCGCCGTCGAAGTGGCCCTCGGCATCGGCCCGGGCGGCGCGGCGGTGGGACGCCAAGGCGAACGCGTCCATTTCGTCGCGCGCGATGCCAGCCGCCTGGGCCAGGCGCTCGGCGGTGAGGCCCATGTTCAACGCCACCTCGAGTTCGAGCCATTCGGCACCATTCAGCGCCTCGGGTGAGGTCAGCGTACCCTCCTTGAACAGGGCGGGGCCCATGGGGACACGGGTCATGTTTTCAAAGCCGCCGGCCACGGCCACCTCCACTGCGCCGACCTGTATCTCCCGGGCGGCGCTGCGCAGGGCGGCAAGCCCCGAGCCGCACTGCTGGTCGATCTGGCGGGTGGCGCAGTCACGGCCCTGCGGCCCCAACTTCCGGGAGAGCCACAGCGGATAGCGCCCACCAAAGCTCCACTGCTCCTTGACCGGCAGTGCACAGCCGACGCTGAGATCCTCCACCGCCTGGGGATTGAGGCCGGTGCGGGTAAGCAGGCCGTCGATCACCTGGGCGAGCAGGGCGTCACCGCGGGTGTCTGCCCAGCCGTCGACCTCCGGCTTGCGAGGGTGGGCACGGGTGAAGGCGCTGCGGGTGTAGTCGACCAGATAGGCCTCTTTCATGATTCGCTCTCCCCAGCTTTGGCCATTTCCGCCCAGCGGTGGATGAACAGCGCATAGGTGGTGAGCACGTGGCGAATCGAGTCGATCTCCACGCATTCATCGACGCCGTGGATGCGCTGGGCCACCGGGCCGTAGCAGGTGCCGTTGATCTCGCCGCTGACGTGGAAGGCGCGCAGGTCGGTGGTGCAGGTAGAGAGATAGGACTTCGGCGGCTCGCCGAGCAGGTCCTGGTGGCAGCGCGAGAGCAGCGCGATGCCCGGTGTCTCCAGGTCGACCAGAAAGCCCTCGGAGCGAAAGCCGTGGAATTCCACCCTTGGGGTGGGGCTGCCATCGCCGAGCTCGGCGTGGCGCGCCTCGATGCACTCGCGCACGCGATTCATGACCTCATTGGGCGTCATGCCCGGCGGGAAGCCGACACGGCCTTCGAGAATGGCGTGGGCCGGCACGCTGGAGGCCCAGTTGCCGCCCTCGATCTTGCCGATGCTCAGGTTGAAGGGGCTATCGAGGCTGTCATAGGGCGCCTGGCGCGGCAGGGCGTTGATTTCGGCCTCCAGGGCCTTGAAGGCGGGCAGGTACTCGACGAGGGTCTCGATAGCGTTGCTGCCGGCGCGGGTGTCGAGGACATGGGCCGGCACGCCGTTGATGCGCATGCGGAACCAGAGCACGCCCACCTGGCCGGCGTAGATCTGGCTGCCAAAGGGCTCGGGGATCAGCACGAAATCGCCGCTGTAACCCTGGTGCAGGCAGGCCAGGGCGCCGTTGCCGGTGCACTCCTCCTCGATAACCGTCTGCAGGGTCAGCGGGAAGTTGATGGCTACGCCGGCCTTGCGCACCGCCTGTACGGCCATGGTCATGGCGGCGATGCCGGCCTTCATGTCTCCGGCGCCACGACCAAAGAGCCAGCCGTCCTTTTCCCAGGGCTCCCAGGGTGGCCGGGTCCACATGTCGGTGGGCTCGGCGGGCACCACGTCCAGGTGGCCGTTGAATACCAGGTGTGGCCCTGGGGCGCCGGCGTTGAGTCGGGCCACCAGATTGTAGCGTCCGTCACAGGCCCATTCGACGGGGGCGCGGTGGGGGTGCTCGGCGAAGCCGGGGGCGTCCAGCGGTACCCGGGTGGCCGGCAGCTCGAGGTGCTCGAACCAGCGTTCCATGGTCGCAAGCGCGCCGTGCTCCTCTCCCAGTACGCTGTAGCCACGTACCAGGTCGCGGGTCAGCGCCAGCGTATCGTCCATTAGCCCCACGCAGTGCTCCACGATGCGCTTCTCGGTGGCGGTGAGCATCAGAACCTCCCCAGTTGCGCGTCATCGACGATCAGTTTGGCGTCGGTGGCTTCGCGCAGCTCGGCAACGCTGAGCCCCTCGGCGATATCCACCACGGTGAGCCCCTGCGGGGTCACGTCCATCACCGCCTTGTCGGTGATGATCCGCGACACGCAGCGCTCTGCGGTCAGCGGCAGGCGGCAGCGCTGGAGAATCTTGGCGTTGCCGTGCTTGTCGTTGTGCGAGCAGAGGATCACCAGACGTTTCACCTTCTGGGCCAGCTCCATGGCGCCGCCGATACCCGGTGAGAACTTGCCGGGAATCTTCCAGTTGGCGAGATTGCCCAGCTCATCGACCTCGAAGGCGCCCATGAAGGTGAGGTCGACCCGGCTGCGGCGGATCATGGCGAAGGAGATGGCACTGTCGAAGACACTGGCGCCGGGGCGGGTGGCGATATAGGCGCCGCCGGAGTCGATCATCTCGTAGTCCGGTGCCTCGTCAGCATGGCGAGGGCGGCAGCCCAGCACGCCATTCTCGGAGTGCACCAATACCTCCAGGTCCTCCGGCAGGTAGTGGAACAGCCGGGTGGGCAGGCCGATGCCCAGATTGACGATCTGGCCCGGAATGACCTCGCGGGCGGCGCGAGTGAGGATGCGCTGTTGATCAGCCGACATGGGCGCGCCTCCCTTGTTCGCTGGTGGCGGGGGCGACCTGCACCACCTGGCTGACGAAAGCGCAGGGGGTGTGGATCGACTCGGGCGCCAGGCTGCCGGGTTCGTCGACACGGTAGGCCTGGGCGATGACGGTATCGGCGGCCATGGCCATCAGCGGATTGAAATTGCTGGCGGTGGCGCGATAGATCAGATTTCCGTAGCGATCGGCGCGCTCGGCGTGGACCAGAGCGAAATCGGCATACAGCGCCGGCTCGATGCCCCAGGTCCGGCCTTCCAGCTCGATCTCTCGGCGCCGAGTCGCGATCTCCGTTCCTTGACCGATGTCGGTGAGAAAACCATGGTGGCCGGCGCCGGCACTACGGATCTTTTCCGCCAGGAGTCCCTGTGGGTGCATCGTCACATGGAGTTCGCCCCGGTTCATCGCGGCGATGGCATCACGGTTGAGACCGATGTGCGACGTGATCAGGTGGCTGACGCGGCCAGCCTCGATCAGCTTGCCGATGCCGATGCCCGGCTCGTTGGCATCGTTCTTGATCAGGGTGAGGTCGCGCTGGCCCTGGGCCAGCAGCTCGTCAATCAGGGCGAAGGGCGTGCCCGGCGAGCCGAAGCCGCCGACCATGATCGAGGCGCCATGCGGGATGGCGGCAACGGCCTCCTCGATAGGGCGATATTTCTGATAGAGAAGCGTCATGAAAGTGCCTTTTCCGTCTGGCGGTCAGGGTGTCAGCGCGCTCGCTGGTGCCGATGCGGCCACTTCGCGGTCGAAGCGCACCATGGCGCGTTCGAGGCGGTCGAGTAGCTCGGCTGTGTCGGCGGCGTCGATGATCAGTGGCGGCGTGACCAGGAAATGGTCACCGGCCAGGCCGTCCAGGGTGCGCCGCGGGTAGATCAGAAGGCCTTCTTCCTTGGCCAGTGCGGCGATCCGGGCGAAGTAGTTATGTTCGGCGGGGAAGGGAGCCTTGGTGACTGGGTCGGCCACCAGCTCCACGCCCCATAGCAGCCCCATGCCGCGCACGTCTCCCACCCAGGGGAAGCGAGCTTGGAGTGCCTTGAGGCCAGCCTCCAGCTCCCGGCCGCGTGCGGCAACGTTGCTGAGCACGCCTTCGCGTTGCATGGCCTCCACCACCGCCAGACCGGTAGCGCAGGCCAGCGGGTTGCCGGCATAGGTGTGGCCGTGCTGGAAGCCGCCCGAGGCCATCACCGTCTCTACGATGTCGGCGCGGGCGAGAAGCGCTCCCACCGGATAGTAGCCGGCGCCGAGCCCTTTGGCGGTGGCCAGCAGATCGGGTGTGACGCCGTAGTGCTGGTAGGCGAACCAGGCGCCGGTGCGCCCGATACCGGTAAGCACTTCATCGAGGATCAGCAGGCAGCCGTACTCATCGCACAGCGCCCGGATACCCTCGAGGTAGGCTCGGTCGAGCATGCGCGCACCGGTGCTGGCACCGCCCACCGGCTCCAGCACGAAGGCGGCGATGGTGTCGGGGCCGGCGGCCTCGATGGCGGTACGGGTGTCGGCAAGCACCCGAGCCACGTGTCGCGTGTCGTCAGCGTCGGTATGGCGATAGAAATCGGGGCCGGCGACCTTGAGGGAGCCGATGGTGATATCGGTGAAGGGGGCTTCCAGAGGGTGATAGCCGGTAACGCCCAAGGCGCCCAGGGTGCTGCCGTGATAGGAAGGGCGCAGCGAAACGAAGCGCCGCCGCTGTGGCTCGCCCCTGGCAACGAAGTACTGGCGGGCCAGCTTCAGCGCCGATTCCACCGCCTCTGAGCCGCTGGAGACGAAGAAGACTTTCTCCAGTTGTCCGTGAGTGAGGCCGACCAGGGCCTTGGCCAAGGCCACCGCGGGGGCGTTTTCGAACTGGGTGCGATAGGTGAAGGCCACGCGGTCGAGCTGGGCAAGCATGGCATCGCGGATGTCGTCACGGCCGTGGCCGAGGTTGCAGGAAATGGCACCGGAGCAGCCGTCGAGGTACTGCCTGCCAGTGTCGTCCCAGAGATAGACGCCTTGAGCGTGGCTGATTTCGGGCAGGGCGGGGCCCGCCTGATAGAAGAGGGGTGATGGGTCCATTGAGACGCTCGATTATCGTTACTTGTTTGTGAACGGTTGTCAGCAGTCTATGTAGCGAACGGCAAGTATTTCAATATATGATCTTTTTATCGAATTCTATGAGTTAAAGTCATGGCTGATGTCAATATCCACTCCCTCAAGGCGCTGGCGATCTTCAAGACGCTGTTCGAAGCGGGTACCGCCTCCCAGGCGGCACGCACCCTGGGTATCACCCAGTCGGGAGTGAGCCGCTCCCTGGCGCAGCTGGAGGAGAACTTGGGTATCCAGCTGTTCCTGAGGGAGAAGAACCGGCTGTTGGCCACGCCTGAGGCACGTGAGCTCTACGAGGAAATCCTGCGCCTGATGGGCAATATCGAGGAGTTGCGCCACAGCGTGCTGGCGCTCAAGGAGTTCGGCACCTCGCGACTGCGCATTGCCGCGGTACCGGGGCTGTCATTCGGCTTCGTGCCACGGCTGGTGGCGGCACTATTGGAGGAGAATCGGCAATTCAGCGTCAGCCTCGACATGATGTCGAGCCATGAGGTCCAGCTTGCGGTGGAGTCGAGTCATGCCGACATCGGCTTCGTCACCCTGCCCATCACATCGCGGGTGCTGCGGGTAGATCCATGGTTCACTACCGAGGCCGTCTGCCTGGTACCGGCGAGACATTCGCTGGCGGTGCAGGAGCGCATCGACGTGCAGGACCTGAGTGGCCAGCATCTGGTGATCAGCAATCAGCCGAGCATCAGTACCAACCCGCTGCTGGAGTTGACCAGTCAGCACCGGGTGCAGATCGCCGGCAAGACCGAGGCCAATATCGGCACCATCACCGCTCTGGTAGCCAACCATGTCGGTATCACGGTGATAAATCCGATTACCGCCCAGGATCAGCTCACTCACCGCGACGGTGTGGTGATGCGGCCGTTCTCGCCGTCCATGGCATTCAGTTTCGGGTTGGTCTATCGGGAAAACTGGAAGCAGGCCAGGGTGCTCGATTTCCTGCGCGAACGGGGCAGGGCGCTGCTGGGAGGCTATCCTGCCGTGACGCTTGACGAGCCTCTGAGCGAGAGATGAGCTACAGCCGTCTCGTCAGCAGGTCGCCCAGCTCGGCGTCGGTGAGTTCCAGCGGGTTGGTCTTCATGCTGCCGCCCCGGGCACCGGCGACCACCCGTTCGATATCGCTGTGGCCAATGCCGTAGGCGCCCAGTCTCGGCATCTCCAGCCGTTGAGTCCATTCGCGCAGCGTCGCGACCAGTGCATCGCAGGCGTCGCTGTCGCTCAGTTCGGGCGCACCGCTGACCAGGCGGCCAACCTCGCCGAACTTGGTTAGCGCCACACCGCCAGCGTTTCGCTGACGCAGCGCCGCAACGTTGATCGACGTGGCCTCGGCGACCAGGGTGCCGCATACCGTGCCGTGGGGAATCGGGAAGAAGGCGCCCAGCGGAGAAGCCAGGCCGTGTACCGAACCCAGGCCCGCCTGGGCCAGGGTAATCCCGGACATCAACGAGGCGTAGGCCAGCTGGCCGTAGCCGCGGTCAGCCGCGGCGTGATCCGCCTCCCAGGCCGCCCAGAAACCACAGCAGAACGCCCGCATGCCGGACCAAGCCAAGGCGTCGGTGGCGGGGCTGGCATTCAGCGAGACATAGGATTCCAGCAGCTGTGTGAAGGCGTCCATACCGTTGGCGGCGATCTGCGCCTTGGGGCAGCGTGTCAGCAGTTCGGGATCGACCAGCGCCACGGCGGCGACCAGCCGCTCGTCGCGAAACGACTTCTTGAAACCGTCTGCCCCCTGCACGCTGAGTACGGCGTTCTTGGTCGCCTCGCTGCCGGTGCCGGCGGTTGTCGGCACGGCGATCAGCGGCACCGCCGGGCCGCGGTAGGGCAGGCCGTGACCTGCGCCTTCGAGGTGGTCCATCACCGAGTTGCCGGGGCGCAGCAGCCCTGCCACCGCCTTGGCGGCATCCAGCACGCTGCCGCCGCCGATGGCGACCACCACATCGATGTCCCGGTCGCTATGCTCACTGACAATGGCGTCCACTCGCTGCGGCGAGGGCTCACCCTCGATGGTGACGTGATGCCAGGTCGCACCCTGCGCCTCGAGGGCCGCCACCAACTCGCTCCAGTGCTGCGATTCGACGAAGGAGCGCTTGCCGGTGACCACCATCACGCGTTTGCCGTGGTCGGCGATCAGCGTCGGCAGGAGATGGATGCTGCCGTCACCGAAGCGGATATCGGGCAGGCGGGCGATGCGAAAGGCATCGATGCGGTCAAGGGCGGTAGATGCCATGGTGGGGCTCTCGCAGTTCTCGGTATCGGGGCGAAGCCCCACTATAGGCATCGGAGTCGCGAATTGGCCAACCTGGCGTAGCGAGAGGGCCCACCGTCGGCACTTCTACCATGGCCTGGCGCCAGCGCTTTGCGCCCCAGGCCTCAGCCGGTAGAATGGTGGTTTGCTTTCGTGGTCGGCACGTCCGGGGCGGTACTCGCGACGGAGCAGGCACTTCCAGACCGGCTGTCAGCCAGCCCAGCTGCAAGGATTCCGCGCTGCATGAGCTATCAGGTTCTGGCCCGCAAGTGGCGGCCTCGCACGTTCCATGAATTGGTTGGACAGGAGCATGTCCAGCGAGCGCTGGTCAATGCGCTCGATCAGGGGCGCCTGCACCACGCCTATCTTTTCACCGGCACCCGCGGGGTCGGCAAGACGACGCTGGCAAGGATACTTGCCAAGTGTCTCAATTGTACGGCAAAGGGTCATGGTGACGAGGGCGTGACCTCCACGCCCTGTGGCGAGTGCGACAGCTGCCGGGCCATCGACGAGGGACGCTTCGTCGACCTGATCGAGGTCGATGCCGCCTCGCGCACCAAGGTGGAGGATACCCGCGAACTGCTCGACAATGTGCAGTACGCGCCAACACAGGGGCGTTACAAGGTGTATCTCATCGACGAGGTGCACATGCTCTCCACCAGCAGCTTCAACGCCCTGCTCAAGACCCTTGAAGAGCCGCCTCCCCACGTCAAGTTCCTGCTCGCCACCACCGACCCGCAGAAGCTGCCGCCGACGGTACTGTCGCGCTGCCTCCAGTTCACGCTCAAGAACATGCCGCCTGAGCGCATCGTCGAGCACCTGGGCAAGGTGCTCGAGGCGGAGCAGGTCGGCTTCGAGGAGAGCGCCCTGTGGCTGCTGGGCAAGGCGGCCGATGGCTCCATGCGCGATGCCATGAGCCTGACCGACCAGGCCATTGCCTTTGGCCAGGGACAGATTTGCCACGTCGATGTGGCCGCCATGCTTGGCACCCTGGACCACCGCCATGTGGTGGCGCTGGTCGAGGCGCTGGCGGAGGTCGATGCGGCGCGTGTATTGAATGAGGTGTCCCAGCTGGCGGAACAGGGGCCGGATTTCGCTGCGGTGCTCGACGATGTCACCGGTGTCCTGCACCGCCTGGCGGTTGCCCAGATGGTGCCCGGGGCGCTGGACAACAGCCATGGCGACCGCGACCTGCTGCTGGGGTTGGCTGCACGCTTCACGCCCGAGGACATACAGCTCTACTATCAGATCGGCATCCAGGGGCGCGGCGACATGGCTCATGCTCCCGACCTGCGTACCGCCCTGGAGATGACGCTGCTGCGCATGCTGGCCTTCCGTCCCCAGGGTGTGCCTCAGCCGGCGAAGACACCACTGCCCCTGCGGGGGGAGCCCGGCCCAGCCACGCCATCGGTTTCCGGAGACGGCGTGCCAGGCGGCTCTCATCCTGCCGGGGATACGCCCGTCGCCGCAGGGCCGGACACCGCTTCGCCTGGCATCGCTTCGCCTGACACCGCTTCGTCTCACACCTATGGCCTGCCGGAATCGGAACCGATGGGTGAGCCGCCCAGGGCACAGGGCCGGGCCGAAGCACCGCCTCCCTGGGAGGCGGTGCCGGACACGTCACCGAACGCACCGTCGGCACCGCCGCCGGTGGCTGAAACCGAGAACTTTGGCCTAGGGGAGGAGGCGAACGAGGTGGCCGTTGCCCCCCCTCCGGCGCCGCATGCCGGGGAAACTGTGGTTGCTGCCCATCAATCGGCGGCTCCCAGACCGGCTAATGTCCTTGAAACGGCTCCCGAGACAACTCCCGAGCCGACTGCGGTCGTGGAAGCGGCTGTTGTGGAAGCGGCTGTTGTAGAAGCGAATGTGGCAGCGGAGACGCCATATTCCGTCCCCGCCGAGACACCGACAAGTGGGGAGGTATCCGACGACGACTCTGCACTTTTCGACCATTCGGCCTGGTTGGAACGTTTCGATTCCCTGGGCTTGGGAGGCTTGACACGCAACCTGGCAGCACATTGTGTGGTCGAATCCGACAATGGTACCCGTCTGCTGTTGCGCTTGGACCCGAGCCAGGACGCCATGAATGCCGAGATCCATGTCCGGCGAGTGCAGGACGCCCTGGCTGGCATCGGCGTGACGCGTCAGGTGATCATCGAGGCGGGGCCATTGCCGGAGGCGGTGGAGACCCCTCGACAGCGTGCCGATCGCATTGCCGCGGAGCGACATGCCGTGGCGGTCGAGGCCCTCGAGAAAGATCCGCACGTGCGCCAGTTGCAGGAGGCGTTCGGCGCACGCTTGATCACCTCCAGCGTCAAGCCGGCCGAGGCATCGCCGCGGGCCTGACACCGACCAGTCGCTTTTAGCCAAACGAGAGGAACGACCATGATGAAAGGTGGAATGGGCAACCTGATGAAGCAGGCCCAGGAGATGCAGGAAAAGATGCAGCGCGTCCAGGAGGAGGTCGCCAAGGCCGAAGTGACCGGCGAAGCCGGGGCCGGCATGATCAAGGTGACCATGAACGGTCGTCATGATGTGAGCAAGGTCGATATCGACCAGAGTGTCATGGAGGAGGACAAGGAGCTGCTCGAAGATCTGCTGGCCGCCGCGGTGAACGATGCCGTACGCAAGGTGGAAGCCAGCTCCCGTGAGAAGATGGAGGAGGCGACGGCGGGGCTTAACCTGCCGCCGGGCTTCAAGATGCCCTTCTAAGCGATGAGCTTTTCTCCCCTTGTCGAGAGACTGATGGAGTCGCTGCGCGTCTTGCCCGGCGTCGGCCCCAAGACCGCGCAGCGCATGGCCATGCATCTGCTCGAGCGTGACCGCGACGGCGGCCGTCGCCTGGCCGCGGTGCTGGAACAGGCACTGGAAGAGGTTGGCTATTGCCGTCGCTGCCGTACGCTGACTGAAGAAGATATCTGCACTATCTGTTCCAGCGGGCGACGTGATGATGCGCTGCTCTGTGTGGTGGAGTCGCCGGCCGACCAGTTGGCCATCGAAGAGGCCGGCGGCTACAAGGGGCGCTATTTCGTGCTCCATGGGCATCTGTCGCCACTCGATGGCATCGGCCCGGAAGATATCGGCCTGGAACAGCTCGAAGCGCGCGTGGCCGAAGGCGGGGTGACGGAGGTCATCCTGGCGACCAACCCCACCGTGGAGGGCGAGGCGACGGCCCACTATATTGCCGCTCAACTGGCCGAGCGATATGGGGTATCGCTGTCACGGCTCGCCTATGGTGTGCCCATGGGTGGCGAGCTGGAATATGTCGACGGTGGCACGCTCAGCCGCGCGTTCAATGGTCGCCTGCCGTTTCGCGGCGACTGATTCACTTTTCCTATTGCCGGATGACCGCATGTCCCTGACCCCCGAGATTCGCTGGATCGATACGCCCGATGCCCTAGACGCTGCCTGTGCCGAAGTGGCGGATGCCTCGGTCATCGCCCTGGACACCGAATTCTTTCGCGAGAAGACTTTCCATCCGGTGCCGGCGCTCATCCAGTTCTCCGCCGGCGGGCCGGCCTGGCTGATCGATCCCCTGGCCGTGGACTGCACCGATGCCTTCCGACGCTTGCTGGGAGAAGGGCCGCTCAAGCTGTTGCATGCCAGCAGCGAGGATCTGGAGGTGCTCGCTCACTGGGCGGGCGGGGCGGTGGCGCCACTGGTCGATACCCAGATCGCCCAGTCCCTGCTGGGGGAGGATGCGGCCATGGGCTATCAGCGCCTGGTCGAGCACTGGACCGGCGAAGTGCTGCCCAAGGACGAGACGCGCTCCGATTGGCTGGTGCGCCCGCTGAGCGAATCCCAGTGCCTCTATGCGGCCCTGGACGTTGTCTTTCTGCTCAAGGTCTGGGAGCACCAGCGCGAGTCCCTGGAGAAGTTGGGTCGCATGAGCTGGTTGGAAGCGGATTGCAGCGAGCTGGTGGCCCAGGCTCTACGCAGTGAGGGAGCGGACGGGCAGTGGTATCTGCGTCACCGCCAGCTGTGGCGGCTCTCCCCGCGTCAGATGGAAGCCTACCGGCTGTTGACGATATGGCGGGAAGGCGAGGCGCGGCGACGCAACCTGCCACGGGGGTGGCTGGTGAATGATCGGGTCCTCTATGGCATCGCCGAACGCATGCCGGAGAATCGGTATCAGCTTGCCGAGGTCGACGACATCAAGCCGGGGCTCATCAAGCGCGACGGCGACACGCTGCTGGCACTGGTGAAGGAGGCCAGGGGCGCCGAGGACGAGGCCTTGCCCCCTGCGCTACCTTCCCCCATGGACCCGGCTTTCAAGCGACGTCTCAAGGCACTCAAGCGAGTGGTCAACGGAGAGGCCGAGCGACTGGGCCTGGCACCGGAGGTGTTGCTGCGCCGCCGTGAGCTCGAGTCCATGGTAACCGCCGACCTGAAGGGCGAGGAGCTGCCCCTGCCGGGTGGATGGCGGGGCGAGTGCCTTGCCGAGGCTCTCGATAGCGCGCTTACCGAGGTGAATGAATCATGACTGACGACCGCATGAAAGGCGACAAGCTGCTGTGCGAGATCTTCAAGAGTTCGCGCAAGGAAGAGATGTACCTCTACGTGGATAAGCGCCAGGGCTTGAAGGACGTGCCCGAAGCATTGCTCGAACGCTTCGGCAAGCCGGTCTCGACCATGACGCTAATCCTGACGGCGGACAAGCCGATGGCACGCGCCAAGGCGAGCGATGTCATGGCGGGAATTCGAGACAAGGGATACTACTTTCAGATGCCCCCCGCCAAGGAGGAGTATCTGATGGATCTCTACCGGACCCCCACCGAGGCGCGCTACTGAGCATGCTGCCGCCAACCGGGAGGCTCGGTGATGCGTGAACGATTCTGGGAGCAGTACCCGCTCGAGGAGCTCACCGCGCAAGAGTGGGAGGCCCTGTGCGACGGCTGCGGCCAGTGCTGCTTGCTCAAGTTCCAGGACGACGACACCGGTGACCTGGCCGTCCTGGGCGTGGCCTGTGAGCTGCTCGATATCCATAGTTGCCGCTGCAGCGACTACGCCAACCGTCAAGCCCGGGTGCCGGATTGTACGCGGCTGACGCCCGAGCGCATCGACGAATTTCGCTGGTTGCCCAGATCCTGCGCCTATCGTCGTGTGGCCGAGGGGCGCAAGCTCGCGGCCTGGCATCCGCTCATCTCGGGGGACCCGGAGCGCGTCCACCGCAAGGGGGTCAGCGTGCGCAGCTTTGCCGTCTCTCATCGGGATGTGCCGGATGAGCAACTGGAAGACTATATCATTGCGATACTGCCGATTGATGGCTGATCGCCTGTCGTGTCATCTCAGAGAGCCAGCGGGCCCGGCGTCAAGCCGGGCCTGCCGTGTTTCACCCCGCTGTGCCGCTGGACGCGAGCCCCAGCGCCCACAGGGTAAAGGCGTCCTGGCGGGCGTTATCGTGCCAGGCCTTGAACCTGCCCGAAGCGCCGCCATGGCCGGCATCCATGTCGGTGCGCATCAGGACTGGCCCGCGGGCCGAGCCGAGTTCAGTGACGCGGGCGTATAGCTTGGCAGGCTCCCAGTAGGGCACCCGGGAGTCGTGCCAGCTGCCCTGAAGGAAGAGAGCCGGATAGGGCAGGGCCGAGAGGTTGTCGAGGGGGGAGTAGCTGCGAATGTGCCGGCGCATGTCCGGGGTATCGGGGTTGCCCCACTCCGTATACTCGGCCGTGGTCAGTGGCAGGTCAGGGTTCTCCATGGTGCGCAGGACATCGACGAAAGGGACGTCGAGGACGGCCGCGCAGAATGCCTCAGGGGCCAGGTTGAGGCTGGCGCCGACCAGCAGGCCGCCTGCGCTGGCGCCGTAGGCTGCAATGCGCTCACCATCGCTGAAGCCCTGATCGACCAGGGCGTTGCGTGCCGCCAGGAAGTCCCGGAAGCTGTTCTCCTTGTACTCCATCTTGCCGGCGAGATACCAGGGCTCGCCGCGGTCGCCACCACCGCGAACATGGGCAACGGCGAAGGCCATGCCGCGACTGAGCAACTCGAGACGGGCCACCGAGAACCAGGGATCGAGCACCTCTCCGTAGGCGCCGTAGCCATAGAGCAGGGTGGGAAGGGGATGACCGACAAGGTCGGCACGCATCACCACCGAGACGGGAATGCGCTCGCCATCGTGGGCCGTGGCCCAGATCCGCTGGCAGGAGAGAGCGTCGGGCTGCAGGTCGCCATGGATCGTCTGGGTCTTCACTACCTGGCGTTCGCCGCTATCCAGGTCGTGCTCCAGCCAGCGCACCGGCATGACGAAGGACTCCTCACGCAAGCGCAGGCGTCGGCTGGCGAAGTGCGGCATGTCTCCCAGCATCAGGCTACACGGCGATTCGGGCAGAGGCAGGCGGACATCGAGGGTGACCGTATGGTGGGGGTCAAGTTCGATGACGCGCACGTGAACCTGCGCTTCGTGATGGTCACGCTCGGTCAATACCAGGCCCCAGGCGAAGGCATCGACACCCTCCAGCGTTGCCTCCTCGCGATGTTCAACCAGCGGCTGCCAGACGCCATCGGGCTGAGCTTCGTCCACCCTGTCCAGGCGGAAGTGCGGCGCCTCGCGATTATGCAGGACGTAGAAGTGGCCGGGGCGATGCTCAACGCCGTACTCCACCCCTTTTTCCCGGGGGCGGAAGCAGCGAGGGACGGTAGCGGGCTCCCGGGCGGGGACCAGAAAGCATTCACTGGTGTCCTTGGAGGCGCTATCCAGTACCAGCCATTCGCGTGAGCGTGTCTTGCCCAGGCCGACCCAGAACTCGGGGTCCGACTCCTGCAGCATGCATATTGGCTCTTCCGCCCGGGGAGTGGCGCCGGCTTCCAGGCTGAGAGGTAGCCGCCAGATGCTGTCCGGACGCTGGGTCGCGTCGAACCGGGTGAAAAGCAGCGTGCGATTATCCTCGGCCCAGCTCAGCTCCGAGGCGATATCATCGAGCAATGCAATCGGTTCGCCGTAGGGCAGGTGCTTGATATAGAGTGTGTAGCGCTCATCGCCGCTGATATCCTCGGTCCAGGCAAGCCAGTGCTCGTCCGGTGACAATGCCATGTCGCCGAGCTCGAGGAATCGCTGCCGTTCGGCCCTGGCATGCAAGTCGAGAAAGGCGGTGGCTTCCTGCTCGCGGCCATTGGGATGTCGCCACCAGACCGGATAGTCGGCATCGGCCGCCGTCTCGCTCCAGTAGGTGTGGTGGTCCAGTGCCGTTTTCAGGCCATGAACCGCAAGCTCCCGGCGTGCCAGATGGCCGTGGTAAAGCCGTTCCACCAGGCCGTCGAGGGGCATCATCCAGGCGCGGGATTCCTGGTTGGCCGCCTCGAGAAAGGCGCTGACGTCCGGGTCGTCACGATTCTCGAGCCAGTGCCACTCGGGCTCTTCGGCGCGGCGAAAGCGGGTGACGGGGGAAAAGGGGGGCTCGTCGGTTGACGTCGTTTCGCTGGTGTTACGGGGTGGCTGTGCTTTCATTGGGTCGCGTGTACCATACTCAATAACGAATTCCATCCTGTGCGGTCCGACTCTCGGCCGACCGTAGCGCTGATAAAGAGGTATCGATGCTGACGACCGATTCGATGTCCCTACTATGGCTGACCTATCTGGGTTTGTCGCTGGTGATACTCGTCACCGGCTATCTGGGACTGGCTTTCCTGCCGCGCCTGTTGCGGTTACCTCTTACCTGGGCGGTGGCGGGGATACTCTGGGTGCCCACGCGTTTCCGCTTGCCACTGGTGGAGGAAGACGAATTCTATACCGGGATGGCACCGGCCGTGGTAGTGGCAACCGTGGCCTTTCTCGAGCGCAATGCGACTGCGATGATGTCTTCCGCTCTGCTGGTGGTGGCCGGCGCCGGGCTGGGAATCGCCGTTGGGCTGCTGCAATGGTGGATGCTGCGACCGACCGATGACGAAATGCACATCGACGATGACGATAACAATGGGCGTGATGGCCGCGACGGTGGACAATCCCGTGAGCCGCGCGAGCGCCGTGAGCCGATGATCGGCTAGGGAGCCCCGATGGGGAGGGTGTTGCATAAGAGTTGGCTTTGGCTGGCAGTGCTGCTGGTTCCAGCGTTGCTGTCGGGTAGCCTTCCTGCGGCCCCTCTGGAGGAGCGGCCGGACGTCAGGGTGATCATCGACGTTTCCGGCAGCATGCGCCATAACGATCCGGAGCAGCTGGCCGCGGAGGCGCTGGAGCTGCTGGTGGCCTTGCTGCCCAGCGGGGCGAGAGCCGGCGTCTGGACCTTCGGTGAGCGCGTCGAGAATCCGCTGCCCCAGGGGCCGGTGACTTCCGCCTGGCGAGAACAGGCGATGTCGCTGGCGCCCCGGCTGGTGGAGTATCAGCAGTTCACCGACATCGAGTCCGCCATTCGTGACGCGGCGGCTCCCGAAACCGATGGCCATCGCCATCTGGTGCTGCTGACCGATGGAGTGATCGACCTGTCCCCGAGGCTCGGTGCCAAGCCGGGCGTCGACGATGTCTCCCGCCGGACATTGCTGGAGTCACTCGGCCCCCGCCTGGCCGCCGGGGACGTCGCGATTCATGCCATTGCGTTCTCTGACGAGGCCGACCTGGACCTGGTGGAGCGCCTGTCCCAGCAGACCGGCGGCCTGTCGGCCCCGGTCGAGAGCCCGGACGCCCTGCTGGGCGCGTTCCTCAATATCTTCGATCGCATCTTCCCCAGCGATCGCCTGCCTCTGACCGACGATCAATTTCTCGTCGAGCCTGGCCTCGATGGCTTCACTGCCCTGCTGTTTCACGACGGGAAGGATGAGTCTGACGATCGCGAAGGGTCGCCTCCGGTTCTGATCGGTCCGGATGGCAGTCGATTCACGGCGGAATCTCCACCCGCGGGCGCCACCTGGCGAAGCGAGTCGCGCTATGATCTGGTGCAGGTCCCGAACCCCATGCCTGGGCAGTGGCGGCTCGAAGGGGGAGTGGACAAGGATAGCCGGATCACCATCGCCTCACCGCTGAGCCTGCAGACCAGTGGCATTCCCGGCTCGCTCTACCTGGGTTTCGACGTGCCACTCGAAGCCTGGCTGACCCATGAAGGGGAGACTGTCAACCAGGATGCGCTGCCAGCGCATCTGGAGATGACCGTCTCATTGCATGACGACACGGGTTCGACCCAGTCGGCGGTGGTGCTCGAGCAGGCGGAGGAGCGCTTCACCGGTACCTTGCCGGCACCTGCGCTGACGGGAACGGCCCAACTGGTGATTCGAGCCGAGGGACAGGGCTTCCGGCGCCAGCGGATTCAAGCGGTCAACGTCCTGCCGGCCATCGCGGCGCGTCACGAGGAGGAGGCCGAACGCGTCGTGTTGACGGCCGAACATCCGTTGCTGGATCACGACAATACGCGTCTGCATGGGCAGCTGCAGGGGGCTCGATTGGACGCCGAGCCGCTGGTGTCACGGCGCTGGATGATCGAGCTGCCGGCGCTGGATCCCGGGCTAAGTCAGCCATTGCTGTTGCGAGCAGAGGTCACGCTCGACGGTGAAACACGTGAGCTGCGCCTGCCCAGGCTGTTGCTTTTCCCCCAGGGCGAGACCGCGATCGACCAGGCTGAAGGCCCTGCAGTGCTGGGTATCGAGCGCTTCCATGAAGAGCTGGATCCAGTGCGTGAAGCGCGCGCTCCCGTCTCGCAACCCGGCAGCATGGATCGGCTCCTCACCCTCGTGGAGCGACTCCCGCGTCTGGCCCAGAGCCAATGGGACGACTGGCGGCCCATGCTGGACCGACAGCTCGAGGCCGGCAGGCAGGATCCACGTATCTGGGGGCTGGTATTGCTGGTCGCTGTGGTGCTGTTGTTGCTGGGTCTGATCTGGCGGCGCCAGCAGCGGCGCGGGCGTCGACGCTTCACGACGACGCAACGGGAGGAGCCGCATGTGTGAGTTGTTGGGTATGAGTGCCAACGTGCCCACGGATATCTGTTTCAGCTTTACCGGCTTTCTGCACCGTGGCGGCGGCACTGGACCGCATCGGGATGGCTGGGGTATCGCGTTCTACGAAGCGGGAGGTTATCGCGACTTTCGCGATCCGCACCCCTCGATTCGCTCGCCGATCGCTCGGCTGATCACCGATTACCCGATCAAGTCTCACATCGCCATCAGCCATATTCGCCAGGCAAACGTGGGAGAAGTGCGCCTGGCCAATACCCACCCCTTCACGCGGGAAATGTGGGGACGTACCTGGTGCTATGCTCATAACGGTCAGCTCGAGGGCTGGCAGGCTCTGCCGCTCAGTTTCTACCGTCCGGTGGGCGATACCGACAGTGAGCATGCCTTCTGCTGGCTGTTGGCTGAACTGCGCCACCGTTTCCCCGACGCCCCGCCGCATGGCGAGTCTATAGCGCTCTGGCAATGGCTGCATGCGCTCTGTGAGCGGCTGCGCAGCCTGGGCGTGTTCAACTTGCTGTTGGCAGACGGTGAGTATCTTTACACCTACTGCTCCACCAAGCTTGCCCATATCACTCGGCGTGCACCCTTCGGCAAGGCCGAGCTTTCCGATGCCGAACTGACGGTGAACTTTGCCGAACACACCACCATTGCAGACGTCGTATCGGTGGTGGCCACCGAGCCACTGACCTGTAATGAGGAGTGGGTGCGAATGCAGCCGGGTGAGCTTCTGGTCTGGCGTCATGGCAAGATCGAGGCCCGCTTCGGCCCCTGGTGAGGTGGTCGACTGACGGCAGGGTCGGGGGCTAGCGTGGAAGCCCCTATTTGCCTTTTTGGCGGTTTTTGCCCAGCTTTGGAGACAGCAGCTTGCCAAAGGGACGGATGGCCTGGACTTGAACGTCTGTTTCAATCGACTGTTTTACAGTGGTGTGGCGCCTGGTATATCTTAGCCGCCTGGCCACAATAAAAACGGTCGATGCTCGATGGTGAGCGACCGACGTCGACGATGCTGCGGAGATAATGTTGATGAGTGAGCACGCCAATGCCCAGATTCTGACTGGACCCGAGCTGAAGGGGATGGAAAATTACCGGTCGCTCATGGATGTCTTCCATGAGGCGGTGAAACGCTTCGCCGATAACCCCGCCTTCACCTGCATGGGGCAGACCCTCACCTTCGCCGAACTGGACAAGCTCTCCGGACACTTTGCCGCCTGGCTACAGCATGAAACCGGGCTGCAGCCGGGAGACCGCATCGCCATCCAGCTGCCTAATGTGCTGCAATTCCCGGTGGCGGTATTCGGCGCCATGCGTGCCGGTCTGGTGGTGGTCAATACCAACCCGCTCTATACCGAGCGCGAGATGGCCCACCAGTTCAAGGATTCCGGTGCCAAGGCAATCCTCATTCTCGCCAACATGGCGGACAAGCTCGAGAAGGTGCTCGACCGCACCGATATCGAGCATGTGCTGGTCACCGAGCTTGGCGACCTGCACGGTTTCCCCAAGCGCTTCCTGATCAATGCCGTGGTCAAGTATGTCAAGAAGATGGTGCCGTCCTACTCATTGCCCATGGCGGTGCCGTTCCGCAAGGCGCTGAAGGACGGTGCTTCGCGCAATCATCGCGAAGTCGAGCGCGAACTGGACGATATCGCGGCGCTGCAATACACCGGCGGTACCACCGGCATGCCCAAGGGCACCATGCTGACCCACTGCAACCTGGTGGCCAACATGCTGCAGGCGGAAGCGGCCATAGGCCCAGGCCTGGACGAGGGCAAGGAGGTGGTGATCGCGCCGCTGCCGGTCTACCACATCTATACCTTTACCGTGAATTGCCTGTTCCTGATGAAAACCGGCAACCACTCGATCCTGATCACCAATCCTCGCGATCTGGACAACTTCGTCAAGGAACTGAAGAGCATCAAGTTCACGGCCTTCATTGGGCTGAACACGCTGTTCAATGCCCTGTGCAACCGTGATGACTTTCGCAGTCTCGACTTCTCGCGCCTGCACCTGACCATTTCCGGTGGCATGGCGCTGACCAAGGCTTCGGCTCAGCGCTGGAAGGAGGTCACGGGTTGCGATATCGCCGAAGGGTACGGGCTCACAGAGACCTCTCCGGTTGTCAGCTTCAACCCGGTCGACGACATTCAGCTCGGCACCATCGGCAAGCCGGTGGCCGGTACCTCGGTCAAGGTCGTGGATGTCGACGGCAACGACCTGCCGCTCGGAGAACCGGGTGAACTGTGCGTCAAGGGTCCGCAGGTGATGAAGGGGTATTGGAACCTCGACGAGGAGACCGCCAAGGTGCTGAGCGACGATGGCTGGTTTTCCACCGGTGACATCGCCGTGTTGCAGGAAGATGGCTTCATCAAGATCGTCGACCGCAAGAAGGACATGATCCTGGTGTCGGGTTTCAACGTCTATCCCAACGAGATCGAGGATGTTGTGGCGACACACCCCGGCATCGTCGAGTCGGCAGCCGTCGGCGTGCCTGACGAGAGCAGCGGCGAGGCGGTCAAGCTGTTCGTGGTCGCCAGGGACGAGAGCCTCGACGAGCAGAGCCTGCGCGACTGGTGCAAGAAGGAGCTGGCGGCTTACAAGGTGCCCAGGTTCGTGGAATTCCGCGATGAGCTGCCGAAGACCAACGTCGGCAAGGTGCTGCGTCGCCAGCTGCGCGACGAAGAGCAGGGAGAACAGAAGGCCTGACCCACCCGGGTCGCCGCCAGGTGCCATTAGGCGCGACCCGCCGCTGAGCGTTACAATGACCTGCCCGTTCCGGCCTCTCCGGAGCGGGCAGGTTTTTTCCATTTGCGCGAGGATGCCGTGACCACCGCAACCCGTCCAGGTTCTGCCGCCACTGCCCCGGAACACAACGAACTCGACCGCCTCTATCGGGCGCTCGATGCTGTCATGCTGCGTGACCGTGCCGGGCTCGGACGTCGGCTCGACGGGCTGGGTCGGCGCCTGAAAGAGGGCAAGCCGGCCGACCGGGGGGTCGCCGAGGCCGGTCGAGCCGTCGAGCGTTCGTCCGCGCTGGTTGCACAGCGTGCGGCAATGCCGGTGACGCTGGCCTATCCCGAATCCCTGCCGGTGGTCGAGCGTCGCGACGACATTCTTGCCGCCTTGCGCGAACACCAGGTGGTGGTGGTGGCAGGGGAGACGGGGTCCGGCAAGACCACCCAGCTGCCCAAACTCTGCCTGGAGCTGGGCCTGGGGCGTCGCGGCCTGGTCGGCCATACCCAGCCGCGTCGGCTGGCGGCACGCTCCGTGGCGACGCGGCTCGCCGAGGAAATGGCCGTGCCCCTGGGCGGACAGGTGGGGTACCAGGTGCGCTTCACCGACGAAACCAGCGACGACACCCTGATCAAGCTGATGACCGACGGTATCCTGCTGGCCGAAACGCGCCATGACCCGGATCTCACCCGCTACGAAGCGATCATCATCGACGAGGCTCACGAGCGCAGCCTCAATATCGACTTCCTGCTCGGCTATCTGAAACGGCTGCTGTCACGTCGTCGCGATCTCAAGGTGATCATCACCTCGGCGACCATCGATGTGGAGCGTTTCGCCGCGCATTTCTCCCTGCCCGGTGAGGATGGCGAGCCAAGGCCGGCACCGGTGGTGGAGGTTTCGGGCCGCACCTATCCGGTGGAGGTGCGCTATCGGCCCCTGGTGCGTGACGCCGAAGACGAGGCCGACCGAACGCTGCAGGAGGGCATCCTCCATGCGGTGGAAGAGATCGAGTCGGTCGAACGCGAGAAGCGCTGGTTCCATGGTCCCCGGGATATCCTGATCTTCCTGCCCGGGGAGCGTGAAATCCGTGAGGCGGCGGATACCCTGCGGCGCGCCGACTTCAAGGGCACCGAGATACTGCCGCTCTATGCGCGGCTCTCCAACGCCGAGCAGAACCGGGTCTTCGCGCCTCATGCCGGACGTCGCATCGTGCTCGCCACCAATGTTGCCGAGACCTCGCTCACGGTGCCGGGCATACGCTATGTCATCGATCCCGGGCTGGTGCGTATCAGCCGCTACAGCTACAAGTCCAAGATTCAGCGCCTGCCGGTGGAGCCGATCAGCCAGGCCAGTGCCGATCAGCGCAAGGGGCGCTGTGGCCGGGTGGCGGAAGGTGTCTGTATTCGCCTCTATGACGAGGAGGACTTCCTCTCTCGCCCGGGCTTCACCGACCCCGAGATCCGGCGCACCAACCTGGCCTCGGTGATCCTGTCCATGCTGTCGCTGAAGCTGGGTGACATCGAGGATTTCCCCTTCGTCGACCCGCCGGATGCCCGTTTCATCAAGGATGGCTTCCGCCTCCTGTTCGAGCTGGGCGCCGTGGACCAGGCCAACCGGCTGACGCCGCTGGGCCGCAAGCTGAGCCGGCTGCCGATCGACCCCCGCCTGGCCCGAATGGTGCTGGCCGGCGCGGAGCAGGGTGGGCTGCGCGAGGTGCTGGTCGTGGTCTCGGCACTGGCGGTGCAGGATCCTCGCGACCGGCCGGCGGACAAGCGCGAGGCCGCCGATCAGGCCCATCGACGCTGGCAGGATCCGGACTCCGATTTCGTCGCGCTGCTCAACCTCTGGCATGGCTTCGAGGCGGCGCGTGACGAGTTTTCCGGCAACCGGCTGCGGCGCTGGTGCAAGGAGCACTACCTGAATTACCTGCGCCTTCGCGAATGGCATGACACCTTTCGCCAGCTGCGCCAGCTGCTGCGCGAGATGGAGATCGAGGTGCCTCCTCCCACGCGGACGACGCATGAGGTCGAGGACGAGCAGGCCAGGGAACGGGCACATCGCGAGAGCGCCGTGCAGCTTCACAAGGCGCTGCTTCCCGGGCTGCTGTCCCACCTGGGCCTGCTCACCGAGAACCGCGAATACCTGGGGGCGCGCAACCGTAAGTTCTTCATCCACCCCGGGTCGGGGCTGGCCAGGAAGTCACCCAAGTGGTTGATGGCCTTCGAGCTGGTGGAGACGTCGAAGCTGTTCGCCCGCACGGTCGCCAGGATCGAGCCGCAGTGGATAGAGCCTCTGGCCGACCACCTGGTGAAGCGCACCCATAGCGACCCCCACTGGGAAATGAAGCGTGCCCAGGTGGTGGCCAATGAGCAGGTGACCCTGTTCGGGCTGCCCATCGTCTCGGGTCGCAAGGTTCACTATGGCCCCATTGCCCCCGGTGAGGCGCGTGAGCTGTTCCTGCGTCGCGCCCTGGTGGAAGGCGAATTCCGCACTCGGGGAGACTTCTTCGACCACAACCGCGCATTGGTCGAAGAGGTCGAGGGGCTAGAGGATCGGGTGCGAAAGCGTGATATTCTGGTCGATGAAGAAACGCTGTTCGCTTTCTACGACGCCCGAATTCCCGCCGACATTCACAACGGCAAGGGATTTGAGCATTGGCGGCGCCAAGCCGAGCGCGACGACCCCGACATTCTCAAGTTCGACCGTGAGGCACTGCTCGCTCGTGAAGCCGAAGAGATCACCCAGGAACAATACCCGGATGAACTGATGCTGAATGGAGTACGCTACCCATTGAGCTATCGTTTCGAGCCTGGTGCGCCCGACGACGGCGTGACCCTGACAGTGCCGGCTGCCATGTTGCCCCAGCTGCCACTGGCACGCCTGGAGTGGCTGGTGCCGGGCCTGTTGCGTGACAAGTGCATCGCACTGCTGAAGTCGCTGCCCAAGTCGCTGCGACGCCAGGTGGTGCCGATTCCGGACTGGGTGGATGCTGCCCTCGAGGCGATGGTGCCCGACGACATCCCCCTGACCGAGGCCTTGGGCGAGTTCCTGCGCCGCAAGACCGGTGCGCGGGTTCATCCAGACGATTGGCGCACGGAGCAGGTCGAGCCGCACCTGATCATGAACCTGAAGGTGGTCGATCACGAGGGGAAGACGCTGGGCGAGGGGCGCGATGCCCGGGCCCTGGAGCGCCGTTTTGAGGCCGCCGCCGGCGAAGGCGCCAGGGCCCTGGCCGCGGAAGCCAGTGCCGCTGAGGCGGTCACGGACCTGCCCGTAGAGGCGCTGCCGCCGTCCCGAGTGACCACGCAGGCCGGCATACGGGTCGAAGCCTTTCCGGCGCTCGTGCCCGATGGCGAGATCTTTCGGGTCGAACTCTTCGATCATCCTGGCAAGGCCGAGCAGGCGCATCGCACCGGTGTGGCGAGGCTGGCCATGGCGAGGCTGCCGGAGCAGGTCAAGGCCATCGAGCGGCTCTCCGGCCTCCATACCTGTGCACTGCTGTTTGCCAAGGTCGGCAGCAAACGGCAGCTCAATGAGGACGTGGTAGAAGCCGTGTTCACCCAGGTGCTGGCAACGTCACCCCTGCCGCGTTCCCGGGAGGAGCTGGAGACCCGCCTCAGCCGTTGTGCCGCAGGGCTTCTGCCGCATGCCGAAACCCTGGTCGCTACACTGCAGGCCTCACTCGAAGGGCACCTGGCAGTGACCAAGGCGTTGAAGGGCAATCTCAGCCTGGCACTGGCGCTGGTTTACAGTGACATCAAGGCCCAGATGCAGCGTCTGGTACACCCTGGCTTCGTGGGGGAGGCCGGTGAATGGCTCTTCGAATACCCACGCTACATGGAAGCCGCGCTGCTTCGTCTGGAGAAGGCACCGCGGGAGCGCATGCGCGACCAGATGCACATGCAGATGGTGCAGGACCTGGAGGCACGTCTGGCGGCCCGGCGCGAGAGCCAGCGGCGTGGTGGGCACGAGGACCCGGAACTAGTCGAGTTCGGTTGGTGGATCGAGGAACTGCGTGTGTCGCTGTTCGCTCAGCAGCTCGGCACCCGAATGCCGGTATCCACCAAGCGCCTGGAGCGACGCTGGGCCGAATTGACAGGGGCAAGGCCGGCCGGCGGTTAACGACAGCAGCAGGTGGGGGCAGGCGGGACGTGGCCCAGGATATTGGGACATCGGAGAGGCCGGTGTCCGGTACAGAACAGGCGGCCAGGTGGCCGCACGAGCAGGAGAACACCATGACAGACGTCGTGATCACCGGCACGGGGCTCTTTACGCCGGCGCACGCCATCGATAACGATGCCCTGGTGGCGTCGTTCAACCGCTGGGTCGATGCGGAAAACAGCCGCAATGCGGCTGCCATCGAGTCCGGTGAGGCAGTACCGCTGGCCCATTCCAGCAGTGAGTTCATCGTCAAGGCATCGGGTATCCACAGCCGATACGTGATGGATGCCGAGGGGATTCTCGATATCGAACGCATGCGTCCGCACCTGCCCCAGCGCGCCAACGACGAACCATCGATCCAATGTGAGATGGGCCTGTCGGCGGCCCGGCAGGCACTGGCGGCCGCGGGTGTCGAGGCCGGTGACATCGGGTTGGTCATCGTCGCCTGTTCCAACCTGGAGCGTCCCTACCCGGCGGTGGCGGTGGAACTCCAGGCGGCACTGGGCGCTACCGGCTGTGCCTTCGACATGAACGTGGCCTGCTCGTCGGCCACCTTCGCCATTGAAATGGCTACCAGTGCCATTCGCTCAGGTAACGTCAAGCGCGCATTGGTGGTCAGCCCGGAGATCTGTTCGGCGCACCTCAATTTCCGTGACCGTGACAGCCATTTCATCTTCGGTGATGCCTGTACCGCCGTGGTGCTGGAAGATGCGGAGCTGGCTACCGCCGAGGTGCGCTTCGAGGTCCTCGGCACACGCCTGGTGACGCGCTTCTCGAATGCCATCCGTAACAACGCCGGCTTCCTCAACCGAGTCACCGACAGCGATCCGCAGGCGGTCGACAAGCTTTTCGTGCAGGAAGGTCGGCGCGTATTCAAGGAGGTCTGCCCCATGGTGGCGGCCTTGATCAGCGATCACCTGGCCAGCCTCGAGCTCTCCGGCGATGACCTTTCCCGCCTGTGGCTGCATCAGGCCAACCGCCACATGAACGACATGATCGCGCGGCGGGTACTGGGTCACGATCCCGATGCCATCCAGGCGCCGATCATCCTCGACCGCTATGCCAATACCAGCTCAGCAGGTTCCATCATTGCCTTCCATTTGCACCATGCCGACCTGTCGCCGGGTGCGCTGGGGGTGGTCTGCTCCTTTGGGGCCGGTTACAGTGCCGGCTGCGTTGTGGTGCGTCGCCAATGAAGCTGCCACTCCGGTTATCCATGAAGGGAGACACTCACGATGGCCAATAAGCGGATCGGCTCCGTCACACGGCCCCTGGTCGCCCTGATGACGATGGTCATGCTGGCCGGCTGTGCCAGCAGCGTACCGATCGAGGATCGCCATCCGGATGATCCCTGGGAGGGATTCAATCGTCAGGTGTTCGTCTTCAATGACGCGTTGGATCGTGCGGTTCTCAAGCCGGTTTCACGCGGCTACCGCACTGTCACGCCCCAGCCGGTGCAGACCGGGGTGGGGAATTTCTTCTCCAACCTCGGGGAGATCCGCACGGCGCTGAACAGCCTGCTCCAGGGCAAGCCCGGCAATGCCGGCATCGCCACCTCGCGCTTCCTGATCAATACCACCGTAGGGATCGGCGGCCTCTGGGATTTTGCGACCCATATGGAGATCACAGGGCGCGACGAGGATTTCGGCCAGACGCTTGGGGTCTGGGGTGTCGGCGAAGGTCCCTATGTGATGCTGCCTATCCTGGGGCCGAGCACCGTGCGGGACACTGCCGGACTGCCACTTGACTCCTATACTTATCCTCTCACTTATGTAGAAGATGACAAGGTGCGCTACGGTCTGACCGCTCTGCGGGTCGTAGACATGCGCGCAGGGCTTCTCGATCAGGAAGAGTTGATGCGCGGCGACCGCTACGTCTTCATACGAGATGCCTACCTGCAGCGACGGCGTTTCGAAGTCAGCGACGGGGAATTGGGAGACGATCCCTTTGCCAGCGATGACTATGATTTCGAATTTGACGATGCGGACTTTGATGATACGGACTTCGACGATTCTGATTTCGCCGATTGAGGCCTGATCCATGGATGCACCCAAGCCGTTGATTGGCGTACTCGACGAACCGGGCGATTACCGTGATGCTCTGGCCGACACCATTGCCCGCGATGGCTTGGCGGTACTTGCCGCCGAGAGGCTTGAGGATCTCCCTGCCGAGACGTCGCTGGTCGTCGCCCACGCACGGGCGGTACCGAGTCTTGCGTGGGCGAGCCTGACCGAGCGCCTGCCGACGGTGGTGGTGAGCGATTCCCGGCTGGATGCCGATCTGCTGACGGCAGTGGACGTGGGGTTGGTGGACTATGTCGTCGAGCCCATGCGTCATGGTCAACTCCTGCGACGCATGATTCGCAAGGCCATCGAATTGCACCACCTCGAGGACGAGCAACGTCGCGATCGAACACGCTTGGCTCAACTGAACGAGCACCTGGAAGAGCTCAACGAGAGCCTCGAGACCCATCTGGCTCTGCTGCGCCTGGACCAGCAGGCGGGTGGGCAGATTCAGCGCAAGCTGTTGCCACCGCACCCGCAGACCCTGGGAGGGGTCACCTGCGATTACTGGCTGGTGCCGTCGCTCTACCTGTCGGGCGATTTCCTCGATTTCCAGCGCTTCGATGATCGCTACACACTGTTCTATTTCGCCGATGTGTCGGGGCATGGCGCCTCCTCGGCATTCGTTACGGTCCTGCTCAAGTATCTGTGCAACCGCTGGCTGAATGAGTGGGACGGCAAGCAGCCGGATCACCTGCCTGCGCACTGGTTGACGGCCTTGAACCGGGAACTGCTCGATACCGGGATCGGCAAGCACGCGACCCTCTTCGTCGGCGTGATAGACCATGTCGATCATTGCCTCTACTACTCGCTGGGCGCCCAGCTCCCAAAGCCACTTCTGGTGGCCGATGGCAAGGTGATCGAATTGCCTGGCGAAGGCATGCCGGTGGGGCTGTTTCCCAACGTGGAGTATCCACGTTTGAGGTATAGGCTGCCGGCGAACTTCACGTTATGGTTGTGCTCAGATGGGATTCTGGAGTGCCTGCCGGGCGAGACGCTCGACACGAGGCTCAGGGAGCTGGAGCAACGTGTTCTAACCTGTACTACGTTGGAACGACTTCGAGACAGCCTGGCCCTGAACGCTTCCGGTGACATTGATGCCGAAGGGAGACACAGTGGCGAAGAGCTGCCCGATGACCTGACGATCATGATGTTGAGCGGATTTGGCGATGATCACTAATGAGGGCCGCATAAAGGCGGCGTTCGACTCTGGCGTCTTCGTTCTCAAGCTTTGCGGCGACGTGCGACTGACGCTTTGTGCCACGCTGGACAGCCAAGCTCACCAGCTTGCGGAGACGCCTGGCCTGCAGACGCTGATCATCGATCTGCGTGAGGCAACCAATGTGGATTCCACCGCCCTGGGATTCCTGGCCAAGGTGGCCATGGCGGTCAAGGACCGCATCTCCTACAAGCCCACCATCGTGGTAAACAACCCCGATGTGCGGCGCATGCTCGAGGTCATGGGTTTTTCGCAGTTCTTCACCATGGTGGAGACGCCCATCACCGAATCCTGCGCGCTGTGCGAACTTCCCGAGGTACCGTCCGACATGGAGGAAACCCGGCAGCGTATTCTCGAGGCACACCGTATCCTGATGCGCATGAACGAGCACAATCGCGAGGAATTCCAGCCGCTCGTCGAGATGCTGGAAGCCCAGGAAGTCGATTCGAAACAGCCCTGAGCGTAAAAACAGCCCAGGTCCTGCGATGTCTTACTCACCTCTCTTGCTCAACTATGTCTTTCTCAATTCTGCCAGCAGTGTCTCCAGCTTGCGCTGGTCGGCGGTGAACTTGCGAATGCCTTCGGCCAACTTCTCCGTGGCCATGGCGTCCTCATTGAGTGACCAGCGGAATTCGGCTTCATCCTGGGGTTCCGGGGCCGAGGTTTCGGCACCTATCGGTACCAGGCGACGCTCCAGGCGACCATCGGTCTCAGCCAGCTCCCCAAGCAGGGCAGGGGAAATGGTAAGGCGGTCGCAGCCTGCCAGCGCCTGAATCTCGCCCATGTTGCGAAAGCTCGCGCCCATGACGATGGTGCGGTAACCATGCCCCTTGTAGTGTTCGTAGATCCGCCTGACCGACTTGACGCCCGGGTCGTTGTCACCGCTGAAGTCGGCATCCGGCCACTCCGCCTTGTGCCAGTCCAGGATGCGGCCGACGAAAGGGGAGACCAGCGTGACACCGGCGTCGGCACAGGCGAGTGCCTGGGTGAAGCTGAAGAGCAGGGTCAGGTTGGTGCGAATGCCTTCCCGTTCCAGTTGGCGCGCGGCGCGGATGCCTTCCCAGGTTGCGGCAACCTTGATCAGGATGCGTTCGGCAGGGATGCCGTGGCGATCATAGCGTTCGATCAGGGAGCGGGCGCGTGTCAGGGTCGCGTCGGTATCGAAGGAGAGTCTGGCGCTGACCTCGGTCGAGACATAGCCGGGTACCAGGGCACTGATCTCACTGCCGATCTCGACGGCCACGGCATCCAGAGCGTCGTCGATATCGGTGCTGTGGCGGGCGATCTCCGCCAGGCGGGCACGCCGATTGTCCTGCTGTGCTGCCTGAAGGATCAGTGAAGGATTGGTCGTGGCATCCTGTGGGGTGAAACGGCGGATGGTGTCGATATCCCCGGTATCGGCAACCACTGTACTCATCTGTTTGAGTTGTGAAAGCAGGTCCTCTGCCATTGTCTGAAGCTCCTGGGGTGAGTATTCGACCACTTTAGCAAGCGGCCGGTAGCGGTAACAGGGGATCCGCGACAAGTCGAGCCGACCTGGTCTATCATTAGCAGCCTAGCAATATACCGGACATCAACCGACTCGGAACCGAATTGACTCTCAATCCTCGACGCGTGGCATTGCTGGTGGCGGCCAATACGGCGCTGGCACCTTTCGCCATAGATGCCTATCTGCCCGCCATGTCAGCGCTTGCTGACAGTATAGGGTCCAGCATTCATCATACGGAACTGTCGATCAGCGTCTTCCTGGGCGGCTTTGCCATCGGCCAGCTGCTCTTCGGGCCCCTTTCCGACAGGGTGGGGCGCAAGCCTGTCCTGCTGGGCGGGCTGGTGGTCTTCCTGATGGCCAGCCTGGCCATCACCACCATCGGTACGCTGCCTGAGCTGCTTGCATGGCGTTTCCTCCAGGCGCTGGGAGGCGGTGCCTGCGTGGTCAATTCGGCGGCGATCGTCCGTGACTGCTTCAGCGGCCGAGAGGCGGCGAGCGTGATGTCCACCATGGTGATGATCATGATGCTGGCGCCGCTGGTGGCGCCGGTAGTGGGGAGTGGGCTGCTCTATCTCGCCGACTGGTGGCTGATTTTCGTCTTCCTGGCCGTTTATGCCGCTTTCCTGCTGTGGCTCATGGGCACTCGGCTGCCCGAGACTCGCGATCCCGGCCAGCCCGTGGCATCGCTGCGCCAGGTGCTGTTCAACTACGCCAGTGTCCTGCGTCATCGCGAGGCAATGGGCTACATCTGCGCCGTGGCTGCCTCCTTCGGCGGCCTGTTTGCCTTCATCACGGCATCGCCCTATATCTACCTGGAGCATTTCGGCCTCTCGCCGGCCATGTACCCGGTGGTCTTCGGCGCCAATGTGCTGGTGATTGCCCTCTCCAATCGGGTGAACATCCATCTGCTGGCTAGCCGCACGCCGCAACAGAACCTGCATATCGGCCTCAGCATCCAACTGGTTGCCGCCGTTGCTCTGGCACTGGCGGCGGCCGTGGGCCTTGCGTCGCTTCCCGTGGTGGTCCTGCTGGTCATGGTCTATGCCGGCATGATCGGGCTGATCACACCCAATGCCATGTCGGCACTGCTCGATCACTTTGGTCATATGAGTGCGACGGCGACGGCAATGATGGGCGGGATCAAGTTCGGCTCCGCGGCTCTGGCGGGCGTCATGGTTGGTGCCTTCGAGATCGAGAGCCTGTGGCCCATGGTGCTGACCATGCTGTTGGCGTCGTTGGCCGGCAATGTAGCGCTGCGGCGTCTGACCGCATAGCGCGAAATCTCACTCACTGTCATGAAGATGTCATCTGCCTGCGGCAAGGTATGCCGTGCGCAGGACGATATCTCTTACTGACAGGAGTGACCCGCATGAATCGCATCCTCAAGAACCGTACATTGAAGGCCACGGCCATTGCCGCTGCAGTGATCGGCGTTGTCGGTGTCGCCCAGGCCCGGGACCAGGTCCGCATCGTCGGTTCCAGTACCGTGTACCCGTTCTCCAGTTATGTGGCCGAAGAGTTTGGTGCGACCACCGACTATCCAACGCCGGTCATCGAGTCCACCGGCTCCGGTGGTGGTCTGCGCCTGTTCTGCAACGGTGTGGGTGAGGGCACTCCGGACATCACCAACGCCTCACGCCGCATGAAGGTCTCCGAGTTCGAGCGCTGCGTCGAGAACGGCGTCACTGATATCACCGAGGCTTTCATCGGCTATGACGGCATCGCCTTCGCTCAGTCGATCGAAAACGACCCCATGCCGGTGACCCGCGAGCAGATATTCCTGGCGGTGGCTGCCATGGTGCCGCAGGACGGTGAGCTGGTGGAGAACCCCTATACCCACTGGAATCAGATCGACGACAGCCTGCCGGATCGCGAGATCGTGATCGTGGGCCCGCCCACCACCTCCGGCACCCGCGACGCCTTCGAGGAGCTGGTACTCGAGGCTGCCTCCGAGAGCTTCTCCGAGGCATACGGCGGTGAGGCGTATTCCGACGTGCGCACCGATGGCGGCTGGGTCGATGGGGGCGAGAACGACAATCTTATCGTGCAGCGTCTGACCCAGGACACCACTGCCTTCGGCGTCTTTGGCTACTCCTTCCTCGAGGAGAACAGCAACGTGCTGATTGGCTCCACCATCGATGGTGTCGAGGCCGGTCCGGAGGCCATCGCCAGCGGTGAGTATCCGGTGGCACGCTCCATGTTCTTCTACCTGAAGAACCAGCACGGCGACGACGTGCCGGCCATGTATGAGTACGCCGACATGTTCATGAGCGAGCAGATGATCGGTGACCTGGGCTATCTGAAGGGCATCGGCCTGATCCCTGCCGACGAACAGGCCCGCGCCGAGGCTCGCGAGCAGGTCGCCAACAAGGTCACGCTCGAGAAGTCCGATCTGGAGTGATGGCCCGCACAAGCTGACGACGAGGCCGGCAGCATACGCTGCCGGCCTGGTGTCATGATGGGTACCCGATAATCGGGTGTATTCCTCTCGAGAGATAGCTGATGCAGACCAACCAGATCTTCATGCTGTTCTGCGGCATCCTGCTGCTGATGGGGCTGGTGGCCTACTTCGCGGGACGCGCCAGGGCGACAGGGGTTCGCGCTAGCGGTACGGCGATGTACGCCCAGCCTGATCAGTACGCCTGGTTCGCGGTGCTGGCCACCGCCGGGCCGGCACTGCTTGTCAGTGCCCTGGGTGCCTTCATCATGCTGCTGCTGGGGGCGACGATTCCCGTGCCCTACTTGCTGGCAGCCAGCCTGGCCGTGGCCGCTGCAGGCCTGTTGGTGGGTATCGTCCAGGTGCGCCCGGACTTCCATGCCCGCCAGGCCATCGAACGGGCTATTCGCTGGGTCCTGGTCAGTGCGGCCATGATCTCGATCTTCACCACCTTCGGGATCCTCTTCTCGATCGTCTTCGAGGCGCTGCGCTTTTTCCAGATGCACAGCTTCTGGGAGTTTATCACCGGCACCGTCTGGGCCCCCGGCAACAGCTTCCTGGCCGCGGCCGGCCGAGCCGACGATGCCGCCAGCGCCGCCCGGTTCGGCTCGGTGCCGCTGTTCGCCGGTACCTTCTTGATTACCGCCATCGCCATGCTGGTGGCGATTCCGGTGGGCTTGCTCTCGGCCATCTACATGGCGGAGTTTGCCCCAAGGCGTGTGCGGACCCTGGCGAAGCCCACCCTCGAGGTGCTGGCCGGCATCCCTACCGTGGTCTATGGCTTCTTCGCTGCCATTACGGTGGCGCCGATCATCGTCAATGTTGCCGGCGCACTGGGCCTGGATGCCTCTTTCAATAACGCACTGGCGCCGGGGATCGTGATGGGCATCATGATCATCCCCTTCATCTCCTCGCTTTCCGACGATGTCATCAATGCGGTACCCGACAGCATGCGTCAGGGCTCGCTGGCGCTGGGCATGACCAAAGGGGAAACGATTCGCGATGTGGTCATTCCTGCGGCGCTACCGGGGATCATCTCCGCCTCGCTGCTGGCCGTCTCCCGGGCGCTGGGCGAAACCATGATCGTAGTGATGGCGGCCGGCATGCGCCCCAACCTGACGGCCAATCCGCTGGAGGAGATGACCACTGTAACGGTGCGCATCGTCGCTGCGTTGACCGGTGACCTGGAATTCGAGAGTGCCGAGACCCTCTCCGCCTTCGCCCTGGGCCTGGTGCTGTTTGCCGTCACCCTGAGCCTGAATCTGGTATCGGTGCTCATGATCCGTCGCTTCCGCGAGAAGTATCGCGTCAACAACCTGTAACGCCGAGGAACCGCCGAGATGAGTCAATCTTTCGACGACATCAGCGCCCAGCTGCGCAAGCGCCACCGCAAGTCGGCACGACTGAAGTGGTTCTCCATGGGTGCCCTGGGGCTGGCCGGTCTGTTCCTGGTGCTGTTCTTCACTGACATGCTCAACAAGGGCCTGCCGGCCTTCCAGCAGGCACAGATTCAGGTACAGGTCGACTACAGCGAGCAGGCGAGCCAGATTCCCCTGGCCGCCGTGGAGGAGGAAGTACGCGACCTGGTCAGCAGGGGCTTTCTCCGCACCATTCCCCTGCGGATGAAGAACGATCCCGAGCTGCTGGGAGTCCAGCGCAGCGAGTGGGTGCTGGCCGATGGCCAAGTCGATCAGTATTTGAAGGGGCATGCCAATAAACTGCGAGACGACGCCAGGGAGCGGGTCGACCGGTTGGCCGCCGAAGGGCGCGTGGCGCTCAAGTTCAACACTACCTTCTTTACCCGCGGCGACTCCAAGATGCCGGAGTTGGCCGGTATCATGTCCGCTGCCGTGGGCACCGTCATGACCATGCTGGTGACCCTGGCCATCGCCTTCCCCATCGGGGTGATGACGGCGCTCTACCTGGAGGAGTTTGCCCCCGACAACCGCCTGACCCAGATCATCGAGATCAACATCAACAATTTGGCGGCGATTCCCTCGATCCTGTTCGGCCTGTTGGGCCTGGCGATCTTCATCAACTTCTTCGGCGTTCCACGTTCAACACCGCTGGTGGGCGGCATGACCCTGGCGCTGATGACACTGCCAGTGATCATCATCTCCACCCGCACGGCGCTGCGCAGCGTGCCGGATTCGATTCGTCATGCCGCTTTCGGGGTGGGCTGCTCGCGCTGGCAGGTCGTGCGTGACCACGTGTTGCCACTGGCCATGCCCGGCATCATGACTGGCTCGATCATCGGCCTGGCCCAGGCCATGGGCGAGACAGCCCCGCTGATCATCGTCGGCATGGTGGCTTTCATTCCCGATGTGGGGGCGTCCTTCACTCAAGCGGCCACGGTGCTGCCGGCCCAGGTCTTCACCTGGTCCGGCGAGCCGGACCGGGCATTCATCGAGAAGACCGCAGGGGGTATCCTGGTACTGCTGACGATCCTGATCTTCCTGAATGCCACCGCCGTTATCCTGCGCAAGAAATTCGAGCGTCGCTGGTAGGCCCGGCACGCCACAGAGGAATCCGTCATGAATATTCAAGCCGCTAGCCGACATACTCCGCAGCCAGCGCCGGAGGTAGGACAGCCAGTCACGCGCAACGCCAATGCCCACCACGAGCTGAGTATTCGCGTGCGCGATCTCAGCCTCTGGTACGGTGAGACCCAGGCGCTGAACAAACTCAATATCGATATCTACCAGAAGAACGTCACCGCGCTGATCGGTCCTTCGGGATGCGGCAAGTCGACCTTCCTGCGCTGCCTGAACCGCATGAATGACCTGATCCCCGGTGTGTCGATCCGCGGGCTGGTGGAAATGGACGGCCGCGACGTCAACGCCGTTAAGATGGACGAGGTAGCTCTGCGCCGCCGGGTGGGCATGGTGTTTCAGAAGCCCAATCCTTTCCCCAAGTCGATCTACGAGAACGTTGCCTACGCGCCGCGCATGCACGACCTGGTCAGCCGCAAGTCCGAACAGGACGAGCTGGTGGAGCATGCCCTGCGTGAGGCCGGCCTCTGGAATGAGGTCAAGGACAAGCTGCACCAGCCGGGCACCTCGCTTTCCGGTGGTCAGCAGCAGCGCCTATGCATCGCGCGTGCGATCGCCGTGCAGCCCGATGTCATTCTGATGGATGAGCCTACCTCGGCCCTGGACCCTATCTCCACGGCCACCATCGAAGACCTGATGGACAAGCTCAAGAAGCAGTTCACCATTATTACGGTGACCCACAACATGCAGCAGGCGGCGCGGGTGGCCGACTACACTGCGTTTTTCCACCTGGG
The DNA here is from genome assembly GCF_003336675.1 of Billgrantia montanilacus. Lineage (GTDB taxonomy): Bacteria > Pseudomonadota > Gammaproteobacteria > Pseudomonadales > Halomonadaceae > Halomonas > Halomonas montanilacus. Next base: position 84,320 of record NZ_QPII01000013.1, on the reverse strand, counting down.
GGAGATCATCGAATACAACGATACTCAGATGATGTTCTCGAGCCCAGCGACCAAGAAGGCAGAGGACTACATCACAGGCCGCTACGGATAGTGACACCGTCACCGGCAGGTGTTAACGATGGGGAGGCTTCGGCCTCCCCATCGTCGTGACGCCGTCACGTGATTGACATCCTGTCGCGATATATATGAGTTTCCATATGTTGCCAGGAGCCAATTCCATGGCGAAACAGCGCGTGCTCTTTCTATGCAATGCCAACTCCGCCCGTTCGCTGATGGGCGAGGCCCTGCTGCGCCATTTGGCCGGCGAGCGCTTCGAGGCCTTCAGTGCGGGCAGTGAGCCTGATAAGCCCGCTGCGCTAGCCCTCGATGCATTGAAGAAGCAGGGAATTTCCACCGAGGGGCTTGCCAGCAAGTCGCTGGACGACTTCGCCGGCGAACACTTCACAGCGGTAATCGTGCTCTGTGACAAGGTCCAGCAGACCTGCCGTGACTGGCAGGGCACCAGCGATGAGCACGTCCAATGGGATATTCGCGACCCGCGCCTGATCGGTCGTGTCGATGCCTACGAACAGGCCCTGCAAGAGATCCGCCAGCGCCTCTCACTGTGGCTGCAGATCAAGGCGCGTGACGACAACTCGACGCGCGCCTGGGGCTCAACCGCACCATGAATGTCGGGCTTGGCTTGCAGGTCATCGATTTGGCCATGCTGATGGTGCCTGCCGCGGCACTTACTGTGCCTTGGGTGATGGCGGCCCAGGCGCTCTCGGGCATCGCCAAGGATCTCAACAAGATGAGCGCCAAGGTGACCGCGCCTTACCGGCCTGGTCAAGGATGGGGCGCGCGGCATCACGGTGCTCTGGGCCCTGGCATTGTCTGGCCTGCCGGCGCTGCTGCCGCTAGCTGAGGTGTGCCGGCCGCGGCCTTGGGGTAGAATGTTGTGTCATCAATGTCGACTAGGGTGGAGAATCTTTTGCTGTCACTGGATGCCGTTCGCGTCTTCAAGTGCCTGGGCGATGAAACACGCCTGCTGCTAATGCTGCTGATCCGGCACGAGAGGGAGCTGTGCGTATGCGAGATGACCCATACCCTGGACGATTCACAGCCCAAGGTCTCACGTCATCTTGCGCAGCTGCGCAATTGCGGGCTACTCAATGATCGGCGTGACGGCCAATGGGTCTACTATGGGCTCGCCCCGACGCTTCCTGAGTGGGTAATTGCCATCTTGGATGCCGCGACCGTGGCCGAGGCGGCGCGCCTTGCCGCCCTGCAAGAGCGCCTGACGGCCATGGGAAACAGGCCCGAGCGACAGCTCGAGATGTGTTGAGCGATCACGCGTAATCGCTGTGTCGCCGGGCGGCAGTTCGCCTGTCTTCGCTACTCGACTTCCAATATCCAGCGGATTGGCTGGTAGTCGAGCTCGCCTTGCATCGGCTTGTGCCCTGCTTTCACCTCCAGCACCTTGATGTGCCAAGTCACCGTCCTGCCCGCCAGCGGATGGTTGCCGTCCAGTATGGCGCCGCGTTCGGTAAGGCCCACTACCTTCAGCGAGAACTTGCCCCGTTGGCCGCCCGGCGCCAGCGTCATGTCGATGCGGATCTCCTGGCCTGGCGGTAGGTTCTCGCGAACCGCCTCGAAGACCAGTTCCGGCCGGTGGGGGCCGTAGGCCTGCTCCGGCGTCAGCGTCACGCTGAGTTCGTCGCCGGCTCGGCGGCCCTCCAGCGCGGCCTCCAGCGCCGGCAGCATCTGGCCTGTGCCGTGCACGTAGCGCAGCGGTGTCTCGGGCGTCGAGGCCGCCAGGCGTTCGCCATCCTCGTCGGTCAGCACGTACTCGGCGGTGATCTCGCACAGTGCGGCGATTCGCGTCATGGGAGACTCCTCTCGGGTGATCACTGCCACGCCTTCATGCCCGCGCCTGGTGGCCGCATGGCGGATGAGTCGTCGCGGCAGCACCGGCATACCGCCAGATGGTCGGCGCTGACACCGGCTGCGGTAAGGCGCTGGCGTATTTCCGCCAGCACCGGGTCGCTCTCGAAGGACTCGCCACAGGAGTGGCAGGTCAGCCTCTCTCGCGGGGCCTCGCTCGTCTCGAAGGTCGCCATGGCACCGGCGTTGGGCCGATCCGGGGGGCGGATCGCCTGGGGGGCGAGGGAGGGCAGTGCGGCCTCCAGGCGAGCCAGGTCGTGGGTCAGCTGTTCATGGATCAGTTCGACCAGCAGTCGCCAGGGCAGGGTGGTCTCGTCCTTTGCCGCCTGCGTCACCTTGCGGCGAACCCCCGCCAGGGCGGGCAGGGTGAAGTCGTGCAGCATGATCGCGGCGTCCGTCAGCGCGGGGGTGGTGTCTTTCTCGGCCTCGCGGGCCTCCATGGCCTCGCTGTAGACCCAGGCCAGCCACTGCAAGTGGAGCGACAGGTGGTCGGGCAGGTCGCGGAATGCCCGGTCACGCTCCAGGCCATGACGTCGATAGAGAGCTTCCATGGAGGGCACGCTGCGGGCCATCAGGCCACCGTCGAGATAGGCGCCCAGATTGAGCGGTGCAGGGGCCGGTGGCGTCAGAAACAGGCGGCTGTAGCCAAGGATCAGCTGCTGGGTATCGGTCAGGGCCACAAGCGCTTTGGAGAGGCCGTCGAGGCGCTCGGTCTCGAGCGACGGCAGCGACTCGACCAGGCTGCGCAGGTCGTCGAGCAGCGGGCCCTGAACCTCCGCCAGGGTTACGCCCGTCTGGGGGGCGAGGAAGGCTCGGGAGAGGCAGAGGCTGAGCTCGGCGGCCGGCAGCAGATCGGGGAATTTCGGATATTGTGTCATCTTGCTGACGGGGCGACCTGTCGACTGGGAGGCCGCCCCTTCTCCTTCAGGATGCGACTGGGAGGGTGGTTCAGGCGGTGTTCGCCCGGGCGCCGACCGGAGCCTCGGCCATATATCGCGGCATGTCTCCCAGGTTGAGGAACTTCTCGCCGAGCAGGTAGAGCACGAAGCATAGAGACACGCCGATCAGGGTCAGCGACCACTCGGTGGCGGAGGGGCTGTAGCTGATCAGGTTGGGCTGCCAGGTGCCCTTGAATAGCGGCACTACCTGCCCGCCGACCACGAAGTAGAAGCGCTCGGCGAACAGCCCCAGGAACACCAGGCAGGCAACTAGCACCTGCACGCCCACGCGGTTGCGCAGCGAGGCGCTGAGCATCACCACGAAGGGCAGAAGCAGGCCCAGTAGCATGGCGGCAATATAGAGCGGCGAGGCGAACAGGTAGTCGGTCCACACCAGATTGATCTCGGGGTTGTTGCTGTAGAGCCCGGTGATGGCGCGCACGGCGATGAACAGCAGGGTTCCGCCGATCAGTGCGGCGAACAGCTTGGGCAATGCCCCTGTGAGCAGTGCCTGTAGTGCGGGCGGCATGCGTTCGCGCTGGAAGCCATGGGCCAGGTAGGTAAAGAACACCAGTGCGGCCACGCCGCTGGTGACGCCGGTGAAGTAGAAATAGATCGGCATCAGGGCATCGAACCAGAACGGTCGCATGCTCATCATGCCGAAGATCAGTGCCAGGTTGCCGCTGGCCAGCAGCACGCCAATGAACGAGGCGATACCTACTTGCTTGGCGGTCTTGCTGTCCCATTCGCCGCCCTGCAGCTTGCTGAACTTCCACAGTAGGAACAGCAGGTCGAGTGCATAGAACACTCCCATCCAGAACATCGCCGACTGCACCTGCAGGTTCAGTGGGATGGCCCACAGCATGCGGAAGACGTTACCAAGCTCCAGGGCCAGCACGCACATCCCGGAGATCAGCACGATGAAGGCCAGGAAGATGCAGCGTTTTGCCACCGGATAGTACTGCTTGAAGCCGAACACCAGTGGCAACGAGGCGATCAGTCCCAATCCCGACGATGCCAGGGCGAAGTAGAGATAAGTGGCGATGGGTTGTCCCCAGGGCAGGGTCGAGCTGGTATTGAACGAGGTATGGCCATTGACCATGAGCTGGATAAGGGCGAAGGCCAGACTGGCCAGCAGCACGACGCCTGCAACCACCAGCAGCCCCCAGCCCAGCGGACCCTGCAGGACAGTTTCTTGAGTGGTTCTCATGTCTTTCATGGATATGTTCATGCGTCATGCTCCCTGTCGGCAGGAGTAAAGGCAGGCACGCCAGCGCCGGCGCCGAGGTAGTACACTTGGGGCCTGTTGCCGGTGTGATCCTTGAGGCGCACCCCGTGCTTGTCGCCGATCAGCTGGTTGACCTGGCTCTCCGGATTGTCCAGGTCGCCGAAGTAGCGGGCCTTGGGTGCACAGGTGCGCACGCAGGCCGGGACATACTCCTTGACCTCGGGATTGTCCTCATCGAGGTCGGCCACGCCCTCCGGTGCAAGGCGAACCTTGTGGTAGCAAAAGGTGCACTTGGAAACCACTCCGGGCGGCTGGATGCCGATGCCACGACGCCAGTCCTCCTCGGGGTTCTGGTAGGGCGGGCTCCAAAGCTGGCCGTTGTCACTGGGGAAGGTCTCGCGAATGTCGGGCTCGATCAGCGGCTTCTCGTCGGCATAGAAGCGCACGCCGTAGGGGCAGGCGATCATGCAGTACTTGCAGCCGATGCACTTGTTCCAGTCGACAAAGACGATGCCGCCGGCGTCCGGATCCTTGTAGGTAGCCCGGGTCGGGCAGACGTGCACGCAGGAGGGGTTCTCGCACTGCATGCAGGGGCGCGGCAGCCACTTCATCTGTGCGCTCGGGTACTCCCCTGCGTTGTAGAAGAGCACGTCCTGCCAGCTCTCCCCGGGCAGGGTGTTGTTTTCCATCGAGCAGGCGGTGGTGCAGGCCTGGCAGCCGGTGCACTTGTCCAGGTCGATGACCATTCCCCACTTAGCCATAGTCGTTGTCCTCAAAGCCTTGTTTGGTCAGGGATTCAGAATCAGGCGCGTTCCAGCCTGACCTTGCCGGTGTAGTAGCTGGCGAGCCCGGAGATCGGATCCGACACGTTGGCGGTGATCTCGCTGGAGTTGCCCGGACCACGGTCCTTTGCCCAGCGTCCCTGGGCCCAGTGGCCGTATTCGAAGGGCAGAACCAGGGTGTCGGCACGGTGCGAGGCTACGTAGCGGCACTCAGCCTCGATGCTGCCCAGATCAGAGGTGATGCGTACCCTGTCGCCGTTGCGTATGCCGCGCTCCTTGGCCGTCTGCGGATGGACCTCCAGGTAGACGGTATTGCGGCCGCCGACTATGGGTTGGTGGATGGCGATGTTGTGCGGGATATTCGCCCCGCGGCCCTCGGCGTGCAGCGGCGTCTTGGGGGTCACGAAGTGGAGGTCGCCGTCGCCGCCGGTGTGCACCGGTTCGACCCACTGCACCAACCCGGCCCGGGCACGGGGAATGCCCATCTCGCGCTCGATGTAGTCGGCGTGCTCCTCCAGGTAGCCGGAGCGGAACTCGAACTTGCCGGAGGGCGTCTTGAGCAGCTGCTGCTGGACCTCTTCCTCGCTCATCTGGCGAGCATAGCGCTGGCCATCCCACTCGTAGAATTCACCGCGGATCTGTCGCCACTGATAGGGTTTCTTGTACCAGACGCCCTTCTCCCTCCAGGTTTCGAAGTCGTTGACACCGTTATCGCCCGGGTCATCGGCGAATCCTGCTGCCAGGTGGCGCACCACGTTTTCGATGTTGTCCAGCTCCCGGTAGTAGTCGGCGGTGGGGCCCTCGATGCGCTTGCCGAGTTCGATGATCACGTCGCCGTACATCTTGGTGTCGTGGATAGGCTCGACGGCAGGGACGCGCAGCGCCGCCATGGGCCAGCCCTCGAAGGGGTAGGTGGGGATGTCCTGCAGGCGCTCAAGGTAGGTGCTGTCGGGCAGCACGATGTCGGCGTACATGGCCGTCTCGCCGGGGAAGGGCGAGGTGTCGATGACGAAGACGTCCTTGAGCGCCTCCTCCCAGACCTGGGGGTTGGGTGCTGACCAGATCGGGTTGGTATAGAAGAACATGGCGGTGTCGAGCTTGTAGGGGTCGCCGGCCAGGTGGTTGGGGGCACACTCCTGCATCATGTTGCCTACCATGGGCCACCGCTCGGTGCCCTTCATATCGATGCGGGGCTGCTCGCGCCAGGCGCCGTTGCGGGCGTAGTCGTCGAGATAGTCATCGGCGTCGGCTGGCAGGGAGCCGTAGGAGGGTCCCATCTGATAGCCCAGCCCACCTTCAGCGAACAGTGAACCCACGAGAGCGTTGAGGCTGTGGATTGCCATGCCGTTGTAGGTGCCGTTCGAGTGTCCGGTGGCGCCGCGTTCGAACAGCGCGACGGCAGGACGCGTGCTGCCGAATTCCACTGCGGTGCGGCGGATGTCGGCGGCCTTGATGCTGGTGACGGACTCCGCCCATTCCGGTGTGCGGTCCTTGACTTCCTCGTTCCACCAATCGGCCAGGCCATGGACCCACTTCTCATTGAAGACACTGGGCGAGACACGCCGCCCCGCCACGAACTGCAGGTTAGGGTTGGTGAAGTCGCCGACAAAGTCGCGGTCCCATAGCCCCTCGGTGAGAATCACGTGGGCAATTGCCAGGGCAAAGGCGCCGTCGGTGCCCGGCTTGATATAGAGCGCCCGGTCGGAGGCCGCCATGGTGGGATTCATGCGCACATCGACGGTGGTTACCCGTGTCTTGGGGCTCTTGCTGCGCATGTGCCCCCACATCTGCATCACGTTGTTGTAGGGGCGGAAGGCCTCGAGGAAGCTGGCACCGATGATCAGCAGGTAGTTGGTGTTGCGGTAGTCGTAGGAGTTGTAGGAGTTGTTGCCGTCGGTGGCGTGCTTGGCCTTCTTGGAGCCGTCGGCACACATCGACGAGTGGCCGATGGCGGCGTTGGGGGTGCCGTAGAGCTGGCCGAAGGTGCCCTGCATCCCGGCATCGGAGGCCCCCCAGCCGCGGCCGTAGAACATCGAGAAGCGGTGTGACTCACCGCGGCGGCGCAGGTCGTTCAAACGCTCGGCGACCGTGTCCAGCGCCTCGTCCCAGGAGATCGGCACGAAGCCGGGGTCTTCGTCGCGGCCCTTGTTGGGGTTGGTACGCTTCATCGGACCCTTGAAGCGATCCGGATCGTAGAGGAAATAGCTGCCGAGGTGCCCCTTGGGGCACAGCTTGCCGTTGGCGATGGGGTTTCCGGTGTCGCCGTAGATGGCGTGGACGCTCCCGTCGGTGGTATAGACGTCGATGCCGCAGCGCGCCGGGCACTGAGCGCAGACGTTCTTGGTCACCACCGTCTCGCCCCTCGGGGTCTGGGCGCGAGCCTGTTCGACGAGAGTAAGCCCGGTCAGGCCGGTAATGCCTGCCGTCACGGCACCGGCCGAAGCGCCGACAGCAGCCGACGATTGCAGGAATCGGCGGCGGTTGAGCAGTGTCTGGAACAGTTTCATCGGTTCTCCCTCGAGGTGCTCGTCTTGTCGTCTTGTGTCGAAGGGGGTCATGCTTCGACGGTTAACAGCCGGCCCATGGCGACGGATCGGGGTCAGCCGAAAAGATCATGAAAACTCTCCTGCAGCAGCGCTCTTTCGCGCCGACAGGCAGGGCAGGCGGGTGCTGCCTCTTCTGCACCACCGCTGACCTTTGACTTGAAGGGCCGCGCGCACTCGAAGCAGTCGAGTACCCTTGTTTCGCGCAGCGTGAGGGGGGTGGCCCCGTGAGATTCGGCACGCTGCAGAGCGCCTTCCGGGCAGATCGCCAGACAGTGGCCGCAATCAAGGCAATCCAGGGCGTTGAAAATCAGCTCGCCGTAGGGCGTTTCCTGCAGGGCCTCGGTGGGGCAGACCCGGGCGCAGACGCCGTGGACCCGGCAGGCGTCGGTGTTAAGGCTCAGCCCCGGCAGCGCGGGCGGCGCCTGCGTATCGGCCAGCGCCTCGACGGCGATCAGCTTGCGCTGCAGCCGCCGTGCCTTTGGAGCCGCGTCATTGGGGGCAATGGCCGGCAGTCGCGGGGCCGGGCGGCCCCGCAGCAGGTCGCGACGGCTCACCAAGCGTCGGGTAGCGTGGAAATCGTTGCGGGCTGGGGTGTCGGTGACCGTGGCAAACGCCTCGACGTCGCATTTCCAGGCGTCCCTGGCTCCCTCAGGCGCGGCTGGGCAGTTGCGGCAGCCGTCGGGCAGGTACAGCGTCATCGGCTCGGGAGCCGCCCGTGCCGACAGCCAGGCCAGCAGATCGGTGCCAAGGGCGCGCAGGCAATGCAGGCGACTCAGGTCGTCTTCATCCTTTACGCGATGGCAGCCCAGCCGTAGCGGCTCGCCCTCTGCCCGATCCGCCATCAGTGCGTCTATCTCGGCGCTGACCAGGGCCTCGCTGGGACAAGCCGGAACGCACTGGGCGCAGCCATGACAGGCGTCTCTCGCAAGGAGTGAAACACCGTCGCCATTCTCATGAAAGGCGAGGGCTTCGGCCGGGCAGGCGTCGATGCAACGCGTACAGGCCAGCGGATGGGGCGGCGCCTGTAGACAGCGGGATGGCAGCCAGCCGATGCCGGGAAGCGAGGGCCGAAGCGGTTTGGGCGTACTGTACGAGGTGCTGGGAGTCTGTGGCATAGTGGTCTTGCCAATCGCTTAGTTATAGTTATATGCGTATTAACATATGTATAGGTAGCAGCTTGGCAGAGGCTAGTATGTTTCGCCACGTCATTTAGCCCAAAGTGTTAGCCGGCAGAAGAGTAGGATTGTCTTGGATCAAGTTTCATTGAAGTATTACGGGAGAGGCGCGATGGCGGTACTGGTGGAGGCCACCACCGTGATTCTGCGGGCGGCGGCAGTCGATGAGCGAGTGGCTGGCGGTTGGGATTCCCTGCAGGCTTGCCTGCCCCAAACGGGGGTCTGCTCCGACGATGAGCTCGTCAGCATCAGCCTGGTTGATCCTGCCGAGGTCCGATGCCTTGTGGACCGTCTGGTGGCGCTGGGGCTGCATTTTGATTGGGAGGGTAGCTTCGAAGACATCGCCTTCGCCGACCAGAAGCGGGGGCTGATCACCCCCTGCGACTGGCTGACCTTCGAGACGGTGAGAATCGGTATCAGCGGCACGCCGCCCAGCGTGGCGATCTGCCGGCTTGCCGGCAATCAGTCACATGAACTCAGGCTCCCGGAAGGATGGCGCTACCAGGGCTCCCTGAGCGAAGCCTTCGGGGCGGAGGGTACCGGCCCGGTTCCTTGAACCCGACAGGCGCCGAGCCCGTCCTTGGCTTTACTTACTTAAGGCTTGAGCAGTTTCTCGAGCTCGTTAGCGCTGGCCACCTTGCCTTCGATGACCACCTCGCCGTCGACCCCGAGTGCCGGCGTGTGCATCACGCCGGCATCGATGATGGCGTTCATGTCGGTGACCTTCTCGATCTCCACCGCCAGGCCAAGCGCTTCGGCTGCCTGCTTCGCGTTCGCAGTGAGCTGTTCGCACTTCTTGCAGCCCTTGCCGTAGATGCTCAGTTTCATGAGGTTCTCCTTGTAAAGGGGGGCGATATCACGGCCACAGCTGGCCGTAGAAATAGCCGGTGAGGGTCGACATGACCACCACCAGCGTGCAGTAGACCAGGGTCTTCTGGGTACCCATGATCGTGCGGATCACCAGCATGTTGGGCAGCGACAGGGCCGGCCCCGCCAGCAGCAGGGCCAAGGCCGGGCCCTTGCCCATTCCGTTGCCGATCAGGCCCTGGACGATGGGCACCTCGGTAAGGGTCGAGAAGTACATGAAGCCCCCCAGCAGCGAAGCGAGGAAGGTGGAGCGGAAGCCGTTGTCGCCCACCGCCAGCACCACCCACTCGGAGGGAATCAGTCCCTCCTCCCCAGGGCGGCCCAGCAGCAGGCCGGCCACGAAGACCCCGACCAGCAGCAGCGGCAGGATCTGCCTGGTGAAGCCCCAGCTCTGCTCGGCCCATTCCCGGTCCTCGTCGCGCAGGGTGGCGATCAGCATCAGGCCGATGATGCCTACCGCGAAGGCCAGCTCCGGCACGCGGGGCACCAGCAGGGCGGCCAGCACCACGGCACCGGCTAGCACCGCCACCTGATGCAGCGGCCAGCCCCAGCGCCGGATCAGCAGCAGGGTGAAGAGGCCGGCGAGAGCCGTGGTGATCTGCCATTTCCAGGCGTGGATGGCCATCCAGGTGGGGCTGTCGGCGGCGGCCCAGTTGGCGAACACCAGGATGCCCACCATCAGCCCGAAGAAGAGGGCGATCTGGCCCAGGGGACGGGAGAGCTCGCCTTCGAAGCCCCGGGCGTTGGCCTTGGCCTTTGCCTGCTCTTCTCGATGGTAGATCAGGTGCATGATCACCCCGATCACCACGGCGAAGACGATGGCGCTGATGGCCCTCGCCAGCCCCAGCTCGAACCCCAGCACCTTGGCCGTCACCACGATGGCCATGATATTGATGGCCGGCCCGGAATAGAGGAAGGCCACCGCCGGCCCCAGGCCCGCGCCGCGCCGGTAGATACCGCCGAACAGCGGCAGCACGGTGCAGGAGCAGACCGCGAGCAGGGTGCCGGAGACCGACGCCATGCCGAAGGCCACTGGCTTGGGAGCACTTGGCCCCAGGTAGCGCATCACTGCGCCCTGGCTGAGGTAGGTGGCCATGGCGCCGGCGATCACGAAGGCTGGCAGCAGGCAGAGAATCACGTGTTCCTGGGCATACCAGTGGGTCAGACGGATGCCTTCCAGCACCGCATTATCGAAGCGCTCGCTGCCGGCGGGCAGGAAGTAGATCAGCAGGAAGATCCCCACCACGGCACCCAGCCAACGAACCTGTTCGGGGTTTTCCCTGGCGAGGTCGATCAGGCCGCCGGTGAAGGAGGAGGAAGCGGGTTTGGATTCCGACATGCAACGCCTCTTGGGATGCAGGAAAAATGCCTGGCACAGACATGTGGCAATGCATATATTTTATACGCCACAAGCTGGCGGAGGCTTGATATTCATCAATTCCCTTACATGAAGGTGTCGCCCTCAAGAACCACCGCCTCCCGGCCAGCCATCTCAAGAAAGTGCTATTGGCGAGCTGTTTTTTGCTGGCCCGCCGGTACGTAGAGCGTCCTCAATGCCCATAAACCGAGGATCGGCCCCGGCAGCAGCCACCAAAGCACCCATGTGCCCTGTAGCGCCCAAAGAGAGGTGGTGAGGAAAATGGCAGGAATGGTGAGGGCGAAGCCCACGGCGTTCATCACCGCCAGGGTCGAGCCGATGCGTTCGCGCGGTGCCGTCGCGGCGGCCAGCGCGGAGAACTGCGGTGAGTCGGCAATAACAGTCAGGCCCCATAAGGCCAGTAAAATCAACAGCAGCCCGGGCGGCGCCCAGGCGAGCAGAGGGTAGGCCAGGCAGATCGCACCGGAAGCCGTCAGCGACCAGCGGGCTACCCATAGGCTGCCCAGGTTTCGGCTCACCAGGCCGCCGCCGACACAGCCCGCCAGTCCCAGTGCAATGATGCCGAAGGAGAGCCAGGCCACCAGGTCGGTGGAGCCCGCCAGCCGTTCGACTTCCCGGTAGACCAGGAAAGGCGTCAACATCCAGAAGGCGTAAAGTTCCCAGCAGTGGCCGAAATAGCCGCCGGCCACGCCCCGGAATCGCTTTTCGCCCAGGGCGGCAAGCCCTTCGGTGAGCCGTGCCTTGCCGGAGGAAGGGGGCAGGTGAGGGCCATCTCCCAGTAACTGAACCATGGCCCCACCCACCAGGGCCAGCAGTGAGGCCCCCAACAGCGGCCACTCCCACGGCATGCCCAGGGTCCCCCCACGCAACAGGTGCGGCATGGCGGTGCCCAGGGTCAGCATGCCTACCAGCCAGGCCAGGGCCGCACCGGTGTGCTTGGGTGTCCAGCCGATAACCAGCTTCATGCCCAGTGGATAGATCCCGGCCAGGCATAGCCCGGTGGCGAAGCGCAATAGCACGGCCAGCGGAAAATGCGACGCTACCAGCACGAAACCGGCGTTAACCAGCGCGCCTGCCAGGCAGGAGGCGGCGAAAATGCGGCTGGCGCGGAAGCGGTCGGCAAGGCCGGTGGTGGCGATGAACAGGGTGCCGCAGATGAAGCCCGCCTGCACGGCTAGGGTGAGGTGGCCCAGGTCGACCTCGGAAAAGCCCAGATCACGAGAGAGCGAAAGGCCAACGCCATTGACGCTGAACCATAGCGAGGTGCCGCATAGCTGCGCGAGGACGATGATGGAAAGCGGATAACGCCGCCAAAGTGAATTGTTGTTCATTGCCGCATCGTCGCCCCGGCGGGAGTACAAAACAAGCAGGCGGTTCGTCTAGTCCCGACGGCGCGCGATGGGCGCACCGTCTACGAAGAGGTGCTTCAACCCCAGCAATCCTTCAACCTCAACGACGAGACCCTGGTCGATCAGGGCTGGTGCGATGAAAAGCTTGAGGCCATCGAGGTCCAGTTCTCGGTAGTGCTTTAAGTCACTGGGCGTGCGTGCTTCGGCCACGGCAATGTCTACGCCGCCACCACAGCAGCCATGGCGGGAAGAGAGGCGAACGGTCAGCACCCCCCCGTTGCGCTCAATCCATGAGCGGGCATTGTCGCTTATTGCGATGGCCACGGCTCAGCCCCTGGCCTCGCCGGCGGCAGGAAAGTGGTGACGTGTCTTGTTGGCGATGCGTACCAGCGCCAGCATCAGGGGCACCTCCACCAGCACCCCCACCACCGTGGCGAGCGCGGCCCCGGACTGCAGGCCGAACAGCGCGATGGCGGCGGCCACCGCCAGCTCGAAGAAGTTGCTGGCGCCGATCATGGCGCCGGGTGCGGCGACGTTGTGGGGTACCTTCCACGCCTTGGCCCAGCCATAGGCGATGAAGAAGATAAGTACGGTCTGGATGATCAGCGGGATGGCAATCAGCACGATATGCAGCGGATTGCCGATGATCACGTCGCCCTGAAAGGCGAACAGCAGCACCAGGGTGATGATCAGCCCGATCGGTGTGATCGGCCCCACCCGCTTCATGAACACGTTGTCATACCATTCGGCGCCGTTTCGGGCGATCAGGGTGCGCCGGGCCGTATAGCCAGCGGCCAACGGTATGACGATGTAGAGGAAGACCGACAGCGCCACGGTATCCCAGGGCACCTGGATATTCGAGATGCCAAGCAGAAACACCACGATGGGGGCGAAGGCGAACAGCATGATCAGGTCGTTGAGCGAGACCTGCACCAGGGTATAGGCGGCATCGCCACGGGTGAGGTAGCTCCAGACGAAGACCATGGCGGTGCAGGGGGCCGCCCCCAGCAGGATGGCGCCGGCCAGGTACTGCCGGGCCAGCTCCTCGGGAATGAACGGGCGGAACAGAATCATCAGGAAGAACCAGGCGATGGCAAACATGGTGAATGGCTTGATCAGCCAGTTCACCGACGTGGTGATAATCAATCCTTTCGGTTGGCGCCGCACGCCAAGGACGGCGGCAAAGTCGATCTGGGCCATCATCGGAAAGATCATTGCCCAGATGAGGATGGCTACCGGGATCGACACCTGGGCGACCTCGAAGCGCGACAGGGTCTCGGGAACGGCCGGGGCGAACTGGCCGAGCAGTACCCCGGCGACGATGGCCAGCGCCACCCAAACCGTGAGAAAGCGCTCGAAGAGGCCCATGCCTTCGCTGGTGGAGGGGGACTGCGAATCCTGAAGTGCGGTCATTCCTTGAGTCCTGATGTGATCATGGCGGGGTTTTGGCCAGAGGCATGCTTGTTTGTCTAGAATATATGGAATTCCATATATGGGCAATTCATCTCCCTTCCGGTCAGCCGATAGAAGGCTGGTATGATCAACAGGAAATTGCCAGTTCATCCGGCCAGGAGTGCATGTGCAGCCCACTTCGCTACGCCTCGAGAGGCTCACGGTAGGCGAGCTGGAAGCCGTCGACCTCAACGTGGGCCCAGGTGACATTGTCTGTCTTTCCGGGGCCAGTGGATCCGGCAAGAGCCGCCTGCTGCGTGCTGTGGCCGATCTCGAGCCCCACGGGGGTGAGGTATGGCTGGCTGACCAGGCCCAGTCGACGATACCGGCCCATCGCTGGCGGCGCCAGGTGATGCTGGTGCCGGCGGAAAGCCAGTGGTGGACCGATCACATAGGCGAGCACTTTTCCGATGGGGTCGAGGATGGCGATCTCGAAGCGCTCGGCTTCGAGCGCGAGGTGATGTCATGGCAGGTCGGCCGGCTCTCCACCGGCGAAAAGCAGCGCCTGTCGCTGCTGCGGGCCGTGAGCCGAGAGCCCAGGGTGCTGTTGCTGGATGAGCCTACTGCCAACCTGGATGACGCGACTCGAGACCGGGTGGAAAACTGGCTGGCGTCGCGGATTGAATCGCGTGGCTGGCCGACGCTGTGGGTGGCCCACGACAAGGGGCAGATCGTGCGGGTGGCAAATCGCCATCTGCGTATCGAGGGCAGTCGGCTGCTTGTGCAGGAGGCGGCATGGATGTGATCGAGCTTTCCTGGTGGCAGCTGGCCCTTGCGGCCTCGATGGTCGTCGTGCTGGCCGGCTGCACGGCCGTGATGCGGCTGGGCATGAGTCGCAGCCTGCTCATCGCCGCCTTGCGTACTGTCGTTCAACTGGCGCTGATCGGCCTGGTGCTGGAGGCGCTGTTCGCCGCCGAACGCTTGGTCTGGGTGGCCCTGATGGCGTTTGCCATGCTGCTGATTGCCGGGCGCGAGGTGATGGCACGTCAGAAACGCCGCTTGAAGGGCGGCTGGGCCTTCGGCATCGGTACCCTGTCGATGTTTCTGTCGTCATTCACCGTCACCGTGTTGACGCTGACGGTGATCATCGGCCCCGACCCCTGGTATCGGCCACAGTATGCCATTCCGCTGTTGGGCATGATGCTCGGCAACACCATGACCGGGGTCGCCCTGGCGCTGGACCGGCTCACCGATACCGCCTGGCAGCAGCGGGCCGTGATCGAGAACCGGCTGATGCTGGGCCAGCCCTGGCAGGAGGCCATCGGTGACATTCGTCGCGAAGCGATGCGCAGCGGCCTGATGCCGATGATCAACGCCATGGCCGCCGCCGGGGTGGTCAGCCTGCCGGGGATGATGACCGGCCAGATACTGGCGGGTAGCTCACCGGCCCTGGCGGTCAAGTATCAGATTCTGGTGATGTTTACCATTACCCTAGGCACCGGCTTCGGCACCCTGGCAGCGGTAGCGGCGGGTAGGCGCCGGCTGTTCGACTCCCGCGAGCGGCTGCGGCTAGATCGATTGGCGGTGCCTGGCTAGGCTTTGTGCGAAAACTGCCTGCGCTTGGCCATGCGGCGTTAAAAATCGGCTCAAAATGCTCATTTACACCCAGTAAACTCCGCTTTTCCGCCGATTTTTGCCTTGCCTGACCTTCGCTCGTCGACTTTTCGTACATAGCCTAGTATCCCGTTCTGCTCATCCCTGGAAGCCGATGATGGCGGCGATCAGTCGCTCCGGGCATTCGCGGTGCGGCACGTGCCCGCAGTCGGTGAGCAGGTATGGCTCGGAGGGGCCCGGTGTCAGGGCGGTGATGCGCGCCGGTTGCTCCCGTGACCCGTACTCGTCGAGCTCGCCGTGGATGGCCAGGGTAGGGCAGCGCACCTGAGCGAGGACGTTGTCCAGCCGCCACTCGCGGAAGGCCTCGGAGTGCCAGTTGTCCACCCAGCTGCGCAGCACCCACTCGGCCTTGTCACCGTGGTATTTCGCCAGCCTCGACAGGCCATTCGGCTGAAGGAAAGCCTGCTCCGCCACGCGAATGCCGGCCAGGGTGCCCGGCTCGGTGAAGGCCTGGGCGGCTACCGTGATCAGCATCTCACAGCTCTCGGCATGCCGGGCGGCGGCGTGGGCGGCCATGCTGCCGCCCACACTGTGGCCGAGCAGCACGAATCGCTCGAGCTCCAGCTGCTCGCGAACGGCGGCAAAGGCGGCCTCTGCCTCGTCGGCGATAAAACTGGTCGGCTGCGGCCCAGGGTAGGGCGCCGAGCGCCCGTAGCCGAGACGGTCGTAGGCGATGACTTCGCGCCCCGTTGCCTCGGCCAGTCGTGTCGGAAAGTCCCGCCACAGCGAGACACAGCCCAGTGAATCATGCAGCAGCACGATCGGGGGACGCCCATCGACCCGTTCGTATCCCCAGCGACTGGCGAAGAGCCGGCCCCGCGGGGTGTCTATCCAGAATTCCTTTACCACGGTGTCTCCCAGTCAGCCCGAACCCAGTCAGCCGAGACGAAGGGAAGCCAGCGTCGGCTGACGCTGACTTCCATGCGGTGGTGTGGCCGAGTGGCCGGTCGGTCAGTCGATCAGTTCGACCGCCACCGCGGTGGCCTCGCCGCCGCCGATGCAGAGGCTGGCAATGCCGCGCTTGCCGCCTTTGGTGCGCAGGGCGTGGATCAGGGTGGCGATGATGCGCGAGCCGGTGGAGCCGATGGGGTGACCCTGGGCGCAGGCGCCGCCGTAGACGTTGACCTTGTCGTGGGGAATGTCGAGCCCATCCATGGCCAGCAGGGTGACCACGGCGAAGGCTTCGTTGATCTCGAACAGATCGACGTCGGCCACGCTCCAGTCCAGTTTCTTCATCAGCTTGTCGATGGCGCCGACCGGGGCGATGGTGAACTCGCTGGGGTGCTGTGAGTGGGTGCTGTGCCCCAGCATACGAGCCAGCGGCTTGACGCCATGCCTGTCTGCCGCTGCCTGGCTGGCCAGTATCAGCGCCGAGGCGCCGTCGGAGATGGAGCTGGAGTTGGCGGCGGTGATGGTCCCGTCCTTGGCGAAGGCCGGACGCAGCTCGCGGATCTTGTCGAGCTTGGCCTGGAACGGCTGCTCGTCATGGTCTACCACGGTCTCGCCCTTGCGGCTGGTGACGGTGACCGGCGCCATCTCGGCGTCCAGGTGGCCGGCGTTGGTGGCCTCCATGGCCCGCTCGAGTGAGGCAATGGCGAAGTCGTCCAACCGCTCGCGGCTGTAGTCGCGCGAACTGGCAACGTCCTGGGCGAAGACCCCCATCAGCTTGCCGGTCTCGGCGTCCTCGAGGCCGTCGAGGAACATGTGGTCCTTGAGCTCGCCATGGCCGAGTCGATACCCCGTCCGGGCCTTGGTCAGCACATGGGGGGCATTGGACATGGACTCCATGCCGCCGGCCAGCAGGATCTCGCCGCTGCCGGCCCGGATCAGGTCGTGAGCCAGCATGGCCGCCTTCATGCCCGAGCCGCACAGCTTGTTGATGGTCGTGGCGCCGATGCCATCGGGAATCCCGGCCTGGCGCATGGCCTGGCGGGCGGGGCCCTGCTTGACGCCACCCGGCAGCACACAGCCCATGATCCCTTCGTCGATGGCTGATGCCTCGATGCCGGCACGTTCGATGGCGGCGCGAATGGCGGTGGCGGCGAGTTCGGGCGCCGTCATGCTGGAAAGGCTGCCCAGCATTCCGCCCATGGGGGTACGGGCGGCGGAAAGGAAGACGATATCGGTGGGGCTGCTCATGGCGTGTTCTCCCGGAGAGTGGTGAATGTTGTCAGTATAGGGATTCGATGCGAGCGCCGGGCATTCAGGCGGATTGACCTGTCGGCGGGGCTGTGTTTTTCTCAAGTTCAACCAAGCAAGCGCTAGTGTAAACCCGATGAATGTCGTTAACGAGTCCCCCCGCCGCAAGGAATTGACCCGTCTGGCCGCCCAATTGTTCGTACAGGAGGGCTTCGACCGGACGACGGTGCGTATGCTCGCCCAGGAGATGGGCATCAAGTCCGGCAGCCTGTTCCACCACTTTCGCGACAAGCAGGAGATCCTCGCCGCGGTGATCGAGGAGGGGACCCAGAACGCCCTCACGCTGGCGCGTCATGCGCTCGAGCAGTGCGGCGGCTCCGCCGAGGACCGATTGCACGCCATGGCGCGAGCGCATCTGGAAACCCTGCTGACCGACCGCAACGCCCATGTGGTGGCGCTCTACGAGTGGCGCCGCCTGGATAGCGAGGCCCGGGCGCATCTCAGCCACCTTCGTGACGCCTACGAGGCGCTTTGGGAAGCGGTGATCGATGAGGCCCTGGATGACGGCCTGATCCGTGGCGATCGCTTTCTGGTGTCGCGATTCGTCATGGGTGCGCTGAACTGGACGGTACGCTGGTATGACCCCGAGGGGCCCCGCAAGCCCGAGGACCTGGCCCATGAACTGATCGCCATGATCGCTCCTTCCACCCAGGCCGCCCAGGCAGTGTCGACCAAGGTATAGGCTCCCGGAGTCGTCGAGGGGGTTGCCCCGCGACCGCTTTGCTTCTAGCTTGTACCTAGCGCTTGCTAGGTTGACGCTTACGTCAACTGCATCTATCCAGAGGTATGCAAGTCACCCATTGCCACGACAACAAGCACAAGGAGCAGAGGGTTCACGTTTCGCGCCATCCGGCCACCTGAAGCCGGTCAGAGAGGCGTTGCGTCGAACCGGGCTCCGAGCACAAGAGGGCAGTAAATGAGCACCCATTCCCTTCCCGAATATTCCGCCTTTCTCGAGCGTTTTTCCATCGATGAGGTCATTGCCCGACTCGACGATCATCGGGACGGCAAGTTCAACGCCTTCGAATCCTGCTGTGGCCAGCACCTGCGCACGGGGCGCGGGGATGTGCTGGCATTGGTGCACGAGGATGCCAGCGGCAACGTCAACCGGATGACCTATGCCGAGCTTGAGGCAGAAAGTGCCAAGCTGGCCGGCTGGCTCGCCGAACGGGGCCTGGGGGTGGGTGACCGGATCGCCTGCATGCTGCCCCGCTCCCCGCAGCTGCTGGTGGCGGTACTGGCGACCTGGCGTATCGGGGCGGTCTACCAGCCGCTGTTTACGGCCTTTGGCCCGGATGCCGTGGATTACCGTCTCGGCCGTGCCGACACCAAGCTGGTGATTACCGATCATGACAACCGCTTCAAGTTCGATGGCCTGAGCCAGTGCCCGGCGGTGCTTGCCGTGGGTGGTCCCAGTACTGATCATGGCGATGATCTGGACTGGAGCAAGGCCCTCGCGCACTCGCCCATCGAAACCCGGCCGCCCCGCCTGGCGCCGGATGCCCCATTCCTGCAGATGTTCACCTCGGGCACCGTGGGCAAGCCCAAGGGCGTGGCGGTGCCGCTCTCCGGCATGCCGGCCTTCGCGCTCTACATGGAGCTGGCCATCGACCTGCGCGAGGACGACCGCTTCTGGAACATGGCCGACCCGGGCTGGGCCTATGGCCTCTATTACGCCATTGCCGGGCCGCTGCTGCTGGGCGTCACCACCCATTTCTGCGAAGCCGGGTTCAGCGCCGAGGGAGCCATGGCCTTCATGAAGCGCCATCGCATCACCAACTTCGCGGCCGCTCCCACCGCCTACCGACTGATGAAGGCATCGGGATTGTTCGACAGTGCCCACGAGACACTCGAGTTGCGGGTGGCCAGCTCGGCCGGCGAGCCGCTCAATACCGAAGTGGTGACCTGGGTCGAGCGTTCGCTGGGCTGCCCGGTGATGGACCACTACGGCCAGACCGAGACGGGCATGACCTGCTGCAACCACCACGCCCTGGCGCATCCCAAGCATGTGGGTGCCATGGGTGTGCCGATGCCGGGCTACCGGCTGGCGATTCTGGACGCCGAGTACAACGAACTGCCCCCGGGCGAGCCGGGCGTGCTGGCGGTGGATGTCGAGCGGTCTCCGGCTCACTTCTTCGCCGGCTATACCTGGCAGGAGAAGCATCCCTTCGCGAAGGGCTACTACCTGACCGGTGACGTGGTCATTCGCAACGAGGACGGCACCTTCCAGTTTGCCGGCCGCGACGACGACATCATCACCACCGCTGGCTACCGGGTCGGACCCACCGATGTCGAGAACACGGTCATGACCCATCCGGCGGTGGCGGAGTCCGCGGCCGTGGGGCAGCCGGACGAGATTCGTGGCGAGATCATCAAGTCCTATATCGTGCTGCGCGACGGCTACGAGGCAAGCGATGCACTGGCCGACGAGATCCGTCAGCAGGTGCGCGCGCGACTTTCCACCCACGCGTTCCCCCGTGTGATTGAATTCGTCGATACACTACCCAAGACGCCCAGTGGCAAGATACAGCGCTTCAAGCTGCGCGCCGATGCCGCTGAGAAGGCCGACACAGAAGCCGCCAAATGAACACTGTGGAGACACGCTAGATGCAACTGAAGGACAACACCTTTCTGATTACCGGTGCCGCCTCCGGGCTGGGGGCGGCCACCGCGGAGCGAATCGTTGCCGGCGGTGGCCGCGTGGTGCTGTGCGACCTCAGCGACAGCGTGGAGGCACACGCCGAACGCCTGGGCGCGGCCGCCCGGGCCTGCCGCGGCGATGTGACATCCGCTGCCGACATGCAGGCTGCGGTCGATGCCACCGTGGCGCTGGGAGGCGAGAAGGGCATGGCGGGCGTGGTGCACTGTGCCGGCGTCGTCAGCGTCGCCAAGCTGGTCGACCGTGAGGGCAACCCCGCCGATCTCGACGCCTACGCTCGCACCGTGCAGATCAACCTGGTGGGCACGTTCAATGTCATGCGCCTGGCGGCAGCCGCCATGGCCGGCAACGCGCCGGGGGAGGACGGGGAGCGCGGCGTGATCATCAATACCGCCTCCGTTGCCGCCTTCGACGGCCAGGTGGGGCAGTGCGCCTACAGCGCTTCCAAGGCAGGGGTGGTGGGCATGAGTCTGCCGGCGGCCCGTGAACTCTCGCGGCATGGCATTCGCGTCATGGCCATTGCGCCAGGGGTGTTCCAGACGCCGATGATGAGCGAGATCCCCGATGAAGCCGCCAAGGCACTGGCCGCCTCGGTGCCGTTTCCCAAGCGGCTGGGGAAGCCCGATGAATTTGCTCGCCTGGCCGAGCAGATCATCGGCAACCCGATGCTCAACGGCGAGGTGATTCGCCTGGATGGCGGGATTCGCATGCAGTAGTGCCGTTTGAAAAGCGCTGAGGAATGAGGGCTTGGCATGAATTGGTTGGCGCGCTAGATTATTGTGCTATCAATAATTCGGAGCGCCAGCCATGCCCCAGAATGATACCTGTTCCACATTACAGCTCGACGATCAGCTCTGCTTTGCCCTCTACTCCACCTCCCTGTTGATGACCAAGTTCTACAAGCCCCTGCTCCAGGCGTTGGGTCTCACCTATCCGCAGTACCTGGTCATGATGACGCTGTGGGAAGAGGACGGTCTCAGCGCGGGCACCATCAGCCGCCGGCTGATGACCGACACCGGTTCGCTGACCCCCCTGTTCAAGCGCCTTGAAGGCGATGGTCTGCTCAGGCGGGTGCGCAGCACCACCGATGAGCGGGTCGTCGAACTGTTCCTCACCGACGAGGGCAGGGCGCTGCGTGCACGCGCCGAGGAGATCCCCGACTGCGTGGTAATGGCTAGCGGCGAATCCTTCGACGAACTTAATGCCCTCAAGGTACGGCTGGAAACGCTGCGCGAGAAACTCCAGGTGGCGATGCCCTGACGTAGCCTCCCGCGATACGCAAGGGCAGAGGGGGAGTGCCACCCACTGCGACAGACGCCGTTAGCCCGTGGGCCAATACAGACTCAAACAAGCGCTTGACTCTCCGGCTGTAGCAGGCTAGTTTCAAACACATGTTTGAAAGCGGCTGCCGCTGCCTTCCTGTGCCTAATTTCAGGCGACTTTCTGTGGCTCGCGGCGACCCCTTGTGGCGCACTTTTTTGGAGAGTAAGAAATGCCCGACTATCAGGCCCCCCTGCGCGACCTGCGCTTCGTAATGGACGAGATGCTGGACTTCCCCGCTCACTACGCTCGCCTGCCGGGCGGTGAGGAAGCCTCTCCCGATGTGGTCGCCGCTATCCTCGAGGAGGGCGCACGCTTCGCCCGTGAGGTGTTGCTGCCGTTGAACCAGACGGGGGACCAGGAGGGTTGCATGCTGGAGGGCGGCGAGGTCAAGGCGCCCAAGGGCTTCAAGGCGGCCTACCAGCAGTATGTGGAAGGTGGGTGGCCGAGCCTGGCGGCGTCGCCGGAGCATGGCGGGCAGGGGCTGCCTCATTCGCTGGCCATGGTGCTCAACGAGATGGTCTGCTCGACCAACCTGGCCTGGGGCATGTACCCGGGACTTTCCCACGGTGCCGCCGATGCCCTGCGTCACCACGGCACCGAAGAGCAGCAGGCCACCTACCTGACCAAACTGGTGGAAGGCATCTGGACCGGTACGATGTGCCTGACCGAGCCCCACTGCGGCACCGACCTGGGCCTGATCAAGACCCGTGCCGTGCCCACCGCCGATGGCGGTTACGATATTACCGGTACCAAGATCTTCATTTCTGCCGGTGACCATGACATGGCGGAGAACATCGTCCATCTGGTGCTGGCCAAGCTGCCGGACGCTCCCGAGGGCTCCAAGGGCATCTCGCTATTTGTGGTGCCCAAATATCTGCCGACCGAGACGGGTGAGCCGGGCGAGCGCAACGGTGTTTCCTGCGGCTCCCTCGAGCACAAGATGGGCATCCACGGCAACGCCACCTGCGTGATGAACTTCGATGGCTCCCGCGGTTACCTGGTGGGGCCGCCCAACAAGGGACTGGCCTGCATGTTCACCATGATGAACGCGGCGCGCCTGGGCGTGGGCATCCAGGGACTGGGCCTGACCGAGGCGAGCTTCCAGAACGCCCTGGCCTATGCCCGTGACCGCCTGCAGATGCGTGCGCTCTCCGGCCCCCAGGCGCCCGAGAAGCCCGCCGATCCGATCATCGTCCATCCGGACGTGCGTCGCATGCTGCTGACCCAGAAGGCCTTCGCCGAAGGCGGCCGCATGCTGGTGCTCTATACCGCCCAGATGCTGGATATCGTCGAGCATGGCCAGGATGCCGCCGAGCGCGAGCAGGCGGAGGTCCTGCTGGGCCTGCTGACGCCCATCGTCAAGGCGTTCCTGACCGAGGTGGGCTTCGAAGCCACCAACGAAGGAGTACAGGTCTTCGGTGGCCACGGCTTCATCCAGGAGTGGGGCATGGAGCAGCTGGTGCGCGATGCGCGTATCACCCGGCTCTATGAGGGCACGACAGGCATTCAGGCCCTCGACCTGCTCGGCCGCAAGGTGTTGATGAGCCAGGGTGAGACGCTCAAGGTCTTCACCAAGGAGATCCACAAGTTCTGCCAGGCGGAGGCCGATAACGCCGAGCTGGCCGAATTCACCGGGCCGCTGGCCAAGCTCAACGCCGAGTGGGGCGAGCTGACCATGGGTATCGGCATGAAGGCCATGTCCGATCGCGAGGAAGTGGGCGCCGCCAGCGTCGATTACCTGATGTACTCGGGCTACGTGACCCTGGCCTACCTTTTCGCCCGGGCAGCGAAGCAGGCCAAAGCGGCACTCGCCGCCGGCAGCGACGATGCGGCCTTCTACGAAGCCAAGATCAAGACCGCGCGCTTCTACTTCGCTCGTCTGTTGCCGCGCACCCGCGCCCATGCCGCCATGGTGCAGGCCGGTGCGGAGCCGCTGATGGCGCTCTCCTCCGAGGACTTCGGTCGCGGCTTCGAAATCTGATTCAACCAGGCATCTCTCTCGGTCAGCGCTGTTCTGATCGTTTCGCGGCGGGCATTTGCCCGCCGCTTTTTTGTTCATCGCTTTTCTGGCTGTGGCTGCCACGGCCGGGAGCACGATTTTTTTCCATGTCTGGCCGTGAGCAGGACCGCTCGCGTCGACGAGAATCGACTACACTGATGTGGGCCCGCCTTTCGCTATCACGACTGCTTTTTTCGCTGGCATTACAGTTAGTTACATCGGTAATTAACTGTGCACGGGAGCCGGCTTCTCGGCTAAGGGGGCTGTAGGTATATGTGTGTGCCGTTCCCTGTTACATCGTTTCGCGAGGGTGCTCGATATGACTACATCCAAGCGTTCGTCACCCATGTCAGGACATGATGATGTCCCGGAAGCCGTGGCTCCTCGCGGGCGAATCAGCATGACCCCGGAAGCCGCACCGGAATCCTTCACCCCTGAACGATCCGTGCTGGCCTGCGTAGATACCTCGCATGATTCCACCTGGGTGTTGGTGCACGCCGATGCAATGGCGCGTGCTTTTCGAATACCACTGACTTTGCTGCGGGTGATCGATCCGGTTCCGGAAACCAGCGGCCTGCCGGACCCGGTGGACTGGGCGATTCGTCGGCATGAGGCGCTCTCTACCCTGGAGCGGCTCGCCGCCAGTACATGGCTGAAGACGGTTCCCAATCTGACCCTGCTCGAAGGCCTGCCAGGCGACGAGATCTGCCGTGCGGCCAGCTTGCAGAAGGCTGCCCTCGTGGTGATGGGTGTGCATTGTCTCTGCGGGCACACCAGCCTGAGTGCCAATGTGCGTAAGGTCCTGGAGCGCGGCGAGGGACGCGTGCTGCTCGTGCCTCTGCCCGAGGCGAGCAACGAAGCGCCGAAATACCAGCGCATTCTTGTTCCGCTCGATGGCTCCTGCTGGTCGGAAAGCGCACTGCCTACTGCTCAGCGTCTGGCCCATGCCACCGGCGCCGAACTGGTGCTGGTCCATATCACCACGCCACCAGATTTGACCTCAGGACTGCTGTTCGAACCGGAAGACATCGACCTGCGGCAGCGTTTCGTGAAACGCGACCAATGCATTGCGCGCAATTATCTGCAGCGGATGGGCGATGAACTAGTCGATCAGGGCTTGAAGGTGCGCACCTTGGCGCTGCTGGGCGTCGACCCCCGCAGCGGTATCGACGAAGTCATGCGCGACGACGCCTTCGATCTGGTAGTGCTTTCTGCCTGGGGGCATGGTCGTGCCCGCATCAGCGATCTACCTTATGGCAATGTCGTGGCCTACCTGGCGGGGCACAGTTCGGTTCCGGTTCTGGTAACTTGGCCCGGCCAGCTGAAACAGACCACAAGCGATGGTGGATCGGCTTCCTCCCGTGCCGCTGATTCTGCATTCGAGTAGCAGGTCATGCAGCTCGAGGGCACGCCGACAGACCTGTCCATTGATGCCTCGGCGCGCAAGATCGCTGACCTGCACCATTGTGGCTCGGGATCGCCCCGCGCCCTGGCCAGCCTGTCGGGGCTTCACGCGATACGTGATTGGATACCGATGGCACTAGCCGCGGCGCGCGAGAGCGGCCCCGACAACCTCGCGGCAGCGGAGTGGCTGCTCGATAATCATTACCATGCCCGCCGTGCCGTTCGGCAAGTAGCGCAGGACATGCCCGGCAGTTTCTATCGTAGGCTGCCGCCCCTTGCGCAGTCCTGGGCCGGCGTGGAAGCTGGCAAGCCACGCATCTACGCCCTGGTACATGGCTTGCTCCAGGCCTCTCGCCTGCAGCTGTCGCTGTCACTGTGCGTTGAGTTTCTCCAGGCTTACCAGGAAAGGTCGCCTCTCAACATCGCCGAACTTTGGGCCCTTCCGACGATGCTACGGCTGGTCTGCCTGGAGATACTGATCGGCGCCTGGGGTCGTCTGTTTCCCACGGTGACGTCACCACTCGGGATCTCCGTCGCGGTGCCTGCGCTTGAGGTTCTCGACGATACCGAGTGTATCGCGCGTGCACTGTCGGGCCTGATGGTGATTTCCACGTTGCAGTGGAAGGACGTGATTGATCGAACCAGCTTGATCGAGGCGACGCTGCGGCGTGATCCGGCGAATGTCTATCCACGCATGGATTTCGAGACCCGCGATGCCTATCGTCGGGCAATCGAGACGCTGGCGAGGCCTGGCGACATGTCCGAGTGGCGAGCTGCCGAGTTCTTGGTGATGAGATGTCGCGAGGTGCATGGCGATCCGTTGCGGTCCCATGTGGGCTATTGGCTGTTCGACGAGGGGCGGCGTGAGTTCGAGGCGCAGCTCGGGGTGCACCTTCCCCTCGGAGATGCCTGGCGTCGGCGGCTGAAGCGGAGTGCCGGTCCGCTTTATGCAGCCAGCCTGGGGGTTGGGTCAGCGGGTGCCCTGGGGATCATCGCGCTCTACCTCTGGTGGGGCGGAGCGGATGCACTGCAACTGGCTGCCGGTCTTGCGCTGGCGCTGCTTCCGGCCTCTCTGCTGGGCGTGGCTCTCGTCAACGCCCTGGTGACGCAATGGGTTCCTCCTCGAACCCTTCCCAAGCTCGATTTTCGCCATGGTATTGACGCCGATCACGCCACGGTGATCGCCATGCCGGTGCTGGTTGACCACGCCTCAGACGTGCCGCGACTCGCCCAGCAGCTGGAGCGCCATTGGCTGGCCAACCCGGACCCCATGCTGCAGTTCGCGTTGCTGAGTGACCTTGCCGACGCCGATGCCGAGGTGACCCCGGGGGATGCGGCCATAGAGGCGGCACTTGTGGCCGCGATCGATACCCTCAACGCTCGTCATGGTGGCGGTGATGGCCTGGACGCCTTCCACTTGCTGCACCGCCCGCGGCGCTACAACCCTTCCGAAGATTGCTGGATGGGATGGGAGCGCAAGCGCGGCAAGCTCGAGCAGTTCAATGCCCTTATCCTGCGCGGTGATCTTGGTTCCTACTCAATGACAGCCGGGGCTCCCGAAGCGCTGCGTGGCGTGCGTTTCGTGGTGACGGTCGATGCCGACACACGGCTGCCGCCGGGGTCGGTGAAGCGCCTCGTCGGTACGCTGGCACATCCCCTCAACACCGCCCGGTTCCATCCCGAAACTGCGCGGGTGGATGCCGGCTATACGATCCTTCAGCCGCGCGTGGAGATCTCTCCGCTGGAGGCTGCACGGTCGCGGTTCGCCCGGCTCTATGCAGGAGATGCCAGCGTCGACATCTATTCTCGGGCGGTATCGGATGTTTATCAGGATCTCTTCGGCGTGGGCAGCTTTACCGGCAAGGGGATCTATGAGGTCGAACCCTTCAGCCGCTCTCTGGAAGGCTGCATGCCCGAGAATCGCATCCTCAGCCATGATCTACTCGAGGGGCTTTATGGGCGCGTGGGATTGACCAGCGATATCGTTGTCTACGAGAGCTTTCCCGCCGACTATCTGGAGCATGCGGCGCGCTGGCACCGCTGGCTGAGAGGCGATTGGCAGTTGCTGCCCTGGCTCTCCCGGCAGGTGCCGGGCCCCGGTGGGCGGCGGATACGTAGTCCATTCTCGGCGCTGGGCCGTTGGAAATTGCTGGACAACCTGCGTCGCAGTCTGGTGCCGATCAGCCTTGTGATGCTGGCGCTGGCTGGATGGTTCGTTCTGCCCGGCAGCCCTTGGGTCTGGACTGCGCTTGCCGTGCTGCCGTTGGCGGCGCATCTGTTCACCGATCTGGTCACCGGCTTTGCCCGGGGCCGTCGTCGCGGTGCGGTACGTGGCACGATGCGGCAGCTGCGCGAACAGCTCGGGCGCTGGGTATTGATGGTGACCTTCCTGCTCAACGATGCCGTCATTGCCGTCGATGCCATGGGGCGAACCCTCGGGCGGCTGGCCTCCGGACGGCACCTGCTGGAATGGAGGACGGCGGCACAGGTGGCCGCCCGGATGGGCAGTGAGGACATGCGCCATAGAGCTTGGAAGGCCATGTGGCCAGCGACCGCCCTGGCCGCTCTCATCACTCTCGGGATGGTACTGGCTGCACCGGGAGCGCTTGCAGGGGCGGTGCCGTTGCTCGCCTTGTGGGTGGCGGCGCCCGAGATCGCCTGGCGCCTGGGGCGCCGGCGGCGGGTGCCTGAAGACGCCGTGCCCGAAGCGGGGCTAGCCTTTTTACGCCTCATCGCCCGGCGCACCTGGCTGTTCTTCGAAACCCACGTGCGCCCAGAGGATCACTGGTTACCACCGGACAATTATCAGGAGGCGCCGCAGGCTGGCGCCGCCCACCGTACCTCACCGACCAATATCGGGATGCTGATGCTCTCTTCGCTCACCGCCTGGCGGCTGGGGCATGTGGGGCTGCCCGAGCTGACCGAGCGGCTTGGCAACATGCTCGATAGCATGGATCGGCTGGAGCGGCACCGCGGTCACCTCCTCAATTGGTACGAGACACAGCGGCTGACTCCGCTTGAGCCACGTTATGTCTCCACCGTCGACAGTGGTAACCTCGCCGTCAGCCTGATCACGCTGCGGCAGGCCTGCCTCGACGCTCAGTGTGGGCCGGCCTTCCTGCCTGAGCAGTGGAGTGGGTTGGATGACGCGCTGCAACTGCTCGCTGAATCACTCGGCGAGGTCGACGATCCGGGCGGGAGCCTTGGTGGCTGTGCCGCGCTGGTCAACGAGATGCGGGAAACGATAGGGCAGGGGAGCGCTGACCCCGACGGGTGGTCGGCACTGCTTGACGATATTCGTGATCAACGATTGCCGCAGTTCCAGGCCTGCCTCCGTGACCTGATAAGCCGTGCTGATTTCACGCCCCACGATAGCCTGCGCGAGGTGCAGGTCTGGCTGGAGCGGACCCGCCATCACATTGCCGTCATGCATCGAGACCTGCAGTCGCTCCAGGGTTGGCGCCTTCTCGCCGCAAGCCCGCCCGCTGAATGCGCCGAACTGGCTCGCAGCCTGTCGGAGCAGCTGTCGGTGCAACTTTCGCTCGGCGAGGTGGCACCGGCCATTGAGGAGGTTCGGCGAAGGTTGGCCCACCACGGCTATGCCTTCGGGGACCCGGTGGCTAAGCATTGGGTGGAGGCGCTGGACGCTGCGCTTTCGCAGTCGGCCACAGCGCATGCCAGGCTGGATCTCGCGCTCGATGATATTGCACAGCGCGCCAGCGCCTGGGCACATGGAATGGACTTCGGCTTTCTCTATGATGCTTCCAGCCGGCTTTTCTTCATCGGTTACAACGTCAGTCGAGGGCGGATGGATGCCAACCACTATGACCTGCTAGCCAGTGAGGCGAGATTGACAAGTTACTTCGCCATCGCCAAGGGGGATGTTCCCCTCGAGCACTGGTTCCATCTCGGTAGACCGGTCACCCGGCAGGCGAGTGGGCTGACACTCGTTTCGTGGAGCGGCTCCATGTTCGAATACCTGATGCCGCGACTGTTGATGCGCTCCTATCGTGAATCCTTGATGTATGAAAGCGATCGCACGGCGGTCGACATTCAGCGCCAGCATGGCGAAGCCCTCGGCATCCCCTGGGGCATGTCGGAGTCCGGATACGCTGAGCAGGACCCCGATCAGCGCTACCGCTACCGTGCCTTCGGCGTGGCGGAGCTGGGAGCGCGGCGCGGACTATCGCTCGATCGGGTGGTGGCGCCCTATGCAACGCTACTGGCGCTGCCGGTTCGCCCTCGGGCCGCCCTGGCCAATCTGCATGCACTGGTGGAATTGGGCGCCCTGGGTCGCTTTGGCTTCTTCGAGGCCGTGGACTTCACGCCTGAGCGGGTGCCGGTGGCCGGTGGTTTTACGCTGGTGCGGTCCTATATGGCGCATCATCACGGCATGAGCCTTGCCGCGCTCGGCAATGTGCTGTGCAGCGACAGGCTGGTGACCTGGTTTCACAGCGACCCGCATGTGGCGACGATGGAGCTGCTCCTGAGTGAGCGTGTGCCGTGGGAAGCCCCGCTCGAGCGCCCAAGCGATCAGGACGCGGCCGTCCCCGGTGACCGGCGCCAGGAGTCAGCCCCCGCCCTGCACCCCTGGGTGCCCAGGACATGGGGTGGCTTTAGTAGCCTTCATGCCTTGGGCAATGGGCGCATGACCAGCATGGTCACCAGTGCGGCCGGCGGTAGCCTCGGCTGGCATCGCCACCTGCTCATGCGAGCGCTGGGTGGCACGGGCGAGGCCGGTATCGGTGGTCATGTGCTCTACCTGCAGGAGCGCCATGACCGCTACCTCTGGAGCCTAGGCGGTCACCCTTTCGAGACACAGGGTGGCGACCCCTGGCGGGTGGTGTTTCATCAGCATCAGGTCGAATTCCAGCACCGTGAGCACGGTATCGCCGTCAGCATGACCGTCAGCGTGGCGCCTGGCGATGATTTCGAAATTCGTTACATCACCGTGGTGAACGAAACAGACCGGCCACGGCATCTTTCACTGACCAGTTGCGCCGAGGTGATTCTGGCTCCCGCCGTCGATCACGCTCGTCATCCCGCTTTCAGCCGGCTCTTCGTGAGCAGCTCTTATCTAGCCGAGCTGCAGGGGCTGCTATTCATCCGGCGTCCGTTGGATCCTGCCAAACGTTCACCGGTGCTGCTGCATCGCTTGGTATGCGACGCTCCTGAGGTGACCATCATTGGCTTCGAGACCGATCGACGCGTCTTTCTCGGGCGCCATGGTGATGTTCGTCGGCCGGCGGCGCTGCGCGCAGGAACGCTGGCTGGAGGGACCGGATGGGTTCTCGACCCGGTGGTCGCGCTGCAGGCCGACCTGACTCTCGAGCCGAACCTGAGCTGCAGCCTGGCCTTTGTCACCATCGCGGCCGATACACGAGTCGCCGCCGAGGAAACCGCCCAGCGCTTTACCACACTGACTGCGCTCGACTGGGCCCTGCATGCGGCGGGTGCCCAGGCGGCAGGCGATGTCCACCGGCGCGGCTTGATGCCCAGTGATCTGCCCTCCGTGCAGGCGCTTCTGTCCGCCTTGCTGCGGCCCGAGGGTTCTGGCAGCGCGGCCATGCGTGGAGAAGGCGAGACACTGCCCGGGCAGCATGACCTCTGGGCCCTGGGTATCTCGGGCGATTATCCGATCCTGGCAGTTCACGTGGGTGAAGGGCATCGCACGGCACTGCTCACCACCCTGCTGGCGGCGCATCGACTCTGGCGCGACGGCGGCATTCGGATTGATCTCGTGATCCAGCACAGCGGGATACCCGGCTATGTCGAGCCGGTGCGCGACCGGTTGATGGAGGGTGTCCGCGATGCCGGGGCGCAGGAGCTCATGGGACATCGGGGCGGGGTGCATTTGGTGTCGCAGGATCCGAGCAATCAGAGGCCTGCGAAGGTGATCGAGTCGGTAGCGGCTCTCATCCTTGATGCCGCCGGCAGTTCGCTGGAGCGCCAGTTGTATCGGCAGACGCCCATCGAGCGTCCGGTCTTCGAGCCGATGGGAGCGTGGCAGTGGCCACAATTGCCGCCGCTGAGTGAACCGCCTGAGCGGCGCCTGGCCAACGGTTTCGGCAGGTTCTGTCCCGACACCGGCGAGTATGTCATCACCTTCCAGGCGCAAGACCCGCCCCCGGCACCCTGGGCCAACGTCCTGGCCAATGCCAGCTTTGGTAGCATCGTCACGGAGGCCGGTCTGGGATGGAGCTGGGCCGAGAACAGCGGCGAGAACCGCCTGACCCGCTGGCACAACGACCCGGTCTGCGACCTGCAGGCGGAAGCGATCTACCTGCGTGACGAGATGACCACGCAGATCTGGACCCCGACACCACTGCCTGCTGGCGAAGGCAGCCCATGCAGGGTGCGCCATGGCATCGGCTATACGATATGGGACCGCAACGGCGAAGGGCTGGAGCAAGAACTCCTGGCCTTCGTGGCGGTCGACGAGCCGGTCAAGCTGGTCCGGCTGAGATTACGCAACCCCAGCGGACAGACGCGGCGGATCACGGCCACCTACTTTGCTGACTGGCTGCTGGGCGGTGTCGCCGGGCAGGCCGACCCGATGCTCGCGGCACGCTATGACGCCGACACCCACGCGATCCTGGCGCGCAATACCCGCAATGCCGAGTTCGCCGGCCGTGAGGCCTTCCTGACCAGCACACTGGCACCACACAGCCTGACGACATCGCGCTCGGAGTTCCTGGGCCCCGGGGCTGACCTGCGCTTACCTGACGCCCTCAAGCGCTGGGACCTGGGGGAGTGCCGGTACGCAAACGGGGACTGCTGCGGCGCCTTCCAAGTGCATCTGGATATTCCCGCTGGCCAGACGGCCGAGGCGGTGTTTGTCCTGGGGCAGGGCGTGACCGGCGAAGCCGCACGCGATCTCGTCCTGCGCTGGCAGGATCCGGCGCGGTGCCTGGCCGAGTTCGATCGTCTGCAACGAGCCTGGGAGGGCCGCCTGGGCACGGTGCAAGTCGCGACGCCAGACCCGGCCTTCGATCTCATGGTCAATCGCTGGTTACCTTATCAGACACTGAGTTCGCGCCTGTTCGCCCGCGCGGGGTTCTATCAGGCGAGCGGTGCCTTCGGGTTCCGGGACCAGCTGCAGGATGTGATGGCGCTGCTGCACTCAGCGCCGGATCTGGCCCGCCGCCACATCCTGTACGCCGCTGCCCATCAGTTCGAGGAGGGCGATGTCTTGCACTGGTGGCATCCACCCTTGGGTAGGGGGGTGCGCACTCGCTTTTCCGATGACCTGCTGTGGCTGCCCCATGTCACCGCCGGTTATGTCGCCGCCACCGGCGATGTCGCGATCCTGTCCGAGGGTGCGCCCTTCCTGACTGGTCCGCCGCTGGGGCAGCAGGAGCATGATCACTACGCGCTTTTCGAGGCCACAGCCGAGTCCTGGCCACTGTTCGACCATTGCGAACGTGCGCTGGAGCGTGCGTATCGACTGGGTGCCGACGGGCTGCCGCTGATCGGAACCGGTGACTGGAATGACGGGATGGATCGGGTCGGCGCCAAGGGCCGGGGACAAAGCATCTGGCTGGCCTGGTTCATGATTTCCACCATCCGTGGCTTTTTGAAGCTCTGCACCGATGCGGGGCGCGAGGATCTGATGCCGAACTGGAGTGGGCGGATGACAGCCTTGACCGAGGCGGTGGAAAAGGCTGGCTGGGACGGGGACTGGTATCTGCGTGCGCTGGACGACGATGGCCAGCCTTGGGGTGCGGCATCGAACCAGGAGTGCCGGATCGACTCGATCGCACAGTCCTGGGCCGTGCTCTCTGGGGCCGCCGACCCCGAGCGGGCGCGTGGCGCCATGCACTACGCCGCGCAGGAACTGATGCGCGACAACGACGAGCTGGTGCGCCTGCTCACGCCACCCTTCGATATCACGCTGCGCGATCCGGGCTACATCAAGGCCTATCCGCCCGGTATCCGCGAGAACGGGGGGCAATACAGCCATGCCGCCGCATGGTTCGGTATCGCTTTTGCCCAGCTTGGCGAAGGCGATCGCGCCAAGCAGGTCTTCGACCGGCTCAATCCCGCGCTGCACGCGCGGTCGCCCGACGAGGTCCGACGCTACCTGACCGAACCCTACGTGGTCGCTGCCGATATCGCCGGGGTCGAGCCGCATTTGGGGCGCGGCGGCTGGACCTGGTACACCGGCGCTTCCGGCTGGAGCTGGAGGCTGGCGGTTGAATACATCCTGGGCTTGCGGCTCGTCTCGGGCAGGCTTGAAATAGCACCATGCCTGCCGTCGGCCTGGACCGGGTTCGAGGCACGTCTCGAGCGCCCCGAAGGAAGCCTGGTGATCCGTGTCGAGAAGCCCGAGGGGCTGAGCGAGGGAACCGCCCGGTTCAGCGTGGACGGCCGGCCTTGCTCGGGAAGGACCATCGAATTTCCGGATGACGGAAAGACCGTCGAGGTGCTGGTCCGGATAGAACCCATGGCTGATGCAGAGGTTAAGCGATAGGCGACTCTCAGCGATTAACGAGGTCGAGCCGGGTACTCTGCTGAGAGGCGTCAAGGAGGAAGTTTCTCCGCGAGCCCCTGCGGTTTTTCCTGCCGAGGTTCCTTCCGACCAGAAAGGGGGGGCGCCGGGGAGCTTCGTCAGGATCGGCAGTGATACTCACAGCGACGCGTCGTCGAGGATGACCCCAGGTATGAGCCTGCTTGAAACGGGCAGGGCATAAGCCCTGCCCCGGGGACATCAGCCTGGATGCGAGACGGCCTTGAATGAGTGGCTAGACATAGAAGTCCAGGTCCTCTTGAGCCTTGAGCAGGTCCCGCATCGTGATCGGATCGTCACCGAAGAAGAACACCAGTCCCCAGTGCGTGCCGAAGGCCGAGCGGTCCGGCACCGTCTCTTCGGCCGGCGCCACCAGCTCGTGAGACTCGAAGTATGGGTGCTCGATGGTTTCCTTTGGCATTTCCAGCTTGCTGACGACACGACGCCTCGGGTAAACGCCAAAGCAGCCCGCATAGCCTTTTGCATCGACCACTTCGCGGGGGAAGAAGGCATCGACCTCTTCCTTGGTGCTCTTGGGATCGAAGACCAGCATCGATGCCTGATAGGCGCTGAATCCGTAGGCACGTTCAATAAGCTCGAAGGCCTTGAAACCGGGCGGGCGATAGGCGACTTCGCCGAAGTACATCTCGCCGTCCGCTGCCACGAAGTACTCGGGGTGGATCAGGCCAAACTGGATGTCGAATGTCTTGATCAATTTCTTGATCTGCTTGGTGATGGCATCGCGCCAGCTCTCGAGTTCCCGTGTGGCGGGAACGAACACCGAGTAGCCCAGGGTCACGTACTCGGAGATGTTGAGGAACTTGATCTCACCATCATGGATCCAGGCCTCGACGGCAAACTCCCAGCCATCAAGGTGGCTCTCCATCAGCAAGGGGTACTCTTCGGCCGGTATGTTCTCGATCTCCTCGAGTTTGCGGATCATGCGGTGTCCGAGACAGCCGGCCTTGTCGAAAGCCTTGACATGAATCGGGTCGTCGGGGTCGCCGTCGAGCTTGAGCAGCGTCTGGTTGACACGTTTCATGAAGCGGATGATGTCTTCTTTCTCGTGGGCTTCCTCGAAGATTCCCACGCGAATTCCGCCCAGCTGGGCGCGGCGCTTCATCAGCGCTTTGTCTCGAAACAGGATGGATTGCCCGTACATGCGAGGACTGTCCATCAGGACGGAGTTGATTGCGCCGGACCATTCGACGGTTTCCTCGAACAGTGGTATGGCCACGTCCACGCCTTCCGCCTTGAGGGTCTCCGCAATTTCCATGGATCGATCGTTCAGGCGCACGAAATCCCATTGAATGTAGGGGATCTTATTGGCTTCGCAGAAATCGGCGGCCCAGTCCGGCGCCACGACCACGTAGCGGCGATCAAACTTCTGTGCCGCCTTGATGGCATTGACGCTCCAGCCAAGCAGCGCGATATACCCCTTGTTGGGGTCCTTGGGCGTTTCAGTGCCTTTGACCGAATCCATTGTCGGGTCGGTCCAGCTTGAAACGTCCTTGGCGGCCGGGGTTTCTGATGCAATCGACATGTGTTGCTCTCCTTCTGCCCTGGGCAGAAAATGACGCTCGATCTCGAGTGGTCCTGTCGAGCTTGACTGCCAGGCATCGGCGGCTAGCACCCAGACGCCCAGCTATCCTGGGCCAGACCCTTGGCCCGATCTACATCATCAGTTGGAATATCGGCCGGTTCGCCCTTTTTGAGCGGATCATAGTGAAAGACGTATAGCCGCGATGCGAATTGGGCAACCGGTAGTGAGGCTTCACCGTAAAGTTCGCCATTGCCTAGGGTCGATGTGACGATTCCCTGTCCCCAGTCTTGCCCGCTATCGTTGTTGGGATTGAAGAAGTACACCCGCATGACCTGGCTCGGATCTAGCGCAAGGCGCTGGATCGTGATGGCGTGCCAGCCGAGAAAGCGCGTGGCGCTGTCGGTCACGGCAATACCGTGCCGCACCGTACGCACGGCGAGCGAAGGCACCAGTGTCTGAGGATAATCCCAGTCTCTACCGCCGAAGAATCCGGCGGCCTCGATCGCCGGCACGCGCGTATAGAGGGCCTCCAGCCCCCTGGTATCGAACATCAGGGGGCGTGCCGTATCGATCACCTCGAATACGGGAGAGACGGCTGCAACGGCATTCGCGGAGGAAAGCCGCTCGATGGCGGCGTCGAACTGCTTGACAAGCGCATATGAGGAGCCGTTGTCATGGTGGGCGGTTCCGTGCCTATCAACGCTCATTTAACTACATTCTGCTCTAGCTGGTGACATGTCAACCACATTTGCAGCGGCCAATCTCGGGGGTGCGGACGGAATTTTGCAGCTTGCAGTGACAATTGCCACGGTGCCCACCTCAGTGGCAAAGCGTCTTGCGGGCCTGGCTGTGGCTCGTCTCGTGGCCGGAGGGCAGGGGGGCGGCCGGATTGGTCAGCCAGGCGACGATATCCTCCTCGGTGCGTTCACGCTGGGTATAGCGGGTCAGCATATGGTAGCCGTCCGGGTAGAGCACCAGACGCCAGCCAGGCGTCTTCGAGCCCGGTTCGGGCAGCTTGTCCAGCAGGGCGCAGAATGCCTCGGCCGGGATGACCTGGTCTTCGTCGCCATAGAGGATCAAGGTCGGCCCCGGCAGCTCGCTGGCGGCTTCCAGGGCGCTGTCCATTGCCCCTGTCAGGCCCGCCAGGGTGTCGACGCGGGCGCTGCGCAGGATCAGCGGGTCCTGGGCCAACTGGCGCTTGATCGCCTCATCATCGGTGGGCTCGATTCCCAGGCGCCGGGTGGTGCGTACCGAAAAGGACACCTGCGGTATCAGGCGAACGCCAAGCCACAGCCCCAGGCGTTGGTACCACGGCATCGCCTCTCGCCCCCACACGGCGGGGGCGATCAATACGCTGCCATCCACAGGAGGAGGGTCGTCGTCGGTCATGGCGAGTATCACGATAGCCGCCCCCATGCTCTTGCCGATCAGGTAGAGCGGCGTGTGGGGATGGCGTTCGCGCAGCAGGTCTGCGAGCAGCGCCACGTCATCGCTCAGACGCTGATGCCCCGACCACAGGCGGCGCTGTTCGGTGGTGCCGAAGCCCCGCTGGTCATGGGCATAGACTTCCACGCCTTGGCGGGTCAGGGCGTCGGCAAGCACATTGAAGCTACCGGCATGGTCGTTGAAGCCGTGCACCGCCAGGACCACGCTGCCGGCTTCGTTCTGTGCGGGCCAATGGCGTAACGGCAGCCGGTAGCCATCGTCGGCAACGACCTGGTGTGTTGTGAGCCTTGGCTCCTCGGCGCCCGGGCCGGGCGATTGCAGGGTTGCATCGCTGGCACAGCCCCCCACTGCCAGCAGTGCGGTGATCAACCAGACTGGCTTCAGCAGGCCATTTTGCAGCGCTAGCGGCAGGATGCAACGTAGCCGGCTCATGGTATGGCAGGGTACCCAAGCGCGTGGCGAAGCCGGTCGGCATGGGCGGAGATCCACTCAGGTGAGATGGGGCCCCAGTCTCGTATCACGTAGCGTCCGATGTTGTGTCTGCCTCCGGCGTCGGGCTCGAACTCACAGCGGATATCGAGCTCCTCCAGAGCCGTGATGGTGTCCTGGGCGGTACGCCTCGGCATGCCGGTTGTCTCAATGAGCGCAGGCACACTGGCAATTCCGGTTCTGATCAGGTGAGCCACGTAGAGGCGGCGGTAGAAGCTGGAGCGGGTCTTGCTGAGTGACATGTTGGTTTCCTGAACGGGTCGATTTTCTAAGCTCTCTTTGCCACGGTGAGTCGAGACGTGAGCGAACGGCCGATAATCGGCTAAAGGATAGCGTCAGCGCCGCTGGGTTAGCCACCGGTAGCCAGGGTGGCTCGGTTCCGGGTGGAGGTCGTGAGAATTGCCTACAGTACTAGGAGCTTGTCGGACTTGTCGCTGATCTGCTAATCCAAACCTTTCGACGATCGGTCAAATCCGGCAGGTACCTGGCAGCGGGGTGAATTCATGAGCCTTTCACTTGTCATTGGGATAGGCAAGTGATGAAGGTTAAACGGATCAGGGAGGAGACACATGGCCGTCAATCGTGTGAGTGAAGCCGAGCTGTTGGTTCAGATAGGGCGCTGCATGTTTGGTGAGCGAGTGGTGGTGGAGCGTGAGGGCAAGCGTTTCTCGGCACGGGTTCAGCATGTCGGGGCAACCGGAGTGAAGGTCATTCCCGAGACGACGCTGACTGAGCACGACGGGCAACCCGGCGATATCCAGGGCGTGATGGTCTCGTTTGCCGACATCAAGGAAGTCGAGGTCGAGGGCGATACCTACCGACTCGAATGAGTGGCATGGGCATGAATGTTCGGTATCGGTTGATATGAGCCTGCCGGTGCGGACGTGACCCCGCGCAGGCTGGTCTAGTCGCGGGGCTGGGCGTGGGAGGCGAGCCGCTCCAGGGCGCGTTTGAGGCGGGGATCCTCGGTATCGGCGGCGCAGGCGGCGATCTCGTCCGCGGCGGGTGCCGGTAGCTGACGCACCTGGCGTGCGGGCACCTTGAGCGGCCGCACCGGCCGCACCTTGAGCGTGAACCCCGTGACCGCGGCGAACTCCGGCAGCTGATGTAGCAGTGTGAGCAGGCGCTGCTGTTCGTAGCGAAGCCAGGTCAGCCAGACGGCGCGGTCGGTGATGATCGTCAGTTTCCCCTCGCGAAAGCCCCCGACATGGACGTGTTCGCCCACCTCATCCGGCAGGTGGTCCCGCAGGTGTTGCTGGGCGCGAGCGATCAGCCTTGCGGTGCGCATCAGCGGCGCCAATTCGCCACCTCCGCCCAGCAGACGTGACATGGGCTGTGCGCGTGAACCCTTAACCTTTATACTCATGGGCTTATTCTCGGGGGCAGATGCCTTCTCCAGGTTGCCGATAGCGACCTTGGCCGCTGTCCTGTGTCCAACGCCCGTGGTTACGGCAAAGCCTAG
Source organism: Billgrantia montanilacus (assembly GCF_003336675.1). GTDB lineage: Bacteria > Pseudomonadota > Gammaproteobacteria > Pseudomonadales > Halomonadaceae > Halomonas > Halomonas montanilacus. The sequence continues at coordinate 46,035 of NZ_QPII01000013.1, read as the reverse complement.
CACGCTCGGGAGAAACGCTACAGCATGACCACCGACCAGCCACAAGGCCATTCCGTCGCCGCTCCCAACGCGGGAGCGGCGGTGCGCCGTCGACAGCGCTCACGCTGGTGGCTGGCCGGCCTGTTGGTGAGCTGCCTGCTGCCCGCCGGGCTGACCCAGGCGGAGACCCTGCGGCTGGCGGAACGCGTGGTCCAGACCTGCATCCTGGCGCCGACGCTGATGCGTGCCCGCTGTCGCTATGTGGCACGACGACGGGCGCTGCCACACTGGCCCCCGCGCAAGCCAAGGGTCGTGGCATGCCGTGTTCGACCTCCGCGGCGGATGCCGCCCTGGCGGTGTTGGCCCGCCGCTCATGACGTCCTGACGCGCCGCGGTCCACCCGACCTGCGCCGTCAACTCTGAAGCCATCGATTCCTGCCGGTGGGGGCTTGGCGGTATGCCATGCCCGCTTTCACTACTGGCCGATTGTCATATGCCGATATTGGACGTTTCATGATCAACTCTCTTTTACGCAAGGTCGTCGGCTCCAAGAACGACCGTGAAGTCAAGCGAATGCACCGCCAGGCCTCCGAGGCGACCGCTCTCGAGCCGCAGTTCGAAGCGCTCGACGATGCCGCGCTCCAGGCGCGTACCGGTGAATTCCGCGAACGCCTCGCCGCCGGTGCGACCCTCGATTCGCTGATACCCGAAGCCTTTTCCACGGTACGCGAGGCGAGCAAGCGGGTGATGGGCATGCGTCATTTCGATGTCCAGCTGGTCGGCGGCCTGACCCTGCACCGTGGGCGCATCGCCGAGATGAAGACCGGCGAGGGCAAGACCCTGGTCGCCACCCTGGCGGTCTATCTCAATGCACTGCCAAGCAAGGGCGTGCATGTGGTCACCGTGAACGACTATCTGGCCCGCCGTGATGCGGAATGGATGCGCCCGCTGTACGAGTTCCTTGGGCTGTCGGTGGGCACCATCTACGCCGGCCAGACCTCCGAGGAGAAGCGGGCAGCCTATGCCTGCGACATCACCTACGGCACCAACAACGAGTACGGCTTCGACTACCTGCGCGACAACATGGCGTTCTCGCTGGAAGACAAGGTACAGCGTGGCCTGCACTACGCCATCATCGATGAAGTCGACTCCATTCTGATCGACGAGGCACGCACGCCTCTGATCATCTCGGGTGCGGTGGACGAGAATACCGAGCTTTATCAGGTGGTCGACCGGCTGGCGAAGCACCTGGTCAAGGGCGAGGTGTCGGAAGACCCTGACGTGCCGGTCAGCGGCGACTTCTTGATCGAGGAAAAGCAGAAGCAGGTCGAGATCACCGAAGCGGGTCACAACAAGGTTGAGGAGTTGATGCGCGAGGAGGGGCTGCTGGGCGAGCATGATTCGCTTTATGCCGCCCAGAATCTCAATCTGCTGCAGCACATGCATTCGGCCCTGCGCGCTCGCCACCTCTATCAGCGTGACGTCGACTATATCGTCGCTGAAAATCAGGTGGTCATCGTCGACGAGCACACCGGCCGGACCATGCCGGGGCGTCGCTGGTCCGAGGGCCTGCACCAGGCGGTGGAGGCCAAGGAGGGGGTGCCCGTTCAGCGCGAGAGCCAGACGCTGGCGTCGACCACCTTCCAGAACTATTTCCGTCTCTACGAGAAGCTGGCCGGGATGACCGGTACCGCCGATACCGAAGCCTTCGAATTCCGGCAGATCTATGGGCTGGATGTGGTGGTGATTCCCACCAATCGGCCGCTGATTCGCAAGGACCTGAATGACCTGGTCTACCTTTCCGCCGAGGAGAAGTTCGAGGCGATCATCAAGGACGTCAAGGCCGAGACAGAAGCGGGGCGCCCCGTGCTGGTAGGCACGGCATCCATCGAGACCTCTGAATACCTGGCCAACCTGATGAAGGAGGAAGGTCTCGCCTTCAACGTACTCAACGCCAAGCAGCACCAGAGTGAAGCCGAGATCATCGCCCAGGCCGGCCGGCCCGGTGCCGTTACCATCGCCACCAACATGGCCGGTCGCGGTACCGATATCGTGCTGGGCGGCAACTGGGAGGCTGAGGTAGCCAAGCTCGAGAATCCCACCGACGAGCAGGTCGAGCAGCTCAAGGAGGAGTGGCGGGTCCGTCACGAAGCGGTGCTGGCCGCGGGTGGCCTGCATGTGATCGGCTCCGAGCGCCACGAATCGCGGCGTATCGACAACCAGCTTCGTGGCCGCGCCGGCCGCCAGGGCGACCCGGGTTCGACCCGATTCTTCCTCTCCATGGAAGACAGCCTGATGCGCCTGTTCGGTTCTGATCGGGTGCAGCGCATGATGAAGGCGCTGGGTCTCGAGCGTGGCGAGGCCATCGAACACAAGATGGTCTCCAATGCCGTGGAGCGGGCCCAGAAGAAGGTCGAAAGCCGCAACTTCGATATCCGCAAGCAGCTGCTTGAATATGATGACGTTGCCAACGACCAGCGCCGGGTGATCTATGAGCAGCGCAATGAGATCCTCTCGGCCGACGATGTCTCCCAGAACGTGCTGGGCATTCGTGACGAAGTCCTCGACCAGACCATCAGCGACTTCGTGCCGCCTCAGAGCCTGCAGGAGCAATGGGATCTGCCAGGGCTGCAGGAGCACTTGAGGAGCGAGTTCAACCTCACTGCGCCAGTGGTGGAGTGGGCCGAGCAGGATGACCGCTTCCATGAAGAGCAGCTGCGCGAACGGCTCCAGGAGATGCATCGCAAGACGTACGAGGACAAGGTTGCAGCGGCCGGAACAGAACTGATTCGCCGCTTCGAGAAGCAGATCATGCTGCAGATTCTCGACACCCGCTGGAAGGAGCATCTCCAGTCGATGGATCACCTGCGTCGCGGTATTCACCTGCGCGGCTATGCTCAGAAGAATCCCAAGCAGGAGTACAAGCGCGAGGCCTTCGAACTGTTTCAGACGCTGCTGACGAACATCAAGGCGGACATCACCCGCGTTACCAGTCACGTTCACGTGCGCAAGCCCGAGGAAGTCGACGAGCTGGAGCGCCAGCGGCGTGAGGCGCTGGAGCGTGAGAAGGCCGCGGCCAGCAGCCGTCATGATGCGCCGGCGCTCGAAGAGGGTGACGAGAATGCCCAGGCGGCCGTGGCCCCGGGAGCCGATGGCCGTCCGGTTCGCCGCGAAGGACCCAAGGTCGGTCGCAACGATCCCTGCCCGTGTGGTTCGGGGAAGAAGTATAAGCAGTGCTGCGGCCAGCTGAGCTGACCAGGACAGGAGACGACACGATGGCTGTGGGTGAGACATGTTTTCCGGCGATGCCGGCGATAGACGGGCTGCGCCTGGGGTCCGCCATGGCGGGCATCAAGAAGCCTGGGCGGCGGGATCTGGTGGTCATCGAGATTCCCGAGGGAGCCAGGGTGGCGGGAAGCTTCACGCGTAATGCCTTCTGTGCCGCTCCCGTTACCGTGGCCAAGGCGAATCTGGCCGCATGCCAGGCACGTGGTGACAGTGCCCGTTTGCTGGTGATCAATACCGGCAACGCCAACGCCGGCACTGGCGAAGTGGGGCTACGCGATGCCCACGCCACCTGTGCCGAGCTGGCACGGTTGGCCGGCGTCACCGAGGACGCCGTACTGCCGTTCTCCACTGGGGTGATCGGCGAGCCGCTGCCCATGGATCGGCTGCTGGGCGGGCTGCCGACGGCGCTGTCGTCCCTGGACGAGGGCGCCGAGTCGTGGCAGCAGGCCGGCGAGGGCATCCTCACCACCGATACCCGGCCCAAGGGCGCCAGCGTGAGCCTGGAAATGGGCGAGCAGACGGTGGTCATCAACGGCATCAGCAAGGGGTCGGGCATGATCAAGCCCAACATGGCCACCATGCTGGCCTTCGTGGCGACCGATGCTGCCATTGCGCAGCCACTGCTGGACGGGCTGCTGCGTGAGACAGTGGACCGCTCCTTCAACTGCATCACCGTCGATGGGGATACCTCCACCAACGATGCCTGCATGCTGATCGCCACCGGGCGGGGCGCCGAGGTGGCCAGCGACGAGCAGATCGCCGTGTTTCGCAATGGTCTGCAGCGTGTGATGACCGAGCTGGCCCAGGCGATCATTCGCGACGGCGAGGGGGCGACCAAGTTCGTGACACTTCAGGTCAACGAGGCGTCTAGCCGGGAGGAGGCACTGGATGTCGCCTTCACCGTTGCCCACTCTCCCCTGGTCAAGACTGCCCTGTTCGCTTCCGATGCCAACTGGGGGCGCATCCTCGCCGCCGTGGGGCGGGCACCGGTGGAGGATTTCGACGTGACGCGAGTGACCATCGACCTGGGCGATATTCGCCTGGTCGAATACGGTGGCCGGGCGGCAGGGTACACCGAGGAAGCCGGCAGTCGGGTGATGAGCCAGGAAGAGATCGTGATACGGATCACCCTGGGGCGTGGCGAGGAGAGCGCGACGGTCTGGACCTCCGACCTGTCCCACGACTATGTCAGCATCAACGCCGAGTATCGCAGCTGAGAGCGAATTTGGCAGACGAACAACCCTGTGCCGGGTGGACGGCATGGGTCAAGCGGGTAAAGGGTGAATGAACGTAATGGTGAAGAGAAGGGTGCACGTGGCGGCGGCCGCCATCATCAGCGGCGATGGCGACAAGGCGCTGATCGCCCGCCGTCCGTCCAATGTCGATCATGGTGGCCTGTGGGAATTTCCCGGCGGCAAGCTGGCACCCTACGAGACGGGCCTGGAAGGGCTCAAGCGTGAGCTCCATGAGGAACTGGGTGTCGAGATCAAGCGTGCCCAGCCGCTGATCCGCATTCATCACGAATACCCCGACAAGCATATCCTGCTGGACGTCTGGCAGGTGCATGAGTTCAGCGGCGAGCCGTTTGGCCGTGAAGGCCAGGCGGTGCGTTGGGTGCCGTTGCAGGAACTGGTCAACTACCCGTTCCCGGCGGCCAACCTGCCGATTCTCCAGGCCGTGATGCTGCCCACCGAGTATTTCATCACGGCGGAGGAGCCGGACGATGAGGTATTCGAGGCTCGCCTGGCCCGGGCGCTGGTCGAGGACAGCGTGAGGCTGGTGCAGCTGCGCGCCAAGTCGCTGGACGAAGCGGCCTACCTGGCTCGAGCTGAGCGTGCCCTGGCGCTGTGTCGTGAGCACGGCGCGAGGCTACTTCTCAATGCCGATCCCGCGCTGCTGGAGAAGGTCGATGCCGATGGCGTACACCTCACCAGTGAGCGCTTGATGTCCTTGGAGCGGCGCCCGATTTCGGAAGCCAAGTGGCTGGCGTCCTCGACGCATGACCAGAAGCAGCTGACCCAGGCCTCGAGCATCGGCTGCGACTTCGTCACCCTGTCGCCGCTGCGTACGACACCATCCCATCCCGAGGTGCCACCCATGGGCTGGCACGACTTCCAGCAGCTTGTCGAGCGCGCCGCCATGCCGGTCTTTGCGCTGGGCGGGATGACCCGCTTCGACGCCAACCATGCGCGTGCGGTGGGCGCCCAGGGCATCGCCTCGATTCGTGACTTCTGGAAGTGACAGACAGCTACCCTCAATTGAGAATAACGCTGTAGGAGGAATGCTCCGCATCACGACTGGCGCCGTCAGGCGCCCGGCGGAGCCCACAGGTGCTAATACTTCGCCTCCTTGCCAGCACCCCTGCTGTCGCCGGATCAGCCGCAGTGCTTCGCTCAATCGCGATAGCGCCGCGTCAGGTCGCCATCGGCGTCGATACGGCGGTCGCGTCTGGGAAAGAGAGGCCAGATGCGCCGGGCATTGTCGTTAGTCCCGATAGCGCCGCGTCAGGTCGCCATAGGCGTCGATACGGCGGTCGCGCAGGTAGGGCCATATGCGCCGCACGTCTTCGCCGCGGCTCATGTCGAGCGTGACCAGCATGCGCTCGGCCTCGGTGCCGGCATGGGCCAGTAGCTCACCCTGTGGCCCGGCGACGAAGCTGCCGCCCCAGAAGTCGATGCCTTCACCAACCCCGGATTGGTCCGGCTCGTGGCCGACGCGATTGGCCACGATCACGGGCAGGCCATTGGCCACCGCATGGCTGCGCTGGATCAGCGTCCAGGCTTCCTTCTGGCGCGCCTTCTCCGCTTCGTCGTCGGGCGGGCTCCAGCCGATGGCGGTGGGATAGAGCAGCAGCTCCGCCCCGGCCAGTGCCATCAGCCTCGCCGCTTCCGGATACCACTGGTCCCAGCAGACCAGCAGGCCGAGCCGACCCACCGAGGTGTCGATGGGCTGGAAACCCTGCTTGCGGCTGTCGTCTTGATCCCCCGGGGCGAAGTAGAACTTCTCGTAGAAGCCGGGATCGTCGGGGATGTGCATCTTGCGATAGTGGCCGACCTGGCCGCGGCCGCGATCGTAGACCACTGCCGTGTTGTGGTAGAGGCCGGGAGCCCGGCGCTCGAACAGCGAGCCCACCAGCACGATATCGAGCTCGGCGGCGAGTGCGGCCAGGCGAGTGCCGGTAGGGCCATCCAGTGGCTCGGCCAGGTCGAACAGCGCCGTATCTTCGTACTGGCAGAAATAGTGCGTGGCATGCAGCTCCTGGAGCATGACCAGTTCGGCGCCGGCCGCGGCCAGTTCACGCACTCCGGCTTCGCTTTCTGCCAGGCTTGCCGCCTTGTCGGGCCAGGCGGGCTGCTGGACCAGGCCGACCTTGAGTTGACGGGACATGATGATGCCTCCTTGGTGGTTCAGTATTCGAGACTGATCCGGCGACACTCCTTCGAGGGGGCGCTGTAAATACTTCCTTGTAGCTACCTACGCCAGCCCTGGCGTAGGCCCCCTCTGCGGACTGTCCCCGGTGCCTTTTGACTCAGGTGAGTGTTGCCAGGCTGCCCCGAGGGAGCTGCATGGTCAGGCAGTGCAGGCTGCCATGCTGGCGGATCACGCTGAGGCAGTCGATCGGCACGATGTCATGGGCGGGAAAGGCCGTGGCAAGTGCCGCCAGTGCCCGGCTGTCGGCGGCATCGGCGTAGGTGGGTACCAGCACCGCACCGTTGATGATCACGAAATTGGCGTAGGTGGCTGGCAGCCGATGGCCATCCACCGGGTCGAAGCAGGGTCGCGGCCATGGCAGCGGAATCAGCCGGTAGGGTCGGCCATCGGCACGACGGAAAGCAGCCAGTTCATTCTCCATGGCGGTGAGGGCGGCGTAGTGAGGGTCGGTCGGATCGTCGCACCTGACGTAGGCGATGGTCTCGCTGTCGCAGAAGCGCGCCAGGGTATCCACATGGCTGTCGGTGTCGTCCCCTTCCAGGTGGCCGCTGGTCAACCATAGCACCCGCTCGACCCCGAACGCCTCCTGGAGCATGGCTTCCACCGCGTTGCGATCGAGCTGCGGGTTGCGATTGGGGTTGAGCAGGCAGGCCTCAGTGGTCAAGAGGGTGCCTTCGCCATCACTCTCGATGGCACCGCCTTCCAGCACCAGTTCGCGTGATTCCACCGGGCAGGCGAAGAGGCTGGTCTCCGCTAGCCGCCGGGTCAGGGTGTTGTCCCGGGTAGCCTCGAACTTGCCGCCCCAGCCGGTAAAGACAAAGTCCAGCAAGTGGAGTTCACCATCGCGGAGGATGCCGATGGGGCCATGGTCCCGTGCCCAGGTGTCGTCGGACTGGGCGACGACCAGGCGCAATCGCTCGGCCGCAACGCCGAGGCAGGCGAAGCGGCGCTGCAGGTGGTGGCGCGTCGCGGTCGAGGGCACGCTGATCACTACGGACTGGTAGCGGGCGACGGCCACCACGATGCTCTCCATGGTGGCCTCGATGCGCTCGAGCAAGGGAGCCCAATCGCTGGTGGGGCTGGGCCAGGTGAGCTGTATGGCGTCCTGGGGGTGCCATTCGGGAAGCAGGCGGTTGGCCATGGTGGGAGCCTCTGGGTTGCGTCTCGTCGTCCGGCGTCCTATCGCCGAGTCGGCGAAATGTAGGCCCAGCCGGCTAATGTTGCAAGCATAGGGGAAACGCCATCCTACCCGGTGCAGTGGACGGCAAAAAACCGTACCATGACCCCCCGCTGACAAGGAACGCCAATCATGCTTGACCGCTTGCCACTGTTGATCGGGTTGCGCTATGTACGCGCCAAGCGCCGCAACCACTTCATCTCCTTCATATCGTTGACCTCCATGCTGGGCCTGATGCTCGGCGTGGCGGTATTGATACTCGTGCTGTCGGTGATGAACGGCTTCGACCACGAGTTGCGCACCCGCATCCTGGGCATGGTGCCCCATGCCAAGATCGAGTCGCGCACCGGCCTTGTCGAATGGGAGGCCCTGGCCGAAGAGCTGATGCAGCGCGAACGGGTGATCGGTGCGGCACCCTTCGTGGAACAGCAGGGGATGTTCTCATCGGCCGGCCGCAACGAGGGTGCCATGGTCAACGGCATCCATCCCGAATGGGAGGATCGCGTGTCGATCATCGGCCGGCACATGCAGCAGGGCAGCCTCAATGACCTGGCGCCCGGCGAGTGGAATGTGGTGCTGGGCTCCCTGCTGGCCCGCCATCTGGGTGTCGGGGTGGGCGACCGGGTCACGCTGCTGGTACCTGAGGCCTCGATCACCCCGGCGGGGGTCTTTCCCCGCCTCAAGCGCTTCACGGTGAGCGGCATCTTCAGCGTTGGCGCCGACCTGGACGCCAACCTTGCCTATGCCCATATCGAGGACATGCAGACGCTCGCCCGCCTGGGCGATGCGGTAGGGGGGCTGCGGCTGGAGCTGGACGATCTCTTTGCCTCTGCCAGCGAGACCCGCGCCATCGTCAATCAGCTCGGTACTGGCTATCGCGGCACCGACTGGACCTTCTCCCATGGCAACCTGTTCCAGGCGATCCAGATGGAGAAGCGCATGATCGCGCTGCTGCTGACCGTGATCATCGCTGTGGCGGCCTTCAATATCGTTTCTACCCTGGTGATGGTGGTCACCGACAAGCATGCCGATATCGCCATCCTGCGGACCATCGGCGCCACGCCGCGCTCGATCATGGGAATCTTCATGGTGCAGGGCATGGCGATCGGAATCATTGGCATTGCCGTGGGTGTCGGGCTGGGGGTGCTGCTGGCGCTGACCATCTCGGATCTGATCGGTTGGGTCGAGTCGACCCTGGGCATCCAGTTCCTCGACGCTGGGGTCTACTTCATCAGCGACCTGCCGTCCCGGCTGCACTGGTCCGATGTGCGCGATATCATCGCCGCCGCGTTTGGGCTGACCTTCCTGTCGACGATCTACCCGGCCTGGCGCGCCGCGCGGGTCCAACCTGCCGAGGTGCTGCGCTATGAATGATCCGGCCACCCTGAAGGAGAGCGACATGAGCCAGTCAGCGAACACCAAGGGCAAGGTAATGCTGGCATGCCATGACCTGACCCGCATCTATCGCGAAGGCCCCCAGGATGTCACCGTGCTGGAGGGGCTCGCCCTGGAAGTGCGGGCGGGGGAGCGGGTCGCTATTGTGGGCAGCTCCGGTTCCGGCAAGACGACGCTGCTGAACCTGCTGGGCGGCCTGGATCGCCCGACCCGCGGAGAGGTACGCATCGCCGATGAATCACTGCTCGACCTGGGTGAGACGGCCCTGGGCCGCTTCCGCAATCGGCATATCGGCTTCGTTTACCAGTTCCACCACCTGCTGGCAGAATTCACCGCCTTGGAGAATGCCGCGTTACCGTTGATCGTGCGTGGCCAGAGCAAGAAGGCGGCCGAGTCGCGGGCCCGGGAACTGCTGATAAGGGTAGGCATCGCCGAGCGAGCCGACCACAAGCCGGGTGAGCTCTCCGGCGGCGAGCGTCAGCGGGTCGCCATTGCCCGGGCGTTGGTCACCGATCCCAGCCTTGTGCTGATGGACGAACCCACCGGCAACCTGGACCAGACCACGGCCGCCAGCATCCTGGCACTGATGGACGAGCTGGCCCGTACCACAGCCTGTGCCTTCGTTATCGTTACCCACGATCCGGCGATGGCTGCGCATCAGGATCGCGTGCTCAAGCTCGACGGCGGACGCCTCACAGAGCAGCACATACCCATTTGATACAGACCTGGTCCCGGCCATGGCCGGGACTCACTCCTCCCTGTTTCGTCTTGCCTGTCGGCGCCGCAAGGCGCGCTGTTTCCAGCTGCGTGAGACATGCCAGCGCCAGACCAGCCGGATGATCACATTACCCACGATGGCGAGCACGATGGCCGACACCACAGAACCGAGCGCCAGGGCCGGCAAGATGTCGGCCATGCGCTCGGCGATCCAGCGCGTCGAAATGCGCGCCGGCGCCTCCCGGGCAGGGGTACTCATCAACCAGGCGCCAAGCCGATAGTTGCCGTAGAAAATCAACGGCATGGTCAGAGGGTTGGTGATCCATACCAGTCCCACCGAAAGCGGCAGGTTGCAGCGCAACAGCCAGGCTCCGAACGCCGCCACGATCATCTGGAAGGGGATCGGAAGCATGGCACTGAACAGGCCCACCGAGAAGGCATTGGCCACGGTGCGACGTGACAGCGCCCAAAGGGCGGGGTCGGCAATGATATGGCTCACGAAGCGCAGCGAGCGCTGGCGTCGGAGCGTTTCGGGGTGAGGCATGTAGCGCTGCAAGAATCGGCGCGGCATGACGGATTGGCTCGCTGCTTCGGGACCCGGCTATTATCCATGGATGGGTGCTGGCTCGCCATGCCGTATGTAGGTATAGCCAGTAGGCAGGCGTCGATGTGCCAGGGCCGGCCGCTATCATCCAGGGGGCTTGGTCAGGGGCATCCATAGGGCTCGGTCGGGGGCAGCCAGGGGGCGGCGATAAGGGCAAGGGAATGCGAGTTGGTATGGCGTTACCGGCAGCTGTGGCTGCCATGGCGGGTGTCGGTCTGGGTTGGTGGGCGCCTGCGGGCCTGGTGGAACTATGGTGTCTGGCGCTGTTGCTGCTGCTGGCCAGAAGCAGCTGGAAAGGCGTGGGGCTTGCCCTGATCGTGGCCCTCGCGGCGGGGCAGGTCTTGTTGGCCAAGGGGGCTGAGCTGCCACTGGGTCTGCTGCGTGTCGATCTGGTTGTGGAGGGGCATCTCGAAACCGTCGAGGAAGAGGACCGGCTGACGCGGCTGCTGGTGCGCGTTGACGACTGTCGGCCCCTGGCGGCGGAGAGCCTGCCCTGTGACCGGCTACGCCGAGTGCGCCTCAGCCACTACCAGGCCCCCGACATGTCACCGGGTGAGCGCTGGGCGCTGACCGTTCGGTTGCGCCCGCCCGGCGGCTTCGCCAATCCCGGCACGTTTGACTACCGCGCCTGGCTATGGCGCGAGGGAATTCAGGCCACCGGCTACGTACGCAGCGACCCGGCTGCCGAGCGCCTTCAGCCGGCGGGCGCGTCCCCGCGGCGACAGGCACTCGCTCATCTCGAGGCACAGCAGCTGCCACCCCTGACGACGCGCTGGCTGGCGGCGTTGACGCTGGGTGCCGGCGAGCGCCTGACGCGGGACGAGTGGGAGCTACTCAATGCCAGTGGCACCACCCACTTGATGGTCATTTCGGGGCTGCATGTGGGACTCGTGGCCACCTTTGTCCTGCTGATGGCGCGGGGGCTCGCGCGGTTGGTTGCTCCCGGGAGCTGGCGACTGGCGGTTTGGCCCTGGTGGCTGGCCGGCATGGTGGCCATCGGCTACGCCTGGCTGGCGGGGCTGCAACCGCCTGCCATGCGGGCCATGATCATGACCCTGATCGGGCTCTGGGTGGCGAGCGGCCGGCATGCGCCGGGGCCATGGCAGGCCTGGTGGCTGGCCCTGGGGCTGGTCGTGTTGGTCGACCCGCTATCGGCATGGCGCCCCGGGTTATGGCTGTCGTTCGTCGCCGTGGCGTTGCTGATCCTGATCTGGCAAGGACGCGCGCGGCCCGCCGGCGCTAGGGGGTGGGGGTGGGCACTGCTGCGGACCCAGCTGTTGCTGGCACCGCTGATGGCGGCAGCGGTACTGCTCGCTTTCGCCCGGCTGGCCCCCGCCGCTCCGCTGGTCAACCTGGTGGCGGTGCCGGTCGTCAGCTCCCTGCTCGTCCCGCTGGGACTGTTGGGCTGGCTATTGACCCCGGTACCGGCGCTCTCCCAGCTCTGCTGGTGGCTCTTCGAGCGCATCGCCCTGGCGCTGATCACTCTGCTCGAACTCGCGGTGGCCTGGCTGCCACTATGGTGGCCGTCTCCCGCGATGGTTGTTCCACTGGCATTCATGCTTGGGCTGATCGCCCTGCTTTGGGCGCTGCCGGGGCTGGCGGCGACGCTGCGTATCGGCGGCAGCCTGCTGCTGGTGCCGGCGATGCTGGGGCTGACGGAGCCGAGTCAGGAGCCCGGTACGCTGCGGATCCGTGTGCAGGATGTGGGCCAAGGCCAGCTTGTGGAGCTGCGCAGCGCCAACTACCGCATGCTGTATGACGCCGGGCCCCGCTTCGCGTCCGGCTACGCCCCGCTGGCCGCGCTATGGCCGCCGGGGCAAGGCTTCGACCGCGTCATGGTCAGCCATGATGATACCGACCATGCCGGGGGGGTATCACGGCTGGCGAACGAGCACCGTGTGGCTGAGTTTCTCGCGCCGCCGAGGGAGTCGATCGGCGTGCCCTTCACTCCCTGTGTCAGGGGGCAGCACTGGCAGCGCGATGGGGTGACATACCGGGTGCTTTGGCCGCCCGAGGGCACAGAGGGACTGTCCAGCAATGACCGCTCCTGCGTGCTGGAAGTGACGCTCGGTCGCCAGCGGTTGCTGCTCACCGGCGATGTCGGTCGCGAGGTGGAGCGCACCTTCCTGCGCGATGTGGCGGGCCCGGTCACTGCGCTGGTGGCGGGGCATCACGGCAGCCATACCAGCTCCGGGCCGCAGTTGGTCCAGACCCTGGCGCCCCATCACGTGATCTACAGTGCCGGACGCCACAACGCTTTCGGTCATCCTCACGATGACGTGGTGCGGCGGTTTCGTCGAGCAGGCAGCTGCCAATGGAGCACTGCCCTGGATGGAGCCGTGACCCTGTGGCTTGGAAAGACAGAGGAATCCCGCTTTCAGTCCGCCCGCATCATGCCCTGGCGCCGCAGCGGTGTCGAAGGTGGGTGCCATGCGGTAGAATCGCCCCACTGACCGCTGCCGTCGTGGCAGAGTAAGGAGGGGTTGGATGAACATGATGGATGCGCTCGTCGCCGGGGGCTGGTTGATGATCCCGCTGCTGGGCTGTTCGCTGCTGGCAACGGTGATCATCATAGAGCGCCTGTGGACCCTGCGCGCCAAACGCATTGCGCCCTACGGGCTGGGCCAGGAGGTCTGCTCCCTGGTGTCCCGTGGCCAGGTCAATCTCTACTGGCTCGAGGGACACTCGCCGCTGGGCGGCGTGCTGGCCGCCGGCTTGCGCAATGCCCGCCTGGGCCATGAGCAGGTGCGTGCCCGCCTGCAGGAGGCCGCTACCGCCGTGATCCATGACATGGAGCGCTTCCTCAGTCCCCTGGGGACCATCGCCGCCATCGCTCCTCTGATTGGCCTGCTCGGTACGGTGGTGGGCATGATCGAGGTGTTTTCGGTCATCGTTGCCGGTGACGGGGCAAGCCGTACCGCCGACCTGGCAGGCGGCATCTCCCGCGCCCTGGTGACCACGGCGGCGGGCCTCACCGTGGCAATACCTGCGCTGATGTTCCATCGCTACTTTCAGCGTCGGGTCGAGGATATTACGGTACGTATGGAAGAGCAGGCCAGCCAGGTGGTCGAATTCATCGCCCACTACCAGGGCAGCGTGAGCCTTTCCGATGGTGGAGAGAGCGAGCGGGTCGAAGCCGATGGCCGTCTCGCGCCGGAGGTCAAACGGTCGTGAGATTTGCGCGCCGTCGCCGTGACCCGGTGGAAGTCAACCTCACTCCGCTGATAGACGTCGTCTTTCTGCTGCTGATCTTCTTCATGGTGTCCACTACCTTCGAAACGCGTCAGGCGCTGGAGCTCGAGCTACCCGAGAGCGTGGCGGGCGTCGACCTGGAGCTGTCGCCGGTGACGCTGGTCGTTACCGAGCAGGGGCGCTATCGGCTGGGCGAGCGTGAGCTGAGTGCCGCCGAGCTGAGCGATGCCCTGGCCGGCGAAGCGGAGCAGGCACGCCAGCACGGCCTGGTACTGGAAGCCGACGCGCGAGCCGTGCACGCGGACGTGGTGCGGGCACTGGACCAGGCGGGCGCGCTGGGCATTCGCCAGGTGCGGATAGCGACCCGTGAACCCCAGGCTATATCTACCCAAGCGGAGACACCGTGACTCGAGCCGGGACCCAACATTCGGGCTGGACGCTCTACAAGCGCCTGTTGAGCTATGTGAAACCCCATTGGGTTTCCTTTGCCCTGGCGATCGTCGGCTATACCATCTATGCCGCTTCCAGTACCGCCCTGGCGGAAATGATGAAGCGATTGATCGATGGCATCCAGAATCCGGACGCCGCTTTTCGTCTATTCCTGCCGCTGTTCGTGGTCGGCATGTTCGCGGCCCGGGGGCTGGGCACCTTCCTCGGCACCTATTTCATGAGCAACGTGGCGCGCAACGTGGTGCACGCACTGCGCTGCGATGTCTTCAATCACATGCTGCATCTGCCGGGCCGCTTCTTCGATTCCCACTCCAGCGGCCATCTCATCTCCCGGGTCACCTATCATGTCGAGCAGGTCACCGGTGCGGCGACCAAGGCGGTCACCATCGTGCTGCGGGAAGGTCTGTTCGTCATCGGCCTGCTGAGCTACCTGATGTGGACCAACTGGATGCTGACGCTGCTCTTCATGACCGTGACACCTCTGATTGCGGGCGTGGTCAGCTATGCCAGCAAACGCTTCCGGCGCATTTCACAGCGTATCCAGCACTCCATGGGCGACGTCACCCATGTGGCGTCGGAGGCCCTGTCGGGCTATCGCGTGGTGCGTACCCATGGTGCCGAGGAGTACGAGAAGGCTCGCTTCGCCAAGGCCAGCAACTACAACCGACAGCAGAGCATGAAAGAGGCATTGACCAAGGCCGTCAGCACCCCGGTCATCCAACTGCTGGTGGCGCTGTCGCTGGCAGTACTGGTTTGGCTGGCGATGTCACCGGCGCTGCTCGACGACATGACTCCCGGGGAGTTCGTCGCCTTCATCACCGCCGCCTCGCTGATGGCCAAGCCGGTACGCCAGCTCACCGAGGTCAACAGCGAGATCCAGAAGGGCATCGCCGCTGCAGCAGAGCTGTTCGGACTTCTCGAAGTATCCCCCGAGCGCGATGAAGGCACCCGTGAGCCGGGCCGACTCGAGGGGCGAGTGGAATTGCAGGACGTGCACTTCCGCTATGGGGACGACCAGCCCGAGGTGCTCAAGGGCATCGACGTGGCGGTCAAGGCTGGTGAGATGGTCGCCATCGTGGGACGCTCGGGAAGCGGCAAGTCGACCCTGGTCGGGCTACTGCCGCGCTTCTATCGCCCCTCCGCGGGACGCGTCCTCATAGACGGTGTGCCCATCGACGAGTACCGCCTGACACCGCTGCGCCGTCAGATCGCCCTGGTGTCTCAGCAGGTCACCCTGTTCAATGCCAGCATTGCCGACAATATCGCCTATGGCGTGCCGGATGCCGACCCGGCCGCCATCGAGGCTGCTGCCCGGGCGGCCCATGCCCACGAATTCATCGAACCGCTGTCGCAGGGCTATGACACCGTGGTGGGCGACAACGGCGTCATGCTCTCCGGCGGGCAGCGCCAGCGACTGGCCATCGCCCGGGCGATCTTCAAGGATGCCCCTTTGCTGATTCTCGATGAAGCCACGTCGGCACTGGACACCGAGTCGGAGCGCTATATCCAGCAGGCGCTGGAAACGGTATGCCGAGGGCGGACGACCCTGGTCATCGCCCATCGACTCTCAACCATCGAGCGGGCCGATCGCATCCTGGTCATGGAGCAGGGTCGCATCGTCGAGCAGGGTTCCCACGCCGAGCTGCTGGCCCGTGACGGTGCCTATGCGGCCCTTCATCGACTGCAGTTCCAGGAGTCCACGGTTCCATGAAGGGGGGGCTGGCAGAGCGCTGGCTGCATGCCGCCTATGGGGGTTCAGCCTGGCTCCGCCTGCTGCGACCGCTGGAGTCTCTCTATCGTCTGGTGGTGGCGCGCCGGGTTGCTGCCTATCGCAGCGGCAGGCGAGGGGTATGGCGGGCCGGGGTGCCGGTAATCGTGGTCGGCAACCTTACCCTCGGTGGCACCGGCAAGTCGCCGATGGTGGCCTGGCTGGGGCGGCACCTGGCCGAGCGGGGCTGGCGGCCGGGCATCGTCTCGCGAGGCTATGGTGGCAGCGCCACCAACTTTCCGCTGTGCGTGACCGAGACGACGCCGGTTGATCGCTGTGGCGACGAACCGCGCATGCTGGCACGCCAGACCGGGCTGCCCGTGGTGGTGGACCCGGATCGTCCGCGTGGCGGCAAGGCGCTGGTCGAGGCGGGGTGCGATATCCTGATCAGTGACGATGGTCTGCAGCACCTGGCGTTGGGTCGTGACCTGGAGCTGGTCGTCGTCGATGGACAACGAGGCTTCGGTAACGGTCGTTGCCTGCCGGCAGGGCCGCTACGTGAGCCGCTGGCCCGGCTGGACGATGTGGATGCGGTGCTGATAAATGGTACCCCATCCTTTGACATGCCCGGGAGCGGCTGGACATTTCGGCTGGCGCCCCTGCAATGGCGCGCGCTGCAGGATGACTCATGCTTTCCGCTCCTGCCGCTGCCATTCTCGGGGTCGGTCCACGCGGTGGCAGGGATCGGCAATCCGGACCGCTTCTTCGCCACCCTGGTGGAGATGGGGATAGAGGTCCGGCCTCATGCCCTGGCCGATCATCACCATTTCACCGCCCACGATATTAACTTCGACGACGGGCTACCGGTGGTGATGACGGCCAAGGATGCCGAGAAATGCCAGCGTTTTGCGTCGCCCAACAGCTGGGTGCTGGATGTGGAAGCGCAACCGGATGCCGGATTTGCAGCATGGCTGGATGCTCGGCTGGAAGCGCTACGATAACCTATACGATACCGTGGCCACTGTCTTGCGGCGGTCACCGTTCACCGCGGAGGTACAAGATGGACAAGGAACTGCTGGCGATGCTGGTCTGCCCGCTGTGCAAGGGCAAGCTCAGGTACGATCGTGAGGCCCAGGAGCTGCACTGCCTCTACGATGGCCTGGCCTATCCGATTCGCGATGGTATCCCGGTCATGCTGCCCGAAGAAGCCCGTCAGCTGGACGTCGATGAAAAGCTGCCGACGTCACCCGGACGCATGGGGGGCGCCTGATGGGGGACGCTGCCGATGCGTTCATTGCCGTGATTCCGGCCCGCTTCGGTGCGTCGCGACTGCCGGGCAAGCCGCTGCTCGACATCGCCGGGGAACCCATGGTGGCGCACGTCTGGCGCCGTGCCTGCGAAAGCGCCGCTCAGAGGGTGATCGTAGCGACAGACGATGCACGGATCCGCGATGCGCTGGCCCCCTTCGATGCCGAGGTCGTGATGACCCGGTCCGATCACCCTTCAGGTACCGATCGACTCGCTGAAGTGGCCGAACGGCTTGGCCTTCCCGACGAGGCGGTACTGGTCAACGTTCAGGGTGACGAGCCGCTGATCCCGCCGACGTTGATCGACCAGGTGGCGGCGCGGCTTTTCGACGACCCCGAGGCCTCCATCGCGACCCTGGCCGAGCCGATCGCCGACGTGGACACGCTATTCAATCCCAATGTGGTCAAGGTGGTGCGAGCCCTCTCCGGACGGGCGCTCTATTTCTCCCGCGCTCCCATCCCCTGGGACCGACAAGAATTCGCGTCGCGGCCCGACTGGCTCGAAACCGACGGCTGGCTGCGGCATATCGGCCTATACGCCTATCGTGTGGGTTTCCTGGCGCAATATGGTGACTGGACGCCGTCCCCCCTGGAGCAGCTCGAGCAGCTCGAGCAGTTGAGGGCGCTGCATCACGGCCATGCCATCCAGGTCGCCCTGGCGGCGCTGCCCAATCCTCCCGGCGTGGATACCGTCGAGGATCTTGAGCGGGTCAGGTCGCTGCTGGCACGGAACCACTGAGGAGCTCGCCATGCGCGTACTGTTTGTCTGCCTTGGCAATATCTGCCGTTCCCCCACCGCCGAAGGCGTCTTGCGTCAGCAACTGCAGGCCGCCGGCCTTTCCGAACGGGTCGAGGTCGACTCCTGCGGAATAGGAGCCTGGCACGTGGGCAAGGCCCCCGACCCCCGGGCGCATGAAGCCGCCATGCGGCGGGGCGTCAACCTGAGCAGCCTTCGGGCCCGCCAGCTTGCGGCAGACGACTTCCGCCGCTTCGACTACTTGCTGGCCATGGACCGGGCAAACCTGGCGGCACTGCACGAGCAGCGTCCCGCCCAGTGTCCAGCCCATGTGGGGCTGTTTCTGGACTTCGCTGGCCATGTCGAGCGCGAGGTGCCCGATCCCTATTACGGGGGCGAGCAGGGCTTCGAGGAGGTGCTGGACCTGATCGATGCGGCGTCCAGGGGGCTGATCGAGGAGATTCGCCAGCGTCTCGAGGTGCGGCGGCCTTGAGTGGCGAGATGCTGACTGACCATGACCTGAGCCGTGCCAATACGCTGGGCTTGCCCTGTGTCGCCGATGCGTTCGTCGCGCCGACCGACGTGCATGCGCTGCAGGTGTTGCTGCTTCGGGCCGCGCAGCAGGGGTTGCCGCTGACGGTGCTGGGCGGTGGCAGCAATCTGATCCTGCCCGAGCGGCTGCCGGGGCTGGTGCTGCAGCCGGCCCTGGACGACTGGTGGCTGGAGGAGACGCCGGATCAGGTGCTGGTGCACGCCGGAGCCGGGGTCAACTGGCATGCGCTGGTCATGGCCCTGGCCGCCGACGGGCTATGGGGCATCGAGAACCTGGCGCTGATCCCGGGGCTCTGTGGCGCCGCACCGATCCAGAATATCGGCGCCTATGGCGTGGAGCTCTGCGATGTGCTGGAGGCCGTGCACCTGATCCATCTGGACGACGCTCGTGAACAGGTGTTGACACCAGGAGAGTGCGCGTTCGGTTATCGTGACAGTATCTTCAAGCACGAACTGGAGGGCAGGGTGGTGATCACCCGCCTGGTGCTCCGCCTCTCCCGAACGCCGCGTCCACGGCTCGAGTACGGCGACCTGGCCCGCCGGGTCGGCGACGCTCCGACGGCCCTGCAGGTGGCAGAGGCTGTTTGTGCGGTACGTCACGAAAAGCTGCCCGACCCGGCACTGCTTGGAAACGCCGGCAGCTTCTTCAAGAACCCCCTGGTGACACGGGAGGCAGCCGATCGACTGCTCAGTACCTACCCGGAAATGCCACACTTCACGCAGCCGGATGGTCGCATCAAGCTGGCGGCCGGCTGGCTGATCGAACGCTGTGGTCTCAAGGGCTGGCGGCAAGGGCACTTCGGCGTACACGACCGCCAGGCCCTGGTGCTGGTCCACTTCGGTGGCGGCAGTGCTGCAGAGCTGCTGGACTTCGCTTCGGCGGTGGCCGGCCAGGTGGCCGAGCGTTTCGGTGTCGAGCTCGAGCGTGAGCCACGCCTGGCGGGTTGATTGCCACTGAGCCTCCATAGTCGGTCATAGACAGTCTGTCGTCGAAAGGCAGCCACCGAAACGAAAACGCCCGCGCAAATGCGCGGGCATTTTCTTTACGGCGGGCCGGGCGTCAGCCCTGCTTGCCATCCTGAGGCTTTACTTCCTGTTCACGACGGCGGATCTCCCGCGGATCGTTGTGAGCACGACGGCGACGACGGCGCTGTGCCGGCGTTTCGTCCTTGGGAGCATCCGCATCCGCTACGGCCTCACCGGGCACGTCAGCAGGCTTTTCGGGCTTGGCTTCTGCCTTGGGCGCCTCTGCTGGCTTCTCGGCCGGCTTGGCCGCGTCGGCCGCTTTCTCTACCGGCTTGGCCGCGTCGGCCGCTTCCCCGACCGGCTTGGGCTGCTCGGCTTTCGGCTGCTCGGGCTTGGCCTGTGCCTTGGGCGACTCGGCTGGCTTCTCGGCCGGCTTGGCCGCGTCGGCCGCTTTCTCGACCGGCTTGGGCTGCTCGGCTTTCGGCTCCTCGGGCTTGGCCTCTGCCTTGGGCGCGTCGGCTGGCTTCTCGGCCGGCTTGGCCGCGTCGGCCGCTTTCTCGACCGGCTTGGACTGCTCGGCTTTCGGCTGCTCGGGCTTGGCCTCTGCCTTGGGCGCGTCGGCTGGCTTCTCGGCCGGCTTGGCCGCGTCGGCCGCTTTCTCGACCGACTTGGGCTGCTCGGCTTTCGGCTCCTCGGGCTTGGCCTCTGCCTTGGGCGCGTCGGCTGGCTTCTCGGCCGGCTTGGCCGCGTCGGCCGCTTTCTCGACCGGCTTGGGCTGCTCGGCTTTCGGCTGCTCGGGCTTGGCCTCTGCCTTGGGCGCGTCGGCTGGCTTCTCGGCCGGCTTGACCGCGTCGGCCGCTTTCTCGACCGGCTTGGGCTGCTCGGCTTTCGGCTGCTCGGGCTTGGCCTCTGCCTTGGGCGCGTCGGCTGGCTTCTCGGCCGGCTTGGCCGCGTCGGCCGCTTTCTCTACCGGTTTGGGCGACTCGGGCTGGGCCTGGTCGGTATCCACGGCTTCGGCCTGCAGGCGTTTCTGTTCGGCTTCTGCCTGGGGGTTGATGGCATGCTTGCGTGTACGATTACGCGGATTGTTACGTGTCCGCTTCGGCTTGCCATCATCCACCTTGGCGGCTTCTGCCGGCTTGGCGCTTTCGGCAGGCTTCTCCGCTGCCTTTTCCAGCGGCTTGTCGGCGCTATCCGCCTTCTGACGGCGGGCCGAGTCGTCACGGCCACGAGAGGGCTGCCGGTTTTCCTGGCGATTCTCCTCCTGCTGCTGGGGCTTCTCTTGCCGGTCTTGCTGCTGAGACTTCTCCTGCCGGCTCTGACCGCGACCGCCACGATTGCCCCGTGCGTCGCCACGACCGGAACTGGCTGGGGTTTCTTGACGATCGCTGGCCTGACGCTCACTAGCCTGGCGATCACTGCGACCGCCTTCCTGCTGGCGTCCCTGGCTGCGCTGGCCGCGGGCATCGTCACGCCCCTCGGTCCGTTCGGTGCGTGGACGGCGCTGGCGGCCGCGGCCGTTACGCTCGCCACGTTCGTCATCGCGGGCCTGCGGCTCGGCCGCAGCGGCAGGCTTGCGGGGCGTTTGGCTTTCGGCCTCGGTGTCAGCGGTGCCCAGCCACTTGGCCATGCCCTTCACCAGGCGACCGAGTACACCGGGGCTGCTCGGTAGTGCAGGCGGGGGCGTCTCGGTGACGCTCTCCTGCTGTTGTGGCTGTTGCTGGTGCTGCAGCGAGGCAGGGGCGGGCTCGTTATGGATGACCGTCTTTACGGCAGCTTCGGTGCGAAAAACCGGCTTGGCGATGCTGGCGTCCGGCTCCTTGCCCACCTCGGTGTCCACAGAGAGTTCGAAGCTCGACTTCTCCTGCTCGCCATCTTCATCGACGTGGTCGTCGCGCAGACGCTGAACGTCGTAATGAGGCGTGTCCATGTCGGGGTTGGGCAGTACCAGCACACGCACGTCCTGACGGCTCTCGATATCGGCCAGAACCGCGCGCTTCTCGTTGAGCAGGTAGGTCGCGACCGGTACCGGCAGGATGGCGCGGATCTGTGCGCTGCGCTCCTTCATGGCCTCTTCTTCGATCAGGCGCATGATGGATAGCGACAGGGAACGCACGTCACGTATGGTGCCCTGGCCGTTGCAGCGCGGGCAGACCACGCCGCTGGTTTCGCCCAGGGAGGGGCGCAGGCGCTGGCGTGACATTTCCATCAGGCCGAAGCGGGAGATGCGGCCGATCTGTACCCGGGCGCGGTCCAGCTTGAGCGCGTCACGCATGCGGTTCTCGACTTCCCGCTGGTTGCGCGCCGGGCTCATGTCGATGAAATCGATCACCACCAGGCCGCCGATATCGCGCAGACGCAGCTGACGAGCGATCTCGTCGGCGGCTTCGGAGTTGGTCTGCAGGGCGGTCTCTTCAATATCGCTGCCGCGGGTGGCGCGGGCCGAATTGATATCGATGGAGACCAGTGCCTCGGTGTGGTCGATGACGATGGAACCACCCGAGGGCAGCTTCACTTCACGCTCGTAGGCGGTCTCGATCTGCGACTCGATCTGGAAGCGTGAGAACAGCGGGACCTCATCGGCGTAGAGCTTGATCTTCTGCTGATAGGAGGGCATGACCTGACGAATGAAGGTCAGCGCTTCCTGATGCACGACCGGGCTGTCGATCAGAACTTCGCCGATATCCTGGCGCAGATAATCGCGCATGGCCCGGATGATGACATTGGATTCACGATAGATCAGGAAGGGGGCCGGACGCTTGACGGCTTCCTCGGTGATCGATTCCCAGACCTGTACCAGGTAGTCGAGGTCCCACTGAAGCTCCTCGGGGGAGCGGCCAATGCCGGCGGTGCGTACGATCACGCCCATCTTGTCCGGCACGGTGAGTTCGCCCATGGCCTCCTTGAGCTGGCTGCGCTCGTCGCCCTCGATTCGACGCGAGATGCCGCCGGCACGAGGGTTATTGGGCATCAGTACCAGGAAACGGCCGGCCAGGCTGATGAAGGTGGTAAGTGCCGCGCCCTTGTTTCCGCGCTCCTCCTTGTCGACCTGGACGATGACTTCCTGACCCTCCTTGAGCACCTCCTTGATGCTGGGGCGCCCCGAGGTCTCCTTGAGGAAGTACTCGCGGGAAATTTCCTTGAGAGGAAGGAAGCCATGACGATCGGCACCGAAGTCGACGAAAGCGGCTTCGAGGGAGGGCTCTACGCGGGTAATCTTGCCGCGGTAGATATTGGCTTTTTTCTGTTCCCTGGCACCGGATTCGATGTCCAGGTCGTAAAGGCGCTGTCCGTCTACCAGAGCAACCCGCAGTTCTTCAGGCTGGGTTGCATTGATGAGCATCCGTTTCATAGTGTCTCGCAAACTGGACGCACCGGTGGGCATCGAAGAAGGCGAACCTCTGGGTGCTGCGTGCTCGTGCTCAGCGCATGTCGCGGATGCACAGTGGCGCCCGATCGTACCGGTGCCCACGATGGGCCCAGCACGACTTGATCATGTTGAGTACTCGGCGGAGGCAGGACATGTCTCGGTGGGCTGATCCCATCCGGCCCTGCGGTCACCGCCAGACACCTGGCATTCATCGATTCGCCAACGCCGGCCACCGGCACGATGTTGAACGATTCCCGTGGCCACCGCCCGCCAAACTGGCGGGCCGGGATCCGGGCGTGGCGTAACTGCTTGTTTGTCGCTATCCATCGGTAGCGGCGTGTCCGTAGCGAGAAGCCGTGCGACTTCCTCGTGTGTCGCTTCCGCTCATGACGGGGCTTTCGCTACATCTTGCTTACTGCTGTTCTCGGTACTGCTGCGTTCGTTACGTCTGGGTGTCTTGCTGTCGTATCGGTAACACTGGTCACTCGTCGGCGGCGGGACCGAGTCAGCGGGTCGTCGCGGCCTGATTTCGTCGCTCCGGCCTGCGTGTCTGTCGGGCAGGCGCTTATGGGACCGAAGGGATCCATCCGAGCGAGCTGGCAATATAGCAGCAATGGTAATATGCGGCAATTGGCGCAGCGAGTGGTCGAGTAGGCTAGAATGCCGGCTCACAACAGGTTTCGAGCGGGAGTGTCATGACCGAAGGGCGCGACGTACAGTGGGTGGAAGTAGGCGAGGGCCAGGTCGGTCAACGAATCGATAACTTCCTGATGACGCGCCTCAAGGGCGTACCGCGTGCGCTTGTCTATCGCATCGTGCGCAAGGGTGAGGTGCGGGTCAACAAGAAGCGGGTCAAGGTCGATTACCGCCTGGTGATCGGCGATCTGGTGCGTATCCCGCCGCTGCGCCTGACGCCCCGTGAGGCGGTGAGAGAGGTCAGTGACAGCTTGCGCAACCTGCTGGCGGGAAGCGTGCTGGTGGAGGGGCGTGACTGGCTGGTGATCAACAAGCCGGCAGGCCTGGCCGTGCACGGCGGCAGTGGCGTCAAGATAGGCTTGATCGAGGCGTTGCGTCAGGTGCGCGAGGATCTCGACTTTCTGGAGCTGGTGCACCGGCTGGACCGCGATACCTCCGGCTGCCTGCTGCTCGCCAAGTCGCGGCCTGCGCTGCTGGCACTGAATGAATCGCTCAAGCAGCACAAGATGGACAAGCAGTACCTCGCCCTGGTGGCGGGCCGCTGGCCGGTGAAGCGTGAGTTCGTCAGCGCCCGTCTGGAGCGCTTCGATGCCGGCAACGGCGAGCGGCGGGTGAGGGTCGGCGCGGAGGGAAAGGTCTCGCGCACGCGCTTCGGCGTGCGTGAGGCCTTTCCCAGGGCGACCCTGATCGAGGCGGAGCCAGTGACCGGGCGTACCCACCAGATCCGTGTCCATGCGGCCCATGCCGGCTTCCCGCTGCTTGGCGACGACAAGTATGGCACCCGTGAGGGGGAGGTGCTGTCCCGCAAGCTGGGTCTGTCGCGCCTGTTCCTGCATGCGGCGTCATTGACCTTTCCCGAGCCGACCAGTGGACGGCCGGTGCAGATCAAGGCACCGCTGCCCAATGACCTCGAGGCCGTGTTGCAGCGTGCCCGCAAGTTTTCCTGACCACCATGAGACCTCAATTGTCTGAATCGGAGCCTCGATGCGTTATCGACTGGTGATATTCGACTGGGACGGCACCCTGATGGATTCTGCGGCCCGTATCGTCGCCTGCATGCAGGCGGCATCCCGGGATGCCGGCTGGGGTGAACTGACCGATGATGCGATACGCGACATCATCGGGCTCGGGCTTCCCGAGGCCATCGACAAGCTCTGCCCGGGGATCGATCCCGAGCGGTCGGAGCTGCTGCGCAGTCGCTACTCCTTCCATTTCGTCCAGGGCGATACCACGCCCATGCGCTTTTTCCCTGGGGTCGAGGCGGGGGTCACAGGCCTTCGTGGCATCAGCGAGCGTCGCCTGGCGGTAGCGACCGGCAAGAGTCGGCGGGGTCTGGATCGCATCTTTCGCGAGAGCGGAAGCGCCGACTGGTTCCATGCCAGCCGTACCGCCGACGAGACGCGCTCGAAGCCGCACCCGCAGATGCTGGAGGAGCTTCTTATCGAGCTGGGCGTCGATGTCGAGGAGGCGGTGATGATTGGCGACACCGAATATGATCTGGAAATGGCTCGGGCGCTGGGCATGGACCGGGTCGCCGTGACCTGGGGCGTGCATGCCCCGGGGCGGCTGGCAGCCAGCCACCCCGTATTCACTGCTGAAGCGGTGCCGGAGCTGTTTGACTGGTTGAATCGATAACCGGCTGTAAGGAACGCGAGCCATGAGTGATGACAGGCGAGACGACAAGCGGGAAGCGGGCCAGGAAGATCGCTGGACCGAAGGGCCGGAGTTGAGTCCCGAAGAGGCGCGGCGGGCGAGGGAGGCGCAGGCATCCAAGCCCCCTCCGCCGCCGGAGAGTGCCGAGACACTGCGTGAGCGTCAGCGGCTGGCGCAGCAGGAAATGCTGGATCGGTGGATCGGTGGCGTGCTGGTCGAGCAGCGCCGTACTCGGCGCTGGAAGCTCTTTTTTCGCTTCTTTTTCGCCGCACTGATACTGGCTTCGCTATCGGCCACGCTCTACGGCATCTTCATTGACCCGGGAGCGGGTGAGCCCGAGCGGCAGCATCTGGGGGTGGTCAAGGTTCACGGTGTCATCGACAGCGAGTCGCCGGCCAGCGCCGAGCGCATCATCAGGGGGCTCAATCGGGCCTGGGAGGCGGATAGCGCCGCCGTGGTCGTGCTGCACATCGATAGCCCTGGCGGCAGTCCCGTTCAGTCACAGCGCGTCTTCAACGAGATCCTCCGGCTGCGCGAGGAAGGGGACAAGCCGATCATCGCCGTGATCGAGGATATCGGCGCCAGCGGGGCCTACTATATTGCCGCCGCCGCCGACGAGATCGTGGCGGCGCCGGCCAGCCTGGTGGGATCGATCGGGGTGATTTTCGCCAGCTTCGGCTTCGAGGAGGCCATCGACCATCTGGGCATCGAACGACGCATCTATGTCAGTGGCGAGAACAAGGGGTTCCTCGACCCCTTCTCGCCGGTGGAACCAGAAGAGCGCGACTTCTGGCAGACGGTCATGGATACCACGCACCGGCAGTTCATCGATGCCGTCCAGGCCGGGCGCGGTGACCGGCTGGCCGACGACGACAGGCTCTTTAGCGGGTTGATCTGGAACGGAGAACAGGCGCTGGAGCTGGGGCTCGTCGATGGCATCAGCAGCCTCGATGCCCTGTCCCATGAGCTCTTCGACGAGCTGCGCATCCATGACTATACGCCTCGTCTCGACCCGTTCGAGCGCCTGTCCCGCCAGTTCGGTCGCGTCGCCGCCGAGTGGGCCGGGGTGTCGTCGAGCCAGTCGCCGGTACGCTACCAGCTGCCCTGAACAACCCAGCGCCTGGAGTCGCGGCTTTTCCGGCGACAGGCCTGCTCGGAGGCGCTGTGAACCCATCCCTGGGCGCTACCTTTTCCATCCCTGGAAAAGGACCTCCGATTCGGCCTGTCCCCGGCGCCGCTCACTGGTTGGCACTATTTCAGCGGATCCAGCCCCGCCTCGCGCAGCAGGGCACAGAGGCGGATCAGCGGCAGGCCGACCAGGGTGTTGGGGTCATCGCCCTCGAGTTTCTCGAACAGGGCGATGCCCAGCCCCTCCATACGGAAGCTGCCGGCGCTGTCCAGCGGCTGCTCCCGCTCCACGTAGCGGGAAATCTCGGCGTCGCTGAGCTGGCGAAACACGACGTCATAGCGCTCGTGGCAGACCCAATGGCGTCCTGCGCGGCTGTCGATCAACGCCAGGCCGGTGAGAAAGCGCACACGATGTCCGGAGAATCGCGCCAGCTGCGCGCGCGCCGTGGCGGCGTCGCCGGGCTTGCCGAGGATGGCTCCGCCAAAGACCGCCACCTGGTCCGAGCCGATGACCAGGTGGTCGGGGTATGCTTCGGCCACGCTGGCGGCCTTGGCCAGGGACAGGCGGTGTACCAGCGCTTCGGGGGGCTCGCCGGATTGCGGCGTTTCGTCGATATCGGGGCTCGCCCAGTCGAACGGCAGCCCCAGGCGCTCGAGCAGTTGGCGGCGCCAGGGTGAGCTTGAGGCGAGTACGAGTCGTGGCATTGACGTCTCCTGAAGAAAGTGGGGCCGCATGCGGCGCATCGATAGCCTGGAACGACACCATTGTAACCCGGCGCGAAGGCGTCTTTGACAGGGGGCGGGGGAGTGCCTATCATTGCGCGCCTATGTTGACCTCACGACTTCCCAATAGGGTCGAGCCCTACAAGCTCGCCGCCCGCGCCGAACGCCTCGAAGGCCTGGTGGCGCTCGACCAGTTCGAGCGCCTCGCCGAGCAGGTGGGTGCGCAGGACGGCGACTGCCAGGTATGGCTCGACTTTGCCATCGACCCCCAGGGGCGCCGCGTGATTCACGGCCGCCTGGAGGCCGAGTTGCAGCTGCCTTGCCGTCGCTGCCTCGAGCCGCTGTCACAGCATGTCGAAAGCGAATTCCTGCTGGGCATGGTCACGAGCGACGCGCTGGCGGCGGAGCTGCCGAGCACCCACGAACCGGTGCTGGTGGAAAACGAACAGCTGAACCTGCTGGAGATGGTCGAGGATGAGCTCATCCTCAGCCTGCCCCAGGTGGTTTACCACGACGAGGCCCTGTGTCGGGTCTCGCGCGACCAGCTGAGTAGCGGGGAGGAGGCCGAATCGCCCGAGCCGACTCCCGCGAGTCCCTTTGAGGTGCTGCGTCGTCTCAAGGACAAATCCTGATTCATTTGTCGATTCACTCTGGAGTGATTTCCCATGGCAGTTCAACAGAACCGTAAAACCCGTTCCAAGCGCGGCATGCGTCGTAGCCACGATGCGCTGACTGGCCCGACCCTGTCCCAGGACAAGGAGACCGGCACCACTCACCTGCGTCACCACATTGCTCCCGACGGTTTCTACCGTGGTCGCAAGATCGTCGACGCCTGAGTCGACACCTTGTCAGTGATGCTCGGCCGTTGAGCGTGCGTGTCGCTGTCGATGCGATGGGGGGGGATGCGGGCCCAGCCGCTGCCGTTCAGGGATCGGCAGCGGCGGTAGTGGCCCAGCCAGGCCTGTCGATCGACCTGTTCGGCCCTCGCGACCTGCTGGAATCCGAGCTAGAGAGCCTGCCGCGGCACCTCGCCGCGGCTGGTTCGCATTTGTCTGTCCAACATGCTCCCGACATAATCCGCCAGGATCAGCGCCCCACCGACGCACTGCGTCGCGGCGGCGATACCAGCATGGCTTTCATGCTGGCGCATCTGTCGCGTGGCGGTGCGATGGCCGGCGTCAGTTCGGGCAATACCGGCGCGTTGATGGCGATGGCGCGGCGTGAGTTGGGGACGGTGGCGAGCATTCCGCGTCCGGCGATCAGTACGGCCATCCCTACGCGAGGCGAGGGGCGCTGCTACCTGCTGGACCTGGGGGCCAATGTCGATGTCACCGCCGAGCGGCTGGTCGACTTCGCCCGAATGGGCAGTGTCATGGCGCGACACATCGACGGGCTCGCATCGCCCCGTGTGGCGCTGCTGAACGTGGGAAGTGAAGGCACCAAGGGCAGCGCCAGCGTACGCGAAGCGGATGCCTGCCTGAGCGGCATGGCGTCGCTGAACTACTGCGGCTTCGTCGAGGGCGATGGCATTTTCGCGGGTGCTGCCGATGTGGTGGTCTGCGATGGCTTCGTCGGCAATGCGGTGCTCAAGGCAAGCGAAGGTCTTGCGCGCATGCTCATCGAGCGCGTGCAGGCGACCTTCGAGGCGCATTGGGGGAGTCGTCTGGTGGGGATGCTTGCCAGGCCGGCGCTGCGGCGATTGAAAAATGATCTGGATCCGGTGCGCTACAACGGCGCCAGCCTGCTTGGGCTCGACGGAATCGTGATCAAGAGCCATGGCGGTGCCGATGCCACTGGCTTCTCCTATGCTGTGTTGCGCGCGGTACAAGAAGTCAGTCGTGGCCTCCCGGCTCAGCTGGCTCTTGAACTGGACTGCCGGCATGAACGGACTTAATAAGAGCAAAGGTGAAACGACATGACCCAACCTCTTGCCCTCGTATTTCCCGGGCAGGGCTCACAGCAGATTGGCATGCTGCGCGAGCTGGCCGAACGCTATAGCGTCGTCCGCACGACCTTCGAGGAAGCAGCCGACGCGTTAGGCTACGACCTGTGGAAGGTGGTACAAGAGGGCCCCGAGGAGGCGCTCAACGCCACGGCCTGCACCCAGCCGGCCCTGTTGACTGCCAGTGTTGCCATCTGGCGGGTCTGGCAGGAGTTGGAAGGGCCACGGCCGGGCGCCATGGCGGGGCACAGCCTGGGCGAGTACAGCGCCATGGTCTGTGCCGGTGTCCTCGGTTTTGCCGATGGTGTGCGTCTGGTCAAGCTGCGTGGCGAAGCGATGCAGCAGGCCGTGCCGGTCGGCCAGGGAGCCATGGCGGCGATTCTTGGCCTCGACGATGCTACCGTTGAAAAGGCCTGTGCCGAAGCCGAGCAGAATGATGTGGTCGCGGCGGTCAACTACAATGCGCCGGGACAGGTTGTGATTGCCGGCAGCAAGGCGGCGGTCGAGCGGGCCATCGTGCTGTGTCAGGGGGCGGGTGCCAAGCGCGCCATGCCGCTGCCGGTATCGGTGCCGTCGCATTGCGCACTGATGCGGCCGGCGGCCGAGGAGCTCAAGGCCGCCATGGCGGGGCTCGAGATGCGTCCGCCGCGCTATACCGTCTATCAGAACGTCGATGCCCAGGCGCATGCGGATGTCGAGACGCTGCGCACGCGTCTGATCGAGCAGCTCTATCAACCGGTGCGCTGGACCTCCTGCGTGGAGGCCATGGCGGACGCTGGCGCCAGTGTGTTCATCGAGTGTGGGCCGGGCAAAGTCTTGACCGGCCTTGGCAAGCGAATTGCCAAGGGTAGCAAGGGTCTGGCGGTCAATGACCCTGACAGCCTGGGAGCCGCCCTTGAGCTGGCTCGCGAGGCCGTCTCGCGGTGACGGCCTGAGCCGTTAGGCGAGACAAGTCGTTGGGGTGGGCGGCCTCCTCGGATTCAACAGCATTCAAATCGGGAACCGTTATGACGAGCGAACGCAGAATCGCCCTGGTGACAGGGGCCAGCCGCGGCATAGGGCGGGCCATCGCCCATGAGCTGGGCCGCCAGGGGCGGGTGGTGATCGGCACGGCCACGACCGAGTCCGGCGCGGCGAAGATTGACGAGGACCTTCGCGCCAACGGTATCGAAGGGGCTGGACGCGCCCTCGACGTGACCGACCAGGCCAGCGTGGATGCCCTGATCAAGTCGGTCACCGATGAATTCGGTGCACCCACCATTCTGGTCAACAACGCCGGGATCACCCGGGACAATCTCCTCATGCGGATGAAGGAAGACGAGTGGGATTCGGTGCTCGACACCAACCTCAAGTCCGTCTACCGGGTCACCAAGGCCTGTCTGCGAGGCATGACCCGGGCCCGTTTCGGTCGGATCGTCAGTATCAGCTCCGTGGTAGCGACCATGGGCAATCTGGGACAGACCAACTATGCTGCCGCCAAGGCGGGCATGGAAGGTTTCACCCGTGCGCTGGCCCGTGAAGTGGCATCGCGTGCCATCACGGTCAATGCCGTGGCGCCAGGCTTCATCGCCACCGACATGACCCAGAGCCTGCCCGAGGAGCAGCACAAGGCGCTGCTCAACCAGATTCCTCTGTCGCGGCTCGGTGAGCCCGCAGAGATCGCCGCAGCCGTCGGTTTCCTGACCGGCGAGAGCGCGGGCTATATCACCGGTGAGACCTTGCAGGTTAACGGTGGCATGAACATGCGTTGAGGCTCCCGCTGGTCGGCGGTTGCGCCGACGGGGGGGCGTCTATAAACTACCCCGCAGCTTGAGGTTGCGGATCAACTGGCTGGTCATCTGAACGGCTAACTTGAACGACTGGAGTACGTCATAATGAGCACCATCGAAGAGCGCGTGAAGAAGGTTGTGGCAGAGCGCCTGAACGTCAAGGAAGAGGACATCCAGAATAGCTCCTCCTTCACCGAAGACCTGGGCGCTGATTCCCTGGACACCGTCGAGCTGGTCATGGCGCTCGAAGAGGAATTCGATACCGAAATTCCCGATGAGGAAGCCGAGAAGATCACCACCGTTCAGGAAGCCATCGATTACGTCAACGCCCACCAGTAAGGGCGCGGTCGTGACCGCTTGCTGAGGTGAATGGGTCCGTTTGAGCGACCCTCGAAAGCCGTCCTGTTCGCCAGGGCGGCTTTCGCTATATTGGGGCGGGTTGATTGCTGCCCAAGGAGGGGGCATGTTCGGTATAATGCGCCCACTGACGGCCCCGTGGAAGGGCCGTGTCATCAAGGTTGTCGGGAGGAGTACTGATGGCTCGTAGAGTTGTGGTGACCGGACTGGGTCTGGTGACACCGGTGGGCAACACCGTTGACGAGAGCTGGGAAAGCATCCTGGCCGGCAAGAGCGGCATCGCCCCTATCGAACATTTCGATGCCACCAGCTTCAACACCCGGTTCGGTGGGTCGGTCAAGGACTTCGATATCAGTCCTTACCTCAACCCCAAGGACGCCCGCAAGATGGACCTGTTCATCCAGTACGGGATTGCAGCAGGTGCCCAGGCCATTGCTGATGCCGGCATCGAGTGCACCGAGGAGAACGCCGAGCGCATCGGCGTGGCGGTGGGCTCCGGCATCGGTGGGCTGCCGATGATCGAGCATAACCACAACGCGTTGAACAAGGGTGGCGCACGCCGTATCTCGCCGTTCTTCGTGCCGGGCTCCATCATCAACATGATCTCCGGCAATCTGGCGATCCAGCACGGCTTTCGCGGCCCCAACATCGCCATCACCACCGCCTGTACCACCGGGACCCACAATATCGGCTACAGCGCCCGAACCATCGTCTATGGCGATGCCGACGTGATGATCTGTGGTGGCGCCGAGATGGCGACCACGCCGCTGGGCCTCGGTGGCTTCTCTGCCGCCCGGGCCCTGTCGAATCGCAACGACGACCCCACGGCTGCCAGTCGTCCCTGGGACCGCGACCGCGACGGTTTCGTACTCTCCGATGGTGCCGGCATCCTTGTGCTCGAGGAGTACGAACATGCCAAGGCGCGCGGAGCGAAGATCTATGCCGAGCTGACCGGGTTCGGCATGAGCGACGACGCTTTCCACATGACGGCCCCGCCGGAAGATGGCAGTGGCGCGGCGCTCTCCATGCGTAATGCCATCCGCGACGCGGGTATCGATCCCTCCCGGGTCGACTACATCAATGCCCACGGTACCTCCACCCCGGCCGGCGATCTGGCCGAGAGTCGAGCGGTGAAGAAGGTCATGGGCAGCGCGGCGCATTCGGTGGCGGTCAGTTCCACCAAGTCGATGATCGGCCACCTGCTGGGTGCTGCTGGCGCCGTTGAGGCAGTGTTCTGCATACTGGCCATTCGCGATCAGGTGGCGCCGCCGACCATCAACCTGGACAACCCCCAGGAGGGATGCGATCTGGACTACGTGCCGCATACCGCCCGCCAGATGAAGATCGACGTGGCACTGTCCAACTCCTTCGGCTTCGGTGGCACCAACGGCACGCTTGTCTTTTCCCGAGTGTGATGACCATGTCCCTGGCATCTGAACAGTCCTCGGTGCCAATGGATGATCGCGGGCTGGCCTATGGCGACGGCCTGTTCGAGACCGTGCTGGTTCGCGATGGCACACCGTTGCTATGGGACGAGCACATGGCTCGCCTGGCCCGCGGTTGTCAGGTGCTGGGCATACCGCTTCCGGCACGAGACGCGCTCGACTGTCTGCCGGAACGGGCCGGGCCGGGCCTCCGGGTACTCAAGCTGATACTCACCCGGGGTAGCGGTGGGCGGGGCTACCTGCCGCCGGCCTCCTCATCGCCACGCCTTCGCTGGCAGGCGATGGCCTTTTCCCCGCAGCCATCGCGCTGGCGCGATGGGGTGCGAGTCCGGCATTGCCGGCTCAGGCTGGGCATTCAACCGCTGCTCGCCGGGCTGAAGCATCTCAACCGGCTGGAGAACGTGCTGGCCCGGAACGAATGGTCGGCTCCCGACCTGGCGGAAGGCCTGCTATGTAACAGCGACGGCTGGCTGGTGGAGGCGACCTGCATGAACCTGTTCTGGCTTCGGGAGGGACAGCTGGAGACGCCTCGGCTCGACGACAGTGGCGTCGCCGGCACCCTTCGGGCCGCCCTTCTGGAGAGGCTCCCCGTCAGCGAGGTCATGGCCACTCCGGACGTTCTGGCCGGGGCCGAAGCAGTATGGCTGGCCAATTCGATACAGGGTGTCTGGCCGGTGGCGCAACTCGATGACGCCGGCGGGACCAGGCTGGCGAACTGGACGATAGGCCGTGCCCATCGGCACCTCCAGGCCGCGGCCCATGACCTGCTGGACTATCCGGTGGACTTCCCAGAGTGAACGAGGAATTTGCATGTTGCGTCTAGTCAAGCTTCTGGCGGTGCTGGTGGTCGTGGCCGCCGCGGCGGCCTTCGTCGGCTATCGCTATTGGGAGAGCCGGCTCGAGGCCCCCATCGCGGTGGAGGAGGACACCCTCTATGAAGTGCAGCGTGGGGCCGGATTCAATCGCGCGGTGTCGGATCTGGCGGAACGGGGCGTGATCGAGGACGTCTGGGCCTTTCGGCTGTTGACCCGCCTCGAGCCCGAGGCGATTCCACGGCTGCGCACCGGTGAGTACATGCTCGAGCCGGGCATGAGCGGCCGCGACCTGATCGAGCTGCTGGGCAGCGACCGGGTGGTGACCTATCCGCTGACGATCCCCGAGGGTTGGACCTTTCGCCAGATGCGCGCGCATCTCGAAGCGGCGCCCAAGCTGGAGAGCCGCACCGAAGGGCTATCCGACGAGGAGGTGATGGCCCTGCTCGAGCGCGAAGATCGCTTTCCCGAGGGCTGGTTCTTCCCCGATACCTATCGTTACCACAAGGGCATGAGTGACCTGGATATCCTGCGCCAGGCGATGCTGCGCATGGAGCGCGTGCTCGATGAAGTGTGGGAAGGGCGCAGCGATGACCTGACCATCGACTCGCCCTACGAGGCGTTGATCATGGCCTCGCTGATCGAACGTGAGACCGGCGCTGCGGAAGAGCGACGCGAGATCGCCGGCGTTTTCAAGCGGCGCATGGAGACCGGGATGCGCCTGCAGACCGACCCGACGGTGATCTACGGCATGGGTGAGCGCTACGAGGGGCGCATTACCCGGGCCGACCTGCGCGAGGCAACCCCCTACAATACTTATGTCATCGACGGCATGCCCCCCACGCCAATCGCCATGCCGGGGCGCGCCTCGCTGGAGGCGGCGGTGGATCCGCTGCCCGGGGAGACGCTCTACTTCGTTTCCCGGGGCGACGGGACGCATCATTTCTCGCGCACCCTGCGTGAACACAATAATGCCGTGAATCGGTATATCCGCAATCGTTGATCGGCAGCCGCCCGGCGACTGTTACCGGCATACAGGAGTCTCGATGCAGCAGCGTGGACGTTTCATCACCCTCGAAGGCGGGGAAGGGGTCGGCAAGTCGACCAACCTCGCCTGGGTGGCCCAGTGGCTGACGGCACGGGGCGTCGAGGTGGTCCGTACCCGCGAGCCGGGCGGCACCCCGCGTGCCGAGGCCATACGCGAACTGCTGCTGGACCCTTCCAGTGATGAGCCCCTCGATGCAGATGCCGAGCTGCTGCTGGTCTTCGCGGCTCGCGCCCAGCACCTGGCACAGCAGATCCGACCGGCGCTCGAGCGGGGCGCTTGGGTCCTGTGCGACCGCTTCACCGATGCCACCTTCGCCTACCAGGGGGGTGGGCGCGGTATTCCCGCGGCGCGTATTGCCGAACTCGAGCGGTTCGTCCAGCGCGACCTTCAGCCCGACCTGACGCTACTGCTCGACATGCCGGTGGCATCGGCCCAGCGGCGCCTGCAGGGGCGGCTGAGCGCCAGCGGTGAAACGCGCGATCGATTCGAGCGGGAGCGCAGCGCCTTCTTCGACGCGGTGCGCAGCGCCTACCTCGAGCGGGCGTCCGGCTCACCGCAACGCATGGCGGTGATCGATGCCGATGCGCCCCTGGAAACCGTGCAGGCGCGCCTTGTTGCCTGCCTGGAAGCCCGGGTGACGCCATGGCTATAGACAGCGCGGCGGAGCAGGCCGGGGGTGTTGCGCAGCCGCTCCCCTGGCAGAGCGAGCGGTGGCGGCAGTTCCTCTCGCAGTACCAGAGCGGGCGCTTGCCCCATGCGCTGCTGCTGTCCGGTCCCCGCGGGGTCGGCAAGCAGCAGTTTGCCGAGGCGCTCATCGCCCGGCTGCTGTGCGTCACGCCAGGAGAGGCCGCCTGTGGCCATTGCCACGGCTGCCATATGCTGGCCGCCGGCTATCATCCCGACCTGCTGCGGGTCTCACCGGAGGAGGGCAAGCGACAGATCCGTATCGATCCCATTCGCGAGGTCAACGGATTCGTCGCCCAGACGGCCCAGCAGGGCGGCCATCGCGTCATCGTCCTCAGCCCGGCCGAGGCGATGAACGTGGCGGCCTCCAACGCCCTGCTCAAGAGTCTGGAGGAACCGGGGCAGCGTACCCAGTTTATCCTGCTCTCCGACGTCCCCTCGCGGCTTCTCGCCACCATACGGTCGCGCTGTCAGCACTGGAGCCTGCCGGTGCCCGAGTCGAACCAGAGCCAGGCATGGCTGGCCGAACAGCTGGGCGGCAAGGAGGAGGCGGCGTTCTGGTGGCAGGTGTCCGGTGGGCTGCCGCTGCTGGCATTCGAGCTGGCGGCGCCCACGGCGCGTGCCTTGCGCCAGCAGCTTCACGAAACCTTCGATGCGCTGGTGCGCGGAGCGGAACCGGTTGCCGAGGCCGCGCGCCTGGATCGGCAGTCCACAGAGTCGATCCTGTGGTACGGTATTGCCTGGCTCGAAGATCTGATCCGGCTGGGGCTTTCCGGGGATTCTGCTCGGATACGTAACCCCGACCTGCTGCCGCTCTACCGGCAAGCGGTCAAGAATGCTCGGGTTCGCGACTGGTTCCGTCTGCTGGACTATGCTCGAGAACAGCGCCGGCTGCTGGCTGCCGGCGGCAACCCCAACCCGCAGCTGGTTCTCGAGGCCTGGCTGGTTCGCTGGTCGGCCCTGTTGCGTTCTTGACAACGTTTCGTTTCTGACACAG
This sequence comes from Billgrantia montanilacus, assembly GCF_003336675.1. Classification (GTDB taxonomy): domain Bacteria; phylum Pseudomonadota; class Gammaproteobacteria; order Pseudomonadales; family Halomonadaceae; genus Halomonas; species Halomonas montanilacus. The sequence continues at coordinate 9,908 of NZ_QPII01000013.1, read as the reverse complement.
TAGCGTTTCGATACAGGGGTAAAGGGAGGAGATCGCATGTCACCACAGAAAGCCCTGTCGCTGACCATTCAGGACACGCAGACCCTGCTTTCCGCCTACATGCCGCTGCTGGAGCGGGGCGGCATCTTCGTGCCCACCCGCGAGCGTTACGAACTGGGACAGGAGGTCTACCTGCTTCTGACCCTGCCCGGCGACAGTGAGCGGATGCCGGTGACCGGCCAGGTGGTCTGGGTCTCGCCGGATGGCGTGGCCGGACGTCGCGTGCCGGGTATCGGCATCCACTTCAGCCCCGAAGACCAGCCGGTGCGGGACCGGATCGAAACCCTCCTTGCCGGCCAGCTGGACAAGGGCGCGCCGACCTACACCCTCTGAGCGGTAGCGCCTGCCGCTGACTTGCCGCCCCTTACCTGATGAGTCGTTTTTCGCATGTTCGTCGATTCCCATTGCCATCTTGACCGCCTCGATCCCCGGACACACGGGGGCGATATCGCCGCGACCCTGGATGCCGCCCGTGCCTGCCAGGTGCGTCAGTTCCTGGCCATCGCGGTCACGCTGGATGCGGTGCCCGAACTGGCCAGGATCAGCCGCGAGCACGCGGACGTGGTGATCTCCGCCGGCGTCCATCCGCTGCATCGGGTGGATGATGAGCCCGACGTCGAGGCGATCAAGGCCTGTGCCGACCGGTATGGCGCCGTGGCCATCGGTGAGTGTGGCCTCGACTACCACTATCTCGACAAGGCTCCCGACAGCGTGCCGCCGCGGGAGGTGCAGCTGGAGCGCTTTCGTCGCCACCTGATCGCCGCCACCGAACTCGAGCTGCCGGTCATCGTGCATACCCGGGAAGCCCGGGAGGAGACCCTGGCGCTGATTCGCGAGCATACCGACCCGGCTGTTGGTGGTGTGCTGCACTGCTTCACCGAAGACCTGGACATGGCCCGGGAGGCCGTGCGTCACGGCTTTTCGATCTCGCTTTCGGGTATCGTCACCTTCCGCAACGCCGAGACGATCCGTGACGTGGCTCGTCGGGTGCCGCTGGACAGGCTGCTGATCGAGACGGATAGCCCCTACCTGGCGCCGGTGCCTCACCGGGGCAAGCCCAACGAGCCGGCCTGGGTGGTCGAAGTGGCCGAGTGCATCGCACGGGAGCGGGGCATCAGCATCGAGGAGGTCGCCATGCAGACCACCGCGAATTTCTACCGGCTGTTTCGAGCGGCCGCGCCGGACGCGCCCGCAGAGATTCGCGATGCCCTGGCCAATGCCGGCCTGGTATAGACTGGAGTCAGTGACTCTCGTTGCAGCAGCCAGGACCAGAGAGACCCGTTCAGCCACTCATGCCGGAGGCAGTCGATGAACCTGGAGCCGCTACTCGAGCATGTGGAGCCGGTTGGACAGTTACCTCCCGTGGACCGCTGGCATCCGCAGCAGACCGGTGAGATGGACCTGAGAATCGTTTCCGACGGGCGCTGGATTCACGAGGGCACGGTGATTGGGCGCCCGCGCCTGGTCAGGCTGTTGTCGACCCTGCTGCGCCGTGAACAGGACGGCCACCATTATCTGGTGACGCCAGTCGAGAAGCAGCGCATCCAGGTGGAGGATCGTCCCTTCGTGATCGTCGATGCCGAACAGGACGGGAAGGACTGGTGGCTGACCACCAACGTCGGCGACCGACTGTGCCTGGGTGAGGAGCACCGCCTGACGGTAAGCGATACCCCCGATGGGGTGGCGGTGCCCGAAGTCGCCATACGCTTCGGCCTCTCGGCCAGGCTGGGTCGCAACGTGTTCTATCGCCTGGTTGAGTGCGCCGAACAGCGCACGACCGAGACAGGCTTGGTCGAGCTGGGGTTCACCAGCGGCGGTGTCTGGCAACCGTTGGGCGAACTGCCGGACGGGGCGTCGTGAGGCTGACCGCGGAGCAGCAGGCCGTGGTCCAGCATGGTGCCGGTCATGCCCGGGTAGCCGCCGTAGCCGGTGCCGGCAAGACCACCACGCTGGTCGCTCGTGTACTGCATCTGCTGGCCAGTGGCGTGCCCGCTAACCGTATTCTGGTGCTGATGTTCAATCGTTCGGCCCGGGAAGACTTCCAGCAGCGCCTGGCGGCGATGGCCCCACCGGGCCAGCGGCTGCCCGATGTGCGTACCTTTCACGCCCTTGGCCATCGGCTGACCGCCAGCTTGACCCGCTGGGGTGCATTGCCGGCGCGCCAGCTGCTTTCCGCCGACTGGCAAGTGGAGCGTCTGCTGCGCCAGGCCACCCTGGAGGTGCTGGAGGACCCGACGCAGCGCGAGACAGCCCTTGAGGCAGATACACTCGAAGCGCTTGCCCACTTCTGTGGCCTGGTGAAAGCTGAGATGGTGGCGCCGGCATCGCTCTATGAGCGGCTCGACTTCGGTGACGAGACCGGGCATTTCGTGGAGGCTTTCCAGCGTCTCGAGCAGCTGCTGGCCGAACATGGGCTGATGACATTTTCCGACCTGCTCTACCGGCCACTGCGTGCGCTTGAGGCCGACCCTCAGCTGGCGCAGCGTGTCCAGGGTTACCTCGACCACGTCATCATCGATGAGTATCAGGACATCAACCAGGCGCAGCTGCGCCTGCTGGCTACCCTGGCCGGCCGTGACGCCGACGTCATGGCCGTGGGTGATGCCAACCAGTGCATCTACGAGTGGCGTGGTGCCCATCCCAACGCCATGCGTGAGCATTTCACCGTCACCTTTGGCGCGGCGATCGACTACCCCCTCTCCACCACCTTCCGCCACGGCCATGCGTTGGCGCTGACGGCCAACCACGCCATTGCCGCCAACCGGCGAAGACCCGACCAGCTCTGCCTCGCCGCACCGGAAAACCCCAGGACGACCCTTGCCGTCGAGCAGGGCAGGGAGGCACTGCCGCAGGCGCTCGCTTCGTGGCAGCGTGAGGGGCGTCGTCTCGATGAGGCTTGTCTGCTGGTGCGCAGCTGGGCGCTGTCGGTGCCGTTCCAATTGCAGCTGCTGCAGGCGGGCGTTCCCTTCCGGCTTTCCCGCGAGGATCGTTTCGTGTTCCGGCTGCCGCTGGTACAGGCCTTGTCCGGCTACCTGCGGGTGGCGCGGGATGCCACCCTGCTGCACGACCCGGAACTGGTGCGGCGGCTTCTGGAACAGCCGACGCCTTTCGTGGCCCGGGAGCGACTGTCGACGCTGGCCCGACGGCTGGCCGAGACGCAGACGTTCCCCGACCGGCACGACCCGCTGCTGTCCGGGCTCAAACCACTGCAGCGTCGCAACCTCAAGCGACGCTGGGCACTGCTCTGTGAGCTGCCGCGCCTGGGTCGCTGGCCCCCCGCTCGCTTGCTGACCCATGTGGTGGAGAGCCTCGATGCCGAGAAGGTGCTCAAGCGAGCTGCGGCACGTCGCGAGAAGGGCGAGGAGGATGTGCGGCTGCTCGATGTGTTGGTTGAACAGGCCGGTGAAGTGCAGGAGATCGACGCCTTCATCGAACTGCTGGAGCGGCCGGTGGAGAACCATGCCGATGGCATGTTGATTACCACCGTGCATGGTGCGAAGGGGCTGGAGTGGCCTCTCGTGGTCCTGGCCGGGGCCAATGAGGAGGATTTTCCCCATTACAGCCGCGACAACCCACTGACGCCGGAGCGCCTGGAGGAGGAGCGACGGCTCTTCTATGTCGCCATCACGAGAACCCGGGAGCGCCTGCTCGTTCTCCACGATGGCGGGGAGCATCGGCCCAGTCGATTCATCGCCGAGTCCGCCTGGCAGGATTGTGCACGAATCGATGCCCGCCTGACGGGTATTGACAACGACGCCTCGCCGCTGGCCGTTACCTCGACGGCGCTGGTGGCCCGCTATCTCGAGACGCTGGGCCATGAGATACCGCTTCGGACGCTGGCCGACCCGACCCTTGCCGAACCGCAGGCCGGCTATGCGACGGGAGGATTCCTGCCGGGGCAGTGGCTGCGGCACGCGGTCTTCGGTGAAGGGGAAATTGCCGTGGTGGAAGGCGACCCGGCGGATCCGGTCATCGAAGTGCGTTTTGCACAGGCGGGGCGTCGCCGGCTGCTGGCGCGGCGCGCCCCCATCGAGATGCTCTCCGAGGGTATGGCCGCATCGCGTCCCTGATACCGCCCCCCCAGGCTCGATCCTCGAGGTCGTCCTTTGAGATCGACCATTGAGATTCGATCATTAAGAGAAGGAGCGCCAATATGAATTCTGTTCTGATATCCGCTGCAGAGCTGGCCGAGTCACTCGAAGCAGCGAATCCACCGCTCGTGCTCGACTGTCGTGTCCGCCTGGGGGAGCCGGACGCCGGGCGGCGCCTATGGGAAGCCGGACATATTCCCACCAGTCAACACCTCGACCTCGATCGTGACCTGGCGGCCGCACCCGGTAAAGGTGGGCGTCACCCCTTGCCTGCGCCAGAGGACTTTGCCGCCACGCTGCGACGGTTTGGCATTTCGGACGACCTGCCGGTGGTGGTGGTGGACGACATGGGTGGTCAGCTGGCGGCGGCGAGGGCGTGGTGGATGATGGCTATCTGGGCAGGGCATCCCGACGTGCGCGTGCTGGATGGCGGGCTAAGAGCCTGGCAGGAGGCTGGCGGTGAACTCGTGTTGGCAAAGGAGGCGCCGCCGCAGCCGAGCCAATGGCAGCCATCATTCGATGACCGCGCCCGCATGGATGCCGATGAGGTGTTATCAGGGCGCGAGCTCAAGGTCGACGCACGCAGCGAGGAGCGGTTTCGCGGCCAGGTCGAGTCCGTCGATCCGGTAGCCGGGCATATACCCGGTGCGGTGTGCCGGCCCAGTGTCGCCAATCTGACTGAAGACGGGCGCTTCAAGGCAGCCGATACGCTTGATGCCGAACTGCCCCGGGGTGGTGCCGTCGTTGCCTACTGCGGCTCCGGCGTGACCGCCTGCCATAACATTCTGGCCTACGCGATTGCCGGTCGCCCCTTGCCCCGTCTCTATGCGGGGTCATGGAGCGAGTGGATTTGTGATCCGGCGAGGCCGGTGGCAAGGGACTGACTGAGCTAGGCTTGTAGTACCTCTTTAGCGACTTGTAGCGTCAGCCACTGGGGCTTGAAGGAATTGCCACGGAAGGGAATCCAGGGGACGACAACATGAATTTTGCGCTTATTGGAGCAGCCGGCTATATCGCGCCTCGTCATATGCAGGCCATCAAGGACACGGGTCATGACTTGGTGGCTGCCTACGACATCAACGACTCGGTAGGTATCATCGATTCGATCTCGACCAACTGCTCGTTCTTTACCCAGTTCGAATACTTCCTGGAAGATGCCTGGCGGCTCAAGCGGCAGGGCGACAGGGCAATCGACTACTGGGTGGTCTGTTCTCCCAACCACTTCCATAGCGCTCATATCACGGCAGGGCTGTACCTCGGTTGCGACGTGATCTGCGAGAAGCCTCTGGTATCGACGCCAGAACAGCTCGATGAGCTGCGTTGCATCGAAGAGGAGACCGGGCGACGCGTCTACAGCATCATGCAGCTGCGCCACCACCCGGCGATTCATGAACTGCGTGACAAGGTGCTGGCAGAACAGATCGAGGGACAGTACGACGTCGAACTGACCTACATCACGGTGCGGGGACCTTGGTATCTGGCCAGTTGGAAGGGCGATCCGCGCAAGTCGTTCGGGGTGATGTCAGAGATCGGGATCCACTTCTTCGACATGCTACATGTGATCTTCGGTGAGCTGAAGGCGCAAGTGCTGCACTACCACGGCGAGCACAAGGCGGCCGGCTATCTTGAGTATGAGAAGGCCCGGGTGCGCTGGTTCCTCTCCATCGATGCCGAGGATCTACCCGAGCGAGTGCGTGGCCAGCATTCGACCTATCGCAGTGTTACCTGTGACGGTGAGGAGTTTGAGTTCTCCAGCGGCTTCACCGACCTGCATACCGTCAGCTATCGCGAGATCCTCGCTGGCAGGGGCTTCGGCATCGAGACCGTGCGGCACTGTCTGGAGACCGTCTATGGCCTTGGCCAGGCGATTCCGGAACCACCGCGAGAAGACGAGGCGCATCCGCAGCTGGGCAACCTTTCATCGTCACGCACCATCGTCACGCACCTTGGGCGCTGACGCCAGCGGTTGAGCGGTTGAGCGGAGGAGTACTGAGGAGAGCTCATGCACTTCATCGATCTTGCTGCCCAGCAGGCACGGATCCGTCCGCAGCTCGATGCGGCGATCCGGACCGTACTGGAACATGGCCGCTATGTGATGGGGCCCGAGGTGGCAGAGCTGGAGCATCGCCTGGCCGACTATGTGGGCGTTGCCCACTGCATCGGTTGCGCCAATGGCACCGACGCGCTGCAGATCGCACTGATGGCCCTCGATATCGGCCCGGGCGATGAGGTGATCGTTCCCGGCTTCACCTTTATCGCCAGTGCCGAAAGCGTGGTCCTGGCCGGTGCCCGGCCGGTCTATGTGGATATCGAGCCGCACACCTTCCTGCTCGATCCTGCCCTGGTCGAGGCGGCGATCAGTCCGCGAACCCGTGCCATCATGCCGGTATCGCTGTTCGGTCAGTGCGCCGACATGGAAGCGATCGAAGCGCTGGCGCGTCGTCATGGCCTGTTCGTAGTGGAGGATGCCGCCCAGAGTTTCGGTGCCACGCGGCACGGCCGCCATTCCTGCGGCCTGTCACGCATCGCGTGCACCAGCTTTTTCCCCAGCAAGCCGCTCGGGGCCTACGGGGATGGCGGTGCCCTGTTCACCGATGACGATGCCCTGGCGGAGGCAGTTCGTCTCGTGGCACGCCACGGCGAGGCGCGGCGTTATCACCATCCCCGGGTTGGCATGAACAGCCGCCTGGATACGCTGCAGGCCGCCATCCTGCTGACCAAGCTCGCAATCTTTGACGAAGAGGTGGCGTTGAGGCAGCAGGCGGCCGAGCGCTACGATCGGTTGCTGGGCGAGTCCGGTGTCGTCACGGTGCCCTCCCTGGCGACAGGTAATACCAGCGTTTACGCTCAGTACAGCATCCGCATACCGCGTCGGGACGAGGTGCAGGTGAAACTGGCCGATGCCGGCATACCCACGGCGGTACACTATCCTGTGCCACTCAACCACCAGCCCGCCGTTGCCGATTCTGGCTGCCAGTTGCCTGTCACCGAGGCGGTATGCCGGGAGATACTCAGCCTCCCGATGCATCCCTACCTCGAGCCCGAGCAGCAGCGGCGCGTGGTCGAGGTTCTGTTAAAGGCGTTGGGCTGAGGCCGTTCGGCGCCAACGAAAAGGGCGTGCCAAATGGCACGCCCTTTTTCGTCGGATGCGATTACATGTTGGGATAGTTGGGGCCGCCGCCGCCCTCCGGTGCCACCCAGTTGATGTTCTGGGCCGGGTCCTTGATGTCGCAGGTCTTGCAGTGCACACAGTTCTGGAAGTTGATCTGGAACTGCGGCTTGCCGTCGTCGCCCTCGATCACTTCGTAGACCCCCGCCGGACAGTAACGCTGGGCTGGTTCGGCGTACTTCGGCAGGTTCTCGCGAATCGGCAGCGCCGGGTCCTCGAGCTTCAGGTGACAGGGCTGATCCTCTTCATGGTTGGTATTCGACAGGAACACCGAGGAGAGCTTGTCGAAGGAGAGCTTGCCGTCGGGCTTCGGGTAGACGATCTTCTCGAACTCGTCGGCCGGCTTCAGCGTTGCATGGTCCGGGGTGGTGTCGTGCACCTTGGGCAGCTTGCCGCCCAGCAGCTGGTCGACGAAGTTGTAGGCGCCACCGCCCACGGTGCCGTACTTGTGGATCGCTGGGCCGAAGCTGGCGCTTTCCTTGAGTTCGGCATAGGCCCAGCTCTGCTCCCATTTCTCGGTGAAGGCAGTGAGCTCCTGGCCGCCTTCGTCACCCCCTGCGATCGCCTCAAAGACGGCTTCCGCCGCCACCAGGCCTGATTTCATGGCGGTATGCAGGCCCTTGATCTTAGCGAAGTTCAGGGTGCCGGCATCGCAGCCGATCAGCAGGCCGCCGGGGAAGGTCATCCTCGGCAGGCAGTTGAAGCCTCCCTTGGTAATGGCGCGAGCGCCATAGGCGACCCGCTTGCCGTTTTCCAGGTGCTGCTTGAGCACCGGGTGATGCTTCATGCGCTGGAATTCATCGAAGGGTGAAAGCCACGGGTTCTGGTAGGAGAGGTCCATGATCAGGCCGACCACTACCTGCTGGTTCTCGGCGTGATAGAGGAACCAGCCGCCATGGGTATCCTTGGCCAGTGGCCAGCCTGAGCCGTGCAGTACCAGCCCTGGCTCGTGCTGCTCTGCGGGAATATCCCACAGCTCCTTGAGGCCGATGCCATAGTGCTGGGGATCCTTGCCCTCGTCGAGCTTGAAGCGCGAGATCAGGCTCTTGCCCAGATGGCCGCGGGCGCCCTCGGCAAACAGCGTGTACTTGGCACGCAGTTCCATGCCAGGGGTGTAGCTATCCTTGGGCGTACCGTCGGCGGCGACACCCATGTCGCCGATGAGAATGCCGCGCACAGTACCATCCTCGTCGTGCAGCACTTCCTGGGCAGCGAAACCGGGGAAGACCTCCACGCCGAGTCCTTCCGCCTGCTCGGCCAGCCAGCGGCAGAGGTTGCCGGCACTGATCACGTAGCGGGCTGACTCTCCACCATGGTTCTGGCCGCCGGTGTTGTGCATGCTCTTCGGCACCAGGGCATTGGGCAGCTTCTGGGCCTTCTCGGCATCCTTGAGCAGGTAGAGTTCGTCACGAATGGCCGGCGTGGTGAGCGGCGCGCCGCGCTCCTCCCAGTCGGGAAAGAGCTCGGCCAAGGCACGGGGTTCGAAGACGGCGCCCGAGAGGATGTGAGCCCCCACCTCGGAGCCTTTCTCCACCACGCACACCGTCAGTTCCTGCTCGGCCGCATTGGCCTGCTGCATCAGGCGGCAGGCCGCCGACAGGCCAGAGGGCCCGGCGCCGACGATGACCACATCGAACTCCATCGAATCCCGCTCTACTTGCTCTGACATCCGGTCGCTCCTCACTCATTCGCCGTCGGTTACGGTCTGCCACCAACGCCGATCATTATTAAAACGGTCGTTTGCTTCTCGATATTCTCCATGATAGGCATAATAGACGACTCAGGACACCCCTACGATGGGCAATGTGCCAATTGCCATGGCCAAGGTCCGGTCGCGGCAGGGATTGTTGCCCTGCCCCCGCCTGTGGCACATTGGTAGGGTTTTTCGGTGCGGCGTCTATCAAACGCTTGCATGAAACGCATAAAGGCAGGTCAGCCGGTTCTAAGGATGCGCTGACAGATTCGGTACAATGCCGGGCCGATCAGCGAGTCCCTAACCAGACGGTTCACAGAGCGAACCAAGCGAGGACACCATGAAAGTANGGATCACTCCGACGTCGACCTCACCAACGTCAAGATGGCCATGAACCCCTTCTGCGAGATCGCCGTGGAAGAGGCGGTGCGGCTGAAGGAGAAGGGCGTGGCCACTGAGGTCGTGGCCGTGACCATCGGCCCCAAGGCCGCCCAGGAGCAGCTGCGCACCGCCCTGGCGCTGGGCGCCGACCGCGCCATCCATGTCGAGACCGACGAGCGCGTCGAGTCGCTGGCGGTGGCCAAGCTGCTGGCCAAGGTGGTCGAGGAAGAGCAGCCGGATCTCACCATTCTCGGCAAGCAGGCCATCGACACCGACAACAACCAGACCGGCCAGATGCTGGCCGCACTCGCCGGCTTGCCCCAGGGCACCTTCGCCTCGGAAGTCGTGGTCGACGGAGACAAGCTGCAGGTGACCCGCGAGATCGACGGCGGCCTGCAGACCGTCGAGCTGACTCTGCCGGCCATCGTCACCACCGACCTGCGCCTCAACGAGCCGCGCTACGCCAAGCTGCCCGACATCATGAAGGCCAAGAAGAAGCCCATGGACGTCAAGAGCCCGGCGGATCTCGGCGTCG
>NZ_QPII01000012.1 GCF_003336675.1 Billgrantia montanilacus | reverse complement strand
AGATGCTGGCGGCCAACCCCGAGACCGGCGAGATCAAGCGTTTCCTCACCGGCCCCGTGGGCCAGGAGATCACCGGCGTGATCACCACCCCGGACCAGCGCACCATGTTCGTCAACGTGCAGCATCCAGGCGCCACCACCGAGGCCGACGCCTTCGCGGCAGGCGATCTGGTCAGCCACTGGCCGGACGGCGGCAGCGCCATCCCGCGCTCGGCCACCCTGGTGATCACCCGGGAAGACGGCGGCATCATCGGCGCTTAGGGAAACAAATACCTGCGCGAGCTAATCGCTGCGTTGCGTTCCATCTCGCTCGTCAATTTGTTTAGCCTTGAAGGTGGAAACACGAAGGCCCCACTCATGGCGGGGCCTTCTACGTAGCGCCGTAGCACCGACTACTCGAAGCTGAAACGCGGCTCCGGCGACTCGGGCAGCAGCGCGGCACAGGTGCGCACCTTCGAAAGCAGCTCACCGTGGCTATTCGCCACCAGGTTGACGTGGCCAAGCTTGCGCCCGGTGCGCTCGCTCTTGTCGTAGCGGTGCAGGTGGGCGTCAGCGATGGCGAGTATCGCCGCCGGGTCGCCCTCCTGGCCGATCACGTTGACCATGCAGGTGGGCATGCGCGCCGCGGTATCCCCCAGCGGCAGCCCCTGGATCGCCCGCAGATGGTTCTCGAACTGGCTGGTCACCGCACCGTCCATGGTCCAGTGGCCGGAGTTGTGCACGCGAGGTGCCATCTCGTTGGCCAGCAGGCTGCCGTCGGCGCCCTGGAACAGCTCCAGGGTCAGTACGCCCACGTAGTCGAGCTCGTCGAGCAGCGCCCGGATATAGTCGTCGGCGGTCTGCTGCACGCTGTCATCCAGGTCCGGCATCGGCGCCAGCGAATAGCGCAGGATGCCGTCAACGTGCTGGTTCTCGGCCATGGGGTAGAAGACCACTTCGCCGTCGCGGCCGCGCACGGCAATGATCGACACCTCGCGCACGAAGTCGACGAAGGCCTCGACGATCAGCCGAGGATGGCCGATGGCACGCCAGGCGTCAGCGGCGTCGGCGGGGTCGCGCAGCACCGCCTGGCCCTTGCCGTCGTAACCTTCGGTGACCGACTTGGCCACCACCGGGGCGCCCAGCTCCCGGGCAGCCGCCTCGAGTTCCTCGGCGCTCTCCACCAGGCGATAGGCCGGGGTGGGGATACCCAGGCGATCGAACAGCGCCTTCTCCTCGGCACGATTCTGGCAAACCCGGATCGCCTCGCTCGAAGGATAGACCGGCCTGACCTCCTCGATGGCCTGGACCAGCGCCACCGGCAGGTGTTCGAATTCATAGGTCACCAGATCCACCTTGGCCAGGAAGTCGGCGAGATGGTGCTGATCCGTATACACCATGACATCGCCGATGCCCGCGCTGGGGTGGCCGGTAGTGTCGAGGAAGGTGAAGCGGTTGGCCAGAGGGTAGCCGGCCAGGGCCAGCATGCGGCCAAGCTGGCCGGCACCGAGGACTCCGATGTTCATGATTCGCTCCTCACTCGTCGCTCTCCCTCAGGAATTGGGGCGCGGGTCGGGGTTGTCGAGCACCGTCTGGGTCTGCTCGGCGCGAAAGGCCTCGACGGCGGCACGCACCTTGGCATCCTGCAGGCCGACGATCTGTGCCGCCAGCAGGCCGGCATTGGTGGCGCCGGCTTTGCCGATGGCCAGCGTCCCCACGGCGATGCCGCCGGGCATCTGGGCGATCGACAGCAGCGAATCCAGGCCCTTGAGCGACTTGGACTCCACCGGCACGCCGAGCACCGGCAGCGGCGTCTGGGACGCCACCATGCCCGGCAAGTGCGCGGCGCCACCGGCGCCGGCGACGATCACCTGCAGGCCGCGTTCGGCGGCACTCTTGGCGTAGTCGAACAGCAGGTCCGGCGTGCGATGCGCAGAAACCACGCGGGTCTCGCAGGCCACGCCGAGGCGCTCGAGCATCGCCACGGCGTGCTCCATGACCGGCCAGTCGGACTTCGACCCCATGATCACGCCTACGCGTGGCTGCTCGTTGGAGGACTGCATGTGCGGCTCCCGGAAAATGGTGCTGGAAAGCGAAGGGCAGGTATTCTAACGGCGCCCGCAGGCGCCGTCATCTTGACCATTCGAACAATAGGGGGCCAGGCAGTCCGCCTGCCGACCCTCAACCGCTGCGAACACCGGCGGCGGCCAGCTCCCGCCGATGGGCGACCCAGTTGCCGCCGATGGCCAGGGTCATGACCACCACGCCCGCGATCTCGGCAGTCAGGTCGGGATAGAATACCGCCACGATGGCCGGCACGATGGCCAGGCGCGGCAACCACGACATGCGTGTGAAGAGATACCCCTCCAGGGCCGCGGCAAAGGCACAAAGTGCCAGGATCGCGATCAACCCATTCCATATCACCACCGGCACCGGGCCGCCAACGATGATCTCCGGGTTGAAGACCATGAACAGCGGGATCAGGTAGAGCCCCTTGGCGAATTTCCACGCCTGGAAGCCGGTTTCCATCGGCTTGCTGCCGGCGATGGCCGCCCCGGCGAAACCGGCCAAGGCTATCGGTGGCGTCACGTTGGAGTCCTGGGAGTACCAGAACACCACCAGGTGGGCGATCAGCAGCGGCACGCCGAACTCGGCGGTCAGCGCCGGACCCACCAGCACGATCAGTACGATGTAGCTGGCGGTGACCGGCAGCCCCATGCCCAGGATCAGGCTGGCCAGCAACACCATCAGCAGCGCCAGGACCAGGTTGCCGCCGGAGAATGCCATCATCATGGAAGAGAACTTCAGGCCCAGGCCGGTGAGGCCCACCACACCGACGATGATGCCGGCCACCGCACAGGCCATGGACACCGCCACGGCATTGCGCGCCCCGAGCTCGAGCCCCTGGACCAGCTTGACCAGTCCGGCCCAGAGCATGCCCTGGATACTGGAGAAGGTGACCGTCTGGCCCTGCCGTGGGGCGACGAAGAAGAACCACAGCGCATACCGCAGCACGGCCACGACCACCATGGTGATCACCGCATAGAAGCCGACCCGCATCGGCGACATGTTCATCACCAGCAGCCAGACCAGCACCCCCAGCGGCAGCAGGAAGTGCCAGCCATCCCGCATTACCTGGCGCATCTGTGGCAGCTCGGAACGCGGCAGGCCCTGCATGCCCTGCTTCAGCGCGATGATATGCACAAACAGGTAGACGGTGGCGAAGTACATGATCGCCGGCAGAATACTCACCTTGACCACGTCCAGATAGGGCGTATTGGTGTACTCGGCGATAAGGAAGGCGCCCGCTCCCATCAGCGGCGGCATGATCTGCCCACCGGTGGAGGCCGCCGCCTCGATACCCCCGGCCTGATGCGGCTTGTAGCCCAGACGTTTCATCAGCGGAATGGTGAAGGCGCCGGTGGTCACCACGTTGGCGATGGCGCTGCCCGAAATCGACCCCATGCCCGCCGAGGCGATGACCGCGGCCTTGGCCGGCCCCCCCCGCTGGCGCCCGGTAGCGGCATAGGCCATGTCGATGAAGAACTTGCCGGCGCCGGTGCTCTCGAGGAAGGCGCCAAACAACACGAAGATGAAGATATAGGTGGCCGCCACGCCCAGCGGCAGGCCGAAGATGCCCTCCTGCCCCAGGTAGAGCTGTCCCGCGAGACGGTCCAGGTTATAACCGCGATGTTCTAGGATGCCGGGCATCCACTGCCCAAGCCAGGGCAGTTCTCCGCGGGGGCCGGCGAAGGCATAGAGGATAGCCAGCGCGCCGATAATCGTCATGCCGAAACCCACCGCCCGGCGGCTGGCTTCCAGCACCGTGACCGTGGCGATGCAGCCGATGAGGATATCGGTCTGGCTCCAGAAGCCGGCGCGGCTGATAATCTCGTCCAGGAAGAGCACCAGATAGCCACCGGTGACCAAGGCACCGGCGAAGAAAATGACATCGATAAGCCAGCCCAACACGCCGCGCTTGCGACCCGGCCCGAACGCCGGAAACATCAGGAACGCCAGCATCATGATCAGCATCAGGTGGATGCTGCGCTGGTAGAAGAGGCCCAGCGGCTGGATGCCCGCCGAGTAAAGCTGGAACAGGGAAAGCCCCACCGCCACGATGGTGATCAACCACAGGACGAAGCGGGGCTGGATGGCGTTGCCACCCGGCATCACCACCGGTGGGTTTGTGGACTCGCTCATGGATTCCTCGTCAGACGTCGTCTGGCTTGCTCAGTTGTCGAGCATATTGAGTTGAATGGTGACCCGCTGGCCTGCGGCTTCATCGCTCAGGCTGACCCGGTGCGTCTCACCGTCGCGCTGCCATACTAACCGATGATCGACCTCAGGCGAGCCGACCCGCAAGACATAGCGGTTGTCGGGCACGGGCTCGTGGATATTCTCGATCCAGTAGCCGCCCTCCCCGTCGGAGACCTGCTCACCCCGCCCCCTTGTGTGGCCAAGGCCGGCGGCAAAATCGGGCTGATGGCTGCGCTCGAGCTCCATCCTGCCCTGGTGATGGCGGTAGCAGTCGAGTACCTGGAAATGCCTGACCGAGTGGTTCCAGCCCAGGCACCAGCGTGCACCCTCCGGCATTTCGATACGCACCAGCACGTCATCCTCGTCGGTTCGCACCTCGAGCCACTCGCCGCCAGCGGCCACTGCCGGGCCAATGCATAGCACACACAGCATCAGGGCGGACAACGTGGTCCGCCCTGATGTCATGGCTTGTCGCACTTCGGGACGCATGGTGTCGGGTCCCTGGCGTCAACTTCGCGCCATCACGGACGCAGGTCGTCCGGGATATCGGCCTCGATCTCCTCGAAATAGCGAATGGCACCGGGGTGCAGCGACACCGGAGTGGATTCCATGGTGAATTCCACGGTGGTGTCGTTGGCCGCCGGGTGCACGGCGATCAGGTCGTCGGTACGCTCGAACAGCAGCTTGGTGAGTTCATAGGCCAGCTCCTCGTCCATGTCGGAATTGACGACCAGAACGTTGGGGATGCTGATGGTTTGCACTGCCTCGTCCATTCCGTCGTACAGCCCGGCACGCAGCTCATAGGCAGCGAACACCGGCTCGGCTTCCCGGGCGTTGGCAACCTCCTCGTCGGAGAAGCCGATCAGGCGAATGTCGCGGGTCGCGGCCAGGTTGAGGATAGAACTGGTGGGCGGCCCAACGCTCCAGAAGCCGGCATCGATGTCGCCATCGCGAATGGCATCGGCGGTTTCGTTGAAGTTCAGTCGCTGGGGGGTGAAGTCGTCGTAACTGATGCCGTTGGCTTCCAGCAGAGCACGCGCGTTGAGCTCGGTACCGCTGCCCGGGGCACCGACGGAAACCCGCTTGCCCTCGAGGTCGGCCAGCGACTGCACGTCAGAATCGGCCAGGGTGACCAGCTGCACGGCGTTCGGATAGACCGAGGCCAGGGCGCGGATGTTCTCGATCTGGCGGCCTTCAAAGTCACCGGTACCGGACCAGGCCTGGTAGACGGTGTCCGCCAGGGCCAGTGCCAGGTCGGCATCGCCGCGCATGATCAGGCCCATGTTCTCCACCGAGGCACCGGTCACTTCAGCGGTAGCGCTGGCTCCCTCGATGTTGTCGTTGATCATCTCTGCAAAACCACCACCGATCGGGTAGTAGACGCCGCCGGTACCACCGGTGGCGATAGAGAGCTGCTGGGCTGCTGCCATGGGCGCAGTGACCAGCAGCGAGGCTGCCACTGCATACTTGAGAGCTCGCATGGAATTCCTCCGTCCTGAAACCGGACTGCTTGTGGTTGTTGAAGCTGTGATTGTTTTGCCTGCGCATGAGCGCTGCCTGACGATATCAGGCCCATCAGAAAACTAGCACGCCACCCATGGGGTAGCCACTCCGCACTTTCTACGTTTCTGAAAAGTTTCTGCAATCCCACCAAGGTCGGTGTTTCAGCCCGGCAGACCGTCGGGCCGTGCAATGAGCAGCATGCGTCCAAAGCTCACTACATAAAGCCAGAATGCCAATAGCCAGCACAGGAAAGGTGCCAGTACGCCCCCCACCAGGTAGTACTGCGGCCAAAGCAGCGGTACCGCGCTGCGCAGCAAGGTACCCATCGTCAGGCAGGCCATGGCCAGCCAGATCACCCGCGGAAGCTGCAGTGGCCGGCCGGTATGGCGCAGACCGGCGATGCAGAATACCGCCAGCACGGCACCGGCCACTGCACCGAAAAACAGCAGATGCCGCCCGGCATAGGCGGGCAGGCTTTCGCTCAGCGCTGCAATGCCCACCAGCGCGAGCCCCAGCATCAACCACACGTAGGCCAGCGTCAGCAGTAGCAGGTAGAGCCGCCCCATGGCCCGCCCCCAGGGCCACTCGGAGAGGCGGTCGGCCTGAGCCGCGGCTGCAGCCAGAGCGATCCAACCGCTGACCGGATGCCCCCTGGCCAGCAGATCGGCCAGCACGAACAGACACAGCGTGGTCACCGCCAGATGTTCGCGGGCCGGGGTAAAGCGCAGCGGCCGTTGGCTGCCACTCGTCGTCACAGCCACCATCGAAATGACACGCACGATGCGCGAAGCGGTCACGGCAATCATGACCAACAGCAGGTTGGCAGCCAGATGGAGCATGTCCAGCGAGCCCAGGGGCCCCGGCATCAGGCCAAGCCATGCCAAGTAGAAGCCGAGCTGAGCCAGCACGAAGAGTCCAGCCAGTACGCCAAGGCTGAGATGGCGCCGCCCTTCGGCCCCCAACAGGGCCGGCATCACCCAGGCCAGGACGCACAGGGGAAATGCCAGATTGACCGCCACCACCAGCCAGGGCGGCAGCGAGCCGACGAGCCAGAAGACGGCGCGACCAGCCAGCCATAGCCCTACCAACCCCGCCAGCCGAGCCCCGACCAGCGGCTCGACACGCGCCCAGGAGGGCACCGCCGTGAGTAGAAAGCCGGCCAATGCCGCCGTGACGAAGCCGAATAGCATTTCGTGCCCGTGCCAGAGCAGTGGCGATATGGCAGCTGGCAAGCTCAGCTGATGCAGCAGGCCGCCCACCCAGGGCAGCAACGCCAGCGGAGCGTAGAGCGCGGCCAACAGAAAAAAGGGCCGAAAGGCGTAGGCGAGGATGGGCCACGGCTGGCCGGCTCGCAGTGCGGCACTCGTTGACATATGGCGACTCCCTAGCCGGCATCCAGCTGGTTTTCGGCCAAATAGAAGCCATCATCGGGCAATCCACCACCAATGAAACCGGGAGAGAGGCCGGCCAGGGCACCGAGGAAGCGCTCCAGCTCAGCTCGTGCCTGGGCTGCACTGCGCACCTCCAGCCGGGTGCGCAGGATGGCGCCCTCGATCACCTGGGCCGGCAGCGGCGAGTGCTGCGCGCCCAAGTATCCCGCCTCACCGGGATTCGCTACCACCCAGGCCACCGCCTCAGAAACGGCTGCCTGTATTCCCCTTATCCACTCAGGGTGCGCCTCGAGCAGCTCGCGCCGACAGATCATGCCGGCCTGGGGCAGCGCCGGTGGTGTTCCGGTCAGCCGCCCCCACTCCGCCTGCAGGTCGAGTTCGGCTGGTGCCAGGTCGAGCGATACCGCCTGCAGTCGCGTGGAGGTGCGCATCGGTTCGGGCAGAACGGCGGCATCGATACGCTGCGCAAGGAAGGTCTGCACCGTCTCGAAAGGGCTGGCCTGGTAGGTGATGCGCAGGTCGCGGCCGACCTCGAGCCCCTCCCGAGCCAGCAGGAAGCGCAGCACCAGGTCGGGCATGTCACCACGCCAAGGCACCCCGATATGGTGCCCGGCCAGATCACCCAGGCTCCCCAGCGGTGCGGAATGTGCCAGCATGCCCAGGGTGCCCCAGACATTGACGTTCATCAGCACCACGGGCACGCCGCGGTTGTAGAGATTGGCCGCCACGTTGGTCGGCGTTGCGGTGAGCTGGACCTCGCTGCCGGCGATCCATGCTCGCAGCTGGTCGGGGTCTCGCCAGGCGCGCAGCTCGCGCTCACCAATCAGCGCGGTCAGCCGTTCATCCTGAAGCGCCCGGGCCAGAATCACTTGAGGCAAGCCAAGCGGAGATGCCACCTGAAAACCGTTGCCGGCGGCAAGACCAAGCCCTGGAAAGGCAGCCAGGGCAGCCGAGGCGGCGACGAGCTGCAGCAGCCGGCGGCGTTGAGAATCGATCATGCTGAAACCTCATCTTGGTGGAAAAGAAAGCTCTCGGCCACGGCAGGCTGACGCAACAGGGCACCGGCGGCCTCGTAGAGAAAGGCCGTGTCGCGCTCGGCGAAGGGCCGCTCGATGCGCTGCTCGTGCACGATGCACCCCGGCGAGGGCGACATCACCACCACGCGATGCCCCAGGCGCAGTGCCTCGGTCAAGTCGTGAGTGACCAATAGTGAGGCGATGTTGCGCCGGGCCAGCAGCCCGAGCAGCAACGTCTGGGCCTCGCTGCGAAGCCCCACGTCCAGGGCGCTGAAGGGTTCGTCGAGCAGGAGTAGGTCGGCGTCCACGGCAAGCGCCCTGGCCAAGGCAACGCGCTGCTGCATGCCGCCGGAGAGTTCATGCGGATAGTGGTCGTGACGCTCGGCCAGCCCCAGTTCGTCGGCCAGAGCCCGCGCCCGCGTCAGGCGTTCCTGCTGTGGCACGCCCATCGCCTTGAGCCCCAGCGCAATGTTGTCGAGCAGGCGCCGCCAGGGCAGCAGGCGCGGCTCCTGAAACACGACCGTGCTGCGGCGAAAATCATCGCTGACCCGTCCTTCGCAGGGCGTGACGAGACCTGCAGCGATGCGCAACAGCGTGGTCTTGCCGCATCCCGATGGCCCCACCAGACAGACCGACTCGCCGGGTGCAACCGTCAGGTCGATACCTTCGAGCGTGCGCTCACGGCCAAAGTCATGGCCAACCATTTCCAGTTTGAGCATTACTTTCCCCGTTGCCCGGCTTGTCGCCAGGGCTCCATGCGCCGCTGCAACGGGCGTAACAGGCCATGCTCAGTCGCCAGCAGCAGCGCTACCACGAGCACGATCCATGCCATGGCTGCGGCAGTGTCAAGATTGACCCTGGCCATGGCTAGCCCGGCACCGATGCCATCTTCGGTGGCAAACAGCTCGGCCATCACCGCCACCTTCCAGGCTACGCCCAGGGCAGTAATCAATGCGGGAAACACATACGACGCGATATGCGGCAAGTGGAAATCAAGCAGCCGCATCAGCGGCGGCACCGCAAACACGTCAGCCATCTCCTGCAGGCGCCGGTCCCGGGTCAGCGCCCCCATCTGGGCACCGGCGAAGCTGACCGGCAGCGACGTGGCCATCACCGTATACACCGTGGCCAGCGAACCGCTGCCGAACCAAAGAATGGCAAGTACGATCCAGGCGATCGGGGGGATGCCCAACAGTACGGTGGAAACCGGCTCCAGCGCCCTACCCAGGGTGCGCGACAGACCGGCGAGGATACCCAGCGCCGTGCCAACCAGGGCTGCCAGGACAAAACCCAGCATGGCGCGCCAGGCGGTGGCCCATACCGCCGCCGCCGCGCCCTCCTGCCACAGCCGGCCGAGAGCCGCCAACGCATCCCTCGGCCCCGGAAGCAGGAAACTGCCGTAAACCAGGCTACCCCACTCCCACAGTGCCACGAACAGCAGCACGCCGGTGAGGCTGCCACCCCAACCCAGCAGTGTTTCGACGCCGCGCGTCATTAGAGATCGTTTCATGGCCCCTCACACAGAAAATGAGCAAGAGCGATAACGGAAACATGGCGCTTTTCCGTGGCGCCTGTACCTGTTCATCAGCCTGCCTCAGGCAACGGCACCAGTTACTGACCGAGATCAAACAAGAATGATTATAAGATGCATTATATTTACCACATCAACCCGGAGGAGTCCCCATGCACGCCTATCGCCCCGTTTTACCTGCCCTGCCCCCCTTGGTCTTAACCCCCCTCGCCCTTGCCATGATCGCCGTAAGTCTGGGCTTGCCGGCTCAAGCCAACGATGGCGCTGCCTACGACCTGCCCAGCGTGACGGTCACGGCCAAGGGCTACGAGGCCGACGAACTCGATACCCCAAGCGCCACTCTGCGCCTCGACGCCAGCCGGGCACCCGCTACCGAAAGTGTCGGCAGTCTGTTTCGCGGCCAGCCAGGCACCGCCGTGTACGGCGACGCCAGCTGGGGCCAGAACCCGGTGCTACGCGGGCTGAAGAAGGAGAGCATCGTGCTGCAGGTGGACGGCGTACGGCTAAATTCGGCGCAACCCCAGGGTGCACTGGCCTCGTTTGCCAGCCTTGGCCTGCTCGACAGTGTCGAAGTGGTAAAGGGACCGGGGTCGGTACTGCACGGCTCCGGCGCGCTGGGCGGGGCCGTAAACCTGCGCATGCCGGAGGCCGAGTTCAGCGAGCAGCCCAGCGTTGGCGGGCGCTTCTCGACCAGCGCCGGCAGCGTAGACGACAGCATTGGCGGCGGCGCGATCCTCCAGCTCTCCAATGCCGACCACGCCCTGGTACTGGGCGCCACCGGCCGCGAGGTAGGCGACTACGACACACCGGAAGGGAATGTCGATAACAGCGGCTTCGAGTCGGGCGCCTTCCTGTTCAAGTACGCTTTCCGCCTGGCCGACGGACACCGGATCCAGTTAAACGTACAGGGTCAGGAGGACCGCGACGTCTGGTACCCTGGCTCGGCAAAGCCAGGCCCCATACCGGCACTCGGCACCCTGACCATTCATTCCCCACGTCAGGAGCGCGAACTCTATGAAGTGGCCTACGAAGGCCAGGTTGGACCCGGCACACTGGAAACCAGCCTCTACCGCCAGGAAGTGTTTCGTCAGATTCGGGCCTGGTCGAGCGGTCTCGAACGTAACCAGGTGTGGAATGACGTTACCTTTACCACCGATGGCGCTCGCGCTCAGTATCGCCTGCCCATTGGCGAGCGCCATCTGCTCACCCTGGGCGCCGAGGCATGGGAGATGACCGGCGACCCACAACGCTTCCAGTACCAGCCAGCGCCGTCCGACAACGCCGTAGCCACCTCACCCTTCCGTCATGGCGTGGTCGAGAGCCGCGGAGTATTCCTTCAGGATGAGATCATGTTCGACGACTGGACGCTGATGCTTGGCGCCCGCTACGACAGCGTGACCGGCGATGCCGATATCAAGGGCAGCGGGCCCAATGCTACAAGCGGGGGACTGCGCAGCGAGAGCGACACGGTTTCATGGTCGCTGGGCGCGATCTACAACGCCTCTCCCATGCTTAATCCCTATGTCAGCCTGGGGACTGCCTATCGCGCCCCCGACATGCGCGAGCGCTTCGAGGACGCGGCCCGTGGCGATGGCTACTTCCATATCGGTAACCCTCAGCTCGACCCGGAGCGCTCCACCAGCCTGGAGGTGGGCCTAAAGGGCCGCGGTGAGCGCGGCGAATACCGACTGGCCGCCTTCCACACCCGTATTGACGACTACATCGCAGGGCGCATCAGCGGCGACACCAACGCCCAGAACCAGCCCATCAAGCGCACCGAGAACCTCGACCGGGTCGAAATCCAGGGCCTGGAGGCAGGCTTCGTACTGCCCATCGACGGCCAGCTGGCGGGCGGGCACTGGCAGCTCGACGGCAGCCTCACCTGGCTGCGCGGTACCAACAAGCAGGATGACGAGCCGCTCTACCAGATGCCATCCCACGAGGCGTCCCTGGGCATCGGCCAGCAACCCCCCACTGGCTTCCACTGGCACGCGCAGGTACGGGGCGTCGCCAGCCAGGACCGCACTGCCGACGTTTTCTCCAACGGAAACGAGCGGACCACGCCGGGATACGCCACCGCCGACCTCGGTCTGGGCTGGCGCTTTGGCCCTGCGGCCGGCCTTTCGAGCCTGGAGGTGGGGGTCGAAGTCAACAATTTGTTCGATCGCGGCTACCGCGAACACCTGACCGATCAGCCCGTTGGCGATGAACTGCTGGCTCCCAGCCGCGGCGCCATCGCCACACTACGCGGGCGTTTCTGACCGACCGGCACCGCTGCCCGTTTGCCGGGCAGCGGTCGTTGCAACGTCAACAAAAGGGGCGAATAGGGACTGGCAAAAACCAAAAAAAGCCCCCATGATGTACCTGTCGCAATCGCCCATTGGAGCATCATGAGTACGGCATATCGCACGACAGGCGCGGACCTTCTCGACCCTCCGCGAAGTTGCCCTGACCTCGATGTCAGGGATTTGGAAAAACGTACACGCCTCATGCGCATCGTGACTCGGCTGATCGCCGTATCCGACCTGGGTTGCCGCGAGATCGCTCGCCGAGCCGGGTTGCCGACACAGAAGATCAGCGATCTGCTGGCCGGGCGCCTGGAACACCTTTCGCTGGATGAGCTGCGGCTTCTCTATCGCACCATCGACCCGGAAGGCGCCCCGCACTAGCCTTGCCCTACCCGAACCCATACCCAACGCCCGGTCACCACGACCGGGCGTTGTCATTCATGGCCATACGCGACAGGTCGCGATGCGCGCAGGCCGTTCCCTCGTTCGACGGCGCTCAGTCATAGGCTAGTCAGTGGATAGATAGTGCACGCTGAACAGTCCCTCGGCGTCGCTCCAGACCGCGCTTGGCCGATACCCCGCTCGCCTGGTCAACGCCTGGAAGCCGTCGCGGCTGTACTTGCAGGAGTTCTCGGTGTGCAGCGTCTCACCCGGCTCGAACTCGAAGCGGTGATCGTCGAGGACGAGCGTCTGCCGGCACTCGCTGACCAGGTGCATCTCGATGCGCGAGGCCGCCTCGTTGAAGAAGGCCCGATGGCGGAAGTTGCCGGGCTCCACCGAGGCTCCCAGTTCGTAACGCATGCGCTCCAGCAGATTGAGATTGAAGGCCGCCGTGACGCCGGCGGCATCGTTGTAGGCCGACTCGAGGATGTCGATATCCTTGACCAGATCGACGCCGATCAGCACCCCGCTGCCCGGGGGCAGGGCCCGGCGCAGCCCGGCGAGGAAGGCTTCGGCCTCGGCCGGCGCGAAGTTGCCGATGCTCGAGCCGGGAAAGAAGGCCACCACCCGTCGCCCTTCGACACCCGACGGCAAGCGCAGGCGCTCCGAAAAGTCCGCCCAGGCGGCATGCACCTCGAGCCAGGGGTAGTCGGCCGCCAGGCGGCGGGTGCTCTGCAGCAGGAAATCCCGGGAAATATCCACCCCCAGGTATCGGCTCGGGCGCATCGCTTCGAGCAGCAGTCGCACCTTGCGGCTGGCCCCGCTGCCCAGCTCGACCAGCAGCGACTCCGGCCCGACCAGCGCCGCGATCTCCTCGGCGGCCTCGGCGAGGATGCCCTCCTCGGTGCGGGTCAGGTAGTACTCGGGCTGGCGGCAGATCGACTCGAATAGCAGGGAACCCCGTTCGTCGTAGAAATACTTGGGCGACAAGGCCTTGGGGGAGCGACCCAGCCCGGCGATCACGTCGTCGCGAAACGACAGCCCCGTCTCGTCGACATGCTGGTCGTGAAAACGCACTGCAGTGGACATCGCTTACCCTCGCTGGCGAACGGTTCTGGCAGGGTTCGACAATACGTCGATCTGCGGGATGGCGTCGTACCATCGATTTGCCTTTAGACTGTGGCGGCAACGTCGACGTCTCATCAATCTAGAGCGAGCCTGACCATGCAGCAACCGCAGCAGCCCCTGGGGTTACAAGCGTTACGGGATATCGTCCTCGTTGGAGGCGGACACACCCACGTGGGGGTGTTGAAGCGCTTCGCCATGAAGCCCGAACCCGGCGTCAGGCTCACCGTGATCTGCCGCGACACCCATACCCCCTACTCGGGCATGCTGCCGGGCTATGTGGCCGGGCACTACACCTACGACGACGTGCATATCGACCTGCGCCGCCTGGCGGAGTACGCCGGGGCACGCTTCTTCCGCGACGAGGCCATCGGCATCGACCACGAGGCGCAGACCGTCCACTGCCGCTCGCGCCCGCCGGTGCCCTATGACTGGATGTCGATCAATATCGGCTCGACCCCCAGCGTGAATTCGGTCAACGGTGCCGGCGAGCATGCGGTGCCGGTCAAGCCGATCCATCAGTTCAACGACCGCTGGCAGAGGCTGCTCGAGCGTCTCTCGCACCCACACACCGGGCACCACCCCGGCCAGACCCGCGTCGCGGTAGTCGGCGGCGGCGCCGGCGGCGTCGAGCTGCTGCTGGCCATGCAGTACCGGCTGAGCAACGAACTCAGCGCCCAGGCCCGCGACCCGAGTGAGCTGCGCTTCTCCCTCTTCACCCGTGGCGCGCAGATCCTGCCGACCCACAACCCGCGGGTGCGCGCCCACTTCCAGGCCACCCTGGAGAACCGCGGCGTCGAGGTGCACACCGCCACCGACGTGGTCGGTGTCGAGGCGGGCCGGCTGCAGGCCGCCAACGGCAGCTGGCACGCCGCCGACGAGATCGTCTGGGTCACCAATGCCGGTGGGGCCGCCTGGCTGCGCGACACCCGCCTGGCACTCGACGACGACGGCTTTATCCAGGTCGGCGACACCCTGCAGTCGCTCTCCGACCCGCGCATCTTCGCCGCCGGCGATATCGCCAGCCAGGTCGACCATCCCCGCGAGAAGGCCGGGGTCTTCGCCGTGCGGCAGGGGCGCCCGCTGGCCGACAACCTGCGCGCCGCCGTGACCGGCCGCACCCTGTCGCCCTACCGCCCCCAGGCGCAATGGCTGGCGCTGATCAGCACCGGCGACCGTCACGCCGTGGCCTCCCGCGGCGGCCTCTTTCTCGCCGGCGACTGGGTGTGGCGCTGGAAGGACGGCATCGATCGGCGTTTCATGTCCAAGTTCAACGACTTGCCGCCGATGGAAGAAGGCGCAATGCGGGCGCCCCGGGCCAGCCGCGTGGCGCTGAACGAGGAGGAGAACGCCCAGGCGATCTCGGCCATCGCCATGCGCTGCGGCGGCTGTGGCGCCAAGGTCGGCGCCTCGGTGCTCTCCCGGGCCCTCTCGACCCTGCAGCCGGTGGAGCGGGACGAGGTGCTGGTGGGCCTTCACGCCCCGGACGATGCCGCCGTGGTACGGGTACCGCCGGGCAAGGACGTGGTGCATACCGTCGACTTCTTCCGCGCCTTCATCGACGACCCCTATGTGTTCGGCAAGGTCGCCGCCAATCACGCCCTGGGCGATATCTTCGCCATGGGCGCCGAGGCCCAGACCGCCACCGCCGTGGCCACCGTGCCCCAGGGCCTCGAGGCCAAGGTCGAGGACACCGTCTACCAGATGATGCGGGGTGCCGTTGAGGTGCTCAACGAGGCCGGATGCGCCCTGGTCGGCGGGCACACCGGCGAGGGCAGCGAGCTGGCCCTGGGCTTTGCCGTCAACGGCCTGATCGACGCCGGTGGAGCGAGCGACAGCCCCAAGGTAAAAGCGATCCTGACGAAAGGCGGCCTGCGCCCGGGCCAGGTGCTGATCCTGACCAAGCCCATCGGCACTGGCACCCTGTTCGCCGCCCATGCCCGGCTCGGCGCCCGGGGGCGCTGGATCGACGCCGCCCTGGAGAGCATGTGCCAGTCCAACCGGCAGGGGGCGAGCTGCCTGCGCGAACATGGCGCCACCGCCTGTACCGACCTCACCGGTTTCGGCCTGCTGGGGCACCTGGTGGAGATGACGCGCCCTTCCGGGGTGGATGCCGAACTCGACCTGACGGCGCTGCCGCTGCTCGAGGGCGCCGAGGAGACCGTCGCCGCCGGCATCCTGAGCTCCCTGCAGCCGGCCAACGTGCGCCTGCGCCGGGCCATCCACGACCAGGCCGCCTGGGTCGACCACCCCCGCTATCCGCTGCTGTTCGACCCCCAGACCGCCGGCGGCCTGCTGGCCAGCGTGCCCGCCGAGCGCGCCGAGGCCTGCCTCGCGGCCCTGCACGCCCTGGGCTACGCCCGGGCCGCCATCATCGGCCGCGTCCTCGAGGCTGGCGAAGCGCTGGAGCCCATCCACCTGAAGGGTTGAGGGCGAGATTAAACAGTCAGCCCACAGGCGGCGATAACCCGCGCCAACGCCTCCCGCTCCGCCGCGGGGCTGAACAGTGGTGCCCGCGCCAGCACCTGCTGGCGGAGCCGGTCGACGAAGGCCGGTTCGGCCTCTGCTCGGCACAACAGGGCCCTCAGGGCCGCAGTGTCTTCCACCGGGAAATAGCCGGCGTAGTCGTCGCCCAGCAGCCCGCGGTTTCCGGGGATATCGGAGGCCACCACCGGCAGGCCGGCCACGCAGGCCTCACTGACCACATTGGCGCCCCCTTCCATGCGCGAGCTGATCACCATCAGCCGTGCCCGGGCCATCCACTGGCGCACCCGCCAACGGGGCAGGTCGCCGAGCCAGCGGTAACGCGCGTTGCAGGCCATCTCCTCACGGGCGGCCTCGGCCCACTCCGGGCTGTGGGCGCCGCCGAGCTGCACCACGCACAACCGCGACGCCGATGGCAGATCGCGCACGGCCAGGGCCGTGCGCAGTGAGTCCTTCTCCTCGCGCAGGTGCCCGGCGACCAGCACCTCGAAACGGCGACGGACGGGCCCCGGGGCACGGGGCGGCAGCGGTAAGGCCGACTGGTGGACGACATGCAGACGCGACAGGAAGCGCGGCGGCAGATCCTCGGCCAGGCAGTCATGGAGGCCGATCAAGGCATCGCTGGCGGCGAGGCTGTCGAGAAACGCCTCCGGGTCGCTGTGCTGGAAGCGGTAGACGTCGGTTCCCGTCAGCACCACCACCAGCGGGCATGCCGGAAAGGCGGCGCGACAATCGCGAATGGCGGCGTGGCTGCGCACCGCATGCAGCGCCAGCACCAGGTCGGGGGGCTGGCCGTCCAGGCGGCAGCCATCGGCTCCGGCGTCGGATTGTGCAATGCGCACGCGACAGCCCAGGTCGTGCAGCAGCCCCGCCCAGCGGTTGGCCGTGGTCCGGTTGCCGGCATGAGACCCTCGACGCGCCGGCGTGATCAGCGCTACCTTCAACACTATCTCGACTCCCTATCTCGACTACTTAGCTCGACTCCCTATCCTTGCTCCCTGAGCGCTCCACTTCGACGAGGTCGGCATGCTCTCCACACCACTCAGCACACCGCCTACGCCACCCCGGCCCGCCGTCGAGCTGGCGGCAATGCTCACCGATGCGCGGACGCGCAGCCTGGCGCTGATGCAGGACACCCTGGAGGCCCGCGAGCTCGGTCCACGGCTGGCGATCGTCAATCCACCGCTGTGGGAGCTGGGCCACCTGGGCTACTTCCACGACCATTTCGCCCTACGCGGCCTATTTGGCCTGCCCGACTACCAGATCGCCGAGGCCGAGCGGCTGTTCGATTCCAGCAGCATCGCCCATGACGACCGTTGGTCGCTACCGCTTCCTTCACGGGAGCAAACCCTGGCGTACCTGTCGCGGGTCCAGCAGGCCATGCTCGAACGCCTGCCCGACGGCGAGGCCAGCTCGGCCCAGAGCTATGTCTACCAGCTCACCACCCTGCACGAGGACATGCACGGCGAGGCCTTCCTCTACACACGCCAGACCCTTGGCGACCCGGCCCCCGACCTGGGCACGCCACCGCCGTGGTTCGCGCCTGGCGAGCCCGCTGCCGGCGCGCTGCCCGGCGACGTCGCCATCCCCGGCGGACGCCATCTGCTGGGCTCAGACGAAAGCGTTCCCTTCCGGTTCGACAATGAAAAGGCGCCCATGGAGGTCCATGTGGCGCCCTTC
The DNA here is from genome assembly GCF_003336675.1 of Billgrantia montanilacus. Classification (GTDB taxonomy): domain Bacteria; phylum Pseudomonadota; class Gammaproteobacteria; order Pseudomonadales; family Halomonadaceae; genus Halomonas; species Halomonas montanilacus. Next base: position 113,680 of record NZ_QPII01000012.1, on the reverse strand, counting down.
TCGATCGCCAAGGCGCCGGTGACCAACGCCGAGTTCGCCGCCTTCGTCGACGACGGCGGCTATACGCGACGCGAACTGTGGAGCGAGGCCGGCTGGCGCTGGTGCGAGCAACAGGGCCTGCAGGCACCCGTCTACTGGCGCAAGGACGCCAACGGCCACTGGGAGGAGCGCCGCTTCGACCGCTGGCTGCCGCTGGCCCCCCATCAGCCGGTGGTGCATGTCAGCTGGTTCGAGGCCGAGGCCTGGTGTCGCTGGGCCGGTCGACGCCTGCCCAGCGAAGCCGAATGGGAGGTCGCCGCCAGCCGCGAGCCAACACCCGACGGGGCGTCACTCGCCCCCGGCAAGCGGCGTTTCCCCTGGGGCGACACGCCGCCGGATGCCCGGCTGGCCAACCTGGACGGCTGGCGCCTGGCACCGCTGGACGTGGCGGCACTGCCCGACGGCGACAGCGCCTTCGGCTGCCGACAGATGCTCGGCAACGTCTGGGAGTGGACGGCCTCACCCTTCGGCCCCTTCCCGGGCTTCGAGCCCGAGCTGTACCGCGACTACTCGGCGCCCTGGTTCAAGGAGGGCCGCTACGTGCTGCGCGGCGGGGCCTGGGCCACCCGGGGGCGGCTGATTCATAACGGCTACCGTAATTTCTTCACCCCGGAGCGCCAGGACATCCTGGCGGGGTTTCGTACCTGCGCGCTCTAAGGGGGGTAGAGACCCGGGATGAGAGGGGATAGAGCGCACATTTTCGGTATCATGCTCGCTCCGGTTCCCCAGACGCTATTCTGAATCGACCGCTTCATTCTCAACTGGCCACGTTCGCTTGCCACTTCGTTGAAAGGACTTCACACCCATGTTCCGACGCCTGTTGCCTGCTATTGCTCTTGTCACGCTCATCACGCCCTCCATGGCCGCCGCCCAGACCCTGGTCTTCACCGCCATCCCCGACGAGGATGAGACACGCCTGCAGCAGCGCTTCCAGGCCGTGGCCGACTACCTCGCCGAGACGCTGGAGGTGGAGGTCCGCTTCATTCCGGTCACCTCCTACGCCGCCTCGGTCACCGCCTTTCGCAACAACCAGGTGCAGCTGGCCTGGTTCGGCGGCTTCACCGGCGTGCAGGCACGCCAGCTGGTGCCGGGCTCCCGCGCCATCGCCCAGGGCGTGGAGGACCCCGAGTACAAGAGCTACGTCATTGCCAATCAGTCCACCGGCCTTTCACCCGATGACGGCGACACCGCCCCCGAGGGGCTGCGCGACCTGACCTTCAGCTTCGGCTCCCAGAGCTCGACCTCCGGGCGGCTGATGCCGGAGTACTTCCTCCGCGAGCACCTCGGCGCCTCGCCCGACGAGCTGTTTACCCGGGTCGGCTTCAGCGGCAACCACAGCCGCACCATCTCGGTGGTGCAGTCCGGCGCCTACCAGGCCGGGGTGGTGAGCTACAAGGCGTGGGAGAACGAGCTCGAAGCGGGCAACATCGACCTCGACCGGGTTCAGGTGATCTGGGAGACGCCGCCCTACCCCGACTACCAGTGGACGGAGCGTGGCGACATCGATGAGCGCTTCGGCGATGGCTTCACCGAGCGCCTGCGGCAGGCGCTGCTCGACATGGATGACCCCGACCTGCTGGCCAGCTTTCCCCGGTCGGGCTTCATCCCCGCCGAGAACGAGGACTACCGGGAAATCCTCGAGGTTGCGCAGTCCCTGGGGCTGCTCGACTGATGACCGTGCTGGCGCTGCAGGATGCCGTCGCCACCTACGGCGAGGTGCGCGTGCTCGGCCCACTGAGCCTGACACTGGCACCCGGCGAACGCGTGGCGCTGGTGGGTCGTAGCGGTGCCGGCAAGTCGACGCTGCTGTCGGTGATGTATGACCGCTGGCGCGACCAGGGGGCCGCCCTGATGCCCCAGGACCTGGGGCTTGTGACGACACTCTCGGTATTCCACAACGTCTACATGGGCCGGCTCGACCGCCACCCCTGGTGGCGCAACCTGCTGACCCTGGTGCGCCCGCGGCAAGCCGACGTGACGGAGATCGATGCCCTGCTAACCCGGCTCGGCCTGGACGACAAGCGCTGGACGCCCTGCGGCGAACTCTCCGGCGGGCAAAGGCAGCGCGTTGCCGTGGCGCGGGTCATCCATCAGGGCGGCGGCATGCTGCTCGCCGATGAGCCGGTCTCGGCACTCGACGGCCCCCTCTCCGAGGTCACCCTGACCGCCCTGACCAACGCTTATCCCACCGCGGTGCTGGCCATGCACGACGTGGACCTGGCACTGCGCTACTGCACCCGGGTGATCGGCATCCAGGATGGCGCCATCGCCATCGACCAGCCCAGCCAGCGCCTCTCCGCCACCGACCTGCTGCCGCTCTACTGATGCCGTTGACCGCCACGCGTCGCGTTACCCTGGGGCTGGTCCTGCTGGCGGCGGTGTGCCTGCTGTTCGGCGACTTCGAGATCAGCACCCACGACCCCTGGCACGCGCTGGGCCGCCTGTTCATGGGGCTGATCCAGCCCGACTTCTCCCGCGTCGATTTCCTCGGCGAGGCCCTGCTGCGAACCGTGGCCTTCGCCTTCGTCGGCGTGGGGCTCGGCTCGGCGGCGGGCATGCTGCTGGCCCTGTTCTTCCGGCATGTCTGGGTGCGCACCTTCTGCGCCTTCATCCGCGCCATCCACGAACTTTTCTGGGCACTGATCTTCCTGCAGAGCTTCGGCCTGCACCCGATCACCGGGGTACTGGCCATCGCCATTCCCTACGCCGGCACCTTCGCCAAGGTCTATGCCGAGATCCTGGACGAGTGCGACCCGCAGCCGGAACGCAGCCTGCCCCAGCGCGCCGGGCGACTATCGGCGCTGGTCTATACCCGCATCAGCCAGGCCTGGCCGCATCTGGTCAGCTATACCGCCTACCGCCTCGAGTGCGGCCTGCGCTCCAGCGCGGTGATCGGCTTCGTCGGCATGCCGACCCTGGGGTTTCACCTGGCTGGCGCCTTCGCCCAGGGCCACTACGGCACGGTGGGCGCACTGCTGCTGCTCTTCTACGCCCTGATCGCCAGCCTGCGGCTGTGGGCGCGGCCACGGCTGCTGCCCCTCTACCTGGTGGCCTCACCCTTCCTGCTGGGTACCGGGCTGCCGATCATGTGGAGCAATGTCTCGCGCTTCTTCACCGAGGACATCGTGCCCGCCCCGCTGCGCAACGGTGAAGGGTTGGAGGGCCTCTGGCCCTGGTTCGGCGACCTCCTGCTGGGCCAGGCCCTGCCCGGCATCTGGAACACCCTGCTGCTGACCCAGATCGCCCTGGTGCTCACCGGGGTGCTGGCGATGACGCTGTTCCCGCTGATCTCCCATCATTTCACGGGGCGCCACGTCAGCGGCCGGGTGCGCGGCGCCCTGGGGCATGGCGTACTGGTGGTGATGCGCTCCACCCCCGAGTACCTGCTGGCCTTCATCCTGCTGCAGCTCTGGGGACCCTCGATGCTGCCGGCGGTGGTCGCCCTGGCGCTGCACAACGGCGGCATCATCGGCCACCTGGTCGGACGCCGCAGCAACGAGATCCACCTGCGCCAGGACGCACCGGGTGGCATGAGCCGCTACGCCTACGAAGTAGCGCCACGGGTCTACGGCCCCTTCCTGGCACTGCTCTTCTATCGCTGGGAGATCATCATGCGCGAGACCGCGATACTGGGGATTCTCGGCATCGCCACCCTGGGCTTCTACGTCGACAGCGCCATCCAGGAGCTGCGCTTCGACCGCGCCATGGTACTGATCGTGATCACCGCACTGCTCAACATCGCGGTGGACATCCTCGCCCGCCGACTGCGCGCCCACCTGCGCCTGAGCCACACCGCCCGCAGCGAGCCCGCCGCCGCATGACAGGGGTGACCCACCTGTTCGAACGGAGGGTGACAGCAAGGCGACGCGGCCTGATAGTGACAAGGCATCGCAACCACCATCGTAATAGGGAGAACTTCATGGAACAAGGCAATCCGCAGGCGAGCCTGCGCGACCTTATCGAGCCGCTTCATCGGGGCAAGTTCTGGATGCAGCTCACCGGCGTGATGCTGATCCTGTCGGGAGTCATGACGGCCATTTCCATCATCGGCCTGGTCGTGGCATGGATTCCGATCTGGGCAGGTGTGGTACTAATGCAGGCCGCAGGCTCGGCAAGCCGTGTCTACACCAGCGGTGACCCTGGCGAGATGAAGGTCGCCATGGGCAAGCTGAAGACCTACTTCACCATCTTCGGCGTACTGATCCTGATCTACCTGCTTCTCGCCGTCGGTGGGATGCTTCTCGGTATGGCCGGCATGAGCGGCATGATGGAGGGCATGGGCGGCATGGGCATGTAGCCGTCGATAGCGTCCGTCCGGGCGCAGCGGGTTGGCCGGCACACAGCCTCGCAAGCTGGTTGCCGGCCTGTTACTGGGGGATTTACTCCGCCAGGTCGGTCACCGCGCCGGTGGAGGCGGAGCTGACCGTCCTGGCGTACTTGGCCAATACGCCGCGGGTGTAGCGCGGTGCCGGCTGCCGCCAGGCGGCCCGACGCCGCTGCATCTCGCCGTCATCGACCGCCACCTCGATGGTATTGGCCTCGGCATCGATGGTGATGGTGTCGCCGTTCTCGACCAGCGCCAGCGGCCCGCCATCGAAGGCCTCTGGCGACACGTGGCCGACCACGAAGCCGTGGCTGCCGCCGGAGAAGCGCCCATCGGTGATCAACGCCACGTCGTTGCCGAGCCCCCGGCCCATGATCGCCGAGGTCGGGGTGAGCATCTCGCGCATGCCGGGTCCGCCCTTCGGCCCCTCGTAGCGGATCACCACCACGTCACCGGCCACCACGGTGCCGTCGTTGATGCGTGCCTGGGCCTCCTCCTCCGAGCCGAACACCCGGGCACTGCCTGTAAAGCGCGTGCCCTCCTTGCCGGTGATCTTGGCCACGGCCCCTTCCGGCGCCAGGTTGCCGTAGAGAATCCGCAGGTGGCTCTCGGCCTTCAGTGGCGCCGACAGCGGCGCGATGATCGACTGCCCCTCGGCATAGGGCGCCACGTCGGCCAGGTTCTCGGCCAGCGTCCGGCCGGTGACCGTCAGGCAGTCGCCATGCAGCAGCCCGGCATCGAGCAGCATCTTCATCAACGGCTGGATGCCGCCGATCGCCACCAGCTCGCTCATCATGTAGTGGCCGCTGGGGCGCAGGTCGGCGAGCACCGGCACCCGCTTGCCGATTTCGGTGAAGTCCTCGAGCGAGAGCGGCACCCCCACGGTGTTGGCCATGGCGATCAGGTGCAGCACCGCATTGGTGGAGCCTCCTAAAGCGATGACCACGGTGATGGCGTTCTCGAAGGCGTCACCGGTCATGATGTTCGACGGCTTGATGTCGCGCTCGAGCAGCTCCAGTACCGCGGCACCCGCCGCCTCGCAGTCGTCGCGCTTCTCCTGGGACACCGCATTCTGCGCCGAGCTGCCCGGCAGGCTCATGCCCAGCGCCTCGATGGCCGACGCCATGGTGTTGGCGGTATACATGCCGCCGCAGGAGCCGGGGCCGGGAATCGCCTTCTCCTCGATCTGCTTCACCTCGATCAGGTCCAGGTCACCGCGGGTGTAGGCACCCACCGCCTCGAACACCGAGACGATATCGGTATGCCCCTCGCCGGGCAGGATGGTACCGCCGTAGACGAACACGCTGGGCCGGTCGAGCCGCGCCAGCCCCATCAGGCAGCCGGGCATGTTCTTGTCGCAGCCGCCGATGGCCACCAGGCCGTCGAAGCCCTCGCAGCCGGCCACTGTCTCGATGGAGTCGGCGATCACCTCCCGCGATACCAGCGAGTACTTCATGCCCTCGGTGCCGTTGGCAATGCCGTCGGAGATGGTGATGGTATTGAAGATCACTCCCTTGCCGCCGGCCGCGTCGGCACCGTCGCTTGCCCGCTCGGCGAGGGTATGGATATGGCTGTTGCAGGGTGTGAGATTGCTCCAGGTGGAAGCGATACCCACCTGGGGCTTCTTGAAATCCTCGTCGGTGAAGCCCACCGCACGCAGCATGGCGCGGCTGGCGGACTTGCCGACCCCATCCACTACCGGGGCGGAATAACGGCGGCGCGGATCCTCGGGCGTATCGCTCATGATGCTTCCTCTATCGTTGTTCAGGGGGGGTAATAGAGAGAGGGTGGACCGCAGACAGGACGACTGTCCATGCCAAACCGCCCTGTCTTGCCACAAGGCGAGACGGTGACTGCACCTGCGCGCTCTGCCTCAGCGCGGCAACACGGCGTCGTGGAAGGCGCGCTCCTTCGCCACGGTATCGCGGAAACGCTCGGCCATGCGGGCGAAGGCGGTGTCATCGAGCGCCGCCGCCTCCTCGTCCAGGCGCTGACGCAGCCAGGCCACGAACTCCTGAAAGGCAGGGTTGTCGTGCAGGTCGATCCACTCCCCCATCAACGGGTGCAGTCCGTCTACACGGGTCACGCGCAGCGCCCACTCGAGATAGACCCACTCGGTGACCACCAGCACCGCCAGGATCTCGGCGTAGTCGCCGCCCTGGCCGGTGTCGTGCAGCAGCTCGCGAAACGCCCGGGTCTGCGGCAGGTAATCCGGCGCCTCGCGCAGGGATGCAGGCACATCGAAGGCGTCGAAGGTGCGCTGGAAGGTGCTGTTCTCGTCGCTGGTCAGCATGCCCATGAACTGGCCCAGCACCACCCTGTCCGGCATGCTCGGCGCGTGGCCGATGGCGTGGCCGATCAGGGCGGTGAAGGGGTCGACGAAGCCGTAGTCCTGCACCATGTAGGCGGCAAAGTCGTCACCCGACAGCCGCCCCTCGGCCAGGGCATCGAACAGCGGGTGATTCACCGTGGCCGACCAGTCCGGCTCGCTGATCTCGCGCAGCCAGTCAGTGATGCGAGCCGATTCACGGCCGGCGGCCCAGGCGTTCCAGTCTGAACGAGTGCTCATCAGGCGTCTCCCTTGCTTGCCAGGTAAAATTTCGTCCCGGGGCGCAGCCAGGCGATCAGCAGGCTGGTCAGGGTGGATGCGAGCAGCGCACCGAGGAACGGCGCCAGGGTGGGAATGCTGTCGGGGAAGCTCGCCGCCAGCAAGCCGGCGGCCAGGCTGCCCTGCGCGGTCCAGCCCGGCACCACCGCACCGAGCAGGCCCGCCACGCCGCCGGCCACCGCCGCCAGGGGGCTCATGCGCCGCCACAGGCCCAGCAGCACCGGCACCACGATGGCCGCGCAGAGCAGGTCAGCGATCAGGAACAGTCGCAGCACCGAGAAGCCCTGAAGGGCCACCCATGCCACCGGCGCCATCAGTGCCACCGTGACGAGCCGCGCCGCGCGTACCGAGAGCCCGCGCTTCCCGGAGCTGGCCACCGCCATGGAGGCGATGGCGTTCTGCAGGGTATCCACGCTGGAGGCCACCAGCGTTACCGCCAGCACTAGAGCCGGCAGGCCCAGCCAGGCCGGCGCGGCGGAGAGGAGCGCGAAAAAGGGAATCGGCGGCTCGCCCAGCGGCAGCGCCTGCATGGCCGCCAGCATGCCCAGGCCACCGATGGCCATCACCACCAGCAGGCTGCTGACCCCTCCCAGCAGCGCCCCGCGGCCCAGCGCACGGTCATTCTCGGCCGCCCAGATCCGCTGCCAGTAGCCCTGGTGGAAGAGGTTCGCCGCGGTGACCGCGATCACCAGGGTCAGTGCCACGGAGAGCGCGCTGGCGGTGGGAATCGAGGGCATCACCGCCCCGGCCGGCATGGGTGGCAACCACCACCAGGCCACGCCGCCGACCAGCACCAGCAGGGCCAACAGCAACCAGGCCTGCCAGCGATCGGTGGCCAGGCTCGCCCGCAGGCCGCCCAGGGTGGTGTAGACCAGGGTGACCAGCGCCACGCCGAGGATCACCAGCGAAGGCGGCACGTCGGAAAGCAGCGCGGCAATGGCACCGATGGCGGTCAGCTCGGCGGCCAGGAAAATGGCCATGTAGGCCACGGAAACGAAGGAGACCCAGCGCCGCACCCCGGCGCCATAGCAGGCCTCGGCGAACTCGCCGATGCTGCGCCCCTGGGGCAGGTGGCGGCGGATGGCCGGGCCGTAGAGCCCCAGTATCAGGAACGGCAGCGACGAGCCGATGGCGTAGCCGGCCAGCGCCACCGGCCCCACGAAGGCACCGATCTCCGGCGGCGCGAAGAGGATCCAGGCGCCCATGCTGGAGGCCAGGAACGACAGACCGATGGCCTGAGCGCCCTGTGAGTTGCGGGCGGTCACGTAGTCGTCGAGCGGGCCGTCGGCCCGGCGGGCACGCAGGCCCAGAAAGGCAAAGCACAATAGCGCCGCGCCGAGCACGGCAGACGTCAGGTAGGGCATGTCGCACTTCCTCCGCCGGTATGAACCGGATCAGGTTCCAGGGTCAGCGCTAGGCCCTCTCAGCCCCCTGGCCGGCTCCGTTTCGAGCCGGCAAGCGGGACTCCCCTGGCGACAGTGAATGAATTGTCGATACTAGGCTATGTACGAAAAGTCGGCGAGCGAAGGTCAGGCAAGGCAAAAATCGGCGAAAAAAGGACCGGGCTCGCGTTCGAGTTTACGGGGTGTAAATGAGCATTTTGAGCCGATTTTAAACGCCGGATGGCCGAGCGCAGGCAGTTTTCGTACAAAGCCGAACTCAAGTTATGGACAGGATGGCCGATGTAACCATCTCACGTCCATGAATGATATAACGAGCGATGATACAACAGTCGCTGCATGCGAACGACCACTCTCGCCGAGACTACCGATGCCGTTTACCGAAGCCAAGGAACATGCCCCCGGCCAGCTGCACGCCATCTTCGCCGACCCCTACAGCGCCTTCGACAATCAGGTGATCGAGCGACAGCTCCATCTTCGCGTCGCCCTGGAGGCCCTGTTACTGGCGCCCTTGTCCCGTGGCAAGCTCGTGCTGAGGGTGATCCACGGCTGGGAAAACGGCGGCTTCGAGCCCGCCGACCTGGCGCATAGCGACCATCGCATCGGCTCCCTCGACGACCTGCGCCAGGCGGGCGAACGCTACCACCAGGCCTTCGAGGCCTCGCAGCCTTTCCCGCAGGATGATGCCTCGCTGCTGGCCCGTCCGCTCGAGCATGCCATCATCCGGGCCGAAGCCAACGGGCAGGCCCTCGACGAGGAGACCCGCACCATCCCCGCCCGCTGGCCCGCCTTCGACCAGGGGCTCTATCTCTACACCTTCTTCAAGGTCTACCACCGCCTCACCTACGGCGAGGATGAAACCTACCGTTCCATCTCCTGCATGACCCCCGCAGGACACCGCGAGGTGCACGAATTCCACCTCGAAGAGGGCGAATTCGCCGTGGTCTCCCCTGGCGTGGAGGAAGCCACGGTCGATACGGTACTGGTCCTGCATGAAAGCCAGCTGGTGCCGGTGCTGCAGCTATTGGAAGGGTGCCGGGACAGCGCCTGAGGGAACAGGCGGCCCTCACACCCGTTACTGCTTCTCCCGCGGCACCCGGCCCATCAGGTAGAACTCGTCGTTGGGCGGCGTACCGGTGAGCGTGACCAGGCGGTTGGAGAGCCCGAAGAAGGCGGTGATGGCGCCGATGTCCCAGATGTCGTCCTGGGTGAAGCCGGCGTCCAGCAAACGCGTCTGCCATTCGTCGGTGAGTTCGCCCACATCCAGGCCGCAGTGAAAGGCGAAGTCGAGCATGATGCGATGGCGCTCGCTCAGCGGTGCCGTGCGGTGGTTGATGGCGACCTGGTCGGCCAGCAGCGGGTCTTTGCTGTAGATGCGCACCAGGGCACCGTGGGCCACCACGCAGTAGAGACAGTGGTTGCGGGCGCTGGTGGCCACCACGATCATCTCCTTCTCGGCCTTGGTCAGCGTGTCCGACTCCCGCTCCATCAGCGCGTCGTGATAGGCGAAGAAGGCGCGGAACTCGGCCGGGCGATGGGCCAGCATCAGGAACACGTTGGGCACGAAGCCGGCCTTCTCCTGCACCGCCAGCATGGCGTCGCGGATATCCCCGGGCATGTCCTCGATCGACTCGGGAATCGGAAAGCGGCTGATGGGCGTAGACATGGCGGACTCCTGCTGGGGCTCTATGGACTGGATACAGTTAACGTCAACGTCAATTCATTGTCCATGCCCGCACGCATTCAGGCTTTTCCAACCATCGAGCACGTCACCACCCGGTTGCGATCGCTCGCCTTGGCTTCGTACATGGCCTTATCGGCGAGGCGGTAGAGCGTCTCCACGTCACGCACCGCCGCGCACCCCTGGCAGGCCACCAGGCCGAAGGAGGCCGTGATCACCCCATGCGTGGAAGCCTCATGGGGGATACGCAGCTGCTGGAGGGCCTCTCGGTACTGTTCCAGCGCCAGTTGACCGGCCTCCAGCGAATCCACGGCCAGCAGCAGGCCGAACTCCTCCCCGCCCAGGCGAAAGAGCCGATCCCCGGCGCGGCGGAAGTGGTCCAGCAGCAGCGTGGATACCCGCATCAGCACCTCGTCGCCCGCGTGGTGGCCATAGGTGTCGTTGTAGAGCTTGAAGTCGTCGATATCCATCACTGCAAACAACAGCGGCTGGCCGCTGCGTCGCCGCCGATTAAGCTCATCCTCGACGAGCTCCTGGAACTGGCGACGGTTCAACAAGCCGGTCAGCGGGTCGGTACGCGCCATGGTCGTGAGCTGTCGGTTGGCGTTTTCCAGCTCCCGGGTACGCTGTGCCACCTCCCCTTCCAGGCGCTCGTTGAGCGAACGCTGCAGGTCGAGCGTGGCGCGCTCGGCGGCGAGCTTCTCGTTCTTGAACTGGTTGATCTTCCAGGCCAGCCCCAGGGAGAGCAGCAGGAACTCGATCCCCGAACCCACCTGGACGGCGTACTCGGTGACGATATTGTAGGGCAGCACCCCCGCCACCCGCAGGAAGTAGAGCGTGATACCGACCAGCAGCACGCACCACGCCACCAGGTAGATTCGTGCCAGGGTGTCGCCGCAAAGGCTCCGCCAGGCCGCCACGCCGAGCAACAGGCAGGAGAGCAGGATGGCGCCTGGAATCATCAGGTGGAATACCGGCGCATAGTGACCGAACAGCGCCGGTAGCGCGCTCACCATGCACAGGCCGGCTAGCCCGTAGAGCCCCCGGGTCAAGCGAGGGGCGTGCAGGCGGAGGTTCAGGTAGCTGTCACTGAAGATCGCCAGCGTGACGGCGAACAGCCCGATGTTGAGCGGCACCATCTGGTTGTTGAACGTCGGCATGTCCGGCCACCAGTACTGGAAGGCAAAGCCGCGCGTCGAAAACATCAGGATGAAGAAGGTCCCGAGGTAGACAACGTAGTGCAGCAGGGGACGCTCACGTGTGGCGAGGTAAAGCAGCAGGTTATAGATCAACAGCGCCAGCAGGGCACCGAAGTAGAGGCTGAAGGCCATCAGCTCACGCTGGGCCTTGGCCAGGAAGCTGGCATCGTCCATGAGGTAGAGGGGCGTGGCATCGTACAGCCCGTCGTGGGTATCCAACCGCAGGAAGACCTGACGCGACTCGCCGGCCGGGACATGGATGGGCAGCACGAAGGTGCGGTGGACGACAGGGCGGGAGTCGAAATTCCGTCGGTTGCCGGTTTGCCACTGGCGAAGGATCTCACCCTGCGGGCCTACCACATAGCCATCGAGATAGTCGTGCAGCGGCATGGCCAGTTCGAGAAGCCGGCGCACATCGGCCGCGGTGTCGTTCTCCACGCGTAGCTGCACCCACCAGGCAGCGTCGGAAAAACTGAAGTTGAGGGTTTCCTGAGGGGAAGACTCCCACCCCAGCGTATCGCCATGACTCAGCAACTGCTCGATATCGAACTCACGCGCCCTGTCTTCCAGCAACAGAACGTGCGGACTGAGGTTAAGCTCCCCTCTCAGGGTGCCGACGTCGATAACGGCCAGCGCGTGCCCTGGCAGCAGAAACAGCAGCATTGCCAACCAGCGAAACGCCACGAAGATTGGCAAGGGATACGAGAGGCGCCTGGTCACGTGAGCTCCACGCTGGCATACGATGAAGTGCCTACTTTATCAGCTAATGCCGCTTTGGCGCCCGTTGAAAGCGAGGACGGCCCCGCCGTTGGGCAGGGCCGTCCTCGCTCCCGAGGAGGATTGCCCCACGCCGCCGGGTGGGCCACTATCGCTGCATACCCCTTTCGTCAAACCCCGACACGCCCGAACAGGCAGGGATTTCCGGTATGGCTGATCGAGAAGGCTGCGAGTTTTCGGCATGGAATCCCGGCCTCGAGGCCGAGCTGCCCAGGCGCTACCAGCCCCTGGAGACGATCCACCGCCCGTCCAACGTCTATTCTCGCCTGTCCGACATTCCCGAGCTGAGGGCCCTTACCGGGCTCACGGAGGAGGAACTGGTCGCGTTCCGCCCGGAGCGCCTGGTGCTGCACGAGTTGATCGTGCAGGTGACGGCCGACCTGGTGGTTCTGGAGGGCGAAGAAGAGGAGCTCCTGGGGCAGCACTTCCGCAGCATCGCCCTCAGGATCCTGTCCGACTACCTGACCCCTCATATGCCGGCGTTCCAGCAGGCGTATGACCGGCTGTATGACGAGATACACGGCCGGGTCGTCGACATCCTCGCCGCGGCCCTCGCCCCCGAACCGACACCGACCGACCCCGAGCCCGACTCCTGGCTGTCCCGGTGGTTCGGCAAGCGCCCGGCGCCACGCCAGCAGGCGGACCCGCGCTCCCTCGAGGAGCGCCACCATGACGTGATCCAGGACATCAAGAACAAGGGATTGGGGGCGCGGGACGCGTTGGAGAGAGCCATCTACAAGAGCACTTACCGTGTCCTGAACTCAATCGGCGCCACCCGGGGCCATATCGGGGTAGAGCGGGAACTGCTGGCCAGGTTGATCACCCGGCATGTGTGCAACGCCTTCGGCAGCCGCCACCTCGGGCGGCAGGTCGCCCCCCATGTGGAGCGGGCCATGAACGCCGAAGGTTACGGACGGCTCCCCTGCGCCAGGGAACCGATATTGATCAGCCTCAAGGGAGCCTCGGCCGCCGGCAAGAGTTCCCTGCGCCCCTTCCTGAAGGACACCCTGCGGGACCTGGGCATCCAGCCCGACCAGTACGGCACCGTCTCCCCCGACATCTGGCGCCGCCTGCTGCTCGACTACGAGGCACTGGGCGAGGCCTACAAGTATGCCGGGCGCCTCGCCGGCAAGGAGGTCAAGCTCATCGATGCCAAGCTGGACCGCTACATCCGCGACAAGGCCGAGCGTGAGGGCTCCATCCCGCACCTGCTGATCGACCGGTTTCGCTTCGACAGCTTCGCCATGGACAAGGTCCCGCGGCTCCTGGATGCCACCTACGCGAAGCATGTCACCACCATGTACTTCTATTTCGTCGTCACCCCGCCGGAGGCGACGGTGGAGCGCGGCTGGGAGCGCGGACTGACGCGGGGACGCTACAAGGCGGTGGAAGACTTCCTGGGGCACTGCGTGGAGGCCTATGACGGCATGCCCAAGCTGCTCTACAAGTGGCTCGACAGCCGGCATCCCCGGCTCGAATACACCTTCCTGGACAACAGCGTTCCCAAGAACACCCCGCCGACGACCATCGCCCACGGCACCCGCGAGGTCCTCAACATCCTTGACCCCCTGGGACTGGTCAACGTGGATCGCTACAAGAAGATCAACACCCTGGCGACCTGCCCTGCGGAGGTCTATCCCGACGATGACCGCCTGGCGGTCGCCAGGAACTGTACCTTCCTCAAGCAGTGCATCGCCAAGGTGCCGGAGGTCCGCTTCATCGACGAGGCGACCGGCCAGCCGTACCTGCTGGCTTCGGCAGGCCGCTTCTCGGTGGTGGATGCCACCATCCTGCGCGGCAAGCGGGAGGACCCGGAGCTGGCAGAGCTGTTCGCCACCCTGGGGGTGCCGCTTTCACCGTAAACAGAACCGACCTCGCCCCATTAACTGACCCGGCCCCACCCATAAACAGAAACGGCCCCGCTTCTCGATGAAGCGGGGCCGTACGTCAGGCTGTCGGCCGGGTTCAGCTCAGCGAGATGGTACTGTTGATGCCGCTGGAGACGTTCTCGGGCTCGAACCAGCGCGCGGTGACGGTCTTGGTCTGGGTCCAGAAGGCGATGGCCTGCTTGCCGTTGGGGCCCAGGTCGCCCAGCTTGGAACCGCGGGAACCGGTGAAGCTGAAGTAGGCCACGGGCACCGGAATCGGCACGTTGATGCCGACCTGGCCCACGTCGATGTCGCTCTCGAAGCGCCGCGCCACCCAGCCGGAGTTGGTGAAGATCGAGGTGCCGTTGCCGTTGGGGTTGGCGTTGACGAATTCGATCGCCTCATCCAGGGTATCGACGCTGACCACGCAGAGCACCGGCCCGAAGATCTCCTCCCGGTAGATGGTCATCTCGGGCGTCACGTCGGCGAACACGGTGGGCCCGACGAAGTTGCCATGCTCGTAGCCCGATACCTCATGGCCACGGCCGTCGACCAGCAGCTTGGCGCCCTCCTTCTCGCCGGCGTCGATCAGTCGAATCACGCGCTCGCGAGCAGCCGGAGAGACCAGCGGGCCGAGGTCGGCGTCGCGCTGGGTGCCGGGGCCGACCTTCATGTTACGGGCGCCGTCGACGATATCGTCGATCCAGGCATTGGCCTCGCCCACCAGCACCACCACGGAGTTGGCCATGCAGCGCTGGCCAGCGGCACCGAAGGCGGAACCCAGCAGGTTGTTGATGGCCTGGCTGCGGTTGGCGTCGGGCATGACGACACAGTGGTTCTTGGCGCCCATCATCGCCTGCATGCGCTTCCCGGCGGCGGCGGCGCGGTTGTAGAGCAGCGAGCCCACGTGGCTCGAGCCGATGAAGGAGAGCGCCTTGATGTCGGTGTGGTCGGCGATCTGGTTGGCCACGTCCGGCCCACCGTGAACCACGTTGAGCACCCCGGCCGGTACGCCCGCTTCGTGGGCCAGCTCGACCAGGCGCATGGTGGAGCTCGGGTCCTGCTCCGAGGGCTTGAGTACGAAGGTGTTGCCGGTGGCGATGGCCAGCGGGAACATGAAGCAGGGCAGCATGATCGGGAAGTTGAAGGCGGTGATGCCGGCACCCACGCCCAGCGGCTGGTTCAGGGTGTAGACGTCGATCTCGGTGCCGGCATTCTCGGCCAGCTCGCCAAGCTGCAGCGAGGTGATCGAACAGGCGTGCTCGATCACTTCCAGGCCACGACCCACCTCGCCCTCGGCGTCGGGTAGCGTCTTGCCGTGCTCTTCCGTGATCAGGGCGGCGAGCTCCGGGGTGTGCTCGCGCACCAGCGCCTGCAGCTTGAGCATGATGCGCATGCGCTTGCCCAGCGGCACCTTGCGCCAGGTCTTGAAGGCTTCCTTGGCGCTGGCGACAGCGCGGTCAACTTCCTCTGCGGAGCAGAACGGTACCCTGGCCACCACTTCCTGGGTCGCCGGGTTGACCACGTCGCGCCACTCCTGGCTGTTGGACGGGACGGGCTTGCCGTCGATGTACATCGGAATCTCGCGGACTGACATGGTGCGTGCTCCTCTCTAGTGTCTGCTGGCTCTAGTCTGCTTGCACTGTCTGCTTATCGTTGTGATGGCTGGTCGCGGCAAGGCAGATATTAGACTTTATGTGTATATATACACGAAACGGAATGCCCATGAGTCTAGCCAGAGGTGGGATTGCCTGACAACGGGCACTCGGGCACATTGCTTGTGCCCTGATGCACAAACGAACCGCACCCCGGGAGGCCTCATGCTCGACTGGCAGGACATACAGATCTTTCTGGAAGTGGCCCGCAGCCAACGGCTGACCGATGCCGCCCGGCGCCTGGGGCTTGACCACTCCACCCTGTCGCGGCGCACCCGCCGCTTCGAGCAGAAACTCAACACCCAGCTCTTCGAGCGTAGCACTCATGGCTACCATCTGACCGAAGCGGGCCAGCAGCTGCTGGCCCATGCCGAGGAGATGGCCCGCCACGCCTTCGAGGCCGGCGAAAGCCTCACCGACAAGAACCACCAGCTCAGCGGCCAGATTCGCCTGGGGGTCACCGAGGGCTTCGGCACCTGGGTGATCGCCCCGCTGCTCTCCCGCTTCTGCGAACGCCACCCCGGCATCACCCTGGACCTGCTGGCACTGCCACGGGTGGTCAACCTGAGCCGCCATGAAGCGGACCTGGCCATCACCGTGGAGCGCCCGGTCAGCCCCGGCATGGTGATCTCACGGCTGTGCGACTACCGGTTGCGCCTGTACGGCAGCCATGACTACCTCACGCGCCACGGCAAACCGGCAGGGCTCGCTGAGCTCGGCCGCCACCGGCTGATCGGCTATGTGGACGACCTGATCTTCAGCGAGCAGCTCAGCTACCTGGAGCCGCTGCTTGACCCCGCCGTGGTGGGCCAGCCGGGGCCGCACTTCTCGATACGCAGCACCAGCGTGACCACCCAGCATGCCGCCACGCTGAGCGGGGCCGGGCTTGCCGTGCTGCCCTGCTTCATGGCCGAGACCAGCGACGCGCTCGACAGCGTGCTGAATGAAGAGGTAGAGATCGTGCGCCATTTCTGGATCACCGCGCGTCAGGAGCAGCGCCGCCTGGCCCGGGTAAGGCTGCTGTGGGACTTCCTGCGCGAGGCGCTGGAGTTGAACCAGGCCTTCCTGATGGGCGAGGCGCGGGAGCTGGTGATGCCCGCGCCCTGAGCACCCTGTCTACAAGAGTCAGGCCGCCCCACCCCGCCGTAGCTGGCGTGACGCCTCGCGCCCGGCGATAGCCCCCATCACCACGGCGCTGAGCAGGCCGTTGCCCGACAGGTAACCGCTGTCGTTCGAGCCCGAGACGCCCCGCGCTGCACCGCCGGCGGCGAACAGGTTGGGAAAGATACCGCCCTCCTGCCCCACTACCCGCCCCTGGGTGTCGACTTCCAGCCCTCCCTGGGTATGGAACAGCGCGCCGGTAACACGAATGGCGTAATAGGGGGGCGCCAGCAGGGTCTCCGGCGAGAAGCTGCGACCGAAGGCATCGGCCTCACCGTTCTCGGCCAGGGCCCGCATTTCGTCGAAGGTCTGTTCAAGGGCACCCAGCGGCAGATCCAGACCCTCCGCCATCGATTCCAGCGTCGCGAAGGTGCGCACCGCCCCGGCGATGTGCGCGTTGCGGTAGTCCTCGAACTCCAAGGCCGCCTGATGGATACGCGCATCGAACAGGTTCCAGACCACCTGGCCCGGCTGAGCCAGCACTTTGGCCGCCTGCTCCGAGTAGCCACCGTGCTCGCTGGAGAAACGCCGCCCCTCAAGGTTGACCTGGATGCCCCCGCGCATCATCAGCGCCCAGCTGATGAGTGTCTGGTGCGGCGTGGCCAGGGAGCCATGCCCCTGGCAGGCACCCAGATCCTTTAGGCTGGCTCCCATGGCCTCGCCCCAGAGCAGGGCATCCCCCTGATTCCCTTCGTGACCGTAGTAGAGGGCATTCTTCAGCGTCGGCAGGTAGCGCGCCACCAGCTCCGGATTGCCGCCGTAGCCGTTGCAGGCCAGGATCAGCGCCTCGCAGCCAATGCGCTCCTGGCTCCCATCGGGGCGTTCGAGGGTGACACCGCGCACCCGTCGAGCCTCGTCGACATGCAGATCGACCACCCGGGCCTGGGTCAGTATATCGATACCCGCCGTCTCGGCAGCGGTCAGCAAGCTCCCCATCAGCTCCTCACCCGTTCGCCGCGGCGTGGCGTGCATCCGCATGCGGCTATGCCCGGGATAAAGAAAGCCGTCGACCAGGTCGAACGGCACACCATGGGTATCGGCCAGCCACTCCACCACCCGGCCGGAGTCACCGGCCAGCGTCTGGACGATGGCCGGGTCGGCCTCGTCACCGTTCTTCGCCTGGATATCTTTCGCCATCAGCTCAGGGCTGTCGTCCACCCCCTTATCGGCCTGGAAGCGGGTACCGGCGGCGGGTATGAAGCCGGAAGACATGAAGGTGCTGCCCCGCGGCAACGCATCGCGCTCGAGCACCGCCAGCTCGATGCCGTACTCCCGGGCCGCCAGTGCCGCCACCAGGCCGCAGGCTCCCGCGCCGACGATCAGCAGCGGCAGGGACGCCTCGAAGGTATCATCGTCATGAAAGGCCACAATGCCCATCAGCGTGGCTCCTCTTGGCCAGCGCCCTGGAAGGCGTCGAGTATCTCGCCGGCCGGTGCCTGCCAGACCTCGTCATGGCCGGCGATATGGGCCAACACCTCTTCCAGGCAGCCGATACGGTGGGGTTGACCCACCAGCCAGGGATGCAGGCTGAGCGCCAGCATCCGCCCGCCCTGCTCCCTCGATTCCTGCAGGAGAAAGTCGAAGGCATCCTTGACCTGCTCGACCCAGGCGTCCTCCGAATGGAGGTTCTGGCACATCACGAACTGGTCTTCGATCTCGGTTGCCAGCGGCATCATGGCCAGCGGCCCGTTGTCAGTGGCGAAGGCGTAGGGCATGTCGTCGTTGACCCAGTCGGCGCAGTAGGTGACCCCGTTCTCGGCCAGCAGTTCGGGCGTGTGCCAGCTCTGCGAGCGAGCCGGGCTGAGCCAGCCGCGAATGGGCTGTCCGGTCTGCTCGCGCAACGACTCTACCGAGCGGCGTACGATCTCGGCCTCCTCGTTGCGATCCTGACCGCCGTAGTGCAGGTGGTCCATGTTCCAGCCGTGGCAGAGGAACTCGCCGCCGTATGCCTTGAGACGCTCCACCAGATAAGGCGTCTGCTCGGCAAGCTGGGCATTGATCGCCCAGGTGGGGCGGATGCCGTGCTTCTCGAAGGCTGACAACATGCGGTAGATACCCACCCGGTTGCCGTAGTCGCGCAACGAATAGTGGCGCAGGTCGGGATAGGGCATGGTCATGCCGTTGGGCACCTTGAAGGGAACCCCACGCTGGTTGAGCGGATAGAACTGCAGCGACACGTTGATCCATACCGCCAGGGTCTTGCCGCCGGGCCATTGGACCGGCGGCCGATCTGCCAGCATCGACCAGTCGTAGCGGTCATGATCGTAGCCGGGGCGACGCCATGGGTAGGCAAGATAGTCCTTGTCGAGAGATGAAGTTTTCAAGGACATGGCTCAGCGCCTCCTGGCCGGAACGGCCCTGGCGTCGATGTCGCGCAGGGCATCGTCGTAGTGGTGGGCAAGATAGTGGCTGGCGATCTCACGACCGGTGGCGAGCCAGACGTCGCTGTGGCCGGTGATGTACTCCAGCGCCTCCTCGAAGGCCTTGATTCGATGCGGGCAGCTGACCTGGTAGTTGTGGGTGGGAATGCACATCACCGTTCCCGACTCGGCGCCTTCGGCATAGAGCCGGTCGAAATGGCGCTTGAGCATGGTCAGGTAATGGCGCGGCTCCACCTTGTTCACGGCGTAGACGATGGTGTCATTCATCTCCAGCGAATAGGGCATGGAGACGAAGCGGCGTCCCGAGCGCAGGCGGATCGGCGTCGGCTGGTCATCGTGGAACAGGTCACAGGTGTAGAACCCCGCCTCGTCGCCGAACAGCTCCCGGCCCACCTCGGCGAACAGGTCCAGGGTCCGCTCCGAATGGGAGAGCGCCGGAGCCAGGTAGCCCGCACACTTCTGCCCGGTGTGGCGATGGATCGTCTCGATGCTGTCGCGGATCATCTCCCGCTCCTGGGCCTCACTCATGCCGTAGGTGTAGCGGGTGTTGTAGATGCCGTGGCTGAAGAACTCCCAGTCGCGCTCACGGCACATCTCGATGATCTCGGGATGGTGTTCGCACAGCGCCACCGACAGCGATACCGAGCCGCGAATGCCGTACTTGTCGAGCAGTGCCATCTGGCGCTGGTGGCCCACCCGGTTGCCATAGTCGCGAATGCTGTAGCCAGGCACCGAGGGGTGGGGCGTCGGCCACGGCTTGCGCTGCGGATTCTGGGGCGGGTCGAGCTCGTAGTACTCGATGTTGGGTGCCACCCAGAAGGCGACCCGCGCCCCGCCCGGCCAGGTGATCTTCGGACGATTCTCGTAGGGCCAGTAGTCATAGGCGCCAAGCGTTTCCTTCATGTTGCACACTCCTCTTCCACTCTCGCCGAGACGCTCAGCCCTGCTCGGCAGCGCGAGATTCGAGCCAGCTCAGCACCTCGGCCACCGGCATGACGTCGGCGTACTTGAGATGCAGGTCGGTCAGGTTGGCGTAGTGGTAGCTCTCGTGCTTGTCGGCTACGCACTCCATGGGCACGACGGTGCGGTAACCACGGGAGAGGCTATCCACCGCGGTGGCACGGATGCAGCCGGAAGTGGAGCCACCGGTGACGATCACGGTATCGACCTGATGCCATACCAGTAGCGACTGCAGCGGGGTCTCGAAGAAGGCCGAAGGCATGCGCTTGGTGTAGACGACATCGTGTGGGTCGATCTCCACCCGCTCATCGAATTCGGCACGCTCGGAGCCGTACTTGATGTTCTGCAACGAGTCGGGGGTGTCGGTACGTGTGCCCCATACGCCGGCATCTTCCGCGGAGTCGAGGAACGCCACGTGGGTCCAGACCACCGGCCAGCCGAGCTGGCGGAACGAGAGCGCCAGCTGGTTCACGTAATCAAGCTGGTTGGGGTCGGTCTCGTAGGCGGTCTTGAACAGGTCGGTGCGGGTATAGGCCTTCTGCGGGTCGACGTTGACCAGTACCGCCTTGCTGCCGAACCCGAAGGGTATCCGCTGGGGGTTGGCCATTACCTCGTGAAAGAGCTCCTTGGCGGTCTTGTCGGTGGTAATCATGCGACTTCTCCTGAACGAAAACGGTGGGTGAGGCATTGGCGACCGATGCGTCTCAATGGCCTTCGTATTTCTGGCCCAGCTCCAGCATCGCCTGGGTGCCGAGGTAGTCGTTGAGCTGCCCGAAATCGAGCATGCGGTCGCGAAAGGCATCGGTGGTGCCATCGCGCCGCAGGGTGGCGAAGAACTGGCTGGCCATGTGGGTCACGGCACGCACCAGGGCGCCAGGGAAGATCACCAGCGAGAAACCCTGGGCCTGCAGGGCCGTTGCGTTCTGCAGCGGTGTGTCGCCGCCTTCCACCATGTTGGCCATGATCGGCACCTGGCCGCGGAACTCCCCCATGATCCGCTCGATGTCGGTATCGCTGCGGATGCCTTCGATGAACAGCACGTCGACCCCGGCGTCCCGGTAGGCCCGGGCCCGCTGCATGGCACCCTCGACGCCCTCCACGGCCAGCGCATCGGTGCGACCGATGATCAGGGTCTGCTCACTGTCTCGGGCATCCAGCGCCGCCTTCAACTTGCCGACCATCTCGCCGGTGGACACCAGGGTCTTGCCACGCAGGTGGCCGCAGCGCTTGGGATAGGTCTGGTCCTCGAGCTGGATCGCGTTGGCCCCGGAGCGCTCAAGCATGCGCACGCTGCGCATCACGTTCATGGCGTTGCCGAAGCCGGTGTCGCAGTCGACCACCACCGACAGTTCGGTGCGCTCACGGATATGCGACATCGCATCGCTGATCTCGGTAAGGCTCAGCAAACCGATATCGGGGCGTCCCAACTGGGTATACGCGAGACTGGCACCGGAAAGGTAGACGGTATCGAAGCCAGCCTTCTCGGCCAGGGAGGCACCCAGGGCATCATAGACGCCGGGTGCGACGACGATATCGGGAGCGTTGAGCTGCGCTTTCAGGCCGTTGGCGGGAAGGGTCATGACGAGAAGATTCCTTGGATAACGTAAAATCGGTGGAATTGAGCAGGGCCTTATGGGCTTGCCAAGGCCAGGTCGTTCCACACCTCCTGGCGCGCCAGCTTGCCGTCGCGCAGTTCGAAGCGGTCGATGAAACGCACGCCGTCGAAGGGGGTGCCGTCCGGCCATTCACCATGGAGTTCACCGTGGCAAACCACCACCGTGTAATCGCCCTTGTCGCAGCAGTCCAGAGCATGGATCCGCTTGCCCACGTGGCGGTAGCGACCTCGGGCCCATTCGACCAGCTCGGTCAAACGGGTCATGGGTGGGCTACCGGGAAAGCGCATGACGAAATCATCGGCGAGCAGGCTTGAGGCACGCTCCAGCTCACGGGCTTCCATGGCGGCGAGGAAGTCCCGCACCAGCGATTCGGGTGCCGTTTGCAGCGGTTCTTCCGGCACAGCCCGTGCGCTCCCGGGTTGGCGAGAACGGCCCCCGCGCATGTAGCCATCCGCGGTGACCTCATGAAGGAATATCGTGATGGCATCGGGATCCGCCGCGATGCTGGCGCTGACCGCCTCGGTCAGTCGCTCACAGAGCTGCTGCTTGAGTGCGCTGGAATAGCCCTGGATCAGGCTGACCTGGACCACAGGCATGGGCTGTTCTCCGTCGGGTTGCTATCTTTATCGCTCGCATGGCACATCAAGTTGTACTATGCATAATACATTTCTATGTCTACTTGACTGCCGGCGTCAAGTTTCTTGGAACGAATCAGGATATGCGCAATGAATAATAAGCATGCGGCCTCCGTGGGTGGCACCAAGTCCCATCGCATCTTCCTGCTGCTCAAGGATGCGATTCTCAGCGGGCGTCTACCCGCAGGCAGCAAGCTGCCCGGCGAGAACAAGCTGGCCGAGCAACACGGGGTCTCCCGGGTTACGGTTCGACGCGCCATGGAAGCGCTGCGAGAGACGGGAATGGTGGACCGCAAGCCGGGGCTGGGCACCGTGGTGCTGGAGCAGCCCCTGGATGCAACGGTCATGACCGCCAGCGTCTCGAACCTGTTGCCCAACATGGTAAAGATGAGCCAGGCATCGCGGGTCAGGCTGCTGGAATTCTGCTACGTGTCCCCCCCGGAATCCGTACGGGCAAGCCTGGGGCTGAGCGACACTGACCGCGTGCAGCGTTCGACCCGGGTGCGCATGGCCGATGACAAGCCGTTCTCCTACCTGGTTACCCACGTCCCCGAGTACATCGCCCTGAACTACAACGAAGCCGACCTCGCCAGCATGCCGCTATTCGCCCTGCTTGAGCGCAGCGGCGTGCTGGTGGATCACGCCTCGCAGACCATCTCCGCCACCCTGGCCAGTCATGACGTGGCCGCCGCACTCGATGTCTCGGTAGGTTCGCCGCTGATTGCACTGACCCGCGTGGTCTATGACCAGGAGGGGCGAGGTGTGGAGCATCTCGACGCGCTCTACCGGCCCGACCGCTACCGAATCCAGATCGATCTCAACCGAGCCGGCGATGAGGAGTCCCGCTACTGGGAGCCCATGGCCCCCGAGACCCAGCAGGCCCGGCCGAAGCGCTCACGCAAGGCCGAGCCGAGCGGAAGGCAGTAATGTATCAAAATTAATACATTTAATGAAAAAGAAAAAATACATTTGACCTGTGGCACAGTGCTGCGCTAGATGTATTTAAGCGCGGACTCGAATTACAGCACTGACACAAACGCACCGACTGCCGGCCTCGGCGAGCCACCGATCATGACAATGCCAACGACCCTGTTCGACAAGGTGTGGGATGCCCACGAGATCCATCGCAGCGAAAGCGGCGAGAGCCTGCTGTGGATCGACCGTCACTTCGTGCACGAAGGCTCCTTCCACGCCTTCAACAAGCTGCGCGAGCGAAGCCTGCCCGTGGCGCGTGCCGATCTTACGTTCGGTATCGCCGATCACTACGTGCCGACCCTGACACGCCGCCTTGACGACATCGACGACGCCAAGGTCCGCGGCATGATCGAACAGCTGACAGACAATACCCGCGAGCATGGCATCACCCTGTTCGGCCTGAACGACCCCCGCCAGGGCATCGTCCATGTGCTGGGGCCCGAACAGGGCCTGACTCAGCCCGGGCTGCTGATGGTCTGCGGCGATAGTCACACTTCCACCCACGGTGCCTTTGGCAGCATTGCCTTCGGCATCGGTGCCTCGGAGGTGGCCCATGTACTTGCCACCCAGACCCTGTGGCAGAGCCGCCCCAAGCAGATGCGCCTGACCGTGGAGGGCACCCTGGCTCCCGGCATTACCGCCAAGGACATCGCCCTGACCTGGATTGCTCGCCTGGGCGCCGACGGCGCCCGTGGCCACGCCATCGAATATGCCGGCAGCGCCATACGCGGACTCTCCATGGAGGCACGACTGACCCTGTGCAACCTCTCCATCGAGGGCGGCGCCCGTTGCGGCATGATCGCTCCGGACGAGACCAGCTTCGCGTATGTCGAGGGCCGCCCCTGGGCGCCAGAAGGAGAACGACTGGAACAGGCCATCCGCTATTGGCAGACCTTGAAGAGCGATGACGGGGCCCGCTTCGACCGCGACATCACCCTGGACGCCGCCGAGATCGTTCCCACCGTGACCTGGGGCGTATCGCCGGAAGAAGCCCTGCCCATCGACAGCTGCGTGCCGGATCCCGCGACCCAGCACGACGAGAGCAAGGCACGCCAGATGCGCGACAGCCTCGACTACATGGGTCTCACCCCCGGCCAGAAGCTGACCGATATCGCCATCGACCGGATCTTCATCGGCTCATGCACCAACGCCCGCATCGAGGACCTGCGCGCCGCCGCCGAGGTGCTGCAAGGTCGGCGTAGCCGGGTGCCCGGTATCGTCTCCCCCGGCTCCACCCAGGTGAAGCAACAGGCCGAGGCTGAGGGACTGGACGCTGTCTTCCGGGAGGCGGGCCTGGAGTGGCGGGAGTCGGGCTGCTCCATGTGTGTGGCCATGAACGGTGACCTGGTACCCAGCGGCGAACGCTGTGCCTCGACTACCAACCGCAACTTCAAGGGTCGCCAGGGGCCGGGGGCCAGAACCCACCTGATGTCGCCGGCCATGGTGGCTGCCGCTGCCGTGGCCGGCCATCTGGCCGACATCCGCGAGCTGTGACGGGAGGACTACGATGACACCCATCAAGATTCTGGACACCCTGGCCTGTCCGCTGGCCTTGGCCAATGTGGATACCGACCAGTTGATCCCGGCGCGCTTCATGAAGGAGCCGCGCAGCATCGGCTACGGCCAGTTCCTGCTGCATGACCTGCGCTACGATGAGAGTGGCAGCCCCCATCCGGGCTTCATCCTCAATCATCCGGAGGCCGAGCAGGCCCAGGTCCTCGTCGCACGGCGCAACTTCGGTGGCGGCTCAAGCCGTGAAGCCGCTGTCTACGCCTTGGTGGACCATGGCTTTCGCTGCGTTATCGCCCCGAGCTTCGGTGACATCTTCTCGTCCAATGCGGTCAATAACGGCCTGCTTCCGGCCACGCTGCCAGAAGCCGAAATCGAGCGCCTGCTTGCCCACCTGGGCAGTGAGCCCGGGCCGGTGCGGGTAGACCTGGAAGAGTGCCGCGTCCGTGCCGGTACGCTCGACCTGGAGTTCGAGATCGCTCCCAGCTGGCGCACCAAGCTGCTCAACGGCTGGGACGACATCGACATGACACGGCAGCACCAGCCGCAGATCGCCCGATTTGCGGCCGACTATGCGCGCCGACACCCCTGGCTCGAGACACCGCCAGGCGACGCCACGATCATTTCCCGAGGGTGATACCAGGCCCTTGCCCGGCTTGTGCACTGTGTGACGCAAGCCTCCAACAACAATCGGCAACATCCGTACCACCCCATCGAGGAGAACAACGATGAACAAGCAACTACTGGCCACCCTCGGCGTGACGATTCTGCTCGCCTCCACCCACGCAGTGGCCGTGGATCGCATCAGCGCAGTCCATGCCTTCCCCCCCTCACTGATCTATACCCAGAGCTTCCTCGAGTTCGTGGACAAGGTGAACGAGCGCGGTGAAGGCGTGGTACAGATCGATGTACGTGGCGGCCCCGAGGTCATTGGCCTATCGGAGCAGCCCGACGCGGTCCGCAACGGTGTGGTCGACATGGCCTATACCGCTGCCAGCTTCTACGCCGGTACCGTGCCGGAGCGCGATGCCCTGGTCGCCTCGAACACCAACGCCATCCATGCCCGTGAAAATGGCGGTATCGACCTGCTTAACCAGATTCACCAGGAGAAGATGAGCACCTATTACCTGGGCTGGTTCGACAGCGGGGTCAGCTACAACCTCTACACGATCAACGAGCCCCGCCTGGACGACGACGGCAACCTTAGCGTCTCAGGGGTGACGCTGCGCAGCAACCCGGTCTATGACGCCTTCTTCCAGGACTACCTGGGCGCCCAGCCGATCAGCCTGCCCACCACCGACGTCTACTCGGCACTGGAGCGCAACGTGGTCAACGCCACCGGCTGGACCCAGATCGGCCTCAAGGACCTCAATTGGGATCGCTTCCTCAACTACCGGATCGACCCCGACTTCTTCTCCACCGACATGGGCGTGATCGTCAACCTGGATAGCTGGAACGGCTTGAGCGAGGAGTCGCGCGAGCTCCTTCAGGAGGTGGCCATCGAGCATGAGCGCGCAAGCGCCGAGCGCTTCGAGGTGCTGGCGGCAGAGCAGCTCGAAGAGCTGGAAGCCGACGGCATGCAGGTCTTCCGCCTGGAAGGCGAAGCCGGCGAGAGCTTCTCAGAGGCCGCCCGTGAAGCCACCTGGGAGCGCATGCGTCGCCAGATGGAACGTCACCCCATGGGCCTCGAGCACTATGACGAGCTGATCGAGAAGTTCAACGACCTCTGAGGCATCAAAAGCCGGTCGCCTGGCGGCCGGCTCACCTTCCTGTTCCCGCCTGGCTCGTTGCCGGGCCCTGGATGACGCTATGCGATACGCAACTCGCGCCTATCTTCTGCTGCTCAACGGCATGGCGCTGCTGGCCGCCATCATGCTCGTTTGGTTGATGGTTGCCATCGTGCTCTCCGTGGTGATTCGCAACCTGGGCCTGCAGCCCTCTGCCTGGTTCTTCCTCTCCACCGAGTACGCCATGTTCTATCTGACCCTGCTGGGTGCTCCCTGGCTGGTCAGGCACAAGGGGCATGTGCATATCGAGCTGCTCACCTCCATCCTGCCACCGCTGGCCCTGCAGGTATTGAGCCGGCTGGTCGCCCTGCTCTGCGTGACGGTCTGCGTGGTATTGGCCTGGAAGGGCTATGACCTGGTGATGCTGAACCTTCAGCGCAGTGACTACGACGTGCGCGCCTTCTTCGTACCGAAATGGATCCTCACCATCGCCTACCCGGTCTGTTTCTCTCTGATGGCCATCGAATTCACCCGCTTCGTGGTGGGTCGAGACATTCTTCACAGCGGCGAAGCGGGGATAAAAGAATAATGGAATGGTATCTGGCCCTGGCCTTTCTCCTGGCTCTGATTCTCGGCTTCATGGCCATCGGTACGCCCATCGCGCTGGCGTTCCTGGCCGCCAACGTCATCGGCGCCTGGTACTTCATGGGCGGTCAGAACGGCATCATCCAGATGCTCAACAACGGCTTCGGTGCCCTGTCGAGCTTCAACCTGGTGCCGATCCCGCTGTTCCTGCTGATGGGCGAACTGTTCTTCCGCACCGGCATGGGCATGAAGATGTTCAACGCCATCGACCAACTGATGGGCAAGGTGCCCGGCCGGCTATCCTATGTCACCGTCGTGGGGGGTACCGGGTTCTCTACCCTGAGCGGCTCCTCTATGGGGTCCACGGCGCTGATGGGCTCTCTGCTGGTGCCCGAAATGGAGCGCCGCGGCTACAAGAAGCATATGGCCATCGGCCCGATCCTGGGCACCGGCGGCCTGGCCATCATCATTCCACCCTCGGCACTGGCGGTGCTGCTGGCCACGCTGGCCAAGATCGACATCGGCGCCCTGCTGATCGCCGGCATTCTGCCGGGCCTGGTGCTGGCCTGCCTCTATATCGCCACCATCTGGATCCACACCCGGATCGACCCCTCTGCCGCCCCCAACTACGAACTGGAGCCGGTTCCCCTCAAGCAGAAGCTGATGCTGATTCTCACCGACATCGTGCCGATGATCAGCGTGATGGTGCTGATCGTGGCGCTGATGCTGATGGGCTTCGCCACACCTTCCGAGGCGGCTGCGTTCGGCGCCCTGGGTGCAATGGTGCTGGCCTTCGTCTTTCGCTGCATGACCTGGGAAGCATTCAAGCTATCGGTCACCGGGGCACTGAAGGTCACGCTGATGGCCTACCTGATCGTTTTCGGCTCCGCCACCTTCAGCCAGCTGCTGGCCTTCTCCGGCGCCTCCAGCGGACTGATCCAGTGGGCCACCAGCTTCGACCTGGCACCCATCCTGATGCTGCTGGCGATGTTCGCCGTGCTGCTGGTACTCGGCACCTTCATGGAGCAGATCTCCATCATGATGCTGACGGTGCCGTTCTTCTTCCCGCTGGCGCAGGTGCTGGGCTTCGATCCGATCTGGTTCGGCATCATCGTGCTGCTGGCCCTGGAGATCAGCTTCTCCACGCCGCCTCTGGGGCTGCTGCTGTTCGTGATGAAGGGGGTGGCGCCCAAGGGCACCACCATGCGCGAAATTTACGCTGCGGCGATTCCCTATATCCTCTGCTCGATGCTGCTGGTCGCCCTGCTGATCGCCTTCCCGGCCATCGCCACCTGGCTGCCGGGAATGATCAACTGAGCACGATCCAGATACCGCCACACGGGTGCCATAGCAGCCGACATTTCGACGCCACTAGGCGCAATTTTCCGCCGATTCGGCACCGATTGGACTTTTTCATGATAGATCAGTAGGGTATACGGCCCCTGGTTCAGACAATAATACTGACAACGAACCCTGGGCAGGTCCCGCCATGGGACACCCTGGTCTCGCCTCCATGCAGACTGGATCACCGGTACTCTCGACTGTACGTCGTCGACGCCATCGATAGCGAAGGAATCCATGTCGCACCACTACGCCGATGAAGGACGGTGCATGCCGCGCCGCCCGCCGCCCGACCTCCCCGCTGCGGGATAATGCCTGACTGACGGCAGAGTCTTGTCGTGCCCGATCGATAGCTCTCGAGGCTGCGCCACGCCTGGCGCCAGCCTGCTTGTCTCTGCGCTCATGCCTGAGCGCTGATCAGCCAAAGGCCGCCTTAGGGCTCGGCCACCCCATAGCACCATCACTGCGCCCGGCATGTCGGCCTAATCGACCTGCCCGTGCGTGTCCGTTCCATCCACCGAGGGATTGCCCTTGAACAGCGAATCGCTCTATCAATTTTCGACCCTGACAGTCATCTTGCTGCTGCTTGCCTTCTACGGCGGCACCTACCTGATGACGCTGGGCATCCGCAAGAAGAACGAAGACGCCGACGCCTTCATGGTCTCCAACCACCGCGTGGGCTTCGGCATGGGCGCGGCCAGCATGACCGCCACCTGGATCTGGGCCGCCTCCTTCTACGCCGCCGCCACCTCCGGCTATACCTACGGCGTCTCGGGCCCCATTCACTACGGCCTGTGGGGGGCGCTGATGATCCTGTTCATCTACCCCTTCGGCCGGCGATTTCGCAAGCTCGCCCCCAATGCCCACACCCTGGGCGAGCTGATCCACGCCCGCCACGGCTCCTCCAGTCAGCTGATCCTGGCACTCTCCAACGTGCTGGGCAGCGTGATCAGCCTGATGGTCAACTTCACCGCCGCAGGCGCGCTGGTCTCGGTGCTCTCGCCGCTGTCGTTCCAGGCCGGTGTGATCATTGCCGGCTTCGGCGTGCTGCTTTATACCCTGTGGTCGGGGTTCCGCGCCTCGGTGATGACCGACTTCGCACAGCTGGTGGCCCTGATGGCGATTGCCATCGTGATCATTCCCGCGGTGTTCTTCGCCATGGGCGGCCCCAGCGAGCTGGTAGCAGGGCTGGATAACCTGACGGTCGAACAGGCCAACCTCTTCTCCATGGATGCCATCCTTTACCAGGGCGCGCCCTTCTTCGTCGCCGTGCTGGCCTATGCGATCGGTAACCAGACCATTTCCCAGCGCCTGTTCGCGGTAGATGAGAGCCACATCAAACCCACCTTTATCACCGCGACCATCGGCTACGGTGCCATCGTCATCGGGCTGGGCATGATCGGCCTGATGGCGCTGACCCTGGGCGTCGAGCCAATGGGCGGGGACATGAACAACCTGATCCCGCAGATGGTCTCCGGCTATCTGCCACCGCTGTTCATTGCGCTGTTCTTCATCCTGGTGATCGGCTCGCTCTCCTCTACTGCCGACTCCGATCTCTCCGCGCTGTCGGCGATCATGATGGCCGATGTCTACGGCAAGAACATCGCCCGCGGCAAGGCCGACCCCAAGCGCATGCTGCTGGTGGGCCGCCTGACCATGATCGTCGCCACCGCGGTGGGCATCGTCTTCGCCAGCTTCTCGCTGGATATCCTGGTGATGCTGGTGTTCGTCGGCGCGCTGTGGGGCGCCATCGTCTTCCCGGTCATCGCCAGCTGCTTCTGGAATCGGGTCACCAACCAGGCCTTTACCACGTCGGTACTGGTGGCCATGGTGCTGTTCTGCCTGGCGCGCTTCGAGCTGCTGCCCATGAGCGGCGCCAGCGGCCTGTTCTTCGAGGTGCTGGCCAGCATCGGTGGCGGCGTGATCATCGGCCTGATGGTGTTCGGCTTCCTGGGCCGCATCGCCGGGTTCATCGCCGCCGCCCTGGCGCTGGTGGCGATGCTGGTGTTTGCCACCGACTTCCTGCGCGACTACACCGTACTGCTGGCCTCACTGACCGCCTATGGCGCCAGCACCGTGGTCTGCGTGGTGATGAGCTTGATGAGCCGCCAGGAAGACTTCGACTTCGCCACCATCGGCGAGCGAGTCGGCGACTACGACACCCACGAACCCAGCGTGCAGGAAGGCGACGTGGCCACGGCCAGGCCGGCCGTCTAACCCGGATCGTTGACTTGAGCCTACCGCGGTGCCGCTGGCCGGCACCGCCACAGTGGAGAATCTGACATGAATGCACTCTATGGTTTCTACGTGCTGATCTGGCCCGCCATCACCCTGGGGGTGCTGGTGGTGATCTGCCGCGCGGTGATGCGCGACCGCCGCAAGGCGAAAGAGGAGCAGCGCGAGCTGGTATGAACCGCGCTGTATGACCGCAACGGGCCCTGATATCAGGGCCCGTTTCGTATCGGTTCTGCGTCCCTTGGGGTGACGTTCATGTCCCGCAGAAGGTGCGAAAGACCCGTTCGCGTGGCGATGCCGGCAGGCTGTAGTCCTCGCGGCCGGGCTGTGCCTCGAACGGTCGGGTGACCACTGCGAGCAGCGACTCGAAGGGGGCGAAGTCGTCCTCGTCGATGGCTGAGGTCAGCGCCTGCTGGACCCGGTGGTTGCGGGGAATATAAGCGGGGTTGACCAGCCGCATCTGCCGGGCCCGCTCGGCGGGTGTCGCCGGCTCCTGGGCCAGGCGCTCGCGCCAGCGCCCGAGCCAGGCCTCAATGACCTCCGGGCGCTCGAACAGGTCACCGAGGGCGCTGTCCGCTTCGCCGGATTCGGCCGCCTCGCAGAGCTGTCGGAAGGTCAGCGTGAAGTCAGCATGCCCCTGGTGCATGGCATCCAGCAGCGTCTCGGCCAGCGCCCGGTCGCCCGCCTCCTCATGGGCCAGGCCCAGCTTGGCACGCATCACGGCCAGCCATTCGGCCTCGTACTGTGCCTCGAAGGCCTTGATCACCTCGGTTGCCCACTCCACCGCCCGCTCCTGGTCGCTGTCGATCAGCGGCAGCAGGGTCTCGGCCAGCCGTGCCAGATTCCACTGGGCGATCCAGGGCTGGTTGGCGTAGGCGTAACGCCCGCCTTCATCGATGGCGCTGAAGACACTCTTCGGGTCGTAGGTTTCCATGAAGGCGCAGGGGCCGTAGTCGATGGTCTCCCCCGAAACCGTCGTGTTATCGGTGTTCATCACGCCATGGATGAAGCCGACGCCCATCCACTTCGCGACCAGTGCCGCCTGACGCGCCTGGATCGCCTCGATCAACGCCATGTAGCGCTCATTACCGGACAGCCTGGCCAACTCGGGGTAGTGACGCTCGACCACATGATCGGCCAGCTCGCGAATGGCATCGGCATCGCCACGAGCGGCAAAGTATTGGAAGGTGCCGACGCGGATATGGCTGCTGGCCACGCGGGTCAGGATCGCCCCCGGCTCGGGAATGCCGCGGACCACCCGCTCGCCGGTGGTCACCGCCGCCAGGGCCCGGGTGGTGGGAATACCCATGGCGTGCATGGCCTCGCTGACCAGATACTCCCTCAGCACCGGCCCCAGCGGAGCGCGACCGTCGCCCCCGCGGGAGAAGGGGGTGCACCCGGCCCCCTTGAGCTGGATATCGCGCAGCCGGCCTTGCCGATCGGTGACCTCGCCCAGCAGCACGGCTCGGCCATCGCCGAGCCGGGGCACGAAGCCGCCGAACTGGTGGCCGGCGTAGGCCTGGGACAATGGTTCAGCCCCGGGCGGTACCACGTTGCCGGCAAACCATACCGCTGCCTCGTCACTGTCGAAGGTCGACAGGTCGAAGCCCAGCTCGTCAGCCAGGGGCCGGTTGAAGGCCACCAGCCGTGGCGAAGCCACGGGAACAGGGTCGAAGCGCGCGTAGAAACGTTCGGGAAAGCGAGCATAGCGAAGGGTGAACGAGGGAAACATGGCGGCTCCGAATAACGAGGGAGGTACAGGAACAGGGCTCACCTGATGTGACAAGGCAGCAGAGGCATCATTCCGTCAGCGGCAAGGCAGTTTCCGGAGACAGCCTAGGCTCGAGGCGTCGATGCGACCCCAGCCCCGGTCTCCTCGACGCAGGCCGCGAAACGCAGCTGTGCCGCCCGTGCCGCCAGCAGATGGGATCGCATCACCGAAGCGGCCCAGTCCCCGTCACCGGCGTCCAGGGCGCGAAGCAGCTCCCGGTGATGCTGCATGCTGCCGGCCAGTTCATCCCGGGTATAGTGGTGGAAGCTGCGACGCGAGACCGGCACCTGGACAATGGTTTCCAGCAGGCGCTGAAGACGCGGGCTGCCTGCCGCCGCCATCAGCCGGGCATGGTAGTCATCGTTCAGTACGGCGATCTCTTCGAGGGCATTCTCCCCCTCGTCCCGACAGAGATCTTCCATCCTCACGGCCAGCGACTCGAGCTGGTCTAACTGGTTGCGCTCGATGCGGGAGGCCGCCCGACGGGCCACCTGGGGTTCGAGCAGGACCCGCAGCTCGAACACCTCCTCCACGTCACGCTGGGTCCAGGAGACCACCTGGGCGCCGTGATGGGGAATGGCCTCCACCCAGCCATCCGACACCAGTCGCCTCAGCGCTTCGCGGATCGGCGTGCGGCTGAGTTCCAGCTCCTGGCCGATGGCCGCTTCGCGCACATAGCTGCCGGCGGGGTATTGGCCGTTGAGAATTCGTTGCCTGATGATCTGATAAACGCGATCGGCAGCAGTCATTGTTTGGCTCCTTGCAGTGAGATCGCGGCAGTGAGATCGCGGCCCCGGGGCTCCTTGTCGACCCGATTTCCTGCCGGTATCGACAAAGGTAGCAGCGATAATCGTGCACAACTATTTGCATGGGGAGCACTGTAGGCCTACATTTGGCGGAAATCGAGTCGAATTGCATACAATTATAATTTGGACAAGCGTCTGACAAGGAAGTGATGGCATGAGCCTGACCCCACCACAACTCGCCGACATCCGCTGCCTGGCCTTCGATGTCTTCGGCACCGTGGTCGACTGGCGCAGCAGCGTGATTCGCGAAGGGGAGTCTCTCGGGCGTGCCCGCGGGCTGGAAGTCGACTGGGCCGCCTTTGCCGATGCCTGGCGAGCAGGCTATGCCCCTTCGATGAACCGGGTACGCCAGGGGCGCCTCTCGTGGACTTCGCTGGACCAGTTGCATCGCATGACGCTCGACCGCCTGCTCGAGGAGTTCGGCATTGACGGCCTGTCGGAAGCCGACAAGGCCAATTTCAATCGCGCCTGGCACCGGCTCAAGCCCTGGCCGGATGCCGTGAACGGCATGCACCGCCTGCGCGAGCGGTTCATCCTGACCCCACTCTCCAACGGCAACATGTCACTGCTGGTCAACATGGCCAAACAGGCCGGCCTGCCGTGGGACTGCGTCCTCTCGGCCGAGCTGGCACGTCACTACAAGCGTGACCCCGAGGTCTATCGCATGGCTGCCCGGCTGCTGGATCTGAGCCCTCAGCAGATCATGATGGTGGCCGCCCACCAGGACGATCTCAAGGCCGCACACAGCGAGGGGCTGCACACCGCCTTCGTGATGCGGCCGCTGGAGTTCGGGCCACAAGCCAGGCCAGACCTGACCATCGACCCGAACTTCGACTACGTGGCCAACGATTTCCACGACCTGGCCGACCAGTTGCTGAGCCGCTCGGTATCGTATCCATCGCTGGCCTTGAAGTAGTCAAGCCACCGCCACACCAGCCACCGTCACACCACCAGTGGCGTGACAAAGAAGGCGATGACGAATGCCGTCGCCAGGCGCATCGTGATGCCCAGCACAGCGGCGCCCATGGCCTCACGCTCGCTCAGGTCTGAGCTTTCCGCCCATACCACCGGTACCTGGCCGAATACGGCAGAGAGCGGCAGGCCCGATGAGGCCAGGACGAAGGAGCCGACCACCAGGGAGGGGTCGATCTCCCCCGCCATCGCCTGCAGCTGGCCCATGGCAAGCGTCGGGCTGACCAGGATCGAGAGTACGCCCGTTTCCGGATGGATGTTCAGGAACAGCATGACGCTGCCCAGCGACGACTCGATGGTCGCCCAGATGCCGATGTAGTCGAGCACACCGATCACGGCGAACACCAGGGCCACGGCAGGAATCAGGATCAGCAGCAGCAGTTCCACGCCCTCCCGGGCGGCACTGAACATGGTCGGCAGGAAATCACGTTCCGGCGTAAAGGTCGGCAGATTGCCGATCTCGACCCGCTTGACGTCGCGGTAGAGCACCTTCGACAGCAGCAGCGGCGAGACGATCAGCGGCATGAAGACCGCCAGCAGCACCACGACGAAGACATTCACGCCAGCAAAGGTCAACGCCATCATTCCCAGCATGAACGTGGAGAAGGATTGCTGTGACTGGACCATGGTGGCGACGGCCAGCTTCTGCTCATCCTTGGTGGCACCCGCCCTTTTCAGGATGGGCCCCGATATCTTCCCGGCCGCATTGATGTCGCCAAAGATGTTGTAGACGCTGGGAATGATGACGGCGGGATTCACCCCAATCAGCTTCATGGCGGGAACGAAGATACGCACCAGGGCGTCGGTGAAGCCCAGCCTTTCCAGCAGCCGACCGATGATGACGCTGACGATGATAGCCGTCCCCACCACACCGGTCAGGAACACATCGACGACCACGGGCTGAACCGACTCCATGATCGAGTTGAACAGGCCCGACAGGCTGGTCGGCGAGAACATCAGCAGCAGCATGCAGATACCCAAAAGCACGATGCCGACCACTTCGATCTTCTTCCATGCCCGCTTGCTTTCAGGTGACTTTTCTTTCTTGGAGTCCGGGGTAGTAACGGAAGTCTTCATGACAAGTCTCTTGTTATTGGATCGCTTGGGAAGAAACCGAAATCGTCACACGTCGCTCATGGCATTCTTGCCAAGCAAGTGACGCGCCGACATCTCTCTCGCATAGGTCTTCAGGGCACTATTTCCCACCATCTTCACGGGTGTGGAGGTGACCCGGTCCCGGAACAGCACGACGTCCACGTCTTCGAGCAGTTCATCCAGGGCATAGGCCAGGGGCAGCCCATTTTCGAGAATTTCCATCACATGGCAGTTTCCCACAATGAAATTCAGGCCCAGCTCCTCGGCCACATCAAGCAGCTCATGCTCGGCATAGACGCGGCTGATGGAGGCAACCACGGTATCGGTGTCGGGGTTCTCCGCCACCGCCTGGCGCAGGTTGTCAGCCGAGAAACCGGTGTGCGGAAAGATGTGCAGGATATTCTCGACCCGGCTTTCGCGTGAGCCGAGATGAATGAAGCCGCTGGTCTCGACGCTGGTCTCCCGTATCGCCTCGATGCCGCGAACGAGCTGCTCTTCCGCCAGCAGCGCACGATCCTGGTCCAGGGCCATGTAGCGCTCCAGCCGGTCGAGAATATCGCCGAGGGTGTCGACCTCGGGAAGCGCCCTGCCGACAAACATGATATTGCCGTGAACGCCGCCGTAGGCAATGTTTCCCTTGACTACCTTGTGGCCATGCAGGAAGGGGATGCCGGGGTGCAGGCCATGGAAGGCCTCGTGGCACTCGAGCCCCGCCACGTCGTAGAGGTCCAGGTAGTTCTTCAGGGTCACTCCGCCGCAGCTGGCCGCGTCCGCAATGGGATGATGCGCCACCACGGCATCCACCCCGGTGGCCCCCGCCAGCTCGATGACCAGCTCCGTCATGGTCATGCAGACGGCCACCTTGCGGATCGCCTTGCCCGGATCGCCATAGATCAGGCCGGGAATTTCCAGCACGGATTTACCATGGATCCCCGACGACTTGAGGATGACGAAAGGATGATCGCCACGCTCCACCTCCTTCATGGACGACACCGTTCGTCCCCCGGTGATCACACTCAGTGCATTTACGATATCAGCTACGTTAGTCATCGCCTTCCTCCTCTCCTAACGAAAAAAACCGCCAGCACAGCCCTAAGGCAATTGCCTCGGGCTGGGCTGACGGTCATTGAGCACTCGCCTGTTCAGCGCGAGTTCACATCACCAGTCAACGATCTCTCGTCGAAGATTTACGGGCTATTCTCTGCTGCACACAGGCTTTCAGAGGTAGTCGCGTACATCCTTTTGCATCACCACCACGGTAGCGGAAAGCTCGGCTTCGGCGTCGTAATCCTTGAAGATCGTCATCACGTCGAAACCGTATTTCTCTACCAGCAGCTGCTTGAATTCGTTCTTGAACCCCTTGATCAGATAGTGATCGGCCAGTTCGCTGACATTGCTGTTGAGTGCACTCAGGTAGGCCAGGGAGGGCACGCGCTTGTGCAGGGCGACGATGATCAGCTTGTCACCAACGACGTCGACCTTCTGGCGTACCACACCGATACCGAAGATACGATTGTTGACGTCGTTGTAGTCCTTGATCAGGCCTTGCTTGAACTCTCCCAAAGATGGCATATCCAGGGCACCCTCGATACGTATTCTCGATTGGTTATCGGTAGCTCGGGGCCTGTGACTGCCCGGTCGAAACTTTGGTATACCATATACGCACGCTGATCAGAGTAGGCAAGCGTAAAATATCTGTCAACATGAAAAATCGATTATTCTTGGTCGCGTTCAACCGAAATATCCGAGGCAGCCGACGCCATTCACGGCGATCCCCGGGGCCCAACCAACGATAAGGAGCCCGCCCAATGAAGATCGTGATACCCGATGACTATCAGGACTGCGTGCGCACGCTCGATGTCTTTCGCAAACTGGAAGGCCAGGACGTCACCATCCACAACGACACGCTGACCGACCTGGATGCCCTGGCCGAACGCTTCCGCGACGCCGAGGCGCTGGTGCTGATCCGCGAACGCACGCCGATCACCGCCGAGCTGCTGGCCCGCCTGCCCAACCTCAGGGTGATCAGCCAGACCGGTGGCGGGGCGGCCCATGTGGACATGGACGCTTGTCGCCGCCAGGGCGTCACGGTCATGGCCGGCACCGGCTCGCCCCATGCCGCCGCCGAACTCACCTGGGGGCTGGTCATGGCCGCCATGCGCCATATTCCCCAGGAGTTCGAGAACCTCAAGGCCGGACGATGGCAGCGCACCCTGGGCACCGGCCTCAAGGGTCGCACCCTGGGCATCTTCGGCTACGGCAAGATCGGCCAGCTGATGGCCCGCTACGGCCAGGCCTTCGGAATGAACGTGCTGGTATGGGGTCGTGAGGGCACCCGGGCGCGAGCCGCCGAAGCGGGCCTCGACGTGGCCGGCAGCAAGGAGG
Organism: Billgrantia montanilacus; assembly: GCF_003336675.1. Lineage (GTDB taxonomy): Bacteria > Pseudomonadota > Gammaproteobacteria > Pseudomonadales > Halomonadaceae > Halomonas > Halomonas montanilacus. The sequence goes on along the minus strand of NZ_QPII01000012.1, from coordinate 75,975 downwards.
CGCTGTTCGAGCGCAGCGACGTGCTGAGCCTGCACCTGCGATTGAACGCCGAGACCCGCGGCATCGTCACGGCCGAGGACCTCGCACGAATGAAGCCCACCGCATTGCTGGTCAATACCAGCCGCGCCCCGCTGATCGAGGCCGGTGCCCTGGAGGCGGCGCTGCGCGCGGGGCGGCCTGGCCAGGCCGCTGTGGATGTATTCGACGAAGAGCCGGTGACCCATCACCCGCTGCTCGAGCTGCCCAATTTCCTCGCCACGCCCCACCTCGGCTATGTGGAGAAGGACAGCTACGAGCTCTACTTCGGCGACGCCTTCGACAATCTGCTCGCCTTCGCCGCGGGACGCCCGGTCACCAACCTGGCCGAGTGAATCGACGCCGCAGCAGGGACAGCATGGAGAGAAGCCAATGAGTCCACGTGGGAGAGCCTCGACCCGAACGGCCCGGCGTCAGCCGCCCCGTGCCGGGCGGCTCATGGCGCTACCCGACGCCGGCCGCTCGACCACGAACAGGTCGCTGGTTCGGGCGTAGTCGTTGCCGGCCATGCGCCCGATGGGTCGTAGCGCGTCGATGGATACGTGCCGGCCGTTCCACACCGCGTCGTCCACATGGATCGACACCACCTCCGCCAGTACCAGGTTGCCGGCCAGGGGCTGGTCACCGAAACGGATGATCTCGCGAAGCCGGCAGCCGAAGGCCACCGGCGCACCCGCTACTCGTGGCACCGATACCCCCGCCATCGGCAGTTTCTCCAGTCCCGCCAGGGCAAACTCATCCTCGTGGTGAGGCAGGCCAGCGCTGGTGGCGTTCATCTCCTCCACCAGGCCCTCGCCGCTGATATGGATTACGCACTCCCCCACCTGTTCCAGGTTGCGAATGGTGTCCTTGGGCTGCCCCTCGCCATCGAGCAGCGGCGAGAAGCCCAGCACGGGGGGCGTCACACTTACCACATTGAAGAACGAGAAAGGCGCCAGGTTGGCGTTGCCGTCGCGATCGAGCGTCGACACCCAGGCGATGGGGCGCGGGCAGACGCTGCCCGAGAAGAGACGGTAGATGGCCCCGCTGCTCAGCGTGGCCTCCTCCAGCAGATAGTCGCTCATGTCAGGCCCTTGTTCGGTCATGGGAGGGGTCCAGACGGGTCGCCGACGCATCCAGCTTCTTGACGCTGGCGATGAAATCGCTGAACCGCTCGCCCTGAATCAACACATGCTCGCGCAGCGACTGCTCCGCAAGCTCCGCCTCGCCCTGCTCGATGGCGGCGACAATCTTGCGATGCTCGGCAAGCGAGCCGCCCATGCGCTGGCGCACCTGAAGCTGCAGCCGGCGATAGGGCTTGAGCCGCTGCTTCAGTTGCCGAGCCTCCTGCGCCAGGAAGCCATTATGGCTAGCTGTGTAGATGCAGTCGTGGAAGGTCTCGTTCTCGTAGTAGTACTCGTCGGTATCGCCCGCCTCGGCCGCCGCTTCACAGCGGGCCAGGGCCTCGCGCAGTGCGGCGAGTTCCTCCTCGCTGATCCGTCGTGCCGCCAGGCGCCCGCACATGCCTTCCAGCTCCGCCATCACTTCGAACATCTCGATCAACTGGTCGATGCCGATCCGGGCGACGAAGGTGCCCTTCTTGGGCGACACCGTGACCAGGCCGCTGGCGACCAGCTGCTGAATCGCCTCGCGTACGGGGGTGCGCGAAACACTGAACTCCCGGCCCAGGGCCTCCGGATCGAGCCGCTCTCCCGGCGTCAGCCGACCGTTGATGATGTCATCCTCCAGAGCATCCCTGAGTTGTTGCGCGCTCGAACGTTTAACACTGCTCACCTGTCACCTCCACGACGCACCTCCATGACATGACCACCCTCGCCACACCCGACTTTGCCGGCAAGAAAATCAGACCGCGAATGTTGACACCAATATATATGAGGTCTATTGATGTATACATCAGCTCGCCTGATAAACACTAGCCACAGTGACAACCATACACAAAAACAAATTCTGGAGCTTCAAGATGACACGCCAACTCAAGCCTGCCGCTACCGCAGCGCTCGGACTCGCCATCGCCTTCAGCGGTATCGCATCGGCCGAGACCGTCCTTCGTGCCTCCCACCAGTTCCCCGGCGGCCAGGGAGATGTTCGCGACGAAATGGTGCAGATGATGGCACGCCACGTCGCCGAGGCCGATGTGGGTCTCAACATACAAGTTTACCCCGGGCAGTCGTTGTTCAAGGCCAATGAGCAGTGGGGCGCCCTGGTCCGCGGTCGCCTGGACCTCACCCTGCTGCCGCTGGACTATGCCAGCGGACGCCATCCCGAATTTTCCGCCACTCTGATGCCAGGCCTGGTACGCAACCATGAGCATGCCAAGCGGCTGAACGACTCGGAATACATGGAGATGATCCACTCGGTCATCGAAGAAGGGGGCGCCAGGGTACTGGCCGACACCTGGCTGTCGGGGGGCTTCGCTTCCAGCGAGCAGTGCATCACCTCACCGGATACCGTAAGCGGCCAGAACATCCGGGCCGCCGGGCCGGCCTTCGAGCAAATGCTGCAGGCCGCCGGCGCCTCGATCGCCTCGATGCCCTCTTCGGAGGTCTATACCGCCATGCAGACCGGCGTGCTGGATGCAGCCAATACCTCCTCGATGTCGTTCATCTCCTTCCGGCTCTACGAACAGGTTGAATGTCTGACCGAGCCTGGCGACTTCGCCCTGTGGTTCATGTACGAGCCGGTGCTGATCTCCGAGCAGGTCTGGCAGGGCCTCAACGAGGAGCAGCAGGCCGCCTTGGCCGAGGCCGGCAAGGCCGCGGAGGAGTTCTTCTCTGCAGAGGCCGCGGCCATCGACCAGCAGATGGTCGAGGTGTACGAGGAGAATGGAATCGAGGTGGTACGCATGAGCGAGGAGGATTACAACGCCTGGCTCGAGATCGCCCAGGAGACCTCCTACAAGAACTTTGCCGAGAACGTACCCAATGGCCAGGCAATCATCGATGCTGCCCTTGCCGTGGAGTGAGTCCTGACCACTTGAGACACGCGCCGGCCACCCTCCCGGATGGCCGGCGCCCTTTCACTCGGGAGGACATCCTTGCCATGGCCCAATCTCAACGATCCGGCGTCGTCGGCGGCTACATCCGCGCGATGGACGTCTTGTCTCGAATCACCGCCTATCTTGCCGCCACGCTGTTCATCGCCGGTGTACTGGTGATCTGCCAGATGGTCTTCATTCGCTACATCCTCGGCATGAGCACCAGCTGGCAAACCGAATTCACGGTCTTCTCGGTCACCGCCGCCATGCTGCTGGGTAGCCCCTATGTGCTGATGACCGGCGGCCATGTCGCCATCACCATCTTGCCGGATGCACTGAGTGGCCTGCCCCAGAAGCTCATGCGACTCACTGCCTCGCTGGTCGGCCTGGCCTTCTGTGCGGCCCTGGCCTACGGCGCCTGGATCTATGTCTGGGAAGCCTGGGAAGGCGGCTGGACCACCGGCACCGTATGGAACCCCCCGCTATGGCCGGCCCTGCTGCCGATGGCCGTGGGAGCGACATTGCTGTCGCTGCAATATGTCGCTGAAATTCTGCGCGGGGAGAACTGAGCATGGACCCGATTACCATGGGAATCATCGTCGCCATCGCCCTGGTCGTGCTGATGGCGATCGGCACCCCCATCGCCTTCGCCCTGGGTGGTGTCTCACTGGCAGCGCTGCTCTATGACCGTGGGCTCCCCGAGTTGACCTACTTCGGCGAAACCTTCTTCGACCGCATTGCCGAGTTCGGCTTCGTGGCCATCCCGATGTTCATCCTGATGGGTGCCGCCGTGGCCTCCTCGCCGACCGGGCGCGATCTCTACCGCTCGCTGGACCTGTGGATGGGGCGCCTGCCCGGCGGCCTGGCGGTCTCCAACATCGGCGCCTGCACGATCTTCTCCGCGCTATCCGGCTCCTCGCCGGCCACCTGTGCTGCCATCGGCAAGATGGGCATTCCCGAAATGCGCACCCGGGGCTATCCGGATGGCGTGGCGGCCGGCTGCATCGCCGCAGGCGGCACCTTGGGCATTCTCATCCCGCCTTCGGTGACCATGATCATCTACGGCATTTCCACCGAGACCTCGATCGGCCGCCTGTTCATGGCCGGGGTGGTCCCCGGCTTCATGCTGGCCGGCCTGTTCATGATCTGGACGATGATCGCCTGCCGCCTGGCCGGGGGGTACAACAACCCCATGGCGCAATCCGCCGTGCGGATGAAGCAGACCATCAAGGAGAACGTCGACGCCAACCTCAAGGCGCTGATCCGTGTTCTGCCGTTCCTGGCCGTGGTCGCGGGCATCCTGTTCGCCCTCTACGGCGGGGTTGCCACGCCTTCGGAAGCGGCCGGCGTCGGTGCCTTCCTGTGCCTGGCCCTGGCGGTGATCATCTACCGTATGTGGCAGGTGGGCCCGATCAAGCTGATCATGCGCGACTCGCTGCGCGAAAGCGTGATGATCATGCTGGTCATCGCCTGCGCCGAGGTGTTCGCCTACGCCCTCTCCTCGATGTTCATCACCCAGACCGTGGCCGCCGCCATCGCTGACCTGGAGGTCAACCGCTGGGTGCTGATGGGGATCATCAATCTGTTCCTGCTGGTCGCCGGTTTCTTCCTGCCGCCGGTGGCGGTGATCGTGATGACGGCGCCGATCCTGCTGCCGATCATCCTGGCCGCCAACTTCGATCCCTACTGGTTCGCGGTGATCCTGACCATCAACCTGGAGATCGGCCTGATCACGCCGCCGGTGGGCCTGAACCTGTTCATCATCAAGGGCATCGCTCCGGACATCTCGCTGCGCGACATCCTGCTGGGCAGCCTGCCCTATGCGCTGTGCATGGTGCTGGGCATCCTGCTGCTCTGTTTCTTCCCGGGTATCGCCCTGTGGCTACCCAACCTGATCATGGGCTAAGGGGGCTCTATCCATGAACATGACCTTCCTGCAGGAGCTGTTCAACAGCATCACCCAGCGCGACGCCCTGCTGCGGCGTCGCCAGGGTGAGATCGTCGCACCGGACCACGCTCAGCTGATCAAGGCTTGCCACGCCCTGCTGGAGAGTGATGGAGAAGCGTCGAGCATCGCCCTGGCCAGCCGGGCCCTGGCCATGTATCGCCAGCTGGGCGAGGAGGAGCGGCGGCGCTTCTTCGAGTGCCTGGAAACCGAGTTCGCCGCCGAGCCAACAGACATCGACAGGGCCTACGCGACCTATCGAGAAGCGCGCAACAACGCCAACCTGCAGACACTGTTCGATGCCTGCGAACCGCGCCGCCAGGAGCTGTTCCGGCGGCTCAACCTGGCCAGCAACGGCACCTACGAGCTGGTGCGCATGCGCGAAGACCTGCTGGGGCTGCTGCGCGAGCCCCGCTCGGACGGGAAAGAGCTCAATGCCATCGACGCCGACTTCGCCCACCTGTTCGGCTCCTGGTTCAACCGCGGCTTCCTGATGCTCAAGCGTATCGACTGGAACACGCCGGCATCGATCCTGGAGAAGATCATTCGCTATGAGGCGGTGCACGAGATCCGCGACTGGGACGACCTGCGTCGCCGGCTCGACGCCCGCGACCGGCGCTGCTTCGCCTTCTTTCACCCGGCGATCGGCGACGAACCGCTGATCTTCGTCGAGGTGGCCCTGTGCAAGGGCCTGCCCGACAGGATCCAGCCGATACTCTCGGGGGAGAGTGCCGGCGAGCGAGACATCGACGACCCAGAGGCCGCCGATGCCGCCGCCTTCTTCGGCATCAGCAACTGCCAGACCGGCCTGCGCGGCATCTCCTTCGGCAACTTCCTGATCAAGCAGGTAGTCCAGGAACTCAAGCAGGAGCTGCCCCAGCTCAAGCACTTCGTGACCCTCTCGCCGGTGCCCGGCTTCAGTCAATGGCTCGCGAGCTGTCGGACCGATGAGAGCCTGCCGGCCGAACTGCGCCGCACCCTGGAAGGGCTCGACAGCCCCGACTGGCATCGCGATCCGGAGCAGAGCGATCGCCTGAAGGCCATCATCAAGCCCCTGGCCGCACGCTACCTGGTGGAGGAGAAGAATTCCCGCGGCCTGCCGCTCAACCCGGTGGCCCGCTTCCACCTGGGTAACGGCGCCGAACTGAAGCGCATCAACTGGCTTGGCGATGTCTCGGCCAAGGGCCTGAAGCAGGCCGAGGGACTCATGGTCAACTATCTCTACGTACTCGACGACATCGAGCGAAATCACGAAAATTACATCGCCAACGCCACCGTGGCCTGCTCCAGCGAGGTCCGCGACCTCAATCGCCGCGCCAGGAAAATGGCCAAGGGAGAGAACATCAAATGAGCCAGAACCTTTTCGAAACCTTCGCCGCCCGCATGCAGGAACGCGGCGATGCCGATTTCATCACCACCCGTGACGGCCGCCGCTACAGCCACGCCGCTGCCCTGGCCGCCAGCGCCCGGCTGGCCGGTGCCCTGGCCGCGCTGGGTGTCGCCCCCGGCGACCGGGTCGCCGTGCAGGTCGACAAGAGCCCCGAGGCGATCCTGCTCTATCTCGCCTGTCTGCGGATCGGCGGCGTCTACCTGCCGCTCAACACCGGCTATACCGCCGACGAGATCCGCTATTTCCTCGCCGACGCCGAACCGGCCCTGTTCGTCTGCCGCCCGGCCGCCCTGGAGCAGGCCCGGGCGGTGGCCAGCGAGACCGGCTGCCCTGCGGTGGAAACCCTGGGCACCGACGGCGACGGCAGCCTGATGGAGGCCGCCGAGCGGGCCACGCCGCACGATACCATCGAGCCGCGTCAGGAGAACGACCTGGCCGCGATCCTCTATACCTCGGGCACCACGGGGCGCTCCAAGGGCGCCATGCTGACCCACCGCAACCTGGGCTCCAATGCCGCCACCCTGGTCGAGGCCTGGCGCTTTACCGCCGAGGACCGCCTGATCCATGCCCTGCCGATCTTCCACACCCATGGGCTGTTCGTCGGCTGCAACGTCACCCTGATGGCCGGTTCGAGCATGCTGTTCCTGCCGAGCTTCGACGCCGACGTGATCTTCGAGGAACTGCCTCGCGGCAGCGTGATGATGGGGGTGCCGACCTTCTATACGCGCCTGATCCAGGATCCGCGCCTGACCCCCGAAGTCACCGCCAACATGCGGCTGTTCGTCTCCGGTTCGGCCCCGCTCACCGCCGAGACCCACCGGGAGTTCGAACAGAAGAGCGGCCATGCCATCCTCGAGCGCTACGGCATGACCGAAACCAACATGAACCTCTCCAACCCCTACGACGGCGAACGTCGCGCCGGAACCGTGGGCATGCCGCTGCCGGGCGTGGAGTACCGCATCACCGACCGCGAAACCCATGAGCCGCTCCCCAATGGCGAGATCGGCATGCTCGAGATTCGCGGGCCCAACGTTTTCATCGGCTACTGGCGGATGCCCGAGAAGACCCGCGAGGAGCTGCTGGAGGATGGCTTCTTCGTCACCGGCGACCTGGCCATGGTCGACGAGCGCGGCTACGTCCATATCGTCGGCCGCGACAAGGACATGGTCATTTCCGGGGGCTACAACGTCTATCCCAAGGAGGTCGAGCAGGTGATCGACGAACTGGAGGGGGTAAAGGAATCCGCCGTGATCGGCGTGCCCCACCCGGACTTCGGCGAAGGCGTTACCGCCGTAGTGGTGCCGGAAGCCGACGCCCGCCTCGCCGAGCGGGATGTGATCGACTTCCTCAAGGACCGGCTGGCGAAGTACAAGCAGCCCAAGCGGGTGCTCTTCGTTGACGCCCTACCGTACAACACCATGGGCAAGGTGCAGAAGAATGAGCTGCGCAAGATTTACCAGGACATCTATCGTTAGGAAACACTGACGAGACAGAAGAGGCACCGACCAACATGCCCAAGCGCATCACCTACTACTTCAGCCAGGTATCGCCCTGGACCTACCTGGGTCATGCCCGGCTCGGCGAGATTGCCGCCCGCCACGGCGCCACCATCGACTATGTGCCGATCACGCTCAGCGCAGTATTCCCAAGGACCGGCGGGCTGCCGTTGCCCAAGCGGGCGCCCGAGCGCCAGGCCTACCGCATGGCGGAGCTGAAGCGCTGGCCACAGCAGCTCGGCATCCCCCTCAACCGGCAACCCAAGCACTTCCCCACCGACGACCGCCCGGCGGCGCGCCTGGCACTGACCGCCAAGGCCCAGGGCCACGACATCGCCGAACTGTCGCTGTCCATACTCAGGGCCTGCTGGGCCGAGGAGCGTGATGTCGCCGACCTCGACACGCTGCGCGAGATCGCCGACGCCTGCGGCCTGAACGGCCAGGCGCTACTGGAGGAGTCGGAATCGGACGTGGGGCAGCAGCGCCTCGATGAGGCCTGCGAACGGGCCGTCGCAGCAGGCTGCTTCGGTTCCCCGTGGTACGAGATCGAGGGAGAGCCCTTCTGGGGTCAGGACCGGCTCGAACTGGTTGAAAAGAAACTGGCCGGCGAACTGTGAGTCAAACCGACATGCACTCACTCAGCCCCCAGGGACTCGCCATCGTCGACGAGCTCGCCGAGCGTCACGATTTCAGTCGCGACGCCATTGCGCACATGGTATTGGCCGTGGCCGACGGTGATGGCCAGATGGCCATGTTTTCACACTCGGAGTTCGGCGGCCCCGGCCAATGGATGCAGGGTGGCATGCTGATGCTGAGCGACCCTCTCAACCATGCCTTGAACGCTCGCGTGGACGCGCTATGCCACGAGATTGGTGAGAGGGTTGGTGGGATGGCTGGTGGGAAAGCTGGTGAAGGGATAGCGGGTGAAATAGCTGCCCAGCAGTCGGCCTGGCCCGCCGCGGAAGAGAACACCGCCTGGTGGCCGGCGGAACTCGGCACACCCAACGCAACCGGCGAACAGAACGGTTTACGCTACGCCTACTTTGCTAAGGCTCGGCGCCTCGTCGTGCAGACCGAAGATACCCTCCGCGTCTATGACACCCTGGACCATCGCATCCATGGCTTTGCCCAGCAGCAGGGAAGCCAGAGCCGATTGACGGTGACCAGCCAGCACGGCGACGTCGACCTGGCGAGCCTGCCGGTCGTATCCACCGACAGGCACCCGCCTAACTAGAAGCGAATAAATTGGCGAGCGGAGTGAAGCGCAAGGCGCACGGAGCACAGGAACCGGAGCCTATGGGGTATAGGTGAGGATTCCGAGCACCGCGCAACGCAGCGATTTGCCCGCGCAGACATTTATTCAGTAGACCACGAAAGGATCTACCGGCGTACAGGGCCCAAATGCGGCCTCGATGACCTCGGCAGCCTCCAGCACCAGGTCGTCGCGAAAGCGGTCGGCGTATAGCTGAACGGTCATGGGTGCGTTGTCGATCGGCCGGGTCGGTAACACGACGGCTGGGAAGCCGAGCAGATTGCCGGGGGTCACGAACCACTGCATGCCCAGCATCAGCTCACTACCGGCTGGCGAGGCGACATCGGCATCATGCACGAACGGTGCCGACGGCCAGACGGGCCCCAGGATTAACGGATACTCCGCAAAGAATGCCGCCCAGGCCCGGCCGAGACGCGAACGCTCCTGATGCAGCGCGGCATGCGTCACCGAGGGATCGATCCTGGCGATCAGGGCATCCATGAGCATGGCGGCCTCCAGGCTGAGCGTGGGCCGTATCGACTCGGCCGTGAGGCTCAGGTCGGACATCTGGAATTGCGTCCAGAGATGGTTGATCAGCTCGATTTCCGGCGGTATCCCCTCCTCCACCTGGTAACCGCGGGCGGCAAGCGCCTCGCCTGCCGCCCGCACGCTGGCGACAATGGCCGGGTCGATAACAGTGCCGGGCAGCGATGTCACCATGGCAACACGACGCGGAACTCGCGGGCCTTCCAGCGACACCGTGACCGAGCGAGGATCGCGCACGTGCTGCCCGTGAACCTGCTCGAGAACGAGCCTGAGATCGGCAACGCTGCGGGCGATGGGGCCATCGGTCAGCATCACCTGCGCGCTCAGGAAGCCGTCGCCGGCACTACCGAAGGGAATGCGCCCCTGGGTGGGCTTCAGTGCCGCGACACCGCAGCAGAACGCCGGATTTCTCAGCGATCCGCCGATGTCATTGCCGATTCCGAGCGGCGACATGCCGGACGCCACGGCCGCGCCTTCGCCACCACTGCTGCCCCCCGCGGTCAGCTGCGCATTCCACGGATTGCGGGTCAGCCCCCTGAACGGGTTGCTGGTGGAGACCCGCAGGCCCATTTCCGGCATGTTGGTGCGCCCGATGGGAATGGCGCCAGCGGCACGCATCCGTTCGACCACCGGCGCATCCTGTTCCGGCAACGCATTGGCGTTCGCGACCAGGCCCAAGGTGGTCGGGGTGCCGACGCAATCGATATTCTCCTTCACCGTGATCGGCACCCCGTGCAGGGGCGGCAGATCGCGCTTGCCCGCCATCTTGCGCTGGGCATCCGCCGCATCCGCCGCCTCACGGGCCGACGTGCGCAGCATCACGGTGACGGCATTGAGCTCAGGATTCACCGCCTCGATCCGCGCCAGGTGGGCATCGATCACCTCACGGCTCGACACTTCCCCGGATCTGATAAGGACCGCCAGTGTCGTGGCGGACTGCCGCCAGAGGTCCTGCGAACCGCTCGGGGCCTGGGGCGAAGAACGCTTTTTCATGGTTTCACTTCCTTTGTGGCCGTAACACCCGGAACTGTGGTGGCACGGGATGCGATCCTGCATCGTAAAGACGTGCTGGCACCGGCACGGGCAACACGGGCAAATCGGCGCGCAGAACGGAGGATGCAGTACGGAGGATAGGGGGTGGGCTGCGAGCGGTGCCTACCTAGCAGGATAGTCGCTCATGGCGAATTCACTTCAGGCGGTGTATGAACAGCCTCGACTGGCTCTTCATCGCCGAGACTAATGCCCTGATTGAGCACACTCGAGCGCGTCGTCTCAATGCGGCAGCGCCAGCCCCGCCGCCTGTGTCGAGGGCAACAGCGCCAGCGTGGCTTTCATTTCACGCACCTCCTCGCCGGGAGTCCGACCGAAGAAGCGCTTGAACTCGCGGCTGAACTGCGAAGGGCTCTCGTAGCCCACCCTGGCGGCGGCCGCCGCGGCGGGCAGGCCATCACGGATCATCATCATCCGGGCCTGGTGCAGCCGCGTCGACTTGATGTACTGAAGCGGCGAGGTCTGCGTCACCGCCTTGAAGTGCACATGGAAGACCGCGGTACTCATGCCGACTTCGCTGGCCAGGCGCCCCACCTCCAGGGGCTCGGCATAATCCGCGTGGATACGGTGCAGCGCCTTGGCGATCCTGCCGAACTGGCCCTGCTGGGCCAGCGCCGCGCGCACGCTGCCGCCCTGCTCGCCGACCAGTACGCGGTAGCAGATTTCACGCACGATCCCAGGCGCCAGCACCTGCGCCTCCAGGGGCGAGGCCAGCGCCTCGAGCAGTCGCAGCGTGGCGTCGGCCATGGGCGCACCGAGCGGGGTGGAAAGCATGCCCCGCGGCGGTGCCGCCGAGCGCGCATCCGCCTGGTCCAGTGTGAAGACCAGATCCGCCACCACGGCCATCTCAAGGCGAATGGAAATGGCCAGCATCGGCTCCTCGGGGCTGGCCTCGGTTTCCGAGGTGAACGGGAGCGGCACCGATAGCACCAGATAGTGCAGGGCATCGTAGAGATAGACATCGCCGCCCAGATAGCCTCGCTTGCGCCCCTGGCACACGATCACGATGCTCGGCTCGTAGAGCACAGGCGTATGCTTCAGCGGACGGTTCGAGCGCAGGAAGCGCACACCATCCAGCAAGGACTGGGTGTAGCCCTCATGCGGTGCGAGCCGATAGAGCTGCTCCACCATCCGCTCATGGAGCAACGAGGAAGATCGTGTCGCCATCGTGAAAGGCCCTTCGCACTGCCTGTGCGATTCATGTTTAGGCAAGTATATTCAGCATAATAGCTCCTGAATAAAACCCGGCAATAGAATCAGGCAATACTTCAAGAGGAATGGCACTGTCGGCTTTTCCGGCGGCTCCCTAGGCTTGTCACAACGACACTCTTGCTCATGAACACGTTCAAGGATCGATCATCCGAGCCCAGCGAGAGAGTCATCACAAGCCACCGATACGGAGTCCTTCTCTAATGAGCAAAGTCATTCTTCTCACCGGCGCCAGCAGCGGCATTGGCGAAGCCACCGCACGGTTACTGGCAAGCCAGGACCATCGACTGGTCATCGGCGCGCGCCGCACCGACAGGCTGGAAATGCTGGCGCAGGCCATTCGTGCCGAAGGCGGCAGCGCGGACTACCGCGCGCTGGACGTCACCCAGCGGCAAGACGTGCAGGCCTTCGCCGATGCCGCGCTGAAGATCCATGGCCGCATCGACGTGATCATCAACAATGCCGGCGTGATGCCGCTCTCGCCCCTGGCCTCGCTCAAGCTCGACGAGTGGGACCGCATGATCGACGTCAACATCCGCGGCGTGCTGCACGGCATCGCCGCCGTACTGCCCACCATGCACGCCCAGGGCAGCGGACAAGTGATCAACATCTCCTCCATCGGCGGCCTCTACGTGGTGCCCACCGGCGCCGTCTACTGCGCGACCAAGTATGCCGTACGGGCCATTTCCGACGGGCTGCGCCAGGAGAACGACAAGCTGCGCGTCACCTGCGTCTATCCCGGCGTCGTGGAGTCGGAGCTGGCCGACAGCATCACCGATGCCAGCGCCGCCGAAGCGATGGAAGCCTACCGCCAGATCGCGCTCAAGCCCGAGGCCATTGCCGCGGCTATCGCCCATGTCATCGCCCAGCCCGACGACGTGGACACCAGCGAGATCGTGGTTCGTCCCACCGCCAGCGCATGAGCACAGCCGCTGCCGAGGAAACCCGATGACCGTGCATACCACGCAAGCCAGGTCCACGCTTCTGGGCCTGGGCCTGGCCCTGGGCCTGGCCCTGGCCCTGGCCCTGGCCCTGGCCACCGTCGCAGCGCTTCCCCAGTTGGGGAAGGCTGCCAGCGCAACCGGAGATGACACCATGGCAGATCACCCCTACGTCGGCATGTGGGTCACCGACGATGGCCACATACGCCACGAACTCCTGCCGAATAACCGCTACGACGAAGCCCGCGGCGAACGCGAAAGCGCCTATCAGGGCCGCTACCGCGTGACCGGCAACACCATCGAGTACTGGGACGACACCGGCTTCACCGCCGACGGCGAATTCATCGACGACGTGCTCTATCACGCCGGCATGGTGCTACGGCGAGAGCGAGAGTAGTAGAGATGCCGCTCCGCACACCGCAATGACAGCGGTCAATTCAGCCTCTCCGGTACTCGGTGATTTCCAGGACATGGGTAACGGCCTGCGCCCTGCCATCCCACACATAGCGAAGATGCGGGCCCTGAACGGGAATGCTCAGCGCCGGTGGGCGCAGCACCGCCGAGCACTCGTGCCCCGGCTGCCTGACGCTGTTGTAGAGAACGCCCCATGTTCCTTCCGCCCTGAGACGCGCAGCGAACGCCTGCCCCCGAGGATAGGTGGCCGGGGCCGGATCGTGCAGCTCGGGGTAACCCACTCGCACATCGTGCAGCGCCCGGGTAACGGTGTTGATATAGGTCCGCATGGTGATTTCGACGGTGGCCTCGCGGGTCGCCGCCAGAAACTCGGCCATGTGAAAGCGGGTCTCGGCAATCGCCGCATCCAGTGTGCTGGCGCAGTAGTAGACCCCGTAGCTACCGTCGGTGAAGCGCGAAGGCCGGCCGATGTGAGTGAAAGCCGCCATGATGGGAGAACAGCCGGGGCCCGCGACACGATCATGGGGCGGCACACGATTCAGTTGTCCACCCTCCTCGAGCAACCTGTCGTTGGTCATCGCCTCGATGGCAAAGGCCAGCGCCAGGTCTTCCGGATCCAGGGTGTCCTCGAATACCGCGATCGGCGGATAGGCGCTGTTGATGATACGAAAGGCATTTCGCCACGCCGGCAGGCAGGTCTCCACCCCGCTCATCCCCGGACACTGTCCAGGTAGCGACGGGTATCCGCCAGGTCCACCACGCGCCCATGCAGCATGTACTCGAGGGCCGATTGCCCATTGAACGGCGCTGCGACATTCGCCTTGTGTACCCATTCGTAGGCCTTGTCGGGGCTGTTGCTGAAGAGGATGCGCAGCGCCTTGTGAATCCCCATGAGGTAGGAGATTCGCTCCAGGGTGTCATGTGGCAGTCGGACTTGAGGCAGCTTCTTGTACTTGTGGTAGGTGGTATTGCCGATACTGCCCAGCAGGATGCGTTGCTGGGCGGGTGTACAACCCCATAGCCCCATGACATTGAAGAAGAACTTCAAGGCCACACGACCGGCTTCGGGGCTGGCCGTATCGGGGCGTTCGAGCTGCTGTTCAGCGTTCATGGGTTTGCTCCTGCGGGAATGACAGTCCGCATATGAACTATAGTAAAAATTAACTCCGCATGCGAATCTTCATGCATCAGCCGCGTTTATCCGCCTACGCTTTTGCGGCACCATGAGGCCTTGCCTCATCTCCCGAGCAAGGACCCGCCATGCCGTTCGCCGCCCCCCAGGAGAATGCCCTCACCCCAGGCTTCATGGTCGTTCACGGCAACCGCCTGGAGGACCTGCGCGGCGTGGCGGTGGAGTGGATGAAGCGCCACCCGCTGGCGCCGCTGGAGAACGAGACGATCCTGGTGCAGAGCAACGGCATCGGCCAGTGGATGAAGCTGGCGCTGGCCGCCGACGAGGCCGACGGCGGCAGCGGCATCGCCGCCGCGCTGGATGTCACCCTGCCGGCGCGCTTCCTGTGGCAGGCCTACCGCGCGGTGCTCAACCACGTGGAAGGCGACCCCAACGCGGTGCCGGCCACCTCGCCCTTCGACAAGTCGCATCTGATATGGCGGCTGCTGCGCCTGCTGCCCGAGCTGATGCCGCGGGACGAATTCGCCCCGCTGCGCCGCTTCCTCGAAGGCGACAGCGACCTGCGCAAGCACCACCAGCTCGCCGAGCGCCTGGCCGACCTGTTTGACCAGTACCAGGTCTACCGCGCCGACTGGCTCGACGCCTGGGGCCGCGGCGAGGACGTGCTGATCTCCGCCCGCGGCCAGGCCCAGGCGCTTCCCGACACCCAGCGTTGGCAGCCGGCCCTCTGGCGGGCGCTCATCGAGGACGTGGGCGACGACGGCGTGGCCTCCAGCCGCGCCATGGTGCACCGGCGCTTCCTCGAGGCGGCGCGCCAGCTCGATGGCGACAACCGCCCCGCCGGCCTGCCTCGCCGGGTAATGGTGTTCGGCATCTCCTCGCTGCCACAGCAGTCCCTGGAAGCACTGGCCGCCATCGCCCGCTGCAGCCAGGTGGTGCTGTGCGTGCACAACCCCTGCCAGCACTACTGGGCCGACATCATCGAACACAAGGACCTGCTCCGCGCCCAGCGCTACCGGCAGCAGCGCAAAGCCGGCATGCCCGCCCGGCTCGACGTGCTCGGCGATGGTGACGGCGAGGAAAGCCTTCATCTGCACGCCCAGCCGCTGCTGGCCGCCTGGGGCAAGCAGGGCCGCGACTACCTGCGCCTGCTCGACGAGCACGACGACGCCCAGCAGTACGAGCGCCTGTTCGCCGCCGACTCGCTGCGCATCGACCTGTTCGAGCCCTTCGTGCGCGAGGGGGACGGCCGACTGTTGCAGCAATTGCAGGACGACATCCGCGAACTGCGCCCGCTGCACGAGACCCGCGACACCTGGCCGGCAGTGGACCCCAGCCGCGACGACTCCATCGTCTTCCACGCCGCCCATAGCCCCCAGCGCGAGGTGGAGATCCTCCACGACCAGCTGCTCGCCGCCTTCAGCGCCGACCCCAGCCTCAAGCCCCGCGACGTGATCGTGATGGTGCCGGACATCGACCACTACGCGCCCCACGTGCAGGCGGTCTTTGGTCAATATCAAAGAGGTCAACTCGATCGCGACGACCCGCGCTACATCCCCTTCACGCTCTCCGACCAGGGCAGCCGCCACCGCCTGCCGCTGCTGATCGCGTTGGAAAAACTGCTGCGCCTGCCGGAGCTGCGCCTATCGGTGAGCGACCTGCTCGACATGATCGACGTGCCCGCCCTGCGCGCTCGCTTCGGCATCAAGGAAGACGACGTACCCACCCTGCGCCGCTGGATCGAAGGCGCCGGCATCCGCTGGGGGCTCAACGCCGGCCAGCGCGGCAGCCTCGACCTGCCACAGGGCATGGAGCAGAACACCTGGGCTTTCGGCCTGCGCCGGCTGCTGCTGGGCTACGCCGTGGGTGAAGCCGCCAGCGGCCCGTGGCAGGGTATCGAGCCTTTCGACGATATCGGCGGCCTGGAAGCGGCACTGGCCGGGCCCCTGGCCGCACTGCTGGAAACCCTGGAAGCGCAGTGGCGCACCCTGCGCGAGCCCACCGACGTGGCCGGCTGGGTGCAGCGCCTGCGCGCCCTGCTGGAAGCGAGCTTTCTCGCCGACACGCCCGAAGACAGCCTGATGCTGGCCCAGCTCGAACAGACGCTGCAGGAGTGGCAGGAGAGCGCCGAGGAGGCCGGGCTGACCCGTGACCTTCCGCTCTCGGTGGTGCGCGAGCACTGGCTGGGCCAGATCGACGAGTCGAGCCTCTCCCAGCGCTTCATGGCCGGGGCCGTCAACTTCGCCACCCTGATGCCGATGCGCGCCATCCCCTTCAAGCGCGTCTGCCTGCTGGGCATGAACGACGGCGACTACCCGCGCAGCCAGCCGCCGATGGACTTCGATCTGATGAACGGCGACTACCGCCCCGGCGACCGCTCGCGCCGCGAGGATGACCGCTACCTGTTCCTGGAAGCCCTGCTCTCCGCCCGTGAGCAGCTCTACGTCAGCTGGGTGGGCCGCAGCATCGTCGACAACGCCGAAAAACCGCCCTCGGTGCTGGTCGGCCAGCTGCGCGACCATCTCCAGGCCGGTTGGCGCATCGCAGACAAAGAAGAGCGCAACGGCAGCGAGCTGCTCGATTCGCTGACCACCGCGCACCCGCTGCAGCCCTTCAGCCGCACCTACTTCCCTGCCGAGGCACAGCTGGCCCAGCGCGACGTCTCGGCCCGGCGGCTGTTCACCTATGCCCATGAGTGGCGCGACGTGCATGGCGAGGCAACCCTGGCGGAAGCCGCGCCCCTCGACCTGGAGGCATATAAGCAGGACACGCCGCTGACGCTGGCCCAGCTCGGCAACTTCCTGCGCGACCCGGCGAGGGCCTTCTTTACCACCCGCCTCAAGGTCTTCCTGGAGCGCGAAGACATCGTCAGCCTCGACCACGAGCCCTTCGCCCTGGACGGCCTCGCCAACTGGCAGCTGCAGGACCTGCTGATCCGCGAGCAACGCCGCGCCGTGGACGAAGGCCAAGACCGCATGCCCGCCATGCTGGCCACCCTCGACCGCCTGCAGGGCCAAGGCGTGCTGGCCATGGGCGCCTTCGGCGAGCGCATGCGCGAGCAGCTCACCGAACCGATGCCGGAACTGTTCGAAGCCTATGAAGCCGCGCTGGACGAGTGGCCCCACGCCATCGAAGAACCCCAGCCGGTGCAGCTCAACGTGCCCGGCGCACCGCCCCTGGAAGACTGGCTCGACGAACTGCGCCGCGACCCAGAGGGCAACCGCTGCCGTCTGGTGCTGGTCAGCAGCAGCTTGATCAAGAAGGGCAAGTACCACTGGCAGCACATCCTGCGCCACTGGGTGGCACACCTGGCCGGTCATCTGGAAGGCCAAGCCATGACCACACAGTTACTCTCCAAGGCGGGCCACGTGACACTGCCGCCCCTCGACCCGGAACTCGCCCGCGACCACCTGCGCGAGATCGTCAAAACCTGGCAGGCCGGCATGCGCGAGCCGCTGCCGCTGGCCTGCGACACCGCCTTCGTCTGGCTGAGCAAGTTGGGCACGCCGGAGAGTGAGCGCGACAGCGACGCCTGGCACGCCGCCCGCAAGACCTACGAGGGCGACGACTACAACGCCGGCGAAGTGGGCCGTAACGCCTACCTCGCCCACCGCTGGCCAACCTTCACCCGGCTCTACGAAGCCCGCCAGGACAGACTCGGTTTTGCCGAACTCACCGAACGGCTGCTCGCCCCGGTACACCTGGCCGTCAAGGGCGACAAGAAAGAGAGCGGGAAGAAGACAGAAGAGAAGAAAGCGGGGAGCACGCAATGAGCGACGTCACGCAGTTAAATCCGCTCGATTTTCCCCTGCACGGCAGTCGCCTGATCGAAGCCAGCGCCGGCACCGGCAAGACCTTCACCATCGCCCTGCTCTACGTGCGCCTGGTGCTCGGCGCCCGCTCGGATGCCGACGAGGCTGCCTTCGAACGCCCGCTGACACCGCCCGAGATCCTCGTTGTCACCTTCACCAACGCCGCCACCCAGGAGCTGCGCGAGCGTATCCGCGCCAGGCTGGTGGAAGCCGCCGGAGTCTTTCTCTCTCCACAGGCGCCCGAAGCCGCGCCCGGCATTGCCGAAGCTTCGGGAGCAGAACAGAGCGGAGGTCATTCGACATGGATGTCGAATGTAGCGCCCAGGGATGGGTTCACAGCGCCTCCGCGGAGTTCTGCTGACGAAGCTACCAAAGCAGGTGTTCAAGGAACGCCGAGGCTTGACGCCGGATCAGCCCCGGCTACGAAGAGCCAAGCAGATCCGCTGCTCATCGCCCTCCGCGACCAATACGATCCCGCCACCTGGCCCGCCTGCGCCCGGCGCCTGCAGCTCGCCGCCGAATGGATGGACGAGGCCGCCGTCTCCACCATCCACAGTTGGTGCTACCGCATGCTGCGCGAGCACGCCTTCGACAGCGGCAGCCTGTTCTCGCTCGATCTGGAAAACGACCAGACCGAGCTGGAACTCGAGGTGGTGCGCGACTACTGGCGCAGCTTCTACTACCCGCTGAACACCGACGAGCTGGCCAGCGTGGTGCGCCACTGGAGCACCCCCGAACAGCTGCACCAGGCGGTGCGCGGGCTGATGCCCGAAGCCGAGGCACTGAACAAGGGCGCCCCGCCCCCGGCCGATACCGTCGCCAACGCCCAGCGCGAGACCGCCGAGCGCCTGGCCCAGCTCAAGGCTCCCTGGCCCGCATGGGTGGACGAGTGCGAGGTGCTGTTCGAGGAAGCCGCCCAGCAGAAAGCCTTCAAAGGCCAGAGCTTCAATGCCAAGAGCCGCGCCAACTGGCTCGGCAAACTGCGGGAATGGTGCCAAGGCGACGCGACCTGGCCCGGCCTGACCGATGCCGCCTGGAAGCGCCTCACGCCCCAGGGCATGGCCGATATCTGGCTCAAGGGCGAGCCGCCGGACCACCCGGCCCTGGCCGCACTGGAAGCGTTGCAGGATGAGCTCAACGCCCTGCCCGATCCCTACGCCGACCTGCTCACTCACGCCGTGCACTGGTGCCGCGCGCGGCTCGACCGCGAGCAGGAGCGCCGCGCCGAGATGGGCCCCAACGAGCTGCTCACGCATCTCGACCGGGCGCTCGCCGGCCCCAACCGTGAGGCTCTGGGGGCGCAGATCCGCCGCCAGTTCCCGGTCGCCCTGGTCGACGAGTTCCAGGACACCGACCCGGTGCAGTACCGCATCTTCGACTACGTGTACCGCATCCGCGAGAACTCGCCTGAGACCGGCGTGTTCCTGATCGGCGATCCCAAGCAGGCAATCTACGCCTTCCGCGGCGCCGACATCCACACCTACCTGCGCGCACGCCGCGATACCCAAGGCCGCCACGTCACCCTGGGCACCAACTTCCGCTCCAGCAGCGAGATGGTCGAATCGGTGAACCGCTGCTTCGAATTCGCCGAGGCGCACCCGCCAGGGGCCTTCCTGTTCAAGGAAGCCGACGGTAGCAATCCGGTGCCCTTCAATCGCGTAGGGGCGAAAGGACGCAAGGACTCACTTACCCGCCAGGGCCAGCCGCTACCGGCCATGACCCTGTGGCAGCTCGACAGCGACGAGCCGCTCTCCAAGACCGCCTACCACGGCGTGATGGCCGAGCGCTGCGCATCCTATATGGTCGAGCTGCTCAATGAGGGGCAAAGCGGCTGCGCCGGGTTTGTGGAGAGTGACCAAGCAGGCTTCCAGGAAGGCGAGCGCTTGCAGCCGCTCAAGCCCTCCGATATGGCGGTGCTGGTCAACGGCCTGGGCGAGGCGCGGGCGATCCGCCAGGCGCTGGCCCGGCGCGGCGTGAAGAGCGTCTACCTCTCCGACAAGGACAAGGTGTTCGCCTCGCCGGTCGCCGCCCAGCTCGACGCCTGGCTGCGCGCCTGCGCCGAACCCGAGGACGACCGATTGCTGCGCACCGCCCTGGCCACCACGGTGCTGGGGCTCGATATCGCCACGTTGGATCGTTTGAACGAAGACGAGCTGGCCTGGGAAAGCCGCGTACTGCAGTTCCGCGACTACCACCGGCTGTGGCAGCGCCAGGGCGTGCTGCCACTGGTGCGTAAGATCATCCACGACTTCGACGTTGCCACGCGGCTGCTTGCCTGGGGGCCTGCCAGCGACGGTGAGAGAGCACTTACCGACCTGCTTCATCTCGGCGAATTGCTACAGCACGCCAGCCAGGAGCTCGACGGCGAACATGCTCTTATCCGCTTTCTCGCCGAATCGATCGCCCACCCCGAAGGCCAGGGCGACACCCACAAGCTGCGCCTGGAGAGCGACGCCGACCTGGTGCAGGTCATCACCATTCACAAGTCCAAGGGGCTGGAGTACCCGCTGGTGTTCCTGCCCTTTATCTGCAGCCACCGCCCGACGAAGAAGGACGACTCGCCGCTGCGCTGGCACGACGCCGAGGGCCGCCTGCGCATCAGCCTGGAGGCCGACGAGGAGACCCTGGCCACCGTCGACCGCGAGCGCCTGGGCGAAGACCTGCGCAAGCTCTACGTGGCGCTGACCCGCGCGCGCCACGCCACCTGGCTCGGCATGGCCCCGCTCAAGGGCGGCGAAGGCAGCGCCATCGGCCAACTGCTGGCCAACGGCGAGCCGATCGGGTCCAGCGTTTTTGAAGAAGCACTGAAGAGGCTCAAGGGGGACTGCACCGCCATCGAGATCGCCCCAGCCCCACCGGCCCACGCCCAGATCGTCACCCAGACAGAGCGCGACGATGCCCTGGGCGAAGCGCGCACGCCCACGCGCCCCGCCCGCGAGCACTGGTGGATCGCCAGCTACTCGGCGCTGCGTATCTCGGGAGAAATGGTAAGCGCCCCAGTAAGGGCTGACTTACCTGCTACCCCCCATGACAGCGAAGCGCAGCGAAACGGCAGCCTGCCGGAACCGGCCACCGCCATGGAGGCCACCGCGCTGGAAGTGATCGAAGAGCCGCATGACAGCGGCCAGAGCGAACCGCTTCCCTCGCTTCATAGATTTCCTAGAGGGCCAGGACCAGGGACTTTTTTACACGGCATTCTGGAGTGGGCCGGCGAGCACGGCTTTGCCCGCGTGGCCCGCGATCCGGCCCTGCGCGAGGAGACCCTGGCCCGGCGCTGCCAGGTGCGTGGCTGGCAGCCGTGGCTGAATACCCTGCACGCCTGGTTCGGCACCCTGCTCGCCGCCCCGCTGCCGCTGCCCAATGGCGCAGGCAGCCTCACCCTCGAAACCCTCACCAGCTACCAAGTGGAAATGGAGTTCTGGTTCGCCGCCAGCAAGGTCGACACCCGCCGGCTGGACGCCCTCGTAAGTGCTTACACACTCCCCAGCCCGGATGGCAGCGAAGGTGCCAGCCTGCCGCGTCCCGCGCTGGATGCCGATACCCTCAACGGCATGCTCAAGGGCTTCATCGATCTGGTGTTCGAGCATGAGGGGCGCTACTACGTGGCCGACTGGAAATCGAACCACCTGGGGCCGGACGACAGCGCCTACAGCCCCGAAGCAATGCACCAGGCGGTGGCCGAGAAACGCTACGACCTGCAGTACGCGCTCTACCTGCTGGCCCTGCACCGGCTGCTCAAGGCACGCCTGCCGGGCTACGACTACGACCGCCACATCGGCGGCTCGCTCACGGTCTTTCTCAGGGGGGCCAATGCGGAGAGCCGCGGCGTGCACGCCGAGCGCCCTCCGCGCCAACTGATCGAAGCGATGGATGCGCTCTTCCGGGGCGACACCCAAGCGGCGAGCGCCGCGACCCAGGCAACGGAGGCGCCGGCATGAGCAAGCGCAGCAAGAACCACGACGACGCCACCCCGGACCTGTTCGCCGATCTCGGTGATGAATCAGGCGCCGATAACGAAGTCGGTATTGGCCACGAAGCAGGCATTAGCGACGCACCAGGCAAGAGCGAACCTGCCAGGCCGGAAAAGCCTCATGCCGCGCTTCACGACACCCAAGCGCTGTTCGCCCTGCTCGACCGCTGGGTGGAGCGCGGCTGGCTGCGCGCTCTGGACCGGGCACTGGCCAGTTTCTTCCAGCGCGAGGTAAGCAACGCCCCTCCCCTGCTGCTGCTTGCCACCGCACTGGCCAGCCATCAGCTCGGCCGCGGCCACGTCTGTCTCGACCTCGCCCAGACCCTGGGCGCCCCCAACCTGGCGCTCTCGCTGCCACCGGAAGGCGATGACCTGAGCGATCCGCCGCCGCTGCCCAGCGACCTGCTGGCAGGGCTGGAACTCGCCACCTGGCGCGACGCCCTGAACCACCCCGCCCTGGTGGCAGACGGTAGTGGCCCAGGAAACACCCCGCTGGTGCGCAGCGAGCGCGACGGCAACGTGCGGCTCTACCTGCGCCGCTACTGGCAGTACGAGCAGGATATTCGCCACCACATTTCAGCAAGACTGGGCACAAGCGACGACATCTTACCCTCCAGCACAAGCGACGAAATCTGTAGGAGAAAGCTTCAGCTCACGACTGGCACCGATAGGCGCCCGGATGATGCCTTACCCTCCAGCACAAGCGACGAGATCTGTAGGAGGAAGCTTCAGCTCACGACTGGCGCCGATAGGCGCCCGGATAACGCCTTACCCGCCAACACAAGCGACGAGATCTGTAGGAGGAAGCTTCAGCTCACGACTGGCGCCGATAGGCGCCCGGATAACGCCACCGACACTAACCGCTTCGCCACTGCTCTTGATTCCCTCTTCCCCAGCAGCGCGGACATCGACTGGCAAAAAATCGCCTGCGCCCTCGCCGCCCAGGCACACTTTGCAGTGATCACCGGCGGCCCCGGCACCGGCAAGACCACCACCGTGGTCAAGCTGCTCGCCTTATTGCAAGCCCTGGCCCTCGGCGAGCCGGCTACCAACCAGGCCCCACGCCCGCTGCGCATTCGCCTGGCCGCCCCCACCGGCAAGGCCGCTGCGCGCCTCAACGAATCCATCGCCAAGCAGGTGCAGGGCCTTTCGCTGGTGGAACTGGCCAGCGCCGTGGGCCAACAGGGTGTGGATATCTCAATCCTGCGTGACAGCATCCCCACCGAGGTGACCACGCTGCACCGCCTTCTGGGCTCACGACCGGACACCCGCCACTTCCGCCACCACGCCGGCAACCCGCTAGCGCTGGACGCCCTGGTGATCGACGAAGCCTCGATGGTGGATATCGAGATGATGGCCGCCGTGCTCACCGCCCTGCCGCCCAGGGCGAGACTGATCCTGCTCGGCGACAAGGACCAGCTCGCCTCGGTGGAAGCCGGCGCCGTGCTTGGCGACCTGTGTCAGCGCGCCGAAGGCGGCCACTACTCCCCGGCCACCTGCGACTGGCTGGAACGGGTGGTCGGCACGCCGATACCCGAGCAATACCGCGACGAGGCAGGGCAGCCGCTGGACCAGGCCATCGCCATGCTGCGGGTGAGCCACCGTTTCGATTCGGCAAGCGGCATCGGCCAACTCGCCGAAGCGGTCAACCGCCCGCTAAGTTCAAATCATGGGCAGAAAGAAAAGAAGCGCGCCGTGCGCGAGATCTTCCAGCAGGGCTACGCCGATATTGCCCGTCTCGCCCTGGCGGATGCCGACGACCCGGCGCTGGACCGCCTGGTGGTGAACGGCAACCCGGCCGGCTTCGCCAACAATGGCGAAGGCCGCTACGACCGCCGCGGCGAAACCATCGCACCGCCGGTCGGTTACCGCCATTACCTGGAAGTGATGAAGGCAGCGCGCCCCGCGCAGCCCTTCTTCGGCGAAGGCGAAGCGCGCCAGCCCTATGATAACTGGGCCCGGCAATTGCTTGCCACCCACGGCCACTTCCAGTTGCTGTGTGCTCTCAGGAAAGGCCCCTGGGGCATCGAGGGGCTGAACCCGCGGATCGGCCGTGCGCTGCGCCGCGCCGGCTGGCTCAAGGCCAGCGACCTGGAGCTGGAACAGGGCTGGTTCGAAGGCCGCCCGGTTCTCGTCACCCGCAACGACTACGGCCTGGGGCTGATGAACGGCGATATCGGCATCACCCTCGCCGTGCCCGAAGCCCGCAGCGCCAGCGAATCGCCCGGCCGCACTCTGCTGCGCGTCGCCTTCCCGGCCAGCGACGGCAGCGGCGACATCAAATGGGTGCTACCCAGCCGCCTGCAGGCGGTGGAAACCGTATTCGCCATGACGGTACACAAATCCCAGGGCTCGGAATTCACCCACACCGCCCTGCTGCTCCCGGACGCCCCCAACCCCATCCTCACCCGCGAGCTGGTCTACACCGGCATCACCCGCGCCAAGCACTGGCTGACGCTGGTTGAGACAGGGCGTGGAATGCTGGATGAGGCGGTGATGAGGGAGGTAGTGAGGGTGAGTGGGTTGGGGAGGTTGTGGTGAAGGCTGGCGTCGCCGGAAATGCTGTCAGCTTCTGTGAAAAAACAAATTTTCCAGGAGGCTGTATCAGCCAGTACCGTCGTGGGTGCGCTGCATAGGCTAACCTAGCCTGCAAAGCAATATATCAGTCGCTTGTCAAACACAGCATGCGTGCCAATACTACTCTTGTGCATTAGCAGTGGCACACCCATCGCCCCTAAAGGAGCTTCAGCCATGAGCATGAACCCAGAAGTTTACGTCTTCACCAGTAAGACATTAAAGGAACACAATCTCAAGCTTGCTGCAAAGGTTCACCAGACTACAGTTACCAGCATTGTCAGAAGACTAAACAAAATGAACCCAGGCGAAATATTGAGCGTCTCAAGGAATAACGGAAAAAGCTTATACTGGTCTCATGAAAAACTCGAAAAAGTGCTCGCACACATTGAAGATGAATGATAGGTAACCATGCCCTCTAGCTCTAGAGGGCTTTTCAAACGGCACGCATTTTTCTGCTCATAAAATTCACAGCAAAAGAAAATCTTTAACTTCCCGAAACCACTGAGGCGTTTTTTCATCACGATGCAGGCGACTATAAGCTTCTGCAAGCCTCACTTTAACACTAGGCATTTTAAGGAAATTAGCCACTGCCTTTCTTTCAGAATCTCGCCAATCGAATGCAAGACCAGATGGCAAAGAGTCATCATTAATCGACATACCATCTATTAAATCCAAGAAATCAGGCGTGCCAATTTCTCGAGCGACTTCTCTCATTGAAAGCAAAAAAACCTCAGCATCTAAGGAGTCCTCAATCTCGGTAGGTGGAGATACCTTGCTATTAGTGATAGAAACTAGTTTTGTACATCCTTCTTCTGAGTCATTAAGAAGCCTTCTAATTCTAATTGATGGTATTTTATCTCTCGCCTCATAAAACTCATGTTCTTCGTCAGTGTCCAGTAAGAAATAGATTCTTCCTTTCACATCGGATCTTTCATCTAGAAGAGCCAGATAAATATAGGTGTAGAACTTCTTAACCATTGGAGCTCCGGAAACAGGGAGAATAACCAATTTCTCCCCACCACCGCAGAAACATTCTAAATATATCTTATCAGACACACCCTCGCATATAATCCACTTGTACTCCCCACCCATAACAGACGAAATAACAGACTGCACCAAATCATTTATGCCTTTCAGCTCTATGTTTGATGGAAGACTACCTTTTGTTTTTGCCCTCAATTTAGATATATCGTCCCTAAATCTCTTTAGATTCAACAGATAATTTTCATTTCTTCCACCAGAAATATAAGTAGCAGAGCCATTTGAAACAATTGGCATAAAACCATACCAGTGAGTAGTCAACATAACCTGAACATGGTTCTCAGCTATGTATCTTAGCTTTTCAAATTGCGGAAAACATGAAGCTGTGTGCAATGAAATCTCAGGCTCATCAACTGCCAAAATAACCTGCGCCCTCCTCTCCTCACTTGCACCCGTTAAAAATGCTTTTGCAATATCTATAATTGCTCGACGCTTTTCCCCAGAACTCAAGTCATAAATAGGAGTCTGAACACCGCCCTCTGCTATTAAATTTAGAACCTTTGAACTAAAGTAGGCCTCAATAACTTTAGACGCAAAATGAGTCTGGTTAAATAAATTCTGCTTTCTCGCCGGTTTCTTATACTCATAATTTTCAAGCCGAGATGAAACTGAATCCATGAAAGAATTGAGCTGCTGGTTGATTTCTCTAACTTGGTGATCAGATATAAAATCCCTAACGACTTCCTCAACCTTCTCTCCCATAAGCGCCTGAACTGTCTCACCTTCAATCTTAGTGTATTGTCCAAAATCTATATCAGAAGGCAGATAAATGTAATTATACCCATTCTTCACAAATCTAAACGAAGCTTGGCAGTACTCATCCAAGTCGATCCCTACCTCATCATTTAGTCTAGCAGAAAAATCCTCAATGCTCTCAAAAACAGACAAGGTGAATCCTTGCGAAGTTTTTGAGAGCTTTTTAATACCTATAGGGACAATGAAATAATCTTCTGACGAGTGCTTTTTTGACAAATCATCTCTATGCTCACAAAATAACTTTGCTACAGCCGCATGAGAAGAGATAAAGTCTTCCGCCTCAATCTGCCAAACTATATCGCTGACCACCTCTAAGTACTTATGCAAATTGCTTGACTTATGAACCCTTCTCTTTTCTACCAGAAACACAGGACATATATAAGGCTCCCGCTCAGAGAACCCTTTTTCTAAAACATTATGATTTAGCGTCCACTCCGTGTCATTAAAAAAAGAATCCAGCGCCTCTAGCACGGAGCTTTTCCCAACTCCATTATCTCCTATGAAAGAGGAAAAAAAGTGCCATTAGAGACAGGTATATAATTTATAGACCTGTAAGTTTTATAATTCCTAAGAAATATTGAAACTATCATGTTCCCCTCTCATTCTTATGACCTGCCACTATCTGCGCCCACCAATTAAGAAAACAAAGATTATTAATTTCCTACACCCGCCCCCGGATCTCTTGGTTTTGGCGGCACGATACATAATTTATGTCCAACTGATAGGACCAAGCATATTTCTATTCCATCTCACGAGTCAACAGAGTCCAACGAAAGGGGATCACATCCGTGCGGGAAACCGCATCTCTACCTTTCTCATCCGCAAGAAAGCAAAGTATGTCTCTGTCCTGAAATGATTGCAGCCTAGGCCCTGGTGGACATGGTGATCTCTTTCGCCAATTCCTTAGCCAAATACTAAGGCTCTTCACCCTCAGCTTTGAATTCAATTTTCGGCGGTAACTCGCTCATCGCATAGTGAACAAACTGCTGTCCAAGCCCTGTAAGCTCATAGCCTTCGTTTTCGTCAAATGCCGACACTGGCGGTTTTGGGCCACTTCCCCTGGGCCTTCTCTGTGAGGGCTTTGATACGAAATTCCCGAACCGATCTACCTCTCTATGCTGACGTATGATGCTGCCCGTACTTAAATCACGGAATAGTAGTTTGTACAAATCAGCATCAGCTGAGTCTTCTCGTACAGGCCCCTTACCAATTTTTCGCCATATTTCACCGCGAGTTATGCCACCACTGTTATAGATTGCCCCAATAACTTGGAAGTGCATTTCTGAATATTGGCTGATCCAGTCAATGTACATGCGCACGACATCATCGCTGGAAACTGAAGTAGCTGCCGCATTGGACAGAATGTTACGAATATAGACTCGTTTCTCTTCGCTTTCAGCACCAGCCCATTCGCGGAAAGTCTTCTTTACCAGCGATTGATATTCCTTGCTTTCAACTCGTGATGCAATTGATTCATCCTGGAGGTCAAGACGAGCCATAATTTCAATGATAGTCTCTTCCTTCTCCTTCAGCTCATCCTGAAGCATTCGTACCCAGTGCTCGAAAAAACGATTTACCCTCTCCTGCTCCGCTTCGGACCATGCACCGGCTATAGCCGAAAACACGCCGCCAGCAAAAGGGACCGCCCCGCCTATCGCTTGAAGCGCTCCTCGTGAGTACTTTGCCACCCTTTTGCCTTTCGGAATTTCCTCACTTGGGTTGTATTCATCCGACATACTCATATACCTATAGCCTTGACGCTTTTGGGTAAGCGGCCGGAACAAAGCGCAGCGGGCTATCCCTAGCGTACGGTTGTGTCGTCCTGTGTCTTTGCGTTTCAGCCTAGCACTTGAGCATGGCTTTTCCCATGCGCAGGATCACGCAACCCTAAACAAAGCAAAGCCCTAGGGAGACGGGTAGCAGACCTCCCCCAACCTCATCAACCGGAAGAGCGGAAAGTACGCCCGCGCCGAAGTGGTAGCCTGCCTCCACTCTGGTGGTCAGGGTGAAACTATCAAAATTTCGGAATTCATCCAGTGTTCCGCGGGTTATCGCCGCTCACGCCCTGCTTGGCTCGTCGATCTCTTCCCAGCGCACGCCATGCTGCGGCAAGAGCGCTGTCGGGGACCAGATGAAGCCATGCGGCGGGGCGAGTATCTGCCTTGCCCGCATGGGGCGGTAACCCGGCGCTTCCTTGGTGCCGAAGCCGAGCTCGCCGGTCATGTGGATTTCGCTGACCACATGCAGCGGAGTACCCGGGGCGATGGTGTAGAGGAAGTAGCGCTGGGCCGCGTCAGGCAGGTCTTCGACCATGGCGGGATCGAAGGTCTCGACGGTGGCGAGCGCCTGGGATTGCAGCCAGGCCCAGGCATTGTCCATCGCGCGGTTATCGGCCAGGCGCCAGGCCTGCATCGCCAGGACGGCTATCAGTACCAGCGCCAGCAGCAGGCCAGCGGCCATTCCCACGTACGCCATTCGGTTTCTCCTGCGTTTCACCTGGCGCTCTTCCTCTCGTCAGTGCGGCGAGAAAGCTCAGCGTACCGGGTAGAACGCGAGAGGCGGCTTATAGACCAAAGGTTTCCTTTACCTTCGCTTCGAACGCCTTGTCATCCATCTCCCTGCGCATTGGCACGAACAGTTCCGCCTCCTGGCCGACCTTGACGGCGATTTCGCTATCCTCATTCTCGATGATGTCCTTCACCGCCTGCGCGATGGGCTGGGGGTCAGGGCCTTCATTGATGGCCTTGGCCACGATCGGCACGAAATGGGCCACCAGCTCCTTGTAGGGAGAGTCGTCACCGGTAGTTTGGCTGTTGGCGACAAGCCCTTTTTTGACGAAATTGGTGCCAAACAGACCGGCAAGGACGGAGTGAACCCGTATTCCGAAAGGCGCCACCTCGAATCTCAAGGAATCGGTGATCCCTTCCACCGCGTATTTGCTGGCATTGTAATGCGAGAGCAGAGGCAGCCCCATCCTGCCCAGGAAGGAAGAGATATTGACGATAACGCCGCTACCCGCCTTTCGCATATGGGGAAGAACTTCTCTGGTCATCTTGATGAGACCAAAGACATTCACATCGAATTGCTTGAAGATTTCTTCATCGGTGCCTTCTTCAAGGGTGGCAAGAAGACCGAAGCCTGCATTATTGACCAACACATCGATCTTTCCTTCCTTCTCGATAACGTGCTGAACGGCGCTCTGAATCGAGGCGGTATCCTGCACATCGAGAGACACGGTATTCAGCTCGAGACCGCGCTTGCCCGCCTCCTCCATCAGTTCCTGGCTGTTACTCCTGACGCCGGCATATACGGTATAGCCCTGCTCGGCGAGCAGCAGCGCCGTTGCCTTGCCCATGCCAGATGCCGCGCCGGTGATCAAAACGGTCTTGTTCACAATGCAATCCTTTTTCTGAGTTGTCAGGCAGTACCCGAGACATTCCCTTGCAGTATGGAGAAGCAGGATTGAAAGAGAATTGCCGGCGCGCAGGGATCGGTGGTTACCGGGATAATTGTGCGCCTTCCTTGATCCCGGTCAGCGCCACGCCCTTGGGCAGGGCGATATGGACGCCAGGTTCAGCAGGTGGCCTGGCCGTTGCGATGCGATGTCCCAGGCCTTGTGGCCGAGTTCCATGAACGCCGAACCGCCGCAAGGGCTTGCGGCGGATTGCGTTCAGGGGGAGCCCTAGCTGTCCGAAAACTGCCGACGCCAGCGGTTTTCGATCGTGTCGAGCTCGGCCGGGCCGTAACGGGCGACACCACCCCCGCTGTAGTGTGCCCAGAGTTGATCGCCGTAATCGTAGTGCCACCACTCACTCGGCAGGTTGGTAAACCCCGCTACATGCATCACGTGGTAAAGCAGGCGCCGATTATTTCGAGCCTGCCGCTGCGCCGCGCTCGGTGCCTTCAGCGTCTCGAAGTGATCGGTATGCGAGGCCGGAATGGCTTCGTCGAATTGCGTGCCCATGTCGAGGGGCATGCCGTCGGCATCGCAGAGGGTGACATCCACGGCGCCCCCGGTTAGATGCGGGCTCGGTGCCAGCGGATCGCGACTCGGCAGCGACACGAACTCACGCGTACGCACCATGAGCTCAC
This sequence comes from Billgrantia montanilacus, assembly GCF_003336675.1. Taxonomy (GTDB): domain Bacteria; phylum Pseudomonadota; class Gammaproteobacteria; order Pseudomonadales; family Halomonadaceae; genus Halomonas; species Halomonas montanilacus. Next base: position 45,342 of record NZ_QPII01000012.1, on the reverse strand, counting down.
CCTCGTCGAGAGACGGATGATGGTGGTGGATCGCTTCATGCAGCGTATCGAACAGGTACTGCTGCACGCGCCACGGCCTCCAGCCATCGAGCACCACCATGCCCATTCCCTCGGGTAGCCGCCGGGCGGCCTGAAGCAGCGCCCGATAGACCCCTTCGCGCACGAAGCACTCGGGCACGGCGCCGGGGATGCCCAAGCGTGCATAGGCGGGAAATACCTTGATGGGTTCGGGTGCGAGGCTCATCGGAATGAGACGCTCACCGCATTCGGTGATCGGGAGCGCCGACACACGCTCCCACTCGGGAGCGTCCAGGCTGGGGACTCTGGGCAATGGGGCGCCGTCGGCAGTCGAGGAGTTGGAGGTCGGCATGGTCTTATCCAAGGACATTGGGCAGCCACAAGGTGAGCGGCGGGAACAGAATCAGCAGCAGTTGGACCGCGATGGCCGTCAACACGAACGGCCAGATGGTCCGAAACAGCGAGACGATCTCCAGCCGGCTGACTGCCGCTGCCACGAACACGCAGGCCCCCATGGGTGGCGTGATCAGGGCGATGGTAATGTTGAGCGTGATGACGATGCCCAGATGCACGGGGTCGATCCCGGCCATCATGGCGACCGGCGCAAAGATCGGCGTGAGCAGCATCAGCGACGAGACCTCTTCCATGAACATCCCGGTGATGAAAGTGATGCCGCTGAGCATCAGCAGGATCAAGAAGGCGTTATCGATATAGGGCGAGAGCAGCGTGACGAACTGCGCCGGCACCTGCGCGTAGGAGAGTAGCCAGCTGATGGTGGCCGATGCCGCCATGATCAGGAAGATCGCCGAGGTGAGACGCGAGGTATCGACAATCGCCTGCCAGAACTGAGGCAGCCTGAGCCCTCCCAGCACGATGCCACACAGCGCGACATACAGGGCGGTCAAGGCACCCGACTCGGTCGGTGTGACAAAGCCCATGACGATGCCCGCCACAATGATGAATGGCGCCACCAGCGCCGGCAGGGCGGCGACCGCTGCCAGACCCAGTTCCTTGGCCTTTGGCAACTGGCCGCGCTTCGGCAGGCCCTTGCGCCACGCATACCAGGCGTTCATTGCCATGAACGCCACTCCCAGCAGCAGGCCCGGGATCACCCCGGCCAGGAACAGGTCCCCCACCGAGGTATTGGTCAGCGACGCGTAGAGAATCATGAAGATACTGGGAGGAATGATGGGCCCGATCAGCGAGCTACCCGCCGTGAGACCAGCCGCGAAGGCGCGCGAGTAGCCTTCCCGCTCCATGGCCGGTACCAGCAGCGAGCCCAGCGCCGAGGTGTCGGCCACCGCGGACCCATTGACGCCGGCAAAGAACACGCTGGAAACGACGTTGACGTGGCCCATGCCCCCGCGGAAGTGCCCCACCAGCAGGCGGGCCAACCCCATCAGACGCTCGGTCAGCCCGCTGACGTTCATCAGGTTACCCGCCAGGATGAACAGTGGAATCGCCATCAGCGAGAAGACATTGATACCCCCGAAGTACTGCTGGGGCATCATGCGCGGAATCATGCTCGGGTCGACGAAGAGGAAGCCGACCAGCGCCGTCGTGAGCAGTGCAATGAACAAGGGCAGGCCGAGCAGCACATGGCCCAGAAATACCGCCAGCATGGTCAGGATCATGACGAGGCGTCCTCCGTTGCGACCCGCAGGGGAGCGGGGCCGTACCAGAGCACATGCCAGGCCAGCAGGACAAAACCGATGGGCAGCGACATGAGCGGTACCGTGCGGCTTACACCCAGCCCCGAGGTGGTAAACATGCTGACAGAGTGGGCGTAGCGGTAGCTGACCCAGGCGCCACCCAGCGCAATGCCAAGGGTCAGCAGCCACTGGTAGATATTCAGCAGGCGAGTCAGCGCAGGCGGCAGCAGTCGCTCGATCAGCGCGACACGCATATGACCGCCCTCTACCCAGACAGCACCGGCGGCGAGCATGACGGTGCCGATGATGAGAAACCGGGCGAGCTCATCGGTCCAGATCGGTGCGCCACCGGCGAAGTAGCGCATGAAGACGCCATAGAGGATGACGCCCAGGTTGATCAGCAGCAGGCTGGCAGCGATTGTCAGCGACAAAGGTCGGCTGATCGCCAGCACGCGATGGCGCAGTGACGACATGGAAACGTCCTGTGGTGAAAAGGGGCCGAGTGCCCGGCCCCGAAGGAAACCCGCTGGAATCAGTCGGTCAGGTCGCTCATGCCGGCATCCTCGAGCGCCATGTCGATCCAGCGCTGCTCGATGCCACGATCGGACAGCCACTCCAGGTAGGCCGGCTGGCCAATGTCACGGAAGGCTGCCAGGTCGTCCTCGGAGGGGCGGATCACCTCCATGCCCTGCTCTTCGAGGAAAGCGATACGCTCCTCCACCTGCGACTCGTTGTGAACGCGGGCGTTTTGGTTCGCCTCGGCAACGGCTTCCATGAAGGCATCCCGCACGTCGTCGTCCCAGCCTTCGATCATCTGGCTGTTGCCGACCAGGAACTGGTTGGAGTACTGGATGTTGGCCAACGTCAGGTAGTCCTGCACCTCGTAGAGGCTGCCCAGGATGATGTACATCGGCGGGTTCATCTGGCCGTCGGCCACGCCGGTGCGCAGCGACATGTACACTTCGGTCCAGGGAATCGGGGTGCCAGATGCCCCGAAGGATTCGTACAGGGCGACCTGGCTGGGATCCATGGCGCGGAAGCGCAGGCCCTCGAATTCATCGGGATGGGTGATCGGCTTCTCGTTATTGGTAAAGGCCAGGAAGCCCCCCTCCTCTACCACCGCCAGCATATCGACACCGGCACGCTCCTTGAGCGTCGCCTCGATCTCACGCCAGTAATCGCCCTCATCGAAGAAGGCACGAGCGTCGTCGAAGTCATCGAACAGGAACGGAATCGCACTGACGAAAATTTCATCGACCAGCGGAGAGACGCCTGCGAACGACGCCACGTTCAGCTTGGGCGTATTCATGGTCTGCTCCATGCGGTCCTCTTCTTCCCCCAGCATGCTGTTGGGATAGAGTTCCAGCAGGATTTCGCCATCGGTCTTGTCTTCCACCAGCTCCTTGAGGTTGGCGGCAAAGACGTGCACGGCGTTCTTGTCGGGATCGGGTGCGCCGTTGTAGCTCAGGTTGATGGTGGTTGCGGCCATGGCCTGGCCGGTGAGCAGCGCGCTGCCCAGCAGGCAGGCAGATGCCAGGGCAGTCAGCGAAAAGCGCTTTGAGGATGTCATTGGGTATCTCCTTGTTATTGGTAAAGACATTACGGAAGCACTGCATAAATGTCTGCGCGTGCGAATCACTGCGTTGCGCGGTGCTGGTGCGCCAGCCCGGTCGAAATCCTCACCTATACCCCATAGGCTCCGGCTTCTGTGCTCCGTGCGCCTTGTGTTTCATCCCGCTCGCCGATTCATTCAGCACTTCCTTAGCAGGGTATGGATTGATCCGTTGACTATGCAATACCCAAAGCGTTGTTAAAAAAGCAACGATCAGGCCTGCTCGGCCAACAGCCTTGGCGCATCGCCGCGGAAGAACCGCATTCCCTGGCTAAGGTGGGTCAGGCAGGTTTGGGCGGCCACGCTCAGTTCGCGTCCGTCCAGGCTCACGATCTGGGCACGCGCCTCGCTCATGATGGGATACGACAAGGGCAGATGCCGAATTTCATCGCGCTGAATTTCATCCACCACCGTCAGTTCCGGCATGAAGGTCACCCCGATGCCGGAGCGAACGAAGTTTTTCAGCACCGCCACCGAATTGGTATGCAGCCTGGCCTTGAGGTGCACACGCTCCTGATGGGCCACCATGTTGACCATCTGGCGCATCCCGAAGGGATTGTCCATCAGGGCCAGGGGCCAGTTCGCCAAATCCCGTAACGATAGAGGGCGAGTCAGTTCCAGGAGTGGGTGGTCGGGGGGAACGATCAGATCCAGGGGCTGACGCGTCTCGACATGACAGTGAAGCGATGGATCGACGGGCGGGGCATAAAGCAAGGCAAGGTCCACCTCGCTGTCCTTCAGCAGCGACATGGCCTCATTGACACCGGCCATGCGGATTTCCACTTCGATGCCGGGAAAGGCGTTCATGAAGGCATTCATCGGGGCGTCGATGAGATCAGCAATAAAGCCTTCACCAACGGCAATGCGCACCTCACCACGCGCCACGCCCTGCAAGGCAACCAACTGCGATAACACCGCCGCCTCCGCAGAGCGCTGCGCGTGAAAATGCTGCACCAGCAGCTTGCCGGCTGCCGTGGTACGCATGCCGCCGCCATAGCGCTCGCATACCCGCACGCCCAGGTCTTCCTCGAGCTGCTTGAGCTGGCGACTGATGGCGGAGGGATCGATATTCAGGTGGGCAGCGGCACGTCGCAACGAACCGCGCCGAATCACTTCGTTCAGGTAGGTAAGCGCACGGGGATTCAGCATGAAGGACCTTCCTGGCAACGGTGTGGGGTTGAGCACGCGGTTGCACTCGACTGCAGCTTACCCTATCCCAAGATCCTCGCTCTGTGGCGACCATCATCAGGGCAGCCATGCCACCGCCACCAACCTCGGCGTTGTCGTGTCATGACTACGCAGGCCGGAGACATTTCCCGCCCTGCGCTTATTTGGCCAGCACCGAGACTCCAGTGTCACCGTGACCGCAACACTTCGGCATGGCGACGAAAGTTCTTTGCCGCGACAAAGAAGGCTCTGATGACAGGATCCTGAGACTCGACCAGGCGAAACACCGACTCTGGACACGGCGGGCCCATACCGGTCACGGCAATGCGGTGAATGGCGTCGGTGCGTCCTGTGCCATGGCGCCACATAAAGCCAACCCCCAAGCGGTTGGCCACTGCCTCATAGACGCCATCGCGTGTATCCAGCACTAGCCTGGCGCGTGGCTTGAGCCCGGCTTTGCGGAAAGCCGTATCGACGAGCGCTTGTGTCGATGAACCACGACTGCGAAAGATCAATGGGACCTGCATCAATTGCTCGCAATCAATGCGGGAGAATCGCGAGATCGGATCATCGGGGTGGGCAATGGCCACCACTTCCTGATGAATCAGAGTTTCGCGAACGAAGCGTTCATCCGGTGGGACGTTCGGCAATACACCAATATCCAGTTGTCCCTCTACCACACCTTGGATGATGTGGGCGAAGTCACTGAGCGTCACCGATAGGTTCACCTGTGGGTATTCACGCTGGAACGCCGCGATCAATGCCATTCCCGGCATCGAGTTGCCCAAGCCAACCCGCAGCTGTCCCGTATGGATGGAGTGGCGACGCTCTAGCAGTCGCGCGGCCTGCTCCTCCAGGGCATCGATTTTCTCGGTGAGACCAATGAGCTCCTCACAGAAGGAGGTGGGTGCCAGGTAACCGTCCCTCCGTTCGAAGAGCGCTGCGCCGCAATGCCGCTCCAGGCTCTTTACCTGCTGCGCTATCGCCGGTTGGCTCACGCCAGCATGGCGAGCAGCAGCAGCGTAGGAGCCGCTGATCAGAACGGCATGGAGGGCGCGACGAGCAGAGCTGGAAAGTTTCATGGGGTACCCCTAACAGAAGTTCTACTCACCACAAGAACAGCTTTTGTTTGCAACAATATTGTCAAAGCTTGACTTCAACCTGCCTGGGTAAGCCCAACGACTGGAGCGCAACCCTTGCAGGCGAATGTTTCCCCCTCGGCAGCAGATACGCCGCCTTCTCAACACCCTGATGTCACGGATCCGCGCTGGCAGGCGATTCTCTGTGACCTTGATGGTTGTCTGATAAGCGGTGAGCTGCCGCTGCCAGGTACGCAGGCACTCTTTCAGCGACTGGGCGACCGCCTCTGGATCGTCTCCAACAACTCCACTGATACACCCGCAAGCCTGGGGGCCAGACTGCGCGGTATGGGGCTGGCGATTGCTGATGAGAGACTGATATTGGCCGGCGTGGAAGCCATCGACGATCTTGCCCGGCATAAACCAGGGTCCCGCGTCGCGCTGTTTGCCAGCCAAGCGCTGGTCGCCCATGCCGAGTCCCAAGGGCTAAAGATTACGCAACGCTGCCCGCAAACGGTGCTGCTCTGCCGTGACACCGGCTTCGACTATGCCGCCCTGAGAAGGATCATTGGCTACCTCGAAGGGGGCGCCAAGCTACTGGTAGCCAATCCTGATGTCAGCCATCCCAGCCTGGATGGCCCCCCTGTCCCTGAAACCGGTGCGCTGCTGTCTGCGATCTGCAGCGTCCTGCCCCGGCAAGACTTTCGAGTGATCGGCAAGCCGGAGCGACACCTGTTCGACGTAGCGCTTACCCGCGCCGGCGTGCATGCCGGTCAGGCAATGATGATCGGTGACAACGTCATGACCGACGGAGCCGGCGCCCAGGCACTCGATATCGCCTTTCTTGAGGTCATGCCAAATGCCGGGCTCGGGCAAATATTGGGAGGGGCATCGTGCTGAGATTCTTGATCATGCGCATCGTAAAGATGGCCATCACCCTGTTCGTGGTCGTGACGGTGGTGTTCTTTGCCACTCGATTGTCGGGCAACGCCATCGACTTTATCGCTGGCGAAGGGCTGGATGCCCAGAGCCGCTCGGAACTGATCGCCTACTATGGCCTGCGCGAGGATGTTTTCACACAGTACTGGCGCTACCTGAGAGGCATGACCGAGGGAGAGTTCGGACTCTCCTTCACTGAGCGACGCCCGGTTACACAGGTGTTCTGGGAACGCATCGGCCCTACGCTGCAGCTCATCGGCGGCGCCATTCTGATGACCCTGGTTGTCGCCATTCCTGCCGGGGTCTTTGCCGCCGTGAGGCGCCGCAGCACGTCTGCCCAGAGCGTGATGACGCTGGCATTCCTCGGCTATGCCACGCCGAATTTCGTGTTGGCCACGCTGATGTTGCTGGTCTTCTCCTATTGGCTGCAGATCCTGCCCAGTGCCGGCAACAGCACCTGGGCGCACTACCTGATGCCGGTCACGGCACTGTCGCTGACCTATATTGCCGCACTGATTCGCTATACCCGCAACGCCACGCTGGATGTGCTGGGGCAGGACTATCTACGCACGGCGCGCGCCAAGGGCATGTCGGAGCGTGAAGTGATCGTGCGCCATGTCTTGCGCAACACCCTGATCACGGTGCTGTCGGTATTCGGCCTGATGGTCACAGCCCTGGTCTCCTCCGGCGCTGTGGTCATCGAGAGCATCTTTTCCTGGCGGGGGATCGGCGACCTCCTGGTGCGAGCAGCGATCCGTCGTGACTACCCGGTATTGCAGTTCGGTGTGCTGGCGGTGGCGGCCGCCGTGGTGGTGATCAACACCCTCATCGATATCGCCTATGCGCTGGTTGATCCCCGCGTGCGTCTGGGAGCGCGAGTCTCATGAAGCGAATCGCCAAGTATTTTTTTCACGCACAAACTTTTTGGTCCGATGCCACACCGCTGGTACGTCTGGCCATTGTCGTCGGCCTATTGTTGCTAGGGGCCACGGCCTTGGCCCCCTGGCTGGCTCCCTTCGACCCGAACCAGCAAACGCTTCTCGCTAGGTTAAGTCCCCCCGTGGGCTTCGAGGGTGCCGCCATGGGCCATTGGCTAGGCACAGATGAGTTAGGGCGCGACATCTTCTCGCGTGGACTGCACGCACTGCGCATCACCCTGGGCATCGGCTTGGGTGGGGCTTCACTCGGGATGCTGCTGGGGCTGGCACTGGGATTGGTTGCCGGCCTCAAGGGCGGCTTGATCGACGACCTTGTTGCCGGTGCCATCGATATCCAGATCGCCGTGCCCTTCACCCTGCTGGCCCTGTTGGCAGTGGCAATCTTCGGCGGCGATCTGCTGGTGCTGATCATCGTATTAGGTATCGCCGGTTGGGAAACCTTCGCAAGGGTGGTGCGCGGTGAAGTCATCAAGCTACGCAACCAGCCGTTCATCGAGTCAGCCCTGGCCGCCGGCGCATCTCCCTGGCGTATCGCTACCCGTCACCTGCTGCCCAACCTGGTATCACCACTGGTGGTGATGTTCGCACTCAGTTTTTCGCAGATCGTGCTTCTCGAATCGACGCTCTCCTTCCTCGGTTTGGGAGTTCGTCCGCCCACCGCCACGCTCGGCAGCATGGTAGGCCAGGGGCGCGACTACATGCCAAGCGCTCCCTGGCTGGTGATAGTCCCTTCGCTGCTCATCCTGCTCGTCACCCTGGTCGTGCAGCTGATCGGCGATTTCCTGCGTGACCGCGCCGATATTCGGCTGCGCCAGCGCTGAATCAACTGCAAGTGCCGTCTGACACATTCAGCTCAAGTCGTCCCAAGAGGTCATCATGAAGAAAGTACTGATAGGTACCATCGCCGCCGCCACCTTGGCGGCTCAGCCCGCCCTGGCGCAGGAGCTGCGCGTCGGCGTTCAAAACATGAATAACTACCTCGATCCTGGCAGCGATCACTCCAATGCCGGCTCGCAATACTACTACAACAGCTTCGACACCCTGATTGACAGAGACCACGACGGTTCGGGTGACTTCGCCCCCGGCCTGGCTACCGACTGGGAAATCGTCTCTCCACAGATGATCGAGTTCACGCTGCGTGAAGGGGTCAAGTTCCATGACGGCTCGGAGATGACGCCAGAGGACGTGGTGTTTTCCCTGAACCGCATGTTTTCACCAACCTATCCACCTTACCTGGTACGCAAGCGCGACCGCCTTGGCAATTTTACCCGTGCCGAGGCCACCGAGGATGGCAAGGTACGTGTCTACACGGCCAAGCCGGAGCCGATCTTCGAGACGCTGCTGTCGATGCAGCAGACCATGATCGTGCCCAAGGATTACCTGAGGGGCCTCACCGGTCACCCCGAGGTCGATGAAGTGTCGGACTACGAGGCGTTCGGTCTTGCACCGGTGGGAACCGGCCCCTACCGGATCGCCGAATTCGTACCGGGAGAGCGTATCGTCTACGAACGCTTCGACGACTTCTGGGGCGAGCCGGCCCCCTATGAGCGGGTCATCGCTTCGCGTATTCCCGAAACGGTCAGCCGGGTCACCGCGCTGCGCTCGGGTGAAGTGGACATGATCACCAACCTGGCACCCGACCAGTTGGACTTGGTCGACAACGACCCCAGCCTGAAGACAGCTGGCTCGGTGACACCGCTCTTCCATGTCATGATCATGAACGTCAACCACCCCGAGCTGGAAGACCCGCGCATTCGTCGAGCGCTAAGCCTGGCCATCGACCGCGACCTGCTCAATGAGTCGCTATGGGGAGGCATGGCCGAAGTGCCCTCGACGCACACCATGCAGGAATTTGGCGAGCTCTACATGCCGGAACTCGAGACCTTTCGACATGACCCCGAGGAGGCACGCCGCCTCCTCGACGAAGCTGGCTACGACGGTGCCACCATCACCTACGACACTCACTCCGCCTACTACACCAATGGCCTGATGGCCGCTCAGGCGATCATGGAGATGTGGGATGCCGTGGGCGTCAATGGCGAGATCAACGTGATCGAATCGTGGACGGGTTGCACACCGGAGTTGATGACCCGCAACTGGTCAAACCCCATGTACTTTGCCGACCCGTTTGGCTCCTTCGGCGTGATGTGGGGGCCGGATGGGCCTTCGGAGAGCTGCGATCGCTTCAATACCGATGAGGCTTACCAGGAGACCTGGGAACGCTTCCGTTTTTCAGACTCTGTGGAAGAGCGCCGCAGCGCCTATGCCGAGCTGATGGAGCGTATCGAGCAGGATCCGCCGGTGCTGCCGCTCTATCGGCCCTATGAGGCATGGGGCATGCGTGAGGGCATCGATTGGCAGCCACTGCCGAGCCATATCCCCTACGTGCTGGACTTCCGGGCTGGCCGAATCACTCCGGCCTCGAACTGAACCCCCAAGTTGAATGGCGCGCCGTCCAGGAGGCGGCGCGCCTCATAGGAGATCCATCATGGCTCTGCGACTGGCCGTCGTCACCGATATTCATCATGGTCCCGACACGCGTACCAAGTGCGGAAATGCAGCGCTTGGCCTCACACGCGACTTCGTCGAAGCAGTCAACGCCCTGCAGCCGGATGCCGTCGTCGAACTCGGCGACCGTATCTCGGATGTCGATCCCGAAACCGACCGCCGCCTGGCCAATGAAATTGCCGAGGTACTGACGGAGATTCGCTGCCCACGCTTCCATGTCAACGGTAATCACGACCTGGAGAACCTGTCGGTTGCTGACAATGCCGAGATTCTCGGCCAAGCACTGGATCATCAAGTCGTCGCACTGGGCGAGTGGGACTTGGTGCTATGGCGTGCCGATCCGCGTCTACATTCGGGTGGGAAGAGACATCTGGCCCTACCCGATGGGGATATCGCGTGGCTAGCCGAGACGTTGCAGCGAGCTCAGCGTCCGCAGCTTGTCGTCAGCCATATCCCCGTTGCACCAAACCCACCGGTAGGAAACTACTATTTCGAACGCGCACCTCACCTGAGCGCCTACCCGGAGTCAGCCCAAGTGCGTGACATTATGGCCTGTGCCCAGGTACCCATCGTGCACCTCTCGGGGCACGTGCACTGGAATGCCGTCACTCAGGCGGGGGGTGTCTTCTATCTCGCCCAGCAGTCGCTTACTGAAAGCTTTACGACCCTGGGCAAGCCTGCTGGCGCCTGGGGATGCCTTGAGCTTGGCGACAGCGTGAGCTGGCAGGTATATGGCGAAGATCCGTTGAGCGTAACATTCACGCCACCTGCAAGTCGCTGGTTCAAGCCGCTACAGCCCGAATCCCATTGGTCTTCAGCGCAGGCGATATCATGAAAGCCCCGCTACTTGACGTCTCGAACCTGCATATCTGCTTCGGTGAACATCAAGCGGTAAAAGGGCTCGATTTCACCCTGCACCGTCATGAGACCCTGGCATTGGTCGGCGAGTCGGGGTCGGGGAAGTCGGCCACCGCTCTGGCGATCCTGAGGCTGATCGAACATGAGGGCGGCAGCATTACCCAGGGGCGCATCAGATTGTTCGGCGATGAGACACATGATCTCACTGCACTCACCGACAAGCAGATGCAAGCTATCCGCGGGCGACTGGTGTCCATGGTCTTCCAGGAGCCGATGACTGCGCTCAACCCGGTCATGACCATCGGCCAGCAGCTATTCGAGGCACTAGGAAAAGAACAAGCGATTACCCACAGGGCATTGCAGCGCCTGGCCATCGAGTCACTTGAGCGCGTAAAGGTGCCCCACGCCGCCCAGCGGCTCCGCCAGTACCCCCATGAACTCTCGGGCGGGCAGCGTCAACGCGTACTGATTGCCATGGCACTCGCCGCCAAGCCGAGCTTACTGATCGCCGACGAACCCTCCACCGCCCTGGACGTGACCACCCAAGCCGAGATTCTTGCGCTGCTGCGCCAGCTCCAGGAAGAGACCGGCATGAGCGTGCTTTTCATCACCCATGATATGGGCGTTGTGGCGGAAATAGCAGACCGTGTGGTAGTGCTCAAGGACGGTCACAAAATCGAGGAGGCCTCGGTTTCTGCGCTATTCGACACGCCACGCGAGCCTTACACACGCCTGCTAATGGAAGCCGCGCCACGCCTTGGCGCCGGGTCGCCAGTCCCACCGAAAGAGTCAGCGCCGGTACTGGACGTTAGTGATTTGGTGACGATCTTTCCGAGCCGACGTCCCCACCCTTTCGCGCCACGTCAAGAGGTGCGTGCCGTCGATGGCGTCAGCCTGCATATCGGCCACGCAGAAACCTTGGGCTTGGTAGGTGAGTCGGGGTGCGGAAAGTCCAGCTTGGCGCGCTCGATCCTGCGTCTTACGCCGATACATGCAGGTGCCATTCGACTCGATGGTCGCGATGTCTCCCTCCTGAAGGGGCGCCATCTGCTGCCGATGCGTCGCGCAGTGCAGATGATTTTCCAGGACCCTTTTGCTGCCCTCAATCCCCGATTACCGGCCTGGAACCTGGTGACCGAGCCCGCACTGATCCATGGCCTGGTGAAAGAGCGCGAACGCCGGGACCTGGCAGTGACACTGCTGGAAGAGGTGGCGCTGGGTAGCGAACACCACGAACGCTACCCACATCAATTTTCAGGGGGGCAGCGCCAGCGTCTATGCATTGCCCGAGCACTCTCCGTCCGGCCACGGCTGATCATTGCCGATGAGCCGGTGTCAGCGCTGGATGTATCGATTGCCAAGCAGGTCACCGAGCTTCTGCAGGAGCTTCAGCAGCGCCTGGGATTATCGCTGCTCTTCATCACACATGACGTTGCGGTCGTTGAACGAGTAAGCCACCGCCTCGCCGTGATGCTTGGCGGCCGTATCGTCGAGACTGGCTCAACGAGTCAAGTGCTCGCGTCCCCGCAACACGACTATACCCGGCAACTGATCGAGGCAGTTCCTCATGTTGAGCCTCGCCGACAGGCTCCTCGCAGCCCTATGCTCTCTGCCTTATGACCAGCGCACTTTACTTTCGCAGCCCAACCTGTCAGCCGCCCAGAGAGGAGAACTCAATGGCTCGGGAACGACCCGTTGGGCAGCATCTCCCACGCGACTCAGGAGGGTAGTACTACTTCAGCGCGAGGCTTGCGGAAACTTGGGCAGCCCATCGGCAAGCTCGAACCACGAGACCCAGGCGTGGTAGCGCTTGTTAGGCGATATCGGCGTATCCAGTGTGCCCAGCCGTAGCCGCTTGGCTTCGGGCCGGTCGTCGCGGGCACTGTAGATCGGGCTGCCGCATTCGGCGCAGAACACCCGCGCCTTATCCGGCGTGGCGCGGTACTCCTTGAGGTATTCCGCGCCCTGGGTGATGCGGAAGTCGGCCGAGCGGATCGGCGCCACGGCGGCGAAGGCCGAGCCCTGGGCCTTCTGGCACTGCTTGCAGTGGCACATCGAGACTTCTTCAATTTCTCCGCTGACTTCGTAGCGGACCTTGCCGCACAGGCAGCTTCCCTTGAGCATCGGCGTCTCTCCCCGGTGGCTTTCGATGACGATACCCTTTTCAGGCAAAGGTGGCGCCTTCGTACGCCACACTGCGAAGGCTGGCGATGCTGAGTGGGCTTCTAGGCGCCTCAGCAATAACTTCGCTATTCATCGATCTTGGTCAGCGCCGAGTCCTTGTGCATGGCGATGTGATCGGTCTTGTCGCTCTTGATCTCGTACTGCGGTTCCTCTTCGCTGGCATGGCGCTTGTGTCCCTTGTACTCCGTGTCCTTGGTATGCACGCGGATGATCTTCCCGCTGACGTGCCCCGCCTCGGAGTTCCATTTGACGTGGTCGCCTACCTTGAAGCGCTTGGCCATGGTTCGCCTCCCATCACTAATGAACGGTTCACCGTGCTGGTAGCATAGCCCAGCGAATGGCGGTGATCTTGCCCCTCATCGGCGAAGGTGTCATCGTCAAACGGTCACCATTGGCCGCCTGACCGCAAGGAGCAATATTGTGTTCATCGCCATGAACCGTTTTCGGGTCAATCCCGAGAGAGTGGAGGAGTTCGAGCAGATCTGGCTGGAGCGGGAGACCCACCTGCAGGGCCTGCCCGGTTTCGTCGAGTTTCATATGCTGCGCGGCCCCGAGAATGAGGATCACGTGCTCTACGCCTCTCACACCATCTGGCGCTCGCGCGAGGACTTCGAGGCCTGGACGCACTCCGAGGCGTTCCGCGCAGCGCATGCCAACGCCGGTAAGAGCAAGCGCGAGGGGCTCTACCTGGGCCCGCCGAACTTCGAAGGGTTCGAGGTCATCCAGACGGTCGGCAACGCGAGCGATGCCTGAGGCTCAGGTGAGGATCGAAGCATGAGCGCGGCTCAGCACACGCCGCCGCTGACGCAACTGGGCGGCCGCGACATTCTCTTCGTAATGGCGGCCGAGGCCGAATACGGGCGCCATCTCAAGCAGCGTTTCACACCGCGCATAAGTGGCGTGGGCCCCGTGGAGGCGGCCGTCGAGGTTACCGCTGCCCTTGCCGCCCTCGCACAGCAAGGGCGCCTGCCGGATCTGGTGGTGTCGCTGGGCTCGGCCGGCAGCCGGGTGCTGGAGCAGACCGAGATCTATCAGGCTACCTCTGTTTCCTATCGCGACATGGACGCCACGCCGCTGGGCTTCGAGAAGGGCGCCACGCCCTTTCTCGACCTGCCGGCGACACTTCCGCTGCCGCTGCGCATTCCCGGCATTCGCGAGGCCACACTATCGACCGGCGCCAATATCGTCTCGGGCTCGGCCTATGACGCCATCACCGCCGAGATGGTGGACATGGAGAGCTACGCCTGCCTTCGAGCCTGCATGCGCTTCGACGTGCCGCTGGTCGTGCTGCGCGGCATTTCGGACGGCAAGGCTGAGCTGCACCACGTGGACGACTGGACCGAGTATCTGCACGTCATCGACAAGAAGCTGGCCACCGCCGTCGACCGCCTCGGTGAGGCGCTCGCCGAGGGCCTGTTGGAGCGCTGAGCGCTAGCGGAATCAGGACGGCTGGATTGAGAAGAACGGCGACACTTGCATTACTCGCCTGCTTGCTGAGCTTTGATTACACGTAATTGCTCCAGCAACTCGGAGATATTGTCCTGGATGATGCTCCATACGGTATCGTCATCAATACCCAGATAGGCATGAATAAGGCGATTCCTGGTAGCAACGATCATCCGCCAGGGGATATCCGGATACTGCTGACGAACCTCATCGGGAATGCGGGTTGCCGCTTCGCCAATGAGCTCAAGATTACGCAACGTAGCGTCGTAGGTAAGGTCGTGGGCGGTGAAGCTATCCTGATCCAGGCCTTCCGTATAGGACAGGATTTTCTCGGCAAAGCCGATCATGTCAACGATGTAGAAGCGCCATTCGCGCATGCTGCGGGCTTCAGACACGAACAGCCTCACGCTCGACATAGGGCCTGAGTTCAGGACGTAGTGCCTTGTCAGTCACCAGATCCACTGGATGGCCCAGCAGGTCCTCCAGGTAGAACTGCACCCCGAAATAACGAGCCGAGGTCGCTGGGCCATCAAAGCTCACCAGGATATCGATATCGCTGTCTTCACGGGCCTCATCGCGAGACATGGAACCAAAAAGTGCCAACGAGGTTACGCCGTATTCGCTGGACAGCGTCGTCAGGTGATCTCGTAATAGTTGCAAGGTCTTGGTTCTGTTCATGTCCCGATCCCTCAGAAACGTCGAGGTTTCTCTCTGGTCCAATTCACCTCTCTTGGCATAGCCTAACATGGGGTAGCGTAAGTCCCCAGCAGGTAGCCCTGCGCCTTGCGGACCCCGATGTCTCGCAGTGCTTCCAACTCGGCCTGCGTCAGGGTGCCCGGCTACATGAGGAGCGCCGATCACGACCTGGGGATGGTAAGGTTCGATGGAACCCTACCCAATGGCTCAGCGACCATGCCCCACGTCGACATCACCGTGATCTCCGATGCCATCTGCCCATGGTGTTTCATCGGCAAACGCCACCTCGATCTCGCCCTGGCCGAACTGCCCGAGGAATTCAGAGTATCGGTGGCCTGGCACCCCTTCGAGCTCAACCCCGACATGCCCGCCGAAGGCCTGTCACGGCGTGACTACCGCACCGCCAAGTTCGGCTCCTGGGAGCGCTCCCGGGCGCTCGACGCCCAGGTGGAGGCAGCCGCCGAACAGGCCGGCATCCAGATCCACCACGAACGCATGACGCGAACCCCCAATACCTTCGACGCCCACCGGCTGATCTGGCTCGCCGGGGAACATGGCGTCCAGTCGGCGGTGGTCAGCGCGCTCTTCCGGCGCTACTTCGTCGAGGGTGAGGATATCGGTGACAGTGCGGTACTGGCCAGCGCCGCCCGAGACGGCGGGCTAGCGGATATCGACATCCCCGCCTTTCTCGCCAGCGACCAGGGCCGGGCCGAGGTAAAAGCCGGCCTCGACGAGGCTCGGCGCCTGGGAGTGAGCGGTGTGCCCACCTTCATCTTCAACGGCACCACCGGCCTGTCGGGCGCCCAACCGCCCGAGGCACTGCGCCAGGCGATTCTCGAGGCGGCCGGCAGGGGTTGAAAGGCGGTCGTGGGTGGTGCTGCAGTGGGGTGGGCCCACCCGAATCAGGACGCCGGCTGCTGCTTGAGCCGATAAACGACTTTTTCCACGCGCCCTTCGTCGTCGGTGTAGGCAGCGAAGGCCTTGTAGTGGTCGAAGAAGGTCCCGGTGAAGAAGATCCACTCGTCGGGACGGACATTGACGATGTTGTCCAGCTTGACCTCG
Source organism: Billgrantia montanilacus (assembly GCF_003336675.1). Taxonomy (GTDB): domain Bacteria; phylum Pseudomonadota; class Gammaproteobacteria; order Pseudomonadales; family Halomonadaceae; genus Halomonas; species Halomonas montanilacus. The sequence continues at coordinate 29,183 of NZ_QPII01000012.1, read as the reverse complement.
TCTTCATCGAAGAAGTCTTCACCGGTCAGTGTCATCAGCAGCGAGCGGAAGTCGCCGGCGGAGGCCTCGTCGAGGACGAAGTCGGGGTCGACCAGCCCTTCGAAGAACGGCAGATCCATGTCCGTGGAGGGCCGCTGGAACGGTACGAGCTGATCGCCGTCGCGGTAGAAGAAGGTTTCCCGTGTGCTGCGCCAGCCGCTGTCCTCGGAGCGCGAGGCAAAGGTAGCGTAGTCGTAGCGGTAGACGGTGTGCTGCACGATATCGTTGTTGTCGGGGGTCAGGGCCGGCTCCAGCTCCAGGCGGATATCATCGAGAAACAGTGCCCTGACCTCGGCCAGCTCCTCTTCGCTGACGGCAGGAGCGGACGCCTCCTCCAGGTCGTCGCTGCCCCAGTTGACCACCCGCATGGCGGCTTCGCGGTGAAGCTCGCCGATCTCCAGCGTCAGAGAAGCCTCGGCATTCTCGAGTGGCTGTCCCTGCATGTCGACAAGTCGGGCGTCGAACGCCAGGCTTCCTGCGAGAATGTCATCGGCGGGCCGTTCGAGTTCGAGGCTGCCGGTTTGCGTGAGTACTTCCGCATGGGAGTCGAACTCTCCCTCAAGCCGCTCGCCCAACAGCCCGACGACCATGAAGGTATCACCATCGACACTCTCGACGGTCGGCCCGACCAGGTGTGCCTCGCCCGCCACCATCTGCGTGCCCTGGTGGGGGGAAAGAACCAGGCAGAGGTGTTGCAGCTCGTCGCTTTCGCTCCTCAGGATGAGCTCCGTGGCGGCGACCATCCCGCTGCTGTCGCTGACGTTGAACCACCCCTGACCGTAGGCTCGCCAGTGCTCGCCGCGGTGTTCCCAGGCACCGGTGACGGGAGGCGCCATCTCGGGGTCGTCGCTATCGAGCATGGCCACCAGCGCTGCGTCATCGACCTCTTGCGGGGGCATCATGCACAGCGTGGGGTCTACCATGTCGAACAGCATGCCCGCGGGCATCCGTTCTTCGGGTTCGCTGCCACTGGCTTGTGCCATCCCCGCCGCCAGAAGGCCGGCTCCCATGAAGCGGGCTGTCCACCCGGGGCGTGCAAGGCAATAGCCTGAAAACGGCATCCTATTCCCTCCTTGTTCGTTGTAACGCGCGATGCTCGGCGGCAGCGCACTGAACCCCAGCCTATCAGCACGCTCGCCGGCATCCCCCGTTCAACCGAAGGGGATCAAGTGCCCTGCAAACGGCTCCCCACACTTGTGCGGACGTGGCATCAGGATGCCGGGAATTTGGCCTCAAAGGCCTCCACCAGCTCGCGCAATTCCCGCGTCAGCCGCGCCAGTGTCTCGCTTCGCAGCGACTCAGGCAGGCCACCATGGAAGGCTTCGGCCATGGCGCCCGCCATGCATGCCTGGGTGTCGGCATCGCCGCCAAGCGATACCGCATTGCGGATGGCCGCCTCGACGCTGTCGGCCTCCAGGAAGGCGAGGATCGCCGGCGGCACCGAGCCCTGGCAGGAGACATCAAAGCGATAGTTAGGTCGGATCTCGTCCAGGGCTTGGGAGAGGTCATAGCCGAAGCGCCGCTCCACCTCGGCACGCAGGCTCGCCTTGTCGGCGCCCTGGCGCGCCAGGAAGATTACCGCCGCCACCGCCTGGGCGCCGCGGATGCCTTCGGGGTGGTCGTGGGTGACCTCGGCGCTGCGCCTGGCCAGGCTTAGCGCCTCCTCCAGTGACGTGGCGGCGAAGCCCACCGGGGGCACCCGCATGGCCGAGCCGTTACCCCAGCTGTAGTAGGGCTGCCGATCACGGCTCGCCGCCCAGCGCATGAAGCCGCCGCCGAAGCCGGCGTTTGGATAGCGATGGAAGTAGTCATGGAAGGCATCGACGAAGTCGCCGCCGTGCAGCAGTACCTCGGCGACTGCCACGCAGAGCACGCTGTCGTCGGTGAAGGTGCTGTGCGGCGTGAACAGCGGAAAGTCGCGGTGCTTGGTGCCGCTTCCCTCGTGTACCGAGCCGATGATATCGCCGGCGATGGCGCCGAGCATATTGGCCTCCTCGAGCGCGTGCTTACGGTATGGCTCCTGACCGGGATCTATCCTTATGCATAGCGGGACAGTCACCACCTCGTCAACCGGGCCTGTCTCCGGTTAGATTCCTCTCGAGTGCATTCGTCCCTGCCCGCGTCCATTCGCCAACGACACCCCGGAGCTCATCCATGTCTCGCGCTATCGAAATCCCTGCTGCCGACGGCACCATCGATGCTTATATCGTCACGCCCGGCAATGCCGACGGCCCCCTACCGGCCGTGGTGCTGTTCACCGATATCGGTGGCCTGCGCCCGTGCTATCACGAGAAAGCCCAGCGAATCGCGAACAACGGCTATGCCGTGTTGATGCCCAACGTCTACTACCGCGATGCGCGCGGCCCCGTCGTACCGGCGGGCAAGTCGTTCCGCGACTCGGACGTGCGACCGACACTGTTCGAGTATGCTGGCCACCTGACGCCCGCGGCGCAATCGCGTGACTTCGTCGCCTTGCTGGCGTGCATCGATTCCCAGGCCGAGTTCGCCGGCGGCAAGCTGGGCGTGGTCGGCTACTGCATGACCGGGGCCTTCGCACTGCGCATGGCGGCCGAGCACCCTGACCGCGTTGCCGCCGCGGCGGGTTTCCACTCGGCCCGGCTGGCGGAGGCCGACGACCCAGACAGCCTGGTCCAGGTGGTTGGCACCATCGAGGGGCGGGTCTATCTCGGCCACGCCGACAAGGATGAACTGCTGCCACCCGAGCAGATTGCCCGCATGGACGAGGCGCTGGCCGCAGCAGGCGTGCATTTCACCACCGAGCTCTACAAGGGCGCCGCCCACGGCTTCACGGCCAAGGACGCTCCTTCCTTTGACGCAGCCGCCGACGACCTGCATCACAAGCGGCTGGCCCTGCTCCTGGCGGAGACGCTGTAACAAGCCTTCCCTTTGACTAAGGAGGTCGGCAAGGCCAGACCAACCTTCATCAAGCTCGACGACGACACAGTAGTAGTCTTGACCATTCGTCACCAGAACCCAGGAGCTACCCGATGACCACTGACCCCAGCGCCTCGCCTGCCGTCGACTTGGCTCCGTTGCTCGCCGCTCAGCGCGAGGCCTATCGCCGCGACGGTGCGCCATCACTCGCCGAGCGCCGCGCCGATCTTTCACGGCTGCGCGCCGCGCTGATCGAGAACCGTACCCGGCTCGAGGAGGCCATCAGCGCCGATTTCGGCCATCGTTCACGCCACGAGACCAGCATCATGGAGCTCGGGAGCACGGTCAGCGGGATCGACTATCTGCACAAGCACCTGCGCCGCATGATGCGCCCGGAAAAGCGCCATGTGGCCGTTCACATGCAGTTCGGCTCGGCACGAGTGGAGTACCAGCCGCTGGGTGTTGTCGGGGTCATGGCGCCGTGGAATTACCCTGTCGTGCTCGCCTTGATGCCGCTGGCAACCGCGCTCGCGGCCGGCAACCGGGTGCTGTTGAAACCCTCGGAATTCACCCCGACGATCAACGCGCTACTCGAGGAGATACTCGGCGCGCTGTTTTCAGCGGAGCAGGTGGCGGTGGTCAACGGCGATGCATCTGTCGGCGCGGCCTTCTCCGGCCTGCCGTTCGATCATCTGGTCTTCACCGGCAGTACGGCGGTCGGGCGCAAGGTCATGCAGGCGGCCAGCGAGCACCTGGTGCCGGTGACGCTGGAGCTGGGCGGCAAGTCGCCCGTCATCGTCGAGAAAGGTCATTCACTGGATCACGCCTGCGCCGGTATCGTGTTCGGCAAGCTGGTAAGCGGTGGCCAGACCTGCATCGCGCCTGACTACGCTTTGGTGCATGAGGAGGAGCTTGCGGCCTTCCTCACCCATTACGAGGCGGCCGTGGTGGCCGCCTACCCCGATGGCCCGGCGAGCGAGGATTACACCTGGGTGATCAACGACCGGCACCTGGCCCGCCTGAACGACCTGCTGGAGGATGCCCGCGCCAAGGGCGCGACGGTACGCGAGATCGGCCGTGAGGCGCCGAGTGCTCATCCCCGTGCCATGCGTCCGACGGTGGTACTCGGCGTCACCGACGACATGACCATCGCCCATGAGGAGATCTTCGGGCCGATCCTGCCGGTGTTCCCCTATCGCACGCTTGATGAGGCAATCGACATCGTCGAGGCACGCCCCCGCCCACTGGCGCTCTACTACTTCGGACACGACAAGGCGGCGCAGCGCCAGGTGCTCGACGGCACGACGTCGGGCAATGTGACCATCAACGGCACGCTCATGCACATCGCCCAGGACGACCTGCCGTTTGGCGGCGTCGGCGCGAGTGGCATTGGCGCCTATCACGGCATAGAAGGTTTCCGCCGGCTGAGCCATGCCAAGGGGATTTACGTGCAAGGCCGCTGGAACGTCACGACACTGCTACGTCCGCCATTCGGCAGGATGGCAGAACGGCTGCTGCGCTTCATCCTGCGGTGAACGTGGGTGGTGCTGCGCTACCTCGCCGAGGGCCTGCTGGCTCCCTGCCGAAAATCGTGCTCCGGTAGCGCCTGTAAGGTGGAGAGCCATTTCTCGACAGTACCTCTTTAGCGACGAGTCGCGAGGAGGCAAACCATGAAACGTGCGAGTTGGTGGCTGGTAGTCGCCCTGATGATCGGCCTGACTTGGCCCATGACTGCGTTCGCCGAAGGGCGCATCTTTACACGCGATGGCCTGGCCATCGGCGGTACGGACCCGGTGGCCTACTTCACCCAGGGGCAGCCGGCACAGGGCTCGCCCGACTATCAGTGGGAGTGGGGCAATGCTACCTGGCAGTTCGTGTCGGCCGAGCATCGCGACCTGTTCCAGGCGGACCCCGAAACCTATGCGCCCCAGTACGGCGGCTGGTGTGCCTGGGCGGCGGCGCGTGGTGAGGCCGCTGCAACCGTTCCCGAGGCCTGGAAGATCGTCGATGGCAAGCTCTATCTGAACTTCAGCAAATGGATCCAATGGCGCTGGGAAAGAAACATTCCCGACTACATCGCCACGGCCGATGAGCACTGGCCGAATATCTTCCAGCAGTGATCCCGACGCGATAAGCCTCTGTCGCGCGGCTTCACCGTGGCCACCCCCCGGGAGTGGAGCAGTGTCCGGATGGTGCGCATTTTTCAATTGAGCTTGCCGCCTTGTCTCAGGCAGGATGGAGAAAAGGAAAGCAGGTTAGGCACTGTCCGAAAAGTCGGCGAGCGTAGGCAGTTATCGGACGGTGCCTAGTAGGGATGAGCAACGGCATACCTCTGGAGGAGCCACATGCAACCGCTGAGCTATTACTACTACAACGTGCTGGAAGGCCTCGAAAAGCCGTGCGATGTGCCGACGACCCAGTTGCAGGAGGGCTTCGATATCCTGTACCGACATGGCGGGCGCATCGAAATGGACCTGATGCGCAAGGCCGAGGATGGCAATGCCCAGGGCAAGCCCTACCACTGGTACGAGGCCCTCGATGACGAGCAGCGAGCGAAACTGCACAAGGCCCTGGATGACGAAAACCCCGCGAAGATCCTCAAGATCATTCAGCGCAACGGCTATGCCGGCGTACTCTACCACCATGCCTGGCAACACTTCCGGGAGCCGGGAGCCGCCTAAGCCCTTCTCCGCAAGTACTTTCAGGGCTCGCGATCTCACGCGGGCCCTTTTCCAAGCTCCTTATTCCAAGCCCCTTGTCCAAGCTCCTTATTCCAAGCCCTCCTGCTGAATAACGCTGGTTTGGATGTCATTGGGTGTGCTACCGCACAGAAAGACTCTCTTTGACTGTTTATGGTTCGAGTGATGTAGCCGCAGTTGCCAGCCCGAGAAGGAATCTACACAAACAGGCGACATCAGCATCAGCTTGTTAAGGAACGACTTGCTGAATTGCAAAGATTACTTGAATCATTACTTCACTTGTTTGTTACAAGTCATGGAGAAATTAAATGAGCGCTGAAAAGACCAAGTCAGATGGCAACCAGTCTAGCGAACGAAGCAGCGAAAGGGCCAAAGGGCAGTTCGACAACGCCGTTTTGGAGCCGGCGCGTGCCTACGGGGCACTGACCACCGATTACTTTGAGAAACTCTTCTCGGTACAGTTCGAGTCGGTTCGGGTCTTTGCGGACAAGAACCTGGCACAGTCCCGCTCCTGGCTTGAGGTGAAGGATTCCGACAGTTTTCGGCAGGTCGTCGAGAAGCAGCAGCAGGCCGTCCGGGAATTGAGTGAGCAGATGAAGAAAGACGCTGACAGGATTCAGGCCTTGAGTCAGGAATACCTGAAGGAGACCCAGCAGCTGACGTCTGAGAGCATGCACTCAGGCAGCAAGCAGCTCGAAGAAAACATGCAGAAAGGGAAAGCTCAAGTAGAGGGCCAGTTCCAGAAGGGCAAGGAAGAGGTAGGCAATTCTCAACAGAAAAGCCAGCGGCAGGCCGACAACAGCAAGAAGTCGACCAGCACGTCGGATAAGTAATGCTGATTGCTTGATAAGTAAGTGGTAACGTGCAGGGCCGCTTTCCCCGGGAAAGCGGCCTTTTTACTGTCTGGCTGTCATCGCCCCGGAACGGGCCCAGCAATGGGCCAAGAGGGGGTCGCTTGACACCGCCGGGTGTCCTGTACTTAGATAGGCTTGAATTTAGATAGATCGGTCTATATAGGAACAGCGTACGATGCCAGCCTCCAAGCGCGACCAGTTGCTCGCCACGGCGGAGCGACTCTTCTATGAGCAGGGATTCCACGCCACTGGCATCGACCGCATCGTGGCTGCCGCCGGGGTGGTGCGCATGACGCTCTACAACCACTTCGCTTCCAAGGAAGCCCTGGTGGCGACAGTTCTGTCGACCCGCCATGAACGCTTCATAGCCAGCCTCGATGCGGCAGCGGCCTCCGCCTCGCCAGGCCAGGTGACTCGAGCCCTGGTCGATGCACATGGCCACTGGCTGAAGCGGTATAGCCAGCATGGCTGCATCATGGTCAAGGCGATGGGCGAGTTCGCCGAGCACAGCGCCGAGATCCATGCCCTGGCGGCTGCCGCCAAGGCCGACCTGATGAAACGCCTCGAAGCAGCCGTGGCCCGCGATGGCCTGGACCAGCGACCCGACCTGGCGCGGCATCTCTTCATGGTGCTGGAAGGCAGCAATACGGCGGCGGCCCTGCTGGGCCCGCAGACGGCCCTGGATGACACGCGAACGATGGTCGATACCCTGATTGCAACAGCCCGGAGCAAGGCCCAATGAGAACCTTGTCGAACATGGGATTTGCCCTTTTTGGTGCCGCGCTGATCGCGATCAGTTTCGGGCTCGCACGCTTCGCTTTCGGCCTGTTCGTACCCTCCATCAGCACTGACCTGGACCTGTCGGCCTACCTCATCGGTATTATCGGGGCGCTGCCGTTAATCAGCTTCGTACTCGCCACGCTGGTCGCGCCGCTCGCCGCTGATCGCCTTGGTGCTCGTAAATTAGCGATACTGTCGAGTGGTTTGGGTGCTGTCGGTCTTGCCCTGATCAGTCAGGCCTCAGGTGCACTATCGCTCGGTGTTGGCGTGTTTATCTGCGGCATCTGTACCGGTTTTATGATGCCGGCACTAACCGTTGCCATGCAGGCACTGGTGAGCCGCACGATGCACGGGCGAGTGAGCTCGATCATGAACGCAGGTACCAGCATAGGTATCATCGTCGCGGTGCCTACCGTGGTGTTCCTGTCCGATGCATGGCGTTTCACTTATGCAATGTTCGCTGCGCTAGCGGGCATTGGGATCGTTGCGGCGTGGTACTTCCTCCCCTCGGTATCACGGATCATGCCCGCCAACGCAGCGCCGCCGCCCCCAATCAGCAGGTTGCAGTGGTCGCGCCTCATCCGGCTCACGTTGTTCGCCTTTGCCATGGGCTTTATCGCTGCACCGTATTGGCTTTTCGCCCCGGACCTGGCGGTTACACTCGGTGCGCTGCCCACTGGCCACACCGGTTGGCTATGGTTCGCGGTCGGTGTCGCCGGCCTCGGTGGTGCCATGGTCAGTGACTTGGCTGACCGCAATAATCCGCCTATTACGCAAGCATTGATGCTGATGATGCTGTCCTCGAGCCTGGTATTGCTGGCCGCCAGCCCAAGTCAGTTAGGGTTGGCGATGTTCTCCGCGCTGGTCTTCGGCCTTGCCTATATGAGTCTTACGGGGTTGTATCTCATGACTGGCATCCGCCTGCTGCCCGGTCGACTCTCGATGGGGCCGGTGTTGCCCTTCATGGCTGTTGCGCTCGGGCAAGCAGCGGGATCACCCATTGCAGGCATGCTGGTGGACGGCTTCGGGTATGCCTATGCGTTTTCGGTATTCTCGGTTATCGGCATTGTGGTGGCGATTCTGTCGCCAATCTATCCGGGCCATATTGATTACTGGGCAGACTGGACTGATGAAACAGCAGCAGAAGAACAAGAGGTGCCGCTGCCGGTTGAAGATGCCGGCCTCCAGGCGGCGTATGATCGCCAATTGCTGGACGAAAATGGCGAGCCAGTCGAACCCGTTGCGGAGGAAGAGGATGCCAAGAGTACGCCACGCCCGTAGTCGAGGCTATGTCACGGCGGCCCGCCAGTGAAAACCGGGGCAGTCGGGCTGCCGCGAGGCAGGACTGGCCGCCTGCCAGTTCGGCGATTATAGGGACCCTTAAATGGAGCACCTGGTTGCACAGTGCCCCACCGCCATTCTTGTGAGAATTCGTCATGTCACGGCTCCCACCCCTGATCGCACTCTCCTACTTCGAGGTCGCCGCGCGAACCAGGAGTTTCGCTGCGGCCGCCAAGGAGCTCAATGTCACCCCGGCGGCGATCAGCCACCAGATCAAGTCGCTTGAGGAGTATCTCGGCGTCGATCTGTTCGTCCGCCACCATCGGCGGGTCAGCCTGACCCCGGCCGCGCGCGTGGCCCTGCCGGAGCTGCATGAGGGGTTTCATACACTGGGTCGTGCGGTGGACAAGATCCGCGCCTATGGCGAAGAGCGCCTGATCGTCACCGTGTGCGCCGAGCCCCTGTTCGCCACCAAATGGATCGTGCCACGCCTGCACCGTTTCTACGCCCGTTGCCCGGACGCCGAAGTGCGGCTGCAGGCGAGCCTGCATACGGTGGACCGCCTCCGTGACAGCGTCTTCGGCCTGGCCGATCTCAAGCGCGCGGGCATCGACGTTTCCGTGCGACTCGGCTACGGCAACTACGCGGACCTGGAGCCCCAGCGGATGATGGGCCTGGATCTGGTGCCAATCTGTGCACCGGAACTGGCCGCCACCGTGGATGGTGTCGACACACTGCGCGGACTGCCGTTGCTGTGTGACAGCACCCTCACCCGCATCAACGAGCCCTACGGCTGGAAAGAATGGTTCCGGCAGCAGGGCTGTGAAATCGGAAGGCTACGGGAGCTGCGATTCGGCAACGGGCTGCTGGCGCTGGAGGCGGCCATGGCCGGCCAGGGCGTCCTTCTAGGCAGTCGGGATCTACACCAGGCGGAGGTATGCGCCGGAAAGTTGTCGGTGTTGTTCGATCGTCCTCTGAACTGTGACCAGGCTTACTACGTGGTGAGTGCGGGAACAGGCCTGGAGCGACCGATCGCCGGACAGTTTCGTGAATGGTTGCTGGAGGAAGCCGATATTACCTCGCCCGGTCTAGCCGGTGACGCCGCTCAGGTCTAGGGCAAGTTAATCAGGCACCGTCCCGGTGCCGGTATCGAGGTCCATCACGCTAGAGCTGCAAGGCATCTGGGGATTCGGGGTTGAGCGCTTTCGGGTCGTCGCGCCCCGGGTACCAGGGCACGCGGCCTTCGAGCACCCCCGTCGTCTCGATGATCTCCGCCACACTGTGCTCCTGGCGGTAGGCCATGATGTGCGCGCCGCTGACTCCCGGAATCTCGCGGATTTCGTGAAGCAGGTCCATGCAAAGTCGCTTGCCTTCCTCCTTCTGGTTCTCGGCCCCCTCGAGTCGAGCAATCACCGCGTCAGGGATGTGCACCCCGGGGACATGCTCGCGGATCCAGCGTGCGCTGCGTGCAGACGCCAGGGGCCCGATCCCGGGCAGGATGAAGACGCGGTCGGGGCCTTCCAGCAGACCGAGATCGTTCACCTTGAGCATGAAGTCGCGCAACCGTTCGATATCGAAGCAGTACTGAGTCTGGATGAACTGGGCACCGGCCGCCACCTTCTTGGCCAGGCGAAGTGGTCGCCAGTCCAGTGGCGGCACGAAGGGGTTCTCGGCCGCACCGAGAAAGATCCGTGGGGGCGTCTCGATGCGCCGCCCGCTCTCGAAGCGCTGCTCGTCGCGCATGCCACGGGCGATCTGCAGCAGCGATATGGAGTCGAGATCGAATACCGGCTTGGCCTGGGGATGGTCGCCGGCCTGCACACCGTCACCGGTCAGACACAGCAGGTTGCAGGCGCCCATGGCCGCTCCACCGAGGATCTCGCCCTGCATGGCGATGCGGTTACGGTCACGGCAGGATATCTGCAGGATGGTGGCATAGCCGACTCGGGTCAGCAGCGAGCAGACCCCGGCGCTGGACATATGACAGTTGGCGCCGGAGCCATCCGTCGCGTTGATGGCATCGACATAGCCATCGAAGATTGCCGCCCGCTTGAGCACCTCGGCCGGGTCGGCAGAGTCCGGCGGGTCGATCTCGCTGGTGATGGCGAACTTGCCCGCCCGCAGCACCCTCTCCAGCCGCCCGGGGGAGACATGGCCAGGCAGGATCGGCAGGGAGTAGCCCGGCACGGGCTCGTCTTCGAACTTCATCTTGTTGTCTCTCTGTTGACGGTTGAAGAGGAGGTACCGTCCCGCTGGCGGACCACGCGAAGCCAGGACGAGCTTCCCGTGAGGCGATGGTCGACCGGCAACTGGACGGCGTGGATGAGATCGCCCTGCTTCATCCGACGACTTCCTTCCCAGGCATCGACCCAGACACACACCATCTCTGGCTTCACCTCGCAATGCCCATCGGCACGCACCCCGCCACAGGGGCCGTTGCGCAGTGTCTTGGGGCAGTTCATGGGACAGGACATGCCGGTAGCAGAGAGAATGCACTGACCGCACATCTGGCAGTCGAAAAGCGCCCCCTTGGCGGCCTTCTCCACCACCCTGACCGGCGCCTCGACACGTTCGTGACCGAGTCGTCTCCATACTGGAGCGAGCTTGACCAGCGCCGGCTCGAAGCGTCGATAGATCATCTCGAAGAGTCTGGCATGGCGAACCACCCAGCGACGCACCCTGTGCATGATAGTTTCCTTCTTTCGTCGAGGGACCGTGTCGTCGTTCCGCCAGCGCCGCTGCTTCAACGCCTCATCCTCGCTCGACTCAGGCGGACAGCCCGGTCTCGAGCTGCTTGCGCAAAAGGAACTTCTGGATCTTACCCGTGGGGGTGGTCGGCAACGGCCCGAAGATCACCTTCTTGGGAGCCTTGAAGCGGCTGATATTCTCCCTGCAGAAGCTGATCAAGGCGTCTTCGCTCAGCTCGCTACCGGGGCGCAACTGGACGAAGGCCGCGGGGACTTCGCCCCACTTGGCATCCACCATAGCCACGACCGCCGCGAGTTCGACCTCTTCATGCCGCTGAATAATCTCCTCCACTTCCATGGAGGAGATGTTTTCCCCGCCCGAGATGATCACGTCCTTCAGTCGGTCGCGAATCTTGATGTAGCCATCCGATTCCACCACGGCCAGGTCACCGGAGTGAAACCAGCCGCCGGCAAAGGCTTCGCTGGTAGCGGCCTCGTTACGCAGATAACCCTTCATGACGATATTGCCTTGAAACATGATCTCGCCCACCGTTTCACCGTCGGCAGGGACGGGCTCCAGCGTGGTCGGGTCCAGTACCGCGATGCACTCCTGCAAGGGATAGGTGACCCCCTGGCGTCCATTGAGCCTGACCCGCTCCTCCAGGGGGCGTTGGTCCCAGCCATCCTGCTTGACACACACCGAGGCGGGGCCGTAGGTCTCGGTCAGCCCGTAGACGTGGGTAAGCTCGACACCGAGCTTCTCCATCCGCTCCAGCACGGACGCCGGCGGCGCCGCACCGGCGATCAGCCCCGACACCTTATGGTCGATCGCTCCCTGCTCGGCACCGGCAGCATCGGCGATCATCGAGTGGACGATGGGCGCACCGCAGTAGTGGCTGACCCGATGCTGCCTGATCAGGCGCAGGATCACCTCCGGGTCGACCCGGCGCAGGCAGACGCTGGTCCCGCCGATTGCCGCCAACGTCCACGGGAAGCACCAACCATTACAGTGAAACATCGGCAGGGTCCACAGGTAGACCACGCTGGGAGGCAAGGTCCAGGACAGCACATTGCTGACCGCATTCAGGTAGGCGCCCCGATGATGGGTGACAACCCCTTTGGGGTTGCCGGTGGTGCCGGACGTGTAACCCAACGCAATCGCATCCCACTCGTCGACCGGCAGTTCCCAGTCGGCCAGCACCGGCTGCTCGGACAGCAACGCCTCGTACTCCAGGGCGCCGATCAGACGCTGTTCGCCCTGGCTCGGGTCAGATACGTTGATTACCCTGGGCGCCGGTCCTTCCAACCGGGCCAAGGCCTTTTCGACCACGTCCACGTACTCGGGATCCACCAGCAGCAGGCGCGAGCGGCTATGCTCGAGGATAAAGGCCACCGCCTCCGGGTCCAGGCGAACGTTGATCGCATTCAACACCGCGCCCACCATGGGAACCCCGAAGTGGGCTTCGTACATGGCCGGGACATTCGGCAACATGACGGCCACCGTATCGCCCCTTTCAATGCCGAAATGCTTCAACATGGATGCCAGTCGGCAACAGCGGGCATAGGTCTGCTGCCAGCTGTAACGCGTCTCGTTGTAGATCAACGCCGTCCTGTCAGGATAAACGGCAGCAGCCCGTTTGATGAAGCTTAGGGGTGACAGCGGTACATGATTCGCCGCCGTTTTCTCGAGAGCATCATTGAAATGGCAAATATCACTCATGGTTTAACCCCTGTTTTTGTAAGGGAGGGCTCCTGACCCGGCTCTTCAACCGGCACGGCGGGGTACAAGCCATTCGCTGTTCAGCTGTCACCAGGCGTATCAACTGCCACGCCACCATCGAATCCGCGGTATGACCGGTATCACGGCTACCTGACGTTTGCGCTAGCGGCCTGGCTGCTCCCAGACAGGTTTGCGCTTGGCCAGAAAGGCATCGATCCCCTCGCCTGCATCAGGGCTGAGCATGTTTTCGGCCATCACATCGCCGGCAAAGTCGTAGGCATCCTCCAGGGCCATCTGACGCTGGGGGTGGAACATGGACTTTCCAAAGCGCACCGCCGCAGGGCTCTTGCTCAGGATCTGTGCCACCTTGTCGGCCACGGCAGTGTCCAGATCGGCATCATCGGTGACGCCACTCAACAGCCCCCACTCCAATGCCGTATCCGCATGGATGAAGTGGCCTGATACGAGCATGTCGAACGCCCGCTTGGAGGATATGTTGCGTGACAGCGCCACGGCGGGGGTCGAACAGAACAGGCCCACGTTGATGCCCGATACTGCGAAGCGGGCCGATTGGGCGGCAATGGCCAGGTCACAGCTGGCCACCAATTGGCACCCCGCCGCCGTGGCCATGCCCTGGACATTGGCGATCACCGGCACCGGCAGCGCGACGATACTCTGCATCACTCGACTGCAGCGACGAAACAACGCCTGGTAATAGGATTGATCCGGATTGGCACGCATCTCCCGCAGGTCGTGACCGGCGCAAAATCCCTTCCCTTTGGCACCGATCACCACACAGCGAACGGCAGGATCGACGGCGATCGCATCCAATTCCTGCTGCAACGCGGTCAACATCGCCTCGGAAAGGGTGTTGAACTTATCCGGCCGATTCAAGGTGAGATAGACAGCTCCGTCTTTATTCTCTCTGAGCAGAATATTTTCCGACGTTTGGCTGTAATTCATAAATGACTCCCGCCAGAAATGGCTGCTTCAACATCATTGATTGTCACCTCGGCGGTGATCGAGTTACGGATAAAACAGCTACGATGGGCGCTGGCGTGGATCCTGGATATCACCTTCTGGTCAGGCACCTTGTCGCCGCCGAAGGCAATTCGGGGCGACAGCTCGATACGCGTGATCTCCATGCCTTTCCTGTCATTGCTCTCCAGGTGGCCGACCGGGTCGTCCTCATAGGATTCGACCAGATAGCCCTGATAATCGGCTATCGCCAGGAAAAACAGCATATGACAGCTGGACACCGCGCTGACCAGCATCTGCTCCGGGTCGGCGCAACTTGAATCACCCTTGAATTCAACCGACGCGGAAACGTTGACCTGCTGGCCACCATTCAATGTAACCTGATGGTTGCGCGAGTAGGTTTGTACGTCGGCTTCGTGAGGGTTTCGCTGCCAACGGATGGCGGACTGGTGTGCTGACATGGATAGGCTTCCTTTTTTCGAATCTCCGAATCGTAGGTGATTCGGGAAACGCCTGGAAAGCGACGATTTCTAACCGGTTGGATTAGCTTGGCTAACGTGATGCCTTGCAACATTGTAAAAGCGTGAACTGGGCTCGCCATAAACTTCTACCAAGACCGGTCCCGAACCGACAGCCCATCACACATGGATTAGAAAAAATAACCTAAACGCTTAGAATCTATCGCTTTACCGATCGAAAGAGCCCGGATAGCCTGCTTTGGGCTGACGACATTTAATTGATCTCACTTAAAACAGCACTAGCTATTCAAGATTACTACGGCAGCCTCGCGACAACCCTCAATCACCAAGTTATGACTTGAAAAACACCTTATACGATGAGGCGCCGCATGAGCGAATCTGCCATGAAGACCTTGAATGTTGAATACGCAATCATCGGCGCCGGCACCGCCGGGCTGGGCGCCTACTCGAAGATCAGCCGCAAGACCGACAGCCTGGTGATGATTCAGGATGGTCCCTACGGCACTACCTGTGCACGAGTCGGCTGCATGCCCAGCAAGCTGATGATCACCGCTGCCGATTGTGCACACCACTTGAACACCAGCGAGTTTTTCGGGGTGACAGCAACCGGTCGTGTGGATGGCCGCAAGGTCTTCGAACGGTTGCGCCGAGAGCGAGATAATCGATTTGTCGCGAACAATCTCCGCTACGTCGACAAGATTCCGGCCCACCACAAGCTTGAAGGGCGTGCCCGGTTTATCGGACCGGGCCGCCTCCGGGTGAGTGAGTCTGTCGAGGTCAATGCGAAGAAGTTCATCCTAGCCTGCGGCTCCAGGCCCGCGATCAGCGAGGTGTTCGAGCCCGTAATGGCCCGCGTCCTCACCAGCGATACGGTCTTTGAGCTGGAGGACCTGCCCCGCTCGATAGCCGTGATCGGTACGGGAATAATTGCGCTGGAACTGGGGCAGGCACTCCATCGACTGGGCGTCGAGACGACAATTTTCGGCCGCTCCGGAAGGATCAACGCCCTCACCCATCCGGCCATGCAGCAGCAAGCGCTCGATCTCCTCGGCGCCGAACTGGATATCTACCCCGTGGGTCGGGTGGTATGTACCCGGGAGGACGTTGAAGGCGCCTGGATCGAGTATGAGCAATCGAATGGACAGCGGCTCACCAGGATGTTCGACAGGGTACTCGTTGCCACGGGGAGGACCCCCAACGTTGACCGGTTGGGTATGGAGCATACGGGCGTGGAAGTCACCGAATCAGGCGCTGTGACCTTCGATCCGCAGACGATGCGCTGCTCGGATCTTCCGATTTTTATCGCCGGCGATGTGACCGACCACCTGCCATTGTGGCACGAGGCCTTCGACGAGGGGCGTATCGCCGCCGATAATGCATTGAGCTTTCCGAATCCGGTGCCTGCAACGCGCAGACCACCGTTGATGGTGGCCTTCACCGATCCCCAGATCGCCACCATCGGCCAGAGCTTCCGGCAACTTGAAGGCCAGGAGATCGTCATTGGCGACCTGCCGTTTACCAGTCCTCGCCATGTGGTCTGGAACAAGGTCCAAGGGCGCATCCAAGTCTATCTGGACGCGAAAACCGGCGTCATACTGGGAGCCGAGTTGCTTGGGTACAAGGCCGAACACCTGGCACACCTGCTTGCCCTGGCCATCACGCACGGCATGACGGCCGAGCAGGTCCTGTCGATGCCGGTCTACCATCCCAGCGCCGAAGAGCTGTTACGCGACGTCTTGATCGACGCCCGGGACAAGTGCAGGCGCTACGCAGCCGAAAACATGAGCCATTGACCCGACTCATTCATCATGGCGAGGAATACGCAGCATCTCGATCAGTCCATGTGTCGACCGTCACGAGGCCAATTCCATCGCAACGATCTAAACTGTGCACTCAGGCCAGATCCACATGAAACGACGACGGCCCCTCCTTCGGGAATCACACAAGAGGCTGAGAATACATGAGGAAAATGACTATTGATGCTGCGGACATGCGTATTCTGTCCGCAGTGCAGCAGCACGGGCAGCTCAGCAAGACAAGGCTGTCAGAGCTGGTCAACCTTTCTCCGACGCCCTGCTGGATTCGTTTCAACCGATTGAAGGAAGCGGGCCTGATACGTGGCTATCATGCGGACATCTCGCTGGACAGGATCGTGGATGTCTCGAAAGTCATCGTGACCGTTTCGCTTAAGGGGCATCAAAAATCGGCTTTCGAACGCTTCGAGGCCTATATCCGCCAGGTGGACGAGATCGTCGAATGCATCGCCACGGGTGGCGGCATGGATTACGTCTTGAAAGTCGTCGCGCCCAGCCTTTCCGCCTTTCAGCACGTAATGGACGAACTTCTTTCGGCGGAGCTGGGGGTCGAACGCTACATGACCTACATCGCAACCAGAGACATAAAGTCGACTCACCCCAAACTTTCCCGCTTGATGGCTGAATCAGGACATTGAACCGGGATCGCAGATATCGGTGACAGGCGAGTCGAATGCCTGCCCCAGCGATACCGCCATGAAGGGTAGTACCGGCCCCAGCCACAATCGTGCCGGCAACAGTCAGATACCGGTCATGAGATAGACCCCCGCCGAAAGCGGCGATACCCACCGAGAGCCATAGCCATCCGGTGGCGCCCAACGGCAGGCCGCCGAGGGTGGCCACCAGGTCAGGCACGAAGATCCCGTACGCGGAAGAGACGAAGCCTTGTTCGGATAAACCGGACCAAACGGTCTGCGGTCCGTAAAAAACTGGCCTGTTCAGTTTTAATTAACGGTGATTTTAGACCGCTTGACAGAGCCATGTGAGTCTATAGTGAGGTGCGTATCAGCCAGTTCAAACAGCCTCTTGAATTTCACATCACGAAAGGTAATTACAATGACAAATGCTACTTCAGCTAACATAGAAAAAGAAGATGACTTTGGGTTCGGAACGCAGATCCGAAAATCCCCCTACTTTGACGCAACAGTCCGCTGGGGAGCAAAAGGCTTTTCAGTATACAATCACATGTATATTCCGCGTGACTTCGGAGATCCGGAGCAGAATTTCTGGAATCTCGTGAATGAGGCTATCCTTTGCGATGTTGCCGGCGAACGACAGGTAGAAATCACAGGTCCAGATGCGGCGAAATTCATGCAGAGTCTAACCCCGCGTGATTTGTCGGAAATGGCTGTTGGACAGTGTAAATACATACTCATCACCAATGCAGACGGTGGTATTCTGAACGACCCTATCCTCCTGCGGCTGGCAGAAAATCACTTCTGGATCTCGCTGGCTGACAGCGACATTCTGTTGTGGGCGCAAGGTGTTGCGGTTCATTCCGGGCTAGATATCAGCATCCGCGAACCCGATGTTTCTCCTTTGCAATTACAAGGCCCTAACTCGGGCGAGGTTATGAAGAAACTCTTTGGCGAGAGCATCATGGATCTGCGCTATTACTGGTTGCGCGAGATAGAGCTTGATGGCATCCCACTGATTGTCTCTCGCACCGGCTGGTCGAGCGAACTTGGCTATGAACTTTATCTGCGTGACGGCACACGAGGGGACGAACTCTGGGAAAAGATCATGGCTGCAGGTGCGCCCTTTGGGCTGAAGCCTGGTCATACCTCTACGATTCGCCGCATCGAAGGTGGGATGCTCTCCTATCACGCTGACGCGGACATCAACACCAACCCTTACGAACTTGGGATGGACCGTTTGGTGAACCCGGACATGGAGGCGGAGTTTATCGGCAAGACCGCATTGCAGCGCATCCGTAAAAATGGCGTGAGTCGCAAGCAGGTCGGGCTGCGTATTGACATGGCGCCCCTCAAAAGACCCAACACCCGGTTCTGGCCGCTTAGCAAAGATGGCGAAACCGTCGGAAAGGTGACGTCTGCGGTCTATTCCCCGCGTCTTGAGCAGAATATTGCTCTGGCCATGGTTGCCACTGAGCATGCCGCGATCGGGACTGAACTGGAAATCCCAACCGCATCTGGACCCGTGCAGGCTGTTGTGGTCGAAAAACCTTTCTTCGACCCCAAAAAGAAAATCGCCATATCCGCTTGAATACCAGCTCATTATGCGAGCATTCGGGAATTGTGTTCGAGTGCTGTACGACGCCAATGGTGATCAGGGATCAGGGATCAGGGATCAGCTCCACAGTGACATTGCCGTGAAAGGAGAGACACATGTATTCCATTCGTCTTTGGGCCGTACGGCACGCAAGTTTTTTTGAGAGCCTATACCGAATATTCGAACCGGTAATCGTCAAGATGCAGCCGCTTTGGAAGTCGATAGGCTACCAGCGAGCAGAAATGCCGGTCAGCGTGCTGGAAAAAATCAGCAAGGGATTGCTGTTCGACTGCAAGATGTGTGGTCAGTGCATCCTCAGCTCTACCGGAATGTCATGCCCTATGAACTGCCCTAAATCTTTGCGGAACGGTCCTTGTGGGGGGGGTACGCGCCAACGGCCATTGTGAGGTCAAGCCGGAGATGAGATGTGTCTGGGTCGAAGCCTGGGATGGAAGTCAGAAGATGAAAGGGGGCGAAAAGATCCATGTGGTGCAATTGCCCGTTGATCACAGCCGGAAGGGCAGTTCGTCCTGGCTGCGTGTAGCACGTAACGCCTCGAACCTGACACAGGACCATAAGGACGCCTCAAGGTGAGTTCAATTAATGCATGCCTTGATAACAATAGTGAACGACCCGCCAGACAGTTCGCCCTGACGCCAGAATAAACAATACCAAAGACATCAACTTGCTGCCAGCGAAACAACCAAAAACATCAATATATAAAGGCTTTCTGCCATGAGACAAATCACGGACTACTCCAACCAATACGTTCTCACTGTCAGCTGCAAAACTGCGCCTGGCATCGTTGCTGGGATCGCATCTTATATTACGGATCGCGGCGGCTATATCGCAGAACTATCTCAATTCGATGACAAGATCAGCGGCCAGTTCTTCCTGCGGACGTTATTCAATATCTCTCCGGATTCCAGCTATTTCTTCGAAGACATCCGCACTGGCTTTAATGACTTGGCAGACAAGCACGGCATAGAGTGGGCGATGCATGAGGTCAGCCACCCGACCAAAGTCTTGATCATGGTATCCAAGTTTGACCACTGCCTGGTCGATCTACTTTACCGTTATCACAAAGGCGAACTGAACATCGATATTACCGCGGTAGTATCCAATCACCTGGATCTCCAATCGCTAGTTGAGCGTGAAGGCTTTCGCTTTGTTCACCTGCCAGTGACAGCAGAAACCAAACTGGAAAAGGAGGCTGAGCTACTCAACATTATCAACGAGACCGAAACCGAGCTGGTGGTACTGGCGCGTTATATGCAAGTCTTGTCTGATAAACTATGTGAGCAGCTGCAAGGCCGGGCCATCAACATCCATCACTCTTTTCTGCCCGGCTTTAAAGGTGCCAAACCTTATCACCAGGCATTTGAGCGTGGCGTCAAGCTGATCGGTGCTACTGCGCACTACGTGACCGCAGACCTGGATGAAGGACCGATTATCGAACAGTCCGTGCTACCAGTTAATCATGCTTACTACCCGGATGAACTTGTAGCCCTTGGTCGCGATACCGAAACGAAAGCACTAGCAAGCGCCGTTAGACTGCATACAGAGAACCGTGTGTTTCTTTCGGGCAATAAAACCGTTATTTTCAAATAGACGCAGAGGGCATGATGGCTCAATTAATTGACGGAAAACAGCTCTCGGACCAGGTTTTGCAAGAAGTCGCCTCTGAAGTCGAGCTACTCAGGGCGGAACATGACATAGTGCCGACACTGGCGGTGGTTCTGGTGGGTGAGGATCCCGCCAGCCAGGTGTATGTGAGGAACAAGGTAAAACGGGCGGAAGAAGCGGGGATGTGTTCTATCGCGCACCGGCTTGACGCCGAATGCACCCAGGATGTCCTGAATAAGCTTATCGATCATCTAAATAATGACCCTAAGGTGCACGGCATTCTGGTGCAGTTGCCGCTGCCTTCACATCTCAATGACGAGGAGGTGATAGCTTCCATCCATCCAGCTAAGGATGTTGATGGCTTTCACCCACTAAACGTCGGGGCCCTTGCTTCTGGGCGGCCATCGCTAGTGCCGTGCACGCCACAAGGATGCATGATCATGCTGAGCCAGGTCCATCCGGACCTGAGTGGTAAAAATGTCGTAGTGGTGGGGCGCTCTAATATTGTGGGAAAGCCGATGGCTGCACTGCTGTTACAGGCAAACTGTACTGTCACCATTGCACATTCACGAACGCAGAACATCGAAGCACTGTGCCTCAATGCCGATATTGTGGTGGCGGCGGTCGGCCGGGCGGAGTTCATCAACGCTGACTGGATCAAGCCTGGTGCAACGGTAATTGATGTCGGTATCAACGCCATTGATGTCGATGGCAAGAGAAAACTCGTGGGTGACGTGGATTTCGAATCGGTTGCCCGCATCGCTGGCGCAATTACACCGGTACCCGGTGGCGTGGGTCCCATGACGATCGCCTGCCTGCTTTTGAACACGACTCGTGCAGCGAAACATCAGTTGGCCTGACCTTTGGCCCCTCGCGCGCCCCAGGAGTGCCCGGCGTCCCCCAAACGACGCGACAGCAACAACAACAACAGAGGACCTCGCATAAAGCACCACGACGATCGACCATCTTCGGCCTGGCGACCATCTTCGGCCTAGCGTTCTCGCTTGGCTTTGGTGCATCCCAGGCCGGGGGGCGCCCTCTCCATCCCACATCGAATCGTTCGACTCGACGAGTCTAGCTTGATCGAGATGACTGACGTCAAGCACACCAAGGGGAACAGCCCAGCCATGCGTGTGCTGAGGCGGATCTGTATGTGAAAAATATTTCTAGTATACAATTTTTTTCAGATACTGTAGACATCACAGCTAGCAGATGTACTACAAATCCAAGAACAGATCGGAAGTCCTCATGCCCAAGCAGCAGGTCAATACGTCCATCTTTGACTTTCACGGCAGGCCGCCCCTGGGCAAGGCCTTGCCCCTCTCGCTTCAGCATGTGCTGGCCATGATCGCCGGCGTCATCACCCCGCCCATCATCGTTGCAGGGGTCGTGGGTGCCAGCGTGGAAGAGAGGCTACTGCTGATCCAGATCGCGGTGCTGGCCTCAGGCGTCAGCACGCTTTTCCAGCTCTACGGCGCCTGGAAGTTCGGCGCTCGCCTGCCCGCCATCTTCGGGGTAGGCTTCGCCTATGTGCCCACCCTGGTCGCCGTAGGCGGCCAATACGGCCTGGCCGGCATCCTCGGTGCCCAGCTGATCGGCGGCATCTGCATGATGGTGGTGGGCTATTTCATCCAGTACATCCGCCACCTGTTCCCACCGGTGGTGGCCGGCACCGTGGTGCTGGTGATCGGCCTGTCGCTGTATGACATCGCGGTGCGCTACATGGCGGGCAGCGGTAACGTCGAGGCCCCGAGTTTCGGCGAACCGCTCAACTGGCTGGTGGCCCTCGTCACCCTGGCGACGGTACTGGTCGCCTCGCAGTTCGGCAGGGGGGTGGTGAAGCTCTCGGCCATTATCGTCGGCATCGTGGTGGGATACGTGCTGTCGCTGCTGCTCGGCATGGTCAGCTTCGACGCGGTCGCCGATGCCGGCTGGGTGGCGGTGCCCCGGTTCATGCCCTTCGAGCTGGAATTTCACACCTCGGCCATCATCGCCATGGTGATCATCTGCGTGATCAATTCCGTGCAAACCATCGGCGACCTCTCGGCCACTACGGTGGGGGGCATGAACCGCGAGCTGACGACACGCGAGCTCACCGGGGGGCTGCTGGGCAACGGCTTGACCACCACGCTGAGCGCCTTCTTCGGTGCCCTGCCGACTGCCACCTTCAGCCAGAACGTGGGTATCGTGGCGATGACCCGTGTCATCAGCCGCTTCGTGCTGGCGCTTGCCGGCGGTTTCATGCTGCTGGCCGGGTTGAGCCCCAAGTTCGGCGCTCTGGTGACGACCATCCCCTACCCGGTACTCGGCGGTGCGACCGTCATCGTTTTCGGCATGATCACCATGACCGGCATCAAGCTGCTGATAAAGGACGAGCTGTCGGCGCGCAACATGACCATTGTCGGCCTGGCGCTGGCCCTGAGCCTGGGTATCTCACAGGTGCCCGAAGCGATAGCCCAGCTCCCTGAGTGGATACAGAGCGTGATCGGTGGCTCCCCCATCGTGGTCGCGGCCATTACCGCCTTTACCCTCAATCTCGCTCTGCCCCGGGTCAGCCTGGCCGACGAGGAGCGCGAGCGCGAGCAAATGGCCCGCGCCGACGAGGAGAGCAACTGCAGTACAACTCAGGACCGGGAAGCAGCCGCTGACTCCCATCGCCAGGAAGGCTCGGCTGGCACGGCCAGCAACACCTGAGGTCGGTTCAGCCCGGCCACCGGCGGGCTGAGCGACTCACCTCATCGCGATGCAACTCGAGCCCTGCCCCGGGGCCACCAGGAGTCATAAGTGAAAAGCCTGAGCCATCTTTCCGTGAAAATGAGCTGGACGCTGGTCCTGCTCGCGTTTCTCGCCCTGTTGATTGCGCTGAGCGCCATGGGACTCTATGCGGTCAACCACAGCCAGCGCAGCTTCGAGACCTCCGTGCGCCAGGTCGAGGCCGGCACCCAGCAGGCGGACAGCGCCAGCAGCACCATGGGCGCAATCATGGCCTCGGTGCAGCGCGTCAACGAGCTGATGAACGAGATCGCCGTGGCCTCCAATGAGCAGCGCGCCGGCATCGGCGAAGTCAACACCGCGGTGGGCGACATGGACAACACCACCCAGCAGAACGCCGCGCTCGTCGAACAGGCAAGCCTGGCCGCAAGCCAGCTTCAGGCCGAAGCGCAGCGTCTCGATGAAGCCGTCGCGCGATTCAAACTGGCAGACAGATCTCAGGAGCCCGCCAGCCTGCCGTCCCATTCAGTGGGCTCCCTCACAGCGGAGCACGTGCCAAGGCTGGCGGGCCAGACGAGCTATGCCGCTGGTTAATTGTTGTCGTTGCTCTAGCGCGGAAACTCAGAAAACTTGGGCATCTCATCGGCCGGTTCGAACCACTCCGCCTTGGAGGAAACCCAGGCGTGGTAGCGATTGCTGGGCGATATCGGAGTATCCAGGGTGCCCAGCCGTAGCCGCTTGACCTCGGGAGCGTCGTCGCGGGCGCTGTTGAGCGGGCTACCACACGCCGAACAACACACCCGCGCCTTGTTCGGCGTGGCGCGATACTCCTTCAGGTATTCAGCGCCCAAGGTGATGCAAAAATCGGAGAAGTTGTACACCGCATTCCCCCTTGAAGAAGCAGTGGGCCCAGTTATTATTACTCCTTCATTGTATCGGGAGATTTAATGCGGCGAGGAAAAATCAACCTCATTAGCCACTGCAGCAACAAGTAAATCAATGAGAAAAGCAGCGGTATCATTGCCTGAAGTGTAGGCTCAGCAAGGATCATATCCCATGGCCCCGGCTCCATTCTCACAACATGCCCACCGAATCGGCTAACCTGTAACGTTTTCCCGGTGGCATGGCAAGCAACTTCAATACCTGGCCCCTGTTGTCCAACTACGGAGAATACGCAGGCCGTATCAGCCGGATTGCCGTTGGCATCCATGACATAGACCTCATCACCCAGCTGTAGGTCCAATTCCATCACGGGATAGCGCAAGTCCGAAAGCAACCGTTTCTCCATCACTATCACACGGCCTGCTCGCAGTACCGGTGGTGGCTCGCCCACCGAGGCTGCATAAGTCTCACTGCCAATGGCACCGACCGCCAGTAAGCTACCACTGACAGGGAGTTCCTCAATATGGACGTTAAGTGAAGCGGTATCTTCCCAGTGCCAAGTGGTCGGTTGAGACGATAGATTCTCCAACGTAACCACTGGAATCGCACGAGTCAGTTCCTTTGCCTCTTCTTGCGTTGCTTCTCCCTGCAGTGTGCCATCGTGAGCATTGAACAATGAACCGGAAGATTCCAGCGCACTCGATTCATGTTCCTGCAGCGTAATTTGCAATGGGCCGTTGCCGTAGCGCACCATCCGCACGTTCGAGCGGGGTCCAATCTCCACTAGACCGCTGAACGGAAATGAATCCAGGGGCTGCTGGCTCAGGGGATCCGCAGCCCCCAGCATGGCATCCGCCTGCTGAATGTACCAACGCGTGGCACTGACCCCCGTCGTCACCATTTCCAGCACTTCCGTATCTGCGGCGATATGGAATGTGCTGGGCTTACGTAGCGACTCGGCCAACACATAGACCACCCCGGGAAGCAGTACCAAAGTAAGGATCAGGCCAATGACTGGGCGGCCCAGATTTCGAGCTCTTGCAGGAGAGGTCATAATCGCGGCAATCATGCGATTAACGGAAGAGAGCAGCTTCGGTGGTTTCATGGCGCTAAGGGGAAAGGAACTGGCGGGGCACGGTTGGGTCCCCTTAGACGAACCAGTTCCGTTTGGTTGAATAGCGGTTCACCGTGGTCGCGAAGCTCAGCAATATCAATCAGGCATTGTCGGTCGAAGGCGATACGCTGAGGGTCCGTTATGAGCTCGCATTCAATGGCTTGCGGTGCCCCACTCTGGTAAGGAACAACAAGAAATGCCTGCATACGGCTGCTGTTGATCATGATGGCCAACCGCTGCGCTTCCTCGGGTCGTTCCCAGGAAACGGGCAGGATATGCTGGACAGGTTCCCCAGGGTCACAGCTCTGCTTCACTTCCGCCAGGGCCGCCAGCACGCCTGAACGATCCTCGGCATAGAAGACCGGCTCGCGGCTCTCGAACGTCACCCGTAGCAGGAAGGGGGTTTCATCCGCTTCTAGGGGTGCCCTCAGCAATCCTGTATAACGCCCATCTCTTGCCAACAGCGACAGGCAGAGCTCGGCATCCCTGATACCCAGACCGCCCGGCACCCACACATAGAGTTCCTTGCCACTGGGTTTCCCACGTTGCTCGAACATCGCGCCCGCAAGCGGCCGTCCCGAAACCGGCACAGCGGAGGAGAAGCCCTCATCCACCATACGGGCAGTGACCTCCCTCTCGGGAAGCGGCTGAGCATACGCCAGGCTGCTTAACAGCAGGCCTAATCCAAGGCTCCACCACACAGTCATGACAAGTGGATCCGTACCGGCAGTCTGGCACTGTTACCGTCAGCATTATCCTCTGCTGTGTACTGACCACCTATGGAGCAGTCCAGCACCCCAGCCAATTCAACGCCGGAAAGCTCATTCAATGCCAGTGTGCAATTGTATTGGTGCAAGTTGCCACGTCGATGGCTTTTTAATTCAATTTGCAGTCCTCCGCGTGTCAACTGGCCAACGAAGTCGTTATTTCTAACGGACGCGGTTCGGAAATTTCCGGTAATTTCGTCAGTTGCAGAATTGATCCTCAAGTCAGCAAGGGTGAGCTCACGGTACAAGCTGTAAGTATACGCTTGGGCCTGGCTGGCCTGAGTTGGCTCCACCAGTTCGACAACCAGAAAGTCCCGGCTGTGAATCAGCTGACGCAGCCCAGCGGTCTGCAGCCGCTCGTCATCACTACTTAGGGCCGTCTCCATGGCCATGCTGCGCAGTAGCGGATCCTCCCCGTTCATTACTTCCTCGAATACCGCTAGTCGGACCGCGGCACTATCGTCGGCAAGCAGGTTACTCACCCGCTCAATGATCCCGGCCCGTTCCTGAGCTGCCTCGAGACTAGCTAGATCTAACGCCATTAGCGGCGCACTGCCCAGAGCCAGAACCAAGCTGATCCAGCAGACACGGAAATATTTCATGAGCACCTCTCACGCAGGTTTATTGTTGTTGTCAGCGCGCAGTGGTATTGCGCACTCGCACGTAGCCTTCTCGGGTTTGCCACCATGGCAGCCCCGTCACCTTGCCAGTTATTTCGACGCTTTGACCCACGCTCAGCCAGCGCACCACGGGGGACCACTGGCTGGGCTCCTCACGGATAGCCGTTCTTTCTGTGACAATGGCCACGCCGTCATGGGGTTCCACCGGCAACTGTGATGCTGGAAGTTGGCTCGGACCGGAAGCCTGAAAGAACCGTGCCACTAAATGGCTGAGGGCATCATGGCGATAGGCTCTTACCACGCCATCCTCTATCGCGAGCACCATGCCGACCGGCATGCCATCCAACAGCAGTTGCGAACCACTGACACCCTTGAAGGCCTCGTCCACCTGATCGACCGGCCTCACCTCCACATGGCGATCATCCACCCCAGTGAAGTGCACGGGGTAAGAAACGATGCCGCCTGTTTCACGCACCCGTAGGATCGCTCCCTGGCGGCTGCGCGAAACAGCGTCGGTCAGAGTGGCATCAAGGCTATCGATTACCGGCCAGCCCGTACCACAGGTGATCTTGCCTTGCGATGCCACCCGTATCACCGCGATGTCGTCACCGTAGGTGGTCTCAAGCGAGGCCGGCGCCCAGACGCGACCCGCCGACATCACGCTGAGTCCCAGTCCGAAACCGATCACATGTTCCGGCACGATAGCGAAGCACTCGCCGCTCCGCACGCGAAGCACGCCCTGCCCTACCTCCTCACCCTGCACCAGGACCGGGGCTGCCGAAGCCGCCAGCACAGTGGCCAGCGAGAAATATCCAGCCACCAGGATTTGCACCATCCCACGCATCAGCACCCCCTCTACGCCTTCCGAAGCGTAGCCAAGCCACGCGCGATGTACCTTTACTCAACAGGACTGACCTTCCATTGAAAAAACCACAAGCGTTGTTCCGGATGCAGCAGGCACAGGCGCGGCGCCGCGTTCACGCAGCTCGATGACACAGCTGGTGTCATCGAGAAGTGTGCCGCCAAGCTTCACCTGCAGCCGGCGGTTATACGGGTGCAGGGAAATGCAAGCCTGAAAGGAATCCCTTTCCATGCGGGCGCTCCCTGCCTGTGTGTACGGCTGTATCTTTATGTTGACTTACGTTTCAGCGTAGCACTGAAAAATGATTCCTCCCATGTATCGAGCCAATGGAATCCGATGAAAGGAAAGGCAACCGCGTGGGCCACGCAGTGGGCATCCTTTACCCACACACGAAAGAAAGTACCCATAGGCGCCGAAGTCGTTGCCATCATCGCCTTAGGGCGCCCTATGGAAACGACGTTACAAGAAAGCCGACAGAGCGCATTGTCTGTCGGCTATTCCGGTGCTGGCTTTCTAGAGGCTGACCAATCCTGAATCGATCAGCGGGGTGATGCGCCGGACGCTCGCGCGTCGGTTTACCTGGCTGGGACCCTGCGTATCCAGTTTCAGATAGCGTTCACCATAGCCCTGTACGATCAGGTTTTCCGGGGGAATGGCGAAGTATTCGGTCAGTGCCAGGGCAACGGCTTCTGCTCGCCGATCGGACAGCCCGAGATTCATCAGCTCCGATCCCACGGCGTCGGTATGGCCTTCGACCAGGAAAATCTCGTCCGGGTGCTGCTCGATGATGTCGGCCATGGTGTTCCCGATCAGCCTCAACGCTTCGGCCTCGGAGGGCTGAATGGCCGACGAGCCGGTCGCGAACTGGATAACGTCGAGATCAATACGCGGCATCATGTCTCGGACTCGTGAGTTTTCGCGCACCTGACGGAGCGTGAAGGCCCGATCGAACTCCTGTACCGGCGGTGCCAGCAGTGCTTCGCGCAGGATGTCCTCATCTGCACGCCGGTATTCGACCACGTAGCGTTCTTCCGGCATGTCGTAGCGCAGGGGTGGCAGGGACTCCTCGAGGTCGACGGAAGACACCCAGCTATCGGCCTTGACCGTTTCGTCGATCAGCACGATAGCGGTGTCATCGGGTAGATAGCGAGTGCGCTTGAGGACGAAGCCACCGGAATCACGAACGGTCACGATCCGGCTGCCATCCTCTCGAGTGACGGTGGAGCGGGTGATGCCATCGGCAAAGGATTCGGTAGTCTCGGTTACTCCAGGACGACGCAACAGGAGATTCTCGTCCTTGCGAACATGCAGCTCGCCGTCGCGCTCAACGATCATGCGGTCGCCTTGATTCTCGACGACCCGACCACCGAGCTGGGGGATCAAGGCGCCTGCGACAGCACCTACTGCGGCGGCTCCCAGGTATTTCCATATCTGGTTGTCGTCATCATCGGCTTCTGACGCCGTCGTGGCCTGGGCCTCTTCGTCGCTGGTACGCGTAGTATCCGCAGTCACGACCGTTTCGGATGTCTCACTGGCTTCCTGGGTCTCAAGGGCGGCGGCAGAGGCCAGGGCGTCGGCTTCGGCCTCAGCCAGAGCTTCCGCATCCGCCTTGTCACTGGCCTCCTGCTCGGCCAGTGCATCGGCTTCGGCCTGTTCGATGGCCTCTTGCTCGGCGACGGAGCGTGCCTCGGCCTCCTCTGCGGCCTCCTGCTCCGCGAGGGCGTCGGCTTCAGCCTGTTCGGCGGCTTCCTGCTCGGCCAGGGCATCGGCTTCGGCCTGCTCGATGGCTTCCTGCTCAGCCAGGGCGTCGGCTTCGGCCTGCTCAGTGGCCTCCTGCTCGGCCAGGGCATCGGCTTCGGCCTGATCGGCTTCTTGCTCAACGAGTGCGTCCGCTTCGCCCTGCACGGTGGCTTCCGGCTCGGCCAAGGCATCGGCTTCGACTTGCTCGGTGGCATCCTGCACCGCCAGGGCGTCGGCTTCGGCCTGCTCGGTGGCTTCCTGCTCTGCCAGGGCGTCGGCTTCGGCCTGCTCAGTGGCCTCCTGCTCGGCCAGGGCGTCGGCTTCGGCCTGCTCGGTAGCTTCCTGCTCTGCCAGGGCGTCGGCTTCGGCCTGCTCGGTAGCCTCCTGCTCCGCCAGGGCGTC
>NZ_QPII01000011.1 GCF_003336675.1 Billgrantia montanilacus | reverse complement strand
TGATGAGCAGCCAGACTATCCACAGGGGCTTTCTACAGGGGCTTTCCACAGGCCGTTGGGCCAAGCGCCTGTGGATGGAATGCTCAGCCCAGAGACGACAACGCCCGCACAGGGCGGGCGTCGCAACGACGGGCCAGAGAGAATCCAGACTTCAGCCCGTGGCAGGGGGCTGCTTCATCTTGCGCATTATTGCCTGGGCCGGACCGGACGCCACATAGGTGCCGAACAGCAGCAGCAGCATCACCGAGGGCTCCACCGAAATCACCACGAAGCCCAGCACGATGGCCAGCAGTACCACGAAGGGTACTGGCCCCTTGAGATCGATCTCCTTGAAGCTGTAGTAGCGAATATTGCTGACCATCAGCACGCCGGCGGCAGCCACCACCAACAGCATCAGAAGCTTGAACCCGACTGCATCGGCATCGAAGCTGTGGAAGGTCCATACACTTGCCGCCACGAAGGCGGCAGCCGATGGGCTAGGCAAGCCGATGAACCACTTCTTGTCGACACTGCCGACCTGCACGTTGAAGCGCGCCAGGCGCAAGGCGGCACAGGCCACGTACAGGAAAGCCACCACCCAGCCGGTCTTGCCGATGTCCTGAAGGATCCAGGTGAAGGCCACCAGCGCCGGCGCCACGCCGAAGGAGACCATGTCGGAAAGGCTGTCGTATTCGGCGCCAAAGGCACTCTGGGTATTGGTCATGCGGGCGACACGCCCGTCCAGGCCATCGAGCACCATGGCGATGAAGATAGCCACCGCGGCGGCAGTGAAGTCACCATTGATGCCGGCCACCACGGAGAAGAAACCGGCAAACAGCGCCGATGTCGTGAACAGGTTAGGCAGCAGATAGATTCCCCTGCGCCTCACCTTCTTGCCGTCTTCAATGGATTCCTCGATAACCTCCGTCTCGCGAACAAACGCGGCAGCCAGGTCTTCCTCGGCAGGGGGGAGTCGTTCGTGCTCGCTCGGCCCGGATTCGAGACCCTCATCGCGAGGGCCATGCTCGGTATTGCGGGGATCCTGACTCATTCGTCTCGTCCGTTGCCAGAATGGAGTCGCCCGAAGGCGATGCCTTCATTCTACACGCTGTCGCCAAGGCGCAAAGTGCCGCGGCTACCTTCGGATACGACAAGGGCGCGGAAATCCGCGCCCTTGAGGTGGTCCAGACGAACCGAGGCTCAGTTCTTGGACTTGTCCACCAGCTGGTTGGCGGCGATCCACGGCATCATGCCGCGCAGCTTGGCGCCAACGATCTCGATCTCGTGCTCGGCATTCAGGCGGCGGCGCGCGGTCATCGAGGGGTAGTTGCTATTGCCCTCGTTGATGAACATCTTCGCGTATTCGCCGGTCTGGATGCGCTTGAGCGCATTGCGCATGGCGGCGCGCGACTGCTCGTTGATGACCTCGGTGCCGGTCACGTACTCGCCATACTCCGCGTTGTTGGAGATGGAGTAGTTCATGTTGGCGATACCGCCCTCGTACATCAGGTCGACGATCAGCTTGAGTTCGTGCAGACACTCGAAGTAGGCCATCTCCGGGGCGTAGCCTGCCTCGGTCAGGGTCTCGAAACCGGCCTTGACCAGCTCGACCGCACCGCCGCACAGCACGGCCTGCTCACCGAACAGGTCGGTCTCGGTCTCGTCCTTGAAGGTGGTTTCGATGATGCCGCTGCGGCCACCGCCGACGCCGGCAGCATAGGAGAGCGCCAGCTCCTTGGCGGTGCCGGAGGCGTCCTGGTGGATGGCAATCAGGTCGGGGATACCGCCGCCCTTGACGAACTCGGAGCGCACAGTGTGACCCGGCGCCTTGGGCGCGATCATGATCACGTCCAGGTCGCGGCGCGGCTCGATCTGGTTGTAATGGATGTTGAAGCCGTGGGCGAAGGCCAGGGTGGCACCCTGCTTCAGGTTCGGCTCGACCTCGTTCTCGTAGATGGACTTCTGGTTCTCGTCCGGCGCCAGGAGCATGACGACGTCGGCGCTCTTGCACGCCTCCGGCACGCTGGCGACCTTGAGGCCTGCTGCCTCGGCCTTGGCCGCAGAGGACGAACCGGCGCGCAGGGCGACGGTTACGTCGACACCCGACTCCTTCAGGTTGTTGGCATGGGCATGGCCCTGGGAACCATAGCCCACGATGGTGACCTTCTTGCCCTGGATGAGGGAGAGATCGCAATCCTTGTCGTAATAAACGCGCATGTTGTGCTCCTGAAGTGGTTAACCGAAGGTTTGAGGTGTCAGCGTTGATGGCCACCCGTGCCGTCTGTCGCGGCACTGGGGTTCCTGCCATCCGATGCCGCCACCTTACGCCAGCACCGACATTGCGTAAAACGCTATATTTGCAATACGACATGCCGAAATATGAAATAATCAAACCATGGACATGCGACCCCTCAAGCAATTTCTCGCCCTGGCCGATACGCTGCACTTCGGTCGTGCCAGCGAACTCTGCCACGTCAGCCCTTCCACGCTCTCGCGCACCATTCGCCAGCTGGAACAGAACCTGGAAGTGCCGCTGTTCGAACGGGACAACCGCCATGTGACCCTGACCCCCCAGGGCCTGCTTTTTCAGGACTACGCCAGGGACACCCTCGCCCAGTGGGAAGTGCTGCGCCACTCGCTGAGCCGGCATGCCGACGAGCTCGCCGGCGAGATCAGCATCTACTGCTCGGTCACCGCAAGCTACAGCTTCCTCTACGACCTGCTCAGCGATTTTCGCCTGCGCCACCCGCGAATCGAGCTCAAGCTGCATACCGGCGACCCCGCCGAATCCATGTCACGGGTACTCGACGGTGAAGAGGATATGGCGATCACACCGCGCCCACGTAGCGTGCCTGGCCCGCTGGCCTTCAAGTCGCTGACTCGTTCGCCGCTGGTCTTCATCGCCCCCGCCGCCCAGGCCGACTGGATTCCCGGCACACCCGAGTCCCCCTCCGCCACGCAGTGGCAGAACGTGCCGATGATTCTCTCCGAGGCGGGTCTGTCGCGTGAGTACAGCGACACCTGGTTCAAGGCCCTGGGCGTCGTCCCGCGCATCTATGCCCAGGTCGCCGGCCACGAGGCGATCGTCAGCATGGTCGGTCTGGGCTTCGGGATCGGCGTGGTGCCAAAGATCGTGCTCGACAACAGCCCGCTCGTCGAGCGGGTCAGGGTGCTGCCGGTCAAGCCGGAGCTGCCCCACTACGACGTCGGGCTGTGCGTGCTCAATCGCCGCCTGAGAAGCCCGCTGATCCAGGCGCTGTGGGACGAGGTAGTGGAACGTTGAGACGAAAAAGCCGCCCCGAAGGGCGGCTTGAAACGCTTCATCGCAGCACTCATCAGAGGCTCAGGACCTTGTCCCCTCTGGCGATACCAGACACACCCGTGCGCGCCACTTCGAGGATGCCCACAGGCCCCATGGCCTGGAGGAAGGCATCCAGCTTGCCGGCGTCGCCGGTGATCTGCACCGTGTAGAGGCTCGGCGTCACATCGACGATCTGCGCGCGGAAGATATCCACCGTGCGCTTGACCTCGTCGCGTGCCGCTCCCAGGGCCTTGACCTTCACCAGCATCAGCTCGCGCTCGATGTGGTTGCCCTCGGTGAGGTCGACCAGCTTGATCACGTCGATCAGCTTGTTGAGATGCTTGGTGATCTGCTCGATGACCCGGTCGTCGCCCACGGTGGTCACGGTCAGCCGTGAGAGCGACGGGTCCTCGGTGGGCGCCACGTTCAGCGTCTCGATGTTGAAGTTGCGCTGGGAGAACAGCCCCACCACACGAGACAGAGCGCCCGGTTCGTTTTCCATCAGAATCGAGATGATATGACGCATCAGGTCCGCTCCGTCTTGGAAAGCAGCATGTCACGCATGGAGCCCAGGGGCACCTGCATCGGATAAACGTGCTCGCGCGGGTCGACGATGACGTCGAGGAACACCAGCTCATGGTTGTCGGCGAAGGTGCGCTCGAGTGCCGGGCCGAGTTCATCCTTCGTCTCCACCCGCAGCGCGGTGAAGCCATATGCCTCGATCAGCTTGCTGAAGTCGGGCAGCGACTCCATGTAGGAGTGCGCATGACGCGACTTGTAGTTGAGGTCCTGCCACTGGCGCACCATGCCCAGCGAGGCGTTGTTCAGGTTGACGATCTTCACGCCACCGCCGAACTGCTTACAGGTCGACAGCTCCTGCATCATCATCTGGAAGCTGCCTTCGCCGGTGACGCAGATCACCTGTTCGTCCGGGAAGTTCTGCTTGATGCCCATGGCCGCCGGGAAGCCGAAGCCCATGGTGCCGAGCCCGCCGGAGGTAATGAAACGATTGGGCTTGTCGAACTTGTAGTACTGGGCCGCGAACATCTGATGCTGCCCCACGTCGGTGGTCACGTACGCCTCGCCACGCGTGACCTCGCAGAGCGCCTCGATCACCTCCTGCGGCTTGAGCGCCTCGCCCGACTGCGACGGCTCATAGAGCTTGCCCGTCCGCTCCTCGCGCCAGCCTTCGATCTTCTGCCACCACTCGCCCAGCGCTTCGGGATGCTCGATCTCCTTGCCCTGCAGCAGGCTGATCATCTCGTTGATCACGCTACCCGCCGGTCCGACGATGGGCACGTCCGCCCGCACGGTCTTGGAGACCGAGCTGGGGTCGATGTCCACATGGATGATCTTGGCGGTGGGACAGAACTTGGAGGTGTTGTTGGTGACCCGATCGTCGAAGCGCGCCCCGATGGCGATGATCAGGTCGGCATGGTGCATGGCCATGTTCGACTCATAGGAGCCGTGCATGCCCAGCCAGCCCAGGCACTGACGATCGCTCTGCGGGTAGGAGCCGATGCCCATCAGCGTGGTGGTGATGGGATAGCCCAGGCGCTTGACCAGGTCGGTGAGCCCCTCGCTGGCCCGGCCGGTGACCACACCGCCGCCGGTATAGAACATTGGCCGCTTGGCCTTGAGCATCAGCTCGACGGCCTTCTTGATCTGGCCGGTATGGCCGCGGGCAACCGGGTTGTACGAGCGCATCTTGATCTTCTTGGGATAGACGTACTCGTAGCGCTCGGTGGGGGCGGTCATGTCCTTGGGAATGTCCACCACCACCGGGCCGGGGCGGCCGGTAGAGGCCAGGTAGTAAGCCTTCTTCAGCACTTCCGGAATCTCGGACGGGTGCTTGATCGTGAAGCTGTGCTTCACGATGGGCCGCGTCACACCGATAATATCGGTCTCCTGGAAGGCATCCTCGCCGATCAGGTGGCTGGCGACCTGCCCGCACAGCACCACCATGGGTATCGAGTCCATGTAGGCGGTGGCGATGCCGGTGACGGCATTGGTGGCACCGGGGCCGGAGGTCACCAGCACCGTACCGGGCTTGCCCGACGCCCGGGCATAGCCGTCGGCGGCGTGGGTCGCCGCCTGCTCGTGGCGCACAAGGATGTGCTTGACCTTGTCCTGGCGGAACAGCGCATCGTAGATGTGCAGCGCCGCGCCACCGGGATAGCCGTAAATATATTCGACGCCCTCATCCTGCAGGAATCGGGCGATCATGTCCGCGCCGGAAAGCAGTTCCACGTGTGTTTCTCCCCTGGAGGTCTCGAGTGCGATCCGCGCCTTCAACGGGCACGGGTTCGAGTGCGACGGTATGTCGCTGCCGGATACGCCGGCACCTGATGCCAAACCCTGGCAAGTTGCCCTGTTAGGGCCTGCACTCTCATTCGGGAACCCTGACTTATTGCTGCGCTCGCGACATAAATCATCAGTTCCCTTCACGGCGGTTAACCGCGTCGGGGCGTTGGCCAGGACGGGCGGTTGGCCCGGTCCCGGTAGTCCTTCGGCGGGTAGAGGCAACATGGCCTACCCGTCACGCGGTAGTGGGGGGTTGCCCGCAGAGTCCGCGTCCGCAAATCAGGAACGGTCAAGATTCCAATAGCGCTGCGGCAGTGTCAACCGCCAAGCGCCTTTTGCTAGCCCAGAGGAGGAATTTCCGCAAGATTTCGAATAAAAAAGCCCGCCAGCAAAAGGGCGGGCGGGCAAGGGGGTTACAGGACGCAACCTGAATTCAGTGTAGACAGTTGACAACCGCATGGCCGACCAACTGCGTAACGCTTTGTTCCAATCAAGTGCTGAACGCCAACTTTTCGTTGTCGACAGTAACGTGGATCACGTCGCCGGGGAGGAACTTTCCCGCCAGCAGATCCTGGGCCAGCGGATTCTCGATGCGGCTCTGAATCGCTCGCTTGAGCGGTCGGGCGCCGAACACCGGATCGAAGCCCACCACGGCCAGCTGTGCCAGGGCCTCGTCGCTGACCTCGAGCGCCAGCTGATGCTCGGCGAGCCGTGCACGCAGGCGATCGAGCTGGATCCCGGCGATGGCCTGTATCTGCTCCTGGCCGAGGGCGTGGAAGACCACCACTTCGTCGATGCGGTTGATCAGCTCCGGCCGGAAGTGGTCGCCGACCACCGCCATCACCATCTCCTTCATCTGTTCGTAGTCCGTGTCATCGCCGCCCATGCGCTGGATGATGTCCGACCCCATGTTGGAGGTCATCACGATCACGGTATTGCGAAAGTCCACGGTGCGACCCTGGCCATCGGTCAGGCGACCATCCTCCAGCACCTGCAGCAGGATATTGAAGACATCTGCATGCGCCTTCTCCACTTCGTCGAGCAGCAGCACCGAGTAGGGCCGGCGACGTACCGCTTCGGTGAGATAGCCGCCCTCCTCGTAACCGACGTAGCCGGGAGGCGCACCGATCAGCCGCGCCACGGAATGCTTCTCCATGAACTCGGACATGTCGATGCGCACCATGGACTCCTCGGTATCGAAGAGGAAGTTGGCCAGCGCCTTGCACAGCTCGGTCTTTCCCACCCCGGTGGGGCCCAGGAAGAGGAACGAGCCGTTGGGCCGGTTGGGGTCGGCTAGCCCCGCACGGGAACGGCGCACGGCATTGGCCACGGCGGTCACCGCCTCCTCCTGACCGATCACCCGCTCGTGCAGTGACTCCTCCATGCGCAGCAGCTTGTCGCGCTCGCCCTCGAGCATCTTGGCCACCGGGATGCCGGTCCAACGCGACACCACCTCGGCGATCTCCTCCTCGGTGACGCTGGAGCGCAGCAGCTTGTGCTGCGAAGTGTCGGCCTCGGTTTCGCTCGACTCGGCGATCTTCTTCTCCAGTTCCGGAATCACGCCGTACTGCAGCTCCGACATGCGGCCAAGATCGCCCTGGCGACGCGCCTGCTCCAGGTCAATGCGCGCGCGCTCGAGCTCCTCCTTGAACTGCCCCGCCCCCTGAATGCTGGCCTTCTCGGCCTTCCAGATCTCGTCGAGGTCGGCGTATTCGCGCTCCAGATCGTCGATCTGCTCCTGGAGGCTTTCGAGTCGCTTCTTCGACGCCTCATCGGTCTCCTTCTTGAGGTGCTCGCGCTCCATCTTGAGCTGGATCAGTCGACGGTCGAGGCGGTCCATCTCCTCGGGCTTGGAGTCGAGCTCCATGCGGATGCGCGAGGAGGCCTCGTCGATCAGGTCGATGGCCTTGTCGGGCAGCTGACGATCGGTGATATAGCGGGTAGAGAGCTTGGCCGCGGCGATGATGGCACCGTCGGTGATATCGACCTTGTGGTGTACCTCGTAGCGCTCCTTGAGGCCGCGCAGGATCGCCACGGTGTCCTCCTCGGAAGGCTCTTCCACCAGCACCTTCTGGAAGCGGCGCTCCAGCGCGGCGTCCTTCTCGATATACTGGCGGTACTCATTCAGGGTGGTGGCACCCACGCAGTGCAGCTCGCCACGGGCGAGCGCCGGCTTGAGCATGTTGCCGGCGTCCATGGCGCCCTCGGCCTTGCCGGCGCCGACCATGGTGTGCAGCTCGTCGATGAAGAGAATGACCCGGCCTTCCTCCTGGGCCAGCTCCTTGAGCACCGACTTGAGGCGCTCCTCGAACTCGCCGCGGAACTTGGCCCCGGCCAGCAACGACCCCATGTCCAGCGACAGCACGCGCTTGTCCTTGAGCCCTTCCGGCACCTCGCCGTCGACAATGCGCTGGGCCAGGCCCTCGACGATGGCGGTCTTGCCCACGCCAGGCTCGCCGATCAGCACCGGGTTGTTCTTGGTGCGCCGCTGCAGCACCTGGATGGTGCGACGGATCTCGTCGTCGCGGCCGATCACCGGATCGAGCTTGCCACTGGCCGCCCGCTCGTTGAGGTCCAGGGTGTACTTCTCCAGCGCCTCGCGCTGCTCCTCGGCGTTGGGATCATCGACACGCTCACCGCCCCGCAGGCTGTCGATGGCCGTCTCCAGGGACTTGCGCGTCACGCCGGCCTGAGTCAGCAGCTTGCTCACGCCATGGCGCATTTCCAGCGCCGCCAGCAGCACCAGCTCGCTGGCGATGTACTGGTCGCCCCGCTTCTGGGCCTCGCGGTCGGTCAGGTTGAACAGCTTGACCAGGTCGCGGGACGGCTGCACTTCCCCCTCGAACTGGCCGACCTGGGGCAAGTCGTCGAGATAGCCCGCGAGGCTGTCGCGCAGCCGGGCAGG
This sequence comes from Billgrantia montanilacus, assembly GCF_003336675.1. Taxonomy (GTDB): domain Bacteria; phylum Pseudomonadota; class Gammaproteobacteria; order Pseudomonadales; family Halomonadaceae; genus Halomonas; species Halomonas montanilacus. The sequence continues at coordinate 125,146 of NZ_QPII01000011.1, read as the reverse complement.
GTCGCCGTCGGCCCGCTGTATCAACGCCTTGACGCCAGTGTCGCTGGCATCGAGCAGCGCCATCAGAAGGTGGCCCGGGTCGAGCTGGTTGTGTCCACGTCCCACGGCCAGCGACTGTGCATCGGCCACGGCGTTCTGCAGCTTGCCGGTAAATTTGTCGAATCGCATTCGATCACTCCTCCATCGGGGTGGCGGCGCTGCTTGGACGCGCCGCTTGGCCCTGTCATATTGCGTTTGACAGTATCAATGGAGTCAGCGTGGCCGGCTTTCAAGTCGCCCGCCAGGGAAAGGATGGTCAGGTTGACACAGGTCAGGCTATTCCAGAGAACGGTGCCTGAAAGCCAAGCTCACCTTAGCCAGATCACGCTGGCCATCCGCCCCGTTCGGCCGTCATCACGGCGATGGGAGTAGAAGCGCGATTCGCAGGCGGTACAGAAGTGGCCGCCGCTGACATGGGACACGCCGAGGCGCTCCAGGCGCAGCCGGGCCAGCTTGTAGAGATCGCCCATGTAATGCCCCAGGCGGTAGGGGCTCGGGTCGAAGGCGGCCTCGGCCTCGGGGTGGACGCCGGTGAAGGCCTGCTGTACCTCGGGACCGACCTCGAACTGGGCATTGGAGATCGCCGGGCCCAGCCAGGCCATCACCTCTTCCGGCGGCACGCCCAGCGCCGCCACCGACGCTTCCAGCACGCCACCAGCCAGCCCGCGCCAGCCCGCATGGGCCACGCCCACCCGAGAGCCCTGTCGGTCGCAGAAGAATACGGGCAAGCAGTCGGCGGTGAGCACAGCGCAGGCGTAGCTTCGATCGAAGGCCACGGCGGCATCGGCATCGGGCAGCGCCTCGGAGTAGCCGGCCTGGACTCGGGCACCGTGGACCTGGTTCAACCACAGCAGAGGCCTGTCACTGTCGAGCTCGTCCGTCAGCAGGCGACGACAGAGCGCCACATGATTGGGGTTGTCGCCCACCTTGTCACCCGGGTTGAAACAGGCAAAGTCTCCCTGGCTGGGGCCGGACTCACGGGTGGTAACGAAGGCACCGACGCTCACCGGGGCCGGCCAGTCCGGCTCGATCAAGGTTGGTTTCAGTTGGGGGGCATCGCTCATAGCATCGCCTCGCGGTCGTCGCGGAGATAGTCGATCAACATCAGCAGGTCATCGGGCAAGGCGGCTCGGAACTCGACACGCTCACCGGTGCCGGGATGGTCGAAGGCCAGCTTGCGGGCGTGCAGTGCCTGTCGGGGAAACCCGCGCAGCAGCTCCTTGAGCCCATCACTGGCCCCCGGCGGCAGCTTGAGTCGGCCGCCATAGACCGGGTCACCAACCAAGGGAAAGCGCTGATGGGCCAGGTGAACACGAATCTGATGGGTGCGCCCGGTCTCGAGCCGGCAACGCACATGGGTGTGGGCGCGGAACCGCTCCACCACCCGATAGTGCGTCACCGCGGGCTTGCCATTGGCGTTGACCGCCTGGCGCTTTCGATCCTTGGGGTGGCGACCGATCGGCGCATCCACGGTGCCCCCGGCCGTCATGACCCCCACCGACACGGCATCGTACTCACGCGAGACCGTTCGCGTCTGCAGCTGGTCGACCAGGGCAGTCTGGGCGGTCAATGTCTTGGCGACGACCATCAGACCGGTGGTGCCCTTGTCCAGGCGGTGCACGATGCCCGCCCTGGGAACCATGGCGAGCGCCGGGCAGTGATAAAGAAGCGCATTGAGCAGCGTGCCGTCGGGATTGCCTGCCGCCGGGTGAACCACCAGCCCCGCGGGCTTGTCGATGACCAATACCTCGTCGTCTTCATGGACCACGTCGAGGGGAATATCCTCGGCCTCGAAGCGCGTGTCGTCTTCGAGTTCGGCGACAAGTCGAAGCCACTCGCCACCGGCCACCCTGTCCTTGGGCTTGCCGGCCAGGCCATCGACCGTCAGGGCGCCCTGCTTGATCCAGCCCTTGAGCCGTTCGCGGGAATGGTCGGCAAAGAGCTCGGCGGCAGCCTGGTCCAGGCGGACTCCGGCAAGGGAAACGGGCACTCGTTGCTGGGCTTCCAGAATCTGGGGCATATAGGGGCTATCGCTGGGCAGGCACCGGAGGACTGCGTTTTCACGCAAGGTGCTTTATAGTGGACGGGTTACGGTCAATCCTACCATGGCCGACACGGGATGTTAGATACGAGGATCAGGATGCGCGTTTCCACCACTGCTACACGCCTTATCGCCCTGCTGCTGGCCACCGCCCTGGTCACCGGATGTGCTGGCAGATCAGGCACGAACGACGAGAGCGATGACGAGTTCGCCGGCGTCGCCGAGCAAGAGCTCTACGAAGAGGCCCGGGAAGCCCTGGATCGGGGGCGCCACACCACGGCAATCTCTCGTCTCGAGGCCATTGATACCCGCTACCCCTTCGGCCGACATGCCGAACAGGCGCAGCTTGAGCTGATCTACGCCTACTACGAGACGAACGACTGGGAGGCCACCCGCGCCGCAGCCAGCCGCTTCATTCGGCTGCACCCCACCCACCCCCAGGCGGACTACGCGCTCTACATGCGCGGGCTCTCCTCCTGGCAGGCCGGCCGGTTCAGCCTGGAGCGACTTCGCCTGATCGACATTTCGAAGCGTGACCTCGGTGCCTCGCGGGATGCCTATACCGACTTCCGCGAACTGGTCAGCCGCTATCCTGACAGCGAGTACGCTCCGGATGCCCAGCAGCGTATCGTCTACCTGCGCAACCTGCTGGCACGCCACGAGCTCCATGTCGCCGACTTCTACCTGCGCAAGGGTGCCTATCTGGCAGCCGTGGAGCGCGGCCGCTGGGTAGTCGAGAACTATCCCGAGGCCGAAGCCACCCGCGACGCACTGGCGGTAATGGTGGAAGGCTACCTGGGCCTCGACATGCGCGATCGCGCTCGAGAGGTACTGCAGGTGCTGATCGAGAACGATCCCGGCAACGAACGCCTGCGCGGCCGCACTTTCCGCCCGCAGCACGTCAGCGCCGAGTCGCTCTCGGCCTAAGCTTCGGCCGGCATCAAAAAAACCGCGATGGTCTCATCGCGGTTTTTTTGGGCCTCTTTATTCCCCCGGCTGCCAGCCGTTGACGATGGGGTAGCGACGGTCGCGGCCGAAGCCCCGCGGTGTCACCCGCACCCCTACCGGCGCCTGGCGCCGCTTGTACTCGCAGCGGTCGACCAGCTGTACCACCCGATAGACGTCGTCATGATCGTAGCCGGCCTCGATGATCGCCTCCGCGCTCATGTCACCCTCGATGTAGCGCATCAGGATGGCATCGAGCACGTCATAGTCGGGCAGCGAATCGGTGTCCTTCTGGTCCGGTGCCAGTTCGGCGGAAGGCGCACGCTCGATGACCCGCTCGGGTATCGCCGGCGACTGGGTGTTGCGCCAGCGCGCCAGCCGATAGACCCAGGTCTTGTAGACGTCCTTGATGGCATTGAAGCCGCCCACCATGTCGCCATAGAGCGTGGCATAGCCCACCGCCATCTCGCTCTTGTTGCCGGTAGTCAGCACCATCAATCCTTTCTTGTTGGAGATCGCCATAAGCAGCACGCCGCGACAGCGTGACTGCAGATTCTCCTCGGTGGTATCCCGCTGGGTGCCGGCGAAGGTGTCGGCCAGGGTCTCGGTGAAGGCGTCGACCATGGGCTCGATCGGCAGGACCCGATAGTCCACCCCCAGCAGCCGGGCCTGCTCGGCGGCGTCCTCGCGTGAGATGTCGGCGGTGTAGCGATAGGGCATCATCACTGCATGGACCCGCTGCGGGCCCAGCGCATCCACGGCGATGGCCAGCGACAGGCCGGAGTCGATGCCCCCCGAGAGCCCCATCACCACGCCATCGAAGCCACTCTTGTTGACGTAGTCGCGCAGGCCGCTCACCAGGGCACAGTAGAGGCTCTCCTCCGGCTCCTCCGGGGGTTCGATCTCCCCCTCTTGCGGCACCCATTGGCCACCCTCCTGCACGAACTGGACCGGCATCAGGCCCGCCTGCCAGTAGGGGGCCAACACGCGCAAGGCACCACTGCCGTCCACGCAGGCCGAACCACCGTCGAACACCAGCTCGTCCTGCCCGCCGATGGTGTTGACGTAGACCACCGGCAGCCCAACCTCGGCGGCACGCTGCTCGAGCAGGCGCAGGCGCTCGGCCGGCTTGTCCTGATGGTAGGGCGAGGCGTTGAGGGTGATCAGGATCTCGGCACCATCGTCGCGGGCCGCGCGTACCGGCGCGCCATCCCACAGGTCCTCGCAGATCAGCAAGCCGAGTTTGGCCCCCTTGTGCTCGATCACCAGGCTCTTATCGCCGGTGGCGAAGTAGCGGCGCTCATCGAACACCTGATAGTTGGGCAGCACCTGCTTGGCGTATTCGTCGAGCCACTCGCCGTTGTAGAGCAGCCCCGCCAGGTTGTAGCCGCTCCCCTCCCGGCGCCCGGGATAGCCGATGATCACCAGCACGTCACGGGCCACCTTGGCAGCCATGCGGGAACGCGCTTCGCGCAAACGGGTCTCCATGGAAGGCCGCAGCAACAGGTCCTCGGGCGGATACCCACTGAGGTAGAGCTCGGGGAACACCACGATATCGGCGCCATGCTCGATACGTGCCTCGCGAACGGCCTCGATGGCACGGTCGGCGTTACCGGGTATATCCCCCACCAACGGATCCAACTGAGCCATTACCAGCGTCAAGTCTTGCATGGGCGTAGAAATCTCTTGAGAATCCAGTGTACTCATATTGTCCCGCAAGGACGGCCGGCTGGCAAAGCCGCTAGCCCCCTCACCAGGGAGCCAGATAAGGATGAACCTTTTGCTCATACGCCTGATCATCTTCGCCGTGCTGTTCTTCGCCGGCCTCAAGCTCTACAGAATGTACCGCGAGTGGAAGCTCGGCCAGGAGGAACTGCTGGCAGATGACACACGGCAGGAAGGCGGTCAGATGGTTCGCTGCCGCTGGTGTCAGGTCCATGTGCCGGAAAACGAGGCCCTGCGCGACCAGGGCGAGTGGTTCTGCTCCAGCGCCCATCGCGACCGTTACCTGCAGGAGCAGAAGCCCGAGGAGTAACTGCCGCCCTTCGCATACAACCCGTACGGCAGGATGCCTACATTCACTGTCGGAAATCGCTTACGGAACGCTCGCCAGGCCCGGCTAGATTGAGAAGACCCATGTGACAGGGATTTTCACTCCGGGAGAGCAGCATGCGAACGGACTCGTCGATCCACGCCGCATTGCACGGCGGCACCCCTTCGCTGGTCAGGCAGCGCGGCCTTACCTTGGTCGAACTGCTGGTTGTCATTGCCGCCATGACCCTGCTGTTCGGCTGGGCCCTGCCATCATTCCAGGCGCTGAGCGCCCGCCAGGAGGTATCGGCTGAGGTGCTACGGCTCAAGACGGCACTGGCGCTGGCCCGCAATACGGCCATCGCCCGCCGAGCCACCGTCACCGTCTGTCCCAGCCACGACGGCCTGAGCTGCAGCAACGACGACTGGACGTCGCCGCTGATGGTGATACAGGGCCGCGCAGAGGGGGGCAATATCGGCAGTGACGAGGTGCTCCGCATTCTGGACGACAGCCGTGTCGTCTCGGTCAGCTACCGCCAGGATGGTCGGCCAGTGCGCTATGGCGCACTAGGCCGGCCAGCCGGACACAACGGCACCTTCCATATCTGCGGCCGGCACGACACCGGCGCCAGGGTCATCGTCAGCAACTTCGGCCGCGTGCGGGTAGAGACCGGAGCGACCTGCTGAGACAGTCTCGACAAGGCTCCTACCCCTTGGGGCCCATCAATAACCACACGATCAACCCCACCAGCGGGAACAGCAACAGGGCAAGTATCCATAATAGCTTGGCTACCGGGCCGGCCGGGCTCTTTGCCACCTTGACGATGGCCCAGATCAGGATAATCAGCCAGATAAGGCCTAGCAGGCCGCCTACTTCGATTCCCATCAGACATCTCCTTTGCTCGATGAGCCACACGCTATCAGGCCACCACCGTCATAGGAGTGGCAACCACTGGACTATACTGCGAGCGAGCATCGCCACTACTCACACCACTCAGCGGCGGCGAGACACGTCTCCCGATGCCATGGCATCAAGGGCTCTTGTCTCACTAGAGCGCAGCCGAGTCAAGATAGCAGGCATCGCATGACGCTGCACCTCAGGCGCACGATCATCTTCCTTTCGCTCCTGACGGTCGCGGCAGGCGCCAGCGCACCGCCATCCTCGGCGGATGAGCGCCTCCTGCTCGATTGGGACCAGGCTGTGGAGAGACTCAGGGTCACCGACCTGCAAGGCCGGGAGATCACCGAGCTGACACAGCCCCGCCAGGAGCAGGGGCGGATCAGCGTGGCCGTGCCCGAATCCCGCGCCTTCGTCATCAAGGGTGACGAGATCGAAACCCGGCGGGTCACCTCCGATCAGCCGCTCATCTTGCCGAATGGCATGGTCATTCCGTTACCCTCACCCGACACCGAAACCGCTGATCGGGCAGCCGACGAGCCTTTGCCACTGACCGCAGCCTGGCTGCGCCTGACACTAGCGGCCAGCCCGATCCCGGCCGTCTGGAACCCTCTCAGCGGCGCCTATCACACCGAACTGAGCTTCGGACTGCAGCCATCGGAGGAGCGACTCATCACCGGGCTCGAGCTGGAGCACCCGGTCGAAGTCCGCATCCGGCTCAGAGGGCTGACGATTCAGGACACGCTGCCGCCCCTTCGCATCGACGGCCCTGGCCTGGCCCACGAGCAGACCCTGCGATTGAGCTTCCTGCCCTCTACCCCCAATCCCACCCTGGAGGTCAGATCCACCATTTCCGACGTCAATCTGGAGCTTGAGGTACTTCCCCGTCTCGAACTGCGTCCGGCAACCCGACGCGTGCTGGGGCTGGGCCTGGAAAGTGTCGAGGTGACCCTGGTGCGGGTGGCGCCTCACGGCATGCCGTTGCCCACCGAGCAGCACACCGATGTCGTCCTGACCCTCGACGGCGGTGGCCGTATCGAGACCGGGGCAGTGCATTTCGCGCCGGGCCAGGCCACGAGCTCCTTCAGCCTGCGCTCCTCGGGGCTGGCCCCCATCAACGTCAGCGCCTTTACCGGCAGCCTGAGCAGTGAAACCGTGATCCAGCAGCAATTCCCCTGGGGACCGATCCTCGCTGCACTGTTCGGGGGCGCCCTGAGCGGGTACGGCCGGCGCTTCATCAAAGGTGCACGCCAGGCGCTGACCCGGCGGCGGCTTGTCGAAGGCCTCCTCGTGGCCAGTATCGCCTATGTCGCCGGGGTGCTCGGCGTCGGCTATCTGGGACTCCCGGGGGCCGCGGTGGCCACCGAGGCGGGCGCCTTTCTGACCGGCGCGCTGACCGGCTTCATCGGCGTCAACGTCCTTGAGACACTCTCCAGCTCCGGCCACCGCCGCAGCCACTGACACCGACGCTGCCTGATCGGCCTCCGACCGGCCCCCTCTCATCGGCCATCTGGCCCGCTTCTTGCCTCGCTCTTGCTTAGTGTTGAACACCCCCTCGGGTAGAATGCCCTTTCCCCTGTCATCTCGGAGGTGCCTTCCTTGGCCAGCGGTCTGCTGCTCAATGTTCTGATCTTTCTCGCCGCGGCGGTGCTGATCGTACCGGTGTTCAAGCGCCTGGGGCTCGGCGAGGTGCTCGGCTACCTGGCCGCCGGGGTGGTCATCGGCCCCTCCGTGCTGGCGCTGGTTCCGGACGCCCAGGGCGTGCTGCAGTTCTCCCAGGTCGGCATCGTCCTGCTGCTGTTCGTGATCGGCCTGGAGCTAAAACCCTCGCGCCTCCGGGTGATGCGCAAGGCCGTCTTCGGCTTCGGCAGCCTGCAGGTCAGCGTCACCACGCTGCTGCTCGCCCTGACCGCCTGGTGGTTGGGCCTGTCGCCTGCGGCCGCCATCGTGGTGGGTTTCAGCCTGGGGCTTTGCTCCACGCCCCTGGTCCTGCACCTGCTTGGTGAACGCAAGGAGCTGCAGACACGCCACGGGCGCCACGCCTTTGCCCTGCTGCTGTTTCAGGATCTGGCGGCGATTCCGGTGCTGGCCGTGGTTCCACTGCTCGCCGCCGATGCCTTGATGACCAACGGCGCTGCACCGCTGCTGCGCGAGGTGATTCTCGCCGCGGGCGCCTTCGCCGGGCTGATCGTCGGTGGACGCTTCCTGCTGCGGCCACTGTTCCACTATGCCGCTGCCACTCGCAGCCGCGAGGTCTTCGCCGGCACCGCCCTGCTGGTGGTGATCGGTGCCGCCCTGTTGATGGAGCTGGCCGGCCTCTCCATGGCCCTGGGCGCCTTCATTGCCGGCGTACTGCTTGCCGACTCGGAGTATCGCCACAATATTGAGGCCGACATCGAGCCCTACCGCGGCCTGCTGCTGGGGCTGTTCTTCATGGCCGTGGGCATGATGGCGGAGATCGGTCTGCTGGCGGAGATCCCGCTGGTCGTGCTCGGCCTGACCCTGGGCCTGGTGCTGCTCAAGGCGCTGAGCCTGTTGATCGCCACACGGCTCTATGGCGGCAGCTGGAAGGAGGCCACCAACCTCGCCGTGCTGCTCTCCCAGGGCGGCGAATTCGGCTTCGTACTGCTCTCCGCCGCGGCCGCCGCCTTGCTAGACCAGGCGCTGGTCAGCCTGCTGATCCTGGTGATCTCGCTCTCCATGGTGGTCACGCCGCTGCTCTTCCAATTGCATGTCCATGGCCTGCGTCGGCTCTACGCACCCACCCGGGCCAAGCCGACCTACGATAGCCCCCGGGACGAGTCTCCCCAGATCATCATCGCGGGCTTCGGGCGCTTCGGCCAGATCATGGGGCGCGCCCTGCAGGGGCTTAAGATCCCCTACACCGTGCTCGACATCAATGCCGAGCAGGTCGAGGTGGTACGGCGCTACGGCAACAAGGTCTACTACGGCGACGCCTCTCGCATCGACCTGCTCAAGGCTGCCGGTGCCGACAAGGCCCGGGTCCTGGTCATCGCGGTGGGAGACCCCGAGGCGTCCATGCGTATCGTCGAGCAGGCCAGGCGACAGTTTCCTCACCTCAAGCTCTATGCCCGGGCCCGCAACCGTTACCACGCCCACCTGCTGATGCGAGCCGGCGTCACCCACATCGTGCGCGAACTGCTGCCCGCCAGCCTGGAACTGACCCGCGACGCCCTGATCGGCCTTGGCATCCCGCCCGACCAGGCCCAGCACACCATCGACACTTTCCGGCCCCATGACGAAGAAGCGCTGATGCGTCAGCTGGAAGTGTTCGGCAACGAGAAGAAACAGATCCAGACCATACAAGAGGCGGCCAGGGAACTAGAGGCGCTCTACGAAGCCGACGAGGATATCGCCACACGGGTGGAGGAGATCCCGCCCCGGCCTCACTGACACTCCCCAAGCCGCCACCAGGACGGCAGCAGGCTGCGAACGTGGCGATGGCCGAAACGATCGTCGATCAGCACCAGCGTGCCGCGATCTTCCGGCCCGCGGATGACCCGGCCGGCCGCCTGCACTACCTTGATAAGGCCGGGGATACGGTAGGCATACTCATCGCCACGACCGAAGCGGCGCTCCAGCCTGGCCTTGAGCGCTTCGTTGAAGGGATCGAACGGGGGCAGCCCCAGGGTGGCGATGAAGGCACCGATTAGCCGATCCCCGGGAAGGTCGATGCCTTCGGCAAAGGCGCCACCCAGCACTGCGAAGCCGATTCCCCGGCCACCCGGCCGAAAGCGCGCCAGGAAGGCATCCCGGTCGGCTTCCTGCATGCCGCGGGTCTGGGCCCAGGCAGGTATCTCGGCATGGGCCTCGCGCAGGCGTGCCAGCACTGCATCGAGGTAGGCGAAGCTGCTGAAGAAGGCCAGGTAGTGGCCGGGGCGGTGCCGGTACTGCCCTGCCAGTTCGGCGACGATTGGCTCGATGGAGGCCGCCCGGTCCCGTAGCCGTGTCGAGATGCCGCCCTGGATGCGCACCTCGAGTTGGTCGCTGGTGAAGGGCGAGGATACCGACTGCCAGGCGCTCGCCTCCGGCAGGCCCAGCAGATCGCGGTGGTAATGCGCGGGGCTCAGCGTGGCCGAGAAGAGTACGCAGCTCCGGGTCGCGGCGAAGCGCGGCGCCAGGAAATCGGCCGGTACCAGGTTGCGCAACCCGACGACCGAGTGCCCTTTGCCATGGCGCGTCAGGTCGCACAGCGAGTGGTCGCCGAAGGATTCGGCCAGACGACAGAAGGCAAGCGCCTCGAACAGACGCTCCTGCAGTTCCGGGTCGCTGCCGGCCGGGTGCTCGCCCAGGTAATCGGTGATAGCGCCGGACAGTAGCTGCAGTGCCCCTACCAGCTTGTCGGGAAGCCCATCGAGGACACAGTAGGCCGGGCGCCCCGGCTCCCCTTCCGACGCCGGCCCCATTTCACGCACCAGCGCCTGCCACTGCCGGACCACTCGCCCCAAGGGGCGAACCAGGGTCGGCGGCGCCGAGCGATGCAGCCGACTGAAGTGCCGCTGGTCAAGCTCGGCGCTGTACATGGCCCGGGCCCGTTCGACCAGGTTGTGGGCCTCATCCACCAGCAGCGCCAAGCGCCAGCCGTCGGCCTGGGCCAACCCGTGCAGCAGGCCGCCGGCATCGAAGTAGTGGTTGACGTCCCCCACCGTCACATCGCACCAGCGCGCCAGCTCCTGCCCCAGATAATAGGGGCAGACGCCGTGGGCAAGGGCCACCTCGCGCAGCGCCTCGCGGTCGAGCCAGCCCCGCGTCACCGCCGCCTGGCGCGCCGCCGGCAGGCGATCGTAAAAACCCGCCGCCAGCGGGCAGGCCTCGCCATGGCACGCCTTGTCGGGATGCTCGCAGGCCTTGCTGCGGGCCATCAGCTCCAGTACGCGCAGCGGCCGGCGCTCTTCGCCATGCTCCACGCTGCCGGCAGCTCCCAGCCTGGCCAGGGCATCCAGCGCCAGCCGTCGTCCCGGGGTCTTCATGGTCAGGAAGGCGATGCGATCGAGCCCCTGGCGCGGCATGGCCGTCAGCAAGGGAAAGAGGGTGCCAATGGTCTTGCCGATGCCGGTGGGCGCCTGGGTCAGCAGGCAGCGTCCGGTGGCTGCCGCCTTGTAGACCCCTTCGGCCAGCTCCCGCTGGCCGGGGCGAAACTCGGGGTGGGGGAAGCTGAGCCGGCTCAGGTCGTCGTCCCGCGCCTGTCGATGACGACTCTCCTGCTCGGCCCAGGCCAGGAAGCGCCGGCATTGGGCCTCGAAGAACACCGACAGCTCGGCCGCGCTCGCCTCCTCGGTCAGCGAGGTCTCGCGGCCGGTGGCGATATCGAGGTAGACCAGCGCCAGCGTCACCGTCTCGAGCTTACGCTCGGCACAGAGCAGGGCACCGTAGACCCTCACCTGGGCCCAGTGCAGGGCGCGCTGGTTGGGCGCCATGCGATCCAGGGCGCCGCGATGGGTCTTGACCTCCTCCAGGCGATTGGCCCGGGGGTCGTAGCCATCGGCGCGGCCGCTGACCACCAGGCCGCGGTAGCTACCCGACAGCGGCAGTTCGGCTTCGTATCCGACACCGCGCCGGCTCGCCACCAGGGCATGCCCGGCGATGCCGTCCTGGGCGCTGGGCGAGGGGGTGAATCGGTGGTCGAGATCGCCTTCACGGGCGGTGAAGTCGCACAGCGCGCGTACTGCCACGCGATACTGCCCATCCTTCGCGGTCATGATCCTACCGCCTCGTCCTGCCAGGTCACATGGCACACCACGGCGGGGATGCCGTGCGACCGGAAGTACGCCAGCCAGCGGATCTGGTTGTCCTGCAGCCGGTCGCCGGGGCCCTTTACCTCGATCAGCCGATAGGCGGCTGACGCGACATCGGCTTCCGGCAGGAACTGGATCAGGTCGGGAAGGCCCGCCCGGTTGGCCCGCGGGTCGAGCAGCAGCCGCGTGAAGCATGCCCTAAGGTGCGTAGCGGGGATATTCGCCAAGGCCTGCAGCAGCAGCCCCTCGTTGAGCGCCTCCCAGTGCACGAAGGGCGAGGCGAGGCCCCGTTTGCACTGCCAGGTCTCGAGAATGGTGTCGTGATAGCGTCCGTCATCCAGTTGGGCCAGGCAGGCCTTGAACCTCTCGCGACGGCGTGACACGAAGTCAGCTCGATTGAGATCCGCCGGGCCGCTGTGGAAGGGGTGAAAGAAGGCGCCGGGCAGCGGGGCGAAGATCGCCGGCCAGCAGAGCAGGCCGAATAGCCCGGTGATCAGCGCATTCTCCACATAGTGCACCGGTGCCTGCGGGGTACCCAGGTGGGCGCAGACGGCCCGCTCCACGCCGAGCGGCCATCCCTCGTCGCTGATGGGGCGTTTCACGCAGAGGTCCCAGCGCTCGGGCGGGGGCGGCGCCTGCCGAGGCTGCGGTGCCAGCCCGAGCCGGCGCCGCAGCCTCGGCAGCAACCGCTCGAGGGCCTGGCTCTCCCTCTCGTCGGTTGCTTTCTCGTGAGGCGTTTTCTTGTCGAGCGCTTCCTTGCGGGCCACCATGACAGAGGCTAGCTCAAAGGCACGACCGTGCTCGCCCAGTCGCTCCAGCAGGCGCAGGCGGCGGATGCGGGCATCGACATGGCCTCCTCTTACTCCTCCACCCCCACCGCTGTCGGCCTCGCCGTAGGCCTGGAGTGCCAGCGCCTGCTGGCCGCCACGCTCTGCCGCCTGCCCCAGCCGATAAAGCAGCCTCGCACGGCGCTCGTCCAGCCAGGCATTGCCCTTGGGCACCATCGGCATCTCGGCGTGCAGCGTCTCGGGGAGCTCGCCCTCCTCGAGACGTTCGCGCAGCCGATGCAGCGCCAGGTAGATATCGACTTCATCTCGGCTCGAAAAGGCCCGCGACTCGGGCGAGAAGCCAACCCGCTCGAAGCGCTGCAGGCCCAGTTCGGCCAACACGAACTCCGACCAGTCCTGACGCAGATTGCCGAAGAACATCAAGCGCAGGCGGTCGCAGATGGCCATGATGGATAGCCGCACGACCCGCTCTCCCTGCAGGGCTGCCACATCCCCCCAGTCGGCCAGCCGGCGCGGCGTATCCGGCCGCCGCGACAGTGCCTGGTACATCGTCGCCTTGCCCGCCGACGCCGGCAGGCCCGCCGCCGCGATCTCCGATGCGAGGACGCGGCGCAGCTCGGCCAGGCGCAGTTGGCGAAACAGCTCGCCGAGGCTCAGCACCGGATCGGCCTCGACCCAGCCGGCATCAACCAGCGCATCGAGCGCCACCGCGGCATCATCGATCTCGGCATAGACCAGCTTCGTGGTACGGAAGTGCTCGCCCTTGCGCATGACCATACGCACCAGCAGCGCCTGGGAAGCTCGCGGCAGCGCATCGAGGTCGGCGATGAAGCGCCGCTCGCCGTCATCCAGGAGATCATCGTGGCGCTCGCTCACCCAGCCGAGAACGAAACGAAAGTTCGCCAGGTAGTAGAAGGGATCGTCGAGTGAGGCCGTGACCGGCGCGACAGGCGCGACAGGCGAAATACTGTTCATGCATCCATGATATCAGCCATAAGCCGGATGAGGCAGGTCCAAGATGCCACTCTCCGCATTTGACACTCATCAATAGGCGAACGTACGTTGAAACTTCGGTGTAGCAAAATCTTGTAACAATAATTCCAATACGAGGTCGTGCAAACAATGAACCAATCCTTTCCTCTCAAACTGCTTATCGCCTCGCTTATCGCTAGCGGTTCCCTATCCCTGAGCGCCGCGCAGGCCCAGACACTGGTCGCCGGCATAGAGGCTGCCTTTCCTCCCTGGGCCTATGCCGAAGGGGGGGAATACAAGGGCATCGCCGTCGATGCCATGCGAGCCATCGCGGAAAACCAGGGAATGGAGGTCGAGTTTCGCGACATGCCATGGCCCTCGCTGATTCCTGCATTGGCAAACGAGCGAATCGATCTGCTGGTGACCGGCCTGAACGTGACAGAAGAGCGTAACGAAGTACTGGATTTCACTATCCCTTGGTGGGAAAACGATGACGAGGTAATGGTAAATATCGACTCCGAGCTGAATGTCGTGACCGCACTCTGCTGCGGCGCCACCATTGGCGCTCAGGGTGGATCCACACAGAACAGCTGGGTCGAGGCCAATCTGGTCGAGAACGATGCCATCGATGTAACGCTGAGGAGCTACGAAAATTATGTCACCGCTATCGAAGACATGCGGGTAGGACGAATCGATTCGGTGATTGTGAGTACCGACACCGCCGAAGACTTCATCGACAAGGGTCGCGAGGTACGCATTGCCGGTACCATCACCCAGGGTCAGCCTCAGGCACTGGCCGTGTCCCGCGGCGATCCCAACAATATTCTCGCGGCGCTCAACCGCGGCATCATGGAACTGTATGAATCCGGCCAATGGCAGGAGATCGTTCATTCCTACGCCCCCTATGCAACGATTCGGCAGATCCCCGCCACCATGCCTGACTATGTCAGGACCTACCAGGCACCCATCGCTGGCCTCGACGACTAGCAGGCTCCGCATCACCCCGCCTCAAGCCAGGCGGGGTTCTAGTCAACGCAACCGGAGTCTCTCTGATGGTCTTCGACACGTTGGTGGCCGAATTCCCCTTTCTGTTGAGAGGACTGTGGATCGGGCTACAACTGCTGGCCGCCCTGCTAACGCTTGGCTTCGTACTCGGACTCACGCTGTCGGTGATGAGCGTCTACGGCCACTGGACTCTGCGGCTATTCACGCTGCTTTTCGAGCGAGTCTTCCGTGGCATACCCGAAATCGTGTTACTCCTGCTGTTCTTTTACGGCATCGGCGAGCTGATACCGATGTCCCCGTTCATAGCAGCGGTAATCGCCCTGGGGCTTCGCTCCACGGCTTATCAGGCGCAGATTTTTCGCGGTGCCATGCAGTCGGTTGACGACGGTGAGGTAATGGCGGCGCGCGCACTTGGCTTGTCACGCCTGGCGACCATTCGCCACATCGTGCTGCCCCAGGCATTACGGCGCTCGATCGGGCCCTGGACCAACGAGTACTCCTCTGAGCTGAAGGCGACTTCGCTGGCCTATGTGATCGGGGTGGTCGAGCTGACTCGCCAGGCCAGCTATATCGTATCCAATCTCCAGGGCAATACGCTGACGGTATTTGCCGTAGTCGCGGCAATGTATTTCGTTGTCAACCGCCTGGGTAATGCAGGGCTTTACGCCCTGGAACGCAAGATGGCGATCCCGGGATTTGAAGGCCGTGGGAGGGAGACATGAGCGACACTCCGATTCTCAGCGTTCGCAATATACGCAAGACCTATGGCGGCATCGAGGTGCTCAAGGGTGTGAGCTTCGACCTGGAGCGCGGCCAGTCGAAGATCGTAATCGGCCCTTCAGGAACTGGCAAATCGACCTTATTGCGCTGCATAAATCTACTGAGCCCACCCGATGACGGCAGCGTCATACTCGATGGTGTCACGGTGGAACAAAAGGGCATCAATCAACTCCGGGCCCAGATCGGTTTTGTCTTCCAGGAGTTCAACCTCTTTACCCACCTGTGCGTGCTCGACAATGTCCGCCTGGCACAGCGCAACGTGCTGGGACGCTCTAGACATGAGGCGACCCGTCGAGCGATGGAGGAACTGGAACGGGTTGGTCTTGCCGACAAGCTCGACGCCTACCCGGCCGAACTCTCCGGTGGACAGAAACAGCGCGCCTCCATCGCCCGGGCGTTGGCCATGGACCCCAAGCTGATTCTGTTCGACGAGCCCACCTCGGCGCTCGATCCTGAGCTCACCGGCGAGGTCGTCCAGGTGATGAAGGAGCTGGCCAATGCCGGAATGACCATGCTGGTGGTCAGCCACGAAATGGGTTTTGCCAAGGCCGCCGCTGATGAGGTGATCTTCATGGAGGGCGGGGTAATCGTCGAACAGGGCCCACCTTCGACACTGTTTACCCAGCCTGAGCACGCGCGAACGTCCCAGTTCCTGCAGATGCTGACTCACGAGCACCACGAAACCTGAGGGGAGCCGGACATGACGGATTTCATTGAGTTCGGAAGGACATGGATGCCTTTCCTTCTTGAGGGAGTGGGCGTCACGGTAGGGCTGTGGGCAGTGGCTATGGTATTGGGCTTTTGTCTGGCGCTGGTGTTGGTATGGGCTCGGGTCTACGCCTCCAAGCCGCTCTACCTGCTGGCCACCCTCTACGTCGAAGTCTTTCGCGGCACACCGATGTTGGTTCAGCTGTTCTTCATCTACCTTGGGCTGCCGGAAATTGGCATCGTGCTCGACCCATTCACTGCCGCGGCGGTGGCCATTGGATTGAACAGCGCGGCCTATCAAGCGGAGTACTTCCGCGGTGCGATACAGTCGCTGCCATCGGGTCAGATGATCGCCGCCCGCGCCATGGGCATGAGCCGTTTCCAGGCACTGCGCGACATCATCCTTCCACAGGCAGGTCGACGTGTTATCCCTCAGTGGTCCAATGAAGCCATCGTCGAGCTCAAGTACACATCGATTGCCTACGCCATCGGCCTTACCGAGCTAACCTCCCGCGCCGAGCAGGTTGGTTACCAGACCTTTCAGTTTCTGGAGGCTTTCACCCTGGTGGCAATTATCTACCTCGTATTGACCGGCATCGTCGCCCAGACACTGGACTTCGTGGAAAAGCGAACCCGCGTACCCGGACTGACCAATAGCGGCGGCAAGATGAGCTAGCCACTGCTGACAGGGCTCTCACTACGCGAGCGCTAGCGGAAAGGGCCCGCCATTTCGAACACTCACAGACCAGCCGCCAGCTCCCGCAGCAGTTCGGCGGCCGGTATCTCGCGGCAACCACTGGCGTTCTGGCCGGCCCACAGCGGCGAGAAATCGCCGCTTCCCAGCGCCTCGGCGGCGCTGCGCAGCGGCCCGATGGCCGCCGTGGCCAGCGGGAAAGCCGGCGCCACGGCACTGATCGGGCCAAGCTCGCGCATCAGTCGCGTGACGATGCCACGCGCCGGCCGCCCGCTGTAGAGGTTGGTCAACGCCGTGTGGCGGGCCGCTTCACTCTGCAGCGCCCGGCGATGCAGCGACGAGGTGGTCGCCTCGGGGCAGCAAAGGAACGCGGTACCGACCTGCACCGCATCCGCCCCCAGGGCAAGCGCCGCCGCCACACCACGCGCGTCGGCGATACCCCCGGCGGCGATTACCGGCAGCGTGACGGCTGCCTTCACCTGGGGCAGCAGCGCCAGGGTGCCGACCTGTGTAGTGAGGTCCTCGGTGAGAAACATGCCGCGATGGCCGCCCGCCTCGAGCCCCTGGGCGATCACCGCATCGGCACCATTCGCCTCGAGCCACAGGGCCTCCTCCACCGTGGTGGCCGAGGAGAGTACCGTCGCCCCCCAGGCCTTGACCCGGTCAAGCAATGCCGGCGACGGCAGGCCGAAGTGAAAACTCACCACCTCGGGACGGAACCTCTCCAGCACATCGCAGGCCTCGGCGTCGAAGGGTCGCCTGCCGGCCCTCGACGATACGCTGTCGATGTCGAGGCCCAGCTCCGCATAATAGGGTGCCAGTGCCTGATGCCAGCGCGCATCGCGGGCGGAATCTGGCTCTGGCGGCAGATGGCAGAAGAAATTGACGTTGAGCGGGCTTGTGGTCTGCGCTCGAATCCTCTCGAGCTCATCGCTCATGGCCTGGGGAGTCAGCATGGCACAGGGCAACGCCCCGAGCCCTCCGCCATTGGACACCGCGACGGCCAGTGCCGAGCCCTGGACGCCGGCCATGGGTGCCTGAAGGATGGGAAGGTCAATGCCGAGTCGCTGGGTCAGGCTCATGATTCGTCTCCATGCTGCGTTGGATTGGATTGCCGCCAGGGCTGTTTGGGACCCAGGGTGTCGGCGGCATGGGCACCACGCTCGCCCATGGGCCGGGGTTCGCCGGTTGTGGTGTCCTTGCGGGTCTGTCGCTCCATTTCAGCGTTGATTTCGGCGCCCAGCAATACGACGAAGGCGGAGAGCCAGAACCAGAGCATCAATACCACGACGGTACCCAGCGAACCGTACAATTTGGCCATGTCGACCACGAGGCTGACATAGAGCGAGAGCCCGCCGGAGCCCAGCAGCCACAGCAGCGTCGCGGTGACGGTGCCGACACTGACCCACTCCCAGCGCGGCGCGCTGCGGTAGGGGCCGAAGCGGTATAGCACGGCGATGACCAGCATCATCAGCAGCAGGAGCGCCGGCCAGCGCAGCCAGCCGATCACCCTGACCGTCGTGCTGTCCAGGCCCAGCATCCCGATCACCAGGGGAAAGAATGCCACGAAGAGGGTGGCGGCCAGGGAGATCAGGATCAGCCCCAGGGTAAGAATGGTAACGATCAACGCACGCTGGAAAAAGGGGCGTTGCTCGGCCTCCCCGTAGACGATATTCAGCCCGACCAGCAGCCCACGCACGCCCTTTGAGGCCAGGAACAGCGCCACCGCAAGGCTGAAGATAGCGGTCAGACTGAGCCCGGTATCGGTGCTGTCGCTGACCTCCCGCGCCTGCTCATTGATCAGGCTCGCCCCACCCGGCGGCATGAAGCGGCTTATTTCACCGATCTGGCTAACGATCTCATGGGGGTCGAAGGCCAGCGCCCAGAGGGAAATGACGGCGGCAATGGCGGGAAACAGCGACAACAGGGCGTAGAAGGCGATGCCGGCCGCCAGTATGTTGACGCGGTCGTCGGCCAGCTCCTGCTTGACCCGCCAGATGACGTCGAGCCAGCCCGGGCCCGGTATGTGCTTGGGTCTTTCGGCACGGCGGCCTCTCGGTTGGTCGGTCATGAACGCCTCAAGGTTGCTGGGCTGGGCGAAGGATCATCCGGGCATCGCGAATCTCGATATCGAAGCGATTGAGGAAGCTCATGCCCAGCAGGGCTACCTCGCCGTCCAGTCCCGGGCTGATGGAGCCTCGCACCTGATCCGCCGTGTACCCTCCCAGGCTCACCTCACCGAGCGTCGTCAGGTCCCCACGCACGCGGCCGTTGGCGGTATTAAACCAGGCCGACCCCGTGCGCTCGAGGCCGAGTCGCTCTGCCAGATCCGCGGGTACCGCGACATAGGTGGCACCGGTATCGAGCAGAAACTCCACCGGCTCCCCGTTGATGCGCCCGGTGGCCATGAAATGGCCCGAACGGTTGCGCTCGAGGACAACCGGATCACTGTCCCCGGCCACGGCGTTGACCAGATGGGCATTGGGATTGCGCTGCTGCTCGAGAAAACCGTGGAACCACCAGGAACCGGCACCGATGAACAGTACCCAGAACAGCAGCATCATACCCAGCCCGGTCCGTCGGGCAGCCCCGTCACCACGGCTCATAGCACGTCCCCCTTGGCCATTTCCGAGGCCAATCCCGTTGGCATTGACACCCCTGTGCCTTCCGTCTGTACTCTAGATCGCTCGCCTTGAGGCCATGTAAGGCCTCAGAGCTCGCAGACGACTATCGCGCGAACGACTACAACAAGGATAGCCCCATGCATGACAGCATCGAGTATTCGACACTCACCTCGGTAAAGTATTCCTTTGCCTCGCGGCGCCTTGCCGCCACGGCCCTTTGCGCCGGTGCCCTGCTGCTGGGTAGCACGACGGCCCTGGCCTGGGATGGACTGGTGGAAAAGCAGCACTTCGAAATGGATGAGTACACCACCGTCAGCGGTGCGACCATCGCCCCGGTGAGGATCGGATGGGAGGCGTACGGCACCCTCAACGAGGCGAAGGACAACGTCATTCTGGTCACGCATTTCTTCTCGGGCACCAGCCATGCCGCAGGCCGCTATGCCGAAGACGATGCCGCACCGGGCTATTGGGATGCGATCATCGGCCCAGGCAAGCCGCTGGATACCGACGAGTATTACATCATCTCCTCGGATACCCTGGTCAACCTCAATGCCCATGACCCCAATGTCACCACCACTGGGCCCGCCTCGATCAACCCGGAAACCGACGAACCCTGGGGGCTGGACTTTCCGCTGGTGACCATCCGCGACTTCGTCGAGGTGCAGAAGGCGCTGCTGGAGAGCCAGGGCATCGAACAGCTGCATGCGGTCATAGGCCCCTCCATGGGGGCACTCCAGGCCTATGAGTGGGCCAGCGCCTACCCGGATCGGGTCGAACGGCTGATCCCGGTCATCGGCGGAGGCCAGAGCGACCCCTGGCTGCTCGCCACCCTGAGTGCCTGGGCGGCCCCCATCCGGATCGATGCCAACTGGAACGACGGTGACTACTACGACGGCGAGCCGCCGCTGGACGGCCTGCGTGAAGCGCTCAAGCTGGTGACCCTCAACGCCAACCACTGGCAGTGGGCCAACGAGACCTTCGATCGCAGCTGGGCTGACGAAGACGCCGACCCGACCCGCGATATCCACGCCCGTTACGCCATCGAGCAGACCCTCGACGACATCGCCGCAGCCCGGGCCGAGATCGCCGACGCCAACCACCTGCTCTACCTGGTCAAGGCCAACCAGGCCTTCGTCACCGGCCACGGCGACAGCCTGGAAGCGGGGCTGGCCGACATCGACGCGCCGACACTCATTCTCTACAGCGAGAATGACCTGGTCTTCGCTCCCGAAGGCGTCCGCGATACCGCCGATATGATCGGTGCCGACGGCACCTCGGTGGAACTGGTCACCCTGGACGGCAACCGCGGCCACCTCGACGGCGTCGTCGGTATCGACCAGGCCGGCGACAGGATCCGTGCCTTCCTCGCCGAGTGAGACGCCCGCTCCCTGGCGGCTCAGCCCGCCAGGGAGCGCAGCAGCAGATAACCGCCCATGACCAGCAGGCCGGTGAGAAAGACACGCCGGAAGGTCACCTCAGAGAGTCGCTGGCGCAACCGCTGGCCAAGCTGCATGCCCAGAATCGCCGGTATCACCGCCCCCAGCGACAGTAGCGCCAGCTCGACGCTGAGCAGCCGCTGTTCGCCCATGGAGAAGCCCAGCGCCATTGTCGTGACCACGAACAGCACGCCCATGGCCTGGATCAGCATGTCCCGCGGCAGGCCGAGGGACTGCAGATAGGCCACCCCCGGGAAGACCGACGAGCCTGTCATGCCGGTGATCAACCCGGTCAGCGCGCCATTGACCGGCGCCGCATGTCGACCACGGCTGACCAGCTTGCCGAGGCCGAGGTTGAACAGCCCCGAAAGCGCATAGAAGGCGATCAACACGCCAAGCAGGCCGGAGAGCCAGCGCACGTCGACCCTGGCCAACACGCCGACGCCCAGCCATACAGTAACCACCGAGGCCAGCAGGAAGGGCCACAGTCGCCGCAGGATCTGCTGCAGATAGCCTCCCACCAGTGCCTGCCAGATGTTGGTGATGATGGTCGGCGCCAGCAGCAGGGCCATGGCCGAGGGCAGCCCTACCGTGGCGGTGAGCAAGGCCAGCGACACCGTGGGCATGCCCATGCCGATCACTCCCTTGACGGTGCCGGCCACCAGGAAGACCAGGGCTACCGACACCAGCAGCAGAGGATCGAGCAGCAGCGGCACTAGCCTGTCCCTCCCTGGATCGGGTTGCGCGTCTCCCAGTCGCGTGCCGCCTGCTGGCCACGCGCCTGATTGACCGCAAGGCAGATCAGGATCGCGATGATGAACAGCGCGGCGCATAGCAGGATGGAGGCCTGAAGGCCGACCACCGTCTGCAGCAGCCCCAGGCCGATGATGCCGAAGACGCCGGCGAGCTTGTTGGCCAGCCCCCAGAAGCCGAAGAATTCGGCCGCCTTGCGTGTGGGCGAGAAGAGCCCCACCAGGGCGCGACTGGCCGACTGGCTCGACCCCAGGCTCAGGCCGGCCAGGCAGCCCACCACCAGGAATAGATGTTGCGCCTCCCAGTCCAGTCCCAGGCTTTCATTGAGGAAGGCCGTGACTTCCGGCGTGGCCCAGATGGCGAAGATCGCCGCCACCCATAGCGTCAGGGTGAGCAGGTAGGTGAACTTGGTACCGATGCGGTCCTGAATGAAGCCGAAGCCCAGCGCCCCCGCCGCCGCGGTGATCTGGACGATGATGAACATGATGTTGCGGATCGATTCGTCCCAGCCGATCACCTGGGCCCCGTAGATGAAGGCGAAGGCGATGATGATGTAGACCCCCGCCATGGAGAACAGCAGCGAGACCAGGAAGATGCCCAGATCGCGGAAGCGCCGGAGCTCATGCAGGGTGGTGGCGACCCGTTCCCAGGCGATCTGGTGGTAGGACTTGCCCGGCGGCTGCGGCGTACCCCGCTCCTTGACCCAGAGAAAGGTTGGGATGGCCGTCACCAGGAAGAAGCCCGCCGCGAAGGGACCCACCCAGCGGATACGCTCGAAGTTGTCGGCGGTGGCCTCGCCCAGTACCAGCAGGGTGAAGCCGGCAGCGAAGAGCCCGCCCACATAGCCCAGCGACCAGCCGAAGCCGGAGATCTTGCCCATGTCCTCCGGCGGACCCAGGTCGGGCAGGAAGGCGGCGATGAATGACTCGCCCATGGAGTAGGCGTAGTTGGAAAGCACGATCAGCAGCAAGCCCAGCACCACATAGCCGGGCTCCACGAAATAGAGCATCGCGGTGGCACCCACCGTTGCCAGGTAGCTGACGAACAGGAACCGCTTCTTGGCGGCATGGTAATCCATGACTGCGCCGCACAGCGGCCCCGTGATCACCACCATGAGGTAGCTCACCGCCAGGGCGAGGCTCCACAGCAGGTTGGCCAGCCGATAGCCGTCACCCCGGTCACCGACGATCACCGTGGTGAAGAGCTCACCGAAGACCACGGTAATGATCAGCAGGGTAAAGGCCTGGTTGGCGAAGTCGAACATCGCCCAGCCGAAGATCTCCTTCCTCGACGCCCGCCGCCGGGGCGTGTCACCGACAGCCGCTGGTACCGCGTTCATAGTGTCCATTCCTTGCCGGGGGCGGGGCCCGTTCGGCTCATAGCCTACCAGCTAATGGCACAGCGGTAGCAGTCACTACGCGCCTGACGTTCGACACCCGGCGAGCATGACAGGCTCTACGAGAGGCAACGCTTGCGTTGGCGGCCTGAAGGTGACTTTCCGGGAGGCATCAGCTAGGTTGATGTCGCACAATAACCCCAAGAACACAGGAGGCATCAACAGGCGCATGAAAAAATGGCTACTGTTTGGGGTCTGCCTGCTGTTGCCTGCTCCGGCGTCTGCCAGCCTGGACGGCCTTACCTTCATTACCGAAGAGTATCCGCCCTATAACTTCCAGCGCGGGGAACGACTGGAAGGCATCTCCATCGAGATCCTCGAGCGCATCTTCGAAGAGACCGAGACCCCGCTGTCCCGGGACGACGTCCTCTACTACCCCTGGGCTCGCGGCTACGACACCGCCCTGGCCGACCCCGGCACGGTACTCTTCTCCACCACCCGCACCGAGCAGCGCGAATCGTTGTTCCAGTGGGTCGGGCCCATCGCCACCGACCGGGTTACCCTGATCGCCCGGCGCGACAGCGGCATCCAGCTCGACAGCCTCGACGAGCTGGCAAATGGCAACTATCGAGTCGCCGTCATCCGTGAGGACATCGGCGCCCAGCGCCTGGAAGAGGCCGGGGTGCCCTCCGACCAGCTCCGCCTGGCCATGTCCAATGTCAGCGCCCTGAAGATGCTCGACCGCGGGCGGGTCGACCTGTGGGCCTACAGCGAGGATGTGGCGTTCTGGTTGATGCAGGAGCACGACCTGCCCATCGCCGATTTCATGTCGGTACTGACGATCAGCGAGTCGGACCTCTACTATGCCCTGCATCGCGATACCGACCCGGCACTGGTCGAGCGCATGCAGGCCGCGGTGGACGCTCTCCGCCACCGGGGTGAGCTGGGCGACATCTATAGCGCCGAGATGATCTTCAACACCGAGGAGTACCCGCCCTACAACTACCTGACGGATGATGGTGACATCGACGGCGAGTCGACCCGGCTGCTGCGGGCCGCCCTGGAAGAGGCGGGGCTTTCAGCCAGGTTCCGGCTGCTTCCCTGGGCGCGCGCCTATACCGAAGCCCAGATGAGGGACAACCACTGCGTCTATTCGACGGCGCTCACTCCCGAGCGCGAGCCCCACTTCACCTGGATCGGCCCGATCGCAGCAAACGAGTGGGCAGCCTACAGCCTTGCCGACGCTGACGTGGAGGCTGGATCACTGGATGAGCTGGCATCACTGCGCGTAGGGAGCTTCCGCGGGGACGCGGCGGGTGAGCTCGTGGAACAGCAGGGGATCCCCATCGTCACGGCCTCCGCCGATCACGAAAATATTGCGCGGCTGACGGCCGGCCTGATCGATGCCTGGGTCTCCAATGTAGAGACCGCAACATATCTCGCGAGCGAGGCGGAAGTCGAGCTTCGCCAATTGTTCATCTTCCATGCCGCTCAACTCTATCTCGCCTGTCATCCCTCGGTACCCGTGACCTTTGCGACCCGCCTGCAAACTGCGATCGAGCGGCTACGCACTGCCGAGAGCGGTACGCTCGAGCCCAACGGTGAAGCGGAAGCCGCGCGATGACAGCGCCCACCCCAGCGCGTCCCCGCCGCAGCAGCCTGACCGCCAAGCAGGCTGTCTTGACGCTCTCCATCGCGCTGCTGCTGAGCATCATTGCCGGTGCCATCGAACTCGCTCTTGACGCCCGCAAGATGCGCCATGAAGTCCAGAACCAGACCCAGCATCGGCTGGATCTGGTACACGGTACGGCCGCAGAAGCCGCCTTTCAGCTCAACCCCGAACTGGCGACGCAAGTCGTAGAGGGCCTGTTCAGCGGCGACAGAGTCGCCAATGTCGTCATTCGGGATGACTTCGGACGCAGCATGGCCTCACGCGAAAGGAGCGTGCCGCACGATAACAGCTGGCTGGCCCACGCGCTTTTCGGCGACATCCTTCACTATCAGGAAGTCCTGATATACGACCTGGGGGGCGCCTCACCGACCGAACCAGTCGGCGATATCGAAATGACGCTGGCACTCGACAGCCTGGCCCGGGACTTCCTGGATCGCAGTCTGCTCATCTTCTCGCTGGGCGTCTTCAAGGCACTGGCCATCGCCGCTCTGTTGGTGGTTGTCTTCCACGCCTTCATTACCCGGCCGCTGCTGAAGGTCCACGCGGCCATCATCGATACCGACCCGAGCCAGCCCGGGCGATGGCACAAGCCCGATCTGTCACAGCATGCCGATGATGAGCTGGGGCATCTGGTCGAGAGTCTCGACGAACTGCTCCATGCCTTCCAGCGCGGGCTCGACCAGCGCGATCAGCTGCACCAGATCTCCACCATCGATGGCCTGACCGGCATCGCCAATCGGCGCCATTTCGATAGTTTCCTGGCCGACTCCTGGCAGCGGGCCCGGCGCTCCGGCAAGCCGCTTTCCGTGATCTTCATCGATATCGATCGCTTCAAGGATTTCAACGATCACTATGGCCATGTCGCCGGCGACGACACCCTGCGCGCGGTCGCCGATGCCCTGGCCCGGGTGGTCACACGCTCCACCGATCTGGTGGCGCGCTATGGGGGAGAGGAGTTCGTCTGCGTCCTGCCCGATACCGACCTCCCGGGTGCCCGCAAGGTCGCCCACCTCATCCGGAATGCCATTCGCGCCCTGGCGATTCCCCATGCCTACTCGGACCATGCCGATCAGGTCACTGCCAGCCTGGGTGTCGCCAGCGCCGTTCCGGCCAGTAGCATGCTCACCTCCGAGCAGCTCCTGGAGCAGGCGGACAGCCAGCTCTACCGGGCCAAGCACCAGGGCCGCGACCGGGTGGCATGGGAGGTTTGAACGTCGCGGCTCGCTTGTGGGAAGCCGACTTCTATCTCATGCTCATATCTCGTACTCAAGCGATGAGCGTCTTGCGATAGAGGGATAGGACGAGGGATAGACCATGAGCAAACGCGACGAATTCGTCGAGCAGATGAAGGCCCGGCTGGATGAGTGGAATGCCGAGATCGATGAGCTAACCGCCAGGGCCCGTCAAGCCAGCGACGAGGCACAGGTCAAGTACGAAGAGGATATCGAGCGGCTGAAGCAGCGCCGCGACGAGACGCGTCGCCGGCTCGATGAACTGCAGCACGCCAGCGAAGCGGCCTGGGATTCGCTACGCCAAGGCATGGAGGAGTCCTGGGAGCTGATGCGCAAGGCCTTCCGGGATGCCTGGCGCAATGAGGTCCCACCGGGCAGTCCGCCCGATACTCCCCCCGGCACTCCTCCCGATACCACTCCCGAGGACGACCACGACGAGCGCCCCGACAGGCGATAGTCTCGCCTTCGGGGTGTTGACTAGCTGTCGCCGCGCCGCTCCGAAGGTGTCTTCTTCTCTTCGACCGACTCGGGCTGGGCCTCACTGCCACGCTGGAGTCGGTCGATCGCCTCCCCTCCCTGGCGCGATAGCTTCGCCAACCGACTGATTTGCTCGTCCAGGCGAGGCAAGGCCTCCTGGCGATAGCGGGAGAGGTCGTCGATGGCACCCATGACGTCACCGAACGCCTGTTCCAGGGACGCCATGTCCAACTGAGCCGAGGCCGCCCGGGTCTGGATCTCCACCCCCTGGTGGCGCAGCGCCCTGGCGGTGCCGGCGATCATGTCCGAGGTGGTGGTGTTGAGCGATTCGACACGGTCGAGCACCAGCCGCTGATTGGCCAGCGCCATGGCCACCGCAACCGCTACGGTCAGCGCCGAGACGGTGACGTGGATAGCCCGATCCACCCCCCGGATCAGCTCACGGTTGTTGCGGATGATGACCTCAAGCGCCAGCACCCCTTGCTGGCTGACCGCCAGTTGCTGCTGCAGGTCGACGATGCGCTGGCGCAGTGGAAAGAGCAGCTCCTCCTCGATGAAGGGACGCTGAGGATGATCGGCGACCAGGCCAGACACGGCTTGCTGCAGCCGGCGGTCGATCAAGCGCCCGAGGCTGATCTGACGATGCAGCCGGCCCATCAGCTGACGCAAAGCCTCCTGGTCGTCATTCAGGGTCAGATTGTCGCGGTGCAGCATGTCACGCCCCGACTCCAGGTCGGCGATGATCGCGTCGAGCGCCTGCTGAGCATTCTCGAACTTGCGAAAGTAGCGCTGTACCCGGCTGCCAGCCCCGGGGATACGTGCCAGCAACCGGTCGAGCCGATTGGGCGAGAGCCGATGCTGCTGCGGGTCCAGCTCCTCCATCCTGCCACGCAGGTCGACCAGGGCCCGGGCCACCGGCCCGCCGTCATCGCCCTGATGCGCCAGTTTTTTCAACGGCGTCTGCAGCATCTCGCTCTTGTGCGCCGCCTGTTGCTGCAGTTCCAGACCCATCTCGTCCACCGCACGACGTTGGCGTTCCAACGTCGTGCCGTCGTCACTGCCGGCAAGCACCTCCTCGACGAAGGCATCGGCCATCTCGCTGAGCTCGGGGTCATCTGCTCCGGGGGCAGCCTCCTCATCGACCTCGGGCAGGGTTTCCACCAGCTCGCTGGCGATCTCCTCCACCGGCGGCAAGGAGAGGCGGGATCCACGTTCGGACGGCTCATTCATAGGTCGCTTCCCTTGTCTCAGATGCCTTGTATCTCATCCCTTGTCTCAAATGCCCGGCCGCTTGGCTATAGCCATAAGCTAGCATCCTGCCGAAATCAGCGCTGGCTTCCGCGTCCATAGCGCTCGGCCCTGCCAATGAAGCGCCGCAGCTCCTCCAGGGCCTGGTCGGTGGCCACCGATGCCTGGGGGCGCCCCGTCTCGACCCGGGCCAGGGCGACGGCGGCATCGTCGAGCAGCGTCAACGCCGATTCGTTACGTGCCACCAGGCGACGCAGGCGCAGCTCGGTGTCATCAATCAACTCCAGGCGACGCTTCAGCGCTATCCGCTCCTCCACCGACAGCTTGGCGCCGTCCTTCTCCAGGCGGCGACGCACAAAGTTCCCGTCGAGCCCCATCACCCCACGCGCCTGAGCGGCCATGGAAGTAAAGTTGTCCACCGCACCCAGGCAGACCTCGGTAACCAGCCCCCGGGAGCGCTCAAAGGCCAGCTCGCTCCTGTCGAAGCGGGCCACCAGCACATCCATTACGTTGCAATAGCGGCTATAGAATCGGTCCACCTGGATGGCGAAATCGGGTCGCCGGGTATCGAGCAGGCCTTGCTTGGCACGGCACAGGGACATGATCAATTCATCGGCATCGGCCGGGGGGTGGGACGGGTCGAGTACCGCCACGCCGGCCTCGCGGGCCTCACGCTCCTGTTCTGCGCGCCGGTGGGCCGCCTCGGCTTCGAGGCGCGACTCCAGCCGGCGGCGATGACGCCTGGCCCGCCAGCGGCGCCAGGCCCGTTCCAGGGGGAGCGCCACGGGGACGGCGACCAGGCCCGCCAACCAGCCGCCCAGGCTAGGTCCAAAACCGCCCCACAGCGATGTCAGCCACAGCAGCATGCTGATGAACGGAATCAAGAGGCAGTAGCGAAAGACAACCTGCAGGCGGCTGGGGGCATCGGTGGATACCGCCAGGCGCGGATTGGCCAGCCCGATCAGCAGCCACGGCAGGCAGGTGACGAAGAGTCCATAAGCAAAGCCCTGCAGAAATCCCAGCATAGGTCTCCTTACTCAGCGACCTTGGACAACGCTGTTCCAGTGCCTGCACGAGCGCATCGCTCGACGAGCCGTTCAGCGCCTCCTTGGAGGATGCTACAAGTGTACGGGGGCTTGAGGCCCCGTGCGAACGGAAGCCCGAGGCCGACATCAACGACACAGCCGGTAGCCCCGCATGCCGAAGTGGAAGTGATCGGCGTGGGCAGCGTTATAGTCGGGGCCCAGGACGTTGCCGAACAGGTCACAGCCGCCGTCGCGAATCTCACGCAGGAAGTCGCCTCGCTCGTCCTCCTCGTCCCAGTGCTCCTGAAGGGAGATCCGCTGGCCGTCCGCCAGCCGGAATGCCGCCACATCCAGCGCCTCGGCCGTTGCATGCTCGCTCATGCGGCCATCCTCCCGGCCATAGACCCGTCGACAGGAATAGCTGCCGTAGTGTTCGACGTGAGCCACCCGGCTGCCGAAATGGGTCTCGGCGGCCGGCTGCAGGCGCTGCCGCTCGAAGATCACCCAGGCCAGCGCCAGTGGGCAGGCGGCGACGAAGCTGGCGTTGAAATCGACACCGCTGCCATGCACACGCACCACGTTTTCCAATGGGCAGCCCTCTGCCGGCTCGTGATCCTCCAGCGGCGTCATCCGCAGCGCGCCATCGGGCGCGGTAGCCAGTGCCGCCAGGCAGTCGTCACGGCGGTTGTCGAGTCGATGCAGCTTCCACTTGGTTACCGGGGTCAGGGGGTCGTCCACCGACAGCGGCTTCCAGGGGTGCCACTGGCCAGGGACCTGCTCCTCGAACTGCCACCAGGCAAGGGCCGCTGCCATGCCCAGCAGGACAAGGAACAACAGAAAACGCATGCCACCTCACATCACTGCAACCATCACAGCAAACATCACAACAAAAGGTTCAATAACAGGGCCACACCGCCTACCAGCAGCGCGGTGATCACGGCAACGTCGACTGCACGATCGAGCCAGCGGTCGAACCCGGCGCGACGATGCCGGGTGGGGCTTCGTCGACGGGTAGCGCCACGGCGAGATCTGCCGTGGTTCGATCCGATGAGAGACATGGCTGAAGTCCGGTTTCGCCCTTTTCCTGAGCTTAAGGCCTGGGCCGTCGCCTGACTACTGTATTGCAACAAACAGTGCGGAGTTCGGGCGGCCTGGGGCACCGTCAGACTGGCCTGCCAAGGTAACCGACACGGTTTTCGCGCATCAGGCATTGCATATTCTCGACACAACCCCGATGTTGGTGGAAATAGACAGCAGGCTAACCAATTAGCGGATGAACCCGACCATGCCCCGACTTGCCGATACTCCTCTCTCCGTGCTCGACCTGGCGCCGATTCGCCAGGGCGGCACCATTGCCGACAGCTTTCGGGAAAGCGTGAGCCTTGCACAGCTGACCGAACGGCTCGGCTTCACCCGCTACTGGCTGGCCGAGCACCATAGCCTCGACGGCATCGCCAGTGCCGCCACTGCCGTGCTGATCGGCCATATCGCCGGCGCCACCTCGCATATCCGTGTCGGCAGCGGCGGCATCATGCTGCCCAACCACCCGCCGCTGGTGGTGGCCGAGCAGTTCGGCACCCTGGCGACGCTCTATCCCGGCCGCATCGACCTGGGCCTGGGCCGCGCCCCGGGCTCCGACGCTGCCACCATGCAGGCCATGCGTCGCGACCCCCACGCCGGTGTCGAGGACTTCCCCCAGCGGCTGGCCGAGCTGCAAGGGTTTCTCGGCGAAGTCCAGCCCGGACAGCGGGTCCGAGCGGTACCGGGCCAGGGCACCCACGTGCCACTCTGGCTGCTCGGCTCCAGCGGCTACAGCGCTCAGCTGGCGGCCCGGGAAGGGCTGCCGTTCGCCTTCGCCGCCCAGTTCGCCCCGGGATACCTGCATGAGGCGCTGCACCTGTATCGGGACAATTTCCGCCCCTCCGACACACTCGACAAGCCCCACGCCATGGTCGGCCTGCCGGTGATCGCCGCCGAAAGCGATGAGCGGGCGGAGTACCTGGCCACCACCGCACAGCAGAAGTTCCTCAACCTGGTTCGCGGCGGGCGCACCCGTTCATTGCCACCGGTGGAAGCCCTCGACTGGTCCACCATGGAGCGGGCCCAGGTCCAGCAGTTCCTGGGCGCCGCGATCATCGGCGGGCCCGAAACGGTAAAGGCCGGGCTCGAGCGATTCCTCGAGCAGACCGGCGCCGACGAGCTGATGCTCAATACCGACGTCTTCGAAGCCGAGGATCGGTTGAGAAGCTATGAGATCGTCGCCGAGGCGTGGCGAGGATGAGCCAAGGCCCGAAGGGCGCGCAGCTCGACCTGGCCGGCATTCTCGTCGGTATTCGGCGCATGGCGCCGCTGTCGCTGTTCGTTGTCGTCTTCGGCCTGGCCTTCGGCGTGGCCGCCCTATCCCGCGGACTTTCCGGCCTCGAGGCGATGCTGATGAGCGCCCTGGTCTTTGCCGGCGCCTCGCAGTTCGCCGCCCTGGAGCTGTGGGGGCCGGAGATCCCGCTGCTGCCGCTGATGGCCACTACCTTCGCCATCAATGCCCGCCACCTGCTGATGGGAGCCGCCATCCAGCCCTGGCTCGCCCACCTGCCAACGGCCCAGCGCTACGGCAGCGTGGTCATCATGAGCGACTCCAACTGGGCCATGGCCGCCGCCGATTACCAGAAGGGCGAGACCAATGTGGGCATGCTGGTGGGCGGGGGCATCGCGCTGTGGGTGACCTGGCTGTTTGGCACCCTGCTCGGTGTGCTGTTCGGGAGCGGCATCGAGGAGCCGCAGCGCTTCGGCCTGGACGTGATCATGGGCTGCTTTCTGCTCGCCATGCTGGTGGGCGGCCGCCGCGACCTGTCGATGCTGCTTCCCTGGGCCGCCGCCGCCCTCGCGGCACTGGCGGCCATGGCATGGCTACCCGACCACGCCCATGTCATCATCGGGGCACTGGCAGGCGGGCTCGTGGGTCTCCTGCTGCCGGTGCGCAAGGGAGAGAAACCATGACCCTTCCCGCCTCGCTGGCCGGTGCCATTGCCGCCATCGTCATCATGGCCCTCGTCACCTACCTTACCCGCGCCGGCGGTGTCTTCATCATGTCGCGGGTACCGATCGGCCCCAGGGTGGAGCGCTTCATCAATGCCATGGCCGGCTCCGTGCTGGTGGCGGTGATCACTCCCATGGCCGTGCATGGCGACTGGGGCGCCAGGCTGGCACTGGTCGCTACCCTGGCGGTCATGCTGCTCCTGCAGAAGCCACTGCCCGCGATCACTGCCGGCATCGTTACCGCTGCCCTATGGCGGCTGCTGTAGCGCGTCTGCGTGAGACGTGCCCTGGCAGAAGCGACCGTGGTAGCGTGTCGCACCCCAGGAACGTTTACCCCGTCGTGGCCTCCAAGAGAGAGCCATTCACCTCGTCGTCCCCTTCATGGCGACGCCATGCTCTCGCTGGAGATGTCCATGACCGATCCCAACGACCCACGCCGCAACGCCGCCTGGCAAGCCGCACAGCAGTGGCGTGCCCGCGCTCGCCAGACACCGCGCGGGCCTCTCGGCGGGCTGAAGCTGATCCTGACCTGGCTACTGTTCGGCATGCTGCTGATCGTCGGCACGGTGCTCGGCCTGTTCTTCCTGCTGATCGGCTGGGCCATGCTGCCCATCATGCGCTATCGCATGAAGAAGCGCCTCGAGCAGATGCGCGCCGAGCAGGCGGACGATGTCGGCTCCGGCTTTCACTACCGGGAGACGCACTATCGCACCCGCACTGGCGGTGAGCCCCACCGCGAACAGCAGGTGCTGGAAGGCGACTACGAGGTGAAGCCGGGAGACCGGGACGACCGGTGATCCCGTCAGGTATGTGCCCGAAGTCATGGCCAGGAAGGTGATGATCGAGGCTTCCCGGTGACCTCGGAGAAAAAAGGCCCGTCCTGCGCGAGTCAGGCGGGCCAAGGAGGAAACGGGTAGCGTGGAGGGTGCCGGCGTTACGCTACCGCCTGCTTGCCCTTGGCGAACTCGAAGTCCTTGGTCTCAAAGACGAGCGAGATCATCACGCCGAGCACCAGGGCCCAGAAGGAGGAACCGATCTCCAGTATCTGGATGCCCGAGGCGGCGATCAGGAAGGCGAACAGCGCCCCCATCTCGTGCTTCCTGCCCGAGAAGGCGATGGCCAGCGACGAGGTGATGACGCGAATCAGCGCCAGGCCGGCGATGATGGCGATGAAGTAGCCCGGCGTGGCCTCGATCAGGCTGACCACATAGCCGTAGAAGGGGGCGCAGACCACGAAGATCGCCCCAGCGATCACCGCCGCCACCCACCGCTTGTCGCGCTCGCCAGCCTCCGGTGCGCGCCCTTTTCGATATGCTTCATGGTGGCTCCAGGGGGTTGTTATCGTTGGTATTGTGTTGAGTCATTCGCCAAGTGCTGGTCAGTCCTAGCCCTGATCTCCTCCCGCCACCGGAACCACGGTGCCGGTGCCGCCGGGTACAGCGGGACGGCATCGTCTACGTCTACCTCGCCGACAAGACGCTTACCTCACCGGTGATCTGCAGCCGCCGCAAGGGCGAGCTCCCCTCGCCGGCCATGCAGGACGCCAACGCCATCCTCGAGGTACTGGTGGAGAATCGCCGCAGCGGGCGCTATCCGTGAGTTATCGTGCGCGGGACGAGACGGGGCTCTGTCGGCAGGGCCGGGGCACAGAAAAGGATTTATCGAACAGGCGCTTTTCGCCGGACTCGCTGCCATCCCGGTGTTACCGTGTGCGGGTTGTGTGAGGATGTTCAGCCGCTTACCGTGTCAGCCACTGAACCCAAGGAACGCCGCTCAGGCTCAGCACAGAGTTGCCAAACGAAAGGCATCTGAATGGACTTCATCAATACCCTTTTCCTGCTCAGTGGCTCACTTCTGGCATTGAGCATCCTGGCAAGCCGACTCTCTTCGCTGTTCGGTCTCCCCCTTCTTATCATCTTCCTGGGCCTGGGCATGCTGGCAGGCGAGGAGGGCCTGCTCGGCATCAAGTTCGATAACTACTCCGTGGCGTTCCTGATCGGGCACCTTGCCCTGGCCTTGATCCTGCTTGACGGTGGCCTGCGCACCCGCCTCAAGACGTTTCGCGCTGGTTTTCGCCCGGCGCTTTCACTTGCCACGCTGGGTGTCTTCCTGACCAGCGGCATCACAGGGCTGGTCGCGATGTGGGCCTTCGACCTGACCCTGGTCCAGGGCTTGCTGGTCGGTGCCATCGTCGGCTCCACCGATGCCGCGGCGGTGTTCTCGATGCTGAGCGGTCGTGGCATCAATCTCAACGAGCGGGTTGGTGCCACCCTCGAGATCGAGTCCGGCACCAACGATCCGATGGCGATCTTCCTGACCATCATGTTCATCGAGATCCTGGTGGGCGATATCGGAAGCATCGCCGAGACGGCGCTGTTCCTGATTCAGCAGTTCGGGGTGGGTATCGCTATCGGCCTCGGGGGCGGTTGGCTGACCGGCAAGTTCCTGCGCTGGGTCGACCTGGCGCCCGGTCTCTACTCGCTGCTGGCCCTGGCAATGGGCTTCTGCATCTTCGGTGCCACCAGCGCGCTGGGCGGGAGTGGCTTCCTGGCCATCTATCTGTGCGGCCTGATGATCGGCAACCAGCCCGGGCGACATCTCAACTTCATACTTCCCGTGCATGACGGCCTGGCCTGGCTGAGCCAGATCGGGCTGTTCCTCGTGCTGGGGCTGCTGGTCACCCCGAGCGACCTGCTGGACTACACCCTTCCCGCCTTCCTGGTGGGGCTTGCCTTGATCTTCGTGGCCCGACCACTCGCCGTACTTATTTCCATCAAGCCCTTCTTCAAGTTCCGCTGGCATGAAATCGGCTTCATTTCATGGGTGGGACTGCGCGGGGCGGTTCCCATCGTATTGGCCATCTTTCCCTTGATCAGCGGTGTGGAGAATGCCTCTCTCTATTTCAACGTCGCCTTCGGCGTGGTGTTGCTGTCGCTGCTCCTGCAGGGTGGCACCATCTCACTGATGGCACGCTGGATGAAGGTGCAACTGCCCCGGGCCACGGCACCCAACCATCGCGGGCCGCTAGGCATCCTGCCGGAGAATGACTATGAAATGTTCGTATACCGGGTCGAGAACTCGAGCCTGAATGACGTGCCCATCCGACTGCTTCGCTTTCCTTCCGGTGCGCTGATTTCCGCCCTGTTCCGCGAGCATGCCATGCTGCATCCGAAAGGCAGCACCCACCTCAAGATAGGCGACGTCATCTGTGTCATCGGTCGCAATGAAGACCTGGCCTCCCTCAACAGATTGTTCAACGGCGATGCCAAGCTGAAGAAAGAGAAGGAATTCTTCGGCCCTTTCACGTTGGATGCCGATGCCCGACTTGGGGAAATTGCCAAGGCGTATGGCATCTCCGTCACCCCCGGCGAGGAAGAAATAACACTTGGCGAGTTCATTTCGATGCGGGTTGGCGGCCATCCCGTCATCGGCGATGACGTGGCGTGGCACGGCATTCATTGGGTGGTGAGTGAAGTGAAAGGTGACAAGATCATCAGGGTCGGCATGCGCTTCTACTGACGCCCTGTCGGACCGAGAACCGAAAGCCCAGCGACTTGCCACTTTGCAGCCGCGCAAGGCTGAATGGCGCAGCCCGAGCCGTGAGCACACACAACCACCGTCACCCCACTCTCAGGCCGAGAATGTCTCGCGCCTGCTGCCAGGTGGCCACGGGGCGCTCGTACTGCTCGCAAAGCGCCACGGTGCGCTCGACAAGAGCCGCATTCGAGGGAGCGAGGGTATCGCGGTCGAGGCGCACGTTGTCCTCGAGGCCGGTGCGAGTGTGGCCGCCTGCGGCGATGGACCACTCGTTCAGCAGGTACTGGTTGGGGCCGATGCCAGCACCGCACCACTGAGCGTCCGGTGCCAGGCGCTTCAGCGTTTCAATGTAGATGTTGAACGTCGCCTTGTCCGCCAGCATGGCGTTCTTCACGCCCATCACGAACTGAACATAGAGCGGCGCCCTGAGCTTGCCCTGCTGCGACAGATTCACCGCCTGGTGGATGTGCGACAGGTCGAACGCCTCGATCTCGGGCTTGATGTCGTACTTCAGCATCTCGTCGGCAAGCCATTCCACCAGCTGCGGTGGGTTCTCGTAGACCCGGTTGGGGAAGTTGTTGGAGCCCACCGAGAGGCTCGCCATGTCGGGCTTGAGCGGCAGCATGCCACCGCGCTCCTCCCCCGCCCCGGAGCGCCCGCCGGTGGAGAGCTGGGTGATCATGCCCGGGCAGTGCCTCTTCAGGCCTTCCATCAGTCTGGCGAATTTCTCCGGATCGGAGCTGGGCGTCTGGTCGTCGTTGCGCACGTGGCAGTGGGCAATGGTCGCCCCGGCCTCGAAGGCCGCCTGGGTGCTCTCGACCTGCTCCTCGATGGTGATGGGAACAGCGGGGTTGTTTTCCTTGCGCGGCAGGCTGCCGGTGATGGCAACGCAGATGATGCAGGGGTGGGACATGGATTCTCTCTTCGTACCGAAACGATACGCGGGCTCTTCGACGGACAGGGTTATCTTTACATTGTTCGCAAAGCGCACAATATTTTGTATTGCGAACAAAATGCTGTGCCACGCGCTTTAGGTCAAATCCTTCGAACCTGCCTGGTTTGCCCCTCGCTCGAAGAGGTAATGAAAACTATTTTTGGGATCAATTGGTTGCATCAGCGATGGCAAAGCAAGCGGTGCGACTAAGGTCTAATCAATGCCGCAATCTTCAATAGCGATAGGATTGCCTGGTCAACAACGTGGGGATCGTCGCGCCGGCGCTGCTCGACGAGACGCGAGTGGAGGACTTCGATCGCCTGATGCACCTCAACGTGCGCTCGGCGCTGGTGTGCACCCAAGCGCCGCTGCCGGGAATGCGCGAAAGGCGCCACGGCCGTATCGTGATCAATGCCAGCCGCGTGGTGCTCGGCAAGGAGGCTCGCAGCCTCTACAGCGCGACCAAGGGTGCGCTGCAGTCCATGGCCCGAACCTGGGCGCTGGAGCTGGCCGGCGATGGCATCAC
This sequence comes from Billgrantia montanilacus, assembly GCF_003336675.1. Taxonomy (GTDB): domain Bacteria; phylum Pseudomonadota; class Gammaproteobacteria; order Pseudomonadales; family Halomonadaceae; genus Halomonas; species Halomonas montanilacus. The sequence goes on along the minus strand of NZ_QPII01000011.1, from coordinate 88,656 downwards.
GGTCAACTGCGTCGCCCCCGGCCCCATCGCCACTACGGCCTTCTGGGAGAACAACCCGCCGGACTCCGAGCGTGCGCGGCGCATCATCGACAACATCCCGGCGCAGCGCATGGGTCGGCCCGAGGACGTGGCCCAGGCGGTGAGCTTCTTTTGCGACGCGCGCAGCGGTTTCGTCACCGGCCAGACCCTGTTCGTCTGCGGCGGCGTCAGCGTCGGCTGATTCGCGGTCAGTTGTTACATGATGCCTAGACGATGCCGCGCTGGTGCAGCTCTTCGATCTGCTCCGGCGCCTTGCCGAGCAGTCGTGACAGCACGGCTTCGGTGTCCTCGCCCAGCAAGGGCGGCGCCTTGCGATACTCGATCTGCGTTCGCGAGTACTTGATCGGGTTGGCCACGCCGGGTATCGACCCGCGCCGGGACTCAAGTTCGATCTTCATCTCCCGAGCCTTGACCTGAGGGTCGTCGAATACCTGGGCGATGTTCTGGATCGGCCCGCAGGGCACGGCGATCTCGCTGAGCAGCGTTATCCATTCGTTGCAGGTACGGGTCCGTGTAATCTCGACCATGATCGGCACCAGATCGAGGCGATGCCGGACCCGCTCGGGGGTGGTGGCAAAGCGCGGATCCTGGGCAAGCTCGGGTCGCCCCACCGCCTGGCAGAAGCGCTGGAACTGGCCATCGTTGCCGATGGCGATGATCACCTTCTCGCCGTCGGCGGTGGGGAACGGCTGGTAGGGCACCAGGTTAGGGTGGTACTCGCCGGTGCGGGTGGGCGGCGTGCCGCTGCAGAAGTAGTTCTGCTCCTGGTTGGCCAGCCAGCTCACCTGCACGTCGAGCAGAACCATGTCGATGTACTGTCCTTCGCCGGTCAGGTGGCGATGGTGCAGCGCGCCGAGGATGGCGATGGTCGCGTTCATGCCGGTGGTCAGGTCCGCCACCGCCATGCCGACCCGCTGCGGGCCGGCGCCGGGCTCGCCGTCGGCCGCGCCGGTAATGCTCATCAGGCCGCCCTGGGCCTGGATCAGGTAGTCGTAGCCAGCCATGGCGGCCATCGGCCCGGTCTGGCCGAAACCGGTAATGGAGCAGTAGATCAGCTCCGGATTGATGGCTTCCAGGGTTTCGTAGTCGAGCCCCTTGCGCGCGAGGCCGCCGATCTTGAAGTTCTCAACCAGGATATCGCTCTCGGCGGCGAGTTCACGGATCAGCGCCTGGTCCTCGGGCTTTCCCATGTCCACGGTAACCGAGTGCTTGCCGCGGTTGGCCGAAAGGTAATAGGCCGACTCGGGGGTCTTGTTGCCGTCACGATCCTCGAGCCAGGGCGGCCCCCAGTGGCGCGTGTCGTCGCCGCTCACCGGGCGTTCGATCTTGATCACTTCGGCGCCCATGTCAGCGAGTATCTGGGTGCACCAGGGGCCGGCCATCACGCGGCTCAGGTCGAGCACACGCAGGCCTGTCAGCGGTCCCGCCATGTCATCGTCTCCGCTCGCTTTGGTTCCGCTCTCATGGATTACGCCCGCCATGCATGGTGATCACAGCGTCTCCTGGGTCGTGTCGCTGCGCGCGGACTGATGGCGCGCAACGAAATAGCGGTAGAGCGCCAGCAGGATCGAACCCACTGTCAGGGCGATGAAGAACCAAGTGATCGGGCCGCGCACGAAAATCGCGAGATCGTTGTGGCCAATCAGCAGCGAGCGGCGCAGGTTGTCCTCGAACATCGGCCCGAGGATGAAGCCGATCAGAAACGGCGCCGCCGGAATCGCCGCCCGGTTGAAGATGTAGCCCAGCACGCCGAAGCCCAGCATCAGCCACACGTCGAAGGTGTCGTTGTTCACGGCATAGGCGCCGTAGACGCAGAACATCAGCACGATGGGGAAGAGGATCTCCTTGGGAATGTCGGCGATCAGCGAGAAGTATTTGATGGCGCCCGTGCCCACCACCAGCAACACCAGCGAGCTGAACATGATGCCGACGAACAGCGCGTAGATCAGCGTCAGGTTCTCCTGGAAAATGATCGGGCCCGGTGTCAGGCCGTGGACCATGAAGGCGCCGAGAATGATGGCGGTGATCACGTCGCCGGGGATGCCCAGCGACAGCAGCGGGATCAGGGTCGCCCCCGCCACGCCGTTGTTGCCCGCCTCGGAGGCAGCCACACCTTCCACCTCGCCCTTGCCGAAGTTGTCGCGGTTGGGCGAGCGGCGGCGGGCGTCGCTGTAGGAGATAAAGGCAGCAGCGGTCGCCCCGGTACCGGGAATGGCGCCGATGATCACGCCGATCAGGCTGCCGCGGATGATGCTCTTCATGCAGCGCTTGAGCTCGACGAGGGTCATGCCCACCCCGCTGGCCTTGGCCTTGAGGTGGGGCAGCGCCTTCTTGCGATAGAACTCGATGATCTCGGGAATCGCGAACAGCCCGATCAGCAGCGGGATGAACGAGATCGAGTCCATCAGGTTGTAGTTGCCGAAGGTCAACCGCTGGGAGCCGTAGACCTCGTCCAGCCCCACCAGCGACAGCAGAATGCCCATCAGCGCGGCGAGCAGGCCCTTGATCATCGAGCCGCTGGCCAGCGAGATGATGATGGTCAGAGAGAAACAGATCAGCCAGAAGAATTCCGGGGCACCGAAGTTCAGCGCGATCTTGGCCAGGTAGGCGGCAAAGAAGATCAGTGCGATATTGGAGATGAAGTCCGCTATCACCGACGAATAGAGCGCCGTCTTGAGCGCCTTCTTGGCATGCCCCTGCTGGGCCATGGGGTAGCCGTCGAGCAGGGTGCAGGACGACGCCGGAGAGCCCGGCGTGCGGATCAGGATGGCGGTGATGGAGCCGCCGTACATGCCACCCTTGTAGATCCCCACCAGCAGCAGGATGGCCGCCACCGGCTGCATGGTGAAGGTGAACGGCAGCGCCAGGGCTACCGCCATGGTAGCGGTCAGGCCCGGAATCGAGCCCACCACGACGCCGATGACGACGCCCAGCGCAATGGCGATGAAGTTGTCCAGGCTGAGGAAGAGATGCAGGACTTCCGACAACATTTCCATAGGTCACCGAGGGCGGGGGTGAGAGCGAGCGCCTGCCATCAGAACGGCATCAGCGGCAGCGGCACGTTCATGACCTTCACGAAGAGGAAGGTGACGGCAGCGGGAAACACGAACGCCAGGCCATAGACCCACCAGGTCCTGACCGGATGCGCGGCAAACAGGATCAGCGTGGCCAAGATGCCGCTGATCACCGCACCCATCGCCTCGAACAGGCCCACATAGACGATCAGGGCCACCGCCATCATGGCGAAGCGCAGCCGAGGCCCCTTCTCGATGCGCCTACCGTCCTCCTCGCCGGTATTGTCGACCAGCAGCCCCTGCACGATCAGCAGGCAGGAGAAGCCGAGCATCAGCCCGCCCACGATGCGTGGCAGCCAGCGCGGCGACATCATCGGGCTCTGCATGATCGGCGGCTCGCTGATGTAGTTGGGTATCAGAAAGAACAGCAGAAAGACGGAAGCGGCCAGCAGCACGCATCCCGAAAGAACGTCTCCGGGGTCACGAAGTGCCAGGACACGCTTGGGCAACGAGGTCGACATGACACCCTCCAGGAACGGGCAGGTGAGGCGAGGACGCTGCCCTCGCCTCAACGATCGATGGAGCCGGCCCTCTCGCTTACTGGCTGATACCCGCCTGCTCGGCCACTTCCTGCCAGCGCTCGAGCTCCTGCGCGATGAACTGCTTGAACTCCTCGCCGGCCACCTGCCCCGGCTCGGCGCCCAGCTGATCGGCAAAGTTCACGAACTCCTCACGCTGCATCACGGCACCGAGCGCCTCGCGCATGGTGGCCTGCGCCTCCTCGGAGAAGGACTCGTGGGCAATCAGGCCGAACCAGGCGGTGGTCACGAACTGGTCGAGGTTGTAATCGCCAACTTCCGTCAGGGTTGGGACGTCCGGCAGGTGCTCGGAGCGCTCGGCGGAGGTCACCGCCAGCGCCTTGAGGTCACCGGAACGGATATGCGACAGCACGGTCGGCATGTTCTCGAAGGAGACGTCGACGTCACCGCCCAGCAGTGCGGGCAGCGCCGCGCCGCTGCCGGCAAACGGCACGGCGGTCATGTTGGTCTCGGTCAGCGTCTTGAACAGCTCGCCCGACATGTGGATGGAGCTGCCCACGCCGCTGTGGCTGAAGGTCATGTTCTGCTCGCGCGCCGCTTCGACGAACGCCTCGACGCTGTCATAGGGGCTGTCGGCCGGCACCACCATTACGTTGGGAATATCGATCAGGTTCTGCAGGAAGACGAAGTCCTCGATCGGGTCGTAGGTCAAGTCGGGGTAAATGGCCGCGCCGATGGTGTGGCCAGGCGACGCCATCAGGATGGTATGGCCGGCCTCGCGACCGCCACGCGCCAGGCGACCGGTGGCCACGGTGGAGCCCGCACCGGGACGGTTCTCGACCACCACGTTGGCGCCCAGCTCGTCCTGCAGCAGGTCGGCGACGCGGCGCGACAGCACGTCGGTAGTACCACCCGGCGCATAGGGAACGACGAGACGGACATCATCGGTCGGCCACTCGTTGGCGTGGGCCGTCGAGACAGACACTGCGAAAGCCAGGCCGCCGCCGCATACCGCCAGGCATGCCTTCTTGAATAAGCTTGTCATCACGCCACCTTCCTATCGTTGATTAGCATTGTTCGCTAGGCGTACACTTATTCGTCAGGCAATCGAGGTTACTGCGTTACGACTTTGATCCAAAACCCGACCTTAGTCTTATCCGGTACGCCTCCGCGTCCATGAAAAAACCCGGGCCAATCGCTTGGGCCCGGGTCAAGGAGGAAATGCTGGAGGGGGTCGTTATTCGAGGGCTTCGTAAGGCAGGCCCACGTAGTTCTCGGCGATGGTTTTCAGGCCGGCCTCGGATGAAGTGAGGTAGTCGAGCTCGGCCTGCTGCATGCGGGTTTCGAAGCCCTCCTCCTCGGAGAACTTGTGCAGCAGCGAGGTCATCCACCAGGAGAAGCGCTCGGCCTTCCAGATACGCTTCAGGCAGGTCACGGAGTAGCGCGGAAGCAGGTCGGTGCGGCCTTCCTGGTAGACCTTGACCAGCAGACGATAGAGCGTATTGACGTCGCTGGCGGCGAGATTGAGCCCCTTGGCCCCGGTGGGTGGCACGATATGTGCGGCGTCGCCCACCAGGAACAGCTTGCCGTACTGCATGGGCTCGACCACGAAGCTGCGCAGCGGCGCGATGCTTTTCTCGATGGAAGGTCCGGTGACCAGCTGGGCCGCGACCTCCTCGGGCAGGCGGCGCTTGAGCTCTTCCCAGAAGCGCTCGTCGGACCAGTTCTCGACCTTCTCGTCGAGGGGCACCTGCACGTAGTAGCGACTGCGAGTCTCGGAACGCATGCTGCACAGCGCGAAACCACGCTCGTGGCGGGCATAGATCAGCTCATCGGACACTGGTGGTGTGTCGGAGAGGACCCCCAGCCAGCCGAATGGGTAGACCTTCTCGAATTCCTTGATGCGATCCTTGGGAATCGACTGGCGCGAGATGCCATGAAAGCCATCGCAGCCGGCCACGTAGTCGCAGTCGAGCCGCACCGTTTCACCGTTCTTCTCGAAGGTGATGTAGGGCGCTTCGCTTTCGAGGTCATGGGGCTGGACGTTGTCGGCCTCGTAGATCGTCGTGCCGCCGGCGGCCTCGCGAGCCTCCATCAGGTCGCGGGTCACCTCGGTCTGGCCGTAGACCATGACCGTCTTGCCATCGGTCAGCCCGGCCAGGTCGATGCGCACCCGGCGATTGTCGAAGGCCAGCTCGACACCGTCGTGGGGCAGCCCCTCTTCATCCATGCGCGCATCGACGCCTGCTTCACGCAGCAGGTCGACCATGCCCTGCTCCAGCACGCCGGCACGGATGCGGCTGAGCACATAGTCGCCACTCTTGCGCTCGAGAATGACGTTGTCGATGCCTTGGCGGCTCAGCAGTTGGCCGAGCAGCAGCCCGGAGGGACCGGCACCGACGATGGCTACCTGGGTCTTCATGAATAAGCCTCTTGTTGTCAGGGGCATGACACATGAGTTGTATTTTTCAATGAATTCGACCGGCAAATAAGGCATGATCGACACCAATACTTGGACTTTTTACGCATCCGGTGTCGACTTTGGTCGAGCCTGACCCAGGAGGCGCCCATGTCACGCTCAGCGCAGGCTTCCGTCCCCGTTTTCAAGCTCTATGGCGAGACCCACCCCTGGCCAACGCCGGACCTGCTGCACTGCGAGTCGATTCCCGAACGCAGCCGGCTGCACGACTGGTACATACGCCCCCACCGGCATGCCGACCTGGTGCACGTGCTGCATGTCGCCAGCGGGCAGGTCGAGCTGGAACTGGAGGGCTCCCAGCACGCCCTCCAAGGCCCGCTGGTGATCGTGGTACCGGCCATGACGATTCATGGATTTCGCTTCTCTCAGGATATCGAGGGGCACATCGTCACCCTGGCCCAGCCGTTGGCCGAGCAACTTGGCCAACGGCTCGAGGAGCAGGCCAAGGTGCTCAAACACCCTGACTACCACCTGCTGGGGCAAGCGCAGAAGGCGCGGCGCCTGGCCACCCTGGTGTCGCAGATCGATGCCGAGTATCGCCAGCCGGCGCCGGGGCGCGATCGCATGCTGGATGCCCTGATCCAGGCCCTGGCAGTGGAGCTCGCCCGGCTGGCCGAACCGCACGGCCTGGCCGGCAGCGCCCCCGGGCTACGTCAGCGCGACCGTGGGCATGAGCATCTGGCGAGCTTCCAGGCGCTCATCGAGGCGCAATACCGCCAACAACCCAGCGTCGAACGCTTTGCCGAACAGCTCGGCATGAGCAGCGCCCACCTCAACGCCCTGTGCCGCCGCCTGGCAGACCGCAGCGCGCTGCAACTGCTCCACGAACGCCTGCTGCTGGAGGCCAAGCGCCAGCTCACCTACACAAATATGACCATCAGCCAAGTCGCCGACAGCCTCGGCTTCTCCGAACCGGCCTATTTCACTCGCTTCTTCAAGCGCAACACCGGCCTTTCGCCGCGGGATTTCCGGCTACGCCAGCACGCAACCGATGTCCCGAAAAGGGACGCCCCCGATCAGGCAAGCTGACCGGGGGCGCAGCCCTGCCGAAGCAGGGCACTCACATGGGCAAAGGCCTCCTGCTACAGCATCCATAGCGACAGCACGGGGAAGGCGATCAGCAGTGCCAGGCGCAGCAGGTCCGCCACGATGAACGGCGCCACACCGCGGTAGATCTCGCCCAGCCCCACGTGGGGCGCCATCGCCTTTATGACGAAGACATTCATCCCCACCGGTGGCGTCACCAGCCCCAACTCCACGGTCAGCACGGTGAGGATGCCGAACCACACCGGATCAATACCCAGCATCGTGATGATCGGGAACACCACCGGCACCGTTATCACCAGCATGGCGATGGAATCCATGAACATGCCGAGCACGAAGTAGAGCAGCAGGATCAGCAGCAGGACCACCATGGTCGGCACGTCCAGGCCACCGAGGAAGGTACTGATGGTGAAGGAGATCCGCGACACCGAGATGAAGTATCCCAGCGTCTCGGCCCCCACCAGCATGAAGAATACCACCGCCGAGAGCGCCAGGGTCTCCCGCACGCTTTGCCACAATCCAGCCAGCCGCATGCCCTTGTAGAAGGCATAGAGCAGGGTGGCGAAGGCGCCCACGCTGGCCCCCTCGGTGGGTGTGAAGAAGCCTTGGTAGATGCCCGCAATGATGATCACGAACACGGTGAAGAAGGGCAGCAGTCCGGCCAGCGAACGGAACTTCTCAGCGAAGCTGGTGGCTTCGCCGGGCACCGCCAAATGGGGCCAGATTCGCATCACCACGCTCACCGTCAGAGCATAGAACACCAGGCCTATCAGGCCGGGAATGATGCCCGCGGCGAACATGTCGCCCACCGACTGTTCGGTGATAATGGCGTAGATCAACAGTGCGATGCTGGGCGGGATCATGATGCCCAGAGTGCCACCCGCCGCCAGCGTGCCGGTGGCCAGCGAGCGCGCATAGCCGTGCTTCTCCATTTCCGGCAGCGCCACGCGTGTCATCGTACTGGCGGTGGCCAGTGACGAACCGGAGATCGCCGAGAACACCCCGCAGGAGCCTACCGTGGCGATCGCCATGCCACCCTTCCAGCCACCGCAGATGGTGCGCGTCGAGTTGAACAGCATACCGGCCATGCCCGAGTGGGCGGCCAGCACCCCCATCAGGATGAACATCGGTATCGCACTGAAGCTGTAGCTCGAGAGCACATCCACCGGCACCGACTTGACCATGGCGAGCGCGGCATCCAGGGAGATCACCTGGGCAAAGCCCAGCACGCCGACGATCAGCATCGACAGCGCCACCGGCACACGCAGCACCAGCAATACCAGCAGGCCGACCAGGCCAATGCCACCGATCATTTCGCTACTCATGATGGACACCCCCGCCAGCGGTGGCGAAGAAGGCTCCCAGGAGCGCATGCACCAGGCTACGCAGCGCCAGCAGCGCGCACAGCACGGCACCGAACTGGTAGATGGGCGCCATGGGAATCCTCAGGTCCTGAGTCACCTGGCCGCGCTGGGAGGCAATGCCCGCCTCCTGCCACAGGCCGACGGCCATCACCGTACCCAGCACCACGAAACCGATCAGAAAGATGCCCCCCAGGCGCTCCTTGAGCGTTGGCGAAAGGCCATGCGAAAAGGCCTCCACCACCACCTGGCTACGCTCCACGCTGGCGGCCATGGCGGCAAGCAACGAGAACATCAGCAGGTAGCGCACCAGCTCGACGCTGCCGATCACGCTCCAGTTCAGCGCTCCACCTGAGAGGCGAAACACCAGGCGCAGCAATACATCGAGAATGGTCACGCTCATCAGCGCCAGCAGCGCTAGACCTGCCACCAACAGGCACAGGCGAGCCAATTGGCGGCTGACGAACAACAAGGCTTGCATCAGCAGCTCCTGGGTCAGCTCTGTTCGACCGGGCAGGCGTCGCGTGCCGCCATGGCGGCTTCGTACACGTCACGAGCGTTGTCCAGACCACGAGCCTCGAGTTCGCTGAGGTAGTTTTCGATACCCGCCTCGAGTGGGCCTGCCCACTCGTCGTGTTCCAGCGGATTGTCGATAACGCGAATGGTGTGCCCGGCCTCCTCGGCTTCCTGCTTGCCCGCCTCATCCAGGCCGTCGAACACCCGTCCGGCCACTTCGCTCCACTGCATGCCCATGTTGGCCTCGATGGCCGCCTGCTGCTCGTCGCTCAAGCGGTCGAAGCTGCGCTGGTTCATGGTGGCGACGAAGATCAGCGAGTAGAACGGCACCTGGGTGTGGTAGTTGGCCAGCTCGTTCAAGCGGAAGACCTTCATGCCCTCCCAAGGAAAGCTCAGGCCATCGATCACGCCGCGCTGCAAAGAGGTATAGATGTCCGGCGCCGGCATGCCGACCGGCTGGGCGCCGAGCTGTTCGAGCATCTCGCCGGCCACGGCGGTGGGGCGACGGATGCGCATGCCCGAGAGATCAGAGGGTGACTGAATGTCATTGTCCACGGTGTGCAGGTAGCCCGGCCCGGTGGTGAACATGAACAGCACCTTGGTGTCGTCATATTCATCGGCGATATGGCCATCGTCATAGAGGGTCTGCAGGATGCACGCACCCTGACTGGCGGTATCGGCTACGCCCGGCAGCTCGACGATCTGCGACAGCGGAAAGCGCCCGGCGGTGTACCCCTGGGCAGTGATGGCGATGTCGGAAATGCCGCTAACCGCCCCCTGGTAGGCTTGGTCGGCACGGGTCAGGGTCTGCGAGGGGTAGTTCTCGACCTGCAGCTCACCGCCGGCGGCTTCTTGTACCGTGTCGGCCCAGGCTTGGAAGATCTCCTGATTGATACCTGAGCCATCCGGCCAGAAGTGGGACATGCGCAGGGTGTTTGAAGCCTGGGCGGCGGACGCCGCAGTGAAACCAGCGATGGAAGCGGCCAGCAGGCATTGCGTCAGGATACGGTTCATGGGGGTGCCTCCAAGGATCGTTATAATGATCAGCGCATTTTGTTCGCCATCCGAATATACGTTCGGATCTATGGGTAAGCTACCCCACCAATACGCATTCCGATAATCGACATTAGTCTAGGATGCTTGGATTTTTCACTACTCAACTAGTTGATTCAAACCACAATGTTTGCCTCAACAAGGATTATTGCCGACCTTTTCTTGGACTTTTCCTGCACCACCTCGACGGGAAGAGTTTACCCACCCAGGCCCAACAGCTCCCCATAGCGCAAACCAATGAAGGCGTGCTCGCGCATCAGCATCTCGGCCCGGGCGCCCTCGCCATGGCGGAGCGCCTGTACCACCAGCTCGTGCTGTACCTGGGCCAGCTGCAGCTTGCGGTACTCGCGGTCCAGCGCCTCGCTATCGATGACGATGGAGTCGGCGGCGGCAAAGGGCAGGTGGTTGTTGCGGGCGATGGCGTCGCCGATCACCGGGCTGCCGGACGAACCGACGATGGTCTGATGGAAATGGCGGTTGAGCTCGCTCCAGACATCGACGTCGCGCTCCTCGAGATACCCCTTGGCCAGCAGCTCCCGCCCCCTTTGGATCCAAACCTCCAGTTCGCCATCAAGCTCTCGCGAGATTCCCTGCTCGGCCAGGCGCCGGGCTGCCAGTCCCTCCAGCACCCCGCGAACCTCCACGGCACAGAGCACATCGGCCTCGGTAAATTCCCGCACCATGAAGCCCCGCTTCCCCGCCCGCTGTAGCAGCCCTTCCTGCTCCAGGGTACGGAAGGCCAGGCGTACCGGGGTCCGCGAGACGCCCAGTTGTTCCGACACCGCCACCTCACCGAGGCGCTCACCCGGCCGATAGGTTCCCTCACCGATCAGCTTGCGCAGCCGGCTCACAACACTCTTGTCGCTGTTAGTCACTCGATCTCCTTGATGCTTTTACACATTTTCGACACCTCACGACTGGATCCAACTAAAGCATAAGTTGACCAATTATACCTCCTGCAGCTCTACTTTGGATCCAAACATAATTTTTTGACCGAGACAGAGCGCTGCTGCACGCAATGAACAAGCGCAGACGCAGCCAAGGAGAGAACCATGCCGCATCAGGCCCCCTTCCCCAAAAACACCTGGTACGTCGCCTGCACCCCGGACGAGCTGGCAGACAAACCGCTGGGGCGCACCATCTGCAACGAACCGATCGTCTTCTTCCGCGGCGACGAGGGCCGCGTGGCTGCGGTGGAGGACTTCTGTCCCCACCGCGGTGCCCCGCTGTCGCTGGGCTTCGTGCGCGACGGCAAGCTGGTCTGCGGTTACCACGGCCTGGAGATGGGCTGTAACGGCAAGTGCGCCAGCATGCCCGGCCAACGGGTGCGCGGCTTCCCCAGCATTCGCGCCTACCCGGTGGAGGAGCGCCATGGCTTCGTGTGGCTCTGGCCGGGCGATCCGGAGAAGGCCGACCCGAGCCTGATCCCCGAACTGCACTGGGCCGACAATCCCGACTGGGCCTACGGCGGCGGGCTCTATCATGTCCGCTGCGAATATCGCCTGATGATAGACAACCTCATGGACCTGACCCATGAGACCTACGTGCACGCCTCCAGCATCGGCCAGCCGGAGATCGAGGAAGCCCCTCCCGAGACCACCGTAAACGGCGACGAAGTGATCACCAGCCGGCACATGGAAAACATCCCGGCCCCGCCCTTCTGGCAGGCCGCTCTTCGCGGCTGCGGCCTGGCCGACGACGTGCCGGTGGACCGCTGGCAGATCTGCCGTTTCACGCCGCCGAGCCATGTGCACATCGAAGTGGGCGTGGCCCATGCCGGGAACGACGGCTACGACGCCCCTGCCGAGGTCAAGGCCGCTAGCATCGTGGTCGATTTCATCACCCCCGAAACCGACACCTCGATCTGGTACTTCTGGGGCATGGCGCGCAACTTCAAGCCGGAGGACGCCGAACTCACCGCAAAGATCCGCGAAGGCCAGGGCAAGATCTTCTCCGAGGATCTGGAGATGCTCGAGGCCCAGCAGCGCAATCTGCTGCGCTACCCGGAGCGCCAGCTACTCAAGCTCAACATCGACGGCGGCGGCGTCCAGGCACGGCGTATCATCGACCGGCTCCTCACCGAAGAACAGGAAGCCATCCGAGAGGGGGCCACGGCATGAGCGGCACGCCCCTCTCGCTGTTCGTCGAGGTCAAGGCGCGTCACGATGAAGCGCAAGATATCGTCACCTTCGAGCTGGCCGATCCCCACGGTCGGCCGCTACCGGCATTCAGCGCCGGGGCGCATATCGACGTGAGGGTGAAGGACGGGGTCATCCGTCAGTACTCGCTGTGCAACCACCCCGAGGAGCGTGACCGCTACCTGATCGGGGTGCTGCGCGACCCCACCTCCCGGGGCGGCTCGGTGTACATGCACGAGGAGATCAAGGTGGGCGATCTGGTTCAGGTCAGCGCGCCCAAGAACCACTTCCCGCTCAAGCCGGCCGGCCGCACCCTGCTACTGGCCGGCGGCATCGGTATCACACCGCTGCTGTGCATGGCCGAACGCCTGGCCCACACCGACGCCGACTTCGCGCTGCACTACTGCACCCGCTCCGCCGAACGCACCGCCTTTCGCCAGCGCATCGCTGACTCCGGCTTCGCCGAGCGGGTGCACTTCCACTTCGACGACGGCGCAGCGGAACAGAAGCTGGACCTGGAAGCCCTGCTGGCCACAGCGGACCCAGACGCCCGGGTCTACGTATGCGGCCCGACCGGCTTCATCGAAGCGGTGCTGTCGACCGCCAAGGCCAGCGGCTGGCCCAGCGAGCGGCTGCACAGCGAGTATTTTGCCGGCGCCGTGGCCGATACCAGCGACGACGGCAGCTTCGAGGTCAAGATCGCCAGCAGTGGAGCCCGCTTCACCGTGCCGGCCGACAAGACGGTGTACCAGGTGCTGGCCGAGAACGGCATCGAGATCATGGTTTCCTGCGAGCAAGGAGTTTGCGGCACCTGCCTGACCCGCGTACTGGAGGGCGAGCCCGATCACCGCGACCTCTACCTCGACGACGACGAGCATGCCGCCAACGACCAGTTCACGCCCTGCTGCTCTCGGGCCAAGAGCAAGGTCCTGGTGCTGGATCTGTAAGCGCAACACCCCATAACGACAAGAGGAATATCCCCATGACACCCAGCAAGACCGTGAACCCCATCACCTCCAGCAACACCTTGAAAAGCACCCTGACCGGCGCCTTGGCCGCCGTCCTGCTGGCCACGCCGGCCCTGGCCGAGGCCACCACCCTGCGCATCGCCCACGTCTGGCCCGGCGGTTCGCTGATCGACCGCGAGCTGTTCCAGGCCTGGGCGGAGAGCGTCGAGGAAGCCTCCGATGGGCGACTCCAGGTACAGATCTTCCCCGGCGCCACCCTGACCGGGGCCGACAGTGCCTACCAGGGCGTGGTCAACGGCATCGCCGATATCGGCGCCACCGCACAGGGCTACAACGCCGGGCGCTTCCCACTGACCCAGGTGGTCGAGCTGCCCGGTGTCTCGGCCAGCAGCCGCCAGGGCTCCTGCATCCTGCAGTCGCTCTACGATCAGGGGCACTTCGAGGAGGAGTACTCCGATACCCGGCCGCTGTTCATGTTCACCACCGGCCCCGGCTACCTGCACACCAAGGAGCGCCTGATCGAGACGCCGGCGGATCTTGAAGGCCTGCGCCTGCGTCGCCCCACGCCGGTGGTCGGCGACATGTTCACCCGGCTCGGCGCCCAGGCCGTGGGGATGCCGGCACCGGAGGTCTTCACCTCCATGCAGCGCGGCGTGGTCGATGGGCTGAGCTTCAACTGGGAGGGCATGAAGACCTTCCGCCTCAACGAGCTGGCCAGCTATCACACCGAAGTACCGCTCTACGACCTGTCGCTGTTTGCCACCATGAACCAGCGCACTTACGACAGCCTGCCCGATGACCTGCAGCAAGTGATCGACGATCACAGCGGCATGGAGTGGTCGCTGCGCGCGGCAGAGGTCTACGACGAACTGATCCGCCAGGGCCGCCAGGATGCCGAGGAGGCCGGCCACGAATTCCTGGTCATCGAGGACGCCCTCGACCATACCGACTGGGGCCCCGTGCTGCAGGAAACCATCGACCGCTACCTGGAGGAGATCGGCGAGGAAGGCAGGACGGTCTACGAGGCAGCGACTGCTCTGCAGGCCGAATGTCCCGACTGATCATTCTCTCCTTCCTTCCGTACGGCAGCCTTTGGGCTGCCGTTTTCGTTTCTCGTCCGAACGCACCCACAGCCGATACAAGACTAAAGTCGTGGGCCAGTAAGAATGACCCGGCAGGAGAACTGTTGTAGCCTCTATATTGTTTATGTTTACAACAGTATTTTCTCGCAACAAGCGCTCAGCCTGACGAACCACTGCCGAGGCCCACATGACCGAAACTCTCGTCAAGACGACTCTGGACGACAGCATCTACACCATCACGCTGGCACGACCGGAGAAGCGCAATGCCGTCAGTGATCGCCTGCTCAGCGCTCTGGAAGAGGCACTCGTTGCCACACCGGAAGACACTCGGGTCATTATTCTTGCTGCCGAAGGCAAGCATTTCTGTTCCGGCTTGGACCTGGCCGAACACCAGCATCGCGAGCCCTTCGGCGTGGTGCAGCATTCTCGCGGCTGGCACCGGATCTTCGATCGCCTGCAGAACGGCGGCATCCCGGTGGTCAGCGCCATGCAGGGAGCCGTGATCGGCGGCGGCCTGGAAATGGCCACCGCCACCCACGTGCGGGTGGCCGAATCCAGCACCCTCTACCAGTTGCCGGAAGGGCGCCACGGCATTTTCGTCGGCGGCGGCGCCTCGGTGCGGGTAGCCAATATCATCGGCCCCGGCCGCATGTGCGAAATGATGCTCACCGGCCGCGTCATGGATGCCGACGAGGGGCATCGTTTGGGCCTCTCCCACTATGTGGTCGGTGAAGGGGAGAGCCTCGACAAGGCCCGCCAGTTGGCCTCCCGCATTGCCGAGAATGCGCCCATGGCCAACTGGGCCATGGTGTCCGCCATCTCGCGTATCGACAACATGTCCAGCGACGACGGTCTGTTCGTCGAGTCACTCACCGCCGCCCTGACCCAGACCAGCCCCGAGGTTGCCGAGCGCATCGGGGATTTCTTCAAGAGCAAGGGCCAGGGCCCGCGCACCTGAGGAAAGGCTGATTTATTGCTGCGCTCGATAGCTTGGCCGCCGGCGGTGCTCACAATCCTCATTGAGCACCCAGTCAACTCCGGTTGCTGCGCGCTGGCGGCAGCCAACCTCTCATCGCTCGCGACATAAATCAGCGCTTTCCTAAAAACTCAGAGCTTCGGAGAATAGCCATGAAGTTTCAGGACAATACGTTCATCGTTTCCGGTGGGGCCTCAGGGCTTGGCGAAGCCACCGCGCGTGCCCTGCACGAGGCGGGCGGCAATGTCGTGATCGCCGATCTCAATGCCGAGCGCGGCGAGGCGCTGGTAGCCGAGCTGAACGCCAGGAGCGCCACCGACCGTGCCCTCTTCCAGCGTACCGACGTGACCAGCGAAACCGATGCCCAGGCCGTGGTTGACCTGGCCGTTGGGACCTTCGGCAGCCTGCAGGGGCTGATCAACTGCGCCGGGGTCGGCGACCCCGCCAAAGTGGTCGATCGCCACGGCGAGCCCCTGCCCCTGGAAGCCTTCTCGCGCATCGTCAATATCAACCTGCTGGGCAGCTTCAACATGCTGCGCCTGGCCGCTGCAGCCATGGCCAAGGGCGAGCCTCAGGCCGACGGCGAGCGCGGGGTGATCATCAACACCGCCTCGGTGGCCGCCTTCGACGGCCAGATCGGCCAGCCCGCCTATGCGGCCTCCAAGGGAGGCATCGTCGCCATGACCCTGCCCATCGCCCGGGAGCTGGCCCGCCACGGCATTCGCGTCATGACCATCGCCCCGGGGCTGTTCAAGACCCCGCTGATGGATGCCCTGCCTGAGGAAGCCCAGCAGTCGCTGGCGGCGTCCATCCCTTTCCCCAACCGTTTGGGCGACCCGAACGAATTCGCACGCCTGGCCTGTCACATCGTCGACAACGCCATGCTCAACGGCGAGACGATTCGCCTGGATGGTTCAATACGCATGGCCCCACGGTAAGGAAACCTGATTTATTGCTGCGCTCGATATCCTGGCCGCTAGCGGTGCTCGCAATCCTCATTGAGCAGCCAGTCAACTCCGGATGCTGCGCTCCGGCAGCGGCCAGCCTCTCTTCGCTCGCGACATAAATCAGCGTTCCCTTTTTGACAAAGCAAGATACGGAAGCGCCGCATTGATCGACTACCAAGCGCCGCTGCGCGATATGCAGTTCATCCTCGAGGAGCTGGCCGGTCTCGAGCGGATCGGCGAGTTGCCCGGCTGCGAAGACGCCTCGCAGGATCTGGTCAGCGCCGTGCTGGAAGAAGCCGGCAAGTTCGCCGCCGGCGTGCTCGCCCCGCTCAACCCGGTCGGCGACCGCCAGGGCTGCCGCCTGGAGGGCGGGCGGGTGATCGTTCCCGACGGCTGGCAGGCGGCCTACGACCAGTTCCGCGATGCCGGCTGGATCGGCCTGTCGCTGCCCCCGGAACATGGCGGCCAGGGCCTGCCCAAGCTGGTTTCCACACCCGTGTGGGAGATGTGGTTCTCGGCCAATATGGCCTTCGCCATGCTGCCGCAGCTCAACGTGGGCCAGACCGAGGCGCTGACGATCGCCGCCAGCGAGGCGCAGAAAGCCACCTGGCTTGCAAAGATCGTCAGCGGCGAGTGGGCCGCCACCATGAACCTCACCGAGCCCCAGGCAGGCTCCGACCTGGCCGCCACCCGCATGCGCGCCGAGCCCACGGGCGACGGGGCCTACCGCCTGTTCGGCCAGAAGATCTTCATCTCCTACGGCGAGCACGAACTCACCCCCAATATCGTGCACCTGGTGCTGGCTCGGCTGCCCGACGCCCCGCCCGGGGTCAAGGGGCTGTCACTGTTCCTGGTGCCCAAGTGCCTGCTCGATGAACGGGGCGAGCCGGGGCAGCAGAACGACATCCGCTGCATCGCCATCGAGCACAAGATGGGCATCCACGGCAGCCCCACCTGCACCCTGAGCTACGGCGACGATGGCGGCGCCCTGGGCTATCGGGTCGGCGAGCCGCACACCGGCCTGGCCACCATGTTCATAATGATGAACGAGGCCCGCTTCAACGTGGGGGTACAGGGCGTGGCGCTCGGCGAGCGCGCCTACCAGGCCGCCCTCGCCTACGTCCGGGAGCGGGTTCAGGGGCGCGACATTGTCACTGGTACAAGCGGCAAAGCCATCCTCGCCCACCCCGACGTCAAGCGCATGCTGGTGTCGATGCGTTCCCGGCTGATGGCCATGCGCGGCTTGCTCTACACCGCCGCCGGCTGGTTCGATCTCGCCCGCCATCACCCCGATGCCGAGGTCGCCGACAAGTACCGCCGCTACGTCGACCTGCTAATGCCGGTGGCCAAGGGCTGGTGCACCGAGGTGGGTAACGACCTCTGCGACGAGGCCATCCAGGTGTTCGGCGGCATGGGGTTCGTCGAGGAGACAGGGGTCGCCCAGCTGTTCCGCGATGCCCGCGTCATCACCATCTACGAGGGCACCACCGGCATCCAGGCCAACGACCTGCTGGGCCGCAAGATCTTGCGCGAGGACGGCGTCACCCTGCGCGAGCTGGTCGCCGATTTCCGTGAGACCGCCTCTCAGCTCGGCAACCAGACAACGCTCGGCGACCTGGCAGAGGCGCTGCACGGACAGGCCAACCTGCTCGACGACACCATCGACTGGCTTCTCGCCCATAAGGCCGACACCGCCGAGCTCTACGCCGGTGCCGTACCTCTGTTGCACCTGCTAGGCACCGCCTGCGGCGCCTGGCAGATGGCGCGGCTGGCGCTGGCCGCCGATACCCGCATCGGGAATGGGCAAGGCGACACCGAGTATCTACGGGGGCTGGTGGAGCTTGCCCGCTTCTACATGGCCACCCAAGCCCCCCAGGCCTTCGCCCATGGCCATACTCTGCGACATGCCGGGACGGTGCTGAGCCGGTTTCCCGAGGGCGGGCTGTAAACACCCCACGATAGAAACAAGATAAAAAGCGAACTGAAAACGAAAAAAGGCGAACCATCAAAACACCTTGATGGTTCGCCTGATGTGTTACGAGCGATCGAAACAGAGGCCAAGTAATGACTTGGCCAAGCTTGTGTTAGAACTTATACATCGCCATCAACTCCACCTGCTGCCCACCCGGACGCAGCGGCATAGTCGTCGCATTGCGGTCACGCCATTCGATGCCGAAGTCCAGGTTGGGCAAGTACGTATAGATCAGATTGACGTTCATCATCGTGAGCGTGTCGTCATCGACGGTCGGCGCCACCTCATCCGCTTCCACCTGGGCGTAGCGGATATTGCCGCGGAATTGCTCATTGAAGCGGTGGCTCACGCCTGCCGTATAGCCTGTGGTACTCACCAGGTCGCCATCGGCATTGACCTCACCGCTCGCGGCCATGCTGGCAGGGTTCGTCGGGCCGTTGTATCCCCAGCCGGAGTAGACGTTGTTACCCTTGCCCGTGTAGCCGCTCAGGGCAAGCGAGGTATTGCCGAAGTTGAGCTTGGCAGCGAGGGAGAACGCAGCGCCGAATTCCGAATCGTCGATGCCGGTCTCGACCTCCCGCCCGGTAACCGCAGCATTGAAGGCGTGTCCCGACTCGGTGCGATGCGTGTAGGATGCCACCATGTCCGGGTAGTCGGCAACTTGGTAGACCGGGTCCTGCAGGCTGAAGCGGAATCCACCCGGCGTATAGTGCAGGACCACATCGGGGCGTACGACCGCGCCGCTACCGGAAACACTGCCGACCCCCGTGCCATAGAAATCGAGAATCTCGACATCGAATGGCGCGTTGGCAAAGAACTGGCCGGACCAGGTCTGACCGAGGGTAAAGTTGTCGACCTGGATGTAGGCATGGCGCAGTCGCATGGCGTAACTGGTATCCGACGTATCCGTCGCATTGTCCCAGAAGTCACCCTCTATGAAGCCCGTCACGTTATGGCCCTGAACGTCCTTATCGATCTTGAAATTGATGCGTGACTGGCGAGCGCTGGCATCGAAGTTCCTGTCACCCTCATCGGGGTCGGTAAAGATTCCCTCCGCCTTGACGTAGCCACCAATACTGAGATTCGCGCCACCGACTTCTCCCAGATCCAGGGCATAAGCCTGTGCAGTAACGGCTGAAAGGGCGACCGCCATGGCCAGTCTTTTTTTATTTAGCTTCATTGTTTATCTCCGTGTTGTTCTAGTTCGTTAACTTTCGATAACTACGCTGTGCTATCCCGTGTCCCTTGCTCTCTTGCTTACACACCCGCCCAATCCCTCGGCGGGCGCTCCCGGCTGAAATGACCGAAAGAACTCAGCCCACCTTGACGATCAGCGCCGCGGCGGAGTCGCCGGCCGCACAGCCGGTGATCAGTGCGTAGCCGCCACCCTTCAGCGCGGTTTCCTCGATGGCCTCGATCAGCAGGCGTGCCAGCGTCGGCGCCTGGGGGTGGCCGTAGACCAGCGAGGTGCCGTAGTTGTTGAAGGTGTTGGCGTCGAGCCCCAGCGCCTTGGCCAGATGCAGGTCGTTGGCGATGAACGGCGAGTGGTTCTTGATCGTCTTGATCTGGTCGAGGGTCAGGCCGGCCCGCTCAAGTGCGCGTTTTACCGACTCCGCCGGCGCCATGGGCATATGCGCCGGCTTGGTACGGGCATGGCCGTAGGCCACCACCTGAACGGACAGTTGGGGATCGGTGCTGAGCTCGACGGCACGCTCGCGGGTGGTGACGACGATGCCGGCGTTGGCGTCGGCCGGATGGGTCTGGGCACCGTAGGTATGAATGCCGTCGGGCTGCACGCTGCGCAGGCGGGCGAGGCCCTCGGCGCTGGTCGCGGTTACGCCCTCGTCGGTCTCGACGAGCTTGGTCTCCTTGCGCGAGACCGGTACTTCGACGGGAAACATGTAGCGCTTCTGGAAGGCGCGATCATTGGCCAGGGCATCGGCGTACTGCTCGTAGCGGCGCAGGGTCAGCTCGTCGGCCTGCTCGCGGGTGAAGCCATGCTCACGCGCCACGTTCTCGGCGGTGGTCAGCATGTCCTTGCCGGTGGCCGGGTCGGCGGCGATGTTGTCCATGTTCCAGTTCTCGGCGACCACCTCGCCGCCCGGCCCGTTGGGGTTGGGCCAGATGGTGTGGGGGCCGTTGGAGGGCCGGTCGGCGAGCAGGCAGTAGGTGGTGTCGAAGCTGCCGGAGTCCACCGCCAGGGCGGCATTGAATACCGCCGTGGTGGCGGTGGCGCAGGCCTGGGTGATGTTCTGGCCAGGGGCCTGAGGGGCGCCCATCATGGCCGCGGCCCAGGGCGCCCCGTAGAAGATCGATTTCTGCCCCACCGACACCCCCAGGTAGAGGTAGTCGATGAGCGTGGGGTCGATGTCGCGGCTGGCGAACCAGCGCTTGCTGGTGGCCGCACCCAGTTCGATGGAGTTGACGTTGGCCAGGCTGCCCATCCACTTGCAGAAGGGGCTGGAGTAGTAACCGCCGTAGGGGATGTAGGCGTTCTTGAACATGTCTGATCTCCTGATGTTCAGTCGCGTGCCAGGTGCTCGCGCAGGCCGCCCCAGCGGGGCTGGAAGAGCACCGCCGGCATCTCGCGCAGTTCACTGGCGATGCGCGGCACGAAGTCCATGGCCGCCAGGATGTCGCGCTCGATATCGATGCCCGGGGCGATGTCGGTGAGGGTGATTTCGCCGTCGATCAGCTCGAAGACACAGCGCTCGGTGACGAACAGCACCGGCTTGCCGGTCTCCTGGGCATAGCGGCCGCTGAAGGTGATCTGGTCGACGCGCTGGACGAACTTGCGGCGCTGTCCCTCCTGGCGAATGGCGAGACGGCCGTCCTCGATCGCCAGCTCGCCGCCGTTGGTGAAGGTGCCGCAGAACACCACCTTGCGAGCGTTCTGGCTGATGTTGATGAAGCCGCCCGGTCCCACCACCTTGTCGCCGAACTTGCTGACGTTGAGGTTGCCTTCGTGATCGGTCTGGGCCAGGCCGAGGAAGCAGACGTCTAGGCCGCCGCCGTCGTAGAAGTCGAACTGATAGCCGTGGTCGATGATCGCTTCGGCGTTGTAGGAGGTGGCGAAGTCGCCGCCGCTGGCGGGCACGCCGCCGTAGGTGCCGAGCTCGGTGGTCAGGGTCATCAGGTCGCTGACGCCCTCTTCGGCGGCCACGCTGGAAACCCCTTCGGGCATGCCGATGCCGAGGTTGACGATACCCCCCGGCACCAGCTCCATGGCGGCACGCCGGGCGATCACCTTGCGCGGATCGAGCGGCAGCGGCTTGATGCCGCCCAGCGGCATCCTGAGGTCGCCGGACAGCGCCGGGTTGTAGGTGGTGGTAATGGTCTGCATATGATGCTCGGGCTCGGCCACCACCACGTAGTCAACCAGGTCGCCCGGCACCTTGACCTGCTTGGGGTGCAGGCTGCCCTGGGTGGCCAGGTACTCCACCTGGGCGATGACGATACCGCCGCTGTTCTTTGCCGCCTGAGCCATGGAGAGCTGCTCGAGGAGCAGCGCCTCGCGCTCCATGCTCAGGTTGCCGCGCTCGTCGGCGGTGGTAGCACGAATCACCGCCACATCCACCGGGAAGATGCGATAGAGCAGCCACTCCTCGCCTTCGAGCTCGACCAGCTTGACCAGGTCCTCCTCGGCGGCGGCGTTGGCCTTGCCGCCTTCGAGGCGTGGGTCGACGAAGGTGCCCAGCCCTACCTTGCTGAGCACACCGGGCTTCTTGCCGGCGATGTGGCGCCATAAATGCGCCAGCACGCCCTGGGGCAGCAGGTAACCCTCGACGCGGTTCTCGCGAATCAGCTCGCCCATGCGCGGCGCCTGGCCGGTGTGGCCGCTGATCAGCCGCTTGACCAGGCCGGCATGGCCCAGGTGGTTCATGCCGCGGCTCTTGCCGTCGCCGCAGCCACAGCTGTGCGCCACGGTGAGATTGCGGGGGGTACCGCTCTCCAGGAAGCGCGCCTCCAATGCGGTGGCCACGGCTTCGGCGAACCCGCTCAGGCCGGCGGTGGTCCAGATGACGGTGTCGTCATCCCGAATCAGGCCCGCCGCGGTGCTGCTGTCGATGATCTTGTTCACTCTCTCGGCCCTCCTTGGGGAGGCATTTACATTGAAGTATCAATATATTGTTGATTAAACAAACTAATTAGCTCGGACTTGAGCCGCCAATGGCGAGCATCAGCACGCCCTCTTTCGTATCAGCCGCCGGTCAGCACCAGCACGATCTGGGGGAAGAAGATCACCAGCGCGACGACCACGATGTCGGCCACCAGGAAGGTCGTCACGCCACGGAAGATGTCCATCAAGGAGGCGTACTGACCCGCCACGCCCTTGATCACGAAGATGTTCATGCCCACGGGCGGGGTGATCATGCCGATTTCGAGCAGCTTCACCAGCAGCACGCCGAACCAGATCAGGCTCACGTCGTAGAGTTCGAATACCGGCAGCAGCACAGGCAAGGTCACCAACATGGCGCCGAAGGGCTCCATGAACAGCCCGAGGAAGAGGTAGATCAGCACCACCACCAGCATCAGCTCGAGATAGGAGAGCTCCCAGCCGGTCACCGCGCCGGTGACGAAGCCGGCCAGACCGCTCAGACTCAGGAAGAGAGTGAACATGCTGGCCCCGACGCCGATGATCAACAGCGCCGAGGTAGTGGAAAGGGTCTCGAGCAGCGCGGCCTTCATGGCCTGGCCATTCAGGCGCCCCAGCACCAGGCCGATGAGGATCGCCCCGGCGGCCCCCACGGCACCGGCCTCGGTGGCGGTAAAGAAGCCGGAGAACAGGCCGCCGAACACCAGTACACCCAGCACCAGCACCGGCCAGATCTCAAGCAACGCCTGGCGGGCGCTGATATCACGCGCATCAACCGCTCGACGCGGTACGATGTCCGGCCGCAGCCAGCTGACCATCAGTATCACGATGCTGTAGCTGACCGCCGTCAGCAGCCCGATGGTGATCCCCCCCAGGAACACCTGGGTGATCGACACCTGGGCGAAGACGCCATACACGATCATCAGGATGCTGGGCGGAATCAGCGCGCCGATGGTGCCGCCGGCCGCGATGGTGCCGCAGGCGAAACTCGGCTTGTAGCCGCCGCGCACCATCTCGGGAATGGCGATGCGCCCCATGGCCGCCGAACAGGCCACGCTGGAGCCACTCACCGCGGCGAAGCCGGAGCTGGCTACGATGCTCGATATCGCCACCCCGCCGGGCAGCCAGCGAAACACCACCTTGGCGGCGCTGAAGAGCCCGTTGGTGAGGCCGGTGTGATAGCAGACGAAGCCCATCAGCAGGAACATCGGCACCGCGCTGAGCGTCCACTTGGCGATGAATTCATAAGGCGTAGAGGAGAGCATGCCGATGGCCGTGTTCCAGCCGAACATCATCGTCATGCCGCCCAGTGCAACCACGATCAGCGAGAGCGCCACCGGCACCCGCAGCGCCAGCAGCAGCATCAGGATGGCGAGGCCATAGAAGCCAACGTCAACGGACATGGAGATCACCTTTCATCTGGCGTGCCGGAAGGAGGGGCCGTATCTCTGAGCAGGAACGGCAGCCGCACCACACAGACCACCGCCGCCAGGGCGAAGGCAGCGGGCAAGGCGAAGTAGGTCGGCCAGACCGGCATGGGGAAGTTCAGCGACATGACGTAGGCGCCGATGTCGTACTGCTCCATCGCCTTGCCCCAGGTGGCCACGGCCAGGACGGCATAGACCGCAGCCGAGAGTAGCGACACCAGCACGTCGGAAAGGCGCACCAGCCAGGGCTTCATCAGCCCCTCCAGGGCCTCTACGGCAATCATCTCCCGGCGCCACTCCACCCAGCCCAACGGCAGCAGCGCCAGGGTGATCAGGTAGTAGCGGGTCACCAGTTCCACCGTGGCGGGGATCGACACGGACAGCGTGGCGCGCAGCACCACATCCAGGGTGATGTGTATCACCATCAGCAGGATGCCGAGCGTACCCAGCAGCGCTAGGCCGACGGCGGCCCGATTGGTGAGGCGATAGAGAGCGTCCATGACGAATCTCCGAGAGGCGGCGATAACGAAGGCCGGCGTGCCGGCCTTCAGCTGCGTGATATCAGGTTCCGTAAGTGGAGAAATCCACTTCGTCCCAGATCTCGCGATTCATGGCCTCGGCAACCGCCTCGGGATCCGCGCCGACCTCCTCGACGATGGCGGTCCACTTCTCCACCAGCGACTGGAAACGCTCGATCTTGGCCGCCGCATCTTCCACACCGTGGCGGCTCTCCGCCTGCTCCGCGGCATAGACCAGGTCTTCCTCGAGGAAAGCCTCGACGGCTTCCAACAGCTCGGGCTCGGGTTCCAGAATCTCGATACCGTTTTCGAGTGCGACCTCGCGGGCCTCGTCGGCCATCTCGTAGCCCCAGCGCTGGGTAATGGCGGCGGATGCCTCGACGGAGGCATGCACGAGTGCCTCACGCTGCTCGGCAGAAAGCGAGCTCCACGCTTGCTGGCCGACCGCATGGGAAATGGTGCTATGGAATGTGCCCAGCTCGACATCGGTGACATAGTTCAGCACGTCATCCAGCCGGAAGGAGATGATGTCGGCAATGGAAGCGATGGTGCCCTCGATCACCCCCTGGGAGAGCGATTCGTAAGTCTCCCCTACCGGGATGGAGGCCGGCGATACCCCCACCGATTCGGCCCAGCGGGAATACTGGGGACCACCCACGCGCATGCGCAGCCCCTGGAGGTCGTCGAGCGACCGTACCGGCTCGGTACTCAGTATCCGATAGAGATCCGAAGCATGAGAGCTGGTATAGACGATGCCCAGTTGCTTGAGCTCCTGCTGACATTCGTCACAAGTGACGATGTACTCGGTCACCGCCGCTCCCATGGCGTGGGGATTGGTGCCCAGGAAAGCCAGGTCGCCGACCAGGTTGATCTCGGGCAGGTCGGCCGGGAAATAGGCCGGCAGGAAGAGACCGACTTCGACTAGGCCGCTGCGGATGGCGTTACGCATGTTGCCGATGTTGGCCACCTCGGTCCCAAGCAGGTTGCCCGTCAGGTCGCCGTCGGTCTTCTCGGCCAGACGCTCGGCGAACTCGGTGAACATCGGATCATAGGCGGGATGCGCCGGCGGCACCCCGGGCGCCATGCGCAGATCGCGGGCCTGGGCTTGGCCGGCGAGCGCCAGGCTCCCGACGGTGGCGGCGACGGCAAGGGTCTTGAACAGCGTGCGACGTGTCATGGGTTACCTCGGCGGTTTATATTTGTTTGTGTATAAAACAATGGTCATCACCATCTATTTGAAAGCCGATTATAGTCCAGACAGCAACCCCTCTCGATACCCGACTTTGGTATAGGCCTAGCCACTTGCTTGTCTGCGCGTTTTTTCAGGCACAGGAGTGCCGCCCCGGTATGGGGTAGGAGAAGCATTTCGGATAGAAGATTGAGGAGCGGACGAGCTGCGGGGCGAAGCGTGAGAGTGGTTAGACCACCAAACGAGAGATCATGTCGCTTTTGCCATCTTCAGCGATGACGTGAACTGAAGACGAAGCGGCCTTGGTTAGCAGCTCTTCCAGCGAGACCCTAGCGGAAGAAAGATCGATCGTCTGCTGCGCAAGATCGCTCGTGTCGATGGGTTGGCGCTTTGGGGCTCGGATGCGATTCGTCTAACTGCCAGCATTGGACCAGCTCAGATCCAGACCTCGTTCTCGGCGGTCCGCTCGCCCCCGGCCTGACCCGTATTCAGGACCCCGCGCGGCTCGATCAGCATCACTTCCGCCTCCTGCTCGGCGAAAGGCTTGTGCTCGACGCCCTTCGGGACCACAAACATCTCACCGGCGGCCAGATTGACCGCGCCATCACGGAAGTCGATGCGCAGGTTGCCCTTGATCACCAGGAACACCTCATCCGTCTCGGGATGATCGTGCCAGACGAAATCTCCCTCGAGCTTGACCACCTTGAGCTGGTAGTCGTTCATCTCGGCGATCACCCCGGGGTGACCACTGCTCGTTGAGCAGGCCAAGCTTCTGTTGGATATCGATTGCCTTGTAGTCCATCTTCCCCTCCCCTCGTCGGATACCGTTCGAGTCGCCGAATCGCCATGGCGCCGCTGCTGTCGAGCTGCGATATAGCAACGTTAGGCTTCGTCTGAAAAATCGGCGAGCAAAGGCCAGACAAGGCAAAAACCAGCGAAAAGACGGAGTTTACGTGGTGGAAATGAGTACTTTGAGCTGGTTTTTAACGCAGTATGGGCAAGCGTAGCCAGTTTTCAGATAAAGCCTAGCATCAACGAGGCGAGACAAAACAGAGACAGTTATGCGCCATTCCGCGCATGACAGTTCCACCGAGTCACAGCCTCCAGTTCAAAGGGTATTCAATCGAGCCGCAACACACTCGGCGGCGGCGAATCGCGATAAAGCTCGTCGATGATGTCGGCCCGGTTCTCGAGCACGGCGCGTTGGTTGATCGAGCCCTTGTCGGTGATCTCGTGAGCATCCAGTCGCGGCGGTTCACTGAGCAGCACCGCCCGACGCACCCGGGTGGAGCTGCCGGTGCTGTGGGCGTCCAGATCGCGCAGCATCTGCAGGAATCGCACGCGTACCGGTTCGCTGGCCAGCACCGTGGCGGCATCGGCCGCGCCGCCCAGCCCCGCCAGTTCACGGCACTTCTCAAGGTCCGGGAACACCATGACCGAGACATAGGGCTTGTCGAGCCCGGCGATCACCACGTCCTTCACATGGGGGGCGCCGGCTTCGATGATACGCGCCCGCAGCGGCCCGACACTGACCCAGGTGCCGGTATCCAGCTTGAAGTCCTCGGAGATGCGTCCGTCGAAGCGCATGCCGCGCTGGGGGTCGTCCGGGTCGATGAACTTGACCGCATCGCCCAGGCAGTAAAAGCCTTCCTCGTCGAAGCTCTTCGCGGTGACCTCGGGCTGGCGCCAGTAGCCCGGCATCACGTTGGGCCCCTTCACCCGACACTCGAGCTTGCCGCCGTTGGGCACCAGCTTGATCGTCACCCCGCAGGCGGGCAGGCCCACCACGCCGGACCTGGACTCCTCCAGCGAGGCGAACATCGCCGAGGGAGCGGTCTCGGTGGCCCCCAGGCCGGTCAGCATGCCCACCTTGCAGCCCAGGGTCTGGATGGCCAGGCGGTCGAGTTCGTCCCAGATGTGCTGGGAGAGCCCCGCCGCGGCGAAGAACATCAGGTTGAGGCGGGAGAAGAAGGTCTCGCGCAAGCTATCCTCGCGCTTCAGGTAATCCACCAGGATCTCGAAGCCCTTGGGCACGTTGAAGTAGACCGTCGGGGCGATCTCGCGCAGGTTGGCGATGGTGGTCTCGAACTCGCCCGGCACCGGGCGGCCGTCGTCGATATAGAGGCTGCCACCGTTGTAGAGCACGATGCCGATGTTGTGGTTGCCGCCGAAGGTGTGATTCCACGGCAGCCAGTCCACCAGCACCGGGGGCTCGTCGCGCATGAAAGGCATCAGGGAGGCCAACATCTCCTGATTGGCGCAGAGCATGCGGTGGGTATTGATGACCCCCTTGGGCATGCCGGTGGAGCCGGAGGTGAACAGGAACTTGACGATGGTGTCGGGGGTGACGGTCCCGCGGGCTTCATCCACCGCCGCGGTCACGGGCGTATCCAGTAGCTCATCAAAGACGGACACACCGGTATAGCCTGCCGGGTCGATGGCGAGACACTCACAGTCGGCCGGCTGCACCGCCGCCAGGGCCGGGGCAAAATCCTTGGCCCTGTCGACCATCAGCAGGCCCGGCGTGAGCAGCTCGACGATATGGCGCAGCTTGCCGAAGTCGCGGCTGACCAGCGAATAGGCCGGCGATACGGGGGCAAAAGGAACACCAACGTACATCGCCGCCAGCGCCAGCAGCAGGTGCTCGATGGAGTTGCCGCTGAGGATGGCCAGGGGCCGCTCGGCACTCAGCTCCCGGTTCAGCAGCCCCTGCGCCAGGCTACGTACTCGCGTCAGGGTCTCGGCATAGCTCAGGCGCTGCCATTCACCCTTGGCATCGCGCCGCGCCACGAAGGTACGGTCCGGCGCCTCGTGAGCCCAGCGCTCCAGGCAATCGAGCAGGGTGTCAGGATAAGCGCCGAGGGGTTCCTCGACGCTGAGAAGTCGGGTTCCGTCATCGCGCAGAGTCAGCTTGGCAGTGGCGGTGCCCAGGTGGACATCGCGAAAGGAGTGAGACATGGGCGCTCCGGCTGTTTGTGTTCGTTATCAGCATCGAAAGGGGCATCTCGCTACCCTCGGCATGGGAGCCTTGGTAACATGGAGTCCAGTATTTTTTTAAATTGTTGGTGTGTCAAACATTTCGCCAGCATAACATTATTGTTTGATGAGCCGAAGGCAGACAACGAAAGATTTTCAATCAAGGGGATAGGCGAGAAAAGGCGTATATCGGCGACGGTTGTCCTGGCTGAGCTGCGACTAAAGTTGATGCCCTAGCGGGCCTCACCGACCGGTATCCGATAGGCTATTCGCTGCTTGCCGCCTCATGGCTCACCCAACGTCAGGGCCGACCAACCTATGAGCAACGACGACCAGAACGGTATCGACTACTCCATGCTGCAATCGCGTCTCGGCTACAAGCTACGCCGAGCGCAGCTCGTCTACTTCGACGTGTTCTTCGAGGCCTGTGCCCAGGAAGGCATCACCCCGGGGCTGTTCAGCATCCTCGCCATCATCTATCACAACCCGGGGCTTACCCAGTCGGCGGTTTCCACGGCCCTGGACGTGGACCGCTCGGCCATGGTCGCAGCCATCGACAAGCTGGAGAGCATGGAGGTTGTGGAACGGCGCAAGTCGAAGAACGATCGTCGCTCCTATGCCCTCTACCTGACCGACAAGGGCAAGACCTTCACCGAGCGGCTCAACCGCAAGGTCGCCGCGGGTGAAGACAACTTCGACAGCTTCATGAAAGAGGGTGAGCGCGAGTGGCTGCTCGATATTCTCGACCGCATCATCGAGGCCAGGAAGGGAGGCTGATTTCAGCCCCCCTTCACCGCCTATCTGCATGAGCTAGAACGAATACAGCCGGATCATCGTCTAGATGGGATAGTGCCGCGGCCCCAACTGAACCGTGATCCAGCGCAGCTCGGTGAATGACTCGATGCCCGCCTTGCCGCCGAAGCGACCGTAGCCGCTCGACTTAGTGCCACCGAAGGGCATCTGCGGCTCGTCGTGCACCGTCGGCGCATTGATATGGCAAATGCCCGAGCGGATCTTCCCGGCCACCTTGATTCCGCGAGCCGTATCGCGACTGAACACCGCCGCCGAGAGGCCGTATTCGCTGTCGTTGGCGATACGGATGGCCTCCTCCTC
Organism: Billgrantia montanilacus; assembly: GCF_003336675.1. Classification (GTDB taxonomy): domain Bacteria; phylum Pseudomonadota; class Gammaproteobacteria; order Pseudomonadales; family Halomonadaceae; genus Halomonas; species Halomonas montanilacus. The sequence goes on along the minus strand of NZ_QPII01000011.1, from coordinate 59,209 downwards.
GCCTTCCACCCGAATCACTGCCACCACCGGCCCGAAGGACTCCTCGCTGTAGAGCCGCATTGATGGCGTCACGCCATCCACCACCGTGGCCGGCATGACCACGCCTTCGGCCTTGCCGCCGCTGGCCAGCCGCGCCCCGTGGCTCACGGCATCGTCGAGCAGGCCGTTGAGCTTCTCGCCCGACTCGGCGTTGATCAGCGTGCCCAGCGCGTTGCCCTCCCCGCGCGGATCGCCGGCCTTCAGCCCCGCGGCCCGCGTGGCCAGCTTGTCGACGAAGGCATCGGCTACCGAGGCATCGACGATCAGCCGCTCGGTGGACATGCAGATCTGCCCCTGGTTGAAGAAGGCGCCGAAGATCGCCGCGTCCACGGCGGCGTCCAGATCGGCGTCGTCCAGCACCAGGAACGGCGCCTTGCCGCCCAGCTCCAGCAGTACCGGTTTGAGGTGGCGGGCCGCCTTCTCGGCAATGATCCGCCCCACCCCGGTGGAACCGGTGAAATTGATACGCGCCACCTCGGGATGAGCGATCAACGCCTCCACCACCTCGGCAGCCTCGGCCGGCGCGTTGCTGATCACATTGACCACCCCCTCGCCGAGCCCCGCCTCCATCAGCACCTCACCGATCAGATGGTGGGTCGCCGGGCACTGCTCCGAGGCCTTGAGGATCACCGTGTTACCGCACGCCAGCGGCGTGGCCACGGCCCGGGTGCCGAGGATGATCGGCGCGTTCCACGGCGCGATGCCGACCACCACGCCGCAAGGCACCCGTACGCCCATGGCCAGGTTGTCGGGCACGTTGGAGGGAATCACGTCGCCCTGGATCTGGGTGGTCAGCGACGCCGCCTCGCGCAGCATGCCAGCGGCCACCATCACGTTGAAGCCGGCCCAGGCCGGCGTGGCGCCGGTCTCGTCCACCATGCGTTCGATGAACTCGGCCTGGCGGGCCTCCATCAGCTCTGCCGCCTTGAGCAGCTTGCCCCGGCGTTCGCCGGGGCCGGTTTGCGACCAGGTGGCAAATGCTCGCCCCGCGGCATCCGCCGCCGCCTTGGCATCCTCCACCGAGGCGGCCGCCGCCGTGGTCGCCACCTGCCCAGTGAAGGGGTTATGGCGCTCGAAAGTTCCTTTCCTGGAGGCGGCCTTGGCCTGGCCGCCGATCAGCAATCCGAGGGTCGTCATGGGTCTCTCCTTGGCGTTATTTTTGGCATCAGCTGTTCTCATTTTCCCCTAAGGAAGCCGCCGCATAAGGCAAAATCAGCGGGAATGCTTGGACTTTTCCCGTATCGGGGCCTGGACTTTAGTCGTACCCCCGCCGACGTGGCTAGCGATCTCCACCGCCTTTCAGCTGGGATCCACGGGGCACTCGTCCCGCAGCTCCAGCGCCCGCTCGTAGACCGCACGCGCGTTGTCGATGCCGCGCTCTTCCAGGCGAACCAGATAGGCCTCGGTGCCCTCGCTGAGCGGACCCGACCAGTCCGGATCATTCAGCGGGTCTTCCACCGTGTTGATGGTGCCGCCCTGGGCCTGGGCCTCCTCGCGCCCTTCGCCATCCAGCCGCGCATATACCTCACCGGCCCGTTGAGTCCAGGCCATACCGCTGACCTCGTCGATGGCGGCCTGCTGCTCCGGCGAAAGGCGCTCGTAGCTAGCATGATTCATGACCGCCACCGCCACCCCGGTGTAATACGGCACCTCGAGGTGATGATCGGCCAGCTCGTTGATGCCGAACGTCTTCATCGCCTGCCAAGGGAAGCTCAGGCCATCCATCACGCCTCGCTGCAGCGAGGTGTAGATGTCCGGCGCCGGCATGCCCACGGGGTTGGCCCCCAGGCGCTCGAGGATCTCGCCGGCCACGTCGCTGGGGCGGCGGATACGCAGGCCGCGCAGGTCGTCAGGGGTTTCGATCGCATGGCCCCGGGTGTGCAGATAGGCGGGCCCGGTGGTGAACAGGTAGAGCACCTTCACATCGTCGTACTCGTCGGCGATGTGGCCCTCGTCGTACAGCGTCTGCAGGATGCAACCACCCTGGGGAGCGCTGCCGGAAACGCCCGGCAGCTGGACGATCTCCGACAGCGGAAAGCGGCCGGCGGTGTAACCCTGCATGGTGATGGCGATGTCGGAGATGCCGTTCACCGTGCCCTGGTAGGCCTGCTCGGAGCGGCTCAGGGTCTGGGAGGGGTAGTTCTCGACGGTCAGCTCGCCGCCGGTGGCTTCCTCGATATGCTTGGCCCAGGCCTCGAAGATCTCCTTGTTGACGTCGGAATTGGCCGGCCAGAAGTGCGACATGCGCAGGGTATCGGCGTGGGCGCTGAAGACGAACCCCGCCGCGCAGGCGGCGAGCAGGCTCCGGGAGATGGCGTGTTTCATGGCGTGTCCTCTCTTATCGTTGTAGTGGTGTAGTCATGCGGGCTCAGGTGGGCAGGGTCGGCACCTCGATCAGTAGCGGCCGGTCCATCGCGAACCCCTCCTGCAAGGCAGCCTCCAAGGCCTCGCCGGAATTGGCCAGGCGCGCCTCGACCCCGTAGCCGCGGGCCAGCGCGCAGAAGTCGATGCCCGGCACATCGAGCCCGGGGGCGTCGTCGACTTTCATGTGCCGAGCGAAGCCGCGCAGGGCGCCGTAGGTATCGTTCCTGAGGATGATCAGCACCGCCGGAATGCGGTACTGGGCGGCGCTCCACAGCGCGGTAATGGCGTAGCTGGCCGAACCGTCGCCGATCACGCCGATCACCTGGCGATGCGGCTGGGCGAGCTGCACGCCGAGCGCCGCCGGCAGGCCGAAACCGAGCCCGCCCGCGGCGGGAAAGAAGTAGCTGCCGGGCTCACGCATCTCGACGCGCTCCCAGAAGATCTCCACCGTCGAGGTCGACTCCTTGACGTAGATGGCATCCTCCGGCGCCAGCGCATCGAGGGTATCGAACACGTTGGCCGGGGCCAGGCGCCCTTCGCCATCCTCTACCACTGCCGGCTTGGGCAGCGGCTCGGGCATGGCCCGCTCGCTCTGGGCGATGTGCGGCAACAGCGCCTCGAGGCTGGCGTAAACGTCGCCCACCAGGGCATCGCCCATGGGCGCTCGGGCCGCCTCGTTGGCGTCGCCGGTGACATGCACCAGCTGCGCCCCTTCGGGCAGATAACGCCCCGGTGCGTACTTGTGATAACGAAAAACCGGAGCGCCCACGACCACGATCAGGTCGTGCCCTTCAAGGTAAGCGCTAATGCCGGCAATGGCCGCCGGCAGCACGCCGCGAAAACAGGGATGGCGATTGGGGAACGGACAGCGCGACGCGGAAGGCGCCACCCACACCGGCAGGCGCAGGCGTTCGGCCAGCTCCACGGCCAGCCCGTTGGCCTGGCGGGCGTCGACCTCGGGCCCCAGCACCAGCACCGGGTTCTCGGCGGCATTGAGCCGCTGTGCCAGGCGCTCGAGCTGCGTGGGCGACGGTACGCCGGCATGCTCTATCTCGCGCTCCACCACCAGCGCGGCATCGTCGCCGGCTTCCCGATCCCAGTCGTCGTGGGGAATCGAGACATACACCGGACCCCGCGGCGGCAGCGAGGCGCTGTGAATCGCCTGGCTCAGCGCCCGGGGCACGTCCTCCGGGCAGGCCGGTTCGTAGCTCCACTTCACCAGCGGCTTGGGCAGCTGTGGGGCATCCACATTGGCCAGCATCGACTCCACGCCGATCATCGAGCGCGCCTGCTGCCCGGCGGTGATCACCAGCGGCGAGTGGGAGTACCAGGCGTTGGTCAGCGCGCCCATGGCGTTGCCGGTACCCGCGGCCGCGTGCAGGTTGATGAACGCCGGCCGCCCGCTGGCCAGCGCATAGCCGTCGGCCATCCCCGCCACCACGCCTTCATGCAGCCCCAGCACGTAGCGAAAATCCTCGGGAAATCCCTTGAGAAATGGCAGTTCGTTGGAACCGGGGTTGCCGAAAACGGTGGTGATGCCCTGACGACGCAGGAGCGAATAGGTGACGGCGTGAACGCTCGGCATGCTTGATTCCTTATCCTTGTGCGGTGCGTTCTTACACGCTAGAGACTGCAACCAACATCAAGCAAATCGATACTTTTTCTACGATAAATAGATATTCTCTATTTGGCTGGAGCGGGTTATGGTGGCCGATAATCCTCGATGACAAAACGCCAACAAACGAGAGCGCTCATGTCGTTACCAGACCTGAACCTGATCCGGGTATTCGTCATCCTTTACGAGGCGGGTAGCGTCACCCACACGGCGGAGCGGCTGCACGTCACGCAGCCTTCCGTGAGCTATGCACTGTCGCGCCTGCGCGAACTCTTCGATGACCGTCTGTTCATTCGCACGCATCAGGCCATGGAACCGACCATGACGGCCCGGCAGCTCTATCCCACTCTCAAGGAGTCGCTGCAGCAGCTGGAAAATACCATCGAGAGCCGTCAGCATTTCACGCCCGAGCAGTGTCGCCTAAGATTCCGGCTGGCGTTGACCGACCTGGGCGAGGCCTCCTTCCTGCCCATCATCCTGCAGCATCTGCACGCCCAGGCCCCGGAGGTGGAGCTTGAAGTGATCCCCTTGCGGATCGACCGCGCCGACGAATGGCTCATCAATGGCAAGGTCAATGCCGTGATCTGCAGCCGGCCGATCAAGTCGTCGAGTATCGAGCGCCATGTCATCGCTCAGGATCGCTACGTCTGCCTGGGGCGGCCTTCCGCCTTCCATGCCGGGCCACTCGACCTGGAAACCTTCACTTCGTCTCGCCATGTGGTGGTGGCCAGCACCTCGGGGCACAGCCTGGCGGAAGAGAAGATGCAGGAGCTGGGCATCGAAAGAAAGGTCAGCCTGGAAGTTCCTCACTTCCTCATACTGCCCAAGATACTTCGTCAGAGCGATTTGCTCGGCATCGTTCCGGTCCATATCGCCCGGCAGTTCGCCGCCGATGGGGAGCTATGCATTCATCCATTGCCGTTCCACGTGCCCGATTTCGACATATCCCTTTATTGGCGGTCTCAAGCATTCCATTCGCCGGCGCAGCGCTGGTTCTGCAATACGATTGCGCAAGCCATCGCATCTCTCGATCTCACCCTCACCGAAGAAACCGGGCCATGATAAGCCGGAAAAACCGGCAATCAGCATCCCGATAAAAGTGGCTTATATGCTCTATATGAACTTTCGATATAGGGCGATTCTTCGGATTAACCTCTTTTAACAGAAGCGTTTTTTTCGCGACCTCCTCGCTGTTATTCCCACGTTACAACTTTGGCATGGTTGCCTGTCGTCTCTGCTGTCCACTAGCGTGAATTTCGTAATGCGCATTTATGTTCGTATTGCGAACGACGAGTGCCTCACACGCCCGTACAACAACGACTCGCACACCAGTGGGAACACACAATGACAATGCTCAAACGACTGACCCTCACACCTCTCGCTTTCGCCCTGGCCGCTGCCGTTTCCGCCCAGACCCTGGCCGAATCGCGACATAACGGCCCCACCTTTTCCGGCAACGTGACCGGCGGCGTGCTCGACGTCCGCGACCGGGATCTCGATCTATGGACCTTCAAGGCCGAGGCCGGCCTGGGAGGCGTCTACACCGTTAACGACGGATTGCGTATCCGCTACGACCTGGTGGCCGATTTCGCCAATGCCATCAATTCCGTGGACGAGCAGACCTGGACGCCCGGCGCCCATCGCCAGGACGACGGCGAGATCTATCTGCGCACCGCCCGCGTCCTGCTGATGACCGATTACGGTACGTTCGGCCTGCAGCCCCGAGTACCTTCCGGTTTCTGGGGGCAGATTTATCGCAACGTCGATGTCTTCGAGTACAACCGCTTCCATGGCCAGACCGGCCAGAACGCCATCTTCGGCCAGGCCGAGCAGGCCAGCGACGTGCTCTCCTACGGCACGCCCCGGTTCGGCGGCTTCCAGTTCATCGGTGCCGTACTGACCACCAACGCCCAGAACGACCAGGATTTCGATGTGGTGACGGGGCGCCTGGTCTACGATCAGGGGCCGCTGAACTTCGGGCTTGGCCATACCCAGGTACGCCGCCCGGGCATCGATAACCTGCACCGCACCTCCTTCGGCTTCGGCTACGACTTCGGCATGGTGCAGCTGGGTGGGGTCTACGAGCACAACGACGATCGCGAGGACAGCAGCGGCGCCGCCGATTTCGACGCCTGGGGCGTTAACGTCTCGGCCAATCTCAGCGACGCCTGGTCGGTCTCCATCGGCTACGCCGAGAACGACAGGAACCTCGATCTCGACAACGACGTCCTGGTCGGCATCGTTCGTCACCACTTCAACCAGGACGTCTACGCCTTCCTCGAAGCGGGCCGCTACGACAACACCGACAACAACGTGGCGGCGGGCATCAGCGTCAGTTTCTGAGGTAACGCGTTCTGTGTCCGACTAGCTTGCTTTCGGCCCGGTGGGTGGCAGTCCCACCGGGCCTTTTTTCATGCGTTAGCCGAGCGTGATGAAGCTTTTTGCAGGCACGACAAAGCCCGGCAAGCGCTGTGCTTGCCGAGCCGCGGGAACGCCCCTCTTGCTACCCTCTCGCTCAGGCGCTCCTGGCAAGCCCGAGATAGGCCTGCTGTACGGCATCATCGGCGCGCAGCGCCTCGGCCGTTCCCTCGCCCACCACGGTGCCGTTCTCGATCAGATAGCCGCGGTCGGCAATGGCCAGACTCTTGCGGGCGTTCTGCTCGACGAACAGCACGCTCACTTCGATCTCGCGGATCCGTTCCAGCGCCTTGAACAGCTCGCCGGCCATCAACGGCGACAGGCCCAGCGAAGGCTCGTCGAGCAGCAGCAGCCTGGGCGCCGACATCAACGCACGACCGATCGCCACCATCTGCTGTTCACCACCGCTCATGGTGCCGGCCATCTGGCCCAGACGCTCCTCGAGCTTGGGGAATAGCGTCATCACGCGCTCCAGGCTGCGCCGCTCCTCGGCTCTCGCCCGCTTGGGATAGGCGCCCAGCAGCAGGTTCTCGCGCACCGTCATGGCGCCAAAAATTCCCCGCCCTTCCGGCACCAGGGCGATGCCGGCCTCCACCACCTGATGAGGTTGCAGCCCCAGCAGGTCGACACCGGCCAGATTCGCCTCGCTGCCCGGGCGCGCCGGCACCTGGCCGGCAATCACCGAGAGCAGGGTCGACTTGCCGGCCCCATTGGCCCCCAGCATCACGACCATTTTTCCCTCGCGTACCTCAAGGTCGATACCCTGGAGCGCGAGATGCTGCCCGTAGGCGGCGGACACATTGCGTAGTTCAAGCATCGGCATCGTCTCCCAGGTAGGCACGGACCACTTCCGGCTCGGCCAGGGCCTCTGCCGGCATGCCCTCGGCGATCTTGGCCCCGGCGTTCATGATCACGCAGCGGTCGCACAGCGATCGAATGGCATCCATGACATGCTCGACCATCACCATGGTGACGCCTTCTCCGCGAACCTTGCGCAGCAGCTCAATGGCTTCGACCAGTTCGGACGGGTTGAGCCCCGCCAGCCACTCGTCCAGCAGCAGCAGGCGCGGCTGCAGCGCCAGCGCCCGAGCCAGCTCGAGGCGCTTCTGATCCATGTAGGTAAGGTCCTTGCCCAGCGTCAGGCGGCGGTGCGCCATGCCGACCCGCTCCAGCAGCCCCTCGGCCTTTGAGTCGGCGGTTGCCCCCCAGGTCGGCTGGGCGCCGAACCCCAGGCCGGCCTTGACGTTGTCCAGGCAATTCATCGAGGGCAGCACCCTGACCAGTTGGAAGGTCCGTGCGATGCCCTGACGGGCGATGCGGTTCGGCGGCAGGCCGGCGATGTCGCTACCCGCCAGGCGAATCGTGCCGGCATCGGGCTTCAAGGCCCCCGATACCAGGTTCATCATGGTCGTCTTGCCCGAGCCGTTGGGCCCCAGCAGCCCGACGATTTCCCCTTCGGCGATGTCGAAGCTCAAGCCGTCCACCGCCCGCAGGCTACCGAAGCGGCGCGTGACGTCGCACACGGAGAGCAGCGCTGTCGATGTCGTCATAGTGCGCTCTCCTTCTGCTGGTTTTTTCCGACACGCCGGCCCGGGAAACGCTCACGATAGCGCTGCACATAGCTGTCGATCAGGCCCGCCACACCGTGAGGCACCATATAGACGATGGCCAGGAAGGTGATGCCCAGCAGGATGCTGAACAGATGCGGGAAGTTGGAGGAGAGATACTCAAACAGCAGCACCATGGGAATCACTCCCAGCAGGGGCCCATAGAGTCGTCGGGCGCCGCCCAGCAGCGCCATGATCAGCACCTGGAACGAGATGTTGGGGTTGAAGGCGATGCTCGGGTCGAGATAGGTCCAGCGAGGCGCCACGATGGCGCCCACCAGCGCCATGAAGGCGGCGCTGAGCGAGAACACCAGCACCTTGATCAGGGTGATGTTGACACCGCAGTGCAGCGCCACCGTCTCGTCATCGCCGATCATGCGCAGCGCAAAACCGACCCGGGAACGCTCGATCAGCCAGCCGACGATGAACAGCAGGGCCAGCACCGCCGTGAGCTGCCAGACGATCTGCTCCTGGGTGATGTCGAGGAACACATAGCGGCCCACGCTGCCCGCCTGGGTCGACTCGTACCAGTTCACCACCTGGCGAATCAGCTCCGCCAGCCCGAAGCTGAAGATGACGAAATAGACTCCGCGCAGGCGCAGCGTGGAGAGCCCGACCAGCAGCGCCACCACAAAGGCGATGCCCGCGGCGAGCAGCAGCACCGCGCCCCAGGGTAGCTGCTCGCCGAGTACCGCCACGGTATAAGCGCCGATACCGAAGAAGGCTACGGTGGCCAGCGAGACATAGCCGCTCGGCCCGGAGAACATCGCCCAGGAAGTGGCCAGGATGGCGAACATCAGGAAGTTGATAGCCATGGAGAGCCCGTAGCCGCCCACGAAGCCGGGCAGCAGGGCGAGGCCGACGACACCGGCCAGCAGCAGGACGGCGCCGAGCAGCGTCGAACGTGAATTCATGGTCATGCTCCGGCCCTCCCCATCATCCCGGTCGGCCGTATCAGCAGCACGATCAGAAACAGCGCGAAGGTTGCCGCCAGCGTCAGCCCCGGCGCCACATACACCGCCACGAAACTCTCCACCAGGCCCAGGGTAAGCCCTGCCGCCAGGGCCCCCAGCAGATGACCGGCACCGCCCATGATCACCACGATGAGCGCCTTCATGGTGAAGACGACCCCCATCGAGGCATTGAAGGTAGTGAACATGCTGACCAGCACGCCGCTGGCGGCCACCATGCCGCCCCCCAGCGCAAATGCCATGGCCGAGGCCGCACGCACGTCGATACCGGCCAGCTGCGCCGCCCTGGGGTCGACGGATACCGCCCGCAGAGCAGTGCCGGGGCGGGTGCGTACCAGCAGCAAATAAAGTGCCGTGCCCAGCACCACCGCGACGCCCACCGCCAGGAGGCGATCCGCAGCAATCGGTGAGCCGGCAATCATGAATACGTTGCTGATGTAGGTGTAGCTGAAGTAATTGCTGCCGAAAATCAGCAGCACCAGCCCCTGGATCACGAACAGCAGGCCGAAGGTGGCCAGAATGCTGTTGACCTCCAGCTCGCCGCGATCCCGCGAGCGCCTCACCAGTGGGTGCAGCATGATCTGATAGATCAGCCAGTTGGCGCCGAACGCCACCGGCACCACCAGCAATAGCGCCAGCAGCGGATTGATCGCCTGCACCTGGAATAGCCAGTAGGCGGAGAAAGCGGCGGCGATCAGGAACTCCCCGTAGGAGAGGTTCATGATCCTGGCGACGCCGTACTGCAGCGTCAGCCCCATGGCCACCAGGGCGTACATGCCGCCCAGGGTGAGGCCATTGAGCAAGGCATCGAGAAAAGCCATGGTTTACCCCTGTGTTCTAGACTGGCAGCGGCAGGCGAGGCGCCTGCCGCTGGGTTAGCTCAACGCCAATCGGGCTTGGGCAGCACGATCTCCGCCGCGCCTTCGCGGTCGCTGGGGCCGATGGCGCGGAACACGCCGTTCTGCCACTGGCCGACCTGCCACCCTTCCCAGTAGGCGCGTCCATCCAGGGTGATCTCCCCCAGCACCGTGTCGAAGGTGCCGTTCTCCATCTCGGCCACAACCTGCTCGTGATCGAGGCTGCTGGCCCGCTCGATGGCCTGCTGCAACACCTGCAGGCTGGCGTAGGTCGGCGCACTGGCCCAAAGGTCCGGCGCCTGGCCGGTCATGTCGGTATGGCGTTCGATGTAATCCACCATCACCTCGCTGTCGGTATCCACACCGCCGATGCCCAGCACCCCTTCGACGTTGTCGTCGAAGCGGTTCTTGAACAGCGGGAACGCCGTCCCCACGGCGGTGTAGAACAGCGGCGGATTGAAGCCAAGGGTCTGTGCCTGATCGGTGATGGCGATGGTTTCAGGCGGGTAGCTGAAGGCCAGGAACGCCTCAGGGTCGCGCTGGCGGGCGCTGTTGATGATGCCCTGCATGTCCTGGGTGCCCGGCGGATACGACTGGCTGTAGACGACATCGAAATCGGCCTCCTGCAGCAGCACCCGGGCTGCGTTGGCCAGCTCGATGCCGAACTGATCCGCCACGTTGACCATGGCCACCCGGCCTTCGATCTCGCCGCTCTCGCGCAGCTCCTCAAGCATGGTCACGATGCCCTCGGCGTAGTGGCTGGAGGTGCTGAGGAAGAAGAAGAGTCGCGGCCAGCGGTCCATCAGATCCTGCTGGCGGTCGGACACCGCCGTTACCGCCAGGTGCGGATAGCCGGCGCGATGCAGCACCGGCGCCACCGCCAGGTTGAGCGCCGTGCCCCAGGGCGGCAGCACGAAGTGCACCTCATCCTGGTTGAGCAGCCGCTCGACGGCGCGAACCGCCTCCTCGGAGCTGCTGCGGTCGTCGTAGGCCACCACCTCGATGGGAAGATGGCGATCCCCCACGCGGATACCGCCGGCCTGGTTCACCTCCTCCACCCACAGCTTGTAGTTTGGGGTGATGGTGGTGCCGGCACCCCCGGCGTAGGGCCCCGTATCGGAGACGGCATAGCCGATGCGAATGCTCTCCGGCAAGTCATCAGCCATGGCGGGAAGGCTCAGGGCGACACAGGCTCCGATTCCCAGTAACGCCCGGGCAAGTGGGTTCGATGGCATGATTGCGGCTCCGTTCTTGTTGTGGCTGGATAGCTTTCGTATACACACGTTCGAATAACGAACAAATATACGCATTGCATATCGAGCCTAGAATCGCCGCGAGTCGAGGTACAGTCATGCCAAAGTTGTAGCATTGGAAAAGTTAAAAAAATCTCTTTTATTACAAAGCTATACAGCTATTTTGACGATCATCTAACAGGCTTATATCGTTTATCGAAACGATCTATTTATTACCGTTCTTATGCGGGCGGAGCGAGGCAAGCGGCAGGCACCGCTAAACTTCTTGGCAAAGAATTCAGCGCGCAACCGGGCATTGCGCCGCTCGATGTCACGCATTTCCGGATCCGGGTTATGGAAGACCATCAGTCGTCTCGTCCGCTGTCGTTCTGCCAGCGTAGCAAAATAGGGCGCTGGCACCCGTCAGGCAGCTAACATAAAATCACCACGCTTTGCGACTCCCCCTTAAGCAGCTTGTTAAGAAATCTTCTTGGAATGTAGCCCCCTACCCTCGTAAAGGCTGAAGTCTCCTTTAAACTCAACCAGTCTGAGGATATATTCGGTAACCATATCTCTACAACTTCCATAGATAGAAAATTGGTCCTCAAACGACAACTGACTTAAGCCAGAGTGTATAATTTCATTCCGAAGATTTTTGATTTTTTTAAGACTAACGCTCATGCCAACAGAATAAAACATTTCAACAAGCAATGATTGAAAAGAATACCTCTTGCCATCTTTTGACCAATAATAACCACCCTTATATACATAGCCTCTCGATCTTGCATATGAGGATTTTAGATTCTCAAGCAATATGAATAGAGTTGCCAACTTAAGCTCTATTTGTAAATTGCTCACCTCAGGGGTATTGAAGAGATCAATAACTACATTTAAATCTCTTTTATCAAAAACCTTAGAGTAGGAGTCAAAACAATCCTCCACTAAATCTTTAATGCGAGATGTATCAACACAGCAGAATGGCGGCCTAAAATAACAGTACTTTCCGCGCGCGCTCCAAAACTTAGAGCGATGCGCGCCCTCAAGGCTCCACCCATAAAAAATCACTTCTGAACAAATAGCAAAAGAAAGTAAATAGCTGATCTTCCTAACCACCTCAACAACATATTCGACGTCGCTTCCACTAACGTTTTTTACTATAAGCCTTGAGGATTCAACAAACTGTCCACTCAACTCGCTTTTCTTAGCATTTATAAACTCTGGCTCTTGATATATCTCAATACTAAGCCCTGCCACAGATAAAGGAATTTTGTTCCTTATCCAACCACCGCCTTTAGTATCAGTAGCTTCAGTACCTATAACTAAAAAATTAGACAAATAGCAGACTAATTCCAACCTTACCCCCAGTGCCTATCAACATTAAGCAACACATTCCGTAAAGACCAAGAAGTGGGGCCAAAAATCCAGTCCAAAGCGCCCACCACCGATAAGCTAACAAACTAATACACACAACCAGCCTAGACGCTCGCTCAGCCCCACACCAGACACCTACGTCAACGCAAAGCCAAAAAGCCGAGAGCCAGCGCAAAGGCTGGCTCTCGGCGCTGACGACCGCTTCATGATCTCTCCGGGGAGCAGCTAGTCTTCCATCGCCGCGAACGCTACGGCAATGGTGGGCGGTGCCGTGGGGCGGGCGTACATCGTCTTCAGGTACTCTCTCAGCCGCGGTGCGTTGCCGAGCAAGTTCTCCTCGTTCACCCAATCCAGGGTATAGGCGGCGTTGAAGTCGGCCACGCTGAGCCGGTCGCCGACCAGGTACTCGCGCTCCTGCATGTGGCGCTCGAGTACCGCCACCATCTCCACGCACTCCTCCCTGGCCTGGTCGACATCCTGAGGCAGGCGCTTCTCGTCCGGGTAAAGGAAGGTGTGGCGAGCGATACGCCACAGCAGCGGCTCGATCTCGGTCATCAGGAAGAATATCCAGCGGTACATCTGGGCTCTTTCTTCCACAGCTTCCGGAACGAAACCCGCCTGTGGATATTTCTCGGCCAGATAGAGCTGTATCGCGGCCGATTCGGTGATGACCTGGTTGCCGTCGACCAGCACCGGGACTCTGGCGGCGGGGTTGATCGCAAGGAAATCGGGTTGAAGATGCTCCCCTTGCATGAGGGCTACCGGAACCTGCTCGTACTCCAGGCCCAGCTCATTGAGCAACCAGATGACCCGCAGGACGCGGGTCGGGGGCGTTCCATATAGTTTCAGCATTTCCGGCTCCATCGATTGGCAGACATCCGCTGTTTCTCATGACTCCTGATCCCGTCGAGCGGGTGCAGGTGAAATCGACACTACCAAGTGGAAGGCCTCACCCCCTTGAGCCCGAAATACCGTCGAGTGCCCCTCCCGGAACGAGAAGAGCCAGCGCAAAAAATGCGCTGGCTCTTCTCATCGTGTCATGTTGCCGTCCCGTCCTGGGCCAAGCACGGCCTTAGCCGTTAGAGATAAAAATTGTTGCGCAAGCAGGGCTTGTGCTGATGGTAGGCGCGCTCGGTCATCCGCTCTAGCAGACGATAGGCAACCCGGCCGATACGCTTGATCAGGGAAGCACGGGGTTTAGTGGCGGTCGCACTGTCGGAAAGCATCTGGCTGGTCATGGCTTTGGGTTCTCGGTCATTTCATGAGGATGCTAACAGAATAGCCGATTACTAGACTTTAGTCTAATTTATTCGACTTTGGTCGTACGCACCCCATCCCGCCGCTCCTCCGCGCGTTTACTTCAAAGGCCAATCTCCACCTGCTCGCCCATGGGGACCGCGCAGCAGGTCAGCACATGGCCATCGGCCGGGCTGACCAGCGGCTTGCGCGTGTAATGCACGCTTCCCGAGAGCAGCCGCGTGGCGCAAGTACCGCATTTGCCCGAGCGGCAGTTGTGGGTAGGTTTCAGCCCGGCCGCCTCGGCGGTTTCCAGCAGCGTGCCGCTCTGCGCGGTCCATTCGGCCTGGGTCTCCGAGTGGGCGAAGGTAATCGTTGCGCGCGCAGGCAACTCCACGACCGGGCCTATCTCTTTCGGCTCATCGAGTTCGCCCGCGCCAAAAAATTCGTAGTGGATATGCGAGCGGTCGATGCCCATGTCACGCAAGCCCGTATAAAGCGCTCGCATGAAACTCTCTGGGCCGCACAAATAGAACTGATAACCGCCGAAAGGGAGAAGCTCAGCGAGCTCCTTCATGCTCAGCCGCGCCTCGGTATCGTGGGTGTGGCCCAACCTGTCGCCCGCCCCCGGCGCCGAATACGCAGTGAATAGATGCAGCCAATCGTACCGGCGGGCAATGGCCTCGAGCTCGCCGCGAAACGCCCGGCTGGCACCGTTCCGGGTAGCATGGATGAAGTACACCTCGCGCCGAGGTGCACCGCCACGCAGCGCGCTCACAAGCCCGTCGAGCATTGCCATCATCGGCGTGATGCCGACGCCGCCGGAGAGCAGGACGATGGGCCGGGTGCCGTCGTCCAGCACGAAATCGCCCGCAGGCGAGGCGACTTCGATCATATCCCCGCTCTGAAGCCGGTCGTGCAGCAGGCGGGACGCCCGGCCGCGCGCCTCACGCTTGATGGAGAGGCGATAGTCGAGCCCGTTTGGCCCTTGCGAGATCGTGTAGCTGCGCAGAATCGGTCCGTCATCGTCCTGAAGCCGGATCGGCAGGAACTGCCCTGCGACATGCGGCTCGATCGGGCCGCCATCCGCGGGTGTCAGATAGAAAGAGGTGATGGTGTTGCTTTCCATGCGTTTCGATACGATCTGGAAGCGGCGATAACCGTCGGTCTTGAGCGCGGCCAAGCGCACCTCATCCCAGGTGCCTGTGGCATCGAGTGCGGGCCACTGTTCGGCAAGTGTCGCGGTCACCGGCAGGGTAGCGGTCGCGTGCCAGACCTCCTCCGGCACCATATCGACAATACGCTCGGCGCCCGTGAACGCGCCGACGCGCCCCGCGCTCCAGTCGATGGTGGCACGGCCGGTCAGCACTACTGCCTCCCCGGTTTCGAAGTCCGGCACGAACAGGGCTACCCGGCCATCGCTTTCGATGTTGCCGAGCGTATTGAAAAAACGATTGCCGGAAAAATCGGGAAAGGAGAGCGACCCATCATCGTTGATGCCGAGAAAACCCGCTCGCCCTCCGCGGTGTGATGCGTCGATCCCGGCGTTTCCCCCTTCGAGCGGACTGGCGGCACGGGAAGCGATGAAGAAGGTGTCGGCGGTTTCGACAATGCGACGAACCGCTGGGTCATCCAGGCCGCTGCAACGGCCGGATGCGTCTGAGGGCTCGCCACTGGCGGGGGCCAGGGAGCGAGTCTGAATGTATTGCGGGCAGTTCCCGAAGCTCTGGTCGACCGCAATGGTAATAGCGCCTTCTGAAGCGCGCTGCACCCGGCCATTCATCCGATTGCGGCGCCGGTTGGTGAGATCGACTCCAACAAAGCCGATGCTCGCACCAGGCGTCATCACCAGCCCGAGCTCGTCTGAGAGAACCGGGGCACGTTGCAACACCAGCGTATTCGGGGAAGGAGAGGTCGAGTACCCAGGTGGCCCGAAGACGGGAACGCACCATGGCCGACCCGCCGGGTCGAGCAGCCCGAGAAACAGCATCGGCAAGTTCTCGAAGAAATCGCGATGCTGTTGCGGCATCTCTGGGCGCACGAAACCTGCCGCACTCTCGAGCCAGTCGTTGGAAACCTCGGCACGCGCCTGGACGGCACGCTCGCCGGCGTGAAAGACATTGTCCTGTGCCATGGCGGTGTCCCTCTCGGTCAGGCGGTTTCGGGAAGCGGCGTACGAACCATACCCACAAAGCCTTCCTGCGCCTCGATCCTGGCCAGCCAAGCCCGAATCGATGGGTAAGCATCGAGACTGACGCCGCCTTCGGGCGCATGGGCGATATAGCTGTAGCCGGCCACATCGGCGATCGTGATCGTCGGCCCGGCCAGGAAATCGCGGCGTTCCAGAATCGGCTCCATTTGGGTAAACAGTCGATGCGCCGCCGCCTTGGCGCCTTCGTGATCCAGCGATGCGCCGAATACCGTCACCAGCCGTGCCGCACAAGGGCCACGCGCGATCTCTCCGGCGGCCACCGACAGCCAGCGCTGCACTTCAGCCGCAGCCGCGGGATTTTCAGGCAGCCAGTCGTAGCCGGTGGGAAAGGACTTCACCAGGTAGACCAGAATGGCGTTGGAGTCCGACAGCGTCACGCCGTTGTCATCGATGGCCGGGACCTGGCCGAAGGAGCTGATAGCGAGAAACTCGGGCGCCTTGTGCGCACCGTTCGCGACATCGATATCGACCGTTTCATAGGGAAGGTCGAGCAGCGCCATCATGAGTTCGACGCGATGGCTGTGACCGGATTTCGGGTGCCGGTACAGTTTGATCGGGACGGCATGAGTGGGGAAGTTCGGGTTCATACTTGGGCTCCTGAGAACGAGACATGGCGACTTTCGCGCTCAATGTGGTGAACTGTTCAGAGGATATTTCTTTCCAAAAACCCGCAGTAGCTGGCAAAGTTGAAACCCAGGTTTCCATTATGTGGAAACCACAGGCTCGATGGATCGGTGACCATGCCCGACAGACTCCAGACCATGGCCATGCTCCTCAGAGTCGTCGACGAAGGCAGCATCACCTCGGGCGCCCGGGCCCTGCGAATGCCCATCGCAACCGTTAGCCGCAGGATTTCCGAGCTGGAAGCCGACTTGAACGCCGAGCTGGTCCTGCGTTCGCCCCGTGGGCTGACGTTGACCGATGCGGGCACGGCCTACGTGGCGGCTTGCCGACGAATTCTGGAAGAGGTGGCCGAAGCGGAACGTGGCGCTTCTGGCGAATTCTCGGCACCTCGCGGGACGCTGACACTGACCGCTCCGATCGTCTTCGGACGCCTGTATGTTTTGCCGGTGGTCACGGCTTTCCTGCAGTGCCACCCGGACGTGAACATTCAGCTGCAACTCACCGACCGCCCGATGAGTATCGGTGAGGAGCACATCGATATGGCCGTGCGTATCGGCCCGCTGCCGGATAGCGGCCTGATCGCCCGCAAGGTCGGCGAAGTACGCCAAGTCGTCTGTGCCAGCCGCGCCTATCTCGACGAGCACGGAAGGCCCTCTGCGCCGAGCGATCTCGAAGGCGCCTCCTGCATTACCTTCGATCAGTTGCTGGCCACCCAGGCCTGGCGCTTCGAAGCGGAGGGAACGTCGCTGCGGATTCCTGTTCAAGCACGTCTAACCGTGAACACGGCCGAAGCGGCGCTTGATGCGGCAGAGGCAGGGCTCGGCTTTACCCGCGTTCTCTCTTATCAGGCCGCACCCAGGATACAGGCCGGGCGCCTTGAAACGGTGTTGCAAGGGTGGGAACCAGCGCCCTGGCCGATCCACCTGGTTTACGAACGCCGACCGCTGCTCCCGCAGAAGTTGCGCGCCTTCATCGATTTCGCGGTACCGCGTATCGCGCAAAGCGTGAAGGCAGGGTTTGGACGAGGCTGACAGCTGGCCACCCATGAACTGCCCTTTCACGTACCCGAGTTCGAGGTCGCGCTGCACTGGCAGGCGCAGGCCAGCCGCTCCGCCTTACAGCGGAGGTTCTGCTAGAGCGTTATCGGGGCGATTGGGGATCGGGAGGGGTGAGGTTGGGCCAATGTCGAACTAGCTACAGCATCTGTGGCAAGAACTGCTCGCGCCGATCGATGATCTCGCCGGCCACCATAAAGACACCATCGCCGGTGTAGTGGAGGGTCTCGGGGTACTCGGGCGATACCGCCGCGCGGGCCGACACGACTTCCCAGATGAAGAAGTTGTAGCGCTCCACCAGGGAGTCGTCGAACAGCCGGCATTCGAAGTGCGCATGGCACTCACCAATCAGCGGGGCGCCTACCCGCTCCGCCGGCTGGGCGGTCAGCCCAAAATGCTCGAACTTGTCGACCTCAGCGCCGCTGCTGTTGCCGACGCCCACCACCTGATCGGTCAGAGCCGTCGCCGGCAGGTTGATGACACATTCACGGCTACGGCGGATCATCTCGAAACTGTGGTTGCCGGCCGAAATGATGCAACCCACCAGCGACGGCGAGAACGCCATCACCGTATGCCAGCCCATGGTCATGATGTTCCGCCGCCCATCACAGGCCGACGAGACCAGCACGATGGGCCCCGGCTCGAGGTAGCGGCGTACCTTTTCCAGCGGCACGGGTGCTTTCTCGACGTGTTCGAACATGATTGCGCGTCCAGTTAGCAGCTATCGATACCGACAGCAGTGTAGCCGGAGGGAAGGCAGGCTTGCACCAGTGACCCAGATCACCGCAACCCCAAAAAGACGAGAGCCAGCGCAATCCGCTGGCTCTCTTGCTACCGGCCTCCTAACCGGGCCGAATTCTCTGCCGTGACGATAAATCAGAAATCGAAAAACACCGTCTCGCCTTCGCCTTGCAGTTTGATGTCCAGGCGGTAGCACACCTTGCCGTCGATCTCTTCGCGCTTGGCGATTAGGGTCTGGCGGCGGGTCGGCGATTCGATGCGTGAGAGCACAGGGCACTCGGCGTTGGCGTCGGCTTCGTCCTCGAAGTAGAGGCGGGTCTGCAGGTGGACGTTCACGCCGCGTGCGAAGATCGCCAGATTGATGTGCGGCGCCATGGGCTGACCGTTGGGGTGGGCCACCTGGCCCGGCTTGACGGTTTTCAGCGACCATTCACTGCCGTGGTCGAAGGTGGTGGCGGTGCGCCCGAAGCTGTTGAACGGCTTCTTCAGGTCGTACTCGGGCTGGTAGGCGCCGTTGGCGTCGGCCTGCCAGGCTTCGAGGAAGGCGTCGCGCACCAGATCGCCGTTGCCGTCGATAACGGTACCCACGACTTCGATGTGCTCGCCCTCGGCCTCGGGTTTGGCCATCTCGTTCCAGATCTCTTCGTCGCGGGTCGGGTTGCCGGCGGCGGCCAGGGCCAGGCCGATGTGCACGTAGGGCCCGGCGGTCTGGGAGGCGGTCTCGCGCAGCATCAGTTCGCTCGCGGGAACGGTATTCGGTTGTTTCATGTCATTTCCCCTCACTGATTTTCGAACCCGTTTATTGGTTTTCGAAATAGGTCTGCAGCTCGCCGCGTACCACCAAGTCGAAGCGGTAAGCCAGGCAGTCCATGGGCTTGCTGCGCGCCATGTCGAGGCGTCCGATCATGGTCTCGACCGCATCCGCGTCCTTGAGGGTGTGGACAATGGGGCACAGCGGAATCAGCGGATCGCCCTCGAAGTACATCTGGGTGATCAGGCGGGTGGAGATCGAGGGACCCATCACCGAGACGTGAATGTGCGAGGGGCGCCAGCTGTTGGGGTCGTTGGGCCAGGGGTACGGGCCGGGCTTGATGGTACGGAAATGGTACCAGCCCTGCTCGTCGGTCAGGGTGCGGCCCACGCCACCGAAGTTCGGGTCCAGCGGGGCGAGGTATCGGTCGTTCTTGTGGCGGTAGCGCCCGCCGGCGTTGGCCTGCCACATCTCCACCAGGGTGTGCGGCACCGGTTTGCCGAACTGATCGACCACGCGGCCGAACATGATGATGCGTTCGCCCACCGGAAGCCCCTGGCCCTGGGCCGGGTCCTGACGGAAGTTCAGCAGCAGGTCGTTGTCGTGAGAGCCCATGCGCAGGTGGCGGAAGTCGGGGCCGGTGAGCTCGGAGGTGCTGGCTTGCTGCATGCTGACCAGCGCCTGCTGCGGCGAACGGGCCACGGTGGTCTTGTAGCCGGGGGCGTAGGCCGGGGGGTGCCAGTTACGGTCGCGCTCTACGAAGCGCTTGTTGTGATCTTGCATGATGTCGCCTCTTGGGAGCGTGGTCTTGTCTCGCCCAGTGTGGCGTCTTGCCGCAGGCCCGCCAATTGACGACTCGGGCACCCCTCATAACCATTGGGTTATGTTGCAGCGCCACTTTGATGGCGGGACGGACCATTCCCCGAGCTGCGGCCCGCGCTCACCTCGCGCAGCACTTCGCAGAAGGCCTCCACCGCCAGCGAGGGCTGCATGCTGGCGTTGTAGCACAGCCCCACGGAGCCGCCGCGGGGCTCCAGCTCGATGCCGAGGCGACTCAGCCGCCCCGCCGCCAGGTCCTCGGCCACCGCCTCTTCGGGCACGACCCAGATCGCATCGCTCTCCAGGGTGTAGGCACGGCTGATGGGCAGCGAAAGCGTTTCCAGCCGCTGGCTCATCAGTGTCAACGAATGACGCACGCAGAAGCTGTCAACCTGTTGGCGCAGGGTGGTCTGGGGCGGCGGCAGCACCCAGGGGAACTCGGCCAGGCATTCGGCTGCGAGCGACGCGATGCCGGCCAGCGGATGGCCACTGCGCACGCACAGCAGCAGCGGTTCGTAGTAGAGGTGCTCGAAGGCCAGATCGCGGATCTCGCGGGCCTCGGTCATGCGCCCCACCACCAGGTCCAGCTCGCCGCGGCGCAGGCGCGAGAGCAGGAAGGCGCTGGAGCCGGTTACCACGTTGACGCCCACCGCGTTCTGCCCGCCGGGCGCGGCGTGCCAGCGGCGTATGGCCTCGGGCAGCAGCCGGCTCTCCACCGTGGAGAGCGCGCCCACACGCAGCCAACAGTCGCCGCGGTGGGTATCGCCGACCGCGGCCACGCCCTCTTCCAATGCACGGATGGCCGGCCCGGCATGGCGCAGCAGGGTCAGGCCCGCCTGGGTCAGCGCCACGCCCTGGGGCGTGCGCTCGAACAGCGACGCACCGAGGCTCTCTTCAAGTTCGCGAATGGTCTTGGAAATGCCCGGCTGGGTGATCGCCAGGCGCTCGGCGGCCCGGGCGAAGCTGCGCTGGCGGGCCACTTCGAGGAAGGCCTGCAGATGGCGCAGCTTGATACGGGCGTTGAGCATGGGGGTTTCCTCATCATCACGATGCCGGTCATCGCCGAATTTCGCTCAGACGATACACCAGCACCACGTAAGCGACGAGCCGCCCGGTTCAGGCGTCCACAGACCAGCGCTGAGTGGCATCGCGAGCAAAACAGCTAGTCAGTTCTCCCCGCCCCAACCCAACTGCTTGGCCAACGCAAACGCATGGTTCGCCGCCGGCACCCCGGCGTAGATCGCCACGTGCATCAGCACCTGGCGCAGCTCGGCTTCGGAGAGACCGATGCGCTTGGCGGTCTTGAGGTGCAGCGTGAGCTCCTCACGGCCCAGGGCGGCGAGGATGCCGGTGGTGATCAGGCTGCGCTCGCGGCGGGTCAGGTCGTCGTTGCTCCACAGCTCACCCCAGGCCAGCCGGGTGATCATCTGCTGGAACGGTGCATCAAGGCTGTTGGCGTTTTCGGTGGAGCGGGCCACGTGCTCCTCGCCGAGTACCTCCTTGCGGGTCTCGAGCCCCTCGGCATAACTCACGCCATGCTCGCCGACGCTTTCACGATCGGCGGTCATCCATAGCAGCAGTCGCTTGGCCATGATGGCCGGGCTCTCCACCGAGGGCACATGGGCGAAGCCTTCGAGTATTTTCAGGGGCGCGCCGCCACACTCGGCCGCCAGCGCCTGCAGGGTCTCGGGCGGCGTGGCCACGTCATCGCTGCCGCCGAGCAGGTGCATGCTAACGTTCGGATGCTGCGCCAGCGGCCCCTTCAGCTTGCCGCGGAAGTCGGTGCGGCCGAGCATCTCGCACAGCCGGGCATAGGATTCACCGTCGGTACGTGTCATCTGGGTGCGCCAGCCAGCCTCTAGGGCGGGCTCGTCTTCTAGCCGTTGGGCCGAGAACCAGCGCGGCACGATCTCGCCGGACATGACCGAAAGGCCCTCATCGCGCACGCGACCGGCGCGAGTGGTCCACAGCTCGGCGTTGCCGATCACCGCGCCGGTGTTGGTCAACGTGGCAGAATAGAGCCGCTCGGCGTGCTCGGCGATCAGCTGCTGCCCTACCACGCCGCCGATGGAGGTGCCGACGAAGTGAAAGCGCTGGCTGCCGGCATGATCGGCCAGGGCCAGGGCCTCTGCGGCCAGGTCAGCCGGTGATATCTCGCCACTCGCTTCGGGCCAGGCCTGGCTGGCACCGTGGCCGGGCAAGTCCCAGGTCAGCACGCGGTAGCGCGGCAGCAGCGCCGGCAGCAGGTCGTCCCATACCGCCTGGGTCATGCCCAGCGGATGCGCCAGCACCACCAGCGGCAGCGCCTCGGGGCCAAGCAAGCGATAGGCGACACTGCGGCCGTTGATGTTCAGAAATGCCATGCGACTCTCTCCGTTATACGCGTTCGATCAGCGTAGCGATCCCCTGCCCCACGCCCACGCACATGGTGCACAGCGCGTAGCGCTTGCCGGTGCGCTGCAGTTCAAAGGCCGCGGTCATCAGCAGGCGGGCGCCGGACATGCCCAGCGGGTGGCCCAGGGCGATGGCGCCGCCGTTGGGGTTGACCCGCGGGTCGTCGTCGGCGAGCCCCAGGTCGCGCGTACAGGCCAGGGCCTGGGCGGCAAAAGCCTCGTTGAACTCGAAAATGTCGATCTCGTCCATCGTCACGCCGGTACGCTCGAGCAGCTTGCGCACCGCCGGCACCGGGCCGTAGCCCATGATGCGCGGCTCGACGCCGGCGGTAGCCATACCGATGATCCTGGCCATGGGCTTGAGGCCATGCTGCTCCACCGCGGCCTGGCTTGCCACCAGCATGGCGGCGGCACCGTCGTTGACGCCCGAGGCGTTGCCGGCGGTGATGCTGCCGCCCTCGCGGAACGGCGTCGGCAGCCCGGCCAGCTTCTCCAGGGTGGTCTCGCGCGGATGCTCGTCGGTGTCGAAGACCAGCGGCTCCTGCTTGCGCCGCGGGATCTCGATCGGCGTGATCTCGATGGCGAAGCGGCCCGACTTCTGAGCGGCGGCGGCCTTCTGCTGGGAGCGCAGGGCAAAGGCGTCCTGGTCCTCGCGGGAGATGTTGAACTGCTCGGCGACGTTCTCGGCGGTCTCCGGCATGGAGTCGATACCGTAGGCCTTCTTCATCAGCGGATTGACGAAGCGCCAGCCGATGGTGGTGTCCTCGATCTTCTGACCGCGGGAGAAGGCGCCGTCGGCCTTGCCCAGCACATAGGGCGCGCGGGACATGGACTCCACGCCGCCGGCCAGGGCCAGCTCCATCTCACCGGCCTTGATGGCGCGAAAGGCGGTGCCCACCGCGTCCATGCCGGAGCCGCACAGGCGGTTCATGGTGGTGCCGGGCACCGAGGTGGGCAGGCCCGCCAGCAGCGCCGACATACGCGCCACGTTGCGGTTGTCCTCGCCGGCCTGGTTGGCGCAGCCCATGAAGACCTCTTCGATGGCGGCCGGGTCGAGATCGGGCGCCTCGGCCAGCACCGCCTTGAAGATGGTGGCGGCGAAGTCGTCGGGGCGCACGCTGGTCAGGGTGCCGCCGAAGCGGCCGATGGCGCTGCGCCGCGGATGGCAGAGGAAGACGTCAGTCATAAAAAATCTCCTGAAATTCGCTGTAGAACGTGACGAATGCAGACCGTTTTAGAGCGAATTTACTCGCCGGCGTGCTTGCGCTCGGTGCGCGCCTTCAATTCGCGCAGTATCTCAAGTTCGTGGGCGCTGGGCTCGGGCGTGGTCTCGAGCGACTCGGCGAAGCGGATCTCCCAGCCGGTGGCCTCGATCACGTCCTCGCGGGTCACGTTCGGATGCAGCGAAACGACCACCAGTTCCTTGGTCTCGGGGTCGGGCTTCATCACGCACAGGTCGGTGATCACCCGGGTCGGGCCCTTGCCGATGTTGGGTACGCCGTCGCGGCCCTTGCCGTCGCGGCCGAAGCCCAGGGTGGTGATGAAATCGACGTCTTTGACGAAGGCGCGTTTGGAGTGCTTCAGAGTGATGAAGACTTCGCCGGCGTTGGTGGCGATCTCCGGCGCCCCACCGCCCCCCGGCAAACGCACCTTGGGCTCGCGGTAGTCGCCTATCAGGGTGGTGTTGAGGTTGGCAAAGCGGTCGATCTGGGCGGTGCCCAGGAAGCCGACGCTGACCTTGCCGCCCTGCAGCCAGTAGCGGAACATCTCCGGCACAGAGACGGTAGTCAACGCCGTCTCGCACAGTTCGCCGTCACCGATGGAGAGCGGCAGCACGTCGGGCTTGGTCTGCAGGGTGCCGGATTCGTAGATCAGCACCACCTCGGGGGCGTGGGTCAGGCGCGCCAGGTTGGCCGCCTCCGAGGGCAGGCCGATGCCGACGAAGCAGGTCATACCGTTCTTGAGCGCGCGCGCGGCGGTGACGCTCATCATTTCCGCTGAGGTGTACTCGAGGCTCATCAGGCGTTTCCCCCTGCATTCATGACGTTCTCTTCGATCCACCGTGTGAAGGTGTCGCGGTCGCGGGCGATGGCGTCCCACTCCTTGTAGAAGGCGTTGTTGCGCGGGTAGTAGCCATGGGCATAGGAGGGCAGCGAGCCCTTCTTGGCCACGGCGACAGCGCTGATCGCCCAGCCCGGGATGATGCAGGCATTGGGGTGATAGTCCGGCTCGGTGCGCAGGTCCTCGACGATCTCCTCGACGGTGACGATGCTCTGCTTCGCCGCCAGCACGGCTTCCTTCTGCACGCCGACGATGCCCTCCACCAACACGTTGCCGGCACGGTCGGCCTTCTGAGCATGCACGATGGAGACGTCGGGACGCACCGAAGGCACCGCGGCCAGGCGCTCGTCGGTGAAGGGGCACTCGATGAACTTGATCTGGTCGTTGACGCTGGGCAGCTCGCTGCCCACGTAGCCGCGCAGCACGGCCAGCGGCAGCCCGGCAGCGCCGGCCTCGAAGGCGCAGGCCATGGCGGCGTGGCTGTGCTCGAGGATCTCGACCTTGTGCGGCCAGCCCTTCTCCACCGCGTCGCGCAGGCGGTGCAGCGAACCCACGCCGGGGTTGCCGCCCCAGGAGAAGATCACCTTCCTGGCGCAGCCGGCACCGATCATCTGGTCGTAGACCAGGTCCGGCGTCATGCGGATCAGGGTGAGGTCGCGCTTGCGCTGACGGATGACTTCGTGACCGGCGGCGAAGGGAATCAGGTGGGTAAAGCCCTCCATGGCCACGGTGGCGCCGTCTTCGACGTAGCGTGCCACCGCGTCATGCAGGCTCAGGAACTCGGCCATGGTCGTCCTCCTGGCGGGTATTCTCAAATAAGTTCGAATGGCGAACTTTGTTTTGTGATGCGAACAAGTTACCCCTAAGCCAGCTGATCGTCAAACACGCCAGAGACGCAAAAGCGCAAGGGGAGGCCAGGCCTCCCCTTGCTCGGGATATGCAATACAGTGATTTTTCAGCGAATCATTCCCGCTGAAGCCAGGCCATGGCGCGCTGCACCTGCGCCTGGCTGCTACCAAGGTATAAAGCGGGATCCGTCGCCTGGCGCAGCGCCTCGACCTCGAGCTTGCCCCCTACTTCGGCTTTCACCTCGGCATGCGTTTCGAGTGCCTCGGCATAGGGAATGCCTTGAAGGCGCGCCGTCTCGGCGGCTTCGGCGCTGATGCGCTTGGCAGCGTCCTGCCCCAGCACCGGCGCCAGCACCGGCGCCAGCAGGCGCGATACCGGCTCCGCCATGATGCCGCCACCGGTGGCCGCCAGGTTGCGGCGCATCGCCTCGGGGTTCACCTCGAGCCCTTCGAGCAGCGTGGCGGCCTGCTCCAGCGCCCCCTCCAGCAGCAGGGCGCTGTCGACCAGCGGCGACCACTCGGCATGCCACTCGCCCAACCCCCGCTCCAACGGCTGGGCAGCGGCATTGAGCAGCACCGTGGTGTAGCCATGCACCTGCCGCATTGCGCCGCGGATCATGGCGCAGCGTACCGGGTTGCGCTTGTGCGGCATGGAGGAGGATTCGCCCATGCCCGGGGCGGAGGGCTCGGCCACCTCGCCCACTTCGGTCTGGGTCAGCAGTGAGATATCGAGGGCCAGTTTTTCCGCTGCCCCGGCCGTGGCGTCCAGCGCCGTGCCCAGGGCATGGATCGGCTGACGGTTTGTGTGCCAAGGCAGTACCGGGGCAGCGAGCTCCAGCCGCTCGGCGAGAGCGCCCATAAAGTCGAGGCCCTGCTCATCCCAACCAGAGTGCACGCCCACCGCGCCGCCGAACTGCACCGGCAGCTCGACCTGCGCCAGGCGGCGGCGTGCCTGCTCCAGGCCGATGGCCCAGTGCGCCACCTTGACGCCGAACGTCATCGGCAGCGCCTGCTGCATCAGGGTGCGCCCCACCATGACCGTGCGCTCATGGGCGGTCATCAGCTCGATCGCGGCGGCACGACAGCGCAGCAGCAGTGCATCCAGTGAGGCCAGGCGCGGCTTTAGCAGCAGCATCAGCGCCGAGTCGATCACGTCCTGGCTGGTCGCGCCCATGTGCCAGTAGCGCTTGAGTTCGTCCGGCAGTGCAGCGCGCGCCTGCTTGACGAAGGGGATCGCCGCGTTGCCGCCGCTGGCGATTCCCGCGGCGATGGCCGCCGAGTCGAAGGGGTGACTTTCCAGGCAGCGGCGCATCTCCGCACTCGCGCCCTGGGGCACGGCGCCATGTGCCTCCTGCACTTCGGCCAGCGCCAGCTCGAAAGCGAGCATGGCCTGGACCATGGCCTGGTCATGACACTCTGCCAATGCCGTTTGGCTCATGAAGGGGTGCCGAAGCAGGGCGTCAGGCATATCATGCTCTCCTCAGGAAGGGCTGGCTCATGCTCAGTCTCAAACTCGATCTCGAAATTCAGGCTCAAGGCCAGACTCAGGCCCAGCTTAGCCCATAGTCGTACATATGTTCGCAATTCGAACATTATGCTAGATTGAAAGGCTTCTGAAGAGCAAATCATCCAAGATAGCGACGGAGCAATAATGGCATCAGAGGAAGAGGTTCTCAGCCCGGATGACCGGGACTTCGTCACTGCACTGGCCAGCGGCCTGGAAGTCATCCTGGCCTTCGACGAAACCCATGCACGCATGACGCTGAGCGAGGTCGCCAGCCGTACCGGCATGAACCGTGCCCGCGCCCGGCGCTTCCTGCTCACGCTGCATGCCCTTGGCTACGTACGCAAGCAAGGCCGCAACTTCGAGCTGGCCCCGCGGGTGCTGCAGCTCGGCTACGCGTTTCTCTCCGCCAACAACTATCGTAGCGTGATCCAGCAGGTGCTGGAGGACATCACTGCCGAGAGCGGCGAATCCTCTTCCCTGGGCGTGCTCGACGGCGACGAGGTCACCTACGTGGCGCGCTCCTCGGCCCGTCACCGGCTGATGGCGATTACTCTTTCGGTCGGCACCCGGCTGCCCGCCGCCCATACCTCGATGGGGCGAGCACTGCTGGCCCAGCTTCCCGATGCCGAGCTGGATGCCTTCCTGGAGCGGGTCACGCTGACGCGCTACACCGACAAGACCGTGACCGACAAGGCCGCGCTCAAGAAGTGCATCCTCAAGGTGCGCCAGCAGGGCTACGCCATTGCCGATCAGGAGCTCGATTCGGGACTGCGCTCGCTCGCCGTGCCGGCCTTCGACGCCAACGGCAAGCTGCTCGGCGCCATCAACATCAGCACCAACGCCGCGCGGGTGGATCTCGACACCCTGATGAAGGAGTACCTGCCACTGTTGCAGCAGAAGGCTCAGGATATACACGCCACTGTTAGTTGAGCGTCGTCTAACCAACCCCATGCCGGGAAGGGTGCATGCTGGAGATACTCGCCATTACCACCCCGATCTTCCTGCTGATCGGTGCCGGCTACCTGGCCATGGGCACCCGGCTGGTGAACCGGGAGCAGCTGCAAGGCGTGGCCACCTTCGTGCTCTACTTCGCCCTCCCTGCCCTGGTGATACGGGCCCTGACTCACAACCCCCTCGACGAAGTCTTCCAGCCCCACTACCTGCTGGCCTATGGCCTCGGCTCACTGGCGGTATTCACCTTCGCCCTGCTGCTGACCCTGAAGCTGCAAGGCAAGCCGCTCAGCGAGGGCGCCATGCATGCCCTGGGCATGTCCGCCTCCAATAGCGGCTTCATCGGCTATCCCGTCGCCGCCATGGTACTCGGCGCCTCGCCGGCGGCCGTGCTCATGGCCCTTAACATGGTGATCGAGAACCTGTTGATCATACCGGCAGCACTGATCCTGGCCGAGGCGGGTCGCCAGAGCGGCGCCGGCATCGTCACCGTGGCTCGCAAGACCGTGGTACGCCTGGTGCGCAACCCCGTCCTGGTCGGCCTGGCGGCAGGCCTGGTGCTGGCCGTGACGGAAACCTCCCTGCCAGGCCCCCTGGCCCAGGTCGTCGAGATGCTGGCCAATGCCGCCGGCCCGGCGGCGCTGTTCGTCATCGGCGGCACCCTGTTCGGGCTCCAGGTGCGTGGCATGGTCAACGACGTCGGCCAGATCGTCGTCGGCAAGCTGATCCTGCATCCCCTGGCAGTGCTTGTCCTGTTCCTGCTGATGCCGGCGGCAGACCCGACCCTGCTGGTCGGTGCCCTGCTGTTCGCCAGTGCGCCGATGATCAGCATCTATCCGCTGCTCGGCCAGCGTTATGGCATGGCCGGCATCAGCGCCGCCGCGCTGATGGTGGGCACCCTGGCCGCGTTCGTGACCCTGAGCCTGGGTATCTGGCTGATGACGCTGGCCAACCTTCTACCCATTCGCTGATATCGTCAGGCCAGGAGCCGGCGGCTCGTCACCTCACCCATCCCGCTCCAGGTGCGCAACCCAGGATTCGATGTCGGGCAGCCGGGTGGCGGTATCGTGGTAGTCGCTCATGTCCGGTAGCTCGTGGGCGATCCCCTTGTGGCAGTCGATACAGGTCGCCTCGCCGCTGGCCAGCGAGGTGGAGTGAGCGCGGGCCGCACGGGAACTCTGCGCCGTGAAGTCCATGGATTCGAACTCGTGACAGTTGCGGCACTCCAGTGAATCGTTGGCCTCCAGCCGTGCCCACTCCCGCTCGGCCAGCTCACGCCGCTTGCCCTCGAACTTCTCCGGCGTGTTGATGGTGCCGAAGATCCAGCCCCAGACCTCCTTGGAGGCTTCCATCTTGCGTCCCATCTTGTGGGTCCAGCCGTGGGGGACGTGGCAGTCGGCACACTCCGCCCCTACCCCGGAGCGGTTGACGTCGTGGATCGTGCCCTGCAATTCCCGGTAGGGGTTGCGCTCCATCTCATGACACGAGATGCAGAACTGCTGGGTATTGGTCGCCTCCAACGCGGTGTTGAAGCCACCCCAGAAGAAGACCCCGGCGATGAACCCGCCAAGCGTCAGGAACCCCAGGCTGAAGTGCATGCTGGGACGGGACAGGATGCGCCAGTAACTGGCCAGCCAGCGCTTCATTGGCCACCTCCCTCACGCTGCTCCTGAAGCATGTCGCCCAGCACCTCGTCGACGGTGAGGAAGGTGTTGGGGACGATGGGGCTGGCATCGGTCTGGGGCACATGGCACTGGGTGCAGAAGTAGCGGTCGGGCGATACCGCCGCCAGGACCTGCTGGTGCCGGTCGCGGAAGTGGCTGATGCTGACCATGGGAGCACCGGCCTGTACCGCCTCGCTGCGGCTATGGCAAGTCAGGCAGCGGTTGGTCCTTACATCGACCTGATAGTCGCGGATACCGTGGGGAATGACCGGCGGCTGTTCGGGATAGTTGAGCACTTCACGCCCCGCATCCCGGGGCTCGCCGGCCAGCGGCGGTGCCGGCAGGGACTGGCTGAGGGTACCGCCCGGCCGCAGGCCGTCCGGTGCCGAATCGTCGCGGTGCTCTTCGGCAACCACGAGGCCGGCGACGACCAGCGCCAGCGAGAGACTGAGCATAGTGAGCCATTTCATTGCATTTCTCCTTCTCTCTCGGCTTCAGGCCAGGCTGACCAGTTCGAGACGAACGGCGCATTTCTTGAAGTCCGTCTGCTTGGAGATCGGGTCCGTGGCGTCCAGCACCACGTTGTTGATCAACCGGTTGGCATCGAAGAAGGGCACATAGACCAGCCCCCGCGGTGGCCTCACTCGGCCGCGGGTCTCGACCCGCAGGCGCACCTCGCCCCGGCGACTGATCACCTTCATCTCGCTGCCGCGCCGCACGCCTTCCGCACGGGCATCCTCCGGGTGCATATAAAGCAGCGCCGCCGGCACCGCCCGGTGCAGTTCCGGCACGCGGCGGGTCATGGAGCCGGTGTGCCAGTGCTCGAGCACCCGCCCGGTCGAGAGCCAGTAAGGAAATTCATCGTCCGGCGATTCGGGGGGCGGCTCGTCGGGTACGGCAAAGATCAGCGCGCGGTCGTCGGGCTTGGCGTAGAACTGTACGCCCCGGCCCGCTTCCACGTAGGGGTCGTAGCCCTCGCGATAGCGCCACAGGGTTTCCTTGCCATCCACCACCGGCCAGCGCTTGCCGCGGTTCTGGTGGTAGTTGTCGAAGTCGTCCAGGTCCTTGCCCTTGCCGCGACCGAAGCGGGCGTACTCCTCGAACAAGCCCTTCTGGATATAGAAACCGAACGCCTCGGCCTCCTGGTTGGCATAGCCTTCCTCCATGTCGGAAAGCGCGTAGCGATCCACCTGGCCGTTGGCGTAGAGCAGGTCGAACAGGGTGCTGTCGCGGTGCTCCGGTGCCTTGTCGAGCTGATCCGCCGGCCACACCTCGTCGACCCGAATGCGCTTGGAGAACTCCACCAGCTGCCAGAGGTCAGAGCGCGCCTCACCCGGGGCAGTGACCAGCTGATGGAAGAACTGGGTGCGCCGCTCGGAGTTGCCGAAGGCGCCCTCCTTCTCGACCCAGGAGGCGGCCGGCAGGATCAGGTCGGCGGCCTGGGCCGACGCGGTGGGATAGATATCGGAGACGATGACGAAGGCCTCTTCGTTACGCCAGCCCGGCAGGGTCTCCTGCTGGGTGTTGGGTCCGGCCTGCATGTTGTTGTTGACCTGGGTCCAGTAGACCTTGATCTCGCCATCCTTCAACTTGCGGCTCTGCTCCACGGCATGGAAGCCCACCCTTTCGGGAATGGTGCCCTCTGGTAGTTTCCAGACCTCTTCGGCGAAGGCGCGATGCTCGGGGTTGGTGACCACCCGGTCCGCCGGCAGGCGGTGGGCGAAGGTACCGACCTCCCGTGCCGTGCCGCAGGCAGAGGGCTGGCCGGTCAGCGAGAAGGGGCTGTTGCCGGGTGCCGATATCTTGCCGGTGAGCAGGTGCAGGTTATAGATCAGGTTATTCACCCACACGCCGCGGGTGTGCTGGTTGACCCCCATGGTCCAGAAGGTCATCACCTTGATGTCGGGGTCGGCGTAGAGTTCGGCAAGCTGCTCCAGTCGGCCCTCGGATACCCCGGACTCCCGCGCCGCCCGCTCCAGGGTGAAGTCGGAAACGTGCTCGGCGAACTCGTCGAAGCTCATCGACGTCCAGCGGTTGGGATCGTCGGCGTTGGCGGCCGCCTGCTGCAGCGGATGCTCGTCGCGCAGGCCGTAGCCGATGTCGTCCACCGCACGCACGAAGTTGGTGTGGCTATCGACGAAGTCGCGATCGACCCGATCGGTCTGGATGATGTGATTGGCGATGTAGTTGAGGATCACCACGTCGGCATTCGGCGTCATCACCATGGGGATGTCGGCCAGGTCGAAGCTGCGGTGTTCGAAGGTTGAGAGCACCGCCACCTGGGTATCGGGGAAGGAGAGCCGTCGATCGGTGACCCGGGTCCAGAGGATCGGGTGCATCTCCGCCATGTTCGAGCCCCACAGCACGAACGCATTGGCATGTTCGATATCGTCGTAGACGCCCATGGGTTCGTCGGAGCCGAAGGTGCGCATGAAGCCGAATACCGCCGAGGCCATGCAGTGACGCGCATTGGGATCGATGTTGTTCGTTCGCAGCCCGGCCTTGAACAGCTTGCTGGCGGCATAGCCTTCCCAGATCGTCCACTGGCCGGAACCGAACATGGCCACGCTGTCGGGTCCGTGGTCGCGAATGGCGGTCTTGAACTTGTCGGCCATCAGGTCGAAGGCCTCGTCCCAGGAGACCGGTTCGAAGTCGCCGCGCTTGTCATAGACCCCGTTGCGCTTGCGCAGCATCGGCTGCTGCAGCCGATCCTGGCCGTAGAGAATCTTGGACAAGAAGTAGCCCTTGACGCAGTTGAGCCCTCGGTTGACCTCCGAATGAACGTCGCCATGGGTGGCAACGATACGGTCGTTCTGGGTGCCCACCATCACGCTGCAGCCCACCCCGCAGAATCGGCATGGCGCCTTGTTCCAGTTGAGCTGCGTCAGCTCGGCATTGGTGATGAGGTTAGTGGCGCCAATCGGCATGGCCATGCCGGCGGTGGCAGCCGCCACTGCCGCTGCATTGGCCTTGGCGAATTCACGACGAGTCAGCTTCATGTCGGCATCCCTTCTGCTGAGGCTTGTTGTTGGACGGTGTCGGCGCATTCATCGGCGGTAGCAGGGTCGAGCATCTGGTGATACACCAGCGCCGCCCCCAGTACGCCGGGCCTCATCTGGACGGAATCGATCAGCTCGAGAATCCGTGCCTCGCGCTCGCTTTCCACCACCACCACGAGCTTGCCGGACGGATCGTCGGCGCTGACCTCGCTGTCGGGTTGGTCATCCAGCCATTGCGCCACTTCCCGGCGGTGCTCGGGCCGGGCATGGACCAGCAGGCTGGCGATATGCAGGGCTTCATTCGGCATGGGCCATCTCCTCGATTGTCATTGTGATGGCATGATTGGGGCACTGGGCCTGGCAGGCACCGCAGCCGGTACAGGCCTCGGTGTCCAGTCGCGGTCTTGGCGCGCGGCCGATTTCAGGCGCAAAGGTGATGGCTCGCCACTCGCAGGCGTCCTGGCAGCTCTGGCAGTGAACGTTTCCCAGCGCAAGGCAGTTGGCCTCGATCCGGGCCCGCCAGGGGAAGGCGACGCGCCGAGTGTCGAAGACTGGTTCGCCGCAGGCCTCTACGCAGGCGCCGCACAGGGAGCAGCCCTCTTCGTCGAAGCGGATTTCGGGGTAGCCGCCACCGCCATGGAACAGCACCTGCTCGGGGCAGGCTTCGATACAGGCCGCACAGCGCACGCAGCGCTCAGTGAAGTCATCGTCGGTCCAGGGAGGCCGCCGGATGGGGCCATGTCCGCCAAGGGAGCGAAAGAACTGACGACGCCTGTTATTGTTGTTCGTCTTTGCCATACGGCCCTCAGCCCGGGGGGCCGGGCGGGCCGGTGAAGGTCTGGAAAATCCAGACGGAAAAGCCGAAGCTGCCCACCACGGCGATCGCCAGTATGGGAAACAGCAGGACGGCGATGAACAGGAACAGCTTGAGTTCCTTTCGTTTTCGGACCGCCGGCGCCATGGTGTCCGGGTCTTCCATACCACTCTCCCTCATTACTAAGCAGCAAGTTCTTGGTCACCCTGACTTCAAAGGTAGCTAATATTCCGACCCTGTCACGCCTTGTCATAAGCAATTCATGAAACGAGCCCGCCGGATGGCGGGCCCGCAGGGCAACGGCAAAGATATCTCTCTCAGGGCTGTCTTCTACCCCCGCTCAGGGCTGTCTGGCGCCCCTGATCAACGCATCCAGCGCGGCCTGGTAGCCCTGGCTGCCGAGCCCGGCGATGACGCCGTCGGCACGCAGCGAGACATAGGAGTGATGACGGAAACTCTCGCGTTTGTGCACGTTGGAGAGATGCACTTCGATGACCATGCCGTCGAAGGCGTTGAGCGCATCGAGGATCGCCACCGAGGTGTGGGTATAGGCGGCGGGGTTGATGATGATCGCCGCGGTGCCGTCGACGCGGGCGGCATGGATCGCATCGATCAGCTCGCCCTCGTGGTTGCTCTGGCGACAGGTGACGTCCCAGCCGTTCATCGCCGCCTTCTCATAGAGGGCGTTGTTGATGTCGTTGAGGGTCTCGCTGCCGTAGATCTCCGGCTGGCGGGTACCCAGCAGGTTGAGATTAGGGCCGTGCAGTACCAGTACCTTGTTCATCTCGATTTCTCGTTCGTGTTAGCGCTTTCGTGATAGCACTGTCGTGATGGCGGAAGGAACCGCGCCCCGACAAGGCCGGTTCTGATTTCATGTCGACGGTTCGAGCAATCGCTGCCAGGCATCGATCACGACCTGCCGGTGCGCCTGGAAGTCACTGTCATCACCACGAGACGCTTCGCGAGTCAGCGAGGTACGGTGAACGGCGCTACGGTAGGCCAGGTAGGCTTCACGCAGGCGCCGACAGTCGTCAGCCGGCAGGCGCTCGCTGCTCTCCAGGGTCTCGAGGATGCGCATGTTGTCGCTCCACTGGAGCAACTCGGGCGTGTCGTGCCCCATGGAGAGCACCGCGAACTGGCAGATGAACTCGATATCGATCATGCCGCCGGCGTCCTGCTTCAGGTCGAAGGCACTGGATTCGCCCTTGCTGCCCAGGTGGTCGCGCATCTTGCGGCGCATCGCCACCACCTCCTGGCGCAGCGCCTCGACGTCGCGGCTGCGGCCGAGGATCTCCTGGCGTACCGCATGGAAACCCTCTGCCAACTGTGGGTTGCCGGCTACCACCCGGGCACGAACCAGCGCCTGGTGCTCCCAAGTCCAGGCCTGGTTGCGCTGATAGTCGGCAAAGGCGTTCAGCGATGTCACCAGCAGGCCGGAATTGCCCGAGGGCCTCAGGCGCATGTCCACTTCATAGAGCGTGCCGGCCGGGGTCACCGCCGTCAGCAGGTGGATGATGCGCTGCCCCAGGCGGGTGAAGAAGACCGGCGCATCGACGGGGCGTGCACCGTCGGTGCTGGCGTTGGCATCGGCATCATGAACGAACACCAGGTCCAGGTCCGAACCGTAGCCCAGCTCGATGCCGCCCAGCTTGCCGTAGCCGATGATCAGGAACTCCGGCTCGGCACCGGCCCGGGAGCCATCCCCGCGCACCGGGTAGCCGTGCTTGCGCACCAGGTGCCGCCAGGCCATGCCCAGCACCGCCTCGAGCAGCACCTCGGCGATATAGGTGAGGTAGTCGCTGACCTTCATCAGGTGGCGGGTGCCGGCGATATCCGAAGCGGCGACCCGCAGCACGTGGGCGTGCTTGAAGACCCGCAGCGCCTCGAGCTGGGCCTCCTCGTCGTCTTCGGGAATACGGCCCAGTGCCTGGCGCAGCTCATCGGCCAGGCGAGCCTTGTCGGCGGGGGTATAGAGGGTTTCGGGGGTCAGCAGCTCATCGAGCAGTAGCGGGAAGCGGGCCAGCTGCTCGGCGATCCACGGGCTGGCACCACACAGGTGCATCAGGTGGCTCAGAGCCTCGGGATTCTCGCGCAGCAGCGCCAGGTAGGCGGTCCGCCGCAGCACCGACTCGACCAGCGGCAGGACACGCTCCAGCGCGGTATCCGGGTTCTCGCTCTCGGCGACGGCGTTGAGCAGCATCGGCATCAGGGCATCCAGGCGCTGGTAGCCAATGCGCTGCATCGCCTGCACCTGGCGCGACTCGCGCAGCGACACGAGCCGGCGCAAGGCCGTGTCGGGCGCGGAGAAATCCGTCTGGGTCAGCAGTTCCAGGCTCTCCTCCTGGTTGAACTCGCCCTGCCACAG
The DNA here is from genome assembly GCF_003336675.1 of Billgrantia montanilacus. Lineage (GTDB taxonomy): Bacteria > Pseudomonadota > Gammaproteobacteria > Pseudomonadales > Halomonadaceae > Halomonas > Halomonas montanilacus. Next base: position 23,695 of record NZ_QPII01000011.1, on the reverse strand, counting down.
CGAACGCCATGCCTCGAGCGAGCCGGCGCTGTCATCCTCCGCCTCGTCGCTCTCTCCGTTCTCACTCCCCCCGTTTTCCCCCTCCGGATCGGCGATCACCGCATCGAAGTGCTGACGCACCCGCTCCCGCACCTCGTCGAGGCGAGCGATCACCCCGGGCCAGTCTTCCATGTCCAGCGCCAGCGCCACCCGCTCGCGATCCTGGTCGTCGCCGGGCAAGCTCTGGGTCTGACGATCCTCCAGCGCCTGCAGGGCATGTTCCAGATCGCGCAGGAAGACATAGTCCGGCAGCAGTTCGTCGACCACCTCCTGGGGCAGCAGTCCCACGTCGGGGAGCCGCTCCAGCGCGGTCTTGAGCGAGGTCACCTGGAGCTCCGTGTCGCGCCCCCCGCGAATCAGCTGGAAGGCCTGGACCACGAACTCCACCTCGCGGATGCCGCCGGGGCCGAGCTTGATATTGGCCTGCATGCCCTTGCGCTTCACCTCGCGGTTGATGAGCCCCTTCATCTCGCGCAGCGACTCGATGGCGCCGAAGTCGAGGTACTTGCGATAGACGAAGGGCCGCAGGTTGGCCAGCAGCTCGCCGCCCGCCTCCAGGTCGCCGGCGACAGGGCGCGCCTTGAGCAGGGCGTAGCGCTCCCATTCGCGCCCCTGATCCTGGTAGTAGGAGGCCAGCGAGGCGAAGTTGCCCACCAGGGGCCCACCGTCGCCCAGGGGACGCAGGCGCATGTCGACGCGAAAAGCGAAGCCATCGGCGGTCACCGCGTCCAGGGCGGTGATCAGCCGCTGACCCAGCTTGGTGAAATATTCCTGGTGCTCGAGCGCCTTGCGCCCGCCCTGGGTCTCGCCTGTCTCGGCATAGGCGAAGATCAGGTCGATATCCGAGGAGAGATTCAGCTCGCCGGCGCCGAGTTTGCCCATGCCCAGCACCACCAGGCGCTGCTCCCTGCCATCGTCACGAGGGGCGGGGCGCCCCCAGCGGGGCTCGAGATGCGCTTCAAGCCAGCCCAGGGCGCCATCCAGGCACACCTCCGCGAGGCGGGAAACCGCCGCGCTGGTATACCACATGTCCACGCCGGAAGGCCGTGTCAGGTCACGCCACACGATGCCCAGCATGCGAGCACGCCGAAACCGACGGATGGCCGCATGCAGGCCGGCCTCGTCCTCGGCCGCTTCCAGCCGCTCGTCCAGCGTATCGCGCAGCGTCGCCTCGTCGGGGGCCGCCTCCAGCTCGCCGCCGGCATCCAGATGCAACAGCCAGTCGGGATGGCGCACCAGGGTATCGAGCACGAAGTCGGAGATGACCAGCACACGGGCCAGCTGGCGGCGGCGCTGTTCATCGAGCGCCTCCCAGCTCTCCGAGGGTCGCTCCTGCCCCGTCATCTCGGCGACATTATCGGCCTGGGCCAGGCTGTCGCTCAGGCGCTGCCAGGCCTTGCCCAGGGCGGACCTGAGCGGCACGGGAACGTCGTCATCGGGGAGGAAGTCATCGGGAAGGGCCATATGCAGCTCGCCTTGTCGCAGCTCGAATACCTCCAGCATAACGAAGGCGAGGCCTTACCGGCACCCCGCAGGTGCCCATCGCGTCACTCAGCTCAGGAATTTCTGCCAGCTCAGCAGCCCCCAGGCCAGGCCCGCCAGCAGCAGCGACAGCATCACCGCCGCCGAGCCGATGTCCTTGGCCCGTCCTGAAAGCTCATGATGCTCGGTGCCGATGCGGTCCACCACGCTCTCGATGGCGCTGTTCAGCAGCTCGACGATCAGTACCAGCAGGCAGCTGCCCAACAGCAGTATCCACTCCACCGGCCCCTCGCCGATCCACCAGGCCAGTGGCAGCAAAATCACGCAAAGGGCCAGTTCCTGGCGAAACGCCGCTTCATGGCGGAAAGCGAGCTTCAGCCCCTTGAGCGAGTAACCGGTGGAGTTGATCAGGTGGCGCCAGCCGGTGTGTTCACGCTTCATGATGCGGTGCTTCCTGTCTCGCGCCCTAGCGGGCTGGGTGAAGGGCCTACGGCCAGGTCAGTGGGCCTCGATCATGCGTTCCAGATCATCGGCCAGGGGGTCGAGCACCTGGGCCCAGTTGAGCCATGGCGTCGTGGCGGTACCATTGACCAGTACGGTGAAGGCGCCCCAGCGGCCGGAGAGAGTACGGAAGTAACCGTTCACGGAGCGCACGGCGATCGGCTGATTGAGGGTCCCGGTCTTGAGCATGACGTGGTTCTGGAAGGTGGACGACCCCCGCCGAATGAAGCGCGATACGCCGTTGGCCGGCGACTGGAAGCTGGCAACGAAGCTTGGAAACAGCGCCGTCCGATGGAACATGCTCTCCAGCAGGATGTTGGAGCCATGGGCCGAGGTGCGATTCTCGGTCGTCAGCCCGCTGCCGCTCTGCATGATCAACGGTCCATGGTCGGGCATCCCCGTGGTGTAGTGCTCGATGGCGTCGCCGGCCTGCAGCAGGCTGCTGCGCGGCGTATCGACCAGGTTGAGCGCCAGCACATCGGCCATGAAGTTGTTGGAGTAGTTCATGGTCCGCAGCAACAGTTCCTGCAGCGGCTTGCCATCCACTGCCGCCAGGGTGCGGGCCGCGGCGGGGGGCTCCCCGACGCTGGTGGCATAGCCCTGGCGCACCGCGATCCCGGCCTGCTCGAGCATGGCCGTCATGGTCCGCGCCGTCTGCTGCGCAGGGTCGCTGCTGGCACGGTAGACCTCGCGGGGGGAGGCGTTCAGCGATATCTGGCCACGCAGGACCATGACATCGCCCTCCTCACCGGTGACCCGTTCGGCACTGAACTCGGTGCCGCTGTTGGGGGGATGGGTTTCGACATGGTTATCGATGCCGACGATGGTGGTCTGGCTGTCACAGCTGGTGATCTGAGCCGGCTGGCCGGCTGCAGCGCCAGGCGCCACGCTGACACACCAGCTGCCGTAGTTGACCCCCGCCGACGAGAGCAGCGCGCTGTAGGCATTGGCCGTGCGCGTATGGGCCTGACAGCGATCGGTGGTGATGCACTCCACGGGCCCGAATCGCCACTGGCTGACCACCAGGCGTCCCTCCACCTCTCGCACGCCGCGCTGGTGGAGGCGCTGCGCCAGACGCCACAGGTCTTCGGTGGTCAGCGCCGGATCGCCGCCCCCGTCGAGTATCAGGTCACCGGCCACGACGCCGGTGCCATTGAGCTCGGCATCGCTCACCAGCCGCGTGGTGAAGCGGTGCTGGGGCCCCCACCGATCCAGTGCCGCCGCGGCCAGATAGGCCTTGGTCACCGAGGCGGGCGACAGCTGACGCTGGGGCTCGATGGCACCGAGGACTTCGCCGGTGTCGAGCAGCCTGGCCTCGGCACTGACCAGAAACCCTCTTTCGACCATGCGCTCCAGTTCCGTGAAGCCGGCTCCCGACGCCACCAACGGCAACAGCAACCCTAACGTCAATCCCAACAGCCGGACAAGCCAACGCGACATGAACAGAAACCTCGTAGTGAAAAAATGTCGAACCCCTGTGGCCGGCCCGAAGCATGCCTCAGTGCACGGATATCCGGGAGAACAGCTGGATCACCACGACCCCAGCGATGATCAGCGCGATCCCCAGCACAGCCGGCAGGTCGGGCCGCTGACCGAACACCAGCGCACCGACCAGGGCCACCAGCACGATCCCCATGCCGGCCCATATCGCGTAGGCGACGCCAACAGGGATGGAGCGCAGCACCAGCGACAGCATGTAGAAGGCCAGCACGTAGCCGACTACCACTATCAGGCTGGGCCACAGCCGGGTAAAGCCCTCGGTGGCCTTGAGCGCACTGGTGGCAACCACTTCGGCCACGATGGCCAGTGCCAGGTAGACGAACGCCATCTCAACCCTCCTCGTTCGATGCGACGGGCACCAGGCCGGGCGCATGGGACAGTGTGACAGCGAGTCGCCATAAAGACTGACCGCTGGCATGGTACTTCTGTTCAAAGGGAGTCAGACAGTCCGTACCGGGGTCGTGAGCTTCCACGACGGCCTTCTCCCCGGTGGCCTGCTCCAGCGCCAGTGCAAATTCCTCGACGTAGAGCCGCCAGTTGGAGCGCAGCTCCAGGCGTCCGCCCAGCGCCACGATCACCGGGAAGATGGCGTGACCGTGCCAACGGGTCTTGAGGTGGGCCGACTTGGGGTAAGGGTTGGGGTAGAGCAGGTAGTGACGCGCCGGCTGCCAGCCGGCTGCCAGCGCCAGGCGCCAGAAATCCACCAGGTCGGCACGCACCAGCAGGGCATTGCCAGGAAGCTCGCCATGATCGCGGGAGAGGCGGTCGGCGCTGCGATCCACGCCGATGACCCGATGATCGGGGAAGCGGCTCGCCAGGCGCCGAGTGGAAAGCCCCACGCCGCAGCCGGCATCCAGGATCAGTGGTGCCCCGGCAGCGCCCTGCAGCCAAGCGTCGGCCTGCTCGAAGGCCACGCGGGTATGGTCGGCGATGGGCTTGCGCAGCGGATGGCGCAGGGCACGCTCGACGCGGCGGGCCAGGTCCTGATGGGGCCCCGGCTGGTTGGTCACGATGTTACGGGAAGTGGCATGCATGCGGCATCGGCTTTGACGATTGCGAAACCAAGCATTCTACCAGCCATGGCGCCGCACGCGAGGTGGGATGCGGCTCGGCGGCGAATGAAAAAAAATGGCGCGCTCCGAAGAAACGCGCCCACATACCCACTCGTATGACTCAAACAGCAGGCCAATGGTAGCGCGCCAGTCACCATATATCAAACGTTCGTTTCATTTATTCCCTTTAAATGGCCCCCGGGCGCCCCATGACGGGGTCCCGAACCGGGTGCTATGATCGCCAGTCTCATAATCATTACAGCCACTCGCACCAACAGCAGAACGAGGAAAGCGGCTTGTCACACTTACCGGTGATCGTCGGCATGGGCGGCGTCAACGCCGCCGGTCGTACGTCTGGCCATCAAGCGTTTCGTCGTACCGTGATCGATGCCTTGACCGACGACGACCAGCAGAATCTCCTGCTGGGCCTGGCCGCCTTGATGGGGCTGGGTAGCCATCGGGATGGCAGCTGGTATGACACCAGAGGACAGGCCGTGAGCGCATCCCAGCTGTCTGCCCAGTGCCGCGAGCGGATCCTCGACCACACGCTCATCCGGCGCATCGAGGATCCCCGCTTCAACGATGACGGCCTGCCGGCCAACCGGCGCGCCAGCCTGGAGCTGGGCACCGAGCTGGTTTTCCGTATTCGTCGTCGCCAGTTGCCGGAGCGGCTGCCTGGCACCTGGCAGATTCGCGAGATCGATCGTCATACTCTGGAGGTCACGGTTCCCCCCGGCGATATGGACGTGATGCTGCCGGAAACCCGGCCGGCCCTGGTACGCGCCGCCGGGCAGCTGCCCAGCGGCTTCGAACCCAGCCGCTACTATCGCAGCGTGCACCACCCCCGCGGCCTGTCGATGTCGATCTTCGCCGCCAGCGATTGCCTGGGCAGCAGCGGGCTGACCTGGGAGACACTGCGCGATCGTCTCGACCCGGACGACGTTGCCGTCTATGCCGGCAATTCAATCGGCCAGCTCGACGATGAGGGCTGGGGCGGGCTGCTCAAGAGCTTCGTCTCGGGCAACCGCGCCACCTCCAAGCAGATGCCGCTGGGCTATGGCCAGATGCCCGCCGACTTCCTCAACGCCTACGTACTGGGCAGTGTCGGTGGAACCGGCGCCGTGCTCGGCGCCTGCGCCAGCTTCCTCTACAACCTGCGCCTGGGTGTCGAAGATATCCGCAGCGGCCAACGCCGTGCGGTGATGGTCGGCACCTCCGATGCGCCGGTGACGCCGGAGATCATCGAAGGCTTTCGCGCCATGGGCGCCCTGGCCGACGACGACAGCCTCAAGGCGCTGGACGCCCTGGAGCTGCTGACCGATCCCGACTATCAGCGCGCCTGCCGCCCCTTCGCCCGCAACTGCGGCTTCACCATTGCCGAGGCCAGCCAGTTCATCCTGTTGCTGGACGACGCCCTGGCACTGGAAGTTGGCGCCGAGATACTCGGCAGCGTGCCGGGGGTCTTCGTCAACGCGGACGGCTGGAAGCGCTCGATCTCTGCCCCAGGCATCGGCAACTACATCACACTGGGCAAGGCCACCTCGCTGGTACGCGACATGCTCGGCGAGAAGGCCCTTCGAGAGCGCACCTTCCTGCATGCCCATGGCACCAGCACGCCCAAGAACCGCGTCACCGAGTCGCATGTCTTCCACCTCGTCGCCCAGGCCCACGGCATCGAGAGCTGGCCCGTGGTGGCGGTGAAGGCCTTCGTCGGCCACTCCCAGGGCAGCGCCGCCGGCGACCAGTTGACCAGCGCCCTGGGCAGCTTCGCCCATGGCCTGCTGCCGGGCATCCCCACCCTGAACGCGGTGGCCGACGATGTGCATGCGGATCGGCTGCGCTTCTCCCAGGACGCCCAGGCCTTCGACGCCGACGCCGCCTTCATCAATGCCAAGGGCTTCGGCGGCAACAACGCCACCGGTGTGGTGCTGTCGCCGGCCGTGACCGAGCGGCTGCTGACTCAGCGCCATGGTGAAGCCGCGCTGGCGGCCTGGCGTGAGCGCCGCGAAGCGATACGCGAGGCGAGCAGGGTCTATCTCGACAGGGCCGACCACGGCCACTACCAGGCCCGCTATCGCTTCGGCGAGGGCGTGCTGGAGGGGCCGGAACTCGACGTCAACGCCGACAGCATCCGGATTCCCGGCTACGCGCGCCCTGTCTCGCTGGCGGTGGACAATCCCTTCGGCCGGCTGGAGGAGTGACCCGACGGCCGAGTCGCCATTGTCGGCCTGGCCGCAGCCGGTTACCCTGATCCCCTTGAGAGTGGCAACTGAGCGAAGCGCCATGAAAATCGCGGTCTATCCCGGCACCTTCGATCCCATCACCCACGGCCACTACGATCTGATCGAGCGCGCCTCGCGCCTCTTCGACAAGGTCGTGGTGGCGATCTCCGCCAGCCCCGGCAAGGGGCCGGCCCTCGACCTGGGCACGCGCATCGCCCTGGCTCAAGAGGTGGTGGGAAAGCTCGACAATGTCGAGGTCATCGGCTTTTCGGGCCTGCTGACCGACATGATGGTCGAACAGAAGGCACGCATCATCCTGCGCGGCCTGCGTGCGGTATCGGACTTCGAGTACGAGCTGCAGCTGGCCAACATGTACCGTGCCCAGGCACCCGAGCTGGAAAGCGTCTTCCTGACCCCCGCGGTGGAGAATTCCTACATCTCTTCCACCATTGTGCGGGAAATCGCCAAGCTCGGTGGCGATATCACCCGGCTGGTGCACCCCAGGGTCGCCGAAGCGCTGCGCAGCCATTACAATACCTGACTACAACACTCGGCTTTATCCCCGAGTCGCATCACCCGGGCGGGGCCAGCACATCTGGCCGCGCCTTATCGCGAGGTAGCCCCATGGCCCTGATGATCACCGACGAGTGCATCAACTGCGACGTCTGCGAACCCGAATGCCCCAACGGCGCCATCTCGGCGGGGGAAGAGATCTACATCATCGACCCCAACCTGTGCACCGAATGCGTCGGTCACTACGACGAGCCCCAGTGCCAGCAGGTCTGTCCGGTGGACTGCATCCCGCTGGACCCAGAGCGCGAAGAGAGCCGCGAGCAGTTGATGGAGAAGTACCACGTCATCACCGCGGCCTGAACGCGCTACGACGCCAGGACTTCCAGAACCGAGCCCAGCGCCCCGCTTATGAGCGGGGCGCTGGCATTCCCCCCTTATCGTCTCGATCGAAAATGCTCGCCCTGAGTTCTACCAGGCTATAAAGGTCCCACAGCCCGCGGCCAGCATCCAGTCATTCGCCTGAGGGACAGTTGCGTTCTCTCCTACTGCCCGCCATGCTTCACGGTTTCGCCTCTCATCGGAAGACCCTGTGGCACCCCAGGAACTGGCTACTCCCTCCGCCGCCCGCCATCGCATCTGGATGCTGGCCTGGCCCATCATCCTGTCGAACATCACCGTGCCGCTGCTGGGGCTGGTGGACACTGCCGTGGTCGGTCACCTTCCGGATTCGCGCTACCTGGCAGGCGTCACCCTCGGCGCCACCCTGTTCAGCTTCCTCTACTGGGGCTTCGGTTTCCTGCGCATGGGCACCACGGGGCTGACCTCCCAGGCGGTGGGGCGCGAAAGCGACAGTGACGTACGCAACCTGCTGGGCCAGTCGCTGCTGATGGCCGCCGCCATCGGTACCCTGTTGATCCTGCTCTCGCGGCCGCTGATATCTCTCGGCCTCTGGCTGCTGAACGGCAGCGAAGTGGCCACCGAACTGGCGGCCGAGTACGCGCAGATCCGCATTCTCTCGGCGCCGGCGGTGCTGGCCAACTATGCGATCCTCGGCTGGTTCCTCGGCCAGCAGAATTCACGGGTTACCCTGCTTATCCTGGTCCTGACCAACAGCGTCAATATCGCCCTCGACCTGCTCTTCGTGGTGGGGCTCGGCATGACCAGCGACGGGGTGGCCTGGGCCACGGTCATCGCCGACTACACGGCGCTGGCCTTCGGACTATGGCTGGTGACCCGCCAGCTGAAACTGCTGGAGGGCAGCTTCCTACGCAACCGCCTGCTGAAAGTGGCCGCTTACGTCGAGCTCTTCCACGTCAATGCCAATCTCTTCGTGCGCACCCTGGGGCTGCTGTTCGCCATGGCCTTCTTCACCTCGCGCGGCGCCGTGCAGGGCGACACCGTGCTGGCGGCCAATGCCGTGCTGCTGCAGTTCATCATGCTGACCAGCTATGCCCTTGACGGCTTCGCCCATGCCACCGAGGCGATTGTCGGCCGCTCGGTGGGTCGCCGCCGCTGGGACGAGTTTGCCACCACCGTGCGCACCGCAGCCTGGTTTTCGCTGACCACTGCAGGCATCGCCTCGCTGGTTTTCGCCCTCGGCGGACATTACCTCATCGCCCTGCTGACGGGGCTACCGGAAGTGCGTGCCACGGCAGGCAGCTACCTGCCATGGATGGTGGCCATGCCGCTGATCGCCGTGTGGAGTTACCTGCTGGACGGGGTCTTCATCGGTGCCACGGCGATACGCGAGATGCGCAACAGCATCTTCATTGGCCTGGCCGCCTATCTGCCGGTCTGGTGGGCGACCCAGGGGTGGGGTAACCATGGCCTGTGGCTGGCCTTCCTGACGTTCAGCCTGGTGCGTTCGGCCGTGCTTGGCGCCTATTACCTTCATCACCGTCGTACCCGCTGGCGCCCGGCGCGCCCTTCCCTTTGACAAAACCTGGCATTCGTCCCACCGTTGATGAGTCGAACCGTGCAACCTTCTGAGCTTGCGCTACTTTTCTCAGACGACATGAGTGCCATTCCATAACACATTTCATAACATTAGAAGAAGCGAAACTGCCATGCTCAAGTTCCTCTCCAAGCCCGCCGTGAGGCTGGTCGATCGCTATCTGCCCGATCCATTCATTTTCGTGCTACTGCTAACGATCATCGCGGCCGCCGCGGCCATTGGCGTCGAACGCCAGACACCGCTGGCGGTGTTGCGCTTCTGGGGCGATGGCTTCTGGAACCTGCTGACGTTCTCGATGCAGATGCTACTGATTCTGGTCACCGGCTTCATGCTGGCCAGCTCACCGCCGGTGAAGCGCCTGCTGCAACAGCTGGCAGGCAAGGCCAAGAACGCCGGTAGCGCCATCATCCTGGTCACCCTGGTGTCGCTGATGGCCAGCTGGATCAACTGGGGCTTCGGGCTGGTGGTGGGCGCCCTGTTCGCCAAGGAACTGGCACGGCTGGTACGGGTCGACTATCGCCTGCTGGTGGCCAGCGCCTACTCCGGCTTCGTGGTCTGGCACGGCGGGCTGGCCGGCTCCATTCCGCTGACCATCGCAACCGACGGGCACTTCACCGCCGACCAGATCGGCGTGATCGGCACCGGTTCCACCATCTTCTCCTTCTTCAATCTGGCGATCGTAGCCTGCCTGTTCATCAGCATTCCCCTGGTCAACCGCCTGATGCTGCCCGACGAGAAGGATAGCGTCTACGTGGACCCCAAGGTGCTTGGGGAGGCGCCTGATGCCCGGGCACGCATCACCCGCCCGGCCGATCGACTGGAGAACAGCGTGACCCTGGCCTGGCTGGTGGGCATCCCTGGGGTGATCTTCCTGCTCGACCACTTCCTCCTGCGCGGCGGCGGCCTCAACCTGAACATCGTCAACTTCATGTTCCTGTTCCTGGCCATTGTGCTGCATCGCACCCCCCGCAGCCTGCTCGAGAGCCTCAACGAGGCGATCAAGGGCGGCGCCGGCATCGTGATCCAGTTTCCGTTCTACGCCGGGATCATGGCGATCATGGTGCAATCGGGCCTGGCCGAGACCATGTCCCAGAGCCTGATTTCGTTTGCCACCGAGACCTCGCTGCCGTTCTGGTCCTTTATCAGTGCCGGCATCGTCAACCTCTTCGTCCCCTCCGGCGGCGGCCAGTGGGCGGTGCAGGCACCGGTGATGCTGCCGGCGGCCGAAGCCCTGGGGGTGGATGTCTCGCGCGTAGCCATGGCCGTTGCCTGGGGCGACGCCTGGACCAACCTGCTGCAGCCTTTCTGGGCCCTGCCGGTACTCGCCATTGCAGGCTTGAAGGCCAAGGACATCATGGGCTTCTGCCTGATCCAGCTTTTCATTACTGGCATCATCATTGCCGCGGGCCTGACCTGGTTCTGAGCCCAGCGACATGTCTTAGCGCGGTTCCCGGGCCTACCTGGAACCGCTGTCATTTATCCACTCCTTGAGCCTTATGCGAATGCTCGTTGAAGTCATCGATACAATTGCACTGCTCATCGAAGTGCTGGGTGTCGTCGTCATCGTTGGCGGATTCGCCATTACCTCCTGGCGCTTCCTCCACCACGGCATGTTTCATGACCAGCGGGCCTTCATGCACTATCGCCACGGTATTGCGCGATCGCTCATACTCGGGCTGGATTTTCTGATTGCCGGCGACGTCATCAAGACTGTCATTATTTCCAACACCGGACAGCAGGTCGCCACACTGGGTCTCATCGTTCTGATACGCGCGTTTTTGGGCTTTACCCTGCATGTCGAAGTGGAAGGCCACTGGCCGTGGCAGGATAGCCGCTACAAGGAAGCGAAGGACAGCGACCGGGGGGACGACCATGGCTGACGAGGTACCTACAGATGACCGATTCCGGCAACCTGCCCCATGATTTGCCCGGCCAGCATGAATTGAGCATGACCGTGCTGATGACTCCCGACATGGCCAACTTCAGCGGCAAGGTCCATGGCGGCGCCATCCTGAAGAAACTCGATGAAGTGGCATATGCCTGCGCCAGTCGCTACTCGGGCCACTATGTCGTGACGCTCTCCGTCGACCAGGTGCTGTTCAAGCAGCCGATCCACGTCGGCGAACTGGTGACGTTCCTTGCCTGCGTCAACCACGTCGGCCGCTCCTCGATGGAGATCGGCGTGAAAGTCGTCGCCGAGGACATACGCAACAAGGTGATCCGGCATACCAACAGCTGCTACCTTACCATGGTGGCAGTGGACGCCAGCGGACACCCGGCACCGGTGCCGCCGCTCAAGCTGACCACGTCGCTGCAGAAACTGCGCTTCGAGAAGGCCGCGCTGCGCAAGAAACTGCGCAAGAAGGCCGAAGAGGAGGAGCATCAAGCCCAGAAGAATCACTTCGCCAGCCAGGCGAACCAGCGGCAGGATAGTTGACGCACCCCCAGCCCGATAGCGCACAAGGAGTGGCCATGTCCCGTACCCCAGCCGACCGCGGCAGACCCTCCGGGTTCATCGAGCGCATCCATCTGGCCTGGGATCTGGTCATCATCGTGCTGGTCGTGGCCAACCTGTTGCTGCTGCTGGTCGATGGCCTGTTCCTGCTGGCACCACTAAACGACGCCTTCGAAGCCATCGCCCCGGGGCTGCATGGCGCCTACGACCGGCATATCCATGACAACTTCCTCGCCATTGACCTGGTCTTCGTTGCGATCTTCGTGCTCGACGTCCTTCTGGGCTGGGCGGTGGCGATCGCCGAGCGCCGCTATCACCGCTGGTTCTTCTATCCTTTCGTGCACTGGTACGACGTGCTGGGGTGCATTCCGGTGGGGGGCTTCCGGCTGCTGAGGATATTGCGCGTCATTTCACTGCTCCACCGCCTGCAACGGCTGGAAATGATCGACATCCGCCAATGGCGGCTGTACGGCGTCTACGCCAAGTACTACGACATACTGATCGAGGAGCTGTCGGACCGGACCGCCCTGCGCCAGTTGGGCAGTATCCAGGAGCAGGTGCGCAGCAGCGATTCTCTGTCGCAGCGAATCGTCGACGAGGTGATCATGCCGCGTAAGCAGCAGCTGATCCACGAAATTTGCCGACGCCTTGAGGATATGTCTGACAGCGCCTACCGGGCCAATCGCGATGACCTGATGCGCTTCATCAACGCCCTGGTCAGGCGAACCCTGGCGGAGAGCCCCGAGATCAAGCGGCTAAGACGCCTGCCATTGGGTGGCCAGGTCGCCAGTGCCCTCGACGAAGCGCTCAGCGATATTGCGCAACGCCTGGTGCACGAGGCCATCGAGGGTCTGCACTCGCCCGAATTCGACTCATTGGTGGAACACATCGCCGACAGCAGCTTCGACGCCTGGCTGAGGGTCGATGCACATACCGACCGAGTGACCGAGCAGGTGCTGCTCGACATCCTGGAGCTGCTCAAGGAGCAGGTCGCCCGCCAGCGCTGGAAGCAGCGCTATGACTGATGCGTAGGGAAACGACTGAAGCGCACGGAAACCGGCTTCAGCCGCAGCCGATGTCGGTGATCACCCCGTTCTCATCGATGCGCACGTTGAGACGATCCTCGCGGTACTCGAGGGTATAGGCGTGGCCGGGGCGCATCACTCGCAGCGTACCGGCACCGCTCTGTTCGCGTATCGACTCGCCCAGTGCCTCGTCATAGCGGCGCCCGACACGGTCCTGGACACGGCTCGCGCCACAGGCATTCTCTCCACTGCTGACGCGGGGAGGCTCCGGCGCAGGCTCGCGGGGTGGGTTGTTCTGGTTCATGGGAGCACAAGCGGTTAGCAGCAGCAGGCTGGTAAACGACAGACACAGCTTCATGGACATGGCCATCGGTTCGCCTCAATGGCTGACGGGAATAACAGCGAAGACCGGCCGAAGGGAGGCGCACACGGACATGCCGCCTGGCACGCCCGTGTGTCGGCCGAACCGAACATAGCGTTAGAGCACGGGCTTATTCGGCGGCATCCTGTACTGCCTGTCCGCCGCGCTCCACATCCTCTCCGGCACCTTGCATGGTGTTGCAGCCTGCAAGGGCGCCGGCGGTCATCAGCAGGGCAAAGCTAAGAGCAATGGCTTTCTTCATGGTCGTTTCTCCTTGAAAATGACAGGGACATCCATTCCTTTCCGTGAAGCAATGGCCTCGTTCAGCGTAACAGGCCTCGCCAAGCCTTGCCTAATTCTGCCGCTTCAATCTGCCTGGCGCTGAATCGCCTCACCGCCTCTCTCGATATCCTCGCCTGCGCCACGCATGGTGTTGCAACCACTCAGCAGTGACAGGGCAAAGAGCGAAACCAGCAACATGGGTAGTATCCGTTTCATTTTGCCTTCTCCGTTGGGCAGGATGTCTGCCTCTATAATCTAGCATCGACGGCACCCCCCTGCGCTAATTAAGACAACAATGCCTCGCTCCACTGTCGTGAAGCCATTCCCGTCATGGCTGTGTCATGATGGAGCCGGTGGGTAGCCAAGGTGGACAGTCAACGCGGCGATAACGACGAGGGGGAGCCATGACAGTCATTGAACTCGACAAGCGCTTGGTACAGGACAGCTACCCGGTAACCGAACTGTCGCTGTGTCAGCTCCGCTTGATGGACGACTCCCGCTTCCCGTGGCTGGTACTGATTCCACGCCGCAACGGCGTAAGCGAGATATTCGATCTGGACGAGGCGGACCAGCAGCGGCTGTGGCACGAAGCCACGCAGGTCGGCCGGATGTTGAAGACCCTGGCCAAGGGAGACAAGCTCAACATTGCCAGCCTCGGCAACGTCGTGTCCCAACTCCATGTCCATGTTGTCGTCAGGCGCAGGGACGATGCCGCCTGGCCCGCGCCCGTATGGGGCCATGGCGAGGCCGAACCCTACGACCTGGACGGCCTGGCCAGCATGCGGGACCACCTGCTGGCCCAGCTCGAGGCCCTCAAGCTACGCTAGGCGGACTCAGCCTCCACCGAAGGGGTTGGTCCGGGCGGGCGACTCGGCATCGGCACTGCGCGAAGGCGGCTCCCCCAGCAGTGGCGCCGATGCGGGCTGGGACACCCCGGTCACGGAAAGCGAGATTCCCAGTGTCATGATGGCCAGCCCGCCCCCCAGGGATGCCCACCCCAGCATCCGACCGGCGCGCTCCATGCTGCTCTGCCGGGCCAGCCGACGCTCGGCCCAGCCACGCGCCACGACGCTGGCCAACGCCAGGCCGGAGACGGTCAATGCCGTGCCCAGCGCCATGACCATGACGGCCGCCACCCCGACCGAAAACTGGCCCAGCAGCGTCGCCGCACCCAACAGCAATACCCCGCCGCTGCAAGGGCGAATACCGATGGCAACGACGGTGGCCAGCGCGGTGCGCCAGTCGGCGGCCTGCCGGGGGTCCACATGATGATGCCCCCCGCAGCAGTGTTCATGGCCATGCTCATGGCCATGATGTGGGTCCACTACGTGGTCTGATGAGTTGCCTGATGCCTGGTCCGCTGCAGCGCCTGGCGACGAATGAGCGTGACTGAGGAGCACTGGGCGTCGCAGCTGGCGAATGGCACGCAGGCAGAGCCAGGCACCGAGCAGGGCCACCATCAGGAAGCTGGCCTGCTCGACCCAGGCCACACTACCCATGGCCTGGCGGGTGACCCAGCCCAGGCCATGCACCAGCACCACGACCAGGCTGATGGCGACGACGCCCTGCAACAACGAAGCGGCGAAGGAGAGCGCCAGGGCACGGCGAACCGCTCCGCCCTGGGTGAGCAGATAGGTGGTCAGTACCGCCTTGCCGTGACCAGGCCCTGCGGCATGGAAGACCCCATAACCGAAGCTGATGCCCAGCAAAGCCATCCAGGTGGACGGCGAAGGTGTTCCGGAGAGCTCGGTGATCGCCAGGGTAAGGGCGCGATGAAAATCCCGCTGCCAGGAGACCAGCTGAAAGCTCAGCGACTGGAAGCTCCCTTGGACAACCAGCAGGACCACGGCGGCGGCCAGCAGTAGGCCCACCCCGGCCAGCCACCCTCTGCCATGCAGACGCAGACCCCTCATTCGCATGTCACCTCCCCGGTTTCGGCGAAGTGGCGGCCTAGCCCGGGCTCGGCTTCATCGGTGATATCCAGCATCGATGCCTCCATGACCAGCTCGGGATCCGGGTCGGCAGGCATGATCCGTGTTGTGCAGGCCAACTCGCCATTGACCGTCAGGGCATCGTCCAGGGGAGTGTTGCCTTCGGCTTCGTGCACCACCTCGAGGTAGTAGGTGGGATCGAACACCTTGTAGTGCAGTGTCTTACCGCTCAGCGGCAGCGGCGTCTCCAGCGGCAGCATGAAGATGAACTCGACTCGCCCTCCGCGCTCCATGACGGTGTATTCGGCCACCTCTCCCACGGCAAGCTTCTCGCCCCCCACCTGCAGTTCGGTGAAATAGTCATGGGGCGCCAGGTTTTGCCGTATTTCGCCACCCAGCTTGTCCAGCCCCGCCTCGAGCCCGCCCTCGCCCTCGGCCAGCCCCAGCTCCTCGAGGATGATCAGGCTATAGAAGGGATCCATGCGCCAGGCCTGATGCAGCCCTTCCAGGCGGCCCTGGTCGTCGAGGACCAATCGCATGCGCATGTCGATCCAGCCATGGGGGTGCGCCTGGACCAGGCTCGGCAGCACCAACAGGGCCGTCAGCCAAATCAGCCAGAAGCGAGCACGGC
This sequence comes from Billgrantia montanilacus, assembly GCF_003336675.1. Lineage (GTDB taxonomy): Bacteria > Pseudomonadota > Gammaproteobacteria > Pseudomonadales > Halomonadaceae > Halomonas > Halomonas montanilacus. The sequence continues at coordinate 7,747 of NZ_QPII01000011.1, read as the reverse complement.
TCGGCATAGCAGGGCGTAAAAGCGTCATAGTCTTTGGGTATCTCGAACAGGTGGAACAGGGTGCGCAATACCAGGCGGCGTTACACAGAGACATCAGGGTGCCAGCCCGAGCCGGGTCTGCAGTGCCGCGAGCAGGCGGTCGAGCAGGTAGGGCGACAAGGGGCGCCCACCCCGTGTGGCCGTCAGCGAGATGCGTGCCGCCTCGCCCTCCGGCGTGACCTCCGCCCTGACCCGATAGCCGGGCCAGCGGGCCAGCGCCGCTTCCACCCTGCCCAGTTCGACATCCGCATGGCGAATCACGTAGCCCTCCTCCATCAACAGGTCGACGGTTTCCTGCAGCACGTCGTCTGGCGTAGCGGCCAGGGAGAGTTCGCGAGGCTCGGGGGCCGGGGCAGTGGCAGCACAGCCGGCCAGCAGCAGCGCTAGCAAAAGGGTGACGAAACGGGACATCAGGCGCCTCCCCGGGAGTCGGTCGCGGTCATGGCATTGCGCAGCGAAAGGCAGAAGTCGGTGTCGCTGGCACTGCGGCTCTCGCGGATCTCGCCCTGCCAGTCGATGATCTGGATATCCCGGGTGACCCGCACCCAGTCACCATCAGCCACCAGCGAGACACGCTCCAGGCGCGTGGCATCACGCGTAAAGCTGCCTCCCCCACCGCCGAAGCCGATCATCACACCGGTGGATAGACCGCCGCGCCCACCGCCTACGCCATAGCCACCGAATACACCGACACGCTCACGGTCGTAGAAGTCGCCGTAGCCGGGCACTGTACGGGTGCGCTCGGCATTGACCAGCCCCAGCGCCGTCTCGGTGTGCCGAATCACGAAACCGTCCCGCTCGAGTATCGTGAGGGAGCGACGCAGCCACTCGTCAGCATCGATATCGCCGGCTTCCCAACGGCACTCCGCAGCCGGTCGAGGCTCCGCCGTAGGCAGTGCCGTGGGGGCCGTCTGGCAGCCGGCCAGTATCAGCAGGCAGGGCATCCACCACCATGAACGCATTGGGTATCTCCCGATCGATTTGGCTCGCAGTCTACTCGGCACAGGGCACCATACAACCACCAGGTGAGCGGCATGCCACGCCAACGCCGTCTATCAGAGTCTCGCCATGACCCAGGGTTCCCGCAAGGTCGTCGATGGTGCGGCAAAACTTCGCACATCCTTGAAAAACGATACGCTCGGCGACACATCATGAAGGAACGCTATGGAGGCGATGATCAGATTTTGCTTATCGCCCGGCGCCGGGGCTTTTACACTGGCTATCCAACCATGGCGATGCAAATCGCTCCCGGAACGGCGATTTGCCCAACGGATCTGCTTTTTACCAGGAGGCGCGCTCTCAAGGGACCACTCTCAAGAACTACTCTCAAGAACTACTCTCAAGGGCCCATTCTCAAGAGAAGCATCCTCCCGGGAGAAGCACCCAGCACAAGGAGCACTGCACATGAGCGACACCAATGCCATCGGCCTGCACGAAGACAGCGCCAGCCAGCTTGCCGAAAAACTCAACGCCCTGCTGGCCAACTACCAGATTTTCTACATGAACGTGCGCGGCTACCACTGGAACGTAAAGGGCCCTCAGTTCTTCGAGCTACACACCAAGTTCGAGGAGCTCTATACCGACCTGCTGACCAAGGTCGACGAAGTGGCCGAGCGCATCCTGACGCTGGGGCATCAGCCAGCCCACGCCTACAGCGACTATGTGTCCATGGCGGTGATCGGCGAAGACAAGGATGTACGAGATGGCGAAGCCTGCGTACGAGGCGTGCTCAAGGGCTACCAGACGCTGATCGAGCTGCAGCGAGAGGTTCTCGCCCTGGCGTCCGATGCCGATGACGAAGGCACCGCCGCCCAGGCCGGTGACTACATTCGCGAGCAGGAAAAGACCGTCTGGATGCTCAACGCCTACCTGGGTTGACTCTCGGACCCGGTTGTTCTCTATACCGGCTCACCGCTCCTACGGCACCGCCCTTCGGCCGGTGCCGTTTTTCGCACCCGGTTTCTCCTGACGCCACGTCAGGCCACCCGACTCTCGGCGAGATCCTCGATCAGTCCCCGCAGCAACGCCCAGAACTCCTCGACGGACGCCAGTTCCACGCGCTCGTCGGGAGAGTGGGCGCCGCGAATCAGCGGGCCGAAGGAGATCATGTCGAGGTGGGGATACTTGCCAGCCAGGATGCCGCACTCCAGCCCGGCATGGATCACCTTGACCGCCGGGTCGCTACCCAGCTGCCGTTGATGCAGCCGGCGAAAGCGTGCCAGTAGAGGGCTGTCGGGGTCGGGTGTCCAGCCGGGATAACCGTTCTCGACCCGGGTGCGGGCACCGATCAGGTCGAAGAGCCCGGCAAAGCGGTCGGCCATGTCCGCCGCGGCAGAGTCGTGCAGCGAGCGAACCAGGGCGCAAAGATGAAAGCGCCCCTCTTCCAGGCTGACCACACCCAGGTTGTTGGAGGTCTCGACCACGCCGGGCACGCCCAGGCTCATCCGCTCCACGCCACAGGGGGCCACGTGCAGCGCCGCCACCAGCATCCGGCTGGCATGGGCATTGAGTGCCTTGGCCGGTGGCGACATCAGCGGCTGCAGCGCCAGCGTCACCCCTTCATCGACGCCTGCAAGCTCGGTACGTAGCTCCTGCTGGAGCGCAGCGATCCGCTCGCGGGCAGCCGTTTCCTCGTCTGCCGGCAGGGCCAGGGTGGCAAACGCCTCACGGGGCAAGGCATTGCGCAGGGTGCCGCCGTGGTAGTCCACCAGGCGCGCATCGAAGGCCTCCAGCGCCCGCAAGGCCCGCACCAGCAGCCGGTTGGCGTTGCCACGGCCCCGGTGAATGTCGATGCCGGAGTGCCCCCCGACCAGGCCGGTCAGGGAGAGCCGTAGTGCCATTTCGTCGTCGCCAAGCTCGCCGGTGGGCAGCTGCGCCTCGACCACGATATCGGCACCACCGGCACAACCGATGAAGACCTCGCCGCGATCCTCGGAGTCGAGGTTGAGCAAGACCTGGCCGTCGAGCCACTCCTCTGCCAGGTTCAGGGCGCCGCCCATGGAGGACTCCTCCTCCAGAGTGAACAGCGCCTCGAGCGGGCCGTGCTTCAGGCTCACATCCTCGAACACGGCAAGCGCCGCCGCCACCCCCAGCCCGTTATCCGCCCCCAGCGTGGTATGGCGGGCATGCAGCCAGCCCTCCGCCACGTAGGTCGCGATGGGGTCCCTGGTGAAGTCATGTGGGTGGTCGAGGTTGGCCTGAGCCACCATATCCAGGTGCCCCTGCAAGATGACACCCGGCGCCTCTTCATGGCCCGGCGTGGCAGGCTTGCGAATGCGCAGGTTGCCGAAGGCATCGCGGTCATGGGCCAGGCCGCGGGCATCGGCCCAGGCCTCGATAACGGCCACCAGTGCGGCCTCGTGCCCGGAGGGGCGCGGCGTATTGCACAGGGTCCGGAAATGCCGCCACAGTGGCTGCGGTGAAAGCTGCTCGAGATGTTCGTTCATCATTGATTCTTCATGTGGATAACCGAGCTACCTTACCGGGACGGTGACGCCGGGGAAAGTCCACTTAACTCTCCACCCAACCTTGCGCGACCTGTCCCTCGATGAGCCGTGCCACTGACTTGCGCAGCTGCTCCATGACGCCGCGCCGACCCGCCACCTTCATGTTAGTCGCCAACCAGCGTATGTCACGGCCCTGAAAAGCCCAGGCCACCAAGCTGGCCAGCGTCGGGTCGTCCCGCCGCTCGACTGCCGCCTGGCGCAGCAGGGCCTGCAGGGCCGGGCGTGCCAGGGCCGGCTCACGGTAGCCGAAGGCCACGTCGGCGATATCGCGGCGATCGGTGGCATCCAGAGAGGGGCTCGGGCCTTCGGCCAGCAGCATCAACGCCACTGTTGGGTCCAGGGTCTTGAGCTCGAAGGCGAGCAACGTCGGCAGCAGTCGCTGAAAACCCATGGCCAGCTCTTCGACCAGGGCCTCGCCCCGCCCACTGCTCGGCGCAAGCACCATCAATGCATGCTCGCCAGTGGACGTCTCCCGGGATAGCCCCAGCCTGACCGCCCGAAAGCCCTGCGCCTGCCAGAAAGCAATCAGTCCCGGCTCGGCGCCGAAGCTTGCACCCAGCAGGTCAACGCCGTCCCTGCGGGCCGCTGCCAGTGCCGCGGCGAGCAGCCGTCGCCCCAACCCCTCGCGCCGGCGCCCTGGGTGCACGGCGATGCGCTGCACGCGGCGCAGCCGAGCCTTGAGGGCCTCGCGGGAGCCGGCGTGTGCAGCCAGGGATTGCGCCAACAGATGTCCCGGTGGGCGACGCTCGCCCCTCGCCACCCGCTCGGCCAGCTCGTTATCGAAACCCCCTTCGTCTCCCTGGACGATCACCCCCTGGGCATGCCCTTCGGCATCGAGCGTCGAGACCTGCAGCCCCGGCTCATCAAGCAGGCGTCGCAGGTCTCCCGGAGTGGTGCGGTAATGGGCCTGGACCAGCAGCCCAAAGACTTCTCGAAGTGCCGCTTCATCGGTGACGAGCCGATCGCGCGGCCACGCCTTCTCGACCAGCGCGGTTGTCGTGGGCGCAGCGCGAGAAGGCTCGGCATCGAGCAGCAACAAATCGCTGACCAGATGCTCCAACGGGTCGCCCTCCGCCCAACGTACCGGTGCCCCAAGATGGAATTCATGCCAGTCAGGCGCCTGGCGCTGCAGCCGCTCCCGAAAGCGCAGGGCAAAGCCGCGCCCGGAGCCTTCGTAGCCATGAACCGTTGTGGCGAAGGCGATCCGCGGGAAGGCCTCGAGCCACTGGCCCAGCAGGCTGGCGGGAATCGCCGCCGCCTCGTCCACCAGCAGCCGGCTGCCACTGCCGCCCGCATCCCCCCGCTCCGCCATGGCGGCCAGCGCATCCGGCGCGACGAACGCCACGCGCCCACCGCTGCCGTCGACGAAGTCATTGCCATGACGCTCCCCTTGCGGGCACAGCGCCGCCAGCCGCTCGAACAGTGCCGACACCGCAGTGGGCCGGGGAGCCGTGACCAGTATTTCACGCTCCCCCGCAGCCAGCAGCCGGGCGCAGGCGATTCCCAGGGCCGCCGTCTTGCCGCGCCCGCGGTCCGCCGTGAGCACCAGCGGCCGGCGGCGCTTCAACCTGACCAGCCGCGACACCGCCTCGGCCTGGTCGGCCGTCAGGCAGTCCGGGTCTTCGACGGAACTGGTCCTGGCAGACTCCTCGCCGGACCATTGGGGCAGCATCGGCATCTCCCCGGACCGCCAGCGTGCCACGCTGCCGTCCATTTCCAGCCGGTGGCGTAGACGTGAGAGGTAGGGGCCCTTCGCCGGGCGTCCCGCTCGCGGCCTTCCCCAGCCTTCCGCAGTGAGCAACAGCAACAGCCCCCCGGCGCGGAGGGTGCCGCTCAAGGCGCCGAAGGCGTCGGGATCGAAGTCGGCGCCCGCCGTCAGCGTATCGAACACGACCAGATCATGCTCGCCGCCCAGGTGGCTGCGCGCCCTCGCCGGAGAAAGCCAGTGAGCGGCCTCGCATTCGGGGGGATGCTCGGCCCCCACCCAGCACGGCGCCTGCCAGCTACGCTGCTGCCAGATGCTGGCGGCACGCGCGCGGGCCTCGCCCGCATCACCGCTGATCCAGACCAGTCCTCGCCAGCGGGACCTCGCCATTTGGTCTGACCAATTCAGCAATAAAGCGACATTTGACTCTCTCAAAACCCCTCCTTTGTCAGCAACCGTCACTTCCCTGGCAGCCGTTAAGCGTCTTCTACCTTAGCAATTGGTCGAAACACGACGCTGACGCCCAGCCGTTAGTTCGCTAATTTAAAATGCACTTTCGAGGATTTTAGCAGCGTATTTTTTTATTTTCATAACATAATTAGCGAAGTTTCCGACATCATCCCGAAATTCAGCGCAGTGTCGCATGATCCGAAATTGGTATTACCAATTTTCCAACTTGAGCCCAATCAGACCCCTCTATAATCTCGTCCTCGGAATAGGCCTTTCCTAAAACAATACCCGTCGCAACAAGTGGAGTCGCGTCTATGCAAGCCATTACTGGCCCCAGAATACCTGTACGCTTTAAACTGATCGGCACAACAGCTGCCGTGATGCTGGCAAGTGCCACCCTGGCAAGTGCCGCCAATGCTCAGGAGAGCGTTCGCTGGCAGGTGCCCATCGCCTTCCCGTCACACCTCGTCGGCCTGAGTACGCCGGTGGTACACCTCTCCGAAACTCTGGAAGCCATCTCCGACGGCAATATCAACCTGCGCTACTACGAGCCGGGCGAACTGATCCCGCCGTTCGAGATTCTCGATGCCGTCTCCGAGGGCCGCTACCCGGCCGGCTTCACCTGGATCGGCTACGACCAGGGCAGCATTCCGGTGCTGCCGCTGCTCTCGGGCCCTCCCTTCGGCATGGAGCCGCCCGCCTTCATGGCCTGGCACTACTTCGGCGACGGCGACGAGCTGCTGCAGGAAGTGTATGAGCCCTATGGCGTCAAGGCACTGCTGTGCGGCGTCATTGGTCCCGAAGCCGCCGGCTGGTTCGCCGAGCCGCTGGAGTCCCTCGACCAGATCGACGGCCTGCGCATTCGCTTCGCCGGTATCGGCGGTCGTGTCATGGAAAACCTGGGCGCCTCGGTCACCATGCTGCCCGGCGGCGAGCTCTACCAGGCCATGGAGCGCGGCACCATCGACGCCACGGAATTCTCCGCCCCGGCGGTCGACCGTATCCTGGGCATGCAGGAGATCGTCCAGAACTACATCATGCCGGGCTGGCACCAGACCTATACCACCTCTCATCTGCTGGTAAACCAGGAGACCTGGGACGACCTGACCGACCTGAGCCGCGCCCAGATCGAGACCGGCTGTCGCTCCGCAACCCTGTTCGGCTTCTCCGAGAGCGAGTGGGAGAACCCCCAGGCGCTGGCGGAATTCGAGGCAGAGGGCGTGAACGCCCAGACCCTGTCGCCGGAGATTCTCGCCGAGCTAGAGGCGGTCACCATGCAGGTACTGGAAGAGATGTCCAGCGAGGATGAGCTGTTCGCCCGTGTCCTGGAGAGCCAGCGTGAGTGGATGGACGTCCACGGCAACTGGCACTCGAAAGGCTACTTGCCGCGTTCCTACTACGCGCCCAAGTCCGACTGATCATCACCAGCCGAGCATCAGGGGGCCGCAAGGCCCTCTGATGCGTATGGCACTGCTTCCGGTAATATGAGGCCGCTCCTCGATGTCTACACCCAATCCCGATCACGCATCGGCCAATTCGCCTCACCCACAGCCACAGGATCTCCCCACCAACCGGCTGAGCCACGTTCTCGACTCCGCCATCGCGGTGATCGGCAAGACGCTCTCCTGGCTGTGGATCGCCACCCTCGCCGTCGTGCTGACCAATGTCTTCAGCCGTTTCATCCTCGGCCGCGGTTCCATCGCCCTGGAGGAGATGTCCTGGCACCTCTTCGGCGCCACCATGATTCTTACCCTGGCCTATGCCGTGGTCACCGATGATCACGTGCGCGTCGACGTGCTGCGCGAGCGGTTCTCGCTGCGCTTCCAGGCCTGGGTCGAACTGCTCGGCATCGTCCTGCTGGTGCTGCCGGTCCTCTATTTCATGATCGACGGCCTCACCGAGTACGCCTATCGCGCCTTTGCCCGGGGCGAGCGCTCCCAGGCGCCCAGCGGCCTGCCCTATCGCTTCATCATCAAGAGCACGCTGCCCATCGGCATGGCCCTCATCGCCATCGCGCTCTCGTCGCGGGCGCTGCGCTGCTGCACCT
>NZ_QPII01000010.1 GCF_003336675.1 Billgrantia montanilacus | reverse complement strand
GGGTCAAGGGGCGTACCGAGCTGCCCGGCTATGTGGAGCGTTACATGAACGGTGAGATCAACATCGACGACTTCATCACCCACGACTTGCCGTTCGATCAGATCAACGAGGCCTTCGAGCTGCTGCATGCCGGCAAGAGCATCCGTACCGTGCTTCACTATTAACACGCGCCGCTTTTTACTCACGCCCGATGCTGCGTGACGCGCGGATGATACGCGTCGCTTTTTACTCACACCCGACGCTGCGTGACGCGCGGGTGATAGGCACTCGAAACCGCGCGTGATACGTAATACGCGCCCGCAATCAGCCGTTTCGGTCGTTGTCAGTTGGGCACGACCGTGAGGAGACCGAACGATGAGCATGACCGAAAAGCTCGAACTGGTATCGGCCAACAAGAGTTTCGGTGGCTGGCACAAGCGTTACCGGCACCGCTCGCGCGCGCTTGACTGCGAGATGGTGTTCGCCATTTACCTGCCACCCCAGGCCGAGACCGAGCGGGTGCCGCTGTTCTGGTGGCTGTCGGGGCTGACCTGTACCGACGAGAACTTCATGCAGAAGGCAGGAGCCCAGCGTGTGGCGGCAGAGCTGGGAATTGCCATCGTCTGCCCGGATACCAGCCCGCGCGGTACCGACCTGCCGGGTGAGCACGACAGCTACGACCTTGGCTCCGGTGCCGGTTTCTATGTCAATGCCTCCCGGGAGCCCTGGAAGAATCATTATCGGATGTATGACTACGTCACCGAGGAGCTTCCCTCGGTGGTTCGGCAACATTTTCCGGTCAACGGCCGTGAGGCCATCAGTGGACACTCCATGGGCGGTCACGGCGCATTGATCATGGCGCTGCGTCGGCCCGGTCACTACTGCTCGGTCTCGGCGTTTGCGCCGATCGTCAATCCCAGCCAGTGCCCCTGGGGGCGCAAGGCCTTCCACGAGTACCTGGGAGAAGACCCCGGTAGCTGGACCCAGTATGATGCCTGCGAGCTGGTGGCCAAGGGGGCGTCGAGCCAACCCCTGTTCATCGACCAGGGCGAGGAGGACGATTTCCTTGTCGAGCAGTTGAAGCCCGAGCGACTCGAGGCGGTATGCAGTGCACACGATCATCCACTGACGCTGCGTCGTCAGCCAGGGTATGATCACAGCTACTACTTCATCGCCAGCTTCATCGAGGACCACCTGCGCTATCATGCCGAGTATCTATTCAAACGCTGATCAACGAACGCTGTCAGGCGTGACATGATTCGCGCCGCTCTCTTTCGTGTACTGCGCTGGGCGGCCCTGGTCGGGGCCGCCTTCGTTGTGTTGTCGCTGGTGTTGGTGCTGATGATGCGCTATGTGCCGGCCTACGGCTCGATGGTGATGCTGGAACGCAAGGTCGAAGCCTGGCTCTCCGGCGAGTCGCTGCCCATCCAGCATCAGTGGCGCCCGTGGGGAGAGCTTTCCGACCACGCCAAGCTGGCGGTGATGGCCGCCGAGGACCAGCGCTTTCCCGATCACAGGGGCTTCGATGTCGCCGAGATGCGGCGCGCCTGGGAAGCCAGCCGCTCCGGTGCGCGCCTGCGCGGTGCCAGCACCATCAGCCAGCAGACCGCTAAGAACCTGTTTCTCTGGACCGGGCGCAGCTGGGCACGCAAGGGGCTCGAGGCCTGGTTTACGCTGCTGATCGAGACACTGTGGCCAAAGGAGCGAATTCTCGAGGTCTACCTGAATATCGCCGAGTGGGACAACGGTGTATTTGGTCTCGAGGCAGCCGGACAGCACTACTTTGGCGTGTCGGCCAGCCAGGTGAACGAGGTGCAGGCGAGTCGGCTGGCCGCCATTCTACCCAACCCCCGGGCTTGGGATGCTGCGCGGCCTGGTCCGCAGACGGAGCGGCGCAGCCAGTGGATACGCCAGCAGATGCGCAACCTCGGCGGTTCGAGCTACCTGGAACGGCTAGCCGCAGACTGAACCGATAGTCGCTTCATGCCTTGCCTGGTGACTTGTAGCGAACGGCCAGCACGACGCCGACGATGGTGACGACCATGCCAATCAGGCCCGTCAACGGCAGTCGTTCATCGAAGAGCCACCAGGCCTGCAGCGCTGTGACCGGCGGTACCAGATAGAACAGGCTCGCCACCCGTGACGCCTCTCCACGCCGAATCAGCGCCATCAGTAACAGGATCGCGCTGATAGACAGCACCAGTACCAGCCAGGCCATGGTCAGAACGAAGGTGGGACTCCAGTCGATGCTGCGCTCCTCGAACAGCAGGGCGCCGACTCCCAGCAGGCAGCCTGCCGCAAGATATTGCACCACGGTGCCGGAAAGCAACGGCATGCCGGTGCAGAAACGCTTCTGGTAGAGCGTGCCCAGGGTGATACCCGCCAATGCGGCCAGAATGCTGGCCAGGGCCCCCAGACCAAAGCCTTGAAACAGTGCCGCCCCCGGGTCGAGCTTGCTGCCCAGAACCATCACGATACCGGCAAGCCCCAGCAGCAGCCCCAGCCACTGGATGACAGTGATTCTCTCGCCCAGCAGCGGGCTTGCCAGGGTGGCCGTCAGCAATGGCTGAAGCCCCACCAGCAGAGCGGCCAGGCCTGCCGGCATGCCCAGGTAGATACCGTAGAAGACGCCACCCAGGTAGGCGCCATGCACCAGCATGCCGGAAACACCGATGTGTCCCCATAGTCGTGCCCCTTGTGGCCAGCCGCCCTTGAACAGCTTGACCAGTGGCACCAGCAGGAGGAGGGTCAATACGAAGCGCACGAACAGGAAGGTGAACGGCTCTGCATGGGGAAGACCGAACTTGGCGCCGATGAAGCCAGTGCTCCAGAGGGCCACGAACAGCACCGGCATGCCGGCCAGCAGTATTGTATCGAGCCGAGAAGGGGCAGGAGCGCTCATTGACAGCCAGCATCCATATCTGAGTAAAGTAGCGACGATACTGTGTCTTGGGGTGCGGGAAAAGGTAGCAAGATAAGTATTTTCACGGCGGATGTTGTTTCATTCGGTTACAAGGAAATTCTGAACCCATGCGTCTCACCCGCGTCTCACCCCCACGTACCGCAACACACCCACGCAATACGTTTTGGAGGTATTTCATGCAAAGGATGACTGCACTTTTCTCGGCCGCCCTGCTCACTGCCGGCCTCATGGCCGTTCAGGCACACGCTCAGGATGCCGCGCAAGATCCGGCCGCCGATCCTCAGCAGCAGCCGCAAGCCGCCGCGCCGGCCCAGGATTTTTCTGACGACCAGTTGCAGCAGTTTGCCGATGCGTCTCAGGACATCGCGGTGATTTCCCAGGAGTATACCGAGCGCTTGCACGCCGCTGAGGATGAGCAGACTCAGCAGGAAGTGCGTATGGAAGCCAACGACAAGATGGTGGAAGTGGTCGAGGATAGCGGTCTTGACGTGGATACCTTCAACGCCATCGGGCACGCCATCCAGCAGGATCCCGAGCTGATGCAGCGTGTGCAGCAGATGGCCGAGCAATCCTGATGTGACGGCGCATCGCCAGCATGATGCAGAAAGGCCACCCGAGGGTGGCCTTTCTGCTATTTGCGAGTCGCATTCGGCTCTTTACAGCATCAAGGGAGCCTTACACACTGTCGCCATCCAATCTTGCGCTGACAGTGGGGTGACGCATGGAAGTGGAGCTACTGGAAATTCGTCAGCACATGAGCCGCTTTCCTCCCTTCGAGAGCCTCTCCGACGACCTGCTCGATGCATTGGCCGGGCAGGTGGAGGTGGGTTACTTCAAGGCGGGCACTGATATCCTGGTGCTCGACCAGGAGCTTCATGAGCTGTGCTATATCCGTAGTGGCGCCGTGGAGGTCTATCGTCGCAACGGCGATCTCTACAATCGTCTGGGCGAAGGGGACATCTTCGGCCACTTCAGCCTGCTGCGAAATCATCGGGTGCGTTTCCCGGCGCGGGCACTGGAAGACACCCTGATCTACTTCATTCCCGAGCCGCTGTTTCATAAGCTCTGTGAAGCCGACGAGCATTTCGCCGACTTCGTCGAACTGGGGCGACCCCGCATGGCGGCGGCGGTGGAACAGCACAAGCAAGCCAACGACATGATGATCACTCGGGTGCGCAAGCTGCTGACGCGCTATCCGGTCATGATCGAGGCCGCCACCACGGTACAGCAGGCGGCACGCCAGATAGGGGAGGCCCAGGCTTCGGCGGCACTGGTACTGGATGCACCGGACAACAATCCACGCTACACCTTCACCGATAGCCAAGACCGGCCATGGAAGGTCTGTGGCATCTTGACCGACAGTGACTTTCGCACACGGGTCGTGGCCGAGGGCCTTTCGCCCGACACGCCCGTCGGCGAGCTGCTGGGCGAACGGCTGATCACCATCCAGTCCGACGAATCGGTGCATGAGGCGATGCTGTGCATGCTGCGCAACAACATCCATCATCTACCGGTACTGCATCGCCGCCGTCCGGTGGGTATCGTGCATCTATCGGACATCATCCGCTACGAGACCCACAGTAGCCTCTACCTGGTCAGCAATATCTTCCACCAGTCCAGCGCCGAAGGGCTGGCCAAGCTGGCTCCCGATGTGCGCGCCGCCTTCGTGCGCATGGTGGAAGACGGGGCCAACTCGCAGATGGTGGGCAGTGCCCTGTCAACCATCGGCCGCAGCTTCACCCGACGCTTGCTGGAGCTGGCCGAAGAGGAGCTGGGGCCGCCGCCGGTTCCCTACTGCTTCATGGTCAATGGCTCCATGGCGCGCAATGAGCAGTCCATCGTCACCGACCAGGACCATGCCCTGGTACTCTCCGACGATTTCGATGCCAAGCGACACGACGCCTACTTCCTGGCTTTGGCCGAGCGTGTCAGCGATGGCCTCGATGCCTGCGGCTACCCGTATTGCAAGGGGGAGGTGATGGCGACCAACGCCAAGTGGCGTCAGCCTCTCTCGGTGTGGAAGCGCTACTTCAATGACTGGATCGACAACCCCACCCCCGAACGTCTGCTGCACAGTTCGATCTTCTTCGATCTGGACAGCAACTATGGCGAAGAGGCGTATGTCGAGCAGTTGCAGGACCTGGTGGCGAAGAAAGCACCCGGAAGCCCGCTGTTCCTGGCGGCCATGGCGCGGAATGCCTTGAATCGCACGCCGCCGCTGGGATTTTTCCGGACCTTCGTGATGGAAAAGGATGGCAAGCAAAACAATTCCATCAACCTCAAGCGACGTGGCACGGCACCCATGGTGGATCTGATCCGGGTGCATGCCCTGGCCTGCGGCTCGCAGGCACAGAACAGCTTCGAGCGGCTCGACGCTATCGGCAACACCCAGTTGCTGGCACCGGGGGCCGGCGAGAAGCTGCGATATGCACTGGAACTGATCGCCATGGCGCGGATACGCCATCAGGTCATCGACATTCAGCAGGACCGAATGCCGGATAACAACATCGAACCGGAGAACGTCGAAGATAGCGAGCGCCACAACCTCAAGGACGCCTTCCAGGTCCTGAGCAACGCACAGAAGTTTCTCAAGTATCGTTATCCGATGCCGGCTCGCACCGGCCGGTCTCGCTAGGCCATGCTCTCTCATCGCCTGTCTCCAGCGCGTTCTCTCCCCGACTGGCCGGCGTATCTTGCCGCACGAGCCGACAGGGTCTCATCGCCAGAACTGGCCCGTTACTTTGCCGCCAGCTGCCCGACCCCCGACACTCCCATCGACGAGGCACCGCTGGTAGCGCTGGACCTGGAGACCACCGGGCTCGATGCGCGTCGCCATGATATCGTCAGCATCGGCCTGGTTCCCTTCACCCTCGGTCGCATTCGCTGGGCCGAACGTCGCTATTGGGTGGTGCGCCCATCCCGGCCCCTGTCCAGTGAGTCGATCACCTTCCATCGCATCACCCATTCGGAAATCGCTGAGGCGCCGGACCTGGCGACGGTGTTGCCCGAACTGCTCGAGGCCATGGCCGGTCGTCTTGCCGTGGTGCACTTTCGCCATATCGAGCGGCCGTTCCTGGACGAGGCGGCCAGGTCACGCCTGGGGGAGGAGCTTCGCTTTCCGGTCATCGACACCATGTCCCTGGAGGCGCGGCGACACCGGCTCTCGCTGTGGGCACGCTTTCGGCGCTGGATGCGCCGGCCTCCCGTATCCATTCGGCTGAGCGATAGCCGGGCTCGCTATGGTCTGCCGGCGTATCAGGGCCATCATGCGCTGCTCGATGCCCTGGCCACCGCCGAGCTGCTCCAGGCTCAGATTGCCACCCACTATCGATCCCAGGCGACGATCGGCGAGTTGTGGAGCTAGCCGATACGGCTGCAGCGCATGAGATGACCACCGTCAAGTGCTGTACTCTAGCGTTCAGGACCGAGGCGATAGCTTCAGAATAGAGCGTTCTTCATAGAGCGTTCTTCGTCTCTCAGTGATCGGCTACCCTCTGTGGCTGACAAACAAGGTATGCCGACATGACGCCGAGCCAGAACGACACTGGGGGCCAAGGGCTCTACAGAGTCGCAGGCCATATTCAGCCCTGCGGCTGGCTGCTGGTGCTCGACGCCGACGCCGACGCCGTGCTCGGGGCCAGCGCCAATCTGATCGATCTGACCCACCTGTCCATGTCGGAGGTATTGAATGCCTCACTTGCCCAGATCCTGGGCCGCCGTCTGGCGCAGACCCTGAAACGCGAGATACAAGGCAGGTCGCGCATGTCGGCGCCGCTGGCCTTCACACGCAAGCTCGCCGAATCGGCGCTTCGTGCGCAGGTCAGTGCCCACCGGCGTGGTGATCGTATCGTGGTGGAAATCGAGCCGCGTCGTTCGCAGGGCCAACGGCGTCTGATGGGAGAGGTCAACGAGTGGCTTAGAAGTATTGGTGAAACCGACAGCATTGACGCCCTGCTGGATACCCTGGTGGAAGGTGTAGGCCACCTTACCGGCCACGACCGCGTGCTGGTCTGTCGCTTCGATGCCGACCGTCATGGCAAGATCATTGCCGAGCACTGTGCCGACGGGGTGTCTTCCCTGCATGGCCAGCACTTTCCCGCCAGCGATTTCCCGGCGCGAGCGAGGCGTCTCTTCGATGAGAGCCCGGTGCGTAGCGTTCCCGACGTGCAAGCGGTACCGGTCGAGGTCCTCACGCGTGAAACGGAGCGTCATAGCCAGCGCGACGACTTGAATGCCAGCGTGTTGCGTGCGGTATCGCCTGAACAGGTGGGTTACCAGGTGCATATCGGGGTCGGTGCCATGCTCTCCATCGCCATCCGTGGGCAGCATGGGCTATGGGGCCTGCTGGTGGGGCACGGCCTGGGGGCCGTGCCGTTGGCACCAGCGGTTCGTGAGGCGGCCAGGGTACTGGTGCAGATGGCCTCCCAGCGGCTGTTCCTGCTTAATGCGAGGCAGGAGGCCCGTTATCTACACCGGGTACAGGACAGCCGCGACCTGCTGACCCGGGAGCGCCAGCGCCTTTCCAGCCCGGAAGCGCTGGTCAGGCGTCATGGGGCGGAGTGGCTGCTGCTGTTTCGTGCCCAGGGTGTCGCACTGCTTCATGATGGCGCGCTACTCGGTTTCGGTGAGGTGCCGGCTCATGGCGACCTGGTCGACCTGGTGACACGCCTGGAAGCCGAGCATGTTCATGACGGCCCCTGGTACTCTGCCGCACTGACGTCGCACGCGTTCGCGCAGGGGCTGGCACTGGATGGTGTATGCGGTCTGTTGGCAGTACCACTGCGGCTCAATCCTGGGCGGCGTGACTGGCTGCTGCTGTTTCGTCCCGAACAGATAGAGACCCTCTACTGGGCCGTCTCGCCTGGCCGGCTTCGTCAGCAACAGCGCCGTGAACCCGTCTTGGACCAGCCTCTGCCTGGCCGCCATTCTGCCTGGCGTGAGGAGGTGAGTGGGCGCAGTATAGCCTGGGAGCGTATCGAACGCGTGGCCGCGGTCGACCTCGGCGAGGACCTGGCACTGGCTGCTTCGGTCCACGAAGTGGACCGGCTCAACGCCCGCCTGCGACAAGAACAGCTGGCGCTGGGCGAGGCCAATCGTCGACTGGAGCAACTGGCCCACTTCGATAACCTGACCGGTGTCTGGAACCGCTACCGGGTCGAACAGGCTATCGATGTCGAGCTGGGCGCTGCCGAGCGTTACGGCCGCGTCTTCGCCTTGCTACTGTTCGATGCCGACCACTTCAAACGCATCAACGACCGGTTCGGCCATGAAATGGGCGATCATGTATTAAGCGTATTGTCGCAAGGCGTATCGCAGTCGCTGCGCAGCTGTGATCATCTGGGGCGCTGGGGGGGCGAGGAGTTCGTGGTGCTGGCGACCGAGACCAACCGTGAGGCGGCGATAGGGCTTGCCGAGCGGCTGCGTCGGCTGATTGCTTCGCTAGTCATCGAGGGCTTGTCCCAGATGATCACCGTGAGCATCGGCGTGGCGTTGTGGCAACCGGGTGATAGCCGCAAGACCCTGGTCAAGCGGGCGGATCAGGCGATGTACCGTGCCAAGAGCGAAGGGCGCGACAGGGTCTACTTGGCGGACAGCGACGAGGCTACCGGTCCGACACCCGCTGCTTCCTCTTGACGCTGTAGCGACTTGTACTGACCGTTGCCGGGTCGGCTTGGCTCAGAGCCAGAGGTCGGCAAATGTCCTGCCGTCCACGGGCCTGCCGTAGTAGAAGCCCTGAACGCCGGTGCAGCCCAGTTCGCGCAGTGCTTCGGCCTGCTCCGCCTCCTCGACGCCTTCCGCCACGGTTTGCATCCCCAGGGTTTCAGCCATGGCGATGATGGTGGCAACGATGGCGTGATCGTGGCTGCTCTTGAGCATGTCCTGTACGAAGGACATATCGATCTTGAGCGTATCGGCGGCAAAGCGCTTGAGATAGGTCAGTGACGAATAGCCGGTGCCAAAGTCGTCGATCGCCAGGCCGAAGCCGGCATCATGCAGGGCGCGGGTGATACGCACGGTCTGTTCAGGGTTGCGCATCAGCCCGCTTTCGGTAAGTTCGAGGCCAAGACGACCCGGCGCCACCCGGGTTGCGAGACGCTGCACATGCTCCGCCAGGCGTGGGTCATCCATCTGTTGAGCCGAGACGTTGACACACAATCGCCCCGGAAACGGCTTGTTCAGTGCATCCCATGCATGCAACTGGTTGCACGCCTCGTCCAGTACCCAATCACCCAGCTGCCGGATCAGCCCCTGCTCCTCAGCCAGGGGAATGAAGGTGCCGGGGCTGACATGGCCGAGTATCTCATCGTGCCAGCGGCACAGCGCTTCGGCTCCGCTCAACTTGCCGGTCTTGAGGCAGAACTGGGGTTGGTAGTGCAGCGCCAGGCCACCCTGGTTCAACGCTTCGATGAAGCGCAACTGCAGGAACTCCCGCTGGTGCAGTTCGTCGGCCATATTGGTGTTGAAGAAGCGGGTCCGACTGTCGTCCCGCTTGGCATGATTGAGCGCGATGCTGGCATGCTGAAACAGCGATTGAGCGTTATCGGCATCTCGTGGGAAGAGAGCCGCACCGACGCTGGCAGAGATCGAGAAGCTACGATCGGCGATCTGGATCGGTGGCGAGAGACTGTTGCGGTAGCGTTCGATCGCATGTGCCATGGCGGCTGGGCGAGTATTGGTCAGCAGTACCATGAATTCGTCGCCCCCCAGGCGAGCGACGAATTCGCCGGACTCGGCCTGGGCGCCGAACCGCGCGGCGATATCGGCGAGCAATAGGTCCCCTCGCTCATGGCCCTGGGTATCGTTGATCTGGCGAAAGCGTTGCAGGTCGAGATAGAGCAGCCCCAGGCTTTTGCCTTGCAACTGGGCTTGGTCGCACGCCTCTTGAAGGCGCTCCATGAAATGCCGGCGATTCGGCAACCCCGTTACGCTGTCCCAGTAGATCAGTTGCTCGATGTGCTGGTCGCTGCTGCGACGGGTTTCTTCCGCCATCCGGCGTGCCATCTCGGCGCCTGCCTGGGTGGCGGCGATGCGCAGCACCTCAGGTCCGTAGGCGGCCAGCGATAACGGACGATTACACATCAGTGCCAGCAGGCCGAGCATCTGCCCATTCGGTGCTCGGAGGGGTATACCGATGTAGCTTTCCGCACCGAGGTCCCGGAGCAGCGCATCATTGGGGAAACGTTCCTGGAGATTATCAGGGAACTGGCAGATATCGTCATTCAAGATGTGTTCGCAAGGGGTGCCGGCCAGTTCATAGGTTGCGGCTGGCTGTAGAGCTCCTTGAGACCAGAAGGCAACGGTGAGGATGGTGTCGCGATTGGGCATTACCTTGCCGATCACGACATGATCCCCATCGAAAATCGACGCGATGCGTTCGACCAGATGCTCGAATGCCTGTGGAGTGCCGGCTTTGCCCAAACCATCGGCGAGCAGACGGAAGGCGTCTTCGGGTGCCATCATGGGCGTAGAACGGCTCCTTTATCGTAATTGTAGTGGGGGCTTACTGAAATATGCCCGATACGTTCGTGGGTTACCAGTGGCCGAAGGCCTTATTACATTGCGCTTGACTAAAGCCATTACCTTGGTTTGGCAAAGTCGTCGTGGCAGGGGGCTCGGGGCATGTTTCTCGAGGCGAGCAATCATATCAGGGTCCTGCTCCTTGAGGGATGCTGAACGTCATGAAGGATTGGGACATCGACCGGTGACGTGGGCTGGACGGCCATCGCCGGTCGATGGATCTGGTCGGACGGGCAGAACCCAAAAGGCGGCCCTCGGGCCGCCTTTCTTTACCTTCTTGCTTATCCAGGCCCGCGATCAGCTCAGCCCCGTGGCTCGCTCATCAGACCCTTGATGATGGCGTAACAAGCGACCAGAAGCACCAGCGTGAAGGGGAGGCCGGTGGTGATCACCGCGGCTTGCAGGGCGGCCAGTCCTCCACCCAGAAGCAGAGCGATGGCGATGGCGCCTTCGATGATTGCCCAGAACATGCGCTGTGGCCGAGGGGCATCGATCTTGCCGCCGGCGGTGATGGAGTCGATCACCAGTGAACCGGAGTCAGAAGAGGTGATGAAGAACACCACGACCAGAACGATGGCGATGAAGGAGGTGATCTCCGTCAGCGGCAGGCCGCTCAGCATGATGAACAGGGCATCGGTCTCGCCCTCGAAGGTGCCCCGGATGAACTGGTCGATGCCGGTGCCGCCGAAGGAGGTCATCCAGAGTACCGAGACGAGGGATGGTACCAGCAATACGGCGATCAGGAATTCCCTTACGGTGCGCCCGCGACTCACCCGTGCGATGAACATGCCGACGAACGGTGACCAGGAGATCCACCAGGCCCAGTAGAAGGCGGTCCAGCCTTGGGTGAAGTTGGCGTCTTCACGACCGAAGGGGTTGGAGAGCCCCGGCAGATTGGTCACGTAGGACAACAGGTTCTGGAAGAAGCCAGTAGCGATCATCAGCGTCGGCCCGACGACGATCACGAACAGCAGCAGCACCAGCGCCAGCACCATGTTGAGCTGAGAGAGTCGCTGAACGCCCTTGTCGACGCCAAGCATGATCGAGCCCATGGCGATCACGGTAATACCCATGATCAGGATCACCATGGTGGCATTGCCTTCGGGAATGCCGAAGAGGTCGTTGAGGCCGCTGGTGGCCTGCTGTGCCCCGAGACCGAGTGAGGTGGCCAGGCCGAACAGGGTGGCAAATACCGCCAGGATATCGATCACATGGCCCGGCCATCCCCAGACACGCTCGCCCAGGATGGGGTAGAAGATCGAGCGCATGGTCAGTGGCAGGCCCTTGTTGTAGGAAAAGATCGCCAGTGCCAGGGCCACTACGGCATAGATCGCCCAGGGGTGCAGCCCCCAGTGGAAGATGGTCGCGGCCATGCCAAGCGCGATCGCCCCCTCTTCGTTACCCTCGGCGGCACCGAGCGGAGCCCAATCGGTTCTGGCGCCATTCTCCGTGGCAATGCCTCCCAAGGCAGACTGGAAGTGGTCCATGGGCTCGGAGACGCCAAAATACATCAGACCGATGCCCATCCCCGCGGCGAACAGCATGGAGAACCAGCCGGCATAGCTGAAGTCAGGTGTGGCGTTTGCCCCGCCTATCCGCACCTTCCCCAGCGGTGTGAAGATCAGAACGATCGACAGCAGGACAAAAACATTCGCGGCAAACAGAAAGAACCAGGCCAGATTGCCGGTGAGAAAGTTAAAGGCGCCATCGAAGATAGGGGCGACCTGCTCCTGAAGCGCCAGGGTAACGATCACGAAGAACAGGATGACGATGGCAGAGATCGTGAAAACCTTGCCATGAAGGTCGATATCCACACCTAGCGTGGTGGTGGTGATGTTGTCCTGTCCAATGACGTAGTCGGTATCAATGAGATTTGCCGGCCCCTCCGGAGCCGGAATTCCTTCGGAGCCGCCATTAGGCTCCTTGTCGCTTTTGTCCGTGTGGGGATTGGCCACGAGACATCTCCCTTGCAATTGGTGTCGTCAGGTTTTTAGTGTCATGAAAAACGTCAGGCAGTC
Source organism: Billgrantia montanilacus (assembly GCF_003336675.1). GTDB lineage: Bacteria > Pseudomonadota > Gammaproteobacteria > Pseudomonadales > Halomonadaceae > Halomonas > Halomonas montanilacus. The sequence continues at coordinate 125,616 of NZ_QPII01000010.1, read as the reverse complement.
TTCGGCCTGATGAGAAAAACCGATGCCTTGGTGTGCGTAGCCACCTTGCCGCCATGGGACGGCATGATGACGTCCAGGTGCTTGGGCGGATGGGTCGGCATGACCACCAGGTCGGCTCCGACATCCTCGATGGCCTGTATCAGGTCATCATCCAGATCGGCGATCGGGTCGGGGCTGACGATGGTGTGGGTGCTGACCGGTTGACCATGCACCCTGGATCGCTCCTGTGCGAACGCCTCCAGCTTGCGGGTGAACTCCTCCGGCGTTCTTGCGACGCTGCTTGGTGCGGAGGATGTGACGCCGACGTAGCACACCTCGGCATCGTAATGGCGGGCCAGATCGGCGACCGCTTTCAAGGAGGGTTCAAGTACTTCGAGGTGTGCCAAGTCGATTGGCACCATGATCTTGTTGTACATGCCGATTCTCCTAGTACTCCGGGCGATCGAGCGAGTCTCGATACGGCTGATGGCACTTTAGAGTGTGGCGGCTTTTGCCCACGATACCAGTCCTGTTACAGAGGCGTTCTTGAGAGGCCCCAGGACATCGTTTCGTATCGTGAGCGGCTAGTGTACCGGCCGGGAGATGGATTTTCGAGGTACCTTGCCGGCTAGAGTAATTCCCGGAGGGCCATGACGCAGGCATGGGCGATGGTTGGCCTCATGGCGAAACCGTGTCACTAGCCGATTTTGCTCACAAATGTTCACAATACCTTCAACGCTGATTGGACTCTTTGGGGTTGCGGCACCTGTCGTTATCGGACTAGTGTCGACCCATTCCAATGAGAACAAAACCACTTGGCCAGGTGGCTAGCGGAAGTCCTCGACACCTAACGATCCGCTGGTTGCTGGCTATTCGCGGGAACCATGCATGAACGATAGTCTTGAAGTAGAAGCCGATGTCAGGGAAACGAAGGACCAGGGGGAGTGCTTTGCCCGTTTCGTGAATGTTCAGAAGAGCTACGACGGTGTCGAGCTGGTGGTCAAGGGATTCAACCTGGACATCCAGCAAGGCGAGTTCGTCACGCTGCTGGGACCTTCCGGCTCGGGAAAGACGACCTGTCTGATGATGATGGCGGGTTTCGAGACCCCGACCCATGGTGAGATTCTCCTCAAGGGCGAACAGATCAGCGGCCTGCCACCCCACAAGCGGGGCATCGGCATGGTTTTTCAGAACTATGCCCTCTTCCCCCACATGACCGTTGCCGAGAACCTTGCCTTTCCATTGGAGGTGCGGCATCTCTCCAAGGACGAAACCAGGAAAAAGGTCGACCGAGCGCTGGCGATGGTACGCCTGGAAGAGTTCGGCGATCGCCGTCCGGCTCAGCTATCCGGTGGCCAGCAGCAGCGCGTCGCACTGGCACGCGCGCTGGTCTTTGAGCCCGAGCTGGTGCTGATGGATGAGCCTCTGGGTGCGCTGGACAAGAACCTTCGAGAAGAAATGCAGTACGAGATCAAACGAATCCATGCCAGCCTGGGCGTGACCATGATCTACGTCACACATGACCAGACCGAAGCCTTGACCATGTCTGACCGGATCGCCGTTTTCAATGATGGCATCGTCCAGCAGCTGGCGACGCCCGAAACGCTTTACGAAGAGCCCGAGAACGCCTTCGTGGCTTACTTCATTGGCGAGAACAATCGCCTTCAGGGCGAGGTGGTCGAGCATATCGGGGATGATTGCCAGGTTCGACTCGACAGCGGAGATATCGTGCTGGCCAAGGCGGTGGCTGCCGGCGGTGTCGGGGCGCGAACGACCCTTTCACTGCGGCCCGAGCGGGTCAGCATTCTCCTTGATGAATCTCTCTCCTTCGACAACTGTTTCGAAGGACACGTAAAGGAGGTGATCTATCTTGGCGACCATTTGCGTACCCGCCTGGCCGTTTGCGGCAACGATGAGTTCATTCTCAAGACCCCCAACGCCAAAGGCCATCCGAACCTCAGGCCTGGGCAAACCATCAAGGTCGGGTGGTCGAGCAAGGATTGCCGGGCGCTGGATGCCTAAGTTGCCCCGGGCAACGGGGCAGCTGGGCCGTCGGTAAATGGAGCCGTAATAGCGGTAGAACAGCTTGATAAAAGCTGGTAGTGCAAATAGCGAGTGAGCAACAACAACAAGTGGAGAAGTGACATGAAACAACAGGGAAATCACAAGCGCGCGGTACGCCGCACCTTGGCGCTGGCGGTGGCGAGTGCCTCTGTCGTCGGTCTGTCCAGCGTGGCCCAGGCAGAGCAGACGCTCAACATCGTCTCCTGGGGCGGCGCCTACAGCATGAGTCAGCAGAAGGCCTATCACGAACCCTGGATGGAGCAGACCGGCGACGAGATCGTCAATATCGATCGTAGTGGTAATGCCCTGGCCGGCCTGCGGGCACAGAGCCAGGCCGGAAACGTGACCTGGGACCTGGTCGACATGCTGCCGGCGGATGCCATGATCGCCTGCGCCGAGGGCCTGATCGAGCCGCTGGATCATGATGAGCTGCTGGCCGATGCCCCGGACGGAACGCCGCCAAGTGAGGACTTCGTCGACGGTGCCCTTGGCGAGTGCTTCGTGGCTTCGATCGTCTACTCCAACATCGTCGCCTTCAATACCGAGATGTTCCCCGAAGACAACCAGCCCAGCACCATCGAAGATGTCTTCGACCTGGAGAATTATCCGGGTAAGCGGACACTGATGCGCAAGCCCATCAATAATATGGAATGGGCGCTGATCGCCGACGGTGTTGATCGCGACGACGTCTACGACATGCTCGAGACCGAAGAGGGTATCCAGCGCGCCTTTGCCAAGCTCGATACCATCAAGGATGAGGTGATCTGGTGGGAAGAGGGTGCCCAGCCGCCGCAGCTGCTGGCCGACCAGGAAGTGGCGTTTGGTTCGGCTTACAATGGCCGCATTTTCGACGCTATGGTCAGTGAAGATCAGCCGTTCGAAATCATCTGGGATGCCCAGGTATTCGAACTGGATGGATGGGTCGTGCCGACAGGTAAGATGGACAAGGTCAGGGACTACCTCCATTTTGCTACCGACACCCAGCGGCTCGCTGACCAGGCACAGTACATTTCCTATGGACCGGCTCGTAAATCCTCGTCGCAAATGGTTTCGACACATGCTGAAACCGGCATCGAGATGGAAGAGCACATGCCGACCTATGGCCCAAACTTCGAAACCGCCATCCAGAAGGATGATGAGTTTTGGGCAGATTATAATGATGAACTGACTCAGCGTTTCGACGCCTGGCTGGCCCAGTAAGACCTTGCCGCCACCCGATTTCATTCGGGTGGCGGCTGCATTTCACTCGAATTCTTCTGAATCGTCCTGTCGCTTACTGGAGAGGCCTGCGTGTCTGAATCTCCCTCTTCCCCCTTGACAACCGCCGATGGGGTGCCGCTCAAGGTCAGCCTGCGTCGTGCCGTACGGCGGTCCAAGATCAAGGCGCTACTGCTGGTATCGCCCCTGCTGCTGTTCCTGATTATTGCGTTCGTCATGCCGATCTTCGACATGTTGTGGCGTAGCGTGGACAACCCCGAAGTCTCGACTAACCTGTCGCGGACCGTTGAAGCCCTGGAGGGTTGGGAAGGTGACGCACTTCCCGGGGAACCTGCGTTCGCCGCTCTGGTGGAGGACCTGCAGGAAGGCCAGCAGGCCCGCAACCTGGGGCTGCTGTCGAGCCGGCTCAATTACGAGAAGTCGGGTATGCGCTCGACCATCAACCGTACGGCGCGTCGAGTCAATGCCCTGGAGCCGCCCTATCGTGATGCGTTGATCGATATCAACGACACATGGGGGGAGATCGATACCTGGAAGCTTATCCAGCGTGAAGCGGCGCCCCTCACGATGTCGTATTACCTGGCTGCCATCGATCGTCAACTCACCGTGGATGGTGAGATCGTCAAGGTGCCGGATCATCTCGAGATTCATGTAGCACTCTTCTGGCGCACCTTCTGGATGAGTGCCGTCATCACTGGCCTGACCTTGCTGCTCGGCTACCCCATCGCGTTTCTGCTTTCCAACCTCCCGTTGCGCCACTCCAACCTGTTGATGATTCTGGTGTTGTTACCGTTCTGGACGTCGCTGCTGGTGCGCACCACCACCTGGATCGCCATTCTGCAATCCCAGGGCGTGCTCAACGATGTGATGGTAGCGATTGGCGTGATTGCCGATGAGGCACGATGGCAAATGATTCATAACAAGACCGGCACCATCGTCGCCATGACCCATATACTGCTGCCGTTCATGATTCTGCCGCTCTATTCGGTCATGAAGACCATCCCCCCCAGCTACATGAGGGCGGCTCGCTCGCTCGGAGGGCGCCCGTTCCTCTGCTTCCGGCGGATCTACTTTCCGCTGACCATTCCCGGCATCGCCGCGGGGGGCATTCTGGTTTTCATTCTTTCTATCGGTTACTACATCACGCCAGCCCTGGTTGGTGGACAGTCGGGCCGGTTCATCACCAACTACATCGCCTATCATATGCAGACCTCGCTCAACTGGGGGCTGGCCGCGGCGATCGCCTCGATCCTGTTGTTTGTGGTGATAATCTTCTATCTCGTCTTCAACCGCCTGATCGGCGTTGACAAGGTCAAGCTGGGGTAATCCGATGGCCATACCTTCCTATGCCACCCGTGGTGAGCGCATCTGGCACTATGTCTTTCTAGGCATCTGTGCCCTGATCTTCCTGTTCCTGGTGGGACCGCTGCTGATCATCATCCCGCTCTCCTTCAATGCCCAGCCCTACTTTACCTTCTCGCAAAAGATGCTGACCCTGGATCCGGATGGCTACTCGCTGCGCTGGTATCAGGAATTCTTCACATCGAGCGCCTGGCTCAATGCGATCAAGAACAGCTTCATCATCGGTATCGCCTCGACGATCCTTGCAACCGTGCTGGGAACCATCGCGGCGCTGGGCCTGTCGAGCCGCAACATGCCAGCGCGGGGGGCGATCATGGCACTGCTCATTTCGCCGATGATCGTGCCACTGATCATTTCCGCAGCGGCGATGTTCTTCTTCTTCTCCAAGGTCAATCTTGCGCAGACCTATCTGGGCGTGATTCTTGCTCACACGGCGCTCGGCATTCCGTTCGTGGTGATTACCGTGACGGCGACCCTCTCGAGCTTCGATACTACGCTTATCCGAGCCGCTCACAGCCTGGGGGCCAATCCGACTCGCACCTTCTTCAAGGTCGTGTTGCCGCTGGTCACCCCAGGTGTGGTCTCGGGGGCTCTGTTTGCGTTCATCACCTCCTTCGACGAGGTCGTGGTGGTGCTCTTCATAGCGGGTCCCGAACAACGCACCATGCCGATCCAGATGTGGTCGGGGATCCGCGAGCAGATCAGTCCCACCATTCTGGCCGTGGCCACCATGCTGGTACTGCTGTCGATGCTGATGCTTACTACCCTGGAGATGCTGCGGCGTCGTGGAGAACGCCTGCGGGGTCTCACGCCGGGCTAGACAGCTTTGACAAAGGGTATCCTCCATGGGGGAGGCATCGAGAGATGCCTCCCCCATTTCATTTCGGATTCGCGCCCTGAAGGCGTATCGGTGGCGTGGAGTTCTGGCCCATGTGTCATATTTAACCAGACTTAGCGGGCGTTACTGTCTGGGCTTTCCTAAGGCTTGAGGCATTCAACGATTTGATATTAAAGGATTTTTATGAAAAAACCCCTGTGTGGCATGCTCTGTGCTGCGATCAGGGTGATTACGGATCAACAGGGAGTGTGTCATATGAGCCATGAAAAGCATGTTCGCTGGGCCTCTGCCGGACGTTTGACGGCTTTAGCTTCGGCCATGGCGCTGTCGCTGGGTACGTTGAGCCTGGCGGGTTGCGGCAACGATGATGACTTGCCTCCGGTAGAGCAAGAGCCGCCTGCTACTGAGCAACAAGGTTCTCCCATGCAGGATACCACTGCTGATCCAGGCATCGACCAGACTGGTACTGCGGCTGGCGATGGTGCGGAAGACCCGGCGGGTTCCATGGAGCAGATGCCGGAAGAAGATGAGGATGCGTTTCCCGAAGCCGAGCAGGAGCCCGTACCGGATGGGGCGCAGGACACGATGGCGCCCGATGATGAGGAAGCGTCGTTCACGGATGACGACACGGACGATGAAATCGAACGTTAATAGCCGGTTCAATTGAGCACGTTAATTCAATTGAGCGAGTGATGACGATTTCAAGCGCTTGTGGTGATGAGCTGGTAACACTCATGCAAGCGCAGAGGGTGAGAGTCCCTCGACACTTCGTCGAAAGACGACAATCAGGAGGTGTAACATGATGTCCAAGGAATTTTTGAAGCATCTTGGTATTCTGGGGATTACCGTTGGCCTTACGGCAAGCCCGTTGGTCATGGCCCAACAGACCCAGCAAGACCCTGCAGGACAACAGGAGTCAGGCCAAGCATTCGACAGTGAGCAGGGCACCGAAGCCGCACCGGCTAGAGAGGCTGCACCGGGCGTGGATCCAGGCGACCCAGCGGCTCCCGGTATTGATCCGGCCTCACCGGAAGATCCTGGAATGCAGGGTACGGAAGCCGACAGCGATGGTCCGTGGACGGATGAGTCTCCGGCAAGGGAAGCAGCACCTGGCGTTGATCCAGGCGATCCCGCCGCGCCAGGCATCGATCCTGCCTCGCCGGGTGTAGAGACGTCTCCGGGCAATGAAACCCAGACTTCTCCGCAAACCGAGGCTGCCCCAGGGGCTGCAATGCCTGACGACCATCCTGCAGGAGCCGAAGGTGAGGCGGGTTTTGGTGAAGGCGCCGAACCCGTACCGGGCAGCGATGCCGAGCAGGACGAGTGGGAACAAGACGACTATTAACGGTTAGGTAGTCTTGCCTCATGGCTCCGGTGCCAAGCACCGGAGCCAGCCAAGGATGGCGAACACAGGAAGACCTGAAGATTCTCTTGCAAGCGGCAGCATCCACTGACGGCCTGCCACCCCCCCCCTTTGCACCGTCAGTCGGATTGCATGGCGTATTTTGCCCCCAACCTCCCAGGGGGCTTTTTTTGTGGCCCCTTCTTTATCGTTGTTCCGTTTTCAATGTTCCGTTTTCAATGTTCCGTTTGTGGTTGCTCTGTTTATGAAGTTCCGGTTGTCATCGCTCCGGTCCGGGGGTCCGGAAGATTATTCGTCGTCGAGTCGGCGATAGAGCGTGCGCCTGGCGATCCCCAGGATATCGGCGGTACGGCGCTTGTTGCCCCCGGTCGCTTCGAGCACCTTCTGTATATAGCGCTTCTCCACCTCTTCCAGGCTGGGCCAGTTTTGCTGCTTCTCGGCCGCCACCACGGCGTTACCTGCCTCGAGATAACGCGCGTTGCTGCGTTGTTCCAGGCCATGCTGACGAATACGCTCCGGCAAGTCGGCATGGCTGAGCAGGCCGCCTTCGGCGAGCGTCACGGCTCGCATGACGGCGTTTTCCAGCTCACGCACATTGCCCGGGTATGAGTACTCGAGTAGCGCTTGCAGGGCCGAAGGCTCGACGCTTTCGATCTGCTTGCCCTGGGCAGTGGCGTGTTTCTCGATCAGGGCCGAGATCAATCGTTCGATGTCACCGTTTCGCTCCCGCAGGGGAGGGATGCGCAACGAGAACGTCTCCAGGCGATAGAAGAGGTCGCTGCGAAAATTGCCGCTCTCGATCTCCTGCTCCAGTTCGCGGTGGGTGGCGGCGATGATGCGGACATCGACCGACTCCTCCTTCTCGGCCCCCACGGCCTTGACCGTCTTCTCCTGCAGGGCACGGAGCAGCTTGGCCTGGAGGCCGATGGACATCTCCCCGATCTCGTCGAGAAAGAGGCTGCCGCCGTTGGCAGCCTGGAACAGGCCTTGGCGGGAATCGCTGGCGCCGGTAAAGGCACCCTTTACATGGCCGAAAAACTCGCTCTCCATCAGTTCGGAAGGAATGCTGGCGCAGTTGATGGCGATGAAGGGCTCTTCGTTGCGAGGGCTTTCGGCATGGATGGCACGGGCAAGCAGCTCCTTGCCGGTACCGCTTTCTCCCTGCACCAGGATCGGTGCGTCGCTCTTGGCGAGCCGGGCGGCATCATGGAAGAGCGCCTGCATCGTTTCGCTTTCGCCGACGATGCCATGAAAGTGGCTGGGTGGATGGTTCTGGTGAAAGCGCTCCGCGAGGCGGCGGCTCTCCAGCACGCGATAGACCGCCTCGCGAACTCCTTCAAGGTCCAGGGGTTTGGTGAGGAAGTCATCAGCTCCGATTTTCAAGGCTTCTACTGCCTGGTCGATGGTGCCGAAGGCGGTGATCACGATGAAGCCCAATGGATTGCCTTCGCTGCGTAGCTGCTCGAGCAGTTGCATGCCGCTGCTGCCCGGAAGGCGGACATCGCTAATGATCAGTGCCACGTCGCTGTGGCTCATTGTCGCCAGTGCCTCTTCGGCACTGCATACGCCGAGCGTTTGATATCCGGCTTCCTGCAGCTCCTCTTCCAACAGTTCCAGAATGGCCGCATCGTCCTCGACGATCAGGATCGGCAGGCCGCTGGGTGTGGTGTTCCCTGTCACGTGGTAGTTCCTCCTTCGATGGAATCCGTCTGGCTCAGGGGCAGGCCGACCTCGAAGCCGGCGCCTCCCATTGCACTGTCGAAGACGCCGACAGTACCGCCGTGGTCATTGATAATGCGATGCACCATGGACAGCCCCAGACCGCTACCCTGTCCCACGGGCTTGGTGGTAAAGAAGGGATCGAATACCTTCGACTGGTTGGCCCGGGCGATCCCGGCTCCATCATCTTCTACCCACAGGGTAAGCCAGTCCTCATCCTGCCGGGCACTGAGGCGAATCCGCTTGACGCCTTCGGCCTGGGAGGCGTTGCGCAACAGGTTCGTGAGTACCTGGATCAGCTGCTGGCCGTTGGCCAGAAACTGAGGCGACGGATCCGGCAGGTCCATTTCGAGTCGGATGGCGTTTCGCTCGAGGTCATCTTCCACCAACTCCCGGGCGGCGCTTATCAAGCTGTCGAGGTCGAGCGGCTCCTTCTCGACATTGTGCCGTCGGCCGAGCTCCATCAGCTGCCGAACGATCTCGACGATGCGCTCCACCTCACTGCGGATACGACCCAGCTTGGCCCGCTCGTCATCGCCGATCCGGTCCCGGCGGGCCAGGCGCTGGGCCTGGCCGTTGATCACCGTGAGCGGTGCACCGATTTCGTGGGCGACCCCCGCGGCCAGCACGCCGAGCTCCGCCAGTTTCTTTGACTTGCGCAGGCGCTTTTCCAGCTCGATCTCCTTTCGCCTGCGGGCCTCGATGTCGGTGTCCTTCTCGGCCATGGCGTCCAGCATCCCGTTCAGCCCGACGGCCAGGCGGGCGTATTCCTGGGGGCCGTTAGCCTCGGCACGCTGGGTGCGATCTCCCTCCTCGACGCGCTGCATGACTGCCAGCAGGCGCTCAAGGGGGCGTTCGATATGCCGGCGAAATCCCCACCAGATACCCAGCACGATGCCTCCGGCGCCGATCACGAAGGCGATCAGGGCCAACTGGCTGAGGAAGCCGGTGTAGTTCTCGATGCCGGTATTGAGGCGGTTGACCTGCAATACGCCGCGTATCTCGCCGGTGGCCGACGTGAGCGGCTTGAGTGCCGAGTAGTAGTGCCAACCGTCATGTTCCCGATAGGCCGCGCGCATCTCGCCGTGCTCCGCCACGTCGCGAATGGCGTCGGCACTGAACAGGGCCTGGCCCAGCCCCAGGCCATAGATCTCCTGACCGTTGGTATCGAAGACATAGGCGCCATAGATACGGTGGAAGGAGAACGCCGAATAGAGCGATTCCTCCAGTGGCTCCGTGGCATCCCGACTGAGGGCCTGGCTGAGGGTGGTGCCGATGACATGGGTAATGACCTGGACTTCCCGTTCCAGACGGGAGCGAACGTTGTCTTCCAGCGACTTGATCGCCACCAGGCTGAAGATGAGCAGTACCAGGAAGAGGGGGGCGATGACCGTCAGGATGATCAGGTTGCGAAGGCGCATGGGGACTCACGAGCAGCAATCGGAAAGGGCAGGCGCTGGCGGATCACGTTCACCTGACGCCTGCCGCGAGATTCAATCGGCTGGAACCAGCCGGTAGAGGCTGCCCTGCGGATCGTCGTTGAGTAGGTAGAGGCTGCCGTCATCACCCTGGCGGATATCGCGGATACGTCCGATATGGCCGTCGAGTATGGTCTCGCCGGCAACGATATCGCTCCCATCCGGGGTCAGGCGTACGAGCCGTTCGCTGCGCAGGCCACCGGCGAGCAGGTCGCCCTGCCAGTCGGGGAAGGCGTCGGCGGTGACCTGGGCCAGGCCGGACGGCGCCTGGCGGCCCTCGAAGACATGGGCCGGGTCGCGCATGCCGGGCAGGGAATCCTCGCCGATGGGCTGGCCGGTGCCATAATCCCGCCCCAGGGTCACTTCCGGCCAGCCGTAGTTCTCACCGGCCTCGATGAAGTTGACTTCGTCGCCGCCCAGTGGCCCATGTTCGCTGGCCCAGATCTCACCGTCGGCGGTCACGACCATGCCCTGGATATTGCGATTGCCTGCAGTGTAGAGCTCGTCGAGTACCTCGTCGTCATCGACGAAGGGATTATCATCGGGCACCCCTCCGGTGTCGGTAAGGCGCAGCACGCTGCCGGCGTGGTCGCCCTTGTCCTGGGCTCGTTCCGGGTTGGAGCCGCGATCGCCGATACTCATCAACAGGGTACCGTCGGGCAGCCAGGCGAGACGCGAACCGTAGTGGCGCCCCGGGTCGGAGTAACGGTCTTGCACGAACAGTTCCTCGACCTCGGCCAGGCTTTCGCCTTCAAGCCTGGCACGGCTCAGCGCCGTGGCGGTGTTGCCGTTGTCCGGCTTGCTCCAGGTGAAATAGACCCAGTCGTGCTCGCCGTCCCCCCAGGAAGGATGCAGGGCAAGGTCCAGCAGGCCGCCCTGGCCACGGGAATGGACCTCTGGCACGCCTTCCAGGCGGGTGGTGGTTCCGTCTTCATCGACCAGGGTCAGGTACCCGGGCCGTTCGCTGACCAGAAAGCGGCCATCGGGCAGCCTGGCCAGGGCCCATGGGCTTTCCAGGCCGGAGGCGAGCCGCTCCAGGCGCAGGTCAAGATGTTCGGTGCCGATGCGATCGTCGATGATCTCGGCATTGATGTGGGGTGTGATCAGCATGCCGAGTGTCAAGAGGGTTGTCGGTAGTGCCTTGCAGGGCTTGTCCATCCCGCTCTCCCTTCGTCATTATCCGCTGTGTTAGGCCACCTCAGGCTGCAGTAAGGACTCCCCGAAGTGCGCTAGGTTCCCCGATCCTTCCAAGCGGTAGCGCCTTGCTGCTTCTGAATACAGAATATATAATTATATGCATCTCTTCTTCTCTTGCGCGAGGCTCTATGGAAAAGATTAGGCAGAATACGCTGCATGGGGAAGTCGCGAATCGAATTCGGGACATGATAGACCAGGGAATGCTGACGCCGGGAAGCCGGGTTCCGGAGCTCCAGCTCTGCGAGCAGTTCGGTGTTTCGCGGACGCCGCTACGGGAGGCGCTCAAGGTGCTGGCCTTCGAAGGGGTCGTCGAACTCCTGCCGAACCGTGGCGCGCGGGTTGCCAAACTGACCAAGGCAACGCTCAAGAATACCTTCGAGGTGATGCAGAACCTCGAGGCCCTGGCCGGCGAGTTGGCAGGAGAGCGGATCTCCGAGGCGGAGCTGGCCAATATCGAGGCGCTGCACTATCAGATGCTGTCGTACTACAAGAGCGGCAACATGAAGGAGTACCTGCTGGTCAATCAGCAGATTCACGAGGCCATCGTGGTGGCGTCGCAGAACGACGTGCTGATCGATGTCTACAAGAACCTCAACCACCGTGTGCGGCGGGTTCGCTTCACCGCCGAGCTGAGCAGCGACTATTGGTCCAAGGCGGTGGGCGAGCACGAGGCCATGGTCGAAGCGTTGAGAGCACGCGACGGTGTCGCCCTGGGCGAGATCCTGCGGCGTCACCTGCGAAACAAGATGGAGGTCTCGGCACTCGACGACATGGCCGAATGAGTGTTGCCGGCCTCCGTGCCGGCAGGCAGTCCAGGTCTACCGTTGACGCTCGATGCGATAGAGTTTCACGGCGTTATCATGGAACAGCTTGAGGCGTTCGCTATCGCTGAATGTGCCCGTGATGGCCTGGAAGCCCTCGAAGAGGGTGTCAAAGGATGCCACCAGGCTATCGACGGGGAAGTTGCTGGCGAACATGCATCGGTCGACGCCGAAGCAGTCGATGGTTTCCAGTACCACGCGCCGGTTGGCCTCGGCCGTCCAGGTGGTTTCCGGCACCCCGATTCCCGAGATCTTGACGGCGACATTGGGCTGCCTGGCCACGGCGGCCATGGCATCCCGCCACCTTCTCAATCCCTCTTCGCTGCGATCCGCCGGCAGTCCCGTATGATTGATGATGATCTGCGTCTCCGGGTAGGCCTCGGCGAGTTCGGCGGCCTCGTCGAAGTGCCACCAGGGGGTCTGCAGGTCGAAAGAGAGCCGGTGTTCGGCCAGCAGCGCGAATCCGCGTCGCCAGGCCGGGTCACCCATGGAGCCCGGTACCCCCGGCACCACCTCGGTGGCCGAACGGGCCGCCGTTGGCTTGTGGCGGATGCCGCGCACGCGCGGGAAGTCACAGTGCGCGGCCAGCAGCTCCCCGACATCCGGCTGGTTCAGCCGGGCCTGGGCCACCATGACTGTCGGTAAACCTTCCCTGTCGGCGAGCTCATGTACCCAGCGGGTTTCTTCGACCGGGGTGCGTGGATCCCATTCGGCCTCGACATATACCGTACCCGCGATCCGGAAATTTGCCGTATCACGGCGGTAATCCTTGGGCAGGTAGTTGCGCCGGATCGCACTGTAATCGCCGTAGCGAAAGGGAATCATGGGCTCGTCACACAGCCAGGGCAGGTAGTTGCGCTCCAGGTCCCAGAAGTGCTGATGAGCATCGATGAGCGGTATGTCATTCATGAATCAGTGCTCCGGGTTGCTTCCTTCCAGCAGCGACACGATTGCCGCACCGTCGAGCTCGCCCTTGCCCTGCGCGATCAATAGGCTGTAGAGCGCATTGGCCGTCCCCGCCATGGGCATGGCGACATTCAGGCCGTTGGCCGCATCCTGCAGCATGTGCAGGTCCTTGAGAATCTGCCGGGCGTAGCCCCGCGGCTCGAAATCGCCCTCTACCATGCGTGGCAGCAGGTCATTGAGCAGGTTGCTGCCGGCATAGCCGGAGGAGAGCGCCTCGGGAATCTTGCTCACATCGATGCCGAAGCGATTGCCGAGGTTGCAGGCTTCGGCGATCACGCAGTAATTGGATAGCACCAAGGCCTGGTTGATCAGCTTGGTGGCCTGGCCGGCGCCGACCTCGCCCATGCGGGTGAATTGCCCCAAGGTCGCCATCAGGGGCTGGATGGTATCGATGGCGGCCTGCTCGCCACCAGCCATGATCGCCAGGCGCCCTTCGGCAGCGGCACCGGGACCGCCGGATACCGGCGCATCGACGAACTGCATGCCATTGCGCTGGGCGAGGGTCTCTGCCAGGCGCTTGGTGGTGTCGAGCTCGGTGGTCGAGTGGTCGACGACGGTCTTGCCATCGCCCTGCTTGACCTCGACGATGCCCCCCTCACCGAGAATGACCGCTTCCACCGCGGCAGTTGAGATGACGCAAACCTGGATGATGTCGGCACGTTCGGCGACCTCGGCTGGCGATGCGGCGATTTCCACCCCTCTTGCCTTGGCGGCCTGGCAGCAGGCGTCATCGATATCGTAACCGACGACGCTATAGCCGCTGTCGAGCAGGCGTGCAGTAAAACCGGCGCCCATCTTGCCGAGGCCGATGAAACCGATGGTTGTCTTGTCTGACATGAATGCCTCCTTTCGCTTGGCGTGAGCATTTGTATTGTCGTAAGTACTTGGTTTTTCGTAAGAATTTCTGCTATCGCACTCGTTCATTTTTCGCTGGGGCTGCCCTCGTCGTCGTCCGGGTTGGCGCCGACCAGGCCGGCAAGTTCCTTCAGGACCACGACGCCGGCCTGGACCATGATGAAGGCGCCGCCCAACACGATGGTCATGCGCGGCCAGTAGAGTGAGAAGGTGCGGCTGGTGACGAGTTCGTTGCGCCCCAGTTCGACCAGGGCATGGCCGGACTGGTACACCTTCAGGGCGAAATAGAAAATCAGCAGGTGAATGGCGATGACGAACAGGCGCTTCAGAACCCTGGGCAATGCATTGAGCAGCAGGTCGACCTGAAGGTGGGAGCCGTGTCGGATACACACGGCCGCTCCCCAGAGTGCCAGGATCGGCAGCTGATAGGCGGCGGCCTCCTCGATCCAGGCGAACGGGGAGTGGATGACGTAGCGCAGCAGGACCTGGGCGAACATCAGCAGGAAGATGCTCGACATCACCACCACCAGGACCGCCTGGAGCGCCCTGTCCATCCAGTAGGCCAGCAGATCGACGGCCTGGACGAAGCGCCTTAGCGTGTAACTGACATTGCTGTCGGCCATATCAGATGCCTCCGAAGCCAAGGGCGCGAGGCAATGCCTCGCTGAGGGCCGGAATCGCCACGATCAGTGCGGTCAGCACAATCTTGACCAGAATGAAGGGCCAGGCGTAGCGGCTGATTTCCGCCACCGACATCTTGCCCACCAGCGAGGCGGTGAGCAGGGTGCCGCCGAAGGGGGGCGTCAAGTGCCCGACCCCCAGGGCAGAGATGATGATCATCGCCGTCTGGACGTCGCTGAAGCCCAGCTCCATGGTGAAAATGGGGATGATGATCGGCCCCAGCAGCAGCAGGTTCGAGTTGCGGTCGATGAACATGCCTGCAATCAGCAGCACCAGAATGATCAGCGCCACGATGCCGATGGGCGACTGGGTGATCTGCAGCAGGAAGTCCACCACCTGGGTGGGGATGTTGCGTCGCACCACCACATAGGAAAACATCGCAGCAACCCCCACCAGGATGGTGATGGCGGCACTGGTGATGGCGGTCTGGCGAATGATGGGAATCAGTTCGCGCAGGCGAATGGTGCGATAGATCCCTACGGTGACCACCAGGCCATAGGCGACTGCCACCGAGGCGGCCTCGGTGGCGGTGAAGAAGCCGCCCAGGATGCCGCCCACGACGATGATCGGCATGCCCAGAGGGATAGCGGCCTTGATAAAGGTACGGCCCAGCTCTCCCAGCCCCAGCCAACCATGGGTGGGGATGCCATAGCGCCATACCATGGCATAGGTGACCAGACCGAACAGCAGGGTCAGGGCCAAGGCGATGGTCAATCCCGCGGCAAAGAGGGCGCCGATGGAAACGCTGAAGGCCGAGCCATAGATGATGAGGACGATGCTGGGCGGAAACAGCGGCGACAGGGTCGCTGATGCGGCGGTCAATGCGCCGGCAAAGCCGCGGGGATAGCCTTCTTTCTGCATGGCCGGGATCATCACGGGGCCCATGGCGGCAACATCGGCATAGGCCGACCCCGAAATACTGGAGAAGAACAGGCTGGAGGCGATATTGACCTGAGCAAGTCCCGCCTTGAAGTGACCCACCAGTGCTCGGGCCAGGTCCATCAGGCGGTCGGTCAATCCGCCACGGGACATGATCTCCCCCGCCAGCAGGAAGAGAGGAATGGCCAGGAAAGTGAAGGAGGTCATGCCATCGAACATTCTCAAGGTGAGAATGTTCATCGTCGCCTCGCGGCCGGTTTCCCAGTAGTGAATCAAGGATGCACCGGCCATCGCCATGAAGACGGGGGCACCGATGATGATCAGCCCGACCAGGGCAATGAGCAGGGATAGAGCGATCACGGCAACTCCCAACCGAGTCGAAGGATTGCGCCCCCTTCCCGCCGCGGGAGCCCGCAGAGGGAAGGGGGGAGCACTCATGGACGTAATGTCAGTCGGTAGTGGAACCCTTCACACCCGCAATGCGTTGCTCGGTCCGCTCGAGGGCGGCTAGCGTCGCCTCGATGTAAGACTCCGGCACCTCCTCCTCGATGAAGTTGCGGGCCGCCGGCACGGCGATGTCCTGCCACTGGCGCAATTCATCGACCGTGGGTACATAGATCTCCTTGCCCGCCTCGGCCATCAGCACCAGGGCCTCGTTGTCATCCTGGAAACTGATTGCATTGCTCGTGGCCGTCGCGATGATGGCGGCTTCGTCCACCGCCTGGCGGTGGGCTTCGGGCAGGCTTTCGTAGAAGTCGTTGTTGGATACCAGCCACAGGTATTCGTACATGTGACCGGTGAGGGAGACATAATCGGCGACTTCCATCAGGCCGGCATCCCAGGCGGATGACAAGCCACCCTCGAGGCCGTCGATCAGGCCACTCTGCAGAGCCGAATAGCGCTCCGGCGCCGAAACCGTGACGATCTGCGCCGCACCCAATGCCTCGAACAGCTCCTGGTGCAGCGGTACCGCCTGGGTACGCATCTTGATGGCATGTTCCTGCATGTCGGCGGGAGTCCGGATCGGGCCACGGGTGGTATAGAGGTGACGGATCGAGTTCTCCATCAACGCGAGCAGGCGCATGGTATTGCCGCTGGCATCGAGTAGCTCGTCGCGGGTCAACTGCATGTACTCGGGGTCCTGGGGCAGAGCCCAGAACACGCTGCGCTCGGTGAACAGGAACGGCCAGCTGTGGACCTGAGCGTGGGGGAAGATGCTGGCGATACCGCCAGCGCCCGGGAGGTTGAACTCCAATTCACCGAGGCGCAGCTGGTCGGTAATCTCCCTGTCGCCACCGAGCGCGCCATGGCGCACCAGGTTGATGGTCAGTTCGCCATCGGTGGCCGCCTCGACATGGTTCTTGAAGGCCTCTGCGGCTTGTACCCCGTAGTTCTGATGTGGATGGGCCAGGGTGGCCTCAACGCTCTGGGCCAAGGCCAATGGGGTGAACAAGGCTGAAATCGAGAGGGTGCAGAGCAGCTTGCTGGCGTGCTTTTTCATGATTGTTCTCCGTTTGCTGTTTTTGATGCGCTCTTGTTCTTGTCGTGGTTCTTGTCGGGCATGCGAGATGCCCTTGTCGCGGCTTTCCCTGCCGGATGAGGCCCGCGTCCCCGAGAGGGCGCTGCCCTTCCAGGTCATAGCGGCTATCTTCATTATGTCATTATGAACACATAATTCATTTTAAGGTGTAGAACATTTATCACGGTGGCTCAACCGTTTTCAAGTCGGTGGCGGCCCATGCGACAGGCGATATCGAAGGCGTGCCGTATGGCCTGGACGTTCGCCTTGCCCTGTCCGGCGATATCGAAAGCGGTTCCGTGGGCGGGAGTGGTGACGGGAATCGGCAGGCCGCCCTGTACGGTGACACCGCGCTCGAAGCCGAGCAGCTTCAGCGCGATCTGGCCCTGGTCGTGATACATGGTCACCACGCCATCGAACTCCCCGTCACGTGCGCGCCGGAATAGCGTGTCGGCGGGGAAGGGCCCCTGGGCGGGATAGCCGGCACCGACGCAGGCCTCGACGGCAGGGGCAATGATGTCGATCTCCTCGCGACCACAGGTGCCACCCTCGCCGGCGTGGGGATTGAGCGCCGCGACCGCGATTTTCGGATGTTCCAGGCCGCTGGCGATCAGCGCCTCGTGGATCAGTCGCGTGGCGCTCATGATGCGTTCGTGGGTCACATGGCGGGCAGCCTCGGCAAGCGGGACATGGGACGAGATGCGCGATGTCCAGAGGTTGCCCAGCGTATTGAACTCGCAGACATCGGTGGTGACGCCCAGGTACTCGGCCAGGAAGTGCAGCTCGTCTTCATGCTTCAAGCCACCCTGCTTCATGGCCAGCTTGTTGAGGGGCGCAAAGCAGATGGCGTCGATGTGACCGTCGTTCGCGGCATCCAGGCAGTGAGCCAGTACCTTCAGCACCGAGGCGCCGCAAACCGGCGAGACCTGGCCATACTCCGCTTGGTCGCGATCCAGCGTATGCAGGGGGAGCAGGGTGGGGGTGGAATGCTCGCGGGCCTGTTCCATATCGTCGATTTCGGGAAGCTCGAGGCGGGTGCCGGCGATGCGCTGGCCTTCCTGCCATAGCCAGGGGTCGCCGACCACGACGATCGCGGCCTGATCCGCCGTTCCTCGTTCGGCGAGTAACCGGGCCACCAGCTCAGGGCCGATGCCGGCGGGGTCGCCCAGGGTCAAGGCAATGCAGGGGCGGGGTGTAGTCATGTTCCTCTCCTTCCAAGTTCGGCTTCCGAATTCGGCTCAGGGTTCTTGCCAGGCGGCGCCGCCGGGATAGGCGTGCCGTGCCAGCGAGTCGGGATGCATGGTGATGCTGTAGCCCGGGGCCGTGGGAACCTGATAGCGACCGTTGCGGACCACCACGGGGTCAACGAAGTGCTCGTGGAGGTGGTCGACGTACTCGAGAACGCGTCCCTCCAGCGAGCCGGAAACGGCGATGTAGTCGAAGATCGAGACGTGCTGCACGTATTCGCAGAGACCCACCCCGCCGGCATGGGGGCAGACCGGCACGCCGTACTTGGCCGCCATCAGCAGCACCACGATGACCTCGTTGAGGCCGCCGAGGCGGGCGGCATCCACCTGGCAATAGTCGATGGCGCCGGCCTGGAGCAGCTGCTTGAACATCACCCGGTTGTGGCAATGTTCGCCGGTGGCCACGCCGATCGGCGCCAGGCGCCGGCGAATCTCGGCATGACCGAGGATGTCGTCAGGGCTGGTCGGCTCCTCGATCCACAGCGGGTCGAACTCGGCAAGCACGCGCATGTTGGCGATCGCCTCGTCCACGTCCCAGACCTGGTTGGCGTCCATCATCAGCGGACGCTCCCAGCCGATCTCCTCGCGCAGGATCTGGGCGCGGCGCCGATCCTCCTCGAGGTTGCCGCCGACCTTCTGCTTGAAGTGCGTCCAGCCCTCGGCCAGGGCCTCGCGGGCCAGCTTGCGAACCTTGTCGTCCGGGTAGCCAAGCCAGCCGGCCGATGTGGTGTAGCCCGGATAGCCGTGCTCGCGCATCTCCTGCTCACGCTGGGCCTTGGCCGCCGCGTTGCGCTTGAGCATGGCCAGCGCTTCCTGTGGGGTCAGCGCATCGCTGACGAAACGGAAGTCGAGGCAGCTCACCAGAGCTTCCGGGCTCATGTCCGCCAACAGCTTCCAGACCGGCTTCTTCTCCGATTTTGCCCACAGGTCCCAGATGGCGTTGACGATGGCGGCGGTGGCCAGGTGTATGGCCCCCTTGTCGGGCCCAATCCAGCGCAGCTGGCTGTCGCTGCTGGTCAGGTGGCGCCAGAATTCCCCCATGTTCGAGGTGATCTCCTCCAACGACGCCCCCTCCACCAGGTAGGCCAGCGACTCCACCGCCTTGACGCAGATCTCGTTACCCCGGCCGATGGTGAAGGTCAGCCCGTGCCCCTCCAGCCGTGCATCGTCGGTATGGAGTACGACATAGGTGGCCGAGTAGTCCGGGGCGGCATTCATGGCGTCCGAGCCATCCAGGGAGCGCGAGGTGGGGAAGCGAATATCCTGAACGGACAGGCGAGAGATGGTGGTCATACAATCGGTTTCCTTTTGTACGTCAGTCGTTATCGTTCCAGCCTAGAAGGGGAGTGCAATAACCTTCCAATCGAAATTTGCGCCCCGCTGATCCATTCTGGTTATCAATAAGCGGCAAGCAGAGAGAGGGTAACGATGGACAAGCTGACGACGGCGAGCCTGTGTGCCTGGCTACGCTTCAAGCACTTACAGCTGCTGGCGAATCTGGGGCAGAGTCGTAACATGCATGCCGCCGCCCGCCAGATGCACCTCAGCCAGCCGGCGGCCAGCAAGATGCTGCGCGACCTGGAGACCTACTTCGGCTTCGCGATCTTCGAGCGGCAGCCGCGTGCCATGGTGCCTACCGAGCTGGGCGGGCATGTGCTGCATCATGCCGAACGCCTGCTCAACGACGTACAGCGCCTGGTCGAGGATGTGGAGTCCCTGCGTGAGGGGGGCTACGGGCGCCTCGCCATCGGGGCCATACCGGCCGCGGCCCCCGAGCTCCTGCCGGCGGCGATTGCCGCCCTGAAGCAGCGGCGGCCGCGGCTGGCGCTGCGCATCGACGAGCAGAGCAGCGATAGGCTATTGCTGGCGCTGGAGTATCGACAGCTGGACCTGGTCATCGGACGCCTGACCGAAGTCAGCCAGCACAACCAGTTCGATTTCGAAGCGCTGCTGGAGGAACCGCTCCGTGTCGTGGTGCGCTCGGGGCATCCACTGGTGAAAGGCGGGGAGGCGTCACTAGGCGTACTCAGCCGCTGGCCTTGGATACTGCACCCCTTGAGCAGTCCGATGCGCGGCGTCTTCGAGACGGCCCTGGCCGAGGCTGGCATTGCCACGCCCGAGGACATCATCGAGACGACCTCTACCCAGTCGATCCTGCAGCTGCTGCTGGCCTCCGACATGTTGGCCGTGCTGCCCCACTCCGTCCTCAAGAGGCCCCTGGCCAGCGGCCAGTATGCGACCCTGCCATTGACCATCGGCAAGCCGCTGGACCACTACGGCATCATTACCCGCAAGCACCAGCCGCTCTCCACGGCGGCGGTCGAGTTGATCGACCTGCTGCGCGAGCAGGTGGCATTGGCACGCCGCAGCCCATCGGCAGCGGGGCCATCCGGGCCGTGACAGGACGGCCAATCAGGTCAGCTGGGTCAGCTCGTTGAGGTAGCGGTTCTTGCGCGCGACGTAGTCCTTGCTGCTCACGGCGAGACCGGCTATTTCCTCCTCGCTCAGCGTCCGCACGACCTTGGCGGGGGAGCCGAGGATCAGCGAGTTGTCGGGAAAGTCCTTGTTGGAGGTGATGACGGAACCGGCGCCGATCAGGCAGTTGTCACCGATCCTGGCGCCGTTGAGCACCGTGGAGTGCATGCCGATCAGGGAGCCGTTGCCGATGGTGCAGCCGTGGAGCATGACGAGGTGGCCTACGGTGACGCCTTCGCCGATCTCCATCGGGAAGCCGGGATCGGTATGCAGTACGCAGTTCTCCTGGATGTTGCTGCCCGGGCCGATGACGATCGCCTCGTTGTCACCACGCAAGACGGCGCCGGGCCAGATGCTGACGTCCCGGGCCAGGCGGGCATCGCCGATGACCGCGGCTTCACGGGCGATGAAGACGGTATCGTCATAGGTCGGGGCCAGGTCGTCGAGTGCATAGGTAGCCATGGTGGTTCTCCGTCAAGGCAATATCGGAAAGGCGCGGATGCCGGAAAGGGCGCCACCTCCTACGTTAGGAAGCGGGGCATAACGCGTCAATAATTTTGAATTCACTTTTTCTCTCTTCTCCATCTTCTGCTTCTCCCTGATTTCCTTCCCTCCTTGACGAGCTTGCGACCAAAGTCTAAATGTGGAAATGAATTATGTGTTCATAATCATGCTGTGACGCAGGCTTCACGCCGCCAGCACGTAAGCAACAGCCGCAAGGAGAGATACCCATCATGAGCGACCCCAGCGACGAACTGCTTCATGAACGCATCGGCCGTGTTGCCTGGCTGACGTTCAACCGCCCCCGAGTGCGCAATGCCATGACCTGGGCGATGTACGACGCGCTGGAGAAGCACTGCCGCGAGTTGAACGATGACTCGGATGTGGATGTGGTGGTCCTGCGCGGGGCGGGTGGGGAAGCCTTCGTTGCCGGTACCGATATCAAGCAATTTGCCCATTTCACCGAAGCGCAGGATGCGCTTGATTACGAGCGGCGCATCGATAGCGTGATCGGCGGCCTGCATGCCCTAAACAAGCCCACCATCGCCCTGATCGAGGGCTACTGCGTCGGTGGCGGCGCGGCTATCGCCATGGCCTGCGACTTTCGCTACTGCACGCCGGACCTGAAGTTCGGCATTCCCATCGCCAGGACCCTGGGCAACTGCGTATCGATGACCAACGTCTCCCGGCTGGTGGATCTGGTCGGTCCGGCACGAGCCAAGGAGGTGCTGATGCTGGCCAGGATGATCGGAGCGGATGAGGCGAAGCTCGCGGGCCTGGTGACCGATAGCTTCGAGGCTGACTCGATCGAAGCGGAGGTGGGGCGAGTCATCGAGCGCCTCCAGGGGTTCGCTCCCTTGACCCTGGGCGCCTGCAAGGAGGCGATCCATCGCGTCCAGGTCGCACGCCAGCCGGCCGAGGGCAGCGATACCGACCTGATATCGCTCTGCTACACGAGCCAGGACTTCCGGGGTGCCGTCGCATCTTTCATCAACAAGACACCGCATAGCTGGAGCGGCCGTTGAGCCGCTCGCTTTCCGCCGACCAAGAGGTAATGAATATGCTTCCCCTAGCCAACATGAAGGTGCTGGATATTTCGCAGATCATGGCCGGGCCGTACTGCACCATGGTGCTGGGCGACATGGGGGCCGAGGTCATAAAGGTTGAGAAGAATGGCGGCGACGACAGCCGGCAGATGGGGCCCTACATCAACGACGAGTCGACCTGCTTCGCCCAGATAAACCGCAACAAGAAGAGCATCTCGATCAACCTCAAGGAAGATGAGGGGCGGGAGATATTCTACCGACTGGCGAAGGACGCCGATGTCATCGTCGAGAACTATCGCCCCGGGGTGGCCAAGTCCCTCAAGGTCGACTACGAAACGATTCAGGCCCTGAACCCCGGCATCATCTACTGCTCCATCTCGGGTTACGGCCAGACGGGGCCCTCCAGCCACAAGGGCGGGTTCGACCTGGTGGCGCAAGGCATGTCGGGTTTGATGTCGATGACGGGGGAGCCGGGGCGGCGCCCCCTGAAGACCGGGATCGCCGTGTATGACATTGGCGCCGGCATCACCGCGACCTACTCGATCCTGGCCGCCTATATCCACAAGATGACGACCGGGGAAGGGCAGCAAGTAGATGTTGCCATCGCCGAGTGCGGGCTGCCCTGGTTTACCTGGGAAGCCGCCGCCTATTTCGGCGAAGGCACCATTCCCGAGCCGACCGGCTGGCGGCACCGGGTGTCGGCGCCGTACCAGGCGCTCAAGGTCCAGGATGGCTACATCATGCTGGGCTGTGCCAACCAGCGTACCTGGGAGCGTCTCTGCCATGAAGTGATCCAGCGCCCGGACCTGCTCGAGGAGCCGCGCTTCGCCACCAACCATCTGCGTGGCCAGAACGTGGAGGAGCTGGAAGCGCTGCTGGAAGAGATTTTCGTGACGCGCACCAAGCATGACTGGCTCGAAGCGTGCGACAAGGCCGGCGTGCCCGCAGGCCCCATCAACAACTTCGCCGAGGCGCTTCAGGACCCTCACTACCTGGCAAGGGGGATGGTCCAGGAAATGGAGCACCCCACCATTGGCAAGATGAAGACCATCGGTTTCCCCGGCAAGCTCTCTCGCACGCCGCCCACCATACGTCGCCCGGCGCCGCTGTTTGCCCAGCATACCGACGAAGTGCTGGCGCAGCTGGGCATCGACGGGGCGCAGTGCGACGCGCTGCGGGAGCGAGGCATCATCAGTTGACGCCTCGAGGGGGTCTGTGCTGCCGCCCGGGCTACATCAGGATCGCCAGCAGCACCGGCAGGTAGATCAGCGACAGCAGCGTGGAGCAGAACACCAGGCTGGCCGTGTAGGCGGCACCCCGGCCGGCACGCAGGGCAAAGAGGTAATTGAATACAGCGACCGGCATGCTCATCTGCAGGATGAGAATGCTCTGGGCCAAGGGGGGGAGGCCGACCAGGATGCCGATGCCCCAGGCCACCAGCGCGGCAATGGGAATGCGCAGCAGGCTGAAGCCGATTCCCGACTTCAATCCCTTGACCTGGATGCTGGCCAGGGAGACCCCCAGGGTGATCAGCATCAGCGGTACGGTAAAGCCGGAAATCAGGTCGACGCTGTTGTCCAGCCACAGCGGCAGTTCGGTATCGGTCAGCAGCAGGGCCAGGGCGATCAGAATGGCGTAGACGGTAGGCGTCTTGGCCAGGGTGCGCAGCGGGTTGCCGCGGCTGGCCATCATGGCGCCGATGGTGAACTGGAACAGCGAGACCGTGACCATTATCGTGATGCCGAATACGAAGCCGGCGCTGCCGAAGGCGTAGAGCACCACCGGAAGCCCCATGTTGCCGGTGTTGGGGTACATGGTGGGGGCCAGCAGGACCCGCCAGTCGCGCCGCACCAGCTTGGCCAGCACGAAGGCCATGCCCGCCATCGTGATGATCACCAGCGCGGCGGCCAGCATGGTGCGCCCGAAGCTGCCGGCATCGATGTCCGCCCCGGAAAGCGAGGCCAGCACCAGCGCGGGCGTGCCGATATTGAAGACCAGACGCGTGACGAAATCCACGGGGTAGGGGTGGCCCAGTCGAATCCAGGTAAAGCCGAGCCCGGCACCGGCCAATACCGGCGCCATGACGGCAAAGAGTTCGGCAACCATGCAGGTGTCCTGTTGAGTGACTGTTCGCGGAAGGGGCTTTTTCGTGCCTATTGTCGAGGTATCGGCCCTGCCACGCAAACCGTTAGGCCGCTAAACGCGCTACACTCTGGCCATCGTCACCGTCGGATGGGTACTCATGTCCTCTTCAGCCAACAGCTTCCAGGCCCTGGTGCGCCTGCTGCGCTATGCGCGTGGCTATCGCCGCCGCATCATCGCCGCCACGGCCTGTTCGATCATCAACAAGATCTTCGATATCGCCCCCGAGATCCTCATCGGGGTGGCCATCGACGTGGTGGTCAACCAGGAGCACAGCTTCGTCGCCCGGCTCGGCTTCACCACGCCCCAGGAGCAGATCCTGATGCTGGCCGTGCTCACCTTCTTCATCTGGGCCGGCGAGTCGATCTTCGAGTACCTCTACAAGATTCTGTGGCGCAACCTGGCCCAGCGGCTGCAGGCCGACATGCGCCTTGACACCTACGAGCACGCCCAGCGCCTCGACATGGCCTTCTTCGAGTCGAGGAGTTCCGGCCAGCTGGTGGCGACCATGAACGACGACGTCAACCAGCTGGAGCGCTTCCTCGACGGCGGTGCCAACTCGCTGATCCAGGTCGGCGTCACCGTGGTTGCGGTGGGGGCGGTGTTCTTCGTCATCTCGCCGCTGATCGCCCTGCTGGCCTTCACGCCGATTCCGATGATCATCTGGGGCGCCTTCTTCTTCCAGCGCAAGGCCGGGCCGCTCTATGCCGACGTGCGCGAGAAGGTGGGCGATCTGGCCAGCCGGCTCTCCAACAACCTCTCCGGCATCGCCACGATCAAGAGCTTTACCAGCGAGGACCGCGAGGCGGCGCGGCTGCGTGCCACCAGCGAGGCCTATGTGGAGGCCAACCGGCGTGCGATCCGCGTCAGCTCGGCGTTCATTCCGGTGATCCGCATGGCGATCCTGGCCGGCTTCCTGGCCACCTTCACCGTGGGCGGCATGCTGGCGCTGCGTGGCGATCTGAACGTGGGCGCCTACGGCGTGCTGGTGTTTCTCACCCAGCGGCTGCTGTGGCCGTTGACGGGCCTGGCCGAGGTGATCGACCTGTTCGAGCGCGCCATGGCCAGCACCCGGCGCATCCTCGACCTGCTGGCGGTGCCTATCACCGTGAAGGACAACGAGGGCAAGCCGCTGGCGGCACCGGTGCGCGGCGAGGTGAGCTTCGAGGCGGTGAGCTTTCACTATGCCTCGAGCGGTGTGGGCGTCGATGGCGTCAGCCTTCGGGTGCCCGAAGGCAACACCCTGGCGCTGGTCGGTGCCACGGGTTCTGGCAAGTCGACACTGATCAAGCTGCTGCTGCGCTTCTACGACCCCGAGGCCGGCCGGGTCTGTATCGATGGCCAGCCGATCGGCGAGGTCAGCCTCAACTCGCTGCGCCAGTCCATCGGCCTGGTCAGCCAGGACGTCTACCTCTTCGAGGGCTCGATCCGCGACAACATCGCCTATGGCAAGCCCGATGCCAACGACGCGGAAGTGATCGAGGCGGCCCGCACCGCCGAGGCCTGGGAGTTCATCCAGGCGCTGCCCCAGGGGCTCGACACCCCAGTGGGTGAGCGGGGCATTCGCCTCTCCGGTGGCCAGCGTCAGCGCCTGTCGCTGGCCCGGGCGCTGCTCAAGGACCCGCCCATCCTGGTGCTGGACGAAGCCACCAGCGCGGTGGACAACGAAACCGAGGCGGCCATCCAGCGCTCGCTGCTCAAGATCGGCCATGGCCGCACGGTGATCATGATCGCCCACCGGCTCTCCACCATCGTTCATGCCGACGAGATCGTGGTGATCGATGGCGGCAGGGTGGTCGAGCAGGGCACCCACGGCGCGTTGATCGAGCGTGGCGGCCGCTATGCCGCCCAGTGGAAAGTACAGACGGGAGCGCTGGAAGAGAGCGAAGCTCTGACGTAACGCACATGGGCGAGGCGCTCGGTCGGCTCGGCCTGGAAGTGCAGACCTGACGCTTCACCGTGGCGGCGGTGATGGTCTTTCAGTTGCTGGTGGAGCTGTTTTGTATGGGCCCTTTCTACGCTGGGTCCCGGGCAGGCTGCTTCCCAACCGCCCGGCGCAGTGAGTTTTTCGTGGAAAGTCGTGCGCCGCTCATCAAGACTCGGGGCTGATGGGATCAATGGAGGATTCGTCATGCCAGAAGCAGTTATCGCCAGGCATTCAGCCCGGCAGGAAGTCAGGCGTTCACGGCTGTGGACAGGGACGGCAGTGGCACTCTGGTTGACGGCTCTGGCCTCCCAAGGGCTAGCGTCGACGCCCGTGCTTACGGCCGCGGAATCCGATCCGGTGAAGCTCGGCTGGATGCAGGGGTTCCCGCCACCTTCCGAGCGGATCATCGGCCACCCCGATAGCGACTACTTCAGCTTTCCCAAGCTGCGCTGGACGGTGTGCCACTTTCGGGAGCTACTGCCGACACGGCGGGTAAGCCGCGGCCTCCAGGCGGCGCGACCGCTTTCCTATGCCCTGGACCCAAACATCGATGCGGTCACCTTTACCCCGTTGGGCGGTGTTGAGCCAGTGACTTGGGGGGCGGCCTTCGACGCCAACTACACCGACGGCCTCTTGGTGCTGCACGAGGGGCGTGTGGTCCATGAGCGCTATGCGGGCTGCCTGGACGAGGCCGGCGTGCACGGCGCCATGTCGGTGACCAAGTCGGTGACCGGGCTGCTGGCCGAAATCCTGGTGGCCGAAGGCTCCCTGGACGAGACGGCTTTGGTGGCGGAGATTTTGCCGGAGCTGAAGGACAGCGCCTTCGGCAATGCCACCGTGCAGCAGGTCATGGAGATGACCACCGGGCTTGACTTCAGCGAGGACTACGCCGATCCCGAGGCTGAGATCTGGGCCTACAGCGCAGCGGCAAGTCCACTGCCCAAGCCCGAGGACTATGAAGGGCCGCGTAGCTATTACGAGTTCCTGGCCACGGTGCAGCCCGAAGGTACCCACGGCGAGGCCTTCGGCTACCGCACCGTAAACTCTGATGCCCTGGGGTGGATTATTGCCCGTACTGCCGGCAGCTCGGTGGCGGATCTTGTCAGCGAGCGGCTCTGGCAGCCCATGGGCGGCGAGCAGGACGCCTACTTCACCGTGGACTCCATCGGCACTCCCTTCGCCGGCGGTGGGCTGAGTGCAGGCCTGCGCGACTTGGCACGCCTTGGGCAACTGGTGCTGGACGGCGGCGAGCTCGACGGCGAGCGGCTCTTCCCCGAAGCGGCGGTTGATCGCATCCGCCAGGGTGGCGACCGCGATGCTTTTGCCCGGGCCGGCTACGAGAATCTGCCCGGTGGCAGCTACCGTGGCATGTGGTGGCTTTTGCACAATGACCACGGCGCCTTCACCGCCCGGGGGGTGCACGGCCAGACAATCTACGTCGATCCCACTGCCCGGATGGTAATCGTACGCTTTGCCTCTCATCCGGTGGCGGGCAATACGGCCAACGATGCGACCTCGTTGCCCGCCTACCAGGCGCTGGCCGAGTATCTGATGCAGCGCGAGCCAGCGGAGTAGGGGGTCAGCGTTTCATCAGCACGGCGTCGAGGCTCACCGGCACCTCGTCGCCGATCTGCTCGTAACCGAGCAGCAGCATGACCGAGCGCAGGGTGGGGTCGGCCATCAGCGCCTGGCCGTCCAGCGCCACCCGCTCGGCATTGGTGATGCGGATCTGATCGGCGGAAACCCGGGTAAAGCGCACCTCCAGCGGCTCCTGGCGGGTCGCACTGCCTGATTTCACCGAAAGCTGCAGGGTTTCCACCAGCGATTCGCCCACCGCCAGTGCATTGAGCCGCTCGGGCGGGAAGCGGGTGGTCAGGGTCGCCATGGGACGCTCGGTCAGTCCGGAAAGCCACGGCGGCAGCGGCCCCAGCCGCTCCACCACATCGCTCTGGTTCAAGCGCAGCGGCAGCTCCAGCTCGCCACTGGCGTCGGTACTGCCGGCCAGCCGACGTACCTCATGATGGCGGGGCATCGGGCCATCGGGGCCGATCTGCACGATCGTGGCCGACACGCGGGACTGCGCCGGGTCCAGCTCCCACGCCGCCAGCAACGGTGACAGCAGCAGCAGGGCCAGGCCGCTCGCCAGCCCAGCTCCTTGACTCCATGTCTTACCCAGGCGATGGCATCGTCTCATCAGCGTTTCTCTCCATGGGCGATATGCCCACCCATCGAGACACGGGAACCGGCCGGAAGTGCCCTGCCCGGCAGCGGAAAAGAAGGAACCAACGAGGAGCTGGCCTCATCCAGCTGCTTTCGCTATCATACGGCGGCGCAAGCAAGGGCCTATAGCTCAGTTGGTTAGAGCAGGGGACTCATAATCCCTTGGTCGCTGGTTCGAGTCCAGCTGGGCCCACCAAAATCAATCATTTACGGTTTTGTTCCTGCCTTTTTCTTCTGTACCTCGCTGTAGATGTCCACATTGTGTCCATCTGGGATGCCGAGATCATGTCGGACCGATTTGGCCAAGTTGTCGCGTGAGATCAGAACAGTGCTTCCAGGTCTTTACGCTGGGCTATGTGTTTTCTCGCATTCTCTCCGATCAGCTTGTTCAGGTTGATCAGTTTCCAGCGTACCGCGGGGAGGTCGGCGGCCTGCGGGCGGTCAATGGCGGCAAAGTCCGGGTTGCCGTCATGCAGGGTCAGGAGGAAGCGCTTGGTGTCATCATCGAGACGGGACCGGATGTCCGCAATCAGCTGCGTACGAATTTCCAGAAGCTCATCGAGGCTGACCGGGATCTTCGTCATGCCTGCGAATTCCTGCGCATAGGGCTGGTCAATATCGATGAAATTCGGGTTCAGCAGTTCATGCGCGGGGCGTGATGAACTGGCGATATAGATCAGGAAGGTGCGGAAAAGATCGTCGGTCAGGCCTTCCTGTTCGTAGAGCAGTTTCACGTCATAGAGATCGCGAGGATGCTGGCGGTCAACCGCCGCATGCAGCTTGCCGCCAAACAGGTCTTCGAACGAGACGACCTGGATTTCCGCGTAGCCGAATTCATCCTCGACAGCTTCCGAAACCGAGCGGGTTTCAGGGTCATGGACAACGCCGCGAGTCACCGGTGAGGTTTCGATCTTGATCTCCGCACCGTTTAGCCGTGCCAGGATGCGGGTGGCGACGCCACCGCCACCTTTGATGCGCTGTGCATGCGCGCCCCTGATGCCGCGCTCGATGGCAGTGGCAATGCGATCCATCGCTTCGTTGATCTCGGCAAGGCTTTCGACACGGTTTTTGATCGGCAGATAGGTCAGGTCGATATCGACTGATAGGCGTGGCAGATCGCGGTAGAACAGGTTGATGGCCGTGCCGCCCTTCAGGGCGAAGATGTCTTCTTCGGCGACATAAGGGAGGATGCGCACGAGCAGGGCGACCCGTGCTTCGTAATCTTCACGCGCCATCGGCTGCCTCCGTTATCGCAAACTCTTCCGGCACCATGATGCGGTAGCGCGGGTGTATCCTGCCGCCCTTGACCAGAGCGCGGTCGCCGCTTCCGAGGTTGAATTCCTGCGGGTCGAGGCGTTTGCGCCATGGGTGGTTGTGACGGTCGGCAAAGACGAAGAACAGCCTCGTAACCTTGATCTTCCTGCAACTGTGCAACAACGCCGACAGGGTGCGCGGGCGCAGGGTCGTCAGGCTTTCAAACACCATGTCGAGATTGTGGAAGCTTTCATGGCCGGGCAGTTCGTCCATGACTTCCAGGATCGCTCGTTCGGGCGATGACATCCTGAGTTGCCAGTCCCAGGGCAGGGTGCTTGCAGCATCGGAGTCGTCCTTGGTGAGACCGAGCGCCGGCTCGGAGAAGAGGGGCGTGGTGCGCGTTTCCAGCGGTGCGTTTAACGGTAGCCTGGCCAGCCAGTTCGGTATGTCTTCGCCATAGACCCAAACCGGAGCGTTCTCCCCCAGCGGTAAATAATGGCTATAGCCCTGCTGCGCGAGCGCTGTCATGCCGCCGACATGGGCATCGTAGCCCATGATGTGCTGTATCGAGAGCAGGCAGGTCCTCCAGTCGATGGTATCGGGCTTTCCTGTGCCCGGCGCCGGGCGCAGGAAAACGCCGCGAGTCACGCGTTCCAGCCAGCCGCGATCCACATATTTGCGCGCGAGGAAGCGGCTGACCTCATGGCGTTCCAGCCAGCCAGAATCGACCATGAAGCCGGGAGGGACGGCTTCAAGGGTGTTCTTTAGCTTCTCTTCTTTATGTGTACTCATGGGTCACATATTAGTATGTTTTCAAAGAGGTTGCCGCAATCCTCTTTGATAATAAACGTATTTGTGTACCTTTAGTGCACAAATTTGATGAAATGCAAAGAGCTCACTAGCCAGAAAAGCAGGGAGTGCGTGCCAGCGCCAGGGTACCGCAATGGCCGGTGGTGCCGGCCATTGTGATGCCCTGCGGGAGTTTTGCGGGCATGAGCCCGCACAGTTGTGCATTGTGCCACTGTAGCCGAGACCCTCGAACGCAAGCGTCGTCTTGGTCACCACGCAGTTATCTGGCAGGACGGCAAGCCGGTACTGGTTGGCGAAGATGCTCCTCTCCAGCCTCCCCACCAGCCCTCTGACGACCGGGTATCGGAGTGACGCTGCGTCGAGTCTAGGAATCTATGCACCAGTGCCTCTTCGAACGTGGCCTCAGCGGCCATGCTGCTGTCATTGTTCGATAATCGACCGCCGAGGATCTTACCAATCGCCGTGTGGACACCAATCCATATGTAAGGTTGGGCTATCTAGCCTTACATATGGAGATCCTTGTATAAGATTGCTTCTGCCAATCACGAGCCTCGTCCAGTACGCCAGCGGGCGGTCTCGCATGGCCTTCGACCACGAGACTGAATACCCCTCTGCAATGGTGGTGGATGCCACTGAAATGACCCTCGGTTTCTTACACCTTGAAATAGCTGCGTAGGGTGTTAAACCAGGGGGCATTACAGGCCATGCGAAAGCTGCTCCAGCGGGATTAAGGGATTATTCCCTGATTGATGAAGTTAGTTTTTTGACCCAGTTTTCAAGGCATAGCCTGGATGATTACTTTACTTCATTCGAGTTTGCCAATGTCCACCAGCCCAGTCTCGGCGAGACCCTGCTGTGTCCAAGGTGCTGTCAGGATGACCTTACCGCTGGGCGAAGTAGGATGCTTAGCAGATTCCAGAGGAGGTCATCCGAAGGGCGGGAGGGCGGCTTAATTCGCCGCCGGTCGAGTGATTCGCTTCGGCTCCAAGTAGGCGTTGAGTCCCAACTGCCCTAGTTCGCGGCCGATTCCACTGCGCTTCATGCCGCCCCAGCTTGAATGGGGAGGGGCCACCTGGCCGCAGTTGCACCAGACATTGCCCGCGTCCAGGCGCCGGGCGATGGTTTCTGCACGGTCCGGGTTCCCGGTCACCACGGTGGCAGCCAGACCGAAATCGCTGTCATTGGCCAAGGCGATGGCCTCTTCGTCGCTGACGACCCGTTGTGCACAAAGCACGGGCCCGAAGATCTCCTCTCGCCACAGGTGGCTGCTGGAAGGGACGTCACGATAGAGGCGCGGTGCTATGAAAAATCCTCGCTCGGGCAGGCCGAGGGTGGGGGTCTTGCTGTGTAGTCCCTCCCTGTCGGCAAGGGCAAGATAGCCCTGCACCCGATCGCGCTGAGTGGCGCTGACCATTGGCCCCATATCAGTCTCCGGCGCTAGGGGGTCGCCCAGGCGAAATGCGCCCATTGCAGCATCAATGGCTGAATAAAGCTCGTCCGCCAGCCGCTCGTGGACCAGTAAACGGCTGGTGGCTGAACACATCTGGCCGGCGTTGTAGCAGATGCCGGCCATCACAAGATCGCGGGCGAGCCCAAGGTCAGCATCTTCGGTGACGAGGATCGGTGACTTGCCGCCCAATTCGAGCGAGACCGGTCTCACGCCGCGTGCGGCGGCGCGCATCACCATCTCGCCCACCGGATTGCTGCCGGTGAAGGAGAGTTTGTCGACGCCGGGATGGTGGCTCAGGGGGGCGCCGATACTCTCGCCGTCGCCATGCAATAAATTGAACACGCCCGGGGGCAGCCCTGCTTCCATCATGACTTCCGCCAGTGCACGCTCTGGCAAGGGCGTGACCTCGGAGGGCTTGAACACCACCGTGCAACCGGCGGCGAGTGCCGGAGCCAGCTTCCAGGCGCTGCTGACTAGGGGGAAGTTCCAAGGAGTGATCAGCCCCACCACGCCGATGGGGTCCCAGAAGCGCCGTGCTGAGAGCCCCTCGATGCCGCTCGCGTCGGCCTGCCCCTGGCGCTCGCCCAGGTCCCGGGCCTGGGTGGCGTAGTAGCGGTAACAGGAGATGGCATCGTCCAGATCTTGTCGGGCCTCGGCCAGGG
This sequence comes from Billgrantia montanilacus, assembly GCF_003336675.1. GTDB lineage: Bacteria > Pseudomonadota > Gammaproteobacteria > Pseudomonadales > Halomonadaceae > Halomonas > Halomonas montanilacus. The sequence continues at coordinate 92,943 of NZ_QPII01000010.1, read as the reverse complement.
GCTTGCCGTTGTTGCGGCTCGACAGTTCGGCCAGGCCCTCGCGGCGGGCCTCTAGCCCCGTGGCAATGGTATCCAGATAGACGCCGCGACGAGCTTCCGGAGTGGCTCGCCAGCCGGGCAGGGCTCGTCGCGCGGCGGTTACCGCGGCATCGACATCCGCCGGGTCGCCGCGGGTCACCTCGCCGATCACCGCCTCGCGAAATGGATCCAGCACTGGGAGGCGCGCTTCGGCACGACTGCATACCCAGGCATTATCGATAAACTGCTCGGTCAAGGTGGTCATAATGCCTCGTCTTGCTCAGCGAATCGGGAGCCAGCGCCGCCGGGTCGGCCGCATGCCGGGGAAGTTCAGCTCCACCAGTCGCAGTACCAGGGTCAGCACCACGGTGGTGGCCAGGTAGATGCCGGCGATCAGCAGCAGCGGCTCGTAGACCAGGAAAGTCTCGTCGCGAATGATATTGGCCGCCTGCAGCAGGTCCATCATGGCGATAGTGGAGACCAGCGGCACCGACTTGAGCAGCAGGATCATCTCGCCGGTGAGGGTCGGCAGGCAGAGCTGGATGGCCCGCGGCAGCCAGAGCCGGGTTAGCACCTGAAAGGACGATAGCCCGAAGGCGCGGCCGGCTTCCAGCTCGCCCCGCGGCACGCTCTGCATGGCGCCGCGGATCACTTCGCCGGAGTAGGCGCCGACGCTGAGGGTGAAGGTCAGGGCGCCAAAGAAGAAGGGCTCGCGCAGCAGCGGCCAGAAGAGGCTGTCGCGGATGCCCGGGACCCCCTCCAACAGCCGGCCCACTCCGTAATAGAAGAAGAACAGCTGCACCAGCAGCGGCGTACCGCGGATCACGGTGGTAAAGGCCCAGGCCAGCCAGGCAAGCGGGCGGGGGCCGCGCAGTCGGGCCAGGGCCATCCCCACGGCGAGGATCAGGCCGCCTACCGCTGAGACCAGCAACAGCCACAGAGTATTGACGAAGCCTTCCCACAGATAGGCCTGGTAGAAGGGATCGCTCAGCCAGGAAAAGTCCATCTCAAGCCTCCGTGGGTTGGCCGCGGCGCACATGGCGCTCGAGGCGGGCGAATAGCGCCGTGGAGGTCAGGGTCATCAGCAGGTAGATGACGCCGGCGGCGGCATAGAAGAGAAAGTAGGCGCGGCTGCTGGCGGCGGCCTGCTGAATGGTGAAGAACAGCTCGTTGAAGCCGATCACGCTGATCAGGGCGGTGTCCTTGATCAGGATCAGCCACAGGTTGGACATGCCCGGTAGGGCGTTGGGCAGCATCCCCGGCAGCACGATGCGGTGAAAGCGCGTCCAGCGCGAGAAGCCAAAGGCGTCGGCGGCTTCCAGCTGGCCCTGCGGGATGGCCAGGATGGCGCCGCGAAACACCTCGGTCATGTAGGCGCCCTGGACGAAGGCCAGCACGCCCACGGCGGTGGCGAAGCCGGTGATCTGCACGGCGCCGGCCATGCCCAGATGTGCCAGTAGAGCGTCCAACGCCTGGGCGCCGGCATAGTAGAGCAGGATGATCAGCAGCAGTTCGGGCACCGCGCGAATCAAAGTCGAGTAGCCGGTGGCCAGGCCGCGCAGCGGCGCCCAGGGGCTGAGCTTGGCGCCGGCGCCAAGCAGTCCCAGCAGCAGACCAATGGCGTAGGCCAGCACGGCGATCTGCAGCGTGGTCAGGGCCCCGGCCATGATCGGGCCGGCCCAGTCGCCGAGTCCCTCCGGTGTCATCGCAGTCATGGTTGAGCCTTTCCTCGGTCACACAACGAAGTTCCCCGGCGCCACTGGCACCGGGGGTATGGCAGCCGTTGAAGGCTCAGTCGTAGACGCAGACGTCGGTGCCCAGATACTGCTCGGAGAGGTCGCCACAGGTGCCGTCCTCGATCACCGCGGAGATGCCCGCGTTGAGCGCCTCGTGCAGATCGTCCTCATCCTGACGCAGGCCGATGCCGATGCCGTCGCCGTAGGCCTCGTGGCGGGGGGCAGTAGCCTTGACTTCGAAGCCTCCGGCTTCCTCACGATCGAGAAACTGCAGCATGGCGATCTCGTCGGCGAGGATCAGATCCAGGCGCCCGGCCAGCAGGTCGTTGTTGACCTGTTCCGCCTGGTCGTAGAGGCGAATATCCACGCCGCTGTCGCGTAGCTCGCGGCGGGCATAGGTGGCGTTGGTGGTGGCGCTCTGCACCCCCATCACCAGGCCGTCCAGGTCGTCGGGGATGTCCAGCGACAGATCGCTGGCGGCGACATAGGCGCCGGGGGTGAAGTAGTAGGGGCGGGTGAAGTCGATGACCCGTTGGCGCTGCTCGGTGATCGACATGGAGTTCATGATCATGTCGATGCGCCCGGCATTGAGGGCGGGAATGATACCGCTCCAGCCGGTGGGGGTGATTTCGCAGTCGCGGCCCATGGCGTCGCAGATGGCATGGGCCAGTTCCACCTCGAAGCCTGTCCAGTCGCCGCTGGCGGCCTTGTAGGTGAAGGGCGGGTAGGGCTCGCCGGAGATGCCCACCTTGAGCGGGTCGGCGGCCTGGGCGGTGAGGCCGAGGCTCATGGCGGCAGCGGCGCTAGCGATCATCAGGGGGAACTTCATGGTCTTCTCCTGTCGTTATGGTTAGGTGGAGCTTTCAGGCCGCGGGCGCCACGAAGTGGCGACAGCGGGGATCATCAAAAACGGCTTGCGGCGTGCCCTCGGCGGCAATACATCCCTGGTCGAGGTAGACCAGCTGGTCGGAGACTTCCTTGGCGAAGTGCATCTCGTGGGTGACCAGCAGCATGGTCCGGCCCTCGTCGGCGAGGCCGCGGATCACCCCCAGCACCTCATTGACCCGCTCCGGGTCGAGGGCCGAGGTGGGCTCGTCGAATAGCAGCAGGCGCGGCTCCATGGCCAGGGCTCGGGCGATGGCGACCCGCTGCTGCTGGCCGCCGGAGAGAAAGGCAGGATAGGCATCGCGCTTGTCGGCCATGCCGACCCGCTCCAGGTAGTGCTCGCCCAGGGCGGTGGCCTGCTTGCGGGAGAGCCCCTTGACCCGCATGGGGGCCTCTATGACGTTGCCCAGCCCGCTCAAGTGGGGCCAAAGATTGAACTGCTGGAAGACCATTGCGACCTTGGCGCGCAGCCGCTGCAGCTGGCGCCGGTCCAGGCCGGTGATGTCGCCCTGGGGGTTACGAGCGAAGCGAATCGCCTCATCGGCAATCGCCAGTTCGCCGCGGTCGGGGCGTTCCAGCAGGTTCATGCAGCGCAGCAGGGTGCTCTTGCCGGAGCCACTGGCGCCGATGATCGAGGTGACGGTGCCCTCGGCGACGCTCAGGGAGACGCCCTTGAGCACCTCCAACTCGCCAAAACGCTTGATCAGGTGGTCGGCCACCACCGCGGGGGCGGCCTGGGGACGGAGGGGAAGCTCGAATGATGATGTCATAGGCAATCGGCCTCCGGGGCCGGGGTCGGTGACAGGGCGCGCTCATCTCGGGAGCGCTGCGCACAGGCCGCCAGGCGCCGGCTGGCCTCGGCGAGGCGATCGGCCTCCACGGTCAGGCTGAGGCGCACGAAGCCCGCTGCCGAGGGGCCGAAGGCCTGGCCGGAGAGCACCGAAATGCCCTCCTCGTCGAGCAGGCGGTCGGCGAAGGCCTGGGATGAGAGGCCGGTGGCGCGGATATCCACCATCAGGAACATCCCCGCCGGCGGGCGGATCGCTGTCACCGCTGGGCTCTCGGCGAGTGCCGCGCAGACGGCGTCGCGGCGCGCCCGATAGACCTCGCGCATTTCCTGCAGCTCGGTGGGCGGCGTCGTCAGGGCATCGCAGGCAGCGTCCTGGATGAAGTCGGGGCAGCCGTAGAGCATGCACAGCGCCAGGTGGGTCAGGTGCTGGATCAGCGTCTCGGGGCCCAGCACCCAGCCCAGCCGCCAGCCGGTCATGGCATGCGACTTGGAGAGGCTGCTGATCACTACGCTGCGTTCGGCCATGCCCGGCAGGGTGGCGGGGCAGATATGCTCGCCCTCGAAGATCAGCTCGGCGTAGACCTCATCGGAGATCAGCCACAGATCGTGACGGCGGCACAGCGCGGCGATCGCCGCCCAGGTCTCGGCGTCGATCAACTGCCCGGTAGGGTTGTGGGGGCTATTGAGCAGGATGGCCCGGGTGCGCGGCGTAATGGCCGCCTCCAGGGCCGCCGGGTCGAGGCGGAAGTCCGCCTCGCCGTTGAGCGGCACCTGCACCAGCTCGGCGCCGGTGGCACGCAGCACTGCTTCGTAGGTGACATAGCTGGGCTCGGGTACCAGCACCTCGTCGCCGGGGTCGAGCAGGCACTGGGCGGCAGCATAGAGACCGCACTGAGCGCCGGCCAGGACGATGACGTTATCCGGGCCGACGTCGAGGCCCAGGCGATGATAGTCGTCGGCGATGGCCTGGCGCAGCGCCAGCTTGCCCTGCACGTTGGGGTAGTGAGTGGCACCGCCGCGTAGGCTGGCCACCGCGCTTTCGACGATGGGCGCCGGGGTGGCGAAATCCGGGTCGCCCACCGAGAGCACGGTGATTTCCTCGCCGGCGGCCTGGCGGGCCAGGGCGCGGTAGTGGATATCCCAGGCCGCGGCACCTTCGCCGGCGATACGGTCGGTCAGTCGTGAATAGCGCATGGTATTCCTCGTTGTCTAAGCGCTGGAGCAGGCTTCCTGTGGCCCGGCTGGCGTCATTGGATGGCTGCCATCCAGGCCGCGGCGTCCACCTCGATCAGTAACGGTGAGGCCGCGTCGCCAATCCGCGCGAGAGCCTCGCCTAGAGCCGCCGGATCGCCTGCCGCCTGGTACCGGCAGGCGTAAGCGGAGGCCAGGATGGCGAAGTCCGGGGCCGTCAGGTCGACGCCGAGCTGGGGAACCTCATGCATGGCCATGTAGCGGCGAATCTCGTCGTAGCCCTGGTTGTTCCAGATCACCACCGCTACCGGGTGGCCAAGATCTCGGGCAGTGGCCAGTTCGCCGATCACGAATTGCAGGCCGCCGTCACCTACCAGTGCCACGACTGGACGCTCGGGGCAGGCCAGGGCGGCGCCCAAGGCGGCGGGCAGGCCATAGCCCAAGGTGCCGTAGCCGGTGGCGGCATTGAACCAGCGCCGCGGCGCTGGCAGAGAGGCCAGGAAGTTGCCGGCATACACTGGTCCGGTAGAGTCCCCCACCAGAATCGCCTCAGGCAGCGTCGCTCGGAGGGTGGCATAGAGCGGCGCATAGGGCATCAGCTCGGTATCTTCGGCCAGGCCCAGCTCGCGGCGTACCTGCGCAGCGCGACCGTCATCGCGACGCCCTCTGGGAAGCGCCTCCAGCAGGGCGGTTAGGGTCTCGCCTGCGTCGGCGACCAGAGCCAGGTCGGCGGCCTGGTTGCGCCCCAGTTGCTGGGGATCGATGTCCACACGAATCAGCCGCCCGGTGAGGCGGAAGCCCTCGTCGAACACCAAGTCGTAGTCGGTCTCGCCCAGTTCGGTGCCCAGCGCCAGGATGACGTCGGCCTCGGCCGCCAGGCGGCGCGCGGCCGGCAGGCTGGCAGTGGCCCCCAGATCCTGAGGGTGGTCCTGACCCAGCACGCCCTTGGCGTTGATGGTGGTCAGGGTCGGGGTTTGGAGGCGCTCCACCAGAGCACGGGCGGCTTCGGGGGCGGCGACGCAGCCGCCGCCCAGCAGCAGCAGAGGACGCTCGGCGCTGGTCAGCCACTCGGCAGCACGGGCAATGGCAGCCGGGGCGGGCGCCGGGGGAAACACCTCGATGGGGCGCGGCACAGTCTCGGCAACCGGGGCATCGAACAGATCGATGGGAATCTCAATGTGCACCGGCCCGGGGCGCGCGCCGCGGAAGATCGCGAAGGCGCGGGCCAGGATCTCCGGCAGCGCCGCCGGGTCGTGCAGGGTGTGGCTGAAGACGCTGACGCCGGCCAGCGTCTGTTGCTGTCCAGGTAACTCATGCAGGCGCCCCTGACCGCGCCCCAGGGTGTCGCGGCGGTTCACGCTGGAGATCACCAGCATCGGCACCGAGTCGGCCAATGCCTGGCCCATGGCGGTGGCGATGTTAGTCATGCCGGGGCCGGTGATGATGAAGCAGGCTGCCGGCCGACCACTGGCTCGAGCGTAGCCGTCGGCCATGAAGCCGGCACCCTGCTCGTGGCGCGGTGTGACATGGCGGATCGCGCTGTCGCCCAGCGCACGGTAGAGCTCGATGGTATGAACTCCCGGGATGCCGAAGGCGGTATCCACGCCATAGGCTTCCAACAGGTGCAACAGCTGTCGGGCGCAGGTCTGGCTCATCGCAGCGCCTCCTCGGGAAGCGGCTCGGGTAGCCCACCATGAGGGGTGCGCCCCAGTACTCTTTCCACCATGGGCACGAAATGTTCCAGGGGCAGCGTGTCGTAGTCGGGGTCGAAGCTGGCCTGGTCCCAGTGGTCGCAGAAGCGCACGGTGCGCTCATAGGCAGGATGGTCGCGGTACTGCTCCCGAGCGAGTGGATCCTGGCCGAAGAAATGGCGGTAATGGTAGCCCTGAAAGAGTTCGTGGTGGCGAATCATCCAGGCGTTGAGCGGGTCGACGAAGGGCTCGAGGATGGCCGCGGCGATCTCGGCATGGTTGGCCGGGGCCAGTTCGTCGCCGATGTCGTGGAGCAGCGCGCAGACGATCATCTCCTCGTCGGCGCCGTCACGTAGCGCTCGGGTTGCCGTCTGCAGGCTATGTTCGTAGCGATTCACCGGATAGCCGTGATGATCGCCGGCCAGGCGGTGCAGGTGGCCGAGCACCCGGCGCGGTGCATCGGCGACATAGTCGCGGAAGCGGTTGTCGATCAGCGCCCAGTCGTCACGCTGGGCCTCGCCGAAGTGGCGGAAGCGGGCCTGTTTCATGCGAGCTCTCCATGGGGCTGTGCGGTGGCGAGTCGCTGGCGCAGCACGCGGCGCCGGCTGGCGGTGCTGTCGCGGTCGACGTAGCCCTGACGCAGGTGACGCACGCCGCCGGCGAGCTGGAAGGCGCTGCGGCCGTGCAGCAGGCGATAGTTGTCCATGATCAGCATCTGGCCCGGGTCGAGCTTGAGGTGGAGGGTCAGTTCTTCGCCCGTGATCAGCTGATAGAAGGCCCGGCGAGCGGCATAGTAAGTCTCAAGCTCCTCAGCGGGCAGGGCCGGGACTCGTTCGGTGCGGTTGGAATAGCGTACCCGGATTGGCTCGCCGTGGCTGTCCAGTTCGATCAGCGGCCCCTCGCTCTCAAGATGTGTGTCACCGTCGCGATAGCGGAACCCCGGGGTAATCCGGGTGAGACATTCGTAGGCTTCAGGATCTCGCTCATGCAGCAGCCTGGCCGCCATGAAGCCATCGGCCAGGGTACTGTCACCGCCTTCAGCGGCGTTGGTCAGGCAGTGCAGCCAGATATATCCGGGAATGGGGTCACGGTAGGGGTTATCCGTATGCGGCTCGAGGCCGCGCTGGGTCATTGTCAGGTCGTAGGCATCGGCCACCGACTTGACGTCGGCAATGCCGCCCCAGTTGGTGCGTCGTAGGGGGCCGATGCGGTCGATCAGTGGCTGCATGCCATCAGTTTCTATGGGTACCCCGGAGACGATCACGAAGCCATCACGATGCAGTGCCTCGAGCATCTCTGACAGCGCTGGGTCCTCTTCCAGCGCGGCGGTGAAATCGGCTTCTGGGCGCGGTACGCTGGCTGCATCCCAGAGTCTCAAGGGCGGATCGCTGGCCGGGTCGTCGAACAGCGCCGCGAGGTCGAAGGCGGTGTGATGCCCGTCACTGAAGCGCATGTTCAGTTGGCCATCATGGACCTCGGCACTCTCGATACTCAGGTCCAACGGTAGCTCGGCGGCCTCAATCAGTCGCTGGCCGGTGCGCGGGTCCCGGGTCTCGGCATCCGGGCTGCGTTCGCGCAGCCATAGTGCGGCGAATTCTCGTGTCCGGTCGTGGTGATCGATCACCAGGCGCCGACGATTGGCCAGGGGGGTGACTTGTGTCATGGCGGCATCTCCACGGACTATGCTACGGGGTTGCGCTCCACACTACCCCTACCCGAAGAACATGACTTGATTAAATTGGCCGTAGGCTTGATTCTATTGGCCATGAGCAATGGCAACGACGCTGCGTGGCCCTATCCGCGCCCCGACTCACCACCCCTGCTGACCCCGGAGCAGGCCGAACATACCCTCAATGTGTGGCTGGTCCCCCGGTTCTCCATGCTGACCCTTTTCTGCTTGCTGGAGCCGCTGCGCGTGGCCAATCGCTTCGGCCGCAACCTGTTCGCCTGGCGGCTTCTCTCGGCGAATGGCGACGCGGTGGTGGCCAGCAACGGAGTCCGGATCGACGTGGACGGCGCGCTGGATTCGCTGGAGGACATGACGCGCCTGATGGTCGTTTCCTCCTACGAAGCGGAGGCGACGGTGAGCTTCCAGGACCGCGCCGTGCTTCGGCGCATTGCCGCCCATGGCGGCTGGCTGGGAGGCTTGGATACTGCAGCCTTCATCCTGGCCCGAGCAGGAGTGCTGGAGGGACACCGAGTGGCTCTGCATTGGGAGAGCGTGCCGGCTTTTCGTCTTGAGTTCCCGGATCTGGAGATCAGTCCGGCGCGCTTCGAATTCGATCCCATGCGACTGACAGGTTCGGGTGGCGTGGCGAGCATCGACATGATGTTGGAGTGGATAGAGCAAGCCTATGGACCGGCGCTGGCCGACGCAGTGGGACGCCAACTGGTTCATGAGAGGGCGCGTGGCGACGGTGGCAGCGCTCAACGACACCGTTACCAGGACCTATCACGCAGTGTGGTGCGGGCGTTGGCCACCATGGAAGCCAACCTGGCCCAGGCGCTGCCGATCCCCGAGGTATGCCGGCAGGTGGGACAGTCCCAGCGGCAGCTGACACGACTCTTCCAGCGTCACTTCGGCGAGAGCCCACAGCAATGCTACTTGGGCATGCGACTCGACCGAGCCCGCCAGCTGCTGGCTGATAGCCGCTGCCAGGTGACCGAGGCGGCCTTGGCCACTGGTTTTACCCAGCTGGCGCACTTCACCCGGGCATACCGGCACCGCTTCGGCGAGGTGCCCAGCGTCACCGCCGAGCGGGGCAGCGGTGCTGGACACCATCGTGATGGGAGTTGATACCCCTGTTAAGTGAACGGCGGAGTGATGCACGAACGCTTTGTCAGCAGAGCTTCCTGTTACCCTCGGGTCGTTGATATCAAAGAGGAGGCGGTCTTTGCGCCTGGACTATCAAGGGCCCTTGCCCGAAACCCTGGGTTTTCTATTGCTGCCGCGATTCTCGATGATGGCATTCTTCTCGGCGGTCGAGCCGTTACGAATCGCTAATCGAATCGCTGCGCAGCCGCTTTTCGATTGGACGTTGCTCAGCGAGGACGGCCAGCCGGTCACGGCATCCAACGGTATGACCCTACTGGCTGATTGTGCCATTGCTGACGTACATCAGCTTCCGTCACTGGCGGTATGCAGTGGCTTTGGTCCCGAGCAGACCTTGAGCCGTCCGCTGATGGCCTGGCTGCATCGCCTGAACCAGGCAAACTGTGTGCTGGGAGGTCTCGACACGGGAGGCTTTTTATTGGCCGAGGCGGGCTTACTGGAAGGCGAGCGAGTCACCCTGCACTGGGAGAGCCTGCCGGCCTTTCAGGAGCGCTTCCCGAGTATCGAGACGTCAGACGAACTCTTCGAGCTAGGCGAGCGACGTTTTTCCTGTGCGGGGGGGGCTGCGGCTATGGACATGGCCTTAGAGGTGATCGCTCGTCGCCACGGATCGGGATTGGCCATCGATGTATCAGAGCAGCTGATTCACGAACGAATTCGTACCCGTAGCGACCAACAACGCATGTCGCTGGCCCGGCGGCTAGGCATCCACAACCGCCGTCTGGTGGAGGCCATCTCACTGATGGAGAGACATCAAGAGTTGTCGCTACCGCTGAGTGAAGTGGCGCACCGTAGCGGTCTCTCTCTAAGGCAACTTCAGCGACTTTTCGAGCAGAACCTTGGGACATCTCCGCGCGAATGGTATCGGCACTTGCGGTTGGAGCGTGCCTGGCACCTTCTCATCGAGTCTGACATGGAGGTCATGTCAGTAGGGCTGGCGTGCGGCTTTGCTTCCGGCTCCAGCTTCTCGCGAGCGTTCAGAACCCGCTACGGACTGTCCCCCCGCGAGGTACGCCGTCAGCATGCCATTTAACGATACCTTCTAGCGGAAAAGGTCGGTAGCGCAAGTGCTTGGCCTATCGACACTCATGCGCGCCGAATGCCGATACGCCTCCCGGCGAGTTCCGGCCATTCACCCGTATTCGACTGGGGCAGAGCGGATACGGCCTCGGCGACCGGCGCGGGAAAAGGCTCGGGACAGCCACTTTGCTGATTCATGCCCATCAGCATCTGTTCGCTGGCCGCTAGCAGATTGTCCTTGGCATCTCGCAACTCGAAGAAGAGGTGGAGCCGTTTGGCATCCCGGTCAAGCAGTCTTCCCTCGACCCGCAGTGTCTGTCCCTCATGGGCTTCTCGGCGGTAGCAGAGATGGGTCTCCAGTGTATAGAGCGTATAAGCGTGCCGGCGTCGACCCGCTGCACTCAGGCCGATGCTTTCCATTAGCGCCTCGACGGCCAGGGAGAAGACCCTGGCGTATTCGGCATCATTCATATGTCCGTTGTAATCGACCCATTCGGGGGCTACCCGGGTTTCCAGAAGCCGCATCAGATGCGTCCCTTCAGGCCTTCGGCTTCGGGCCAGTATTTCTGTACCAGATCGAGCATCTCTACCAGAAAGTCGTCGCGTCGGCGGTCCAGCTCGCTCACCGAGCGCCCTGCGGCCTGATGCTCGCAGCCTTCCACTACCTTGTCGATCAGCTCATCGGTGAGTTCCGGTGCCTCCAGCTTCGTCCAGGGCAGTTTCAGTGCCGGACCGAACTGCTCCAGCATATGGCGCATGCCAGCATCACCGCCTGCCAGGTGGAAGGTGAGGAAGGTGCCCATCAGCGACCAGCGCAGGCCGCATCCATAGATCACTGCGGCATCGATTTCCTCGGTCGTAGCCACGCCGTCGTTAACCAGATGCAGTGCCTCTCGCCATAGGGCTTCCATGAGGCGGTCGGCGATATGTCCTTCGATCTCACGGCGCACCACCAAGGGGCGCATGGCCAGCTCCCGGTAGAGTCCTTGAGCCTGTTCGATCTGGTCGGGCTGGGTAGCCTCGCCCCCGACCAGCTCTACCAGTGGCAGCAGATAGACCGGGTTGAAGGGGTGGGCAACGATCACCCGTCCAGGCGAGTTCGTGCATGCCTGCTGCAGGTCGCTCGGCTTGAAACCTGAGGTCGAGGAGCCGATGATCGCTTCCGGTGCCGCCGCGGCGTCCAGGGTGGCGAGGATCTCGCGTTTGAGCTCGAGGCGCTCGGGTACGTTCTCCTGGACCAGATCGGCGCCGGCCACCGCTTCCTCCAGGTTGCCGACGAAGGTCAACCGTGCAGGGTCTGCACCCTCGGCGAGCCCCCGTCTCTCGAGAGACGGCCAGGCGTTATCGACGAATGCGCGGGTGCGTGCTTCGGCCGCCGGGTCCGGGTCGAAGGCGACCACTTCCCAGCCATTGGCCAGTGCCCGGGCGATCCAGCCATTACCGATGACGCCGGTACCGATGACAGAGAGTTGGCGGCTCATGCCTCACCTCCAGCGGCGCTGGCAGCGATCTGGCCGGTGCTCGGATCACGTAGTGCCAGGTGCGCGCGGGTCTCGGCGGGAGTCATGACGCGAGCCCCCAAGTTCTCGATGATACCGGCGGCCTTCTCGACCAGTTGGCCATTGGTGGCCAAGACACCTTTTTCGAGATAAAGATTGTCCTCGAGCCCGACCCGGGCGTGACCGCCCAGAAGCACGGCTTGCGCAGCCATGGGCATCTGCTGACGACCGATGCCGAAGGCTGCCCAGTTGGCGTTGTCCGGCAGCTTGTTACGCATGGCCAGCATGGTCTCCGTGTCGGCCTCGGCGCCCCACGGGATGCCCAGACAGAGCTGATAGAGAGGGTCGCCGTCGATCAGGCCTTCCTGCTGCAGCTGGCGGGCGAACCAGACGTGGCCCAGGTCGAAGCACTCGAGTTCGGGCTTGACCCCGGCGGCCTGCACCAGGCGGGCATGCTCGCGCAGCCAGTCGGCGGGATTGACGTAGACCATGTCGCCGAAGTTGAGGCTCCCGCAATCCAGGGTACACAGCTCCGGCAGCAGCTCGCCCACCGGCGCGTGGCGCTCGCGCGGAGTCTGGATATCGGTGCCCGGGCCGCCCCGTGTGGGGTCCTCGGCGTCAGGAATCCAGTCGCCTCCGCCGCCAGCGGTGATGTTCATGACGATGTCGGTATCCGCTTCGCGGACCCGTTCCATCACCTCGCGGAAGTGCTCGATGGAGTGGCTGATGCCGCCGGTCTCGGGGTCGCGCACGTGGATATGGGCAACGCTGGCGCCGGCCTTGGCTGCGGCGATGCAGTCCTCGGCGATCTGACTGGGTGTAACGGGAACGTTGGGATTCTTGCCGGCAGTATCGCCGGCGCCGGTGACGGCACAAGTCAGGATGACAGTGCGGTTCATGTTGGGCCTCCTTTATGAACGAACGCAAAGTGTCACCAGTGTGCGGTCTTCTTGATGCAATGTTTTGACGCTCGGCGACGTTGTATAGGCCTCAGGCGACAAATAGGAAAGGGACCTTAAGGTTGCCGGGACTCAGCGTTAGCATGAGTGCGCCTCAGTATGCAGGACCAGTCTTTGCCAATAGCCATTGAGTCCTGATGTGTCTGCGCCACTGGCCGGTAAGTCACCCCTCCGGGCGGCGTGTGGTGTATTCTCCCTTGATCATGAGACTCCAGCCTCCCCACACCGTCCCCGAGCGTATCGGTTTTTTGCTTCTACCGCGCTTCGCCATGGTGGCTTTCTTCTCGGCCATCGAACCGCTGCGCATTGCTAACCGCATCGGCGGTCGGACGCTGTTCGAGTGGGACCCGATCAGCCGCGACGGCGAGCCGGTCGTAGCTTCCAACGGCATGACCCTGGCCACGAGCTGCTCACTGCGAGAAGTTCCCCAGGTCTCCAGCCTGGCGGTCTGCGCCAGCTTCGAACCTGAAAGCAGCATCGATGGCGAACTGGTCGGCTGGCTGCAAGCGCGCGCCGCCGATGGCTGCGTGCTCGGCGGCATGGATACCGGCTGCTATGCGTTAGCTGCAGCTGGGCTGCTTGATGACCAGACGGTAACCTTGCACTGGGAATGTCTCCCCGATTTCCGCGCTCGTTTTCCCAAGGTCGATGCCGTGGAATCGGTCTTCGAGGTTACCGACGAGGGCTTCTCCTGCGCTGGCGGCAGCGCTGCTATCGACATGAGTCTCGACCTGATCCGGCGTCGGCATGGCGACGATCTGGCCGCACAGGTGCGCGACCAGCTGATCCACGATCAGGGCCGCCAACCGGCCAGCCGCCAGCGCGACCCCGTGATGCCCCAAGAGCCGCTGGTGCAGCGCGCCATCGCCCTGATGGAGTCCAACCTGGAGCTGCCGCTGGGCATTCGCGAGCTGGCCGACGAGCTCGACATCTCATGGCGACGTCTGGACCGCCTCTTCGCTCGCCATCTCAAGTCATCGCCTCAGCAGGTCTATCTGGCTCGACGCCTGGACCACGCCCACTGGCTATTACGCAAGACGCCGCATAGCGTTATGCAGATCTCCCTGGCCTGCGGCTTCGCCTCCGCTTCCAGCTTTTCTCGCGCCTTCCGGCGCCGTCACGGCTTCACTCCTAGCCGGCTGCGCCGACAGGTACTGTCGAACCGTGCATAGTGGGCGTCGAATCCTGTCGCGATTCGAACCCATCACACTGGCACTCTAGGCGGTATTACGAAACGCTAAGGAGGCCAAGATGACCACTTCCCTTCCCCTGTCCCCCGACTACGACGCCTGGCCGATAGAAGCCGACCTTGAGGCAGTGTCGTTCACGTCGAGGCTGTTGACGGTACGCTGGAGCGACGGCCGTGAGAGTCGCTATCACGGTATCTGGCTACGCGAAAACGCCGCGGATGAGACAACCGTGAATCCGGCGACCCGAGAGCGCATACTTGATCTTTCTACCCTACCTGGTTGGCCGGAAATTACGGGCGCCGAGATTGATGAAGCCGGTGCGCTGTGCGTGAACTTCGTTACCGATGTTGGCTACCTACGCTTCCATCCCGGCTGGTTGCGTGCCCACGACTATGACAATGCTGGTGACCCCGAGCCGCCGCTGGTACCGGTTACGCTCTGGTACGGCGGTACTGAAGCAAGCCCCGATAGCCTTGATGCCAGCGACCTGTTCGACACCGAGCCGTTTTGCGAGGCCGAGGAAGCAATCCTTGCCCCGGCCTTGATGAGCGTGCTGAGCAAGGGGATTGTGCGCCTCCGCGGCCTGCCCACCGAGCCCGATTCGCTCAAGGCGATTGCCCAACGTATCGGTCCAATCCGGCCCACAAACTTCGGCCTGCTATTTGATGTCAAGGCGAAGCCGGATCCGGACTCTAACGCCTACACCTCGATCGCCCTACCGCCGCACACTGACCTGCCGACGCGGGAATATCATCCTGGCCTACAGATATTGCATTGTCTGGAGAATAGCGTTGAGGGCGGCGAAGCAGTGATGCTAGACGGCTTCGCTGTGGCCGAGGCACTGCGCGAGCGCGACCCAAAAGCCTTTACTACCCTGACACGGGTGCGCTGGTGCTACGCCAATACTGCCAGAACCACCGACTACGTTTGGTACTCACCGATGATCCGTCTCGACCATCGCGGCGAGCTGCTCGAAGTACGAATTGCCGACTTCCTGCGTGGCCCGCTGCAGATCCCTTTCGACGAAGTGGAATCGGCCTATGAAGCGCTGATGACCCTGCAACGGATGTTGCGTGAACCGGGTTTTGCCATTCGTTTCACGTACGAGCCCGGTGATGCGGTGATTTTCGATAATCGCCGGCTACTGCACGCCCGCGACGCCTTCGAGGGCACAAGTGGCCACCGCTGGCTGCAGGGCTGCTACATGGAGCGTGACGAGATTCGCTCGCGCTACCGCATGGTGCAGCGCGCCAGACGTCGCCGGCGACTTACCACTGAAGTCTGAAGCCTCTCGCCAGGGTAATACGTCCCTTTCACTGTTCGCCTAACCGGTGTGCGGCTGCAGCTCGTTGGTGGGTGAACTTCTCCCGCCGTGGGTTGAATGTGGCACAGTGAATTACGGCCACTCCAGGTCCACCGTGATCGGATCGTGGTCCGAGGAGCGGAAAGGGTCGGGGCGGAAGTGGGGCGTTGCATTGTCCGGTCCATCGTAGCCGAGGAAAGGCGGCTCGTCGGCATTGATATGCCACGGCCGCACCTCTGTCACTGCCGCGGCCAGTTCGGGGCTGGCCAGGGCATGATCCAGGTAGCCCGACTCACCGCGGAACACATAGCTATAGCGGCGCTCCGGCGGCAGCTTTCGGGCCATCAGATTGACCAGTCCTGCGTGGGTCAGGGTGCGGATCGGGTCCTCGGCGCCGTAGGCGTTGAGGTCGCCGATCAGCATCAGGCGTTCGTGTCCCTCGGCGGCAGCGAGGCGGCCCAGGAAGCCGTTCATGGCCTGTGCCTGCTCCACCCGGCGCTGGTTCCAGCAGCCCTGGCCGCGGTCGATATCGCCCCGGGGCGGGCAGCCGGTCTTGGACTTGAAGTGGGAGGTCACCACGCCGAAGGCCGGGCCGCCGTCCAGGCTGCGGAAGAAGGCCGCCAGCGGTGGGCGGTGATGGGTGGGGGCGTCGTCGGCATAGAGCTCGCTCACGGCCTCTACCCGGTCCGGCCGGTAGATCAGGGCGAGTTTGATGGCATCGCTGCCGCGGTTGGCATCCCCACCGACCGCACGGTAGCGGATACCAGTCCGCTCGCCGAGCTGCTCGACCAGGTCGGCCAGGGCGCGTGGGTCGTTCTCGACCTCCACCAGGGCCAGGATGTCGGCCTGCAGGCCCTCAACCGCAGCGGCGAGCTTGGCTTGCTGGCGCTCCAGCTCTTCCGCGTTGGCGGCGCCGCGCTGGCCGAGTGTGGTGAAGTAGTTCTCCACGTTGAAGGTCGCCACCCGCAGCCGCTCTCCCGGCTCGGGCAGCGGCCCCGGGCGCGGGTTGGCGTCCTCGAAGTCTGGCTCCAGGGTCGGGTGCAGGCGGTAGGCGTCGAAGGCGTGGGCAAGTATCCCGGTCAGCCCCTCGACGCTGCTGCCGACGCGGCGGGTGCCGTCCGCATCCAGATAGGGAATGGGGGTCGGAAAGGCGCGGTAGCTGCCGTCGTCCAGCAGGAGGCTATCCCGCTGCTGGGTTTCGCCGGGGGTATTGGTGGGCCGGAACAGGCGTTCGGCGGCCAGCGCGAGGCTGCCGTAGCGGGCGAGCTCGTAGTTACCGGTGACGGTCAGGGCCTGCGGAAACGCCAGCAGCAGACCCTCCTTCCGTGACAGCTGCTCCTCGCTGAGCGGCCAGTTCACCGTCAATGGTTCGGGCAGCCGGTCGCGGGCGCAGGGCTCGATCCGCTCGACCCGCTGCAGCTGGATCTGGCCGCGGTACTCGCCGGTGCTGGCGTGGAGCTGCAGGTGCCTGCCGGGAGTGATAAGCGCCGCGTCGCTCGGCGTTGCGCTGGGCATATAGACGAACAGGCCGACAGGGCCCTGCTCGGTCGCCTGTTGCAGATAGAAACCGTCCAGCCGTTCGCCGCCGAGGAACTCCCCGGTCACCACGCCGTCGGCGATCACCTCGTGGCCGGAAGGCAGGGCCGGACGTTCGCCATGGCCCTTGATGGCGGCCAGGTCGGTGCTGGACGGCACGGGGCAGCTGGCCGCGGCCTGTGCGGCCACCAGCAGCAGGGCGAGCAGCAGGGTTAGTGGCCCTGCGCGGCGGGCCACGGCATGGCGGCGGCGCTTGCCGGTGGCAGGGGGCTTGTCGGTGTCGGTCATGGTGCTCTCCATGGCGAAGGCGGACAGTTGGTGCGCGACTCGCGCTAGGCTCTGTCCGAAAACTGGCTGCGCTCGGCCATACGGCGTTAAAAATCGGCTCAAAGTGCTCATTTACCCCCCGTAAACTCCGTCTTTGGACTCGCGACATCCTTGTCGCTCGCTCTTCGAGCAGCGGAGCTGCCCAAATCGGCTTTCCTGCCGATTTGTCGCCGATTTTTGCCTTGTCTGGCCTTCGCTCGCCGACTTTTCAGACAAAGCCGAGTCCAACGGCTGGATACACTCACGATCCTGCTAGGACGCCAGGCCCGCCAGCATCACCACCACACCATAGGCCGCTACCCCGGCTGCGACCGGCCAGCCCAGTGTACGCTTGTGCCACCAGACAGCCAGGGTCACCAAGACGCCGATGAGGGTGGCCAGCCAGGAGAGGGCGCCAGGCGCCACCGGCATCAGCGATACCCCGAAAACGGCGGCAATCATCAATGGGCCTAGCAGGCTCAGCCACTGGGGTATCGCCTCCAGGCTGTCGTCGTTGGCTTGCCGCTCCAGGCGGCGCTGCATCCACACCAGAGGTAGCAGCCGCATCAGCAGGGTACCCAGCGCCGAAGCGAGGACGGCGACCCAGAGGGCGCTACTCATGGCGTTCTCCTTTCCCTGTGGTGACGAACTTCACGCTATAGAAGCACAGCGCGCCGCAGACGGCGGCAAGCGGAATCGCCACGTTGGTGAGTCCGCTCATCGTCAGCAGCAGGGCGATGCCGATGGTGATGGCCAGGGCCAGGCTCCAGCGCCGCGAGGTGAAGCGGGGCGCTATCAGTACCAGGAAGAGGGCGGGCAGGGCGAAGGGCAGGATCTCACCCATCAGGGCCCAGCGGGCGACCAGTTCGCCGCCGGCCACCGCGCCCAGTGCCGTGCCACCGATCCAGCTCAACCAGGCCAGCAGGGCGGCGCCGGTGAACCAGCCGAGGCGCTGGGAGGCCGGCAGCTGGGGCAGGCGGGCGTGGGCCACGGCGAAGACCTGGTCGGTGAGGCCGTGCATCAGCCACGGCCACCATCGGCTGGACGTCAGCCAGGGGGCCAGGTTGGGGGCGTAGACCACGTGGCGCACGTTGATCAGCAGGGTCATGGCCACCACCAGCCACAGCGGCCCCCCGGCGGCGACCATGCCGACGAACAGGAACTGGGAGGCACCGGCATAGATCAGCGTCGAGATGAGCACGGCTTCCCAGGCACTGAAGCCGGCCTGGGTGGCGATCAGTCCGAAGGAGATGGCCACCGGCACATAGCCGCCGAGCAGCGGAATGGCCTCGCGCATGCCCGTCAACCAAGCGCGGGACGGCGAAGACGTGGCTTGCAGGCTCATGAGGTGGTCTCCTCGTGATAGACGACGCTGAGCAGCAGCGTGGCCCAGGTGTCCCGGGTGCGATAGAGGTGCGGGCAATCGGCGGCGAAGGTGAGAGTGTCGCCGGCCGAGAGGTGCTTGGTGGCGCCTTCCGGTCCGGCCTCCAGCGTGCCGCTGATAAGCGTGAGGGATTCTCGGGCACCCGGGGTATGGGGCTCGGCGTGGCGCGTGGTGTGGGGCGCGCAGCGCATCCAGTAGGCATCCACCTGGGGGTGATCCTTGCCCTGGTCGAGCAGGCGCACCTCCACGCCATCCTCGCCAAGCGGCACGGCGATGGGGGCGACCAGGGTGCCGAAGGGTACCTTCAGCTGCACCGCCAGGCGCCAGATGGTATCCAGGGTGGGGTTGCCATTGCCCTGCTCGAGGCGTGACAGATTCGACTTGGCGATGCCGGCGGCGGCAGCCAGCTGCGAGAGCGACCAGCCTTGCGCCAGGCGCAGGGTCTGCAGGTGCTGGCCCAGGGTACCGAGTGAGAGCTTGTCCATGATGGTGGGTTCCGAACCGTTCCTTTTAACGAACGTTCTATAAAAGGAACGGTTCTGTCAAGCCCTAACCGCTCAGCCCCCACACGTCATGCTTGGCGGGCCCTTAAACGAACTCCGAATCGTCAGTCCTTGCCGTCACACCGGCTGCTTCGCCCGGCACCATGATCATGAACTCGCCGTTGCCGAGGTAGGTCACGTCGTGGCCGTCGTGTGTGCGGAAGACGGAGGTGCCACGTGTGGCGCCTGCATGCTGCATTTCGCTGAGCTCACGTGTGCTGACGAACATGTCGATCATGTACTCGCGGCCCTGGTCGTCGAAGGCCATCACGGTTCTTTCATGCTGGGTCACTGTGCCCTCCCCAAGATGTCTTCCCCCTGATACATCGCCACATGCATGGCAAGACTGTGGCGGTTTGGCGAACCGCAGCCTTGCCATGGTGTCGAGGTGGGCTCCTTCCGCTGAAGTGCCGCCCTGGCTGATCTCGAGTCAGCGGCTGTTGGGGCGTTGGTTCGGATTGCTTCCGGATTGCCGTTTATCAGGTTTCTTCCCGCGCATGCCGCTCCAGGCATTTTTTGCCTTGGCTCGGTTTGCCGGTTTTCTCAACCAATTGATAACGGCTAACAAGATCCATTTTCTCATACAGACCTCCCTGCCTGAGTGAGAAGGACATGGTTGGCAAGGCCGCTACAGGACGCGGTCCTGGTTGGGTCTCCGAGAGGCATGATGCGTGCTGACGTCTTGTCTACGCTTGTCGGTTCCGTTCACGACACGGTCCCACCCCTCCCTCAATTTATCTTCAGCGAGTTTTCGGTTTTCAGGCTTGCGCAGCCAATACGCGCCGGCAGCCAAAGCAAGTAAACGTAGCATACGACCTCCTTATCGTTTGGGCATTCCGCTTAGGTATGGATGCCCGTTGCCCATCAGTCAAGCGGGATAGTGGTGCAGGGGCGAGGCGAGACATGATAGGGCTCAGCCGTGTGCGGCGAGGCGGTGGCAAACGTTCTCCAGTACGCTCAGCGCCCTGGTCAGGTCGCCGGGTGCGATGGCTTCGCCGGGGTGGTGGCTTACGCCACCCTTGCAGCGCAGGAACAGCATGCCGATGTCGCACAGCGCCTGCATGGCGAGGCCGTCATGGCCGGCACCGCTGAACAGTATCCTGGGCTCGATGCCGGTATCCTGCACCGCGCCTTCCAGCACCTGAATTAGCCAGGCGGAGCAGGGCACGGCCGGCTGTTCGTAGGTGAGGGAGTGGTCGAAGGAGAGGCCGGAAGCGGCAAGAGTCGCCTCGATCTGCTCGAACAGCCGCTGCCTGGCCTGGCGACGGATTGCGTCGTCGGGTGAACGCAGCTCGATGGAGAGCGTCGTGGTCTGGGGGATGACATTGACCCCGTTCGGCGCATTCTCGATCTTGCCCACCACACCGACAAGGTCCTCGGTTTGCTGGCATAGCGTGTCCACCAGCTGGATGACACGGGCCGCGCCGACAAGCGCATCCTGGCGGAGGTGCATGGGCACCGTGCCGGCATGTCCGGCCAGGCCGTGAACGGTGAGTCGATGCCGTTCGATGCCGGTGATGGCACTCACCACGCCAACGGGCAGGTTCTCCAGCTCCAGTTGAGGGCCCTGCTCGATATGTGTCTCGATGAAGGCGATGACCTCCTCGGCGGGATAGGCGTCCCCGGTAATGGCTTCCGGCCGGCAGCCGAACTCGATAAGCGCCTGCCTCAGGCTCGTCCCTTCGTCGTCGACGGCGTCCAGCATGGTGTTGTCGAAGGTCCCGGCCAGCACCTTGGAGCCCAGCAGGGTGGAGCTGAAGCGGGTGCCTTCCTCGTCGCTGAAGGCGACCACATCGATGTGGAAGGGCAGCTCTATGCGGCTCTCGCGCAGGTAATGGATAAGCGCCAGGGGCAGGATCACGCCCATGATGCCGTCGTATTTGCCGCCATTGGGCACGGTGTCCTGGTGAGAGCCGAGCAGTAGAGTGCGCGCAGCGGCGTTCCAGCTGGCATGGCGTCCGATCAGGTTGGCGCCGTTGTCCTGACGCACCGTCATGCCCAGGCCTCGCATCCATTCGGACAGGGCGTCCAGCATGGCGCGGTGCTCCTGGGTGGCGCACAGGCGCGTCACGCCGTCGCGTTCGGGGTCTTGGGTTTCGCTGAAACGGGAGGCGGCTTCCAGCCACTGCCATGCCTGGTCGGCCGCCTGTTCATGGGAAATTGGCATCTGCTGTCTCGTGAAGGCGAAGGGAGCGTCCGCTGTCGGGTTATTTATCATGATAAATTCAAGCTAGCGGAGCCCTTCGCATCGCGTCAACTTCGAGGGAGCTCGATGGACTGGAGTCTCCAGGCGCTTCAGCGAGTTGGGTGACCAAAGCGACATCGTCCGGTTAGCGCCCCCACCCACCAGCTTCTATAACTAGTAGCAGTAAGGATGCACTGTGCTGACCATTGTCCTGACGAAAGGAGTCGTTATGGAGACGATATGGAGGTTGGGTAGCTCTGGCGTGCCGGTCTGCGCCCCGCTGCAAACCAATACCGAGGCCGATGTTGTGGTGATCGGGGCGGGCATTACCGGGCTGACGACGGCCCTGCCGCTGGTCGAAGCCGGTCAGCGAGTGGTCGTGCTCGAGGCGAGGACGGTGGGCGGCGGCGTGACGGGTGGCTCCACGGGAAATCTCTACACCACACTGGCTTCCGGGCAGGCGGCGCTGTGCAGGAAGTGGGGCGACGAGGTGTCAGCCGATGTGGTTTGGGCGAGAAGCGAAGCGATCGACGACATCGAGGCGCTGATCCGGCGCTTCTCCATCGACTGTGGATTTCGCCGTCAATCGGCCTATCGTTTGTTGATCGGCGACGGGCAGCACAGCGACCGCAGCCTGAACGATGAGCGGGACGCACTGTGCAGGGCGGGGCTCGACATCGAGTCGGCCGAGAGCCCCGGGCTGCCCTTCGATAGTTGGGGTATCCGGATCCCCGACCAGGCCCAATTCAATCCGCTGCACTACGTCCAGGGCCTGGCATCCGCCCTGATCGGCGAGGGGGGCGTGATCCACGAACAGAGCCCCGTGCGTCGGGTGGATGCCGAGGAAGGCGTAGTGGAGACCGACACGGCGAGCATCGCGGCCCGGCGTATCGTCTTCGCTACCCATACCCCCAAGGGGGTCAGCCTGCTGCAGGCGGGCATGGTGGTGTCGCGGGAATATGCCGTCGCTGCCAGGCTGAGAAACGGCGAGTACCCTGAAGGCATCTTCTGGCTGCTCGATCCCTTCCACTCTCTGCGCAGCTATCGCCACGGCGACGCCTCCTACTTGGTGGTGGTTGGCGAGAAGCACAAGACCGGCGAGCACGTGGGCGACCACTATCAGCTGCTGCGCGAATACCTGAGCAACCACTTTGATGTCGAATCGTTCAGCCATCAATGGTCTGCCCAGCAATACAACTCACCCGACGGCTTGCCCTATATCGGCCGGATGCATGGCCATGACAACCTCTACATGGCAACGGGCTTCGCCGCCGATGGCCTGGTATGGGGCGCATTGGCCGGCAGGCTCATCGCTGACGAGATACTGGGCCACGCCAACCCCTGGCAGGCCCGCTTCGGCTCGCGCCGTATCACGCCGGGTAAGTCGGCGCTGCAGTATGCCAAGGAGAACGTCACCGTCACCAAGCACCTGGCCAGGGATTACCTGGGAACCGAAAGCATCGACTCCTTCGAAGAAATTGCGCGGGGGCAGGCCAGGGTTGCTACGAAAAATGGCGAAAAGCTGGCGATTCACCGCACCGAGGCCGGTGAGCTCAAAGTTCTGTCTGCCGTCTGCCCCCATTTGAAATGCATCGTGCACTGGAACGCACCCGAGTCGACCTGGGACTGCCCCTGTCACGGCAGTCGCTTCGATACCGATGGCGAGGTGATCGAGGGGCCTGCGTATCGCCCGCTGTCCCGAGCGGGTGGCACGGGCTGATACGGCGGCAACACACTCCGTCGCGAAGGCGGAGTGCGCAACCACATCGTAAACAGCGCGATGGCTAGAAGCACCTCGGCCAGGTCGCCGCCGTAATACATCAATTGGGCGGCGGCCTGGATCTCCTCCACCTCGTGGCCCGTGCCTCGTGGCCATAGATAGCCGTACATCAGCTTGCCGAGGATGGAATGGGTGGCCATCGACACGAATAGTACGCCCAGCCGAAAGCGCATACCGAGGGCATGAGGTGCGGCATCCGGGCCTGCGAGTATCGACCAGTAGAACAGGTAGCCGGCCACCAGAAAGTGGAGGTGCATCCAGTGATGCAATGCCGGGTGCTGCAGTGTGGTTGCATAGAGGGGGGTCAGGTAGAGCCAATACATGCCGCCGATATTCAGCAGTAGCGCGCTTAGCGGATGTGAGATGGTCCGTACTGGCCGACTCTGTAGCAGCACGACGACATGACGCGCGGTTCTGGGAGGCAGCGTGCGCAACAGCAGCGTAACGGGGGCCGACAGCACCCAAGCCAGAGGCGCGAGCATGCCGATCAAAAGATGTTGCACCATATGAAGGCGCAGGTCGTGGTGGGCCCAGGCCATGGCCGGCGGGGCGAATGCCACGCCCAGCAGCAGGCTTCCGGTGATGAAGAAGCCGGTGCGCCATCCACTCCAGCCTCTCGTGGTAGACCGTTGGCGATAGGCGGCGCTCAGGTAGGCAAGGTTGATGATCAACAGGAGGATAAGCGGCAGCATAGCGAGCAGCGGGATATCGGAAGTAGCGCCATTCGATTCGTTCATGACTACCTATGTTCGGGACGGCTTGCCCGGCGGTAGAGCCAGAGACCTATCCCGAGCAATATCAGTGCCGACAGGTTCCAGGCCAGATCATAGACGAGAAGATCGACGTCATAACGAATCTGGTGGATACGCAGCAGTTTGTGGCTGACGATTCCGTCAAAGAGCTGAAAGCCACCCATGCCGAGGAAAACGCCGGCCCAGGCCCAGCCCACTGACAGCTGCTGCCGGCGGGCAAGATCCGTCAATAGAAAAAAACCGGCAACGAGGGCCAGCAGCTCCGCGGCATGCAGCAGACCATCGGAAAGAATGCCGACCGTGGGGGTGGCATGGTCGAAGAAGTGGTGCCACTGCAGGATCTGATGAAACAGGATCTCATCGATACCGGCCATGACACCGGCGCCTATCAACACGGCACACCAGAATGAGCGCCTGGTGTCGGATAATGGGACGGGGGGTGGCGTTGCCATCGCAGCATCCTTGCTCCATGGAATCGTGACTATCAAGGTAGGCGAGTCGGGGCTTGAAACAAGGGGGTTTGCTGGATCAGTTGGCGGGGTCATGCTGCCGAATCTTTTACCAAGGCCTTGGTGTAACGAGCCGGTATCGTTAAGCTGCATGCTGTTTCGATATCCGTTTCGACACCCAACGCAAAGGAAGCCCCGGCATGCTCGTGATGATTCTTGGCCTATTGCTCTTTCTGGGTGTGCACTCCGTGCGCATCTTCGCCGACGATTGGCGCAGTGCACAGGTCCAGCGTATGGGGGAGCTGGGCTGGAAGGCCGCTGTCTCGGTGGTCTCGGTCATCGGCCTGGCCATCGCCATCTGGGGTTACGGCCAGATGCGCCTCGATCCCATCTGGATCTGGTTTCCGCCCACGGGCCTGCGCCATGCCGTTGCGCTGCTGATGATCCCGGCCTTTATCCTGCTGGTAGCGGCCTATGTCCCCGGCAACCATATCAAGGCCAAGTTGGGTCATCCCATGGTGCTGGCGGTCAAGGTATGGGCGTTGGCTCACCTGCTGGCCAACGGCCGCCTGGGTGACATCGTCTTCTTCGGTGCCTTCCTGGCCTGGGCGGTGCTGGACTTCCGCTCCGCGCGCCGCCGCCAGCCGGCTCCGCCGACGACGCCCCGCATGGCCGGCACGGCCATTACCGTGATCGGCGGGTTGATCGCCTATTACCTCTTCGCCTTTCATCTGCACGTCTGGGTGACCGGTGTACCGGTGATGTGAAGTCGCCGAGGCCGACACCCATGTCCGTGCCGCACCTCCCCCGTGCACGGCGGGGGAGGTGCCGTCATCGGTACACTCGAAGGGTCGAGTCTCAGGGTTCGAGATCGAACAGCGCCTTGCCACTCTCCATCTCGAAGGGGACGGAGAAGTGTTCGTGCACCACCTTCCACTTGCCTTCGAGGCGCCGGTAGCCGCTGCTCATGCGCAGCCAGCTCACCTCTGTCTCTCCCTTGTCGTTGGTGCCGCCGCAGCGATGCAGGGCATGGCAGAAGGCCACGTGGCCTTCTGCGTGGATCGCGATTTCGTGGAGCTCGAAGACCATCGGTCCCGGGCACATCTCCATGCATGCCAGCCAATGGTCGCGGTAGTCCGCCACGCCCTTGAACTGCAGCTTCGTCACCGCATCGAAGGCGACGATATCCGGGACATAGTGGTCGATGATGGCATCGATGTCCTTGGCACGCACCGCTGCCGCCCAGCTTTCCAGCTGTTCCAGCACCGCGGCCTCAGGGGACAGGCCGGTATGGGTCGTCATGGGTCACCTCATCGGGTCGATTCGTCTGGAGTTAGTCGACAGTCTGGCACCTTTCTGTCGTACGGACGGCGATGGAATCGACCCCTGGCTGCGCGGTGGCGGCAATTCGCCTATCTGGGGGGCGCCACACGATCGGTCATCGCATACCGGTTGTCTAAGCTATCTTGACTTGCATCAAGGTGATGTCTGCCCTTCTTGGCGGATAGTGTAGTGGGGCCATTGCACTTACCTGGGCCAACGACCAGCCGACCACAAGGGAACCACGACCATGCCAGCCATGATGAAAGCGGCCATCTTCGTCGAGCCGGGACGCATCGAGATCGATGACAAGCCGATTCCGAAGATCGGGCCCAACGATGCCCTCCTTCGTGTTACCACGACCACAATCTGCGGCACCGATGTCCATATCCTCAAGGGCGAGTACCCGGTGGAGAAGGGATTGACCATTGGTCATGAACCCGTGGGGGTGATCGAGAAGCTAGGAGCCAACGTCCAGGGGTATATCGAAGGCCAGCGGGTGATAGCCGGTGCCATCTGCCCGAGCTTTACCTCCTACGCCTGCCAGGATGGTTGTAGTGCCCAGGATGGTGGGCACCATGCCCATGGCTACAAGCCCATGGGTGGGTGGCGTTTCGGCAATACCATCGATGGTGCCCAGGCGGAGTACCTGCTGGTGCCTGACGCCCAGGCCAACCTCTCGCCGGTTCCGGACGGCCTCACCGACGAGCAGGTGCTGATGTGCCCCGACATCATGTCGACCGGCTTCGCCGGGGCGGAATCGGCCGGCATCAAGATTGGCGACACGGTGGCGGTGTTTGCCCAGGGGCCCATTGGCCTGTGCGCCACCGCCGGAGCTCGGCTGCGCGGGGCAGGCTTGATCATTGCCGTGGATGGCGTTGACGAGCGGCTCGAGATGGCGCGCCAGATGGGGGCCGATATCACCCTCGACTTCCGCAAGGTCGACGTGGTGTCGGAAATCCTCAAGCTCACCGGCGGGCGCGGGGTCGATGCCTCCATCGAGGCGCTCGGTCTACAGTCTACCTTTGAGTCGGCGCTGAAGGTGCTCAAGCCTGGCGGCACGCTGTCGAGCCTCGGCGTCTATTCCGAGGATCTCACCATTCCGCTCGGTGCGTTCTGTGCTGGGCTTGGCGACCACAAGATCGTCACGTCGCTCTGCCCGGGTGGCAAGGAGCGCATGCGTCGACTGATGCAGGTGATCGAAGCAGGCCGGCTGGATCTGGGCCCGATGGTCACGCATCGCTACCCACTGGAGCAGATCGTCGATGCCTACGATCTCTTTTCTCACCAGCGTGACGGCGTGCTGAAGGTGGCGATTCAGGCAAGCTAGGCGAACTTCACCAGCCGGCCGGCGCCACCGCTATGGGCGAAAAAAGCGTTGAAAGCGCGAACGGATTTTTCCTGAGGGACTGCTACTCTCTGTTACACGAGGATTGAACGGTCATTCAATGTTCATCCCATCGTCATGGAGTCGCGCGATAAGGGTCGGGGGCCAGGTCCCTCTGACCCCTGTCACCCTGTGCAAGACCCTCATGGAGAACCGTCATGTCGTTCACACGTCGCCGTTTCCTGCAAGGCACCCTGGCCGCTGGCGCGGTCGCTACCGTGCCTTCGTTCTACATCAACAAGGTGCTGGCCCAGGATCAGACCCTGCGTATCTACGCCTGGGCCGGTTATTTCACCGATGAAATGCTGGCCGACTTCACCGAGAAGACCGGCATACGCGCCACCTTCACGCCCTATGGCACCAACGACGAGCTCATGAACTCGCTGCGGGCCACCGATGGCAGCGGCTTCGACGTGATCATGCCCACGGTGGATCGGGTGCCGGGCTACCTCGACTATGACCTGGTGCAGCCGCTGGACGAGTCGCGGATCAATTGGGATGGTGCCCTGGACAGTGCCATCGAGGGCTCCAAGGTCGGCGGCGTGGTGGATGGCAAGCGCTTCTTCGCTCCCAGCGACTGGGGCACCGAGGCGATCACCTGGCATCGCCGCTACGCCGACGTGGACCGCGCCAACCTCAGCTATGCCGACCTGTGGAATCCCGATCACGGCCAGGGCGTAACGGTGCGCGGCCACTCGGCGCTGGTGGGTATCGGCCTGTGGCTGGAGCGAGAGGGCAGGCTGCCGTTCCCGATGCTCGACTCCTACAAGTCCGAAGAGGCGATGCGTGCCAACTTCGACGTCATCCTCGAGGAGGCGGCCAAGCACAAGCACATGCTGGCCCAGTTCTGGGATACCGAGAACGAGGCCCAGGCCGCTTTCCGTACCAATGGTGCCATCATCGGCCAGACCTGGGACTCCACCGCCTTCCGCCTGCAGCAGGAGGGTGAAGACATCGCCTACGGCGCACCGAAGGAGGGAGCCCTGGCCTGGATGGAAGGCTTCGTGATTCCCAAGAACGCCCAGAACCCCGATGCCGTCTACGAGCTGATCAACTGGTACTACACCCCCGAGGCCGGTGCCATGTTCGTCAAGGCTACCGGTTACAACTCCACCTCAAAGGGCGCCACCGAGCTGCTGCCCGAGGAGACGCGTCAGTTCTTCACCGACTCCTACAGCGAAGAGGACCTGGCCAATCTCTGGTGGTGGCCGATCCAGGAGCCCTGGTACGTGGCGCTGCGGAATGAGTACCAGGATCGCTATTTGAGCGCGTGAGTTGGGTCATAAGCATAGAGGCACGTAGCGCAATAAGCTGACATCGCAAAGGCGCTGGCACTGAATGCAGCGGCGCGCGGCGATCGACAGGGATGTCGATCGAGGATAGGCAACAGGGATGTTGTTCCTATCCGACGCGCAGGCCGCAAATGAAGTGCCAGGTCCACGCCTTTGTGGTCAGCGGTTGCGCTGACGTGCCGTTTTGCCGAGGGGAGAGTCAGCAGCTGTCACTTCGGCATTCAGTTCAAGAAGGCAACGATTGAATGGACGGTAGCGTCAGATTGGATGAGGTGGTGATGCGCTTCGGCGACTTCACCGCCATCGAGAAGACATCGCTTACGATCGGCTCGGGGGAGTTCTTCAGCTTCCTCGGCCCTTCGGGCTGCGGCAAGACGACCCTGCTCAATATTGTCAGTGGCTTCCTCGTACCAAGCCAGGGGCAGGTCTTCATCGGCGAGGAGCCGGTCGCCGGGGTTCCGGTCAACCGTCGCCCCACGGCGATGATTTTCCAGAACCTGGCGCTCTTTCCGCTGATGACGGTATTCGAGAACATCGAGTTCGGCCTGGAGGTGCGCGGTGTCGGCAAGAAGCAGCGACGTGAGACGTCCGAGCGATTGTTGGCGCTGGTCGCCCTCGAGGGCAGCGGCCCCAAGCAGGTAACCGAGCTCTCCGGTGGCCAGAAGCAGCGGGTGGCCATCGCCCGGGCGCTGGCGGTGGAGCCCCGGGTGCTGCTGCTCGACGAACCCCTCTCGGCGCTGGACCTGAAGCTGCGCCAGCATATGCGGGCCGAGCTCAAGACCATCCAGCGCAAGACCGGCATCACCTTCATCTATATCACCCACGACCAGGGCGAGGCATTGACCATGTCCGACCGGGTGGCGGTGATGTCGGCGGGGCGGATCCAGCAGGTCGCCGACCCCATGACGCTGTATCGCAGTCCGGCGACGGGCTTCGTGGCGGCCTTCGTCGGCGAGAATAATCGCCTCGAGAGCCGGCTCGTGGACCGGGAAGGGCAGCGGGTTCGCCTGGACGCCGGTGCGCTGGGCGAACTCGCCGGCAGCGCGGGTGAGGACGTCAGCCTGGGGAACGGCGACCGGGTGGCGCTCTACGTTCGACCCGAGCATCTCAAGCCGGTGGCCGCCGATGCCGCCGGGCCACGGCTCGAGGGAGAGATCGAAGCGGTGCATTTCGAGGGCGCCTCGGTGATGCTGGAGACGCGTCTTACGGCCTCCGGCGAGAAGCTGCGAGTACAGCTTGGCCATGAAGTGTCACGCCAGTATGCGGACTCGCTCACCGTGGGCCAGCGGATGACATTCGGCTATGACCCAGCGGATGCGGTGGTGCTGCCCGATGACGGTAGCGCCGTGGTCGACGAAACCACCGGCGAGATGGTGGATAGCCGTACCGCGGCGGGAGGCGCTCATGTTTCGTCAGCTTAGTGCCCGTTTCGGCGGACCGCTGGCGGTCGCCATCCTCACGCTGCTCGGCATCTGGCTGATCGTGATGGTGACCCTGCCGCAGCTGCAGATGATCGAGTACTCGCTCAAGCCCAACCTGCTGCCGGCGCAGATCGGCGGGCCGGAGGATCGGTTGACCATCGCCAACTACGCGACGCTGTTCAACAACGATATCCATCGCTCCATCTTCTTCAAGACCCTGTGGTCGAGCGTGCTGGTCACGGTGTTGACCTTGATCGTGAGCTATCCGCTGGCCTGGTACCTGGCCAAGGTGGCCACCCCGCGCCAGGCGGCGCTTTGCATCCTGTTGCTGATCATTCCCTTCTGGATCAACGAGATCCTGCGCACCTACTCCTGGTTCATCATCCTGGCGTTTCGCGGGCCGCTCAACGAGGTCTTGATGATGCTGGGCCTGATCGACCGTCCGATCCGCTTTCTCAACGGCGATGCCGGGGTGATGGTGGGCATGGTCTACGCCTACATCCTTTTCATGGTCTTTCCGGTCTACAACGCCATCGAGAGCCTTGACGACAACCAGGTGCGCGCGGCGCGGGACCTGGGAGCCGGCACCGTGCGCACCCATCGACGCATCGTGATTCCCCATGCCAAGCCGGGCATCGCCACCGGCTGCATCATGACCTTCATGCTCGCCGCCGGCAGCTACGCGGTGCCGGCGCTGCTGGGCTCGCCCGGCAGCCGCTGGTTTACCCAGATCATCTACAACTGGTTCTTCGAGGGCGGCAACTGGAACCAGGGGGCGGCCTACGCCTTCCTGCTGCTGGTGCTGTGTATCGGGTTCATGTCGCTGGTGATGAAGATCTTCAAGGTAGGCTTGGGGGATATTGCCAAATGAGCTCGCAGCGTTTGCTGGCCTTCGGCCTGCGCTTCTACGTGGTGGTCTTCTTCGTCTACCTGTTCCTGCCACTGCTGATCATGGCGGCGGCCACCTTCAACGACAGCCGCTTCCCCACGGTGACCCCCTGGGATGGCACCACCCTGCGCTGGTTCGGTGAACTGGCGGCCGATGGCGGCATGTGGCAGGCGCTGGGCAACAGCGCGATCGTCGCTGTCGGGGTGCTGTGCCTGGCCGTGCCCATCGGCATCGCCACGGCACTGTTCCTCAATACGGTCTCGAGTCGCGCCAAGCCGTTCCTCTATGCCCTGATCCTCTCGCCACTGCTCACCCCCGGCGTGATCATCGGCATCTCGACGCTGATCTTCTGGCGCCAGTTCGGGGTGAGCGGCGGTATCTTCCTCACCGTGCTGGGTCAGGCCACCTTCATCGCCGCCTATGTGATGCTGATGGTCACCGCCCGGCTGCAGCGTTTCGACCGCACCATGGAGCGGGCCGCGCTGGACCTGGGGGCCAGCCAGTGGCAGATGTTCCGGCGAATCCTGCTGCCGTACCTCAAGCCGGCGATCTACTCGGCGGGGGTGATCGCCTTCCTGCAATCCTTCGAGAACT
The DNA here is from genome assembly GCF_003336675.1 of Billgrantia montanilacus. GTDB lineage: Bacteria > Pseudomonadota > Gammaproteobacteria > Pseudomonadales > Halomonadaceae > Halomonas > Halomonas montanilacus. Next base: position 61,991 of record NZ_QPII01000010.1, on the reverse strand, counting down.
ACAACACCACCCTGTTCGTGGTCGGCTACGACACGACCCTTACTGTCTATATCGCCTCCAAGGTGCGCACCGGCCTCACCCCCGCGGTCAACGCCCTGGGGCTGATACTGATCCTCGTCACCGTGGTGCTGGCCATCGCCTACGAGGTGAAGCGCCGGCGCGAGGAAGCGGCTCGGAGTGTGAAGGGGGTGTAAGCAGGGCACATAGGTCAGCATACAGGCGTCGCCCGTATCCTGAGATACGGGCGTGCCAACAGGGTGCAAACTGTGTCCCGAACCCATTCGAAGTCTCAAGCCCTTCTTGCTGACGGCTTCAGACTCCTGGCATCTGCGCCGGGGTGGGTTAGATGTGTTCTCCGGCCGGGTACGGTACCGGGGTCTCGGCGAGCGGCCGGGCCGGTAGCCAGACACGAACAGACAGGCCGCCCAGGGGAGAAGTGTCCAAGGCCAACTGGCCGCCATGCAGGGCTACCAGGTCGGAGACGATGGCCAGTCCCAGGCCACTGCCGGAGCGCTGCTCATCCAGGCGGGCCCCGCGGCCCGTGGCGGCTTGGCGCTGGGCCTCGTCCATCCCGGGGCCGTCATCCTCCACGCAGAGCCAGATTCCTTCGCTCTCTTCATGGCCGAGGAGTCGAACCTGGCCCTTTGCCCAGCGCAGGGCATTGTCCAGCAAATTACCGACAAGTTCCTGGAGATCCTGGGGCGCCATCCGCACACGCAGTTCATTGGCCAGGTCGTGATCAAGTTTCACGCCGCGGCGCGTGGCGAGTCGCTTGAGACCGTCGAGAATAGGCGCAAGTACCTCTGCCACGGCGACCCGGGGTGCCAGGCCGACATCGCCAGCAGCAGTGGCTCGGGCCAGGTGGTGGCGGACAGCGGTATCTATACGGGAGAGTTCGTCGCGAATTCGAGTGCGACGTGGCTCCTCGATACCGTCGGCCAGGGTGGTCAGTACGCTCACGGGCGTCTTGAGCGAGTGAGCCAGGTTGCCGGCGGCATGGCGCGCGTGTTCCATCAGCCGTCGATCGCGCGCCAGAACGGCATTCATGGCTCCGGCCAGGCGCGCCAGCTCGGCGGGAAGCCGGGTATCGAGCCGCTCGGCATCGCCGTTCTCCACGTGCGCGAGGTCGGCTTGCAGACGCCGCAGCGGTGCCAACCCCCAGCGGACCTGCAGAGCGAGGGTGATCAGCACCAGCAGGCCGAGGCTGGCTAGCGATAGTGCCACGAGACGCGTGAAACGCTCCAGTTCAAGCTCCAGCGACTGCCGCGGTGCCGCCACGCTGATGTGCAGCGGTGTATCGAGCGGAGCCAGGTGGATGTCGCGCTCGATGACCCGTAGCGGTGTGTCGCGTGGTCCCACGAAATTATCGCGGATCACATCGGCTGTCTCTCGCACCGGCAGGCGCTGGTCCCAAAGTGAGCGCGAGGAGAGTACCCGCTCGGCGCCGTCGCTGACCTGCCAGTACCAGCCAGAGAAGACCTGCTCGAAGTGTGGGTCGCCGAGGTCGCGCTCCTGTACCAGTTGCTGCTGCGCGTCGTCCCAGGCAAGGCCGGCGATCACCACGTTGAGTAGTGCCTCCAATTGGCGATCGAAGGAGTCGGTAGCAGTAGTACGGAAGTGCTGGGCGAGGCCGAGACCGGCCAGCGGTAGGGCAACCACCAGCACCAGCAGCGTAGCCAGCATCAGACGGCTGGCCAGGGATAGATGCCGCAGTCGGTTCATGAGGCGTCACCGCCGATGAGCCGATAGCCCTGACCACGGCAGGTCTCGATGTGCTCGGCCCCAAGCTTGCGTCGCAGGCGGCTGATCTGGACGTCGATGACGTTGGAGTCTGGTTCGTGATCACGATCATAGACGTGCTCTACCAGCTCGCTGCGGCTGACCACCCGCGGAGCGGCATGGGCCAGGTAGGCGAGCAGCCGTAACTCCTGGGCGGTCAGGCCAATGGGACGCCCGGCCAGGGTCACACTGCCGGTGTGGGTGTCGAAGGTCAGCTCGCCGATGTGCAGCACCGGGTGAGCGTGACCGTGACTACGGCGTACCAGGGCGCGAAGGCGGAACAGTACCTCGGCTGTCTCGAAGGGTTTGGTGACGTAGTCGTCGGCGCCGGCCGAGAATCCGGCGGCCTTGTCTGCCCAGCGTGTGCGCGCGGTCAGAACCAGCACTGGCAGCTCAATGCCGTCTTCCCGCCACTGGCCGAGCCAGCGGCTGCCGTCGCCGTCGGGCAGTCCCAGGTCGAGGATCACGGCATCGTAGACTTCGGTGCGTACCAGGTAATCGGCTTCGCTGCCGCTGTCGGCCCGCTCAACCAGCACCCCGGCCTCATGCAACGCCCCCGCCAGGGCTTCGGCCAGGGCATCGTCGTCTTCCACCAGCAACACCTTCATCGCGTCTCCTCGCTGCGTCGCATGCCGTCGATGTTGACTCCCTCCATGCCGACCAATTCACCACTTACGGCGTCGAACTCGAACTCCACCACCTGGCCTTGAGGGCCGAGCATCTCGATTTCATAGATCAATCGGCCGTCGTCGCGCTCCAGTTCCACTTCGAGCACATGCCCCTTGTAGCGGGCCTCTAGCCAGTCGAGGATCTCCGGCAGAGCGACCAGTTTGCCGCTGCGTACCGCATCATGGAGGTTGCGCCAGTGATCGTCGGCGAGGCCGGGATTTGCCGAAAGGCCGAGGAGTGCCGATAGCAACAAGGCGGGCATCACTCGACGGACGCGTGTCGAGCGTAGAGGGGGTGGCTGGAGGGGAAGCGTGCGTATCATCATGTTTCCAAGGATGCCGGGCCTGACATGAACACAGCATGAACGGCGCCGTCAGCTTCGGGCAAGCTGGCAGATGATAAAACCTGAGTTGTGTCTACAACGAGACACCTTGAAGGCATCACCATCTACGGAGGTATCACACATGAAACGCAAGATGATTCTGGCCGGTTCCTTGTCCGCCTTGATGCTCGCCGGCTTCACCGCTCAGGCTAGCGATGAAAGCCTGGCGACGGATCGCCTAGACGAGGTGCTGGAGCACGCGGCAGCCTTCGGTTTCCAGCACTTCCAGGAGATCGAAGTCAAGGGGCGTGACAGCGTCGAGATCGAAGGTTGGCTCGATGACGAATGGCAAGCTGAGGTGCGTCTTTCGCTGGAAACCGGTGAGTCCCTCGAAGAGGAGCGCAAGCGCCGAGAAGGGGGCGCCTGGGGCATGAGCGAGGCCGACGTAAAGCTGGCCATGGAGTTGGCTGTTGCCGAAGGCATGGTCGAATTCGAGGAAATCGAGGTCGATCGCGATGGACGTATCGAAGTGGAGGGGCGTGACAGCGACGGCCGTGAGCTCGAGGTCAAGAGTCGCCAGGGTGAAAGGGAGGTTCTTGAGGTAGAGCGTGACTGAACCACTGTGTCGGGGCATTGCCCCGGTTCTTGTTGGCTAAGATACTGTTAGATGGAGTATTCGATGACCCGGCACGGATTCGTGCCGGGCCTTTCGATCTAGCTGTGGTGTCAAAGAATGGACGCTCAACTCATGCGCTGGAGGCTGCGCTCGCCCAGCCACCACTGATGGACCAGGGCGGCGAGCACATGCCCACCAATAACCACCCACATCAGGTTGGCAAGCACCTCGTGGATTTCTTCGAAGGCCTCCTCGAGCCACTCGATCTCTGGGCCGGTGGCAATCATCGGCAACCCGAAGAAGGTCACACCATGGCCGCTGCCCCAGGCCGCCAGGAGCCCGCTTGCCGGGATGGCCAACAACAGGCCGTAGAGAACGAGATGACCGAGGCGAGCGGCGAGACGCCAGTGGGCAGGTGGAGCAAGGCGGCCGCGGTTGTGCCAGCGCCAGGCAAGGCGAAAGGCGAGCAACGCAAGCAGCAACGATCCTGCGCTCTCGTGCAGGCCCATCAGGTTAGCCTTGCCCAGATCTTCGAAAGCCTCCATCCACCAGTCGCTGCCGAGCATGAGCAGCACCAACAGGGCCATGGTCCAGTGAACACTGCGGGAGACGAGGCCATAGCGGTTTTCAGTATCTAGCCAGTTCATGGGGATCACTCCTTGGTTGGGTACGTGATCCTTTTACTCCCCGCCGTCTTGCGAGAGTCTTAAGGCGCCGTTCATGCTTCGTTCACACAACAGCGGCTGAACCAGCGTGGTTACCCCACACGCTCTCCAGCACCTCCAGTGCAGCGGCGATGGCGGGCTCATCGCCGCGCTGGCGCTGCCAGACGAAGTTCAGCGAGCAGGGCAGACGCACCCCTTCGACCACCACCAGACCCCGCTCCTGGCGCTCGGCCATGGCCAGGGCGTCACGGGCGAGACTGAGCCCCACCCCGGCCCGCACCAGGTCGAGCATGCAGGCCTCCTGATCCACCTGGGCCACGCCATTGGGGGCAAGCCCCTGGGGTTCCATCACGCCTTGTAGCAGGCGGTGATGGACGGATTCCTGCGGGGTCACGATCCACGGCAGGGCGGCCAGGCTCGGCCAGTCGGTGTGGGTAAGCCGCCCGCTCCAGCCGGCGGGGGCGATCACGTGGTAGTGAAACTGGGTCAGCTCCCGGTGCGCCACCTCCTGCGAATCGTCTCCGGGCCCCTCGCCCGGTGGTGCCAGATAGAACCCCACATCCAGCTCGCCGCGCCGGATCCAGTTCAGCACGCTGCCACTCATGCCGTGCTGCAGGGCGGTCTCCAGCTGTGGCGCCCGGCCCACCAGGCGATGCAGGAAGGCGCCCAGGCGGATGAACTCCGGGTCGACGATGGTGCCGATCCTCAGTCGCCCGCGCAGGGTACTGTGTAGTGCATGGGCACTCTGTTCGAAGGCGGCCATGGCCGCCAGGGTCCGTTCGGCGGCGGGCAGCAGGGCGTAGCCATCGGCCGTCAGCTTCAAGCCCTGAGGGCGGCGGTGGAACAGGGCCAGCCCGAGACCTTCCTGCAGCTGCTTGAGCTTGAGACTGACCGCCGGCTGGGTCAGGTGGAGCTTTTCGGCGGCGCGGGACACGCTGCCTTCCCGTGCCACGGTGATGAAGGCGCGAAGGGTCTGCAGGTCCTGCATGGCACGCTCCAGGAAGGGGAAGATGGGTTTCCCAGTATTATAAGTAAAGCTTATATTCTGGTTAGGAATTACTCAATTGATTAAGGCGAATAGCGCGTTACTCTGGTAGCCAGTACAGATTTCCTGGCAGAACGCATCGAACTGAGGCAACCATTATGACAACGACCAATATCGATCACTATATCGACGGCCAGCGTGTCGCGGCCGAGGCCACCCAGCGCCAGGCGGTGACCAACCCCGCCAGCGGCCAGGCGACCGGTCAGGTGGCCCTGGCCGGTTCGGCCGACGTCGACCGCGCCGTGGCAGCGGCGAAGGCTGCCTTCCCGGCCTGGGCCGATACCCCACCGATTCGTCGTGCCCGGGTGATGTTTCGTTTCCTGGAGCTGCTCAACGCCCACAAGGATGAGCTGGCCCAGGCCATTACCGCCGAGCACGGCAAGGTATTCACCGACGCCCAGGGCGAGGTGGCACGCGGCATCGATATCGTCGAATTTGCCTGCGGCATCCCGCAGCTGCTCAAGGGCGATTACACCGAGCAGGTCAGCACCGGCATCGACAACTGGACCATGCGCCAACCGCTGGGCGTGGTGGCGGGCATTACCCCGTTCAACTTCCCGGTGATGGTGCCGATGTGGATGTTTCCGCTGGCCATCGCCGCCGGCAACACCTTCATCCTCAAGCCGAGCCCGCTCGATCCCAGCCCCTCGCTGTTGATCGCCGACCTTCTCAAGCAGGCGGGGCTCCCCGATGGCGTGTTCAACGTGGTCCAGGGCGACAAGGCCTCCGTCGAGGCGCTGATCGAACACCCGGACGTCAAGGCGCTCTCCTTCGTCGGCTCCACCCCCATCGCCAACCTGATCTACGAGCGCGGTGCGCATCACGGCAAGCGCGTCCAGGCCCTGGGCGGGGCCAAGAACCACATGGTGGTGATGCCCGATGCCGACCTGGACAAGGCCGTCGACGCCTTGATCGGTGCCGCCTACGGCAGCGCCGGCGAGCGCTGCATGGCGATCAGCGTGGCGGTGCTGGTGGGCGACGTGGCCGATCAGATCGTGCCGCGCCTGGCCGAGCGCGCCCGTGCGCTCAAGGTCAAGAACGGCCTCGAACTTGACGCCGAGATGGGCCCCATCGTTACCGCGGCGGCCCACCAGCGCATCACCGGCTATATCGACAAGGGCGTGGAAGAGGGCGCCGAGCTGGTGGTCGACGGTCGCGACATCGACGCCGCCGCCACCGGCGAGGGCTGCGCCGAGGGCTTCTGGATGGGCGGCTCGCTGTTCGATCACGTCACCCCTGAGATGACCATCTACCGCGAGGAGATCTTCGGCCCGGTGCTGGCCTGCGTGCGGGTGCCCGATATCGCCACGGCGATCCAGTTGATCAACGACCACGAGTTCGGCAACGGCGTGAGCTGCTTCACCGAAAGCGGCAGCGTGGCGCGCGAATTCGGTCGCCGCATCCAGGTGGGCATGGTGGGTATCAACGTACCGATCCCGGTACCCATGGCCTGGCACGGCTTCGGCGGCTGGAAGCGCTCCATGTTCGGCGATACCCACGCCTACGGCGAAGAGGGCGTGCGCTTCTACACCAAGCAGAAGTCGATCATGCAGCGCTGGTCGGACTCGATCAACGCCGGCGCCGAGTTCGCCATGCCGACACACAAGTAGCTTTGGCGAGGTAAGTACGAGTGCCAGTGCCTCTAGCGAGAGGCGCCGGGAACAGGCTGTAGAGGGGGTCCGATGCCATGGATGGCATCGGTAGCGCCCAGGGATGGGTTCACAGCGCCCCCTCGGAAGCCTGTTGCCGGGATAGCCTCGAGCGATATCGCCAAGGGGAACGAAAAAAAGCGATCTGGCCGCCGCAACGCGGCTGCCCGGAGAGAACACGCCATGGCAGAGCAAGAGTTCGACTATATCGTGGTGGGCGCCGGTACCGCCGGCTGCCTGCTGGCCAACCGCCTGAGTGCAGACCCGAATAACCGGGTGCTGCTGATCGAGGCCGGGGGGCGCGACAACTACCACTGGATCCACGTGCCGGTGGGCTACCTCTACTGCATCAACAACCCGCGTACCGACTGGTGCTTTCGCACCGAGCCGGACAAGGGGCTGAACGGGCGCTCTCTGATCTACCCCCGGGGCAAGACCCTGGGCGGCTGTTCCAGCATCAATGGCATGCTCTACATCCGCGGCCAGGCCCGTGACTACGACGGCTGGGCCGAAGCCAGCGGCGACGACGCCTGGCGCTGGGAGAACTGCCTGCCGGACTTCATGAAGCACGAGCATCACCATCGCCTCGACGACGGCGGCGATGCGGACGCAGCACACCGCGACTACCACGGCCACGGCGGCGAATGGCGAGTGGAGAAGCAGCGCCTCAAGTGGCAGGTGCTGGACGACTTTGCCGAGGCGGCGGTGCAGGCCGGCATCCCCCGTACCCGCGACTTCAACCGCGGCGACAACGAGGGGGTCGACTACTTCGAGGTCAATCAGCGCAGCGGCTGGCGCTGGAACGCGGCCAAGGCCTTCCTGCGGCCAACGTGCGCGAAGCGCGATAACTTCACCCTCTGGCACTCCGCCCAGGTGCACCGGCTGTTGTTCGAGAGTGGCAGCGAGGGGAAGCCTCGTGCTACCGGCGTCGAGCTCGAGCGCGACGGCGTCATCAGCCAGGTAAAGGCTACCCGTGAAGTGATCCTGGCCGCCGGCGCCATCGGCTCGCCGCAGCTGCTGCAGCTCTCGGGTATCGGGCCGGCTTCGCTGCTGGCCGAGCACGATATTCCCCTGGTGCATGAACTGCCCGGCGTGGGGGAGAACCTGCAGGACCACCTTCAGATCCGCTCTGTCTACAAGGTCACGGGGGCCAAGACGCTCAATACCCTGGCCGCCTCCTGGCTGGGCAAGGCAAAGATCGGCATGGAGTATGTGCTCAAGCGTACCGGCCCCATGAGCATGGCGCCTTCCCAGCTCTGCGCCTTCACCCGCAGCAGCGAGGCGTACGAGCACCCCAATATCGAATACCACGTCCAGCCGCTGAGCCTGGAGGCCTTCGGCCAACCGTTGCACGACTATCCGGCGATCACCGCCAGCGTGTGCAACCTCAACCCCACCAGTCGCGGCAGCGTGCGCATCAAGAGCCGCGACCCGCGTGAAGCCCCGGCCATCGCGCCGAACTACCTGAGCACCGAGGAGGATCGCAAGGTGGCCGCGGACTCGCTGCGGGTCACCCGACGCATCGCCGAGCAGCCGGCCTTCGCCAGGTACCATCCCGAGGAGGTAAAGCCGGGGCTGGAATACCAGACCGACGAGGAACTGGCGAGGCTGGCCGGCGATATCGGCACGACCATCTTCCATCCGGTGGGCACGGCGAAGATGGGGCGGGCAGACGACCCCATGGCGGTGGTGGACCCGCGCCTGCGCGTTCACGGTGTCCAGGGACTGCGGGTGGTGGATGCCAGCATCATGCCGACCATCACCAGCGGCAACACCAATTCACCGACCCTGATGATCGCCGAGAAGGCGGCGGGTTGGATCCTGGCGGAGCGGCACTAGGGCCGCTCCGCCGGCCTCTGGGGCGATCCGCCAGACAGGCGTCGTCTTTCACCGCTTTTCCTGCTTTCGATGAAATAGTGTTTGACGCGGACCTGCCAATGGCGCATTCTTGGCGCCAGTTGGTTAGTAAGTGGAACATCGCAAGTGGTCATCGAAGGCTCATGGCGTCGATCTCCCGGTGAAAGTTTCTTGTCTTACCCAGCATAACTCGGGTATTTCCCGGCAACATCAAACGCTATTCGAGGAATTCGATAATGGCTACTGGTACAGTTAAGTGGTTCAACGACACTAAAGGCTTTGGCTTCATTTCTCCGGACGAAGGCGGCGACGACCTGTTCGCACACTTCTCCGAGATCCAGGTTGACGGCTTCAAGACCCTGCAAGACGGCCAGAAGGTTTCCTTCGACGTCACCCAGGGCAAGAAAGGCCTCCAGGCTTCCAACATCAAGTCTGTCGATTAATCGACTGATCTGATGGGCGCTACCGTCAGGTAGCGTAGGAAAGGGCTCGCTTCGGCGGGCCCTTTTCGTTTGCGTCTTTTGCAAAATTAGCATTTGACGTGTGCTGGCATAAGGCCCAAGCTATCGCCAGTTGGTAGCAAGACGAACATCGCAAGTGGTCATCGAAGGCTCATGGCATCGATTTCCCGGTGAAAAGTTTCTTGTCTTACCCACTGCAACTCGGGTATTTCCCGGTAAATCAAAACGCTATTCGAGGAATTCGACAATGGCTACTGGTACTGTCAAGTGGTTCAACGACACCAAGGGCTTCGGCTTCATCTCTCCGGACGACAGCGGCGACGACCTGTTTGCTCACTTCTCCGAGATTCAGGCTGACGGCTTCAAGACCCTGCAAGACGGCCAGAAGGTCTCCTTCGACGTCACCCAGGGCAAGAAAGGCCTCCAGGCTTCCAACATCAAGGTCGTCGACTGAGTCTTGACCGACCCGGTTTGATCTGATGTGCGCTGCCCGCAGGCAGCGCTGAGCAGGGCCCGCGAAAGCGGGCCCTGCTTTTTGATAGGGCTTTTGAATAGTGCTTTTGGCTAGTGCGTTCCAATCTTCATATTCTATTATCGAATAGACAAATCTCCACAAATATCTTTATGGAATAAGCGTCGTTAGGCACAATGAGGTCTTTATTTCCGACGGAATCACCCAATGCCCTTCGACGCCTGGATCGCACTCAGTGTTGTCATCGCGGTCTTCCCGCTGATGGCCTTCACGCGGATCGGGCCTGACATGGTGCTGCTCGGCGCCCTGATTCTGTTGCTGACGCTGGGTGTCATCGATAGCGGCGAGGCACTGGCCGGCTTTTCCAACAGCGGCCTGTTCACCGTGGCCTTCCTCTATGTGCTGGTGACGAGCATTCGCGATACCGGCGGCATCGACCTGATCATTCGCTTCGTGCTGGGGCGCCCACGCACCCAGGCGGGTGCCCGGGCGCGATTGCTGCTGCCGGTCGCCGCCCTCAGCGGCTTTCTCAACAACACCCCGGTGGTCGCCACCTATATCCCAGCGGTACTCAGCTGGAGCCGGCGGCTTCAGATCCCCTCGCACCGGCTGCTGATGCCGCTCAGCTTTGCGTCGATCCTGGGCGGTACCATCACCCTGTTCGGTACCAGTACCAATCTGGTGGTGCACGGCCTGCTGGTAGAGCGCTACCCGACTCTCGCCATGGGCGTGTTCGATATCGCCCTGGTGGGTGTGCCGGTCGCCGTGGTCGGCCTGGCCTATCTGCTCTTCATCGGACACCGGCTGCTGCCCCAGCGGCGCGACGCGGCCCAGGCCTTCGAGAATCCCCGGGAATATACCATCGAGATGGAAGTGGACCCCGGCGGCCCCCTGGTGGACAAGACGGTGGAGGAGGCAGGGCTGCGGCACTTGCAGGAGCTTTTCCTGGTGGAGATCGAGCGCGACGGCAATATCGTCAGCGTGGTGGGGCCGGGCGAGCGGCTCAAGGCCGGCGACCGGCTGGTCTTCGCCGGCACCTCGGCGGCGGCGGTGGAATTGCAGCAGATTCGCGGGCTGGTGCCGTCGCACCATGACGGGTCGAGCCTGGAGAAGGACTTCAAGGAGCGGCGGCTGGTGGAGGCGGTGGTCTCCGATCAGTGCCAGTTCGTGGGCCAGCGTATTCGCGACGGGCATTTTCGCACGCTCTATGGGGCGGCGGTGCTGGCCGTATGCCGCGGCGGCGAGCGGGTTGCCGGCAACCTGGGGCAGGTGCGCCTGCAGCCCTCCGACGTCCTGCTGCTGGAGGCGCGCCCCCCCTTCATCGAACGCCACCGGCAGTCCCGCGACTTCCTGTTGATCAGCCAGCTCAATGGCGCGGCGCGCCCGATACACGAGAAAGCCTGGCTGGCCTGGAGCATCCTGCTGGGGGTGGTGGGGCTTGCCACCTTCGGCGTGATGAGCATGATGAACGCCGCCATGCTGGGTGCCCTGCTGGTGCTGGTCACCGGTTGCTGCACGGTGGGAGCGGCCAAGCGGGGCCTGGACACTCAGGTACTGCTGACCATCGCCGCCTCCTTCGGCCTGGGGGCGGCGCTGGAGAGCTCAGGTGCCGCCGGCACGCTGGCAGGGATGGCACTGGAGCTCGCCGGCGGCAATCCCTGGCTGCTGCTGCTCGGCACCTACGTGCTGGTGGCGCTGCTTACCGAGCTGGTGACCAACAACGCTGCGGCGGTCATCGTCTTTCCCGTAGTCATGGCCAGTGCCGAAAGCCTGGGGGTGAGCCCCATGCCCTACGTGGTGGCGGTCATGTTCGCCGCTTCGGCGAGCTTCCTCACCCCCATCGGCTACCAGACAAACCTGATGGTCTACGGACCCGGTGGCTACCGTTTCGGCGATTACCTGCGCGTGGGCGGGCTGCTAAACCTGCTGGTGGCCGTCACGGCGCTGACGCTGATCCCCCTGTTCTGGGCCTTTTGAGCGGGCCCTTTTGAGCGGTGCTTGCTCGCGGTGAACCCGGCTTTGCGTTAGGGTGTCGCTTTTCGCCCATTCCTTAGATCGGAACCAAGCTCATGAGTAGCCACGATGAACTGATCATCGAGCCGAAGAGCGGCAAGCCCGCCGATGCCTGCGTCTTCATCCTTCACGGCCTGGGCGCCGACGGCCGCGACTTCGAGCCGCTGGTCCCGGCCTTGCCGCTGCCGGCCGATGCCAACGTCCGCTTTATCCTGCCCCATGCGCCGCGTCTTCCGGTGACCATCAACGGTGGCATGGTGATGCCGGCCTGGTACGACATCCTGGAGATGAGTCTCGATCGCCGCGTCGACGAAAAGCAGCTGGTGGCCTCCGCCGAGCGCATTCAGGAGTTGATCAGGGAGCAGATCGACCTCGGCATCGAGAGCCGGCGGATCATCCTTGCCGGCTTCTCCCAGGGTGGCGCGGTGGCCTATCACGCGGCGCTCTCGTTCCCCGAGCCATTGGGCGGCCTGCTGGCACTCTCCACCTATTTCGCCACCGCCGACAGCGTCCCCCTGGCCGAGGCCAACCGTGACCTGCCGGCCGAAGTACACCACGGCTCCTTCGATCCGGTGGTGCCGGAGCAACTGGGCAAGGCGGGCTACGAGAAGCTGCTCTCGCTGGGTCACCCGGCGAACTATCGCAGTTATCCCATGGCCCATGCGGTCTGTCCCCAGCAGATTGGCGATATCGGCAAGTGGCTGAGCCAGCGGCTGGCTCGCTAGGCATGCGCAGGACAGGAATCCCATGAAAGCGCTTGCGCCGGATTTCGCCCTGCACGCCTGTTTTCGCAGCAGTCGGCCCAACTTCCTGGTGCTGGCGCCGCTGTGCGCCGGCCTGGCGGTATCCGCCGCCTGGTACGACGGCCATTCGCCGGCGGGGCTCGATATCCTGCTGGTCATGATCGCGGCGCTGCTGGCCCATGCCGCTGTCAATCTGTTCAACGAGCATCACGACTACCGTAGCGGGCTGGACAGCCTCACCACTCGGACGCCGTTTTCGGGGGGAAGCGGCTCGCTGCCGGAGAACCCCGCGGCCGCCGGTGCCGTGCGGGTGGCGGCCTGGGCCTGCCTGTCCGGCGTAGTGGCGATCGGCGCCGGTTTCCTGTGGCAGGTGGGAGCGGTGATGCTGGGCTATGGGCTGCTGGGCATGCTGCTGGTCGTCGCCTATACCGGCTGGCTGACCCGGCGGCCCTGGCTCTGCCTGCTGGCGCCCGGGGTGGGCTTCGGCATCCTGATGGTGGCTGGGGCCTACCAGGCGCTCACCGGCACGCTCTCGCACACGGTCCTGGCTTCCTCACTGGTGCCGACGCTGCTGGTCAGTGCACTGCTGCTGGTCAACCAGCTCCCCGATATCGAGCCGGACCGTCGTGTGGGGCGCGACCATCTGGCCATCCGGCTGGGAGTTCGCCGAGGGTCCCGGCTGGCAGCGGCCTTGGTGCTTGCCGGCTTCGGCGTGATTCCGCTGGCCTGGCTCTTGGGCGCGCTGCCCACCGGCGCCTGGCTGATGTGGCTGGCGGCCCCGGTCGCCGTCTGGCTGGCCTGGGGGCTCTGGTGTCTGCCGGCCGAGGTGGAGCGGGGAGAGCTCGCACCGCTGCTGCCGTTGATGGGTCTCAATGTGGCGGTATTGCTCGGAAGCTTGACCCTGCTCAATGCGGGGCTATTGCTGGCCGGCTGAGGGCGGTTTCGTCCAAGGTCTGCCTCGACAGCCATGGCCGGGCTGGGCAAGATGAGCGGATACTTCGGATGCCGTCAGGATTACGTCATGAGCACTTCCCCCTTCGCCAATCTTCCCGACTCCCAGGGCTTTTTCGGCCGCTTCGGCGGCCAGTTCATTCCGCCCGAACTCAAGCGGGTCATGGACGAGATCGATGCCGCCTATGAAGAGATCCGCGTGCGCGAGGATTTCCAGCAGGAGCTTGCCGAGCTATTCTCCGACTACGTCGGCCGTCCCAGCCCGATCTTCCATGCCCGGCGGCTCTCCGAGAAGCTGGGTGGGGCGCAGATCCATCTCAAGCGTGAAGACCTCAACCACACCGGCGCCCACAAGATCAATCACTGCCTGGGCGAGGCCCTGCTGGCCAAGTTCATGGGCAAGACCAAGGTGATCGCCGAGACCGGCGCCGGCCAGCACGGTGTGGCGCTGGCCACGGCCTGTGCCCTGGTGGGGATTCCCTGCGAGATCCACATGGGGCAGGTGGATATCGAGAAGGAACACCCCAACGTCACCAAGATGAAGATCCTCGGCTGCAAGCTGGTACCGGTAACCCGCGGCACGGCGACGCTAAAGGATGCTGTGGACAGCGCCTTCGAGGAGTACCTCAAGGACCCGCAGAACTACATCTATGCCATCGGCTCGGTGGTGGGGCCGCATCCCTTTCCGAAGATGGTGCGGGACTTCCAGTCGGTGATCGGAAGAGAGGCGCGGGAGCAGTTCCTGGCGCGCCACGGCCGGCTTCCCGACCACGTCACCGCCTGCGTCGGTGGCGGTTCCAACGCCATTGGCATGTTCACCGCCTTTCTGGACGATGAGTCCGTGCACCTGGTGGGCGTGGAGCCCGCCGGCGAGGGGCTCGATACCCATCGCCACTCCGCCACCCTGACGCTCGGCAAGCCCGGCGAGATCCACGGCATGGCCTGCTACGTGCTGGAAGACGAGGCGGGCAACCCGATGCCGGTCCACTCCATCGCCTCCGGCCTCGACTATCCCGGCGTCGGGCCGCAGCACAGTCACCTGAAGGAGCTGGGTCGGGTCGACTACGAAACGGCCAGCGACGATGAGTGCCTGGAAGCCTTCCTGACCCTGTCCCGGGTGGAAGGGATCATCCCTGCACTGGAGAGTGCCCATGCCGTCGCCTGGGCGATGCGCGTCGCACCCACGTTGCCGAAGGAGCGGCATATCCTGATCAACCTCTCCGGTCGTGGCGACAAGGACGCCGACTACGTGGCGGAAAAGCTTGGCCTGTAAGCGATAGGCGGGGCGGAATTGGCCCTTCGGGGTTGAGTCAGGCAGGATTAACCCCAAGGTATCACTATTGGATACCTTCGCAATCAAGCACAAGGAGACCGTGACGATGCCCGATTTATCCGAGGATATACGCCTTCCGGTGGCCTGCCCCAAGTGCGGCAGCCACCTCTACCGTGTGTCAGAGGTTCATAACCCTGACGACAAGGTATTCTGTGCTTCCTGCAAGTACCACCTGTGCTCCTATGCTGAGGCCGCCGAAATGCTCAAGGAGGGCCCAAGCAGTAAGACCGAGGCTTTGATCGAGAAGGTCGTCAACCGCCACGGCAAATAAGGCGTTGCGCCGCCCATGTCGTCGCTTTTCGATGTGTTGCCGGCAACGCTTCCGGTGTTGCTGGCAGTCTTGGTCCTGCTGGACCGCCGCCTGCTTCGCGCCTGTTCGCTATTCGTGCTGTTTGCCCTCACCGTGGCGCTGACCTGGTGGAGGCTGGGCTTCATCTGGCTGGCGCTGCTGGAAACCCTGTTGGGGGCCGTCCTGACCGGCGCCTTCCTGTTCCATGCCTTGGGTATCAGCCCCGCCAGGGGAGCATCACCGGCTCGACCGAGTCATGGCCAGGACCCCGTGCCGCTGATCTGGCGCCGGACGCTTATTCACCTGATACCCGTTCTCGCCCTTATGGGCATGCTCGCGGCCGCCCTGGCCAGCCTGCCGGCCAGTGACAGTAGCCCGGCGGTGCGCTGGAGCGGGTTGGTGCTGGTTGGCCTGGGGCTATGGGCCTTTGCCCTGCATACCCATCTTCTGCGCCGGCTGCTGGCGTTCAATATCACCGGCACCGGTATCTTCCTGCTGCTCATGACGCTGGTGGGTGAAACGACCACAGCCGCAGGCCAGGGGCTGGTGATAACCGGCCTGGCCGTGGCTTTGCTCGGCACGGCACTGGGTGCGTTGTTGATTCGCCGCCTCGATGCCCTGGCGCCGAGCCAGCAGCCGTCCCCGGTCAACGGCAGGCAGGTCTCATGATCGAGCGCCTGGGCCTGGTAACGACCCAGCTACCAACGACGGGCAGCAGCATGATGACGCTGCTGGTCGTCCTGCTACCGCTGCTGCTGGGTATGTTGGGCGGTGCATGGCGACCCTGGCGGGGGTGGCCTGGCCTCGTGGTGGCGCTGCTCTCCTTGCTGGCACTGGTGTGGTTGACGCAGCAGATCGCCACCCATGGTACCCAGGCCTGGGTGCTGGATCTCGGCACTCTGACGCTGCACTGGCGTGCCAATGGCCTGACGCTGCTGTTGCTGCTGCTCACGCAATTACTGGTGCTGGCCAGCGCCGCCTACGCTCCCGCCTATCTGTGCGACGCGGTGCAGGCCCGGGGCAGGGGGCCGGCCTGGCTGTGGCCGTTGATGGGGCTGCTGGCGACGAGCCTGTCGCTGATCTGGCTGGCCGCCGACCTGTTGTCGCTCTACATTGGCCTGGAGTTGATGGGCCTGACGGCGGTCGGTCTGATGCTGCTGCCGGGGCGAGAGGAGGCCTTGGCGGCGGGCATGCGCTATCTGCTGCTGGCACTGATCGGCTCGCTGGCCTTCCTGCTGGGCGTGGCGCTGCTGCTGGGGGGCTGGGGGCGCCTGGATCTGGCTGGGCTGGCCGAGGCGGTCGAGCCGGGTCCGCTGCTGTGGGTAGCCATGGCGTTGCTGAGCGCCGGGCTGCTGCTGAAGGCGGCGGCCTTTCCCCTGCATGCCTGGCTGGCGCCGGTGCATGGCTCGGCCTGGACGCCGGTCAGCGCGCTGCATGCGGCCCTGGTGATCAAGGCCTCGTTCTTCATTGCCCTGCAGCTGTGGCTGGTACTCGCACCTCGGGCGGCCATGGCGGCCTGGCTGGTTGGTGGCATGGGCGCGGCGGCGGTGGTATGGGGCGGGCTATTGGCCTGGCGCGCCGACAAGCTCAAGGACGTGGTGGCCTGGTCCACGGTGTCGCAGCTGGGCTACCTGCTGATCGCCTTCCCGCTGCTCATCGGTACGTCGCAGGCGGTAGTCAGCATCGCCTGGGGCGGGGTCTGGCTACAGCTGTTGGCCCACAGCCTGGCCAAGGCCGCCATGTTCCTGGCCGTCGGCAACCTGATGCTGGCCACCGGGGAGTCGCGGGTGTCGGGCCTGGCTGGCGCCAGCCGGCGCTTTCCGCTTTCGCTGCTCAGCTTCGGTATCGCCGCCATCAGCCTGGTTGGCCTGCCACCCAGCGCCGGCTTCACGGCCAAATGGCTGCTGCTGCATGCGTCACTGGCTGCCGGGCAGTGGCCCTGGCTGGTGGTGCTGGCGCTGGGAACCCTGCTCAGTGCCGCCTATATGTTTCGCGTGTTCCGCTACTCCTTCGTCGAGGACGTGGAACTGCAGGACTACCGGCCGGTTCCCCTGAGGATGGATCTGATCGCCATGGCCCTTGCCCTTGCCTCGCTGCTGCTGGGCCTGACGGCGTCGTGGCCGCTGGCGATTCTGGCAATCGCGGGAGGTGTGCCATGAGCCAGGGATGGTTGCCACTGATCACCCTTGCCACCTCGTTGCTGGTGGCACCGCTGATCCTGCTGCTGCCGGAACGGGCCTGGCGAGCACGGGCGGTGCTCAACCTCTCGGCGGCGCTGCTCAAGCTGCTGCTGGTGGGCCTGATGGTGGTGGGGCTCTATCAGGGGCGAGAGTTCGCGTTCGGCTTCACCGTGGTACCGGGGGTCGAGTTCCTGCTCAGGGTCGATGCGCTGGGGATGATGTTTGCCGGCCTGTCGTCGTTGCTGTGGCTGGCCACGACGGTCTACGCCATCGGCTACCTGGAAGACTCCCCCAACCGCAAGCGCTTCTTCGCCTTCTTCAGCCTCTGCGTGGCAAGCACCACCGGCATCGCACTGGCCGGCAACTTCTTCACCTTCCTGCTGTTCTATGAACTGCTGACGCTCTCCACCTATCCGCTCGTCGTGCACCGGGGGCACTCGGCGGCATTGGCTGCCGGTACCGTTTATCTGCGCTACACCCTCTCCGGGGGGCTGGTGCTGCTGCTCGGGGTCGTGGCGCTGCATGCACTGGTGGGGGACGTCACCTTCGGCGAGCGCGAGATGCTGCGCGACCTGGGCCCGGAATACCACTCGCTGTTGATCGGCCTGTTCCTGGTGCTGCTGCTGGGACTTGGCGTGAAGGCCGCCCTGGTGCCGCTGCATGGCTGGTTGCCTCGGGCCATGGTGGCGCCGGCGCCGGTCAGCGCCTTGTTGCATGCGGTGGCGGTGGTCAAGGCGGGCGCCTTCGGCATCGTACGCCTGGTCTATGACGTCTACGGCATCCAGCTGACCTTCGAGCTGGGCCTGCTGACGCTGCTGACGGCGCTGTCAGTCTTCACCATTCTCTATGCCTCGCTGCGTGCCCTGGCCCAGCAGGAGCTGAAGCCGCGGCTGGCCTACTCCACCATCAGCCAGGTCTCCTATATCGTGCTCGGCATCAGCCTGTTCGGCCCCTTCGGCACCATTGCCGGGCTGGCCCACATCATGCATCAGGGCCTGATGAAGGTGACGTTGTTCTATTGTGCGGGCAACTATGCCGAGGAGCTCGGGATTCACCGCATCGACGAAATGAACGGGGCAGGGCGGCGCATGCCGTTGACAAGCCTGGCCTTCACCGTCGGCGCGCTGGGAATGATCGGCCTGCCGCCGGTGGCCGGTTTCATCAGCAAGTGGTACCTGGGGGTAGGGGCAGTCCAGGCCGGCATGCCTTGGGTCATTGGCGTGCTGGTGGCCAGCAGCCTGCTCAATGCGGCCTACTTCCTGCCGATCCTGCACCGGCTGTGGTTTCGAGCCGGGCCAGAACACGGCAAGGGGCAGTGGCCCGAGGAGCGCCGACTGGGGCGCTTCGAGACCAGCGGCTGGCTGCTGTGGCCGACCCTGGCCACGGCGGTGTTCAGCCTGCTGGCAGGGCTGCTGGCCGGGGTTCCCTTCAGTCCGCTGGATCTGGCAACGCTGGTGGCCACGGAGGAGTATCTGCCATGACGGCGACGCTGCTGCTGATACTGACCCTGCTCTGGCCCCTGCTGCTGATGTTGCGTAGTCCGCTGCGGGTGCTGATGGAGCAGGATGCGCTGTGGCGCCCAGGCCCCCGGCCGAAGCTGCTGGATGCCTGGTGGGCTTCGGCCCCGCTGCCCGCATTGGCGCTGGCACTGTGGCCCGGGGAGACGACCCTGGTGCTGGATGGGTGGCTATTGGGCGGTGTATGGCAGCTCGACGAGGCCCGCCGGCCCTGGCTGCTGTTCAGCGCCCTGCTGTGGGGGCTGGCCGGTGTCTATGCCCGGGGCTACCTGGTTGCCGAGCAGCAGGCCGCCGAAGCGGGAGATGGCGGTACCTTTCTGCGCCTGGCGGGGCTGACCCTGCTCTGGCCGCTGACGCTTGCCGGCAATCTGCTGCTGCTGCTCGCCGAGGACATTCCCAGCTTCTACCTGGGCTTCGCGGTGATGACCTTCGCCGCCTATGGCCTGGTGGTTCACGCCGACAACCGCGACGCCCATCTCGGTGGGCGGGCCTACCTGATCATGGCCCTGTTCGGCGAGGCGCTGATCCTCGGTGGGCTGTTGTGGGCGGCGGGCAGCGCCGACGTGCTGACTCTAGCCGCGCTGCGCGACGGGATCGCCGAAGCCGAGCAGGGTGCATGGATGGCGGCCATCTTGTGGCTTGGTTTCGGCGTCAAGGCCGGGGTGGTGGGATTGCACGTCTGGCTGCCGCTGGCCCATCCGGTGGCCCCGACGCCAGCCAGTGCGGTACTCAGCGGGGTCATGATCAAGGCCGGCCTTGTAGGATGGCTCAGCGTGCTGCCGCTGGGCGACCCGGCTGCCGGGCTCGAGCCCCTGGGGCGGCTGGTGATTGCACTGGGGCTGGTGAGTGCACTGGCTGCGGCGCTGTTCGGTATTACCCAGCGCCATCCCAAGGCGGTGCTGGCCTACTCCAGCGTCAGCCAGATGGGCATGCTCACCGCCCTGGTGGGCACCGGCCTGAGCGATCCGGCGCTATGGCCGGCGATGTCGGTGGCGGTGGTGCTGTTCGCCGCTCACCACGGCATGACCAAGGGGGCGCTGTTCCTGGGTGTCGGCATCAGCGAACACCCGCCGAGGCTGCCGGCCTGGCTACTATGGCCGCTGCTGATTCTGCCGGCAGTGTCGCTGACGGGCGCGCTGGCGTCCGGCCTGGCCAGCAAGTGGGCGTTCAAGAACGTGCTCTACGAGGGCGGTCACGAGACCCTGGTAACCTGGTTGAGCCTGGCCGCCGTGGGTACCACGCTGCTGGTGGCCCGGGCTCTGTGGCGACAGTGGCGTGAGCGGGGCCACCATGCCATACCCTTGCTCGGAACCATGCCGCTGGCCTGGCTATTTGCGATCGTGGCCGCCACCAGTTTGCCACTCTGGCTACCCGTTGCCGGAGGCGTCGTCGACTCCCCGTGGCCACCGCCCGATGAGCTGCCCGGCCTGATGTGGCCGGTGGGGGTTGGCCTGGTGCTGGCCTGCGTGGGTCTTTGGCTGGCGGCTATCACCCGGCGTCGGATCACCTGGCGGCTGATGTCGGGCGACCTCTGGTGGCTCTATGCGATGCTGGCCCGGCGCCTGGGTGCCGGCCTGCAGGAGGGTGCCGAGCGCATTGGTGCACGCGGCTCCCGCCTGCGAGGCAGGCTGGTAGCGGCTGAGAGAGAGGGGATGGCGTGGATCGATGGGCTGCCCCGCTATGAGCGACGCTTCCGGCAGCTGGCCGTGCCGCTGATGATCGGGGTTGCGGTGTTGCTGTTGCTGGGGTTCTGGCTGGGTTAGGCGATGCCCAAGCCCAGCCAGTCGGATCTTGCTACAGCAGTTCCTCCCCAGCGAGCGCCAGGCGCGAGCGTTCCACGCTTCTCAGGGTGACATGGCTGGCATGGGCCCAGTTGCTGAAGCGCTGGACCACGGCCGCCATGCCGCAGGTGTTGGCGGTGAGATAGGGCGTGTCGATCTGGCCGACGTTACCCAGGCAAACGATCTTGGTGTTGCGCCCTGCGCGTGTCACCAGGGCCTTGAGCTGCTTTGGGGTGAAGTTCTGCGCCTCGTCGATGATAAGGAAGGTATCGTTGAGCGTGCGGCCGCGCATGAATCCCGGTGCGCGGATCTGCACGCGTGAGCCGATCAGCGTGCGGGTGGCATCCTGGCTCCAACTGGTGCTGCCGTCGTGCTCGTCGCGTAGCAGGTTGTCCATGTTGTCGTGGAAGGCGCCCATCCAGGGCGACATCTTCTCCTCCTCGGTGCCTGGTAGAAAGCCGATGTCCTCGCTCATCGTGATGGGTGCCCGGGTGAAGACGATGCGCTCGAAGCGCTTGGCGTCCAGGGTCTGCTGGAAGGCCGCCGCCAGGGTCATGTAGGTCTTGCCGGTACCGGCGCTGCCGGCGATGGTCACCAGGTCGATGTCGTCGTCCATCAACAGATTGAGGGCGAAGTTCTGGCGGCTGTCGTGGGCATGAACCCCCCAGACGCCCGCCTTGTGTCGATAGTTGGTGAGCAGCTGCAGCCGGGCATGGTTGGGGCCCAGTTCACGGACGATGGCCTCGAAGCTGGCGCCGTTCTCGCTGTCCGATACCAACATGCCCAGGTGCCAGTCGGCGGGCATGCGCCCCTCCAGGCGGTAGAAGGTGTGGTGGTCGACACGCTCCACCGTGACATCTACCTCGAGCTGGTCCCAGGGGCCGTTGTCGCCGGCCTCCGAGTCGGGGTAAATGCGTACGCCGTCGAGCATGGCGTCGCTGTCGCTGAAGGCGCGGTCGGTCAGGTAGTCCTCCACCGGCACCCGCAGGGCGGCGGCCTTGACCCGGAGGTTGATGTCCTTGGAAACCAGGATGACCGAGGCGTCGGGGCGTTCGTCGCGCAGCCGACAGGTCTCCGCCAGCAGCCGGTTGTCGGGGCTCTCTTCCAGATGTTCGAGGGATTTCAGCTCGGGGTAGCAGAGAAACCGCAGCCGCCCCATCGGGGTGCCACCGGCGCGGGGAATGGGAATGCCTTGCTGGATTTCGTCGAAGGAGACCTGATTGGTCAGGTCGGAGAGGGTACGACTGACCTGGCGGGCGGTGCGAGCGATCTCGCGCAGGCCGTTCTTGTGCTTGTCGAGTTCCTCGAGCACGGTCATGGGGATGACCACTTCGTGTTCCTCGAACTGATACAGGGCAGCGGGATCGTGGATCAGGACATTGGTGTCCAGCACATAGAGCCGCTTGGCTTTCTTGTCGAGTCGAACCATCGGGCAACGCTCCTGGGTAGAGGGCACCTCCGGCACCGGCCCGCTTGCCTTCCCGTCGCCTGACAGTCCGGCACACCGCTGGCCAGTGCCACTACGAAAGGCTGGTTCCTCCTCTTCAACCGTCTTTCAGACGTTTGACTCTAGCATGACGCCTTCGTCCCCGGCCTGCCATCGAAAGGCTTCAACGATCTGTCCTGTTTTACCAGAGCCGAATCCAGGGCGTGTGGTAATTAGCGTTGATAGCCGGCGTGGTTTGGAGCGCCATATCGGCATATTATTGAATGATTGTTGAACCGTGCCAATCCCGCGGTAAACATCGCGCGTTCGCACAAGAAAACAGAATAACGTAGGGAGAAGCGAATGGACCCAGCTCTCGTAGTCTTGTTGGTGGCCGGCGCGGCGCTGTTGCTGGCCATGGTCTGCGGGGTGATGTACTTCTCGGGACGCGCCAGGCGCAGTGCCACTCCACCAGCGGTCCCACCGGTAGCGCCGCCGGCCAAGCCGGCTGCTCCTGCCCCTGTCGAGCCTGAAAGCCCGGCTCGGGACGCCGCCGCTCAGCCGGTGGAGGCACCACCGCCCCCCACCCATCGCTTCCAGGCGGTATCGGGCAACGACATCAAGCAGTGCCTGTTCGTGGTACTCGACTGGCCGGGGCTCGACACCAATCGACGCCTCGCCAAGCTGTTCCGGGAGGTGAATGCCCACTACGACGACAAGCTCGGTGTCTACGTGATGCGTGACACCCAGGCCGGCTACAAGCTCACCATCGCCAACTCCTCACCTCCCGGCACATTGCCGCCGATCCATGAAGGTGACGACCAGCCCATCGTCAAGGGCGTATCGATCCTCATCCATTTCATCAACAAACGCAGCGTGGCGCGCAACCCCGAGACGCTGATCCGCATCACCCAGTCCATCGTTGCCATCGGCGGCCATATCCTCGACGCCGATCGTAACGAAGTCAGCCAAGAGGAGTTCGAACGATTGAGGCAGCACGCCCAGAACGTATAGTCCGAGACCGGAAAGGCGTGTATTCCCAGCAAGGAAAACGATATGGACCTGACGACGCTATTGTTGTTCATACCGGCCTGCTTTGCGCTCAACCTCGCACCAGGGCCCAACAATCTGCTCTCCATGAGCAATGCCAAGCGCTACGGCGTCAATGTTGCCTGTTTGGCAGGTATCGGCCGCTTGGCGGCGTTCGTGGCGATGATTGCACTGGCGGCCTCCGGGCTTGCCACGGTGCTGTACGCGTCGGAAAAACTATTCCTTGCCGTCAAGCTCCTGGGAGCCGCCTACCTGTTCTGGCTGGCCTACCAGCTGTGGTTCGCCACACCTGGTGACGGGCGGGAAATCGAGGGTCGCCAGCGCAGTCTTCCGGGCTTGGCTCGCCAGGAGTTTCTGCTGGCGGCGGGCAACCCCAAGGCGATCCTGATCTTCACCGCCTTCCTGCCGCAGTTTGTCGATCCGGCAGGGGATATCGCCTTGCAGTTCACTATCCTCGGCGCACTGTTCCTGCTGCTCGAATGGGTGGCTATTGCCGGCTATGCCTATGTCGGGGCCTTTCTGCGCCAGTGGTTCTCACGCCCCGCCATGCAGCGGCTGTTCAATCGTGGCTGTGCCGCGCTTCTTGGCAGTGCCGGCGTGGGCCTGTTGGTAGCCCGGCGGGAATGAAAAACCAGGCAATACGATTCGGACGCGCGGGTCAGCCCTTGCGGCGCAGCGGGTCGAGTAGCTCACCCAGCCCGTTGTGGTCGATCTCGTGCATCAGGTGCAACAGCCGGCCGATTTCGCCCGGCGGGAAACCCTCGCGGGCGAACCAGTTCAGGTAGGGGCCGGGAAGGTCGGCGATCAGCCAGCCTTCATACTTGCCGAACGGCATCCTCAGTGTAACCAGCGTCTCCAGGTCCTCGGGGTTCACGCTTGTCGCTCCTTTGCCGTTTGCAGTGGACACTCTGACAGCACGATACTCTACGGCGTCGCGCCGTCGCCCGCCAGCCGTCCCGTCGCTTGTGCCGGTAGGTGCCCCGGCTTGGCAAGAGAGTCTCGCTGTAGGAGCGCTGGTTCCCATCGCGACTGGCGCCGTCAGGCGCCTTGGCGGAGGCTGCCAAGGTTCGTGATTATTGCCATCGCAGGCAACACCGCCGGGAGGCTTTCAGCCTCCAGTCGTGAGCTGAAGCTTCCTCCAACAAGATGGTAAATGCCTGCAGTGGCAGGATAAATCAGCTGTTGGAGCGCCGCTCTGCGACTCAGTGATCTCATCATCAACTGCAGAAGTTAAATATCCAGCGGCAAGCGAGTCTCGAACTTGGTGCGCTTACGTGAAATCAGCGTGCGGAACTTGTGCACGTTGTCGCTGGCATCGAGCACGCGGTCGCAGAAGTGATCGTAGCTCTCCATATTGGGCACGCTGACGATCAGCACGAAATCCACCTCGCCAGTGACCTGATAGCACTGGGTGACTTCAGGCGCCGCCTCCACCTGCTTGATGAAGTGGCCATATAACGTCTTGTTGTCGCGTGTCATGGTGACTTCCACCACCATGTGGAGGTTGGCGCCCAGCGTTTCGGGAGCCAGGATCGCCACTTCGCGCTGGATCACGCCTTGCTCCTTAAGGCGGCGAACACGCTTCAGGCATGCCGAGGGTGAAAGCCCGACCCGCTCCGCCAGCGCCTGGTTGGTCAGACTGGCATCGTGCTGCAACTGATCGAGAATCCTCAGGTCGAGTCTGTCCATGTGCAGGAAATTTTCCTCGGGGCCTACAGAAAGCAACATTCTTCCCGTTTCAGGGTAAGAACGCCATCGCCTTGTTCGGTACATGAGTAAAGTAAGCAGCTGGCTCTCTGACGGAACGACGCCCACATGACACAACGACTTCCTGCCCGCCTGCTCAACACGATGGGCAAGCTGTTGCGCGAGGCCTGGACGGTCTATTGGACCCTGCTCAAGGTGATGGTGCCGGCACTGCTGATCGTGAAGGCACTCGAAATGCTGGGCATGACCGAGCTGCTCGGCCACTGGCTCTCGCCACTGATGGCGCCGCTGGGGCTGCCCGAGCCGCTGAGCGTGGTGTGGGCCGCCACACTGCTGACCAACATCTACACAGGCTTGGTCATCTTCTTCGAAGTCACGCGGGATACGCCGCTGACCGTGGCGCAGGTGACGGTGCTGGGTGCGCTGATGGCCGTGGGGCACTCGCTGCCGATAGAGGGGGCCGTGGCGCGCATGGCCGGCGTGCCCTGGTGGCTGACCGTGCTGCTGCGAGTCGGCGGGGCCTGGCTGTTGGGTTGGCTGCTGCACCTGAGCTATTCGCTGGGCGACTGGCTTCAGCACGCCAACCATGTGGTGTGGGAGCCTTCCGCCCAGGAGGCGACCCTGGTGGCCTGGCTGCAGGGGCAGGCCACGACGCTAGCGACCATCTTCGTGGTAATTCTTGCGCTGATGAGTTTGCTCAGGCTGCTGCACTGGCTGGGCGTCGAACGGCTGATCCACAAGCTGCTCTACCCGCTGCTGCAGCTGCTGGGCATCGGCCCGGCAGCGGCCAATATCACCGTGATCGGCATAACGCTCGGGCTCAGCTTCGGCGCGGGCCTGCTTCTGCGCGAGGCGCATTCGGGCCGCTTGACCCCGCGGGACATCGTGCTCACGCTCTGCTTCCTCGGCCTCTGCCATAGCCTGATCGAGGATACGTTGCTGATCATGCTGATGGGGGCGGACCTCTCCGGCCTGCTGTGGGCACGGCTCGGCTTCGCGCTGGTTGTCATCGCCATACTGGCCAGGCTGCCGTGGCTGAAGCGGGCTCAGATGCCTGCCTGGATATATATCGAAAAAACGATGCCGAAACGGGAGCAGAATCCTTGAAGAGGGGCTTCCAGTCAGACAGCCGCCGGCGCGCCAACGCCGACTGCTCCACCGCTGGAAGCGTGCGCTTCGTCAAGGAGCCACTGCCTGAATGCCAATAAGCGCGGGTCGAACTGGCCGCTTTCGGGATAGACCAGGTAGTAGGCAAACGCCGGCATCACTGCGAGTTCTATGTCGAACAGCGTCACCAGGCGGCCCTGGCGGAGCTCGCTCTCTATCATGGCCGGTTCGGCAAGGCCCACGGCGCCGCCTTCGAGCACGGCTTGCACGACATGGCT
Organism: Billgrantia montanilacus; assembly: GCF_003336675.1. Classification (GTDB taxonomy): domain Bacteria; phylum Pseudomonadota; class Gammaproteobacteria; order Pseudomonadales; family Halomonadaceae; genus Halomonas; species Halomonas montanilacus. The sequence continues at coordinate 36,081 of NZ_QPII01000010.1, read as the reverse complement.
CGCCTCGGAGAAGGCCACGCAGTGGCTGGGGTCGAAATCGTCGATGCCAGCCGCCGCCATCCACATGGGCCAATTCGGCCAGGCCTGGCCGCCGACATGACAATCTACATGACACAGTGTGTGGTTCAGCAGGTCCCTGGGTGCCTTCAGATCGGGACCGGCCTCGAGCAGTGCCGGGCTGCAGACGGGCACCACCGTTGTCTCGAACAGGCGAGCCGATCGGGTGCCGAGGTACCCACCGCTACCAAATCGAATGGCGACGTCCACGTCATCGAGTTCGAAATCCCTGACCTCATCGGTAATGTCGAATGTCAGCTCCAGGGATGGAACGGCCTCCCTGAGGCGGGAGAGGCGGGGCAGCAGCCAGTTCGTTGCGAACCTGGCCCCGAGCGAGAGGCGTAGCACTGATGAGCCGCGAGCCATCTTGCGTGCACGCCCCGCAGCACGCTGCAGGGTTTCCAATGCATCACCTGCGGCCTCAAAAAATATCGTTCCAGCAGGTGTGAGCCGAATGCTGCGACTGGAGCGGACGAACAGCTCCATACCCATTTGCCCTTCCATCTCCTTGATCTGGTAGCTGACCGCAGCAGGCGTCAGCCCCACTTCCTCCGCTGCGCGGGTGAAGTTCAAGTGCCTGCCGGCGGCTTCGAAAGTTCTCAGTGCCCGGGTGCCAGGCAGCAGTCGCTTGCTCATGATCTTCAAGCCAAATTTGATGGTTTATCGAGAAGTACTCGTTTCCCAAGGAGGTGTCAACGAAGCACTATCAAGCGAACCTTGGAAATATGGAGCGGCGATATGACGACGAACCGGGAAACCTACGTGGTGCAGCGAAATGGCCTTGAGGCCACGGCAAGCGAACTCTCGCCGCTTGCCTTCGCGGGCTACGCTCACTTCACGGCCATGCAGGTACGTGGCGGCAAGATCCGTGGCCTCGATCTGCATCTGGAACGGCTGCGCTTTGCATCGCGAGAGCTGTTTGGCCAGGCGATTGCCGACGACAAGATCCGTCGCTATTTGCGAAAGGCAGTGGAGGCCGGCCCTGCCGATCTCTCGCTTCTGGCCACGCTGTATTCGCCTGCGGGGGAGTTTACTGTAGCTGGCCCTGAGGTAATTCCTGAGGTTCTGGTGCGCACGGCACCGCCTTCGTCGGGCCCGCAGGGTCCGCTGGCGCTGGCAACGTTCGAGTACGAGCGTGAATTACCAGCCGTGAAGCACGTGGGGGAGGTGGCCAAGACCTACTACTTGCGCAAGGCCGTCGAGCAGGGCTACGACGATGCAGCTTTTCTGGATAGGGCAGGGCGGCTCAGCGAAGGCACGATCTGGAACCTCGCCTTCTGGGATGGTGCCGCCGTGGTATGGCCGCAGGCGGAGATGCTGTTGGGCACCACCATGGGCATTGTGCGTCGGCAACTGCAGCGTCTTGGCATTCCCCAGCGTACCCAGGCGGTAACACTATCGGATCTATCCTCGCTGACAGGGGCCGTGGTGATGAACTCATGGACGCCTGGCATCGCCGTCAACCGGATCGGCCCGGTATCGCTGCCGGAGGCGCCGGAATTTCTCGCCCTGCTGCACGAGGCCTATCAAGCCGAGCCGCTCGAGTCGCCCTGATGAGGCAGCTCATCTCCTTGCCAGGAAATACCGCTGTTGGAGCGCCGCTCCGCGTCGCGACTGGCGCCGGAAGGCGCCTTGGCGGAGGCTGCCAAGGTCCGTGATTATTGCCATCGCAGGCAACACCGCCGGGAGGCTTTCAGCCTCCAGTCGCCGATGCGTCGGACCGGAGCTGAAGCTTCCTCCTACAAGATGGTAAATGCCTGCAGTGGCAGGATAAATCAGCTGTTGGAGCGCCCGGTTCGGCGTTCCGACTCCGCGTCGCGACTGGCGCGGAATTTGACATTGGGCATGGCACTGTCTGGGTAAACGGCGATTGTGGCTATATTGCCATTTGGATCAGTGTGTTAGAAGACTTCCAAGGGGCCGGTCTCACGGATTCAGTTAGACTTGGCATCCTTATGTCGCACAGAGTGGCGCAGCAAGGAATAGCTGCAGGATCTCGTTCGACCCTGCAGCTTGTAGTGTGTTTCGACTCGAAGGACTCGGCGCAAAGCCCTTATGAAAGCTCTGAGGTTGCGATGACTGGCCAGTTTGCAGTGGCTGCGCGCTCGGCTAGGATGGTGCCGGTCCCTACTGCGACCGGGTGGCCGACGACATTAAGCATGGGCAGATCTGAAAGATCATCACCGAATGCATAACAGCGGCTCGGAGATGCGACATGGTGCTGAAGAAAGCCCTGAACTGCTAAGGCTTTTCCCATGCCAATAGTCTGCGGAGCCATAATGTTGCCGGTATATAGTCCGTCTTCTCCAACTTCGAGATTAGTTGCAAGAATATGAGGAACTTCCAGTGTACGCGCTATTGGTTCGAGAAGGGCATTGAAAGAGCCCGAAACGAAAACTGGAATGACCCCTTCGCCTTGCAACCGCTGCAGTTCTTCTACCACTGGCGCGACGAAGAGGTCCTCTGGACGCGCCAGACGATCCGTCGCCCAATCCGACCCGGCACTGTCGAGCAATTGTGGGACGACTCCTGTGAAATAACGGTAATAAGCGCTGTTGAGTTCCTCCCTGGTACGACCCTCTGAAAACATGCGGGCGAATGCAGCCTCGAAGTCATCGTGTAACTGAGGGCGATGCCAAACTTCGTAACACCAGAAGTGGTAGAAGTCGAACATGCTTTTTATATGGATTAGGGTGTCGTCAACGTCGAAAAAAGCAAATCGGAGTTCGTTTTTCATTATTCTGTCTCCTCGTCATAAGACTTTCGACGACTTCGGGTCTGGAAGGTGGGATCGGAGCCCAACACTCCTGCATCAGTCCATCGGTACGGCTCGACTTCGGTCAGGTAGGCACTTATCTTATCGAGCGGAACTCCAGTGACACGGTGCATCGCGGCGGTAACCTCTTCGAGAAGCGACTGGGCCTTCTCCTGATCTGCCATCTTGAAAGTGGAGATATGAATAATAGGCATAGTATTTCCTCCCTATATCAGGCTTGAGTAGTGATGAAGTCGTCGAACATTGGCTTTCGAAATTTAAGTTGGGCATGGATGTCCCCGCCCAGCCCATAGCGACCAATCGCACCCCCGTGGCTCATCTGATAGCTCATCCAAAGTACCACCACATTGACGATACGATTCGCACCCGCGGTGTCTGGCGATGGGAACGGATTCGGCAGAACGACGTCATACTGCGCAGCCCCCTTGTAGTTGGTCACGAAGACATTGGGCACACCCAGTGGGCCGGGGCGTGTTGGCCTAGCGGGGTTTAGGTCATGCTTACGCAGGCTCATGATTGTATAGAGTGAGCGCGGTAGTAACCCTTCAAACCGGAAGGAGAAGCGACCGGCGCGCCGGTTCTCTACCAGCTCAACGGTGAGCTCACCTCGGGCACGTGTCCAAACTGCTAGGGTCACAGGGCCCTGCAGCTGACGGCCATGTTCTGGCCTCAAGTCGGGAATCGGAACCTCATGAAAAGCAAAGCTCGGCCGGCTATCGGAAATGGCGTGAGGGTATTGCTCTGGTGCGAAGAGCATCGGGTAGTTGGTACACGGTAGAGGCAATGGCAGTGTGTGTAGCACCTTGCCCGCAATGTGGTCGGGTATAGGGTCATCGAAGCTTTCGACGATCTCGTAGGGCGTCATGCAGCCGAAAGGCGGTACCACACTATTCGCTGAGACGATCGCGCGGCCCCATCGAGTCTCGCACCCGCCTTCAGCAGTGGGGCGGTTGATAGCGCCGATGACGATAAAATTACCGTTTTCGTCCATTACCTCACTGGGTGGGTATAGGGGGCCTTGCGTCGTTAGGTCGAGCTCGTAGGTCTGTTTTTGCATCCTGGCCTTCTCACGAATGGGTCGGGATACAGGGCCCCGACCTGCGGCATTCAAGCATCTCACTCCGCGACGACGGTCGAGGCCGGCTGTTGGAACTCGCTAAGGAACACCTTGACCGCGTCTCTCGCCAGAGCAGCCTCACGCTCCGAGATGATCCGGTTGGGATAGACCGTGAATGAGATAGTAGATCTCGTGCGTATCTCTCCACCCTGGATGATCTCGATCTCCACTGAGAATTTTTTGCGGCGTTCGTTGATGTCCTTCGAGACTACCCGGTAATCAATATGCGAGCGGATCGGGAAGACGAACCCCATGAACTCAGTTGTCATGGAGTTGATGACAAAGTAGGCACTATCCTCGCCCTCATCTTGAAAGAAGGCTTCAGTCACTGCCAGGAAAGCTTGGCGTGACGCCTCGACCAACACCATACCCTGAACGTGCTGTCCAGTCTGGTGATCCCTCATCAGCTCGGAATTCTCGTCGATGCAGAGATCCATTCGGAAACGGTTCTCGTCCAGCTGATGCGGAGCGCCTATTAACGTGTTGTGGGGGAGTCGCTTGTGGGATAGGCAAGGCTTGGCGGGGCGAGGGCGGGATGCGAGTGCGGAAACGTCCCAGCGATGCGATGAGGTGTGCTGAGCATTGATCTTGGTGGTTAGCTCTACTATATCGTTATCTGAGATGCCCAAACCCGGTATCAGCTTCAGTGTCCCGGGAATAATATGCTCGGGAACTTCGAGCATAGCGTTGAGCTGACTCACAGTTATGGCCTTCTTGTCGGCAGTAAAGTCGACAAACTTGTCCGAAACAAGAATTAAAGTTTCGCAGTTCATGAGAATCTCCTAGAAGTTTGCCAGTTCCCGTTAGGCCCCAAGTGGGGTAGCGCCCGGTAGATCTTAGTGTAAAGACCGTCTGAGCCACCGGTGATATATCGGTCGCCAGCCTGCTGGACGATTTCGCGATAGCGATCCGAGGCAAACACCGCGTTGTAGCTTTCCGGGTCCGCTGAGAATCCTGAGACGAACATCACACCGGGCTGTCCGCTGACCACTGAGTGATACGCTAGGAAGACTTGAACCTCGTCTGCACTGCGCACCACGTCGAAGATCGTCTCTTCGCGCCACTGCCGGTACCCGTCCATCGCCTCTGGCTTGACCTCGACATGTCGTAACTGGATGTAGGGGGTTGCCGGCAGCAGTGTGGCGATATCCTTCGGTGCTTCAACGAAATCCAGCAGCTCACGTCGTACGTCCCCGACGAGATGCTCTGCGACGTTCTGCGCAACCGGCATGGTTGTGGCAGTCAAGGCGCTAAGTTCGAGTTTGGCTTCGAGCGCCCGAAGTTCTACCACCTCGGCCTCGTCGAGTGAGACAAAGATGCGAGACACTTCACTCTCGCCTAGCGTGGTGGCGAGTGTTTCTGCCTGACCGGGTTTGACGGAGTACCTGGAAATCAAGAGGATTTGAGAAGGCATAAGTCTCTCCATGACGAATCGTTTCAGCTAAGTGGGGCACTCAACGGGAATTGAATGCTGAAACTCGTCAATTCCGTCGAGTCGCCAGAGACAGGTTGCGACTTTCAGAAAGGGCAGTCTTTAGCAAATTCCCTTAATTTGATTTCCAGAAATGGAAAATATTAATGGCTGACAGCCATAAGCAGCCAAATCAAGGGGTAGGAAGGAGGGCGGGCTGGGGAGACCGGTGCGTCGCTTACCCGCTCAGCCGCTCGCGATTTCGGATCACCAGGTCCGTGAGGAAGTCGGCCAGTGCTCTGATGCGCCGCGATCTTGCAAGGTCTGTTTGGATGACGAGATAGATTGGCTGGTCGACCCCGATGTCCGAGGCAACGCAGAACAGCCCCACATCGCGAGCGATGAAGTGAGGTAGCACCGCAAGCCCGAGCCCCGCCTTAGCTGCCGCCACCTGTGCGGCAAGTGAGGTGGTGGTCAGCGCGGGCTTGCGCCCACGTAGGATTCGCTCCACCCATTGTGCGGCAGGCAGGTGCGACTGCATCTCGCCCCAGGTGATGAAGGCATCCGTGTCATAGTCGCCCAGGTCGGGGTTGGCCTCGCGCTGTGACGCGTAGTCGGGGCTGCAATAAAGCCCGTACCCCAAGGTGCCGAGACGGCGTAGCGTGACATTCCCCCGTTCGGGTCGGACCATCCGCACCGCAAGATCGGCATCTCGTCGATGTAGGTTAGTGGTCGAGATGTCGGTCACGACTTCAACCAACAGCTCGGGGTATTGCGCACGAAACTCCGGGAGCGCCGGCATTATCAACTCGGTAGCCAGATTTTCGGCCGTGGCCAGGCGCACCTGGCCACTCATCTGCGCTTGAGTGTCCGCGCCCGAGGTGAAGGCTTGCGCAGCCGCTTCCAGGGCTTCGGCTTTCTCTATGAGATCGGCACCGTCCTCGGTCAACTGGTAGCCCGATTGCTGGCGTACGAAGAGTGGGAGATTCAGTGCAGCCTCGAGCCGCTCGATACGCCGTGAGAGTGTCGCGATGCCCAGATTGAGCTCCACCGCAGCGGCGCTCAGCGTACCGCGGCGCGCCACGGCAAGAAATGCGCGGGTGTCGTCCCAGACCAAGCCCCGGCGCATATCGTTTCCGATAATGGAAATCCTTTTGCCAGTATCGTTCGTTTTTTCCATTTTTCGATTCTGTCACGCTGCAGTCCGAATCATCAAGGAGGCAGACATGGAAAAACGAACGCTTGGCAACGACCTCTCGGTTTCGGCCATCGGGTTGGGCTGCATGGGGATGAGCGAGTTTTATGGGCCCCGCGATGACAGTGAGTCGTTACGCGTGCTGGAGCGGGCCGTCGAGCTTGGTGTCGACTTTTTCGACACGGCAGACATGTACGGGCCGCATCACAACGAAGAACTGATCGGTAGCTTTCTGGCGCGCAACAAGGCTCAGGTTCGTATTGCGAGCAAGTTTGGCATCGTACGCAACCCCGGGGAATACAAGCGTAGCTTGGAAAACAGTGCTGGCTATGCACGCAAGGCCTGTGAAGCTTCGCTTCGCCGGCTCGGTGTTGAGCAAATCGATCTTTACTACGTCCATCGCATCAATCCCGAAGAACCGATCGAAGAGACGATTGGCGGACTCGAGCGACTTGTCCAGTCAGGCAAGATCGCCCGCATTGGCCTGTGTGAGGTCAGCGCCGCAACGCTGCGCCGGGCTCATGCGGTACACCCGATCACCGCGGTGCAGACCGAATATTCGCTCTGGGCCCGCGAAGTAGAGCAGGAGGTGCTGCCAACCTGCCGTGAGTTGGGTATCGGCTTCGTACCCTATTCTCCACTCGGCCGCGGGTTCCTGACCGGTCGGTTTCAGGACACCGCCGAGCTCGACCATGGTGACTTCCGTGCCCATCTGCCGCGTTTCGCAGAGGAGGCGATTGGTACCAACCGTCGGATCGCCGACGTGATCGCCGAACTGGCCGAGCAGAAGGGCTGCACTCCGGCCCAGCTCTCGCTGGCCTGGCTCTTGGCACAAGGGCCCGACATCGTGCCGATCCCAGGCACCAAGCAGCTGCACTACCTCGAAGAGAATGTCGCCGCAGCGAATATCAGGCTTAGCGTCGAGGAGCAGCGGCAACTCGGAACGGCCACGGCGTTGCTGCCGGTGGTAGGCGAACGCTACACCTCGGAAGGCATGAAAGGGGTGAACGTATGAGTGCTACACCCACTGATCGTCGCACCCAGGCGTTAGCCCTACTCGAATGGCTCGAGCCAGGCGCACCTGAACGCGTTGCGGAAAACCTCGATGGGTTTCATGGCGATGCGACCGAGATACTGCTGGGGTTCGCGTTTACCGACGTGGTGGCCCGTGAAGGGATACCACTGAAGGCCCGGGAAATGCTCACCATCGCTATGCTGGCTGCAATGGGGACGGCCCCTGGCCAGCTCGAGTTTCACATGCGCGCCGCATTGAATACCGGGGTGACTCGCGAAGAGATTGTCGAGATCGTCCTGCAGGTGGCGGTCTATGCGGGCATCCCTGCATCGATGAATGCCATCACAGCGGCGAAATCCGCCTTCACGTCCGTCTAGTTCGACGGCCAGAGCAAAAGGAGGTTGACATGTCTGCACAAAAAACGACCTGGCGCGACTGGGTTGCCGTAACGGCCCTTGGCGTCGGTTGTTTCACTATCGTTACCACGGAGCTGGCGCCGATCGGGCTGCTCTCTAATATCGGGAGTGATTTCGGGGTGCCTACCTCGCAGGCGGGGCTGATCGTGACTCTCTATGCCTGGATCGCTGTCGCTGCGGCGCTGTTTTCTGCTGTCGTGCTATCCCGCATGCCACGGCGTCCACTCCTGGTGGCTCTGATGCTAATCCTGGCGCTATCCAGTGGAGTTGCCGCCATGGCCGAGACGTTCCCTGCGCTCATGGGGGCGCGCGTGATCGGTGCGCTGGCGCATGGCGCCTTCTGGGCAATGATCGGTACCATTGGCGCGCAGATCGTGCCGCCCCATCGCGTTGGCCTGGCCACGTCGATCATCTTCGGCGGTGTCTCAGCTGCCAGCGTCCTAGGTGTACCGCTGGCCAATCTGATTGGCACCCTCGATGGCTGGCGTGCCGCCTTTACTGCTGTCGCGGCATTGTCCTTTGGCGTCGCTGCGGTGTGCTTCACCACCTTGCCTAAGTTGCCAGGGGTCGAAGGTGTCGGTGTCGCTGCCATGGGGCGCGTTCTGTCGAACCCGCGCTTCCTTGGCATCTTTGCCGCCACTGCGCTTGTGGTCACCTCCCATTTCATGGCATTCACCTACATTGAGCCCTACCTTGCCGCGCAAAGCGATATCACGCCATCAGTGATCGCGCCGCTACTCCTTGCATTTGGTGGTGCTGGCCTGGCAGCCAATGTGGTGACCGGTAGCCTGATCGACTGCTGGCTCAAATCGGTTCTGGTGGTAGCCCTCTGCCTGGCTTCGGCGGTGTTGTGGCTGCTGTCGACGATGTCGGATGTAATGGGCCTGTGGGGCACGACGCTTATGCTGATCCTTTGGGGTGGAGCCATCGCTGCTGTTTTGGTGGGATTCCAGACTTGGATCCTCAAGGAAGCTGGTGATGACGCCCTGCCGGCCTCTGCAATCTATGTCGCCATCTTTAATGCGGCGATAGGTCTTGGCGCGGTGCTTGGCGCTATCGTGCTGTCGATGTCTGGGCTCGATGAAATCTTTCTGATTGCCGCCGTTGCGACTGTGCTGGGTACCGCCACTATCGCACTGATTTCTGGCCCTGCGGGAGTACCTGCCTCGGCGGAATAGGTCAAGTCCATCCTGGCAAAGCGGTGGGCCAGCCTTGCTGGCCTGCCGCGTTTATTGCCCCCTAGTTCGCCGCGGCCCCGGACGCTAGCCGTGACCAGGGCTTCGTGGTGGCCGAGAGGTCCAAGGCGCTACGCGGCAAGCACGTTGTCGACCGGATTGCCCTGGTGCAGGGTCGCCTTGGGAACGGGTCGGCCGCGCCGGCGCCACCTCGGTGATTTGAGGCAGAGCCGCTTCCTGCTATCGGCACACAGGCCGTTGGATTTCTTATCCTTCCGAGGGCGAAGTGCGACTATCGAGCATGTTTCCGAAGATCGTTGTGCCTCATGCCGTGTGCTTCGTTTCACTGTCAGTGGGAGGCGTGCCGATATTTGACGGCGTCCGTCGTCGTTGGTATCGCTCAGGGTGGAGGCGAACGCCAGGCCGGTGCACAGAGATAACGCCAGGGTAATGAACACCGCCATGGATACCATTACTGGGGATGGGGCTACCAGGACATTCGCGTCCGGTCGCTGCGTCCACGTGATGTACTGATCAACCGGTGTCTCGATGGTCACGTGGGCGAAGGTTGGAAAGATAAACAGCTGTCCGATTGCTATTGCGCGCAAGCCCGGCCGGTGCGCGGCCCACAGGGGGCATGAAAAAGGTTATTCGACGTTTCATGTGGATTTGGCCTGATCGATCAGCCGTCCTACTGGGCTGCCGATCTGTCGAGGAAGACCGTGACATAGCGCTGACCGCGTCGGGAGGCCGTTTCATCCACGCCGACGGTGGCCACGCTGGACAGAGCCAGCTCACCCAGCATGCGCCCCACGTAGTGGTGCACGATGCGCCACAGACGCTTGTCAGATATCTTCAACTGACGGGAGACGGCCAGCACCGGCATCTCCTTGACGAGCGACATGGCGGCCTGCTCGAACAGCAGAGTGAAGTCGCTGCCAGGGCGTGCCCAGGCACCTCGATGCGCTTGACGCCATGCTCCGGGCATTTGGTGCGCGACACCCGGGCATGCAGATAGCAGTGGTGCTGGAAGAAGTTCAAGTGCCGCCAGGTCCTATCGGCGAAGTCGTGAGCTGGACAGGCCTTGCCGCACTCCGGGCAGGGGTGGAGGCTGCCTCGCTTGGCCTCGACATAGAGGTCCAGGCGATGGGGTGATACGGAGGTATCCAGGTGCTGGTCCTTGAGAATCCAGGGCGCTTCAAGGCCCAGGCCGAGGGTCAGAATCTGGGTACCGTCCATGTCATGCCTCCTGTCGTCGTGGAGGCTCTATCGTGGCTCAACCCCGGGGCCAAATTCCACACCCAACGACGAAGAGCCCAATTGCAGCGTCTTGGCATTGCCCAGCGCACGCAGGCGGTAACACTATCGGATCTCTCCTCGCTGAAAGGGGCCGTGGTGATGAACTCCTGGACACCGGGTATTGCCGTTCATCGGATCGGCCCGGTATCGGTGCCGGTGGAGCCGACCTTTCTAGAACTGCTGCACGAGGCTTATCAGGCCGAGCCGCTCGAGTCGCCATGATGAGGCAGCTCATCGCCTTGCCAGAGAATACCGCTGTTGGAGCGCCCGGTTCGACGTTCCGACTTTACGTCGCGACTGGCGCCGCCAGGCGCCTGGGTTCTAGCGCCACTGGCGGAGAGCGGGCCCCACATCGCCGTTTGACGCCCCCATGGCGGCTAACTAGCTTGAATCGGCAAGCCCCGATAACAGCAAGAATAACCGTGATGGAGGCATCTCATGACTACCCCTCCCTGGCAGTACGACCGCCCCCGCGGATGGTTCCTGACAGGTGCTCTCTCGCTTACGTTGTTCATCGCACATTCCACCGCTCATGCCCAATCCAATGAGTCGGACACAATACCGCGGTTGGAATCCACAGAGTGCGTTACCGAAGCGCTCACAGAGCTGGGCGCCGATTGCTACACCTTTACGGCCACGAAAACTGGGACGAACCCGGCGACAATCGGATCCAGGTGCCGGTGGCAGTGATCGAGCCGGAAAGCGGTGAATCGGAAGAGGTGCCGGTGTTCTTCTTCCCTGGCGGGCCGGGCTACTCTTCGCTGGGCCTGCGCGACTACATGGAACAGCTGCGCAAGGATATCGGCAACCGCACGCTGGTGACCATGGATCACCGAGGCTTTATCCATAGCGAGCCGGCGCTGGAGTGCCCTGATTACGCGGCCGTGTCGCCTTACCACAACATCATCCACACACCGGCGATTGCCTCGTCGCTGAATCCGATGGAGCGCCTGGAAGCGATCACCAGCGAGGTGGAGGCGTGCTACGAGAAGCTCACCGACGAGGGCATCGACGTCGCCCAGTACAATCAATATGCCGTGGCGCGTGACGTCGACGAGATACGTCAGCTGCTGGAGTACGACGTCATTGACGCCTTCGGCTCCTCGACGGGCAGCGGCACCGTGCTCTCCTTCATCCAGTACCACCCGGACAGCATTCGCGCCGCGGTTCTTGGCTGGCCCTGGTTCAACCATTTGCGCAATCGAGCGCCCGTGGATGAGTTCTACACCGCCAAGCAGACCTTCACCGATACGCTGGCGCTGTGCGCCGCCGAGGACGAGGCGTGCCGCGAGATGTTGCCCAACTGGATGCTGGCGGTCGATCGGGCACGGCGCACCCTGGACGGCAGGCCCTACGTGGTCGATGTCGGGGGCGAGGCCGGCGATGGCGAAACGCTCTACTTCGACGGAGCCGCCTTCCTTGACACGCTCTACCTGATGCTGCCCGGGGCCTATGCTGATCTGCCCAGCCTGCTTGCCGACATCCAGGCGGGCGACTACACGCGGCTAGAGGCGTTCTTCCTCATCGAAGCGTACGACCCCGAACCGGAAGCCCCCAACTATGCACTGGGCTACTTCCTCGCCCATGTGTGCAACGACATGGGCCCGAATCGACCCACCCGCGAAGACTCGATCGCCGCGGTGCAGACCGAGCCGGCGATTCTGGGCTTCGAGCCCCCGTGGGTATGCGGCTGGTGGGGTGAAGACGGTAACGTGCCCGCGGAACATAACGATCCGCCAGTATCGGATACCCCGGCCCTGGCCATCCATGGCCAGATGGACCCCTGCTGCGGCACGCGCTGGAGCGAGCATGTTCGCAAGACCATGCCCAACCTGCAGTACGTCGAGTATCAAGGGCTGGGGCACAACCCTGTCAATGAGTGTCGCTCCACCATGATCAATGCCTTTCTCGACGCCCCGAACGAGCCTGTCGATGACAGCTGCAGGAACGAGGTGGAGCTGGAGCCCTGGGTGATCGAGCCGCCGCAATAGCGGGGCCGACTGCTTTGCAGACAGCACCCGCCGGTCTGGGACCAATGCCAGGCCGGCGGGCGCTATCTTGCGGCCGTGTTTGATAGAAGAAGCCAGCAACACTCAGAGTTAGCGGGTAAGTAAGCACTCGCGGGGGCGTCGGAAAGGCTAGCCGCCTCATTGGCTTCCTGGGGCTGAGCGACTTGATCCGTGGAAGCCGGTAACGGGAGCGATGACGCTGCCTGGCGCTTGATATAGCATAAAAGGTGGCCCGGCTTCGGATGGCCCCCTCCGGAATATCTGATTGAAAAACGTTGGGAGCCATAACCTGTGGCACTACCGATTACAACGAGAAGGCCATAGGTATATATGGAGCAACCGCAGACGATCGAGATAGGTCTCGTGCTGTATCCAGGGGCACAGCAGGCGGCTGTCCTGGACCTGTCCGATCTGTTCGGTGTTGCGAATCGTATGGCCTCGTCCCATCTTCAGAAATCCGAGTCGCCACTGAGGGTGACGCATTGGCAACAGAGCAATGCCGAGGCAGCACCGGAACGTATTTTCGATAGTGGTTCCGAGTTTGATAGTGGCTCTGAGGCTCCCTCCGTGCTGTCGGCACTGATCCTTCCACCTGCGCTGAGCGAGCCGGTCGGGGCGGATGACGTCCTGTCGCTGTCGGAGTGGCTGCGCGAACGCCATGCGGATGGCGTCGCCTTGGGGTCGGTCTGCGCCGGCGCCTTTCCGCTGGCGGCCACCGGCCTGATGGCGGGCCGCAAGATGACAACCCACTGGGCCTATGCCGAATTGCTGCAGCAGCGCTATCCCGACGTTCACGTGGATGCGGACCAGTTGATCATCGACGATGGTGATGTCATTACGGCCGGAGGGCTCATGGCCTGGACGGATCTGGGGCTAAGGCTTGTGGATCGGCTGCTGGGCCCCACGATCATGATCGAGACGGCACGCATGCTGCTGGTCGATCCTCCCGGCCGGGAACGGCGCTACTACAGTGTGTTTTCCCCTCGATTGACGCACGGTGATGCGGCAGTGCTCAAGGTACAGCACTGGCTGCAGGCGACCCAGGCCAAGGATGTGGCACTGCCCACCCTGGCTGCGGGTGGGCCGTGCCCGCGAGTTGCTGCAGTTCGGTAACGCCTCCATTGACCGCGTGGCCTGGGAAGTCGGCTATAGCGACCCCGGCGCCTTCCGCAAGGTGTTCACGCGCATCGTAGGGCTATCGCCCAGCGCCGGCAGATGGCTCGGCGCCCATTTCGTCAGCTGCTATCCTGCTAAAAGCGAGAGCAAAAGGAGGGCTCATGACCACACTGATCATCGGTGCCAATGGCCAGATCGGCCGCCAGCTTTGTGAGCTGGCAGAGCAGGCAGGCGAACCCATTCGGGCGATGATTCGCGATCCCGGACAGCAATCCTGGTTCCAGGAGCGTGACATCGACACCGTGATCGCCGACCTTGAAGGCGATCTCGAGCACGCCTTCGACGGTTGCGACCAGGTAGTCTTCACCGCTGGCTCTGGCCCCCATACCGGCCCCGACAAGACGTTGCTGATCGATCTTCACGGCGCCATACGTGCCGCTGCGCTTGCCAGCGAGAAAGGCGTATCGCGCTTCCTCATGGTCAGTGCCATGCGTGCAGAGAACCCGCTGGACGCCCCCGAAAAACTGCGCCCCTACATGGCCGCCAAGTTCGCTGCCGATGCCTATCTGCGCCTGGCCGGGGTGCCGCATGTGATCCTCAAGCCCGGGCGCCTGACCGACGAGCCGGCTACGCAACGGGTGGCCACCTCACTAGAGGAAGCTGGTGGCAACAACGAAGCCTCGCGTGCCAACGTCGCCCATGCCCTGCTGCACCTGATACAGGCACGGGAGCTGGTCGACCGCGAATTCGTTCTGCTCGATGGCCAGCGCGATATGGCTGAAGCTCTGCGCTGATCGGGCGCGATGAGCTCGTCTCCTTGCCAGAAAACACCGCTGTCGGAGCGCCCGGTTCGGCGTTCCGACTTTGCGTCGCGACTGGCGCCGATAGGCGCCCAGGTTTGGTTCTCTTGGCTAAAGCTTCCTGCACGGGAGTAGAATAAGCTAATCAATGTTAGGTACTGATGCGCCCGGTGCCTACCAAAAATCGCAGGGCGCGGTGAAGAAAACATGAAAATAATAATCGTTGCGGTGGCGCTGATGGTTTTTAGTAGCGCAGCTCTTGCTCATGGTGGTGGTTGCCGGAAGAGTTCGCCGCCTGGGCAATGTTGCCATATGGAAAATAGAACGGGTGTGGTTCACTGCCATTAAACGCTTGAGGAAAAGTGGCCCGGCTTAGGATGGCCGCTGCAGACAAAGATGGCTTCTTGATTGGTGCTGTGGCTGTGGTTGTATCAAGCTCAGTGCCGTACCCGTTTCTCACTTCCCGGCCGCGCGGACACATTGCCACGATAGTGATCACCGAACACTATCGTGGCAAAGGGCTGGGTCGAAAATTGATGGCCGTGGCTGAGGAATACGCGAAAGGGAAAGGTGCACAAGATATCAAGCTGGAAGTGATGGCCTTCAATACCAGAGCCGTGGGTTTTTATAGGGATTTGGGCTACGAGAACTTCTCTCACTGGCTGTCGAAGTCTTTATGAAGGGTCCACTCCTTCGGGCCGCCATCAAGCATGAGGCAACGATGCGTACGGAAAAGGAAAAAATGCTGGCCGATGAGCTTTACGACCCGCGCGATGCCGAGCAGCGCCGCGGCGGCCTGGAAGCCGCCAAGCTCATCACCCTCGGCGACGACGTCTGGATCGGCGGCGGGGCGATTCTATGCCCCGGTGTCACCATCGGTGCCCGCTCGGTCATCGGCGCCGGCAGCGTGGTGACCAAGGATATCCCCGAGGATGTGTTTGCCGGCGACAATCCCTGCCGGGTGATACGTTCTCTCGAGAATGAAGCATCCCGCTGAAAGGAGCGAGGCATGGTCACCGGCATCAACCATCTGACGCTTGCGGTGCGTGATCTCGAACGCTCATTCGCCTTCTACACACGCGTAGTGGGCCTCGAGCCGATCGTGAAGTGGGCGCAGGGGGCTTACCTGCTGGCCGGCGACGACTGGATCTGCCTGTCACTCGACGACGAGACGCGCTCCGGTCCATTGCCCGAATACACCCACGTGGCCTTCAGCGTCGATGCGGAAGCCTTTGCCGTATGCAGCGAGGCGATTCGCGAGCAGGGCACAACGATCTGGAAGGAAAACTGCAGCGAAGGCGATTCCCTGTACTTCCTCGATCCGGATGGCCACAAGCTAGAAATCCACTCGGGCAATCTCGAAAGTCGGCTGGCGGAACTGCGCAAAAGCCTCTATGAAGGATTGGAGTGGTACGTTTGAGAGGGTTAGAAGGTAAGTAAGCACTGACTGGGGTGGCGCTCATTCCATTGACCAAGAGAAGAGAGGCAATGAAAACAACAAATCCAAAAGTCGAAGCGCTCTTGAACAAGACCGAGTGGCAGGAGGAGAGAAAGAAACTGCGAGCCATGCTGCTTGACTGCGAGCTGGACGAGGACGTGAAGTGGGGCAAACTCTGCTACTCATTTCAGGACAGCAACGTGGCAGTGATCTTTGCAATGAAGGCATATTGCGCGCTCGGTTTCTTCAAGGGGAGCTTGTTGAAGGACCCCGAAGGCATTCTCGTTGCACCGGGAGAGAATTCTCAGGCGATGCGTCAGGTTCGCTTTACCCAGGTGCAAGAAATCGATGCCTTGACGCCCACATTAAAAGCCTATCTTCATGAAGCCATCGACGTGGAGAAGGCCGGCCTGACGGTAGATTTCAAGGAGAAGCATGAGCTGGAATATCCCGAGGAGTTTCAGGTGGCGCTGGATGGCAACGCGGAACTGAAAGCTGCTTTCGAAGCGCTTACACCAGGGCGGCAAAGGGGTTATATCCTCCATTTCTCCGGTGCCAAACAATCCAGCACGCGAACATCGAGGATCGAAAAGTGCGTGTCGAGCATTCTCGAGGGGAAGGGACTGAACGGTCGCTGAGGCAGCCGGAAGAGTGCCTGATCAATCGGAGCCGAATACCATGAAGACACAGTACTATACGGCCACAAGCCTCGACGGCTTCATCGCTACCGAAGACGATTCCCTGGACTGGCTCTTCCCGCTGGGAGACATCAACGATACGAGCTACTCAGCCTTCTTCGCGGAGGTTGGGGCGCTAGCCATGGGCTCCACCACCTATGAGTGGATACTGCGTCATGCGGAAAAAGTCGCCGAGGAAACCGGCTCGTCATGGCCCTATACGCAGCCAACCTGGGTCTTCACAAGCCGCAAGCTACCGAGCATCGAAGGCGCGGATATTCGCTTCGTTCAGGGCAGCGTCGCGCCCATTCATGCCGAGATGACGCAAGCGGCAGGGGGGAAGAACCTCTGGATCGTGGGCGGTGGCGATCTGGCCGGCCAGTTCCATGACGCCGGCCTGCTGGACGAAATCCTCGTGCAGGTGGGCTCGGTCACCCTGGGTAGCGGCAAGCCGCTGTTTCCACGCCGCATCACCAACCCGCCGCTGGAGCTGGTCTCCGTCCGTCAGGTGGGCACGGGTTTCGCGGAGCTGTGCTACAGGGTGCCGTGAGCCAGAGGAAACGCTGATTTTCAGGTCATCGACATCCGGCTGTGCTCCAGCTGACGCTGGGCTTCGGCCAATGTGTGGGTTTTGCCACTCCAAGGCAGACGCTCCCCTGCGTGGCGGAGGTGGTACTCGATCTGGCATCGGTCCTCGTCATCCAGGATCTCGTAGCGGTGGATCTGGTCGCCGAACTCGTTGCACCACCAGTTGTCAGGGAGTTTGGTCCAGTTCATGGCGTCACCTCCACTGGCGCATCAACGCCAGGATTCTCCAGTTCACTACAGCGCGCTTGCGCTCGGCTTTGATCTCGTCTGCTCGGCGGGCTTCATGGTGCCAAAGCGCCTCTGCATCCATTAGCCACTGCCGGTGCCACCGCCACTAGGATACACTAAGCGTGCATTTGGTAACATTAAGTTGCATTTAGCCTAGTATAAAGTTTATCGGCTTGCCCATACCATTCTTGAGGATTTTTTTGCGAGGCCTTGGAAGGGCACAGCGGCGCTGGCGTGGGGCCACGCCGTGGCCTTTGCCTGTTATGTGGTTGGCATCCTGCCGGTGTTGTCGGGGCTCAATGGGCTTGCCCCTCCCAGACAAGAACGCTTCTCTCCCGAGCACTGAATCTTCCACCCTCAGGGACGCTGCTTCAAAATGGCGTCGATTTCCGTCGTATCGAAATAGAAGGGTGTACCTTCAATCAGCAAACCGTTCTCAAATCTCAATATTTGTGAAAATGGCTGAGTAATTGACATTCCAGTCGCTCGGGCTGTCAGATGCAAGGTGCAAGCCACGTACAACTTGGCTGGGGAACCGGCGTAGTTCAGGTCCTCCACTGACACATTGCTGAATTCTCTGCTCATTTTCTGCATCAACCCGGCGATGCCTTCCAAGCCTATCCAGTCGCCTGCGTACGGGAGAGAGGTCGGCTCGTGGACGACAACATTCGGGTGGAAAGCATTCGCTAGTATGCAAATATCCTTTGGCTCCGATTCCATAAAAGCCATCTCCGCTTGGAACATTCTTTCGAGCATCTGCATAGTAGAAAGTGATTCTTCTTGACTGGTTTTCATAGTACCCCCGGCTGTATATGAATGACGATAAGAAGATACTGGCCCTGCCGAGGGAGCGACTATCCGTTTATTGCCCCCAAATTGAGAAGCGGGCAGTGCGGCCAGGTACTATTGGCTTGTTGCTGTTTTGGGCAGCAGGCATGACGCTCAGATCATCTCTCGTGTTCCGAGCCTGAGCCAAGCGGCGCTACCGTCAGCCACGGCAGGTTAGTAAGCACTGACTGGTGGGGCTGGCTTTCTCTCGCTATGCTGAGGCGAAATCGACGCCAGGGAATCGGCCATGCTCTTCGAGAGAATAAGAAACACGCCGCGCTGGGTATTCCTGCTCTTGATCGTGCTGCTCATCCCCGGCTATCGGCAAAGCCGTGAAAGCACCGCCAGCCGACGCAGCATCACCGTCTCAGGTCTCACAATCCGTCGCTAGCCTGCGGCGGCAATCTTGGCCGGCACAGCCATCGACATCAATGTTGCTGAGCATCCAGTGAGATAGTTCGCAGCTATGAGGAGGCAGGTAATGAGTGATTCAATTAATAAAAAATCCGTGGTGGGTTCCAGTGTGTTTTATCCTGTGACGCGCCTCAACATGGGTCTACGGTATGTAGCATTGTGGGCAGTTATGATGCTTGCAAATTTTCCTGTCATCGTATTTGCCCAAGGAGAGTGCCCCGGAATTCACGTTAATATTCCAAACATTAGCAATAGTGATGGAGCTATAGCTTGCGCGCTTTTCGAATCGTCGGAGGGTTTTCCTACTGAATTTCTTCACTCAGCAACCAATATAATGTTTATAAAAATTCAGGATACGCAGGCGCGTTGCTATTTTCTGGATATCCCGCCAGGAACGTATGCATTGGCCATCATTCATGATGAAAATATGGACGGCAAGCTTAACACTAACTTTATAGGTGTCCCCACGGAAGGCTACGGCTTTTCAAGCGGGGCAAAAGCCTCAATGAGTGCACCTTCGTTCGAGGATGCCAGTTTTTCGTATGATGGGGGGAATGTTGGTCTGTCAATTAGATTGAGTTACTGAGCAATTTTTCATGGAGAAAGCATGAATAATTTGAAGAGTGTTTCAGATTTAATAGGGCGCGCTGTTTATGGGCTTATCAGCTTGAGTCTAGGTATTATCAGCCTCACAATGATGGGCGTTGCCTTATGGGATATATGGCTCTCGCTACACGAAAAAACCTTACTTGTTGCAGCCCTTCTTAATTCCATCGGTTTGATCGTTATCGGAATGGCAGTCTTTGATGTATCCAAGTTTATGTTGGAGGAAGAGGTTTTAAGTAGCAGTGCTACAAAATCGCCCGCAAAACAGAGAGAGGCTTTGTTAAAATTTTTTGTTATAATTGCAATAGCTATAAGCCTGGAATCCCTGGTTTTCGTGTTCGACGCTGGAACAAAAGATATAACTACGTTGATTTATCCTACTTTACTGTTGGTTTCAGCTATTTTGGTGGTGGTCGGTCTTGGTGTATATCAAAGGTTAACTCGTGATGATGGCCAATAAAGGAGTGCAAAAGGTTCTTCGTCGTTTCGTGTGGATTAGTCCTGGTTCAGAAGATGTCACGCTCAAATGTCAGTGGGGTAGCCACTGGGCTGCCAGCGCTTTTAGCCCTGCGGCTTCCTCTTGTTAACGGCAAAACCAACATCACGCCTCAGCCACACCTCATTGCCATTGCGTCCATCTCCAAGTGCGCAGTGCTACGCTGTCATTATGAATAGCTGAAGCGGGCCGTACGGCCCGGTAATATTGGCTTGTTGCTGTTTTGGGCTGCGGTAATGACGCTCAGATCAGCCCCCGTGTTCCGAGCCTGAGCCAAGCGGCGCTACCGTAACCCACGGCAGGTTAGTAAGCACTGACTGGTGGGGCTGGCTTTCTCTCGCTATGCTGAGGCGAAATCGGCGCCAGGGAATCGGCCATGCTCTTCGAGATAATCAGAAACACGCCGCGCTGGGTATTCCTGCTCTTTATCGTGCTGCTCATCACCGGCTATCGGCAAAGCCGAGAACGCACCGCCAGCCGACGCAGCATCACCATCCTGCCGGCGGTCTTCCTCGTCCTGGCGTTATACGGCGTCGTTTCCGCATTCGGCACCGATCCTGTCGGTCTTACCCTTTGGGCGTTCGGTGTCACGCTCTCCGTGGCGCTTCATCTCAAGCTCGCCATCCCCAGGGGAGTCCGCTTCTCTCCCGAACGTCAAGCCTTCCACCTGCCGGGTAGTTGGCAACCGCTGATCATCATGCTGGCGATCTTCTTCGCCAAGTACACGGTGGAAGTGATACGCGCACGACAGCTTCCCATCGCCGACACGGCGGTGTTCACAGCCGCAGTCAGCCTGCTCTATGGCCTGTTCAGCGGCGTGTTCCTGGGGCGGGCGATGGTGATGTGGCGGGCTGCGCAGCTTAGTCAGGTTCGGACCTGAAGTGAGTGACACTGACATTCGGGATGCATTGGCCCGCGAGTTAACTTCAGCGTTAAGGGTAAAGTATGACCACAAAAGACGTCACGGCAATAGCACTACGGTTATTCTCACTATGGCTTTTGGTCCAAGTGATCCTCAATGTACCCAGCTTGGTCTTGTATCTCACAACCATGGAACAGTACCAAGAGCAGATCATTCCAGGGTACGTCTACATTGCAATGATAGGCGGTTTTATCGTTGTTGGGCTGATGGCTGTATATTTGATATGGCTCGCGGCTAAATCCGTCTTGGCTTACGAAGCTGGCGGAAGCGGTGCTGCTACGGATGACCGAAGTCAGACGTTCCTGCTGCAGCTAGGAGGAGTGTATTTCATTGTGACTTCGTTGGCCTATTTGCCGCGATCACTTGGCTTCTTTCTGTCCTCGATGGAAGTGTCGTATGTGCATGTCTTGTCGCCGCTGGGTCTTCTGTTTCAGCTTTTTATTGGGTTGGCGCTGGTATTTAATGCCTCGTGGTGGGTACATTTGCTTGCAAGGCTGAGAGGCCGCCCGTAATGGCTTTGACAAAGCCATTAAATCGTAGCCCTGCGGTCGCTGAAAGCGACGGCCGAGCGTTGCCGTCAGTAGGCGTGTGATTCGCAGATCTGGAGGTTGTGAGGGCTATGGCGTACGAGCGAGCAATGGCAGCCATGTTCAGGATGAACGAGCAGACGTGGGCGCGACACGCCAACCCCTGGAGCGTCTGGACACGTAACACAGCCCTCCCTCTTCTCGTGGTCGCGATCTGGAGTCGCGTGTGGTTGGGCTGGTGGGCACTGGTACCACTCGCTCTTGCGCTGCTCTGGACGTGGCTCAACCCGCGTCTCTTTCCCGTTCCCGCATCTACGAGGAACTGGGCTTCGAAAGCCGTCCTCGGCGAGCGTGTATGGCTGAACCGCAGGCAGGTTCCCATACCGGCGCATCACAGCCGTGCTTTGCACTTGTTGAGCGCCATCGCAGCCTTGGGTTTGCCCTTCCTCGCGTGGGGGCTGTACAACCTCCAGCTTTGGCCTACGCTGCTGGGCTCGGTACTGATCTATGCGGGCAAGCTCTGGTTCCTGGACCGGATGGTCTGGCTCTATCAGGATATGTGCGAACTCCACCCCGAGTACCGACGTTGGCTCTACTGAGTCGCTTATCAACCGTCAAACAACAATCAAGGCGCCTGGTGGCGCCAGTCGCGACGCAACGAGGCGCTCCAACAGTACCCCTGAAAGCCATTATTCAAAGACATTGTTACTGGAGGAATCCATGTCGGACATTGCCAACACGCCTGCACCGCCATACTACGCCGTCATTTTCAGCAGTCATCTCATTGCGGATGACAAGGGCTACGACAAGGGCTATGCGGCAATGGCCGAGCGTATGGTGGAGCTGGCGGCAACGCAGCCGGGGTTTCTGGGTATAGAGTCCGCCAGGGAGAACCTGGGCATTACCGTGTCCTACTGGGAAAGTCTGGAAGCCATACGGCAGTGGAAGAGCAATGCTGAGCACCAGGAGGCGCAACGGCTGGGGCGCGAGCAATGGTACTCCAGCTTTCGGGTGCGAGTCGCCAGGGTGGAGCGCGAGTACGGCGTTTGATCGGAACCGACAAAGTGCTGGGCGCTACGCCAAGAGCCTCGTTCGCAGCGAGAGCGCATACGAGAGATACGCCAAGTAAGCATTGACTTACACGGTGTAAGACATTGCCTTTGCTGACACGACCAAGGTCAAAATTCAGGCTGGTTACGTAGATTTACACGTATGAAAACGTTAGCTTGGGACTAAGCGGGTTGAAGCAAAGGCCTGATGCCGTTCCCCATAGCTGAGATGACATCTTGGATTACGCGATCATATTTGAAGCCGCAAGGCCGCTGTGGTGGGTGCTTCCCCTCGTCGTGCTTCTCGGCATCATCAAGTCTCGCTGGTTCAAGGGCATCTTCGGCGAAGCCTTCGTCAAACTGATTGCCAAGGTTCGGCTGCCGGCGGAAGAGTACCGGGGAGTTCACAACGTCACGCTTCCCACGCCCGACGGCACCACCCAAATCGACCACGTACTCGTCTCCCGCTACGGCATCTTCGTCATCGAAACCAAGCACATGACGGGCTGGATCTTCGGCAGCGAAAGGCAGGCGCAGTGGACCCAGAAGATCTACCGCAAGTCGTTCAAATTCCAGAACCCGCTGCGTCAGAACTACAAGCATGTGAAAGCGCTGGAAGCCCTGCTCGACGTGCCGGCGCACACCATTCACTCGTTGGTGGTTTTCTCCGGCAGCGCTGTCTTCAAGACCAGGATGCCCGATAACGTCACCATCGGTGGCGGCTATGTGCGCTACATCAGGTCGTTCCGGGAGCCTGTGCTCTCGGATTCTCAGGTCCAGGAAGTATTGGAAAGCATTACAACCGGCCGGTTGGCGCCCAATCGTGAAACGCACCGCCAGCACGTGAAACAGCTCAAGGCCCGCTTCGAATCCAGCGCTGAACGAACCTGCTCGAAGTGCGGTAGCGGCATGGTGCTACGCACGTCGAAGCGGGGCGCCAACGCCGGCAACCGTTTCTGGGGATGTTCGGCCTATCCCAAGTGCCGGGAGGTGCAGGATGTGGCATAGCGCTGGGTATCAGGCGAGGGAGACACAATGCCGACCCGCATCGTTCGGCTCTTTTCCTCAAGATGCGGCTGTACATGCCGATGGTTCATTTAGTTAGCTGCATGTAATCACATGTTTTGTAGCGGGTTATCAGCCCGATGGAAGCATGTCGGCGGCCAATAACCGCAAGGGAGGGGGGCTGAGGATCGGCATCCCCTGGCGGTAGCGTGCCCGGATTCCTCGCTTACCCTGATTCCAGAGGGCTGCGCACGCCGGCAAAGCCCTTGCCCAGCACATGCGTATAAATCTGAGTGGTTTCCACGCTCTTGTGCCCCAGCAATTCCTGAACGGTGCGGATGTCGGTTCCCTGGCTTCGATATTTATGAATATTCTCGCTGTTTTCTAGATGTCGCCCAACTGCAATCTGAGCTGCTTGAGGCATCGGTTGAGAAGAACGTGTCGGAATCATTTGAGCTTCAAGACGAAGTTCTTTTACATGTGACGGACATCGTCATGGAGGGTGTCCACTTCCACGATAAGGAAGATTGGTATCGGCTCGGATATCTCGCACGCAAGCATCCTCGTCCAACGAATATTCTCCATATCATGTCAGAAGGGCATGTAGAAGATTTCTTTGGTTCATGGTGTGCTGAAGATGATAATGAAAATTCCATCGATCCAGGTGAGGATTGGCAGATATTGTTCGATGTCCCGTAGTAAATCAGTACATAAAAAACGGCGGCAGGCGGACCCAGTTTTCGCTCCTTCGTCGCTCCAATTAGTCCGCTGCGCCGGGCGTTAGTTTCCTTTGAGGCCATATGGACATCCTTAACCCCGAAAACTTGCTCGTACTTTTCAAGGCTCCAGAAGGCCAGGACGAGTTTGATGAGTGGTGCCGCCAAGACGATATCCTGCCGTTCCTCCTAGCAGACGCAGGCGATGACTAT
This sequence comes from Billgrantia montanilacus, assembly GCF_003336675.1. Classification (GTDB taxonomy): domain Bacteria; phylum Pseudomonadota; class Gammaproteobacteria; order Pseudomonadales; family Halomonadaceae; genus Halomonas; species Halomonas montanilacus. The sequence continues at coordinate 11,988 of NZ_QPII01000010.1, read as the reverse complement.
GTGGTGATCTACGCTTCCCTTGACCATGCATACATATATGCCTTGCTGATCCCACAGCATGTCAACCTTGAGGAACATGGACAGGATCTCCGCGGTTGGAGTTCTAACCCCTTTTCAGGTTGGGGCTTAGTCGCAAGCCAAGAGGATGCATGGATAGAAAAGCCCTGCCAGTCCGAGGGAAGCGAAATTCTAAAGGAGGCCACTCAGATCATTTTCGGTCGATCGTTTGAGGGGCATGCTGATAAGCACACCTATTTTGAGGTGAATCAAGAGATCACGCAGGTTCTAGACCTTCACCACATTACGGAAAGAGACGCTTGGTGCAGATTGGACAGGCATGGAGACATTGAGGAATGCATCAAGCACGTCGAATTTGAGGGAGGTCGAGCCATCGTGGTGAAGTCAGATGTCTTAGCGAGATATTGCGCCGCATCTCAAACTCAGCTCTTGCGAATGTTCGACTTCACGAGGTTTCGAAAGGGTAATTTTCCCGGATGGGGAGATGGCCGAGAAGAAAGAAATCTTACAGAGTACCCGGGGATTGCAGTGTGGCTCACCGTCCAGCCTGGAGTTGGCAGCTACTCACGCGGGGTTCAGATTATTGAGCCCAAAATGACGGCGGCATCAGTCCGTGATGAAATTTGGGGGCTCAACGATGAAGAGGGTAAGGAGTATGCGAGCTTCATCGCACAGGATTGGAAGAATAAGCGGATAGTAGAAATATCTTGTGCACCCGGCGCTACAGTTAACTATTTCACAAAATCGAATTTGCCTTTCGAACTCAGTCCCGCCTATTTTCGGCCGGAGGTGCTCTCTAAGTACAAGGCTGATCGGCAAAAATACACGCTGCAAGACCGTTCAATAACTTGCCGTGGCGCTTGGCACCTTGAAACGTACGACATCAACCAAGCGGGTCAAGTGCATACGTATCTCGTTTATCTTCGGCGTCTTCCATACGAGGAACAGCTACATTGGAAGCAATATAACGAAGCGCCAAAGACCGGCCTTTCTAAAAGAGCGTTTACTACGGATTTTGAAGGGCAGTGGTATGACGAATACGACCCGCTCCCCGCCTTGAAGAGTCGGCTGCGTGCCCTACTTGACAGCAGCTGCCCGTGGTGGATACTGCCCGATCCGGATAAGCTTGATGAGGTTCAATACCCCGTAACCACATCTCGAGACGAATGGGCAAATGAAGTAATGGGGCTAGACCAATTGCTTGTTGAAGGGTTAGTCCAGAAGTGGTTGAAGGCCAAGGCGATTGAACTTGGTCAAGCGCCAACGGCGAACATGCGCCAACTGAAGCTTCTTGAGCGTTGTCTGATCGGGCTGGGGTTTGAAGAAGATCATGCATATGAAGTCATGGGCCCCTTCCACGAACTACACAACCTGAGGTCCCTGGTTCGCGGGCATCGATGGGGTACAGAAGCGACTAGTGAGAGCAAGCGGATTTTGAAGGAATTCGGCGAGTTCAAGCGTCATTTTACTTCGCTTTGCCAACGCTGCGATGAGTCACTGGAGCTTATCGTTGAAGGATTTTCTGAGTATGAAAGCCGTTGCGAGAGTGGAAACTAACAAGTCGCTGCAGGGGATGTTAGACCCGCCAGCTGCTTTGCAGCCGCAAAGCGGCTGGCGCCGCATACGCACCTGAGCTCAGGCGTTAGACGACAAAGATGGAGAAGGCGTGGTGAACAAAGTTCGATTGCATGAAGTTGAGGGTCTCTTAGAACTCGTTTCTACTGACCCTTGGATCTTCAGACCCTCGGAGTTATATGAAATCGAAGGGCCGCTAAGAGTGGAACTCAAGAGATACAACATTTATTTAATCGCAAGGAGAAAAAGAATTGTGTTGGATCCAGAGTCTCTGCGTATAGAGGGTCAAGGATCAAAGATTGTTGGTGCGTTCATTGTCAGTCACGAAGACGAGAAAAAGGCTGTTCCATTTGAATTTCCCAACCCGACCAACTTGCCGATTACCTCGCTTGGAGAAACAGAATTTCCGCATATACACCTAAGGTTCATTGCTGGCGGCGTTGTCCCTATTCAACTTCGACTGCATGATGTAGTCCGATTTTGCCAAGTGGAACTCGCAGGGGCTGCGAATTTAAAGGTCGAATATATTGGGCAGTCATTCGGCGATAATGGTAGTTCTGACGCTTTGCAGCGGCTAATTGGAAAAACGGGAAAGCAAGGCCACGGTTCTTTCCAGAAGGTATTGGCCGATTTGTCTGATAGATATCCCGATAGCGAGTCACATGTGCTTCTGTATAGCTACGAGCAGTACAAAAACTATATGTTTATGGGGGGTGGGGTTCCTGCAGTTAATAATTTTGAGAGCGGTGAAGATAGGCTGGACCGCCTCATGAACGCAGAGTACACCCGCGAAAATCGTATTGATTTGATAGAGGCTGGTTTAATTCGGTATTTTCAGCCTGCTTATAATGATATCTACAAAAAAACGTTCCCGCGCGAAAGCCACGCAATGCTGCAATCGCTGTTTGAAGCAGATGTTACAGGCTTGGCAATTTCGTTATCGACCTTGGAACATTCGATAAGCGTCTATTCAGATCAAGTCTCTCCATCTGCCATGCATTGTGCACAATTCCCTATAGTCGATGATGCTGCGCGGGCCTCCTTTTTAGATTTAGCGATGTTATAGCGTGTTATCGTCTAACGAGTTGCTGTACGCGGAAAAATTACTCGCTGCGCTCCTGATTTTCCGGTGAGCAAGGCGTTAAAGGGAGACAAAACGATGTCTGACGAGCCTCTTCCACCGATTAAGATTAAAGCGGACTGTCTGCCCAGAGATTTCGTTCATCGCCTCAATAAGATGGTGGCATCTCTCGGGTCGTACACCCCTAGATATGAAAAAGATTTCATGGGGGAAAGTGGTTTTGACATTTTGAACCTAGAATATACAGGGAATACACAGTATAAAGACTTCATCGTTCAGTTTATATGCGTTCCGAACGATGCTGAGTATGTTTCATTCGAGGTTAGGGCGTCGCGTTGGGTCCCAAACGATCCGCCAACCTATGACGAATATGTCAAGGTTGCCAGCGAGCATGGGAAGAGGATTCTCTCAGAATACAACAAGGCCCATAGCAGTAGGCGGAGATTGAGTATTCCGTCGAAAGAGAAGCTAGAGCCAAAGCTATCACCGATGTGTGATGCGCTGTTTAGTCGTTTCGTTAATCTGGCCAACAAGCAGGCGCTCCATCCATTGGACTGGAACCGGTTTTATGAATTCGTTACATACTGTAAAAATCGAAGAAAATATTCCGGAGAGGACATAGCACGGTTGCTGCAAAAGGAGGGTTTCAGCGCTCAGTACTCAGAGTATATCGGTTCTGTCTACCGGCATCTCTGTGAGTTCAAACGCTATTTCTGAACCTTTAACAACAGCGTCAACACGGACCGGCTTTTCTGCTGCCGCTCCAAAGCCGTCCGGTTACGCTGGGCGTTATATTTTTCATTAGAAATTGATATTTGAAAGGGGTGTTGTGGATAGTATTATTCGATATACGCACAAGAAGAAGTATAATATAAATTCAGATACTTTAAATAGAATCCAGGCAGTTGTCACATCTACTAGTGAGGAAGTGCTTCAATCGACAACAACTGATAATGCTGATAAATCAAAAAGTTTGAGTTTTTTAACTAATAATATCATCAATGGAGATGAGTGTAAGTTTGAGCTTGCATTCAAGTTAAGTGAAAGTGAAATACTTGGCATTGAGTTGATGCTATTGAGCGGGCCAAAACACTTTAATGAAATCCATTTAAAATATCATGTGCTAAGTTTATTGGATGAGCTGATAGGTGGTGAACACAACGGTGGCTTAAAGAAGTACACGGTTAGAACATATTCTAGTATTTTCAACTCACATCCGATGAGAGATGAATATTTTATTAATTCAGATTATAGGTTCTTAATAAAACCACACGAATGGACAAGTAAGCAAGAGCCGATGACCGAGCAAATCGTGCTGCTTGATACGGAAATAGAAGCCGTAAACGTCGAACATGCAAGGAGTCTTGCTTATAATCACACTCGAAACACCAATGCATACCTATCAGTACTTCTCGATGTTGGGTTTGAAACAATGAACTCAGAATTCAGAGTTTTTACCATTAAGCAGGGTGATGAATTCTCTCTGAGTAGATTCCGAACGGGTTTTTTAGATTACGAGCTTGGACTTGCTGTCAAGGATAATCATTATGGTTTGAAAAGCATGTCTGATAGTGATCATGTGAATTCTTTTCACTCAGGAAAAATGGCTTTGAACTTTTCTATGGAGAAGAGTGATGGTGGGTACGAATTTTTAGGAGTACAAACATACGATACAATATCAAATAATGACTTCTTAGAAGAGCTTTTTTCTACCCATGAAATAACTAGAAAAAACTGTAATAGCAAGGCTAAACCTGTTTTCAAGCCAATAAGTGAAAGCCCACATTACCCAGTAGAAGAAATTATTGTCCCTACAGATATTAGGAAGTACTTTAAAAATATATCAAATTTGGAAGAGAGTAAAAAAGAAGTATTTTTGTCTTGCTGTAGAATGTACAATATCGCATTAACACTAGGTAGAAACCAACCTACACTTGAGCAGTCGTATAAAATATGTTCGATTGAGGCTCTTTCTAAGTTTGAAAAGCTAAGCTTTTCTGATTTTATGGTTAAGTATGGAAGGGATGATTTTGACAGGAAGTTGTCCGACTACTTTTATAGTGTTAGGTCTAGCCACTTCCATGCAGGTAAATTTTACTTCGATGAATATTCAATGAATATGCAAAGGGAGATTGCTTTCTCATTTCAGGAAAAAACAGATGACTATTTCAATTTTAGTCGATACATCAGAATTGCTATTGTTAATTGGGTGATGAGTGAAATTCTAGGTGAATAAAATATAACAAGTAAATCCAAGCGACGCCTACGGCGCACCTGATTTTGACGTTATGCATGAAGGTGAGTTATGAGAATCGTGACAGGAGCACTGCTAATGCTTCTAACTTCAGCGCTTCTTGGCTGTGTCAGTATGAAGCAGCACAGGAGTGCTGATACGGCTCCCTTTGATCATGAAACCATCTCGGTGGATGGTCGGTCGGCGGATTTGTTCTTCGTAGAGATGGACGATCAGGGATGGCTGCATGATCGTGGTCAGTTGGAACGCGCGTATGAGCACATCGTCGAACTGGGTGACACATGCGCGGAACCACCGCCATTGATTATTGCGTATGCTCACGGCTGGAGTTACAGCGCTCGCGAAGGCGATGGCAATGTCGCCGAGATGAAAGAGTCGCTTGCTTACCTGATGACGCAAACGGTTGAGCGGCCTCGGCCCATCGTCGGCGTGTACATCGGGTGGCGCGGGAAGTCTTGGCATTCCCCCTTCCATGTCTTGTCCTTCTGGGGGCGGAAGGAAGCAGCGCACCGTATTGGTGAATCAGGAGCATCGTCAATCATCAATACGTTGGAGCTGGCCAAGCGGGAGTTGATAGCTCGGCGCGGCACATGTGATGGAACGGACCCGATGCTGGTTGTTGCCGGACACAGCTTTGGTGGCGCGATGATCTATTCCGCTTATGCTCAATTGCTGGGAGAGCGTATGCGCCGGCTTTCGGTCATGGACGACTCTGATGCGCGCGAGGAGTACATGAGGAGCTACACCAACCTAGTCGTGCTCTTCAACCCAGCTTTCGAGGCAGCCAGGTTTGAGCATCTGACCAACATCCCCGCCGACTGCGAAGGCAAGCCATGTGCACGCATGCTTATGACGGTGACCTCAGAAACCGATAACGCCACAAGGAAAGCATTTCCCTTTGGCCGCAGGTTCGGAACGCTTTGGCAGAGTGGAAGCTATAGAGCCGGGGATTCGCCGCCCCAAGGTAAGGCCAATAGAACTGCATTGGGGCACTTCACGCCGTGGATCACGCACGAACTCAGCCTCGATGAGACGACTGAGCCCGAACCAGGATGCGCGTCTTACCGACCCGAGCTTGCTCCCCCCCTAACACCACTGCCGACGGTGCGCTTCTGCGGGTACGAACTCAAAACGCTGGAAGAATCCATTGGAGTAGCCAACCCCCGATTGCTGAATGTGCGGGCCGTCAGGCAAGTGCTTAACAAACACGGTCTCGCCCAAAATCGCGACACCCTTGTTCGGTTCGGGTGGGACTTCATTGCTCACGAACTTGTGGAGCATCAGAAAAATCAGCAATAGAAGGCGTTTTGAATCTTCGTTTCAAGTATAACAGTGCAATCGCATAACAATCGGCTGTTGTCGCCCCTGGACTTCCCCCACCCCAGTGGACACGCATCGATAACTCCCAGATAGGAGAGAACCGATGCCCGAGATGATCACGGGGAAGAAAACACAGCGGTACAGCATTGAGTTCAAAGTCAAGGCAGTGGAATGGAGCCATCAAGCCCACCGGAGCGTCAAAGGCGTTGCCGAAGCGCTGGATATTCACCCCTTCATGCTGTCACGCTGGCGAAAGGAATACCGAGAGGGACAGTTCGCCATGAAACGGGTCAAGAAAGCCCCGCCTGATGCTAAGCAGAAGATCCAGGAGTAGGATGAGGTCGCTCGCCTGAAGCGCCGCGTATCGGAGCTTGAGGAAGAGAATGACATCCTAAAAAAGTTTCAACGTTTTCAGGCAGAGGAACGACGGAAGGNGCCACCTGAACATCTCTCGGTCTGGCTACTACGCCTGGGCAAACCGGAAGCCCAGCCAGAGAGCCGCTGAAAATGCAGACCTGCTGTTGAAGGTCCGCAGAGTCTACAACGCCAGCAAGGGCCGTTATGGCAGTCCCCGGGTCTATCAGGCCCTGCGCCGAGAAGGTCTTGTGGTGGGTGAGAACCGGGTGGCCAGACTGATGAGGGAGTGGGGTATGAAGGCCCGAGTCACGCGTGTCTATCGCCGCCTGAGCAAACGTCGGGATGACCTGAAAGCCCTGCCAAATTACCGGCTCGAGGCCAAAAAGCCGGTTGCGGTAAACCAGCAGTGGAGCAGTGACGTCACCTACATCAAGCTGGGTAAAAAATACGTGTTTCTGGCGGTGGTACTGGACCTATTCTCACGTCGAATCATCAGCTGGCGATTGGGAGAGAGTCTGAGCGCAGACTTTGCCCGAGGCACCTTGCGTGAGGCCTTCACAAGTCGGAATCCAGCCCCTGACCTGCTGTTTCATACGGACCGCGGCATCCAGTACCGGGCTCAAAAGACCCAGGCGTTGCTGAACCATCACCGGGTACGGCACAGCATGAACCGCCCGGGACAATGCACTGATAATGCCGAAGTGGAGTCGTTCTTCAAAACGCTGAAGGGAGAATTGCTGCACGCCACCAGCTTCATGACGATGCATCAGTTACGAAAACATATCAGGGACTATATTGATGGCTACTATAACAGCCATCGGCTGCACAGTGGCCTTGGTTACCGGACTCCGATAGAGTTCGAGGAGATTAACTGATGGGGCGTGTCCACTGTTCTGGGGGAAGTCCACAGCTTTTCCGTTGCGGCTTCGCCTTCACTCCAAAGCTGCCCGTGTTGGCAGCGTTCAGTATCAATCGAAATTTCACCTCAAGGGGTAGGTGCGTGTCATTGATAGATTCATACCGGCGAAATGTGACGAGAAAACGAGAAGAAATCACTCGGTTGCAGCAGGGAAAAGCAAAAGAGCAAGCTAAGATTGCTAGTCTCTCTGGAAAGATTAACTCTGCTTCACAGGCACTGTCGAGAACGAGCAGCGCGAATACTGCGAAGTCAAAGGTGCGTGAAATCGAAAGATACCAGAAAGATCTGGCGGCAGCGGAAAAGAAAATTGCTGATTTTGATAACAAAATTTCACGAAAGCACAAAGAGCTTTCTGATGAGCAAAAGAAAGTGTCAAGGGAAGAGGAAAAAGGGAACAAGAAGATTCAAAGAGAGTCACAGCGACAGGCTAAAGCGTACCAGTCTCGAATGAAACAAATGAATAGAACCCTTGACAAGCATGAAGGATTTCATAAGAGCACCATTGCCACCCTGAAGATGCTTCAAAGTCTTCCTGAGAAAATTGTAGTTTTATTTCTGGCTTCGAATCCTGCCGATGCTCAGCAGTTGAGACTGGATGAAGAAGCTCGTTCAATTACCGATATGATTAGGAAAGCCAAGCATAGGGATTCAGTTTCATTCGAGAGTCGATGGGCTGTCCAGCCGATGGACGTCCTACAAGCGATAAATGAGTTAAATCCCACAATAATTCATTTTAGCGGCCATGGTTCAGATTCTGACGAAATCGTATTTCAAGACACTAATGGCAATGCGAAGCTGGTTAGCAAAGAAGCCATTGTACAAACGATGATGGCCTCATCGTGCAATATTCGTTTAGTTTTCTTTAATACATGTTATTCCTATAAGAAAGCGCAAGCGGTCACTCATCATGTCGAAGCGGCCATCGGTATGAATACCAGTATCGGTGATGATGCAGCCAGAGTATTTTCATCACAATTCTACTCCGCAATAGGGTTTGGACTTTCGGTCAAAAAGGCTTTTGAGCAGGCTAAAGCGCTGGTGATGATGGAAGGGCTGAATGAGGAGGAGACCCCTGAACTTTTTGTTCAAGAAGGCCTGGATTCAGATGAGTTAGTTATTGTTCGCCCAGAAGGTCTAGAACAACAACCTTTGCAGCCTACAATGAAATACTGAACAAAGCCATGCACCAGACGCTGGCGCTATCGCGCCTCCGCTGGTGATGGCGACGTTAGATCATCTACATGGCGGGAGTGGCTGGGTGAGCGACCTATCGAGAGAGCAAGTGGACCTGATCAAAGAAGTTCTGGATGAGGTCGTTGATCAGTATCGCGCGAACAACCACATCATCTTTTCCTCGGATAGCGAACGCGCGTCACTCCACTTTGGCGACGTAGCCAAGCGCCTCAAGGCGTGGAAGAAAGGCCGCGAGTGTATTGTTCCAAAATGTTCCCAGACTGCCATAAAGCAATCACACACTGTGCCCAGAGGTATGAGTCTTTCGTCAATTTCCGAAGCGGAGCACTTGCTTACGCCGGAGTTTGACCACCGGCGCGGTGAGCTCGTGCTTCAACGTGTGGGCCAAAACAAAGCCTCAACATTTCCAGGGTTCTGTAGCGAGCATGAAGCACTTTTTCACGAATTCGAGACGTCAGGCAAAATCGATCAAAGCCAGCATATCTATCTGCAAACGTATCGGGCAGCGTGTCGCGAGTGGTTTCGAACAAGCTTCATTTTGGAACAACACGACCGAACCATGGCGGCATATGACAGCCTCAGAGACGAGCGTTTGGCTGCCCTGGTAGAACGGCGACTCCGTGAACGCGGTTTCGGCGACGAGTTCAAGATGGGCAAGTTGGAGTTGAAAAACGATACCCTCAAGAATCAGTGGAGCGACGAACTGGAAGCAATCCGCGAATATGATATTTGGTTAAAAACGACACTGCTTCCAGCATTTGAGAAGGCGATTTTTCAGGGAGACACATCAAACGTATATACATACGCCATAAGCATAGATGTCCAGATACCTGTGGCACTTTCTGGAGGCGGGGCGTTTCACGCGCGAGACACAAAAGCCGAAAGGCGCGTAGATATGATCATCGGCGTCATGCCAAGCGATGGAAATACTCTCCTTACGTTTGGCGGGCACGCTTCGGATGAAGACTTCATCAACGCCTACGTTACAACTTGGATGAACAATGCACTTGGAATGCTCTCGATGGTCGAGTCGTGGATGGTTAATGGCTCTGATCAATGGTACCTAAAGCCTTCGGTTTGGAATGCTTTGCCTGAGGGTAGGCGATCGGCCATTCTTTCAGCCATCCACGCTTGCGAACAAAACATAGGCCAAGAGTTTGAGCTTTCGATCTTTGACGGACTCCGAAACAATTTCTTGGTTGACCTAGCAGCACAGGAGGAGAAAAAGGATGAAAAATACAGTGAGTTTGTCGATAAGCAGCGTAGAAAGATGATCTAACAAATCGTTGCAGCGGACGTTTGCCCCGCCACATGCTTTGCTGCCGCAAAGCAGGCGTCGCCTCAAACGCCGCTGAACTCAGGCGTTAGGCACAAGGGAGAGGCAATGTCCGCATTAGATTTCATGCCTCCACGTTTGGCTGCTCTTTCGATATCAGAGAAAGAAATTGTTTTGCCCCTGCATGCGGCCCTAGAGGCAGTTGATTATCTAGAACGCTACGGACGACACATATTGGGCTGGGAAGGTTGGGTAAAGACCCCAGATGGTCGTGTAGGTCATGGTAGCGCGCCGGAAGGCACAGTTAGCCTTAAGAAGTTCTCTATAGCTGAAGCAGCGGACATTTGCAGAGCGACGATGCCTGAAGATGCCAAAATTTGGGCTGCAGAGAACCCAGCAACAAAGGAGTCTTTGTATTTTTGCATTACTGTGCGTGGACAATCTAAGGGTCAAAGCTGATAACAAGGTGGATGCCTAACAATGCCAGTCACGGCGACGGTTACTGCATTGCGGCTGCGCCTCCATTCCGTAGCCGCGCGTGCTAAGCGGCGTTGAGGCTGTAGAAAAAGCCCATAGCCTCCGTCGGTTTGGTAGGATCGGGAAAACAGCCTAGGAGTGGTCATCATGCCCCACTTCAAGCCCTACAACCATGATCAAAACGCCATGGTGGTGAATCCACTACCAAGATCAGCTCCAACCCGGTACCCTTGAGCACGCAGTGCATTACCTGATCGAGCATAAACTCGACTTGTCGGTTTTCCATCCCAGGTATCGCAACGACGCGACAGGTCGGCTGGCCTATGATGCAGTTATTCTATAAATTCAGGTTATTCAAGGTGATCCATCGATATTATGGCGAGAAAAACACTAGGTTTGAAAGTGAAAAAACAGATAGATGCCAAGCCCGCCGACGAAGTTGCAGATCAATTCCCTAATGATTCCGAAAAACGTTTTTTAAATGGCGTCGCTATTCACCCTTCACCACGCATTTATTTAGAGCTAGGTTCTAAGCAGCGTAGTGTGCGAGCGATGGATTTAATTACGCCAATTGGGATGGGGCAGCGAGGGTTGATTGTTGCGCCGCCAGGCTCTGGCAAAACGACGATGTTAAAACATATCTGTCAGGCCGTGGCAGAAGCTTATCCTGACATAAAGCTGTATGCCTTGCTTATTGATGAGCGCCCTGAAGAAGTGACAGATTTTAAGCGCAGTGTTGCGGCAGAAGTACATGCATCGTCTTCAGATAAAAGCTACACACAACATGTAAGTGTGGCGGATAAGCTTCTTGAGACAGCTCGTAAGCAAGCAGGCGACGGTCATAATGTGATGATTGTGATTGATTCTCTTACGAGACTCTCGCGGGTTCATAATGCCGAGCAGCGAGGCAATGGTCGCACTATGTCGGGTGGGCTGGATACCCGAGCGTTGGAAATACCACGCAAACTGTTTGGCGCCGCGAGAAAGATTGAAAACGGCGGATCGCTCACCATTCTGGCCACCGTGCTGGTGGATACGGGAAGTCGTATGGATCAGGTGATTTTCGAGGAGTTCAAGGGCACGGGCAATATGGAAATCGTGTTATCACGGGAAGTGGCAAATCAGCGGATTTTTCCTGCGATAGATATTGCCAAAAGCAGCACCCGTCGAGAAGAAATTTTGATTGATGCAAGAGATATTGAAAAAGTAAGGGCGTTGCGTAGAGCTTTGACAAATCTTAAGCCAGCAGAAGGTGCGCAGAAGTTGCTTGAATTATTGGAGAAATATCCAACGAATGCCGAGCTATTAGATATTTTTCACCAGCCTAATGGTTAGAGAGAGCTGTACAGTGATGGTGTTCGCCGGACACTCGCTTCGCTCGCGCCGCTGTGGGCGGCTGTAATGACCCCCTGGTTTCTGCACACCCTACGCCACTAATGCGGGGTGTGCTCGGGGTGCCACATAGCCCAAAGACTGATGCGGCCGTTCTTCGTTGTAGTACCGGATCCAGTGGTTGA
>NZ_QPII01000001.1 GCF_003336675.1 Billgrantia montanilacus | reverse complement strand
TCCGAAGAGCCCCTGCTTTCCCCCGTAGGGCGTATGCGGTATTAGCCTGGGTTTCCCCAGGTTATCCCCCACTACCGGGCAGATTCCTATGCATTACTCACCCGTCCGCCGCTCGTCAGCATCCAGCAAGCTGGACCTGTTACCGCTCGACTTGCATGTGTTAAGCCTGCCGCCAGCGTTCAATCTGAGCCATGATCAAACTCTTCAGTTTCAAATCATTGCGGTTCTTGCTCAGCCACCACCCGAAGGCAACAGCTGAAAGCGAACCAATCTTGGCTCAAGGTCAAAGCTTCTCAAAAAGACCCGAAGGTCTTCGACGAGTCGCTTGCCTTGAAATGGTGTGACTTCTCACCACCTCATCGACAAGCGCCCACATGAATTACCTGATCGATTGTTAAAGAGCGGCTCCCACTCTCTTCAAAGCACACCATGAAGAGCGGAGCGTCTCGCTTGCTGTCGTGGCGGCTGACTCTGTCAGCGGCCTCGCCAGCGCCCTGCGAGGAAGGCGTATTCTACTGAAGTGGCTGAGTTTGTCAACTCTCTTCGCGGCCGTCACCGGGGTGAGCCTGCTGCGAAGCGCCGGCCCTGCCGGCTGCCTTCAGCGTGGCGTGCATTCTACCGTCTCCGGCGCTTCTGTCAATCGCGAATCGCGTTAGCCGATTCGAAAAAACCAAACAGAAACAAGCACTTTTTCCACTTCCACCGCCGGTAACGTTTGCCCGTTGCCGGCAGCGGATGCGTACTTTACTCATTACCGGAGCCGCGCACAACCCCTGGCCGTCAAAAAACTATAGCCCACTCTGCCGGAGCCTTCCATGACCATCATCAAGTCCAACGACGACCCGGCAGAAATACAGCGCAGCAGCATTGCCGCTTCGGGAAACGCTGAACAAATTGACGAGCGAGAGGAAGCGCAAGGCGCACGGAGCACAGAACCGAGCGAAGCGACAAACAGCCGTAGGCTGGCCCCGAAGGGGCGAGAAGCCGAAGGCTGCGAGTCAACCGGAGCCTATGGGGTATAGGTGAGGATTTCGACCGGGCTGGCGCACCAGCACCGCGCAACGCAGTGATTCGCACGCGCAGGCATTTGTACAGTGTTTGCCTAGATCACCCACAGGTCAACGAACTGATGCACCGCGGTCTTTTCAAGCCGAGGCTGGTCGCGGCACAGCTCAAATATCCGAGCGGTACGCCCCGGGGGGAACCGCGTGGCCAGATTGCGCCTGAACTTCTCCTCCAGCACGGTAATGCCTTCGGAGCGACGGCGGCGGTGACCGATCGGGTACTCGACCTCGACCTTGTCGGTGGCACTGCCATCCTTGAAGAAGACCTGGATGGCGTTGGCAATCGAGCGCTTGTCGGGATCGTGGTAGTCACGCGAATAACGCGGGTCCTCGACCACTTCCATCAAGGCGCGCAGCTCGTCGATGATGGGATGCGCCGCGTGGAAGTCGTCCTCGTAGTGCTCGGCCACCAGGCTACCGAAGGCGAGCGGCACTGCGGTCATGTATTGCAGGCAGTGGTCACGGTCGGCCGGGTTTGCCAGCGCGCCGGACTTGGAGATGATGCGGATCGCCGAATCGTGTGTGGTCAGTACGATCCTGTCGATCTCACCCAGCCGATCCTTCACTTGAGGATGCAGGGTCACGGCGGCTTCGCAGGCGGTCTGGGCATGGAATTCGGCCGGGAAGGAAATCTTGAACAGCACGTTTTCCATGACATAGCTGCCGAAGTCACGCTGGAAGGAAAACGTGCGCTCCCCTTCCGGCTTGGTCGCCAGGTCCTTGTTGGTATGGCTGAACAACACGTCATAGAAACCCCACTGCGGGGCGGACAGTGCTCCCGGCACGCCCATCTCGCCGCGCAGAGCGATATCGGCCAGGCGCACCCCGCGAGACGTGGCGTCACCGGCCGCCCAGCTCTTTCGCGACCCGGCGTTGGGGGCATGACGATAGGTACGCAGGCTCTGGCCATCGACCCAGGCGTGGGACAGTGCGGAGAGTATCTGTTCCCGATCGGCACCCATCATCCTGGCCGTCACGGCAGTCGAGGCCACCTTGACCAGCACCACATGGTCGAGGCCAACGCGGTTGAACGAGTTATCCAGTGCCAGGACCCCCTGGATCTCATGGGCCATGATCATCGCTTCGAGTACGTCGCGCATGGTCAGCGGCGCCTCTCCCATGGAAACTCGTTTCTGGGAGAGATGATCCGCCACCGCCAGGATGCCTCCCAGGTTGTCGGAGGGGTGACCCCACTCGGCGGCCAACCAGGTATCGTTATAGTCGAGCCAGCGCACGATGCAGCCGATATCCCAGGCTGCCTTTACCGGGTCGAGGCGAAAGGATGTGCCGGGCACCCGAGCGCCGTGGGGCACCATGGTCCCTTCGACGAGCGGGCCCAGGTGTTTGGTGCACTCCGGGAAGCGAAGGGCCAACAGACCACAGCCCAGCGTGTCCATCAGGCAGTTGCGGGCCGTATCCCAGGCTTCGGCGCTATCGACCCGGTAGTCGAGAACATAGTCGGCAATTTTCTGCAGCTCGATGTCGTAGTCCGGGCGCACATTGGCTTCCACGGTGCTGCTCATGATGGTCTCCTGTTTCGACGTTGAACCCATGCCTTCACCAATTCTTTCCTTCACTCTTGTCTTCACTATAGAAAACGCCCCGGGTCCTGCGACCCGGGGCGTACTTGAATGAAGTCTTTCAGCAATAAAAGTCCATGCTTTTCTAGAAGCTGTCGCCGGGCACCCGTATATGGCCTTCCATCAGCACCCGTGCACTGCGGCTCATGATCGCCTTGGTCACCGCCCAATCGTTGCCCACGCGCGTGGCTTCGGCGCCAACCCGCAGGGTGCCCGAGGGGTGGCCGAAGTGCACCGAGGTGCGATCCCCGCCGCCCGCCGCAAGGTTGACCAGCGTTCCCGGTATCGCCGCGGCGGCACCGATGGCAACGGCGGCCGTGCCCATCATGGCGTGGTGCAGCTTGCCCATGGAGAGCGCACGCACCAGCAAATCCACATCGCTGGCCTTGACCGCCTTGCCGCTGGAGGCGATGTAGTCCACCGGCTTGGCGACGAAGGCCACCTTGGGCGTGTGCTGACGACTGGCTGCCTCGTCGATATGCTGGATGAGCCCCATGCGCACCGCGCCATGGGCGCGAATCGTCTCGAACATCGCCAGCGCATCGGGATCACCGTTGATGGCGTCCTGCAACTCATTGCCGGTGTAGCCGATGGCTTCCGCGTTGATGAAGATGGTCGGGATGCCGGCGTTGATCAGGGTGGCCTTCAGTACGCCCCCTTTCACCACATCAGCCGGCACCTCGAGATCGTCCACCAGGTTGCCGGTGGGGAACATCGCGCCTTCACCGTCGGCCGGGTCCATGAACGCCACCGGCACCTCCGCCGCCGGAAAGGTGACGCCGTCGAGTTCGAAGTCACCGGTCTCCTGCACGGCGCCGTCGGTCATCGGTACCTCAGCGATGATGGTCTTGCGAATATTGGCCTGCCAGATGCGCACCGTGGCGATGCCGTTGTGCGGTATTCGCGCCGGGTCCACCAGGCCGTTGCTGATGGCGAAGGGCCCCACCGCCGCCGACAGGTTCCCGCAATTGCCGCTCCAGTCGACGAAAGCCTTGTCGATGGAGACCTGGCCGAACAGGTAGTCGACATCGTGGTCCGGCTGGGTGCTCTTCGACAGGATCACCGTCTTGCTGGTACTGGAGGTCGCCGCACCCATACCGTCGATCTGCTTCTGGTAGGGATCGGGGCTGCCGATCACCCGCATCAAGAGCCTGTCCCGCGCCGCACCGGGGACCTGGGCCACTTCGGGGAGATCCTGCAGGCGAAAGAACACCCCCTTGCTGGTACCTCCACGCATATAGGTGGCGGGGATTCGGATCTGTGAAACATGAGCCTGGGGAGCATGTGCCATGAACAGCGCTTCCTTGAGAAAATGAGGTAGAGACAGATCGACCCGGACCTTGTTTGGGGCCGGGTCGATAGGGTCCGTCAGACTGTCAACGCTCAGCCGACCGCTTCGACCTCGGACTCGAGGAAGTCCTTGGCGAAGCGCTGCAGCACGCCGCCGGCCTCGAAGATCGAGAGCTCCTCGGCGGTATCGAGACGGCAGGTCACCGGCACTTCCACGCGCTCGCCGTTCCTGCGGTTGATCACCAGCGCCAGGGTGGCACGGGGCCTCGGTTCGCCCACCACATCGAAGGTCTCGGTGCCGTCGATAGCCAGCGTCTTGCGCGTGGTGCCCGCCTCGAACTGCAGCGGCAGCACCCCCATGCCGATCAGGTTGGTGCGGTGAATACGCTCGAAGCCTTCCGCGGCAATGGCCTCCACCCCGGCCAGACGCACGCCCTTGGCCGCCCAGTCACGGGAAGAGCCCTGGCCGTAGTCGGCACCGGCGATGATGATTAGTGGCTGCTTGCGCTCCATGTAGGTCTCGATCGCCTCCCACATGCGGGTGACCTTGCCTTCCGGCTCGACCCGCGCCAGCGACCCCTGCTTCACCGCACCGTTCTCCTGCACCATCTCGTTGAGCAGCTTGGGATTAGCGAAGGTGGCACGCTGAGCCGTGAGGTGGTCGCCCCGATGGGTGGCGTAGGAGTTGAAGTCCTCCTCCGGCACGCCCATCTTGTGCAGGTACTCACCCGCCGCGCTGTCCATCATGATGGCATTCGACGGCGACAGGTGATCGGTGGTGATGTTGTCGCCGAGTACCGCCAGGGGACGCATGCCCTTGAGCGAAAGCTCGCCGGCCAGGGCACCCTCCCAGTAGGGCGGTCGACGGATATAGGTGCTCTGGGGCCGCCAGTCGTAGAGCGGGCTCACCTGGGCCCGCGCGCCCTTGTCCACATCGAACATCGGGATATAGGTTTCGCGGAACTGCTCGGGCTTCACGCTGGCCTTGACGATGGCATCGATCTCTTCGTCGCTGGGCCAGATATCCTTCAGCGTGATGGGATTGCCATCCTGGTCGAAGCCCAGCGCGTCCTTCTCGATGTCGAAGCGAATGGTGCCTGCAATGGCATAGGCCACCACCAGCGGCGGCGAAGCCAGGAAGGCCTGCTTGGCATAGGGGTGGATCCGGCCGTCGAAGTTGCGGTTACCCGACAGCACCGCCGTGGCATAGAGGTCGCGATCGACGATTTCCTGCTGGATCACCGGGTCCAAGGCGCCGCTCATGCCGTTGCAGGTGGTGCAGGCAAAGGCCACCACGCCGAAGCCGAGATCTTCCAGCTCAGGCAACAGCCTGGCCTCTTCCAGGTACATCTTGACCGTCTTGGAGCCCGGCGCCAGGGAGGACTTCACCCAAGGCTTGCGGGTCAGCCCCAGCTTGTTGGCGTTACGGGCGATCAGGCCCGCGGCCACCATGTTGCGCGGGTTGCTGGTGTTGGTGCAGCTGGTGATGGCAGCGATGATCACCGCCCCATCGGGCATCTTGCCCTCCTCGTTTTCCACCGTGCCGCTGATGCCACGGGACGCCAGTTCCGAGGTGGGCAACAGGGCATGGGGGTTGGAGGGGCCGGCCAGGGTACGGGGTACCGAGGAGAGGTCGAAGGTCAATACCCGCTCATATTCAGCCTTTTCCAGACTGTCCGCCCACAGGCCGGTCTCCTTGGCGAAGCGCTCCACCAGGGCGACCTGGTCGTCCTCGCGACCGGTCAGCCTGAGGTAGTCGATGGTCTGTTCATCGATATAGAACATGGCGGCGGTGGCGCCGTATTCCGGTGTCATGTTGGAGATGGTGGCCCGGTCGCCCACGGTCAGGCTCGAGGCCCCTTCACCGTAGAACTCCAGGTAGGCACCCACCACCCGCTCGCGACGCAGGAACTCGGTCAGCGCCAGTACCATGTCGGTACTGGTGATGCCCGGCTGCAGCTTGCCGGTCAGTTCGACACCGATGATATCCGGTAGA
The DNA here is from genome assembly GCF_003336675.1 of Billgrantia montanilacus. GTDB lineage: Bacteria > Pseudomonadota > Gammaproteobacteria > Pseudomonadales > Halomonadaceae > Halomonas > Halomonas montanilacus. The sequence continues at coordinate 588,239 of NZ_QPII01000001.1, read as the reverse complement.
CGCATGTAGGAGGCACGCCCCAGCATCACGCTCTCGGCTTCCAGGCCACCCACACCGACGGAGATCACGCCCAGGGCATCGACCATTGGCGTGTGGCTGTCGGTACCGACACAGGTATCGACGAAGGCGACACGCTTTCCCTTCTCGTCGGAGCGAACCTGAACCACCGGCGACATCTTCTCCAGGTTGATCTGGTGCATGATGCCGTTGCCGGGGGGGATCACATCGACATTCTCGAATGCGGTCTTGGTCCAGTTGATGAAGTGGAAGCGGTCGTCGTTGCGCCGATCCTCAATGGCTCGGTTCTTCTCGAAGGCATCCCTCTCGAAACCGGCATGCTCCACGGCCAGCGAGTGGTCGACGATCAGTTGGGTCGGCACTACCGGGTTGACCTTGGCCGGGTCGCCACCCTTGGCGGCAATGGCATCGCGCAGGCCGGCCAGGTCGACGAGCGCCGTCTGGCCGAGGATGTCATGGCACACCACCCGGGCCGGATACCAGGGAAAATCCAGATCGCGCTTGCGCTCGATCAACTGCTTCAGCGAATCCGTCAGCATCGCGGGGTCGCAGCGACGCACCAGGTTTTCGGCCAGCACCCGCGAAGTGTAGGGCAGCGTGTCATAGGCACCAGGCTGGATCGCATCGACGGCGGCGCGCACGTCAAAATAATCCAGGTCAGTGCCGGGCAGGGGTTTGCGATAGTCGGTATTCATGGCGTCGGGCATCCGTCGAAGGGCACGGGAGGGCGCAGCCACCCTCCCCGGCTTGAGAGGAGAAGGCGGCTGCCAGGCAGCCGCCGCAGGCGATAATGGATCAGTCGCGCTGTTCGATCGGCACCCACTCGCTCTTCTCGGGGCCGACATAATCAGCACTGGGACGGATGATCCGGTTGTTGGCCCGCTGTTCGAAGACATGCGCGCACCAGCCGGTCACGCGCGAGCAGACGAAGATCGGCGTGAACAGCTTGGTGGGGATGTCCATGAAGTGATAAGCGCTGGCATGGAAGAAATCGGCGTTGCAGAACAGCTTCTTCTCACGCCACATGACTTCCTCGACGCGCACTGATACCGGATAGAGCACGCTGTCACCCACGTCCTGGGCCAGCTTCTCCGACCACTCCTTGATGATGGCATTGCGCGGATCGGACTCGCGGTAGATCGCGTGCCCGAAGCCCATGATCTTCTCACGGCGCTCGAGCATGCCCATGATCTCGCGCTCGGCCTCTTCCGGCGATTTCCAGTCCTCGATCATGGCCATGGCCGCCTCGTTGGCACCGCCATGCAGGGGACCGCGCAGCGAACCGATGGCGCCGGTCACACAGGAGTGCATGTCGGAGAGGGTCGAGGCGCAGACGCGGGCGGTGAAGGTCGAGGCATTGAACTCATGCTCGGCATAGAGGATCAGCGAGACGTTCATCACCCGGGCGTGCAGTTCGGAAGGCGCTTCGCCACGCAGCAGGTGGAGGAAGTGGGCACCCACCGACTCGTCGTCGGTCTCGGTCTCGATGCGCACCCCATCGTGGGAATAGCGATACCAATAGCAGATGATCGAGGGCAGCACCGCCAGCAGGCGATCGGAAACATCCTGCTGCTCGTCGAAGCTCTCTTCGGTCTCGAGGTTGCCGAGCATGGAAGCACCGGTACGCATCACATCCATAGGATGCGCATTGGCCGGAATCTGCTCGAGCACGGCCTTGAGCGCCTGAGGCAGGCCACGCAGGCCCTTGAGCTTGGTGATATAGGCATCGAGTTCGGCCTGGTTCGGCAGCTTGCCCTTGAGCAGCAGGTAGGCCACTTCCTCGAAGCGCGCCTTCTCGGCCAGTTCCTTGACGTCAAAGCCACGGTAGGTCAGGCCCGAGCCGGTCTTGCCGACGGTGCACAGTGCCGTGGTGCCGGCGCTCTGGCCGCGCAGGCCGGTACTGCTGACGGGTTTATCTGACATGTCGCGTCTCCTGTATTAGTCGGTCTTGCGTCTTTTATATGTGATGGGCGCCACGCCACCCGGCCGGGAACCGAGCCTCTGTGCGACGCCACCGGGATGCTTCGCCTTGCTATGTCGCTCCCTTCACTCGCCGCCCTTCTCGAACAGCGCGTCCAGCTTCTGCTCGAAGCTGTGATAATTGAGGAAGTCGTAGAGCTCGTCACGGGTCTGCATCAGCTCGACCACATCGCGCTGGTGACCGTTGTCGTGGATGCTCTGGTAGACCTTCAGCGCAGCGGCGTTCATGGCGCGGAACGCCGACAGCGGATAGAGCACCATGCGACAGCCCACCTCGCCGAGCTCCTGCTGGCTGAACAGGGGCGTGGCGCCGAATTCGGTGATGTTGGCCAGGATCGGCGCATCGACCCGCTCGCAGAAGGCACGGTAGTCATCCAGGGTGTGCACCGCTTCGGCGAAGATGGCATCGGCACCGGCTTCGATACAGGCGCTGGCCCGCTCGATGGCCGCATCCAGGCCATCCTTCTGGAAGGCGTCGGTGCGGGCGATCAGGTAGAAATCCGGATCGACCTTCGCGTCGGCGGCCGCCTTGACGCGGTCCACCATCTCCTCCTGGGAGACGATCGCCTTGTTGGGACGGTGGCCGCAGCGTTTCTGGGCTACCTGGTCCTCGATATGCACGGCGGCGACACCGGCACGCTGCATCTCCTTGACGGTACGGGCGATGTTGAAGGCGCCCCCCCAGCCGGTATCGATATCCACCAGCAGCGGCAGGTCCGTGGCCCCGCAGATGCGGTGGGCATCCGCCACCACGTCGTTCATGGTGGTCATGCCCAGGTCGGGCAGACCGAAGGAAGCATTCGCCACGCCACCGCCGGAGAGGTAGATGGCCTGATGACCCACCCGCTCGGCCATCATGGCGGTATAGGCATTGATGGTGCCGACGATCGGCAACGGCCGGCTGGCTTCCAGGGCGGCACGGAAACGCGCACCGGGAGTGGATCGGGTCATGGCATGGCTCCTCTATGTTTCTTGATCGGTCGATGTCGGGATATGTCCAGCAAACCTCAGGTGGTCTCCTCGGTTTGCTGCGTGAGAACCTCGGCGTAACGGTCGACCACATTCGCCCGCGAGGCACTGACATGGCGGCGCATCAGCAGCTCGGCCAGCTCGGCATCCCCGGCCTCGATGGCATCGACGATTCGGTGGTGTTCGACGAAGGCGCGATGAGGGCGTGTCCCACTGGCGCTGAACTGGGTGCGGTAAAGCCTCACCAGGTAATAGAGGTCATCGCACAGCATCGTCATCAACATGCGATTGTGGCTGCCAAGGACGATACGGTAATGAAAGTCCAGGTCGCCTTCGCGCTGATAGTAGGCCTCCCCGCTCTTGAGGTCGGCCTGACGTTCATGCAGCGCCAGCACCTCGCGCAGGCCCGCAATCTCCTCGGCGCTCATGTGTTCCGCGGCCAGGCGCGCTGCCATGCTCTCGAGCGCCTCGCGCACGTCGAACAGCTCAAGCAGCTCCTTCATCGACAGCTTGACCACCCGGGCGCCGACATGGGGCACACGCTCGATGAGACGGTGCGCCTCCAGGCGTCGCATGGCCTCGCGCAGCGGACCACGGGAGATACCGTAGGTCTTGGACAGGCCCGGCTCGGTTATCTTGCTGCCCGGGGCCAGCTCGCCACGCACGATGGCATCCTGCAGCTCATGGAAGACCCGTTCGGCCAGGGTGCGAACCTCGGGTGCGGTCTGTTCCGGTACGATTGAGTTCATGGCAATTGTCGACAATTAAATGATGAAGAGACTTTAGACATTGCCTGCGCCCCGGTCAACCACGCGATAAGCCCAACATGCTACGTCTTTGGTTGTAGACAAACGAGGCCATCCCCGCCGGACTGTCGACAATCAATGCCTGCGTTGATGGCAATACCCAGCGGCGTTGCATCACGCTATGGGACAAAACGCCGCCTGAACCCTAGAATGGGTCGCCTGTTCCGAAAGGCGCCGGCAATGACCACACGACTCGAGATCACCCCGCTACCCTACCGTGACGATCCGCTGGGTTACTTCTCCGCCCTGCGCCAGCGTCCGGGAGCCGTACTGCTGGACAGCGGGCGCCCCATTGCTCCGGGCGGGCGCTATGACATCATGAGCAGCGACCCGCTGACGGTGCTCTCGGCCGACGACCGGGGGCGCCTGAGCGGCGGCGTCGAAGGCATGGAAAAGGAAGACCCGTTCTCCGCCCAGCAGGCCCTGCTGGATAGCCTCGCGCTTGAGCTTCCCGACAGCGACCTGCCCTTTCTCGGGGGATTGATAGGCTACTGGGGCTATGACCTGGGCCGCTGCCTGGAGCCCGTCGGGGGCCGTTCACAGCAGGTCGTGGACCTGCCGGCCAGCCGCGTCGGCCTCTATGACTGGGCGCTCATCCAGGATCATGACGCCGGTGAAACCTGGCTGGTCGCCAGTGCTCAGCGCCGGGGCCAGATCATGGAGTGGCTCGAAGCACTGCCGGTATCGGGAGGCCGGTTCCGGCTACTGGCACCCTTCGAAGGCGAACTCGACCGTGAAGGCTATGCACGGCGATTTGCCGCCGTTCAGGAGTATATTCACGCCGGTGACTGCTATCAGATCAACCTGGCCCAGCGCTTCAGCGCGCCCTTCGCCGGCGACCTGTGGGAGGCCTACCAGCGGCTTCGACGTGCCACACCGACCCCCTTTTCCGGCTATCTGGCCTGGGATGAGCAAGCCATCCTGTCGCTCTCGCCCGAACGCTTCCTGCTGTGCGATGAAGAGGGCCTCGTCGAGACCCGGCCGATCAAGGGCACCCGCCCACGCGGAGCGACGCCGGAGGAGGACCGCCGCCTGGCCGAGGCACTCTCCATCAGCCTCAAGGACCGCGCCGAGAACGTGATGATCGTCGACCTGCTACGCAACGACCTGGGTCGGGTATGCCGCCCGGGCAGCGTCAGGGTCCCCCAGCTCTGCGGGTTGGAGAGCTACGCCAACGTCCACCACCTGGTCAGCATCGTGTGTGGCGAACTGGCAGCCGGAAAGCGCCCGCTCGACCTGCTGGCAGCGGCTTTTCCCGGCGGCTCGATTACCGGGGCACCCAAGGTACGCGCCATGCAGATCATCGATGAGCTGGAACCCAGCAGGCGCAGCGTCTACTGCGGCAGCCTGGGCTATGTGGATGTTCGCGGGCGCATGGACACATCCATCGCCATTCGCACCGCGGTGGCCGATGTCGACAGGCTGCATCTATGGGGCGGTGGCGGGCTGGTGGCGGACTCCGACGTGAATGATGAGTACACCGAGACGCTGGACAAGATTCGGCACTTGATGACAGCGCTGACTGCCACCGAGCCTCAGCACGACTTGGAATAACAAGCACGACTTTTTGATCTTTTGGATATATCCATCCAATGAAATGGTATTGGGGACGAATCTGCAGGCTTTGGTAGGGTGTGGCCAACGGCACTCAAAGACATTGGAGTCTCCCATGGCCTCACCTCTCGACGTGATCAATACCGAACTCGGCAACGAGCCCGATGCACTCATTCGATGGGCTCTGGAACAGGGCAAGCGGCCCATCTGCACCACCAACTTTCGCCCCTTCGAAGCCGTCATCCTGCATATGGTGACGCGCCACATGCCATCGATTCCCATCGTCTGGATGGACAACGGCTACAACACAGAGGCGACCTATCGCTTTGCCGATGAACTGGTCAAGCGCCTCGACCTCAATCTGGTTAGCTACCTGCCGCGACGCACCCGGGCCCACCGAGAAGCCGTGGAAGGCCCGATGCCGGGCATCGAAGACCCGCGTCACGAGGCCTTTACTCAAGAAGTGAAGCTGGAACCCTTCGAGCGAGCATTGAGCGAAATGGCCCCGGATGTGTGGTTCACCGCGCTGCGAGCCGAGGACACCCCCGAGCGGGCTCTCATGGCCCCCGTCAGTCGCAACGCCGATGGCCTGTTGAAGGTATCGCCGTTGCTGCACTGGAGCGCCAAGGACATGTACAACTATCTACTGGACCATGACCTGCCCGACAACTTCGACTATTTCGATCCCACCAAGGTGGACGAAAAACGCGAATGCGGCCTGCACCTGCAGCATTGAAGGGTGCCTTGCCGTAGCGGGGAGCTAGCGCGTCGGTAACTCGATATCCCTGAACAGCCCATCCTCGTGGCGGGGCCCCGCGGCCAGCGCGGCATCGACCAGGTCCCGCTCGAGATGATCGGCAAACCCCTTGACGAAGTCATACATGTAGCCGCGCATGAAGGTCCCGCGGCGAATGCCGATCTTGGTGACGGAACTCTCGAACAGGTGATTGGCTTCTAGCGCGACCAGATCGTCGTCCAGCTCGGGGTCGACCGCCATGTGCGCCACGATGCCGACACCGAGACCCAGGCGGACATAGGTCTTGATCACATCGGCATCGGCCGCCGTCAGTACCACATTGGGAGAGAGCCCCTTGGCCCGGAAGGCATCGTCCAGCTGGGAACGGCCGGTGAAGCCGAAGACGTAGGTCACCAACGGCTGCTCGGCCAGGCGCTCCAGGGTCAGTTCGCCGGCTTCGGCCAAAGGATGGTCGCGTGGCACCAGCACACAGCGGTTCCAGCGATAGCAAGGCAGCAGGATCAGATCATTGAACAGCTCGAGCGCCTCGGTACAGATGGCGAAGTCGGCCTGGCCATCGCTGACCATCTGGGCGATCTGCTTGGGCGTGCCCTGCTGCATGTGCAGCGCCACGTCCGGGTACTTGCGAGTGAACTCGCCGATGACCGGCGGAAGCGCATAGCGAGCCTGGGTGTGAGTCGTGGCAATGGAGAGGCTACCGCGCCGCTCGTCACTGTGCTCCTGGGCCACCTGCTTGATGTTCTCGGCCAGCCGTAACACCTGGCCAGCCAGGTCGACAATGGCCTGCCCTGCCGGAGTCACCCGCGTCAGATGCTTGCCACTGCGGGCAAATATCTCGACCCCCAGCTCATCTTCCAGCAGCCGGATCTGCTTGGAGATCCCCGGCTGAGAGGTATAGAGGCTCTGGGCCGTGGCCGAGACATTGAGATTGTGGCGGGTCACTTCCCAGACATAGCGCAGTTGCTGCAGTTTCATGGTGGACCTCTCCCCCTGTACCGCCCGACGGGCCATTACACAACCGCGAATAAAACAGCACCATGTAAGCACTAAATCGCATAAAAGAAAACCACCCCGCCCAAGCCCCCATTGTCAACGGAACCGGCAGAGCATGACGTTTCACTTCCCATTTGCCAGCGACCCGGTCGGCCGCTAACATCAGCCGACCGGGCACGCCCCTGGCGTGTCATTTCGACCCGCTCGATGCAGCGCAACGTAACTGGAGAACCACATGGCCAATAACGTCGATGTCACCAATGCCAACTTCGAGCAGGAAGTCCTGAAGGCAGATCAACCCGTGCTGCTGAAGTTCTGGGCCCCGTGGTGCGGCCCCTGTAAAGTCATGGCACCGGTGATCGACGAGGTTGCCGAGGAGCGTTCCGGCAATCTCAAGGTAGTCAGTATTAACGTGGACGACGCCCCCGAAATTGCCGCCGAACAGGGTGTTCGTGGCGTGCCTACCGTGATGCTGTTCAAGTCGGGCTCCAAGGTCGCTTCACTGGTCGGTGCCCAATCCAAGTCGCAGCTGGCACAGTTCATCGATCAGAACGCCTGATTCAAAGAGGCCAAGACTCCTCCTTCGCCCCGGCCCTGACCGGGGCGAATCGTTTCTGACTCACGCAAGGTCGCTCTGGTATCGCGGCTCAGGCAAGGTCATCAAGTAAGATCATCAGGTACGGTCATCGCGATCGGAAGCACTCCGCTCGATGTTTCCGACAACCCCCGGGCCGATCGGCTCCCTCCCCGGCCCCAGCAGGTGGGCGATCCAGCGTGTCTCGGGATGGCTATCCAGCGCAATTTTCAGTGTCATGGTCAGCACAACCGACAGCAGCATTCCCACCACCCCCAGCGCCCACCCCCATACCACCAGCGACAGAAACGCCACCAGGGTCGACAGGCCCAGCGCCCGCCCCATCAGGCGAGGCTCCACCAGGTTGCCGAGGACGAAGTTGATGACCAGATAGGCCATTGCCAGTCCGAAGGCGTCCAGCAGCCCACCGTGCTGGGATATCAGCAACAGCAGGACCGGCGGTATGGCGGCGAGAGCCGAGCCGATATTGGGAATGAAATTCAGCGCGAAGGCCAACACACCCCATAGCAGCGGAAAGTCCACACCCATCACCATGCAGGCCAGCCAGGCCAACGCGCCGGTCACCAGGCTGATCACTGTCTTGACGGCCAGGTAGCGCTTGAGGGTCTGGCTGAACTCCTGGAAACGCCGGAGACTGGGCGCGGGGTCGTCCAGGGCAAGGAAAACCTTGTCGCGAAAATTCAGCGTCTCGTACAGCATGAAGATGACCAGCAGTGCCACCACGATGCTCTGCACCAGCAGGTTCCCCAGGCCGCCCAGCAGGGTCGGGAACCACGCGCTACCATCCTCGACATCGACCAGCTCTGCCAGCATTTCGGGGTCGATCGCAAGCCCCATGGAAGCCATGGTGTCGAGAAGATCCAGATAGCGCTCGTAGAGGCGCGACTCGATGCCGGGCAACGCTTGCGTGAAGGTGCCGAAGGTGTTGACCACCAACAGCCCGACCAGGGAGAGGAAGGCGCCAATTACCAGCAGGGTGATCAGAACCGCGAGGCGGAGACCGATACCCCAGCGATGCAGCCAGTTCACCGGAGAGGTACACACCACCGCTATGAACAGCGCCAGCAGCAGTGGCACGATCAGGTCGGCTCCCGCCCTTATGCCGGCTATGATGATCACTAGTGCGGCCAGCGCCACTGTCAGCGTGAGAGGATAGCTGTAGTGCGCATCATTATTACGGCGGAGCATGTCACGTCCCTGTCTCGCGTGTGATACTCATCATGGCGCGTGCGGGGCGGTGACACAAATGCCGCGTTCGCCAAACCGCCCCTCGATAATCCCTGGGCCTTCAAAGAAAACCGAACGGTAACGGAACATTACTCGGAATCGTGTCTCGAATCGAACAGTCCCCCCAACACCACCCCTGACACTACCTGCAGCAAGGAGGCGCCATGCCCCGTTCATATCTCCCACATTTTCTGCTGGGCGCGCTGATTGCCATCGCGCCGCTCACGGCCGCACAAGCCGATGACACTCGCTCGCGGCTCGATGTCCAGGCCGAGGCCCAATTGGAAGTGGTGCCTGACCGCGCCACGCTCAGCGCCCGGCTGTGGGAACGCACCCCGGCCATCGCTCGCGAAGAAGAGGACAGCAGCGACCCCACGGCGCTGCGAGAGGCTCGTGACCGGCTGGAGGAGCGCGCCACCGAGCTGATCCGCACTCTGGAGGAAGCGGGGCTGGACCGGGATGCGATCAGCGCCGGTTCGCTGAACGTTCATCCGGAGCATATTCCCGGCGCCAGGACGAGCGAAGGTGATCGCGAGACGCTCGTACGAACTCGGCTGGAACGCCCCTTTCAGGTGAAGGTGGCCGACCTGGATAGCTTGCCACTGTTGCTCGACGCGCTGACAGAGGCCGGGGTCAATGCCCTGGACGGCGTGATGTACGACCTCGCCGACCGCGACGCCGCCACCGATGAAGCGCTGGTAATGGCGCTGGAGAAGGCGCGCCACAAGGCCGAGCTGATGGCCTCCACTCTGGGCGTGACGCTGGGGTCGGTGCTCACGGTGAGCGAGACCCAGTCGCCGATCTACGCCCCGCGCATGATGGCCATGAGTGCCGATATGCGTGAAAGCGCGCCCCAGGCCGAATACCGCCCCGGCACCGTCACCATCGACGCCGGGGTCAGCGTCAGCTGGGAGATCGAACCGGAGTCATAGGCCCTGGTTATAAGACCTGGATCGTAAGCCCAAACGAAAACACCCCACCGACGCCAATCGGTGGGGTGTTTCGCTTTCCGCGCCAAGCATACGGCCGGATGCCTAGGAGCCTGTCGGATTTGACCGATCGTCAGTAGATCAGCGTTAAGTCCGACAGGCTCCTAGATGTTGATGGTCTCGACGCCGCCCATGAAGGGCCGCAACGCCTCGGGCACGGTGATCGAGCCGTCGGCGTTCTGGTGGTTCTCCATCACCGCAATCAGGCAGCGCCCCACTGCCAGGCCGGAACCGTTGAGGGTATGCAGCAGCTGCGGCTTCTTCTGTTCGGGGTGGCGGAAGCGCGCCTGCATGCGCCGCGCCTGGAAGTCCTCGCAGTTGGAGACCGAGGATATCTCGCGATAGGTCTCCTGGCTGGGCAGCCAAACTTCCAGGTCATAGGTCTTGGCCGCACCGAAGCCCATGTCCCCGGTGCACAGGGTCACCACCCGGTAGGGCAGCTCGAGTGCCTGCAGTATCGCTTCGGCATGGCCGCGCATCTCCTCCAGCGCCGCATAGCTCTGCTCGGGCTCGACCATCTGCACCATCTCGACCTTGTCGAACTGGTGCTGGCGAATCATGCCCCGGGTGTCGCGGCCATGGGAGCCCGCCTCGCTGCGGAAGCACGGCGTATGGGCGGTGAGCTTCACCGGCAGCGCCTTGTGGGGCAGGATTTCGTCGCGGGCGAAGTTGGTCAGCGGCACTTCCGCGGTGGGAATCAGGTGATAGCCGCGCTCGTCGTCCAGCCGGAAGAGATCTTCGCCGAACTTGGGCAGCTGGCCGGTGCCGTACAGCGACGCCTCGTTGACCATAAAGGGGACGTAGCACTCCTCGTAGCCGTGCTCCAGGGTCTGCTTTTCGAGCATGAACTGGGTCAGGGCGCGATGCAGGCGGGCGATGGGGCCGCGCATCACCGCGAAACGAGCACCGGTCAGCTTGGTCGCCAGCTCGAAGTCGAGGTTGCCCAGGAGGCCGCCCAGGTCCACGTGATCCCGCACCGTGAAGTCGAAGGTCTTGGGGGTGCCCCAGCGATGCAGTTCGACGTTTTCCTCTTCGCTCTCACCCTCCGGCACGCTCTCGTGGGGCAGATTGGGCAGGCCGCTGATCAGCTCGTCCCATTCCGCCTGCACCTCGGCAAGCCGAACCTTGGCCGCATCGAGCCGGTCGCCCAGGTCACTGACCTCGGCCAGCAGCGGCTGGATGTCCTCGCCCTGGGCCTTGGCCTGGCCGATCGACTTGGAGCGAGTATTGCGCTCGCTCTGCAGGGTCTCGGTCTCGGTCTGGATCTCACGGCGCCGGGACTCCAGCGCCTCGAGTCGCGCGGTGTCGAGCGTGAAGCCACGCTTGGCCAGTCGTTGTGCGACCATCTCGAGGTCGCTGCGCAGCAGTTTGGGATCGAGCATGGAATCCAGTCCGTCGCATTGGGTGAAATCGGGGCGACCATTGTAGGCAAAAGGGTGGCCGTATGCCATGTGACAGCCGTGGGCCGGGGTGCGCTCCACCGCCCTCTCGGGGTAAAGTAGCGTCATCCCTTCTGCCTGTCCGGCCATGCCACGACAGCGACACCGACTGAATACGACACCATGATCGCACGACTGGACACCGCTCAATCGAGCACCCTGGCCGGCCTCGCCGCACCCTATCTGCGCTTTCTCGAGGTCCTGAAGGCCAATGGCTTCGCGGGCGAGATCGCCCCGGACTACGGCAACCGCACGGTGCTGGCCACCGACAACTCGATCTACCAGCGCCTGCCCCAGGCGGTGCTGTACCCCCGCCACGCCGAGGATCTCGAGCGCATCGCCCGCCTGGCCGCGCGCAGCGAACACCGCCAGGTCGTGCTGACGCCCCGGGGCGGTGGCACCGGCACCAACGGCCAGTCGCTCACCGACGGCCTGGTGGTGGATGTCTCGCGGCACATGAACCGCATCCTGGATATCGACGTCGACAACCGCCGCGTGCGGGTGCAGGCCGGGGTGGTCAAGGACCAGCTCAACGCGGCCCTGAAACCCCATGGGCTGTTCTTCGCCCCGGATCTCTCCACTTCCAACCGCGCCACCATCGGCGGCATGATCTCCACCGACGCCAGCGGCCAGGGCAGCTGCGAGTACGGCAAGACCCGCGACCACGTGCTCGAGCTCGACACCGTACTGCTCGGCGGCAAGCGACTGGTCAGCCGCCCGGTCGAGGAAGCCGAACTGGAGACGCTGTGCGCCCGGGACGACATCATTGGCGCGGCCTACCGCACCGCCCGGGAGATCATCGATGACCAGGGCGAGCTGATTACCGCCAAGTTCCCACCGCTCAACCGCTGCCTGACGGGCTATGACCTGGCGCACTTGAGAGATGCGCAAGGTCGCCTCGACATGAACAGCCTGCTGTGCGGCTCGGAAGGCTCGCTGGGTTTCCTCAACGAGGCGGTGCTCAACGTCCTGCCGATCCCCAAGCACTCGACCCTGGTCAACGTGCGCTACGCCGGCTTCATGGACGCCCTGCGGGACGCCAAGGCTCTCATGACAAGCAGTGGCTCTTCACAAACCCAGCCGCAGGCGCGCCCCACCTCCATCGAGACGGTTGACGACAAGGTGCTGATGCTGGCGATGGAGGACTTCGTCTGGAACAGCGTGGCCGAGTTCTTTCCCGGCGAGCCGGGCGGAGATGACAGCGCCGACGACACCGCCACGGCCACCCGCCAGGCGGTGGCGATTCGCGGCATCAACCTGATCGAGTTCAACGACGACGACCCCGAGCGGCTGGCCCAGCGGGTGACGACCTTCTGCCGCCACCTGGAGGCGGACGACAGCGTACCGCGCCTGGGTTATACCCTGGCCGAAGGACGTGGGGCCATCCAGCGCGTCTACGGCATGCGCAAGCGCGCCGTGGGGCTGCTGGGCAATGCCAAGGGCGAGAAGCGACCGATTCCCTTCGTCGAGGACACCGCGGTGCCCCCGGAGCAACTGGCGGACTATATCGCCGAGTTCCGCGCCCTGCTCGACGCCCGCGGCCTGGAATACGGCATGTTCGGCCACGTCGACGCCGGTGTGCTGCACGTGCGCCCGGCCATCGACATGAAGGACCCCGCCCAGGAAACATTGATCCGGGAAATCTCCGACGACGTGGCCGCGCTGACCCAGCGCTATGGCGGCCTGCTGTGGGGCGAACACGGCAAAGGCGTGCGTTCGGAGTATGCGCCCCGCTTCTTCGGCGAGCTCTACCCCAGCCTGCAGCGGGTCAAGGCCGCCTTCGACCTGCATAACCAGCTCAATCCGGGAAAAATTGCGACGCCCGCGACCGAAGCAGTCGAGGAGCAGGCGGTGAAACTTGTCGATCCGGGCCTGTTGACCATCGATGGCGTGCCCACTCGTGGCCAGATAGACCGCCAGATCGACGAGCGGGTGTGGCAGGCACACAGTGCCGCGGTCTACTGCAACGGCAACGGTGCCTGCTACAACTACGACCCCAATGACGCCATGTGCCCGTCGTGGAAGGCGACCCGCGACCGGGTGCATTCCCCCAAGGGGCGCGCCAGCCTGATGCGCGAGTGGCTGCGGCTGCAGGGTAACGCCGGTGTCGACGTGCTCGAGGAAGCCCGCCAGGAACGAGCTGAAGGTAGATGGCACTTTCTCAAGGCCCTTCCCGCGCGGGTGCGCAACAGCTTCAAGCGCCGCGACGAGGCGGACTTCTCCCATGAGGTCTACGACGCCATGGCGGGGTGTCTGGCCTGCAAGTCCTGCGCCGGCCAGTGCCCTGTGAAAGTTAACGTACCCGAGTTTCGCTCCCAGTTCCTCGAGCTCTACCACCGTCGGTACCTGCGCCCCGTGCGCGACTACCTGATTGGCGGCATGGAGTTCTTCGTGCCCTACCTGGCGCACATGGCGCCGCTCTACAACGCCGCGCTGGGCCAGCGCTGGGTGGACCAGCTCCTGTCGGGCCCCATCGGACTGGTCGACAGCCCGCGACTCTCCCGCGTGCGGCTGGCCAAGCAGCTCAGGGCCTGGGGCGTAGCCGAGGCCACACCGATCTCGCTGGGCCTGTTGACCGAGGCGCAGAAGGCCAGAAGCGTCGTCCTCGTGCAGGACGCCTTTACCAGCCACTTCGAGGCCGAGCGGGTGATGGACATCGTCGAGCTGCTCTCACGCCTCGACATGAAGGTGTTCGTCGCGCCCTACTCGCCCAACGGCAAGCCCCTGCACGTGCAGGGCTTCCTCGGCGCCTTCGAGCGCACCGCGGAGAAACAGGCAAAGCGACTGCGCACCCTGGCCGAATTCGGTGTGCCGCTGGTGGGCATCGACCCGGCCATGACCCTGACCTACCGCCAGGAGTACGTGAAGGCACTGGGACCTGAGACAGTGCCCGAGGTACTGATGCTGCAGGAGTGGCTGGTTGCCCAGGGCCAGCGCCTGGTGCCGCCGGCCCTGGCCGGACAACTATCCACGCTTGACGACCCCGGCTACCGGCTGCTCTCCCACTGCACCGAGTCGACCAACGCCCCCGGCAGCCCCAAGGCGTGGCAGCAAGTATTCGCCGCCTTCGGCTTCGAGCTGGAGCTCGTCGCCACCGGCTGCTGCGGCATGTCCGGCACCTACGGCCACGAGGCACGCAACCGGGAGACCTCGGCGGCCATCTACGCCCAGTCGTGGCAGCCGGTGGTGGAAGGCAACGCCAACCCCGGCCGCCTGCTGGCCACCGGCTATTCCTGCCGCAGCCAGGCAAAGCGGCTCTCCGACACGGATCTCCCGCACCCGTTACAGGGGCTGCTGAACCACCTGCGACAGCTGAGTTGGTAAATAGGCTGGTAAATGAGTTGCTGAAACAGAGGCAAAATAGAAAGGCCGGCGGGGTGCAGCTCACACCCCACCGGCAGTCGAGTCGAGCCACGAGCGAACAGGAGGCAGCATGTCCCGCACCCTGATCATCATCGGCCTGTGCATCGTTGCCATCGGGCTGCTCTGGCCCTGGCTCTCCAAGCTGCCCCTTGGCCAACTGCCCGGCGACATTGCCATTCGCCGAGAGAATTTCTCGTTCTACTTCCCCATCACCACCATGATCCTGATCAGCATGGTGCTCTCGCTGATCATGTGGCTATCGAGCAGGTGACCTTCCCCCGGCAACGCCTTGAGCGACCGTGGCAGGCAGCACCAGTGTGAGTATTAATCAATCACCAAAGTATCCCTGGTAATTCACATTCAGCAACGAATCGTCCGGTCCCATGGACATCAGGAAGATTCTTATCTTTCGGTTGCCGTCGATCCAGCCCACTTTCGCTTGTCGCATGGCACCTGTCTTTATCATCTCTGAATCGACCTCTTGACCATATCGATCGCGCATTTCTTCCGTCAGGGAATCTACAAAACCCAGCATGGAATCGAAACCGCGCGTGTTATCCAGCTTCATCGTCACTTGGGTAAGCTGACCATTAAGGAAGTAAAAGCGCTGCGTGAAGGTCTCGCCCGCCAGCTCGACGTCATCTCTGCGCACAGCTTCAACAGCGCTGGTCGCCAGGCGACCGCCCTCCTCTTCGTCTATACGGTAAGCGTCATCGACGACACGCATGACATCCTTAATCGTCATTCCAGCAGTGGTAGGCCCCCAAAGCTCTGCTGATAACGCTGCATTAGGCAGCAGAAACAGCAGCAAGATGCCAGCAATCAGCTTATTCATCAGTGATTCTTCCTTGTGAGATACTGGGCGGCATTACGATGGAGCGGCAGCGCAAGGCGGGCAGGGTCAAGTGACGGGTGCAGCGCATTGTTAGTCGGCATTATTACGTTCTTTTCCATGCTCCGCTCGATCAAGTACTTGAGTAAAAGAGTCTCTTGGGCTCCCTTCCGTGACACTGGAAATCCTCAACTCTTTGTCCAAAAAGAAACTTTTCGGCCTCTTCAACTCGACACTGAAAATGAGCCCCGATACAAAGTGGCATGCGCCATCATCGTCCGGCCCTCGATCGAAATTCGAACACGAACAAGCAGATCATCGTAAGCTCCATCTCGTAGGCGAAGGGATTCGACCAGCCGGGCACCCCATTAATTCCCGAGCCATCTTAGCGGCCTTAAGACCTCATACTAGGCTTGGGTAGCCTCACCCGCAAAGCAGATAAGGTGCTGCTTATCAACGTTGTTTGGGGCTTATCCCGGGGGCGAGACTATCACTGGGGCGGGGCATAAGTGATGACTCACTTACTAGAACGGACAACCTTGCCTGCCCGTTGTAGATGGTGATGGCTATATCGCTGATTTATTGCTGAATCACGGCCATTTTACATCGCACGCATTGATGGACCAACCACAAAAACCATGACAGCCAACCATGCAACATATATAACCACAACCCCAGCCAAGGTCGAAAAAAGTATTCTTTGCCGTATACCTAACCTCTTTTGCCTGGAGCTTCGCAGAAGAATCACCCCGCTGGCAACTAAAAAGGTAACTATCACGATTAATCCAATGCTTGTTGTCATCAAAAGCTCCAGGATGCTACCCAACGCGGAAGTGCAGCGGCACCCTGAAAGGGCGGCCAGCGGCCAGTTACAGGCGAGAACAGCATTCGCCACGATGACGACTCGTTCTTCTTTCCGATTACCACCATGATCCGGCTGAGCCTGCTGATCGGCGAATTATTGTGGCTGTTCAACCGCTGAGGCGCTTTCGGCTGAGGTACGCCGAATTGGTAGCCGGATGGTAAAGGTCGTACCCGCTCCGGGTAGGCTATCGACTTCGATGCGCCCACCGTGCTTTTGCACGATCCCATAGGACAGCGACAGGCCGAGACCGGTCCCCTCTCCCACCGGCTTGGTGGTAAAGAAGGGATCGAAGATCCGCGACTGCAGTTCAGCCGGGATTCCCCCGCCATCATCGACAAAGGCGAGCCAGACCTGGTCGCCCTCGCAACCGGTTCGAACGGTAATGGTACCGCGCTCGCCAATCGCCTGTGCCGCATTGACCAGCAGGTTGAGGAAAACCTGATTGAGCTGTGCCGGCACGCACTCGACCGCGGGCAGTTGGCCATACTCGCGCACTACCGTGGCCTTGTACTTGATCTCGTTGGCCGCCACGTTGAGAGTGCTCTCGAGCCCCTGATGCAGATCGGCGAACTGCCAGTCGGTGGCACCGGTGCGGGAAAAGTCCCGCAGGTCCTGGACGATGCGGCGTACCCGTGCGGTACCATCGATGGACTCGTCGAGTAATGAACCGACGTCCTCGCGCAGGTAGTCCAGATCGAGTTCCGTCTTGAGGGCTGCGAGCTGCCCTGCGGCCTCGGCCGTCAACGTCGGCTCTAGCGTCTCGTAGGCATCGATCAAGCGCAGCAGATCATCGATGTACTGGCGCAGCGTGTTGAGGTTGGAATTGACGAAGCCGATGGGGTTGTTGATTTCATGAGCGATACCTGCGGCAAGCTGGCCGATGGAAGCGAGTTTCTCCGATTGCAGCAGCTGGTTATGCGCCTCCTCGAGCTTGCGGATGAGAACCCGTTGCTCCTCCTGCTCCCGTTCAAGGGCCTCGAGGGCCTCCCGCCGCTCGTGTATCTCTCTCGCCATGCCCTCCTGAGCCAGCTGAAGGGCCCGATTGATCTGCTCGTTCTCACTCAGCGCTACCTCGAGATCCCTGGTTCTCGCTCTTACCTGATCCTCCAGCATCACCGCGGTCTGGAACAGGCTGAAGTCCGAGCCCCGCACGCTGGTGTTGCGCTCGGCGCGGTCCATTAGCGCCTGCATCATTATGTGCAGCCGTTCGGACTCGATCTGCCGCAGCGGCACCGACTGGAGCCCGGCAGCTCGCGAGACCTGCTGCCGAAGAGGGTGGGACGAACTCAGGCAGTTCGACGGTGCGCTCGTTGCGCTGCGAAGAGAACTGCCGATGGCGATACCGGTCAGCGTCTGGTTCATGTGAACTCCGCCATACTGTTCACCATAGGTGCTGAAGCCCACCGCACGGTGGCGCTTGAAAACCGCCTCCACTGCCGTCTTGCTCTCCTTCTGAGTGACCTCCAGGTTGCGCAGGATGCAGTCGCAGGCGAGCACCAGCTGTGGTGGGCCGAGCTCCTCGCACAGTTGCGCCATCGTCGCTTCCAGGTCCGAGACCAGGTCCATCCCCTGGGCCACCCGCAGGACCAGCCCCTCGTCGATGGCGCTGTAGAAGGTAAGGCTGCCGTCTGGCTCAGCCTTCTGAATCGAGCGCACATAATCGGTGCCGTCGATCAGCACCACCACCGGTGCGGCGGCGAAATGCCCGGGTTCGAGCGTCTCCATCGTGACGCCGATCAGCTCTGCATAGGCCTGGGCAGCAGGCATGCCGTTGATCTCGTGGACGATCCGTTGTTCCGCATTGGCCCGAGTGACGACAAGGCGCTCTTCCAACGAAAGGAAGTGCTGGGTCTTGAACAGGCGGAACGCAAAGTCCGTCTTCAGAAGAAGCAGTACGGCACTGTCGCGGTGAAAGGCACCGTCATGGTAAACCCAGGTTCGGCCGAAGCGCAGGTCATCTCCCGCCGAACCACCCACCAGCACGATATCGCCCAGCGCCGTCTGAAGCGTTCTTGCCACCTGCTCTTCGCGCACGGACAGGCCGTCGATGAGGAGGAAACCGAAGCTGTTGCCCCCGCTCGGCCTTGTCGTTCGGGCCTCCAGGCGTTGCAGGAGCGACTGGCTGAAAGCCTGGCCACGGCCGATACTGAACTGCTGCAGGGAGTCCAGCCGCCCCGTCACGGCCGTACTGCTGCCAGCCGGGAAGCTGACGCCACTGAGCGTGTGGTCGCGATAGCCCAAGGGGCCGATTTCTCCCGCCGTGGTGCAGCCCACTACCGGTATGTCACCGAACAGGCCACTCATCTCGTCGGCCAGCGCCGCCAAGTCGTAGTGGCTGGAACAGAAGAACATCACCAGCTCGGTATCGGGCTGAATGACCTCCTGGTAGAACTCGCGAACGGCACTGCGGGCATCGTCTGCGCATGTCTGCATGCTCAAGATCTGGCTCATGGCACCTCCGTTGTGACCGTTATCGAACCGGCAAGGTCAGGTTATCACCTAACTTCGGCCACACGACTGTGCGCGTCGGCGATTCACTCAACGCTAGCAGACAGTACGCCCCCCTGGCCGTCTCGCGCCGCAGCGCAGATCCGATTCTTCTCGTTTGGTACGAGACATGGCGTGGAAGGAGAAATGCGCTTCCTGGACTCCCGCACCTCATCGGCCGACCAGCAAAGCGCACCGGGCAATCGATTGATTCGTGGTCATAAGCCACTACTCCACTGTGGTGACGCATAATGCCCGCCATAAACGGCGAAGAACGAGCGTCTGGAGACCATAGGAAGCGAATATGTTGGACTGATTATGCATTCTTGACCTCGATGAACCACTTGGGCTGCATTTCATTGAAGTCCGTTCGAATATTGGATGAAAGATAATCTGCTGAATCCAGGACAAAAGCCTGACAACCTACACGCTTGAAAACAACCCAGTGCCAGAAATTCATGCCCTCTTCCTGATGGTGCTTGATAGAGAGTAATGCCAAATTGGGCAGCGCACTCCATGATTTAAAAGGAGTCTCATCGGCAGACGTCTCGACCCCGGCATGAGACAACATCTTCCTCACATACTGGGTATCAGACCAAAGCAATTTATCTTCAGCATGGATACCCATAGCGTTTGCTGTGTCCTTCATTTCCGAATAGGTCTTTCCCAGAATGTTGGCAACAGACGCAATGCCGCACCCTGTAGATTCTTCCTGTATGACAGGTTTCAACATCGTTTACTCCTTACTTCGTAACGCATTGCACAGCAGCCGCACACTCAACCTCTCCGTTTCACGAATTTTCACCATTGCCTCCTTGCGCATGACGCCCCCATCACCTGTGAAAAAATCGGCGCGAAGCAGAGGTTCCAGCATCCGATGCATAGCCTGTTTATGCGCTCTCACGGATGGCACGGATATCCTCGATATCCACTGGACGTGAAAGTGAAGATTTATAATGTACCAGATCGTCCTTCAGCATAAGGGGAAGCTCAAGACCCAGCAAATGCACGGTCGCATAGCGAGAAAAATCTATGTTGAGGGGAACCCAAGTCTCGTTGCCTCCATCGAAGATTTTCGGGCCGTCAGCGCTACCCACCTCTACTTTGATTCCTTCATACTTGAACTGGACATAGGTTAGATCCCAGCCTTCCTCCTGGTAGTGAGAGGCCGCCTTGGATATAAATTCCTGGCCGGCCTGAACCACTGACGAAAAATTCTCTCCGGGGACGAAAAGATCAATATCGTTCAGATCACGCTCAGAGCCATACCCCTTTGCTGCGAGCCCCCCGCAGATCAGAAAAGGAATATTTCTCTCTCTCAGCAACCCCACAATCCATTGGACTGCTACCTGATGCACGCTTCCTCCTTTTGCGCATGACGCTTGCAGCATGCGCAACCTTGGAATGGTGCCGAAGGCATAATGGTAACGACGTCACCATGCCTGCACCGATTATGTTTCGAGCTCACTGATCTGCTCCCTGACCGATTCCCGACTGACATGTTGAGCTAGTATGGGCCACTGTTTAATCGAATTCCCAAGATAGAGCGCAACACCAAAAAGCACGCCTGACAGCGACGCCAGAATTGGAAGGTAGATTCCAGGGAGGCCCTGAAAATACAACAAGAAGCATGAAAAAAACCCCAGCCAAGCGGTAACGGCGGCTACCATGCGCATTCGCTTGAATTTCTGCTGATGCAGTGCCGGGTTCGCCAAAGCGGCGTCCACGCTGCGCAAGATTTTGAGTTTTTGAGCACTACCCACGAACTATCCTTGATACATAACGCCGCTCAGCACGCGCCGTTAGGAATGGAGGCGAAGTCGGAATGCAGTAGCCGTCACCGCGGCCAGCTTTATTATACTTTGATAAAGGCATATACAACCACAAACATGACCACGACGTTAATAGCATGATCTCCAACGTTAAATTTTTTCATTGCATTAAGCTTCTCATTAGGCTCATAGCCGAGATACGAAATAATCCCGGGGAAAGTAATTTTCTGATGAAGCACCAAGAGGCCAAGCTCTACAATCAATACGAGAGCGCAGATTAGGTACCAAAAATCTTCTAAATTGAAATTCTGGATTAGGGAAAAACAGAGCACTGCCCACAACGCTCCCTGGATTGTCGAATCAAGAATCGCCAATATCGTTGTATTTGCATCCATACCTAAACCGCTCCAGAAGCATAAGGCCGCGCAAACGGGCGCGAGTTCACGAGTGTCCCACCGCCGCTTTGGACGGTGAAGTGCTGGGCCTTATTATGTGACGCTTCCATTCCGGACATAGCGCACTTGCGGATTAGAACCAGGCCAATGAACCGAAGTGTGAGAATATTCGATATACCATGAGTGCCCCAAATGCGATTCGAAATCCAACCCATATTTGGCTGGCATGGTCAATTCTATCTCTGTGTGCTTCGGTGATTTATGGTTTCTACTCCCCTCGTTGCAAGCTCACGGGAAAGCCACCAAGCTAGTTCGGCACCATAGCACTCGGGATTAACCTGAGCCTCTTCAGAGAGAAATGGCTTGAACAGGCCCGAAGTAAAATTTACGTAGGTATCTATATATAAGCAAACCTTGCTGACTCGTTCATTCCTTGTTATACCGCACGCGCGCAGCCTTAGCCCTTTCAATCATCCTTTACGCCTCGTCGTCGCGGTTGTCAAAGTTGGGGCACGCTACCGCCAGGGAAATCGGCACACGGCTTTCCAGTGGGCGTCCCTTGCGTCCTTTGCGCTATCTCAGCAGCCTGGCCTTCATACTATCCGCAGGGAGGGATGCCCGCAAAATTGTCGAGCATTGGTGCATCAACGCTATGGGGGTGTATGGCGGAAGTGACGTTATTGGGGGACTGGGGAGTGAGTTGATACTTACTAACAGCAGGGCAGCCTAACAAAAAGGCAACCCTGATGGCTGCCCTCTTTGATAATGCCGCTGCTTAGAAGAACAGCCGCCGCAGTGCTTCACCGGGGTCTGTCTCGCGCATAAAGGCCTCGCCGACGAGGAAGCCATTCACGTCGTGCTCGCGCATGCGCAACATATCACTACGGGTATTGATGCCGGACTCGGTCACCACGGTGATGCCCGCAGGAATATGTCCCAGCATGTCGAGTGTGGTTTCCAGGCGAGTCTCGAAGGTGTGCAGGTTGCGATTATTGATACCCACCAGGTCGATTCCCAGCTTCAGCGCGCGCTCGAGCTCATGGACGTCATGCACTTCCACCAGCACATCCATGCCCAGCAGCACCGCCTGCTGGTATAGATCGGCCATGCGGGCGTCGTCCAGGGCGGCGACGATCAGCAGGATGCAGTCGGCGCCGATGGCACGCGCCTCGCTGACCTGATAGCCGTGGATGATGAAGTCCTTGCGGATCACTGGCAGATCGCAAGCCTCGCGGGCTTCGATCAGGAAGTCTTCATGGCCCTGGAAGAAGTCGGCATCGGTCAGTACCGAGAGGCAGGAGGCGCCACCGGCGGCATAGCTCTTGGCAATCTCGCCTGGCTGGAAATCTTCGCGCATGACACCCCGTGAGGGGGAGGCTTTCTTGATCTCGGCGATCACCGCCGGGTCGCCCTCTTCGATGCTCTGGTTCAGCGCTGCAATGAAGCCGCGAGGCAACTCCAGCCGCTCGGCCAGAGCCAATAGCTCAGCCTCCGGTACGGCGCGCTGCCGCTCGGCGACTTCCTCATCCTTGCGGGCCAGGATGCGGGTCAAGATGGTAGGGGGTGCGTCCTGCGTCGGGCTCATGATGATGTCTCGGTACGGGCGGCACTGGCCGCGGATAAAGCCGGTAAGCTAACCATCTTACCTATCACCCGCGCGACATTGAAAGAGCGACTACCCAAGTTAGCTGCCTGCGCGCGCTCCTGGCCCCCTCTCGCCCCCTCTCCCGTCGCCTGGGTTCCGTCCGGGTAGCGGTGGCGGCGGCAGGTGGGCGCGTGCCAGAATCCACCAATGGAAACCATGCCGACATTTCATGCGCCATTCACCAGCGCCTGGCCCTGGGCCTCGCCGCTGACTGGCGCCCGCCTGGTCGCGACGCGCTTCGACGCTACGCTGTTCGGCGAGCTGACAGACGATCACGATGCCTCCGGTTCCGGCTATCAGGGCATCGCCCTGCCCCAACGCCTGCACGGCGCCGTCGCCAAGCGGCGTGCCGAATTCATCGCCGGGCGCCTGTGCGCAAGGCACGGCTTATGGCTGCTGGACGGCAGGGACGCGACACCAGGCATGAACGAGGACCGCTCCCCCTGCTGGCCCCGTGACTGTGTGGGCGCCATTACCCATAACGATGGCTGGGCCGCTGCACTGGTTGCCTCCAGAAAGGCGTACCTGGGGCTCGGCCTGGACGCCGAGCGGCTGCTGGATGCCACCCAGGCGCTTCGCCTGGCCAGGAGAGTGCTCACGCCCGGGGAAACCGATCGCCTCGAGCGGTTGCCCGGGGCAGAGATTGGCCTGATGGTAACCGCGGCCTTTTCCCTCAAGGAGAGCCTGTTCAAGGCACTCTACCCGGTGGTAGGTCAGATGTTCCACTTTCAGGCTGCCGAGCTGGTGGCCTGGCACGGCATCGGCACGGTGCGTCTGCGCCTGCTCAGAAACCTGGGGCTCGACTGGCCGGCCGGAAGCGAAGTCGCAGGCGAAGTCTGCCTGTACGAGGGGCGGCTTCTCAGCCTGGTGGCGCTGCCCACCCTGGGCCAAGATGACGCGGGGCGCGACATGTTGGGCACTTGAAGGATGGCACCTGAACTCGAACACCTGGATTCCAGCGCCAATACGTGAGATGAGTTGCCAATCGCACTCAACACGCATACGATAATGATTATCATAATCACATAGAATGGATATCCTATGGCCTCAGTCGCTCAGCGCCGGCCACGCATCCTAGTGGTCGAGGACGACCGGACGCTGAATGGTCAGGTCGCCGGTCTCCTGGAAGGCAAGGGATACCGGATACACCAATGCTACGAAGGCGAAGACGCTCTGACCGCCGCCCTCAGTCAACGCTTCGATCTGATCCTGCTGGACGTGCTGCTGCCGAAGCTGGATGGCTTCGAGGTGCTCGCCCGGCTGCGCAAGACGCGCCAGACCCCGGTGATGATGCTCACCGCCCGCGGCGCGGAAGAGGAGCGCATCCTGGGCTACCGTCGCGGCGCCGATGACTATGTCCCGAAGCCCTTCGGCTTCACCGAACTGCTGCTTCGCATCGAGGCCCTGCTCCGTCGCACTCAAGGCAGTACCGATCAACGCGCCGATCCCGATGAACTCTGCGTGGGGCCCCTCAGACTGCACCGTATCAACCAGGCGGTGCACTATGACGACATCGCCAGCACTCTTACGCCGATCCAGTTCCGTTTACTCTGGTCACTGGTTCTTCACCAAGGAGAGGTGCTGAGCAAGCCCTACCTCTACCAGTTGGTGCTAGAGCGTGAGTTCAGCCGTTACGACCGCAGCCTCGACATGCACCTGAGCAGGGTCCGCCGCAAGCTGACCATGGCGGGCATGGCCGCCGATCGGCTGCAGACGGTGCACGGCAAAGGGTACTGTTTCCTGTGAGTCGCCCCCTGTTCTGGAAGCTGTGTGGCCCCCTTGCACTGGGCACCCTGGTGCTGGTTTGGGTGGTCACGTTTCTCGGCTCCGAAACCGAGCAGAAGATGAGCTACATTGCCGAGCATCACCAGCAGACCCTGAAACAGTGGGGTAAGACTGCCGAGCGTTTGTATAGAGCCGGCGACGAGCAGGCGCTTGCAGCTTGGCTGGAGGAGTTGCAGGCCCACGAGGATACCTGGGCGGCCGTGGTGCGCTCCGATGTTCAACCGCTGGCAGGCAGCTCGCTATCGGCACGATTCCATGAAGGATTCCGGTTGGGGCGCAACGTGGAGTGGAAGATGCATCTCTACTTCCCTGAAAACCCCATCATGGACGTCACCTTCTCAGACGGTCATACCCACTTCCTGGTGACCCTTCCCCAGCGCATGCGCCCTGGCCAATATCTCCATCAGGCGAGTTTCTTCCTAAAGGTGGCCTTGCCCCTGGGCGTACTGGTACTGCTAACATTAGTAATCTACCGCCTGCTGATGGAGCCACTGCGCCAGCTCGAGCTTGCCACCCGGGCGTTCAGCGAGGGCAACCTAGGCGTGCGGGTGCGCGCCTTGCTCGGCAACCGCAACGATGAGCTCACCGCTCTGGCGGAGACCTTCGACAGGATGGCCGAGCGTACCGGCGAACGGATCCTCACCCAGCGACAGCTGATCGCCGATCTTTCCCATGAACTACGAACCCCCTTGACCCGCATCGACATGGCAGTGAGCTGCGTCGAGGAAGGCATCGATACACAGCACTTCCTGCCCCGCATCCACCGCGAATGTCGCCTGATGCGCAGCCTGGTGGAAGACACCCTCACCCTGGCCTGGCTTGAAAACGAAAACCCCAGGCTCGACCAGGAATGCCTGGATCTCACCGACCTACTCGACAGCGTCCTCGAAGATGTTCGTTACGAGTACACGGACCACTGCTTCAGCGCAGAATGGCCGGCCCAGGCCGAGATCAGTGGCAGCAGCCACCGGGCCCTTGCCCAAGCGGTGGAGAACGTGATTCGCAACGCCTGCCACTACACCCCTCTCGGCGGTAAAATTCGAGTTTGCTTGCGTTCGTATGAAGCAGGTTACCTGCTCTGCGTCGACGACGAAGGCCCCGGGGTACCGGCCGATCAACTTGAGCTGATCTTCACGCCTTTCTTCCGCACCAGCAGGGCCCGCAATGACCGGCCTGACGGCCATGGCCTGGGGCTGGCCCTAGCTCGCCGGCAGGTTGAAGCTACCGGCGGGTGGATTCGGGCAGAGAATCTCCCCTCCGGTAGCTTGCGCGTATCGCTCTGGTTACCGGCAACTCGTGCCGGGTGAACGTGACCGATTCGTAACAAATGTAAAAGCAATTCACATTATCTGAGAGTTAAACAAGAATGCACACCAAATAAGAATTTCTATCACCAACTGGAGTGCATGTACAGCATGATTCCCGAGTCTCCCAGCACCCGCCATTGGCCGCGCAATCCGCTATGGCTGGCCATCGTCTTCCTCGGCGTCAGTTCCTCGGCCTTGGCCCAGAGCTCCTCTCAGACACTTGAGCCCATACAGGTAACCGCAGAACGTGACGCCGGGAGCGACCACGTCGTCACCACCGAGACGCTTGAGCGTCGCCAGGCAAATGACCTGCAGGATATCTTCGCTGACCTGCCCAACGTCGCCGTGGGTGGTGGTGCGCCGGCCGCACAGAAAGTCTATGTGCGCGGCCTGGAAGACACCATGCTTAACGTCACCGTCGACGGTGCCACCCAATCCGGCTATTTATTCCACCACCAGGGCCGGCTGCTCGTCGAACCCGAGCTGCTCAAGCAGGTCGACCTCGTCGCCGGCGCCGGGGAGGCTACCAACGGGCCCGGCGCCCTGGGAGGTGCCATTCGCTTCGTCACCAAGGACCCGGAGGACTTGCTGCGCCCGGGCCAGAATTTCGGCGTACTCCTTAAGGGCGGCTACTTCAGCAATACCGACGGCTACAATGGGTCGGCCTCTCTCTACGGTCGCTTGACCGACAGCTGGAGCGGCCTGGCAACCCTGACCCAGGCCGATCACGGCGACTATCAGGATGCCGAGGGTAATACCCAACGTTACACAAGCAGCGAACGATTGACTGGCTTCGCCAAGCTGGTGGGCGAGCTCACCGACGAGCAGAGGCTCGCGCTGAGCTACGAACGCAGCGAGGACCAGGCGTATCGCCTGCATCGTCCCCACTGGCGGCCCAGTGTCCGTAACGCCCCCATCGACCAGGAAGTGGTCCGCGAAACCGTGACCGGCAAGTATGGCTTCACCTCTAACACCAGCGACTGGCTGGACCTGGACCTGACGCTGTATCGTACCGAAGCCTCTCTTGACCATATCGACGGCCCCTTTGGCGACTACACCGGCGCCATGGAGAGCTACGGCGGCGATCTGCGCAACCGTAGCCGGATCGTCGACCACACCTTGACCTACGGTATCGACTACCAGCAGGACGAGGGCAGACTCGGCAGCCCCCTCTACGGCACCGACCGGGAAGACGGAAGCGTGGTGGGCATCTATCTCCAGAACCGCTACCAGCTGACAGACCGACTACAGCTCAGCGCCGGCGCGCGCTATGACTGGTTCGAGCTGGACGAGGAACTGACCGGCAACGCCTTCAGCGAATCCGGCCTGAGCCCCAACCTGGGCTTCAGCTTCGATGCCACCGAGCGACTCAACCTGTATGGCGGCTGGGCACGCGCCATTCGCGGCACTCAGATCAAGGAGCTGTTCGTTCTCGACTACTATCGCAACGCAGAGGATCGTCAAGAGGAAACGGCCGACAACTACCAGTTAGGCGCCACCTATCGTCACGGCAACCTCTACCTGGCGGCGGAAGCCTTCGAGATGCGTATCGACGATGCGGTAGGCCAGGTTGATCGCGCCGTGCTCGGGAATCTCGGCGAGCTGAAGTCCCGCGGCTTCAACGCCAGCGTCGGCTACGAATGGGATCGCCTGGACGCATCACTCTCCTATAGCCAGGCCCGGCCTGAGCTTAACGGCGAGCCGCTGAGCGACGATGACATGGCCATCGGCACCAGCATCGGCGATACGTGGGTGGCCAACGTGAATTTCCAGGCGACGAACAGCCTCCACCTTGGCTGGACTGGACGCTTCGCCGAGCGGCTGACCAAGGTGGCCAGCGGCTACCCAGAGAAAGCCGGCTATGGGGTCAATGACGTCTATGCCCGCTGGCACCCGCTTGCCAGCGACCACCTGACGCTCTCGCTCAGGGTCAACAACATCTTCGACAAGCAGCACTCCGATCACGCCAGCTACGGCGATGCTGGCGACGTTGCTCACGGTCTGCCCGACCCCGGGCGGGATATACGACTGAGTGCCAGCTATCGTTACTGAACCGACGATGGAGAACCGAGGAGGGGCGCCTGTTGGCGCCCCTCAGCTTCTGCCGATATCCAGCTCCCCCTGAAAAGCAACCTGTCACCGGGCCTGGCTCGGCCAGGAAATTAAGGGAGCAGCACGCGGGTAAAATCAGCCAGTTCCTTCATTTTCTCCAGCGGCAGCTTGGAGGCCTGAGCATCCTGGGCCATGGCCACGCCCTCTTTCAACGAGTCGGCGATATCCGCGCAGTAGAGCGCAGCGCCGGCGTTGAGCGCGACGATGTCGGCCGCCAACCCTTCGCCTACCAGGGCCTCGCGTACCAGCCGCAGGCTGTCCTCGGCGCTGACTACCTTGAGCGGCGCCATGTCCTGGCGCTCGATACCCAGCTCTTCGGGAGTGATCGTATAGCGGCGGATCTCGCCGTCCTTGAGCTCCGCCACCTGGGTCGGTGCGGCCAGCGATATCTCGTCCAGGCCGTCCTCGGCATGCACCACCATGACATGTCGGCTACCGAGATACTGCAGAACCTCGGCCATCAGCGGAACCAGTTCCGGCGAGTAGACGCCCAGCAGCTGATTGGGGGCGCCGGCGGGATTGGTGAGCGGCCCGAGAATATTGAACAGGGTGCGCACGCCCATCTCACGACGCGGCCCGATCGCATAGCGCATGGCCGGGTGATGGTTGGGGGCGAACATGAAGCCGACCCCCACCTGCTCGATGCAGCGGCCCACCTCGGCCGGCTTGAGGTCCAGGTTGATCCCCGCCACGTCGAACAGGTCGGCGCTACCGGACGAGGACGATACGCTGCGATTGCCGTGCTTGGCCACATGGGCACCACCGGCGGCGGCCACGAAGCTGGCGGCGGTAGAGACGTTGAACAGGTTGGCACCGTCGCCACCGGTGCCGACGATATCGACGATATTGTCCGCCGTGACCCGCACCCGATTCATGAGCTCACGCATGACCTGGGCCGCCGCACCGATCTCCTCGGCGGTCTCGCCCTTCATGGCCAGGCCGACCAGCAGACCGCCAATCTGGGCATCGGTGGCCTCACCGGTCATGATCTGTTGCATCACCCCGTGCGTCGCATCGAAGCTCAGGTTTTCGCGGCGCATCACTGCGGCAATTGCCTCTCGCATCTGCATTGGCAGGACTCCTCTGTCTCTGTCGGGCGCGGGTCAGCGACGCTTCAGGAAATTGGCCAGCAGCTCATGCCCCTGGCGAGTCAGTATCGATTCCGGGTGGAACTGAACCCCTTCGATGTCCAGCTCACGATGGCGCAGGCCCATGACCAGGCCGGGCGTTACGTCATCCTGGTCGGTCCAGGCGGTCACCTCGAGACACTCGGGCAAGGAGTCGGCCGCCACTACCAGGGAATGATAGCGGGTCACCTCAAGCGGGTCTGCCAGCCCCTGGAAGACACCCTGGCCATGGTGGCGAATCCGTGAGGTCTTGCCGTGCATCACCTGAGGAGCCCGCACGACCTTCCCGCCATAGACCTGACCGATGGCCTGGTGGCCCAGGCAGATGCCAAGAATCGGCAATCGGCCGGCGAAGTGGCGAATCGCTTCCAGGGAGATGCCCGCCTCGTTGGGCGTACAGGGCCCGGGTGAAATGACCAGATGACTCGGGGCCAGCGCCTCGATCTCTTCCAGGGTGATGGTGTCGTTGCGATGGGTGACCACGTCGGCCCCCAATTCGCCCAGATACTGCACCACATTGAAGGTGAAGCTGTCATAGTTATCGATCATCAGCACGGACATGGCGGTAGTAGTCCTGTTTCTGTTGCAGGTGGCCATTGGCCTCGCAGAAGTTAACCAGCTCGGGCTCGTTGCTCACGCCAGCCGTGCAGGGGTCACCAGGCACAAAAATGCCGCCCCGACGGCGGCATGGTCATTCAAGACACAGGTATGCCGCCCCGCTTCAGGAGCGCCACCACGTCCGGCTCGAATGCATGTGATCTGGTGATGTCATGTCGCAATAGTGCCGTTGTGCCGGGCTGGCTGTCAATCCGCCGGTGGGTCATGGCGTCATCGACGGAAGCCTACCTCTCGTAACGCGGCACGCCTGGCCAGGCTAGGCCACAGTCTCTATCATCGAGCCAATGCGCTACCGCAAAAAGGAGATTTACGATGCGCTCATCTCGCCACGCCCTGCTCTGGCTGGCCCTGCCCCTGGCTGCCATGGCCGGCGCCACCCAGGTAGCAGCATCCCCCAAGGTGGTCGCCACCTTCTCGATTCTCGGCGATCTCGTAGCCCAGGTCGGGGGCGATGACATTCGCCTTGTGACACTCACCCCTCCCGGGGCTGAAGTCCACGAATGGGAGCTGACCCCCAACAACTTCATCGCCCTGGAGGATGCCGAGCTGGTGTTCTACAACGGCTACCGGCTGGAACAGTGGATGCGCCAGGTGTATGCCACCGTTGGCAATCAGGCCCCCATGATCCCGCTGGCGGAGGCATCCGAATACCCGACCCTGCCCATCGTCACCGGTGAATACGCCGGCGAGCCGGACCCGCACCTGTGGATGGACCCGCGTGCGGCCGCGGCCTATGTTCAAGTTATTGCAGAAACACTGGCCGACCTGCATCCGGAGGCCGCCGACAACTTCCATTCCCGGGCCGACAAGGCCCGCGAAACCCTCGCAGGGTTACACAAGGAAATATCGGCAAAGCTCGAGGACATTCCTGAAGGCGAGCGTCTGCTGATCACCAGCGAGGCCGCCTTCGTCTATTTTGCCGATGCCTATGGCTTCCGCCATGATGGGGTCTGGGGCATCAATACCGAAACGGAGGGCTCCCCACAGCAGGTGATGCGAATCATCGACCTGGTCAGCGAGAGCCGGCCGGCCGCTCTTTTCTGGGAAAGCACCATTTCCGACCGGCACGTCAGTGGCATCGCTTCCGAGACCGGCGCCGCCGTAGCGGGCCCGCTCTACGTCGACTCACTGAGCGAATCGGACGGAGAGGCGGGCGACTATTTCTCGCTGATGCGTCACAACGCTGCGCTGATCCGAACGGCACTGCTCGGGGAGGAGGAAAGTGAAGACGAAGAGGACGAAGAAGGCGCAGACGAAAGTAGGGAGGAGCAGGAAGCCGAGGAGGCGTAAGCCAGGATGATTGAGGCGGCCCCGGCGGCCGCCGTCGGTTGGGCATGACATCTGCAGAGGCCCCTGCCTGACTCCTGCCTAACTCCTGCCTAGAGGTTATCCAGCCCCTTCTCGGCCATGGCCACCGCACGGAAAATCGCGCGCCCCTTGTTGAGGGTTTCCTGCCACTCCATCTCGGGCACCGAGTCCGCGACGATACCCGCCCCGGCCTGCACGTGCAGCACCCCGTCCTTGATCACCGCGGTGCGAATGGCGATGGCGGTATCCATGTTGCCGTGCCACGAGAGATAGCCCACCGCACCGGAGTAGACGCCACGCTTGACCGGCTCCAGTTCGTCGATGATCTCCATGGCGCGAATCTTGGGCGCACCGGAGAGCGTGCCCGCCGGGAAGGTGGCACGCAGCACATCCATGGCGGAAAGCCCCGGCCGCAGCCGTCCGGTGACGTTGGAAACGATGTGCATCACGTGGGAGTAGCGCTCTACGGCCATCTGGTCGGTCACCACCACGGAGCCCGTCTCGCTGATACGCCCCACGTCGTTGCGCCCCAGGTCGATCAGCATCAGGTGCTCGGCGATCTCCTTGGGATCGCCCAGCAGGTCGGCTTCCAGCTCACGGTCCTCCTCCTCGGTCTTGCCCCGCACCCGGGTGCCGGCGATCGGGCGCACCGTCACTTCCCCATCTTCCAGGCGGGTGAGGATCTCCGGCGATGAGCCCACCACATGGTGGTCGTCGAGATTGAAAAAGAACATGTAGGGCGAGGGATTGAGACTTCGCAACGCGCGATAGAGATCCAGCGGCGAGGCCTGGTAGGGAATCGACATGCGCTGCGACGGCACGCACTGCATGACGTCACCGGCCAGCACGTACTCCTTGATCGTCTCCACCGCCGACTTGAAGCCCGATTCGGTAAAGCCGGAGGTGAAATGCCCCTCCTCCACCGCGCTTCGCCCGGTGCCGGGGCTGGTAGTGTTGAGCGTGGCACTGCGCAGGCGAATCTCGAGCTGACGCAGCCGCTCGACCGCCGCCTCATAGGCGCCCGACTCTGCGGGGTGGGCATGGGTCCAGAGTGTCAACCGGCCCGAGAGGTTATCGAACACCACCAGATCGTCGCAGACCATCAGCAGGATGTCGGGAACCCCAAGCGGGTCCGGCTTGGCGGCCACATGGGGGCCACGCAGGCGTGGCTCGATGTAGCGGATGGTGTCGTAGCCGAAGTAACCCACCAGGCCGCCATCGAAGCGGGGCTGATCGTCCAGCCGTGGCACCTTGAAGCCGGCATGAAACTCCTCGATCCAGCTCAGCGGATCTTCCACTTCGATCGTCCCCTGGCACTCGTCGCCCAGGAAACGGCTGACGCTGAAGCCACGCACTTCGATTCGCTCCTGGCAGGGCAAACCAATGATCGAATAGCGCCCCCACTTCTCGCCCCCCTGCACCGACTCAAGCAGAAACGTCCAGGGTTCGTCGGCCAGCTTCATGTAGGTGGAGAGCGGAGTGTCGAGATCGGCCAGCACTTCGCGGGTGACTGGAATGCGATTGTAGCCGGCATCGGCCAGCGCACGGAAACGTTCGGGCGTCATCATGACGATTTCCTCGAAGTAAGGACGGTGTCGGGTGAAGTACGGGCAATGCTCGAGTGAGCATCACCATCGCCAACCGGCAGACTCGGCAACAAACGACACCATCAAGGTAGCGGCCGGGCGAAGGCTGCCACGTGTAGAGGAGGGGTCATGCAGCATCATGCTGTCCATCGAAACGTGTCCCGCAGGATAGGCAAACGGAATGAATCCGAGGTCATTGATAGAGGTCGAAAATCGACCCTAAACGAGTTCCGCCAGTGAATCAACCAGGCCGTCGGGACGGCTATCCTGCACCGGTTCGCCATGATTGTAACCGTAGGGGACCGCCAGGGTTCGAAAACCGGCCGCGCGACCGGCGGCAATATCATGGCGTGAATCTCCCACCATCAGGCAGGCCGATGGCGGCACGTCGAAATAGGCCGCCACGTGAAGCAGCGGTGCCGGATCCGGTTTTTTCCGTTCCAGAGAATCCCCGCCCAGCGCGAGGGCGAAATGCCGCTCGAGGCCGAACTGCTCCATGATCGGCTCGATAAAGGCGTAGGGCTTATTGGTCACCAGGGCCAGGAGCAGCCCGGCAGCCTTGAGGTCGTCCAGCCCCTCACGCACCCCGGGATAGAGGCGCGTGCGCGACCCCGGGTCCTGCCCGTAGTAGTAAAGGAAGCGTCGATGTCCCGCGTCGAGCGCTTGGGCCCCGGGCGACTCGCCCAGTGCATCGGCCAGCGCTCGCTCCACCAGCGTGAACGAACCGTTGCCAACCCACGCCGTTACCTTCGCTTCGCCGGCCGGCGGCAGACCGAGTTCACCCAACACCCTGTCCACGGCGGCCGCCAGGTCGGGTACGGAATCGACCAGGGTGCCGTCGAGGTCGAACGCCACCAGGCGGATGTCCTTCAGGATCGGGTGCATGAGGTTTCCTCGCTGACCTGCCGGTTCTTGATCCAACTGCGCTTGCCCACCGCCGAGAGTCGCTTGACCTCCGCCTCGAGCCGCAGCGCATCTCCGTGGATGCCTACCGCCTCGTGATGCACTAGCGTAAGCGGCCCACGCCCGCGCAAGGCCTTGGCGCCCCGCCCTGCCTCATGCTGAGCCACGCGTCGGGCGACGTCGGTGGTGATGCCGGTATAGAGCGCGCCTCGAGGCGTCTCGAGCATATAGAGGTACCACAGTGGTGCTTCCGTGTTCACCGCTCGCCGGCCTGCACCGTGGCCAACTGCTCGCGGAAGTCGCGGAGCACGCTGTCGTAGCGATGCGAGTCGGCAGCGTTGGCGGCCTTGAAGATCGCGGAGCCGGCCACGAAGGTGTCGGCGCCGGCCGCAGCGATCTCGGCGATGTTGTCGACCTTGACCCCACCGTCGATCTCGAGGCGAATCGCCCGCCCCGAGGCGTCAATACGTCGACGTGCCTCGCGCAGCTTGTCCAGGGTGCCCGGCAGGAAGGCCTGGCCGCCAAACCCCGGATTGACGCTCATCAGCAGGATCATGTCGACCTTGTCCATCACGTAGTCGAGGTAGAAGAGCGGTGTCGCCGGGTTGAACACCAGACCGGCCTTGCAGCCGCCGTCACGAATCAGCTGCAGCGAGCGGTCGATGTGATCGGAGGCCTCGGGGTGGAAGGTGATGTAGGTGGCGCCGGCGTCGATGAAGTCGCCGATCAGCCGATCCACCGGCTTGACCATCAGGTGAGCATCGATGGGCGCAGTGACGCCATGTTTGCGCAGCGCCTCGCAGACCATGGGCCCAATGGTCAGGTTGGGCACGTAGTGGTTGTCCATGACGTCGAAATGGACGATATCGGCCCCGGCAGCCAATACGTTATCCACTTCCTCGCCCAGGCGGGCGAAGTCGGCGGAGAGAATGGAGGGGGCAATGAGAAAATCGCGGGTCGCGTCGGTCATGGGATGTCCAGGCTATCGCTCGGAAAGAGAGAGGCCCGCATTCTAGCAGGAACCACCAGCAACGGGGGAATGGGCCGCAGGGGGGAGAAATTCGCCACAGTCATATTTCGAAAACGAATAAAAACCATGATTGTAATTCCCCATTGTCAGATTTAACCTTATCATCACTGTGTTCTTATTGGAGTGTCTCGCATGCAACTGCTGTCAACCGTTCGCCGCACCGCGCTTGTCGTTGCCTTGGGGGTCAGCCTGGCCACCCCGGCCATGGCCGCCGAGCGCGAGATTCTCAACTCCTCCTATGACATCGCCCGCGAGCTCTTCTCCGCCATCAATCCGGAATTCCGCGACTGGTGGCAGGCCGAGCAGGGCGAAGAGATCGCCATTCAGCAGTCCCACGGTGGCTCCTCCGCCCAGGCCCGCGCCATCCTTCAGGGACTGCGCGCCGACGTGGTGACCTACAACCAGGTGACCGATGTCCAGGTGCTCGCCGATGCCGGGCTCGTGGCCGAGGACTGGCAGCAGCAACTGCCCAACAATGCCTCGCCCTACTACTCCACCACGGCGTTTCTGGTGCGCAAGGACAACCCCAAGGGCATCGAGAGCTGGGACGACCTGGTGAGGGAAGACGTCAAGATGGTCTTCCCCAACCCCAAGACCTCCGGTAACGGCCGTTACACCTACCTGGCCGCCTGGGGCTTTGCCCAGCAGCACTTCGATGGCGACGAGGAGCAGATCCACGACTTCATGCGCACCTTCCTGCGCAACGTGGCGGTGTTCGACACCGGCGGCCGCGGCGCCACCACCAGCTTCATCGAGCGCGGCATCGGCGACGTGCTGATCAGCTTCGAATCCGAGGTCAACAACATCCGCGGCGAGTATGGCCAGGATGACTATGAGGTCATCGTGCCGCCGGTCAGCATCCTCGCCGAATTCCCGGTGGCGGTGGTCGAACCCAATGCCGAGCGCAACGGCACTCAGGACCTTGCCCAGGCCTATGTCGAATACCTCTACAGCGAAGAGGCCCAGCGCATGCTGGCCGACTTCAACTATCGCGTCCATCACGAGGCAATCGTGGAGGAATTCGCCGACCAGTTCCCGGAAACCGAGCTGCTGCGGGTCGAGGATATCGTCGGGGGCTGGGAGCAGGCCATGGATGAGCACTTCGCCGGCGGCGCCCTGCTGGACCAGTTACAGCGCCGCTGATGATCACGCTCGCCACTCGCGCCGGCAGCGCCCCCAAGCGGGTGCTGCCAGGCTTCGGTCTTTCGCTCGGCATCAGCCTGATGTTCATCTCGCTGGTGCTGCTGCTGCCGCTGACCGGGCTGTTCGGTCAGTTGGCAGGGCTCAGCCTGGCCGAGTACTGGGCGATCATCACCGAGGGCCGGGTGGTGGCCAGCTACACGGTCACCATCGGTGCCGCCGCGGTGGCCGCCCTGGTCAACGGCGCCTTCGGGCTACTGCTGGCCTGGGTGCTGGTGCGCTACGAATTTCCTGGCAAGCGGCTGCTGGACGCCCTGATGGACCTGCCTTTCGCGCTGCCTACCGCCGTTGCCGGCATTACCCTGGCAACGCTCTACTCCAGCAACGGCTGGATGGGGCGGTTGCTCGAGCCACTGGGCTTCCAGGTCGCCTATACCTGGGTCGGTATCGCCCTGGCCATGGCCTTCACCAGCATTCCCTTCGTGGTACGCACGGTGCAGCCGGTGCTGGAAGACCTGCCCCACGAGGTGGATGAAGCCGCCCTGACCCTGGGCGCCTCGGACGGCACGGCCTTTCGCCGCGTGATCCTGCCCCACCTGTGGCCGGCACTGGTCACCGGCACCGGGCTCGCCTTCGTACGCTCGCTGGGGGAGTTCGGCGCCATCATCTTCATCGCCGGCAACATGCCCTACGAAACCGAGATCACCGCCCTGATGATCTTCGTCAAGCTGCAGGAGTACGACTATGCCGGCGCCTCGGCCATCGCCTCGGTGGTGCTGTTCGTCTCGCTGGCCCTGCTGCTGGTGATCAATATCTGGCAGGGCCGCTTCATCAAGCGGCTGCATGGAGGAGCCGGCTGATGCAGCGAATCGGTGATGCGCCCCGGGTTCGGCGCCTGCTCGTGTTCCTCGCCCTGGCATTTTCGGCACTGTTCCTGCTGCTGCCGCTGGTGGCGATCTTCGCCCAGGCCTTCACCCAGGGGGTGGGGGTGTTCTGGGCCAACGTCAGCAACGAGTACACCGTGGCGGCCATCGGCCTGACCCTGTTCATCGCCCTGCTGACGATCCCCGTCTGCCTGGTGTTCGGCGTGGCGCTGGCGTGGCTGGTCACCCGTT
Source organism: Billgrantia montanilacus (assembly GCF_003336675.1). Classification (GTDB taxonomy): domain Bacteria; phylum Pseudomonadota; class Gammaproteobacteria; order Pseudomonadales; family Halomonadaceae; genus Halomonas; species Halomonas montanilacus. Next base: position 551,522 of record NZ_QPII01000001.1, on the reverse strand, counting down.
TCAACTTCCCCGGGCGACGCATCCTGCAGACCCTGATCGATATCCCCTTTGCGGTCTCGCCGGTGGTCGCCGGCCTGATCTACCTGCTGCTCTATGGCCGTACCGGCTGGCTCGGCAGCTGGCTCGACGGCTACGATATCCAGCTGATGTTCGCCTGGCCGGGCATCCTGATGGTGACCATCTTCGTCACCTGCCCCTTCGTGGCGCGGGAACTGATACCGCTGATGCAGGCCCAGGGCTCCCGCGAAGAGGAAGCCGCCGTGACCCTGGGCGCGCCGGGCTGGACGGTCTTTCGCCGGGTGACACTGCCCAACATTCGCTGGGCGCTGCTCTACGGCGTGATTCTCACCAACGCCCGTGCGGTGGGCGAATTCGGCGCCGTCTCGGTGGTCTCGGGGGCCATTCGCGGCCAGACCAATACCCTGCCCCTGCATCTGGAACAGCTGTACCAGGACTACAACACCGTGGGCGCCTTCGCCAGCGCATCGCTGCTGGCCTTCATCGCCCTGCTCACGCTGGTTGCCAAGGCCAGCCTGGAATGGCGCGCCGCGCGCCGGGAGGTTCACGCATGAGCATCCGCCTTCAAAACATAGCAAAGCACTTCGGCACGAGCCGTGCCCTGGAGCCGGTGAACCTGGACATCCGTGACGGTGAGCTGATCGGCCTGCTGGGGCCCTCCGGTTCCGGCAAGACCACCCTGCTGCGTATCATTGCCGGCCTGGAAGCCGCCGATCGTGAGCCTGCCGGGCGCATCCTGTTCGGCGATCGCGACGTGACCAACCTGCACGTCCGCGACCGGCGCATCGGCTTCGTCTTCCAGCACTACGCGCTGTTCCGTCACATGACCGTGTTCGACAACGTGGCCTTCGGTCTTACCGTGATGCCGCGGAAGAGCCGCCCCACCAGCGGCGAGATCCGTGCCCGAGTCCATCGGCTGCTGGAGATGGTCAAGCTCGAACAGCTGGCAAACCGCTACCCCGCGCAGCTCTCCGGCGGCCAGCAGCAACGTGTCTCGCTGGCCCGCGCTCTCGCCCTTCGCCCGGAGGTGCTGCTGCTCGACGAGCCCTTCGGCGCACTGGACGCCAAGGTGCGCCAGGAACTGCGTCGCTGGCTGCGCCATCTGCACGACGAACTCAATTTCACCAGCGTCTTCGTTACCCACGACCAGGAGGAGGCCCTCGAGCTATCCGACCGGGTGGTGGTGATGAGTAATGGGCGCATCGAACAGATCGACACACCGGACACGCTTTACCGGGCGCCGACCAATCGCTTCGTCTTCGAGTTCCTGGGAGATGTGAACCATCTGGAAGGCTCGGTGAGAGATGGCGTTCTGACCTGCGGTGACGCCCGCCTGGCGGTGGACCTGGCCGACGGCGCGGAAGAGCTGCTGCTGCGCCCACATGAGGTCGAACTGAGGGAGGCTGCCACCCCCAACGCCCATATGCCGGTTACCGTAACGGCGATATCGCCGGTGGGTGCCGAGGTCAGGGTGGAGCTGGAAGCCGACTGGCTGGGCGAGCCATGGCTGGCAACCGTGCGCCATGCCGATTACGAGCGTCTCGGGTTGACCCGCGGCATGCGGCTGTTCGCGGTACCACGGCGCTGGCATCGGTTCCCCGACGAGCTCAGTACCACCAAACCGAAGGAACTCGAGTCTGCCTGAGCCAGGCTGATAGGCAGGATCAGTCGGCGCTGCTGTCAGTGCGGGGCTGGCGCGCCCAGGCCATCAGGGTCTCGCTCTCGCCGCTTGCCGGCTCCAAACGATCCTCCACTACCTGGAACCCCAGACGGCGGTAGAACGAGACAGCACGGACGTTGCGCGAATAGACGCACAGAGTGATTCGCTCACGGCACGCCATGGCATGGGCCATCAAGTGCGTACCATGGCCGAAGCGCTGGTAATCCGGGTCGATGAACAGCGCCTCGAGATGATTGCCATTGAGAGCCGCGAAGCCGATGACGCTGCCCCCCAGCTCCAGTACATGCGTCTCGGCGCCGGGCAGATAGCGGGTGGCCATGTCGTGGGCGCGGCGCGTCCAGAACTCGGCGGGAATGAAGTCGTGGGCCAGCTGCGAGGCGCGCAACCAGATATCGACGAGTTGCGGCATGTCTACCTTGGCTGCGGGTCGGATCATAAGCGCTCTCCTTGGAGGAGAGCCCATTGTAACCGCTCTGGCTCCGGCGCACTCAACGCTGTTGCCGTTGGCCTTCTCGCGGCTATACTCGCCACCTATGCCAGCTAACTGCCATGCGCTCGATCGTCATGTTCGCGCTCTACTTTCCCCATCGCCACCCTCCATCATCGCCCAGGAGAGTCCCAGATGATTCGACGCCCCTTTCGCCTTACGACGTTGCGTGCCGCCGCCTTGCTACTGGCTGGCGCCCTGCTGGCGGGCTGTGCCAGCCCGCACTACCTCCAGCTGAATCCGCAGCGTACCGCCGACGTTCCGACAACCGGCGGTGGCCAGGCCATCACGGTGATGGCTGTGGATGACCGCGACAGCGAGGTGATCGGTACCCGTAGCGGCAGCGCCATGGCGACCTCCACCATCACCGTCAGCGCCCATGAGCTGGTTCCCAGGCTACAGCGCGAAGCCGAGCAGGCCGTACGGGAGATGGGCTTTTCCCCCACCACCGAACCAGCGGAGGGCCGGCCAAGCCTGACCCTCACCCTGGTGCATCTGGGGTATGAACGTGGCGACAGCCGGCCTGTCATCGACGAGGCCCGCCTTGAGGCGGTATTCGAGGCCAAGGCGGTCAACGGCGGCAATACCTATACCGGCACCTACACATCACGTCGCACCCAGAGCTATGCCTTTCGCCCGGATCGCGATACCAATGCTCGCATGCTCAATGACCTGCTGAGCAATGGGCTCGATCGCGCCTTCCGCGACCCGGAGCTGGGACAGCTGCTGGCTCGTTGAGCGAGCCGCCGACAGCCGCTCGCCATAGCCACACCCCTTGCCAGTCCAAAGCGGGCGCCCACATGGGCGCCCGCTTTGGTTTTTCGTGCGCACTCGGCGTTGTCTTGAAAGCGACGAATGAAGTCCTTCTCGGACAGTGCTTGGCCAGTCAGGACTTGGTTGGTCAGTGGCTAGACGGCGGGCCCACGTCGTACCAGGGCCCAAACGCTTTCACGAAAGCCGCTCCCCTCTTCGGGCTGCCCATCCTCCAGGTGTGTGACCAGGAAATTGGGCTCGAAGAGCTCGCGCACCTCGTCGGCAGTGACGCTGAACGGCGGACCGCCGCCCTCGTCGCCCGGGGCACGCACCAGGCTGATCAAAAGCCCGCGCGCACCGGGAGGGGTCAGTTGACCGAGATGGAAGGCATAACGCTGCCGCGTAGCCGGCGGCAAGGCGATCAGCGCGCCCCGGTCGTAGAAGGCGCCGATCTCGGCGGCCTGCTCGATATGGAAGTGGAAGAAGTCCCCACACCATAGCTCGACGCTGCCCTGACGGCAGACGGCAAAGGGCTCCTGCCGGTAGCGGGATATCTCTCCGGTGCCTTCGGCGACGAACTGCTCGATCGCCTCCTCGGCCAGTTCGATGCCCAAGACCGGATGATCATGGCGAGCGAGCCAGCGCATGTCGAGGCTCTTGCCACAGAGCGGCACAAGGACCTTAGTGCCCGGCCTCGCCCCGAGCAGCGGCCAGTACTGCATAAGCGCCGGATGCACCTGAGAGCGGTGAAATCCGATGCGCCCTTCCCGCCAGCGGTCCACCCATTGCCCAGCCATAGTCTCTCCCTTGAAACCTGCTCTCCCTTAGAACCAGCGGTCGCGCTTGCGTTTCTTGCGTGGCAGATGGGGGATGATCAGCCCTACCAGCAGGCCGGCACCGGCGACTCCTCCTCCATACATGAAATAGCGAATCAGCAGGTCCTCTTCCTGGGTGTCCAGCCGAGCCTGCAACTGGCGAATGGTCTGCCGTGACTGGTCGGCTTCACTGTCGAGCTGACGATTGCTTGCCTCCAGCTCGGCGATGCGCTGCTCGCGAACATCCAGCGTCTCTGTCATCGCCGACACCCGATCCTCCCAGGTCTCGTTGATGCTGCCCAGCTCCTCTTCCAGCTCAGCTACCTGCCTTTCGAGTGTCGGCAACTGCTGGCGCGCACTGGGTTCCTCCTGCAATTCGTCGCTGAGTACCCAGACGGTACTGCCCTCGGCGTTGCGTACACGGCTGTAGTCGCCACTGGCTTCCAGCACGGTGACCGGTTCACCGGAGGTCAGCGTGCCGACAATGCGGTAGCCATCGGTCGGGCCGCTGCGAACATAAGTGGTCAGTTCGTCGGATACCCAATGGGTGGCGTCCGAATTCTGCTGGGCATGCAGCGGCAGGGCCATCAGCCCCAGTGTGACACCCACCATGAGAGTCGAGAATCTATGCATTGTCATGCCGTTGTCCTGCTATCGAAGGCTCCTGCGGCAGCTGCTGCGCCGCGACCTGTAAGCCGCCGTCGAACCTCCCGTTCGTCCGGCAGCCGATGAGACCATTGTCGGAGGGGGCTATCCACAGCTTCTGTGGATAAGTCCCGGGAAAAACGCTGGAAAGACCTTGCCACCTGTTGCCCCACATGGCCCCGAGACGGACTGGTCAATTCATGACCAGTCATTGTGCCCGGAAACTGTCAGCGCTCCCCTCCTGGCACTGACCTCCTAGCGGTCACCCCGGGGCGGCGGCATCGGCGCCCGCGGAAACTCGGCGATACGCCCTTCGCTCTTGACTGCCCGCGCCGGCCCTTCTCGCTCCACCTCGTCGATGCGGACGATGGAATTGATCGGCAGATAGCTGCGGGTCACACCGTCGAAGGTGTGGCGCAGCTTGTCGGCCGAGGGGTCCACCACCAGCTTCGAGCCATCCTGGAAGACGAACTCCTCGATCTCGATGAAGCCCCAGAGATCGCTTTGGAATATCTCGCGGGCGTAGAGTTCCCACACTTCACCTTGCTGGTGAAAAACCACCCGATAGATCGGCTTGGCCGCCATAAGGCCGTCGTTCCTTCCCGTTCGATTGACCGTTGCGCACCCCGAAGCGAGGTACACCCCTGCAGACTCGCAAGCGTAACACAGTCGATGGGTGACGAGACCACCACGCTAGCCCCGCTGCCCCTGGTTCCGTATAATGAGCGCATCTTCGAGAACGGCTCGGCAGCCTGCCTGAGCCGCATTCCCGCGACACTCCACTCACCGGTGACGCAAGCGTCGGGCAACCGACAGCGACCCTATTCTTATGGCGAAGAAACTCTTCATCAAGACCCACGGCTGCCAGATGAACGAGTATGACTCTGCCCGCATGGCGGACCTGCTCGGCGAATCCCACCAGCTGGAACTGACCGACGACGAAGGCGATGCCGACGTCATCCTTCTCAACACCTGCTCGATCCGGGAGAAGGCACAGGAGAAGGTCTTCCACCAGCTCGGCCGCTGGAAGAAGCTCAAGGATGCCAACCCCGACCTGGTCATCGGCGTGGGAGGCTGCGTGGCCAGTCAGGAAGGGGAGGCACTGCGCAAGCGCGCCCCTCATGTCGACATGGTCTTCGGCCCCCAGACCCTTCACCGAGTCCCGGCCATGCTCGACTCACGGCGCAACGACCAGATTTCGGTGGTCGACGTCACCTTCCCTGAGATCGAGAAGTTCGACCACCTGCCCAGCCCCAGTTCCGATGGGGCCACTGCCTTTGTCTCGGTCATGGAAGGCTGCTCCAAGTACTGCACCTTCTGTGTCGTGCCCTATACCCGCGGCGAGGAAGTTTCGCGCCCCTTCGAGTCGGTCATGGACGAAGTCATCCACCTGGCCGACCAGGGGGTACGCGAGATCAACCTGCTGGGGCAGAACGTCAATGCCTATCGGGGAGAGAACCAGCTCGGCGACGAAATCGACCTGGCTGAGCTGATCGCCTGCGTGGCGGCGGTGGAAGGTATCGATCGCGTCCGTTTCACTACGTCTCACCCGGTGGAGTTTACCGATAGCCTTATCGAGGCCTATGGCGAGGTGCCGGAACTGGTCAGCCACCTGCACCTGCCGGTGCAGGCCGGCTCCGACCGTATTCTGGCAGCGATGAAGCGCGGCCACACCGTCGAGGAGTACGTGGAGAAGCTGGAGCGCATCCGCAAGCTGCGCCCCGATATCAGCTTCTCGTCGGACTTCATCATCGGCTTCCCCGGCGAGACCGAAGCGGATTTCGAAGCGACCATGGACCTGATCCATCGCATCGGCTTCGACCACTCCTTCAGCTTCGTCTATTCGGCCCGCCCCGGCACGCCGGCGGCAAGCCTCGCCGACGATACTCCCGAGAGCGTCAAGAAGCAGCGCCTGGCGATTCTTCAGGAGCGTATCATCCAGCAAGCCATGCAGATCAGCCGCCGGATGGTAGGGTCGACCCAGCGCATTCTGGTCACCGGCTTCTCGCCGAGGGATCCGGGCCAGCTCTCGGGGCGTACCGAGAACAATCGGGTGGTCAATTTCCGTGCCGCCAACCCCACCGAGCTGATCGGCCACTTCGTCGACGTGACCATCACCGAAGCGCTACCCAACTCGTTACGTGGCGAGCTGCACTCACCGGCACTACACTGAGCATTCTGTCATTGCCCCGGCCTTTGCCGGGGCAGTAAGCTGAGCCCACATTCGCAACGCATGGATCCCCTTGTCTTGAGCCAGCCAACTTCTCAGGCGAACCGCATCATCACATTGAGCCTCGAACCCAATGACCCCCAGCGCCTGGCCACTCTCTGTGGTCAGCGCGATGAACACCTCAAACTGGTCGAGGAACGACTCGGTGTCACCCTTCGCAATCGCGGCAACGTGTTCCAGCTGGCAGGCCCGGGAAATCGAGTGAAGGCCGCCGCCAATGTGCTGGAGCACCTCTATCGCGAAGCCGAAGCCAGCGAGCTGTCGCCGGACACCGTGCACCTGTTCCTGCAGGAATCCGGCCTCGAGGCGCTGGAGGAGGAAGAGGGGCACGAAGACGGCGACGTCCTGCTGCGCACGCCCAAGGTCTTGATCAAGCCACGCGGACAGAACCAGCAGAGCTATGTCACGAGCATTCGCGCCCATGACATCAACTTCGGCATTGGCCCGGCCGGTACCGGCAAGACCTACCTGGCCGTAGCCGCAGCGGTGGAGGCGCTCAACCATCAGGAAGTGCGCCGCATCCTGCTGGTCCGACCGGCCGTGGAAGCGGGTGAAAAACTCGGCTTCCTGCCCGGCGACCTGGCCCAGAAGATCGACCCCTACCTGCGTCCGCTCTATGACGCCCTCTACGAGATGCTCGGCTTCGAGCAGGTCGGCAAGTTGATCGAGCGGCAGGTGATCGAGATCGCCCCGCTGGCCTACATGCGTGGGCGCACGCTCAACAATGCCTTCATCATTCTCGACGAGAGCCAGAACACCACTCGCGAACAAATGAAGATGTTCCTGACCCGTATCGGCTTCGGCTCGACCGCCGTGATCACCGGCGACGTCACCCAGGTCGATCTGCCACGTGGGTCGAGCTCCGGTCTGATCCAGGTGCTGGAGGTGCTGCGAGGCACACCAGGCATCGGTGTGACTCACTTCGCCGCAAAGGACGTGGTACGTCATCCGCTGGTACAGCGCATCATCGAAGCCTACGAGGGCTTCGAGGCCGAGCAGGAGGTCCAGGAGCGCGCACGGGTCGAGGCCCGCACCCGCGAGCGCGAGTCACTCCGGCAGGAGCGCGAGCGCCACAGGGGCAGCAAGGATTACGGCGAATCATGACCCCCGCCGCGATAGTCGACCGCCAGATCGCCTCCACCGGCAGCTCTCTGCCGGCACAGTCGGCACTCGAATCCTGGGTCGAGGCCGTACTGGCCCACTTCCCTGAAGAGCGCCGCACCGAGGTCACTATCCGGATCGTCGATGCCGCCGAGAGCCTGGCCCTTAACCGGGACTATCGCGGCCGCGATCGCCCCACCAACGTGCTTTCATTCCCCTTCGAAGCTCCCCCCGGCATCGAGCTGTCGCTGCTCGGCGACCTGGTGATCTGCCATCCCGTCGTCATGCAGGAAGCTCAGGAGCAGGACAAGCGGCTGGAAGATCACTACGCTCACCTGGTGGTCCATGGCACACTACATCTGCTCGGACATGACCATACCGAGGAGGCTGAAGCCGAAACCATGGAACAGCTGGAGCGCGATATCCTGGCAACCTTTTCCATTGCCGACCCTTACCTGCCGGTCCGGGACATGAGCATCAGCAATGGCGAGCGACGCTTCGACAGCGAGGACGAGAGACTCGACCCATGAGTGAAGACCGATCAACCGGTCAGGGCGGTAAGTCCTGGCTAGAGAAACTACTCGGCGCCCTCTCGGGTGATAATGATGGGCCCAGTTCGCGGGAAGAGCTGATGGAATTCCTGCGCCAGGCCGGCACGCGGTTGAAGCTGGAGCAGGACGCGATGATGATCATCGAAGGCGCCCTGAATATCAGCGACCAGCAGGTCCGCGAAGTACTGATACCGCGCTCCCAGGTCGCGGCCATTGCCGCCGATCAACCGCCGGACGAGTACCTCGCACTGATCGACGAAACAGGGCACTCCCGTTACCCGGTCATCGGCGAGAACCTCGATGAAATCAAGGGACTGCTGCTGGTCAAGGACCTGCTGCGATTGCTCAACTGTCCGGATGAGGAGCGCGAGAACTTCCGCATTGAAGATATCCTGCGCCCCGCCATGTTCGTACCGGAATCCAAGCGGCTCAACAGCCTGCTGAAGGAGTTTCGCGACACTCACAACCACATGGCGGTGGTAGTCGACGAATATGGCGGTACCGCGGGCATCGTGACCATCGAGGATATTCTCGAGCAGATCGTCGGCGACATCGAAGACGAGCACGATACCGACGAGGACGATGATATCCGCGAGCTCGGCGAAGGCCGCTATGCCATCCGCGCCCTGACGCCAATAGAGGATTTCAACGAGCGCTTCGGCACCGGCTTCTCCGACGACGAGTTCGATACGGTCGGCGGTCTGGTCATGCAGCGCTTCGGCCACCTGCCAGGACGCGGCGAACATGCCGAGCTTGGCGGCTGGCGCTTCACCGTGCTCAACGCCGACAATCGCCGCATCCGCCTGCTGGAAGCAGCCCCGAGCAGTGATGAAGCACTCACGGAAGAATAGGCTCGCCAGGATCCACGATTACCCATGACTGAATTCCGTCTTCCCCCGGCAGCTGCCTATCTCCTGGCGCTGGCCGCCGGCGTGCTGAGCACGCTGACCGCTTCCCCATTCGAGCTCTGGTGGCTAGGCCCCATCGCCGCCGGGCTGATGGCCCTGGGCATCCACCACCTGTCGCCGCTGCAGGCGTCGTTCAAGGGCTGGTTCTATGGGGTCGGGCTGTTCGGCTCCGGCGCTTCGTGGGTCTATGTGTCGATTCACGACTACGGCTACACCGGTGTCCCGCTGGCGATATTCCTGACAACGCTGTTCGTCTGCTGCATGGCGCTGTTCTTCGCCGCGACCCTCTGGCTCTATCGCCGGCTGACCGGTCCTCGCCTCGCTTTTCTCACCTTTGCCGGCGCCTGGGTGCTCGGCGAGTGGCTGCGCACCTGGCTGTTCACCGGCTTTCCCTGGCTGCTGCTGGGTAGCGCCCATGTGGACTCCCCGTTGGCGCCCTGGGCGCCGATTGGCGGCGTCTATCTGCTTTCGCTTCTGACCGTGCTCACCGGCACGCTCGCGGTCGAATTCCTGCGTCGCCGTTGGTGGGCCGTGGCCCCCATGGCTGCATTCTGGCTGGCCCCGCTGGTCCTGCCGATCCAGTGGACCTCACCCGCCGGCGAGCCCCTGCGAGTCGCCCTGCTGCAGGGCAATCTGCCGCAGTTGATCAAGTGGACCCCGGAAGGCCAGCGAATGGCGGCCAATACCTACCTGGAAATGACCCGGGAGCAGGCCGACGATATCGACCTGATCATCTGGCCGGAAGCGGCATTGCCGATGTTCGAGGATGAAGCGACGCCGATTCTGGAGCGCGCTCAGTCCGCCATGCCGCCAGGCAGCGCCCTGCTTACCGGGGTTCTGCAGCGCGAAGGGCGCGGGCTCTATTACAACAGCGTGATCGGGGTCGGCAATACGGAAGGCGAGTACCGCAAGGCGCACCTGGTGCCCTTCGGCGAGTATCTGCCGCTGGAGCGCTGGCTTCGTGGAACCATCGCCTTCTTCGACCTGCCGATGCCGGCCATGACGCCGGGGCCGGAGGGACAGCCGCCGATCCAGGCCGTGGGCACCACCATCGGCAACGCCATCTGCTACGAGATCATCTACGCCGACCTAGTGGCCGATCGAGCGCGCGACTCCGAGCTGCTGCTGACGGTATCCAATGACACCTGGTTCGGCGAGTCGATCGGTCCGCTGCAGCATCTGCAGATGGCCCGCCTGCGCGCCCTCGAGAACGGCCGCTATGTGGTGCGCGCCACCAGCAATGGCGTCACCGCAATCATCGACCCGCAGGGCCGCATCACCGCCCGAGCCCCCCAGTTCGAGACCACCTACCTCACCGGGGAAGCCACGCCGATGCAGGGCCTCACGCCCTTCACCCGCACCGGCAGCTGGCCGGTCTGGCTGCTCGCCGTGCTGCTGGTGCTGCCGGGTATCTGGCTGCGGCGCCGACCTTATGTGACTGCCAAACCCTGAGCGTGGTGGTTTCGGGCTATGGTGCTTCCGCGGGGCGCCTGCCGGCGCCAGTCGCGACGCAGAGCGGCGCTCCAACAGCGATCCTGTCATCCAAAGGAGAGAGAAAAAACTGTTGGAGCAGCTTTAGCTCGCGACTGGAGGCTGAAAGCCTCCCGGCGGTGTTGCCCAGCATTCGCGATAGCCTCTAACGCGCCAGCCTCCGCCGAGGCGCCCGTCGCGATAGAAACTCGGAGCGCCGAACCGAGCGCTACAACAGCGATACTCTCCGCCAAGGGGAGAGAAAAAACTGTTGGAGCAGCTTTAGCTCGCGACTGGAGGCTGAAAGCCTCCCGGCGGTGTTGCCAAAGCTGGCGATAACCACTGCCCTCTCGGCCTACGCCGAGGCGCCTGCCGGCGCCAGTCGCGATGGGGACCAGCGCTCCAACAGCGGTCTTTTCCTCCAAAGGAGAGAGAAAAAACTGTTGGAGCAGCTTTAGCTCCGGTCCTAGGTATCGGCGACTGGTGGCCGAAGGACTCCCGGCGGTGTCGCCCAGCACTCGCAATAACCACTGACCTTGCATCGCCAAAAAAAACGTGGCCCGCTCAAGGCGGGCCACGTTGATTCTTTCTCGTCGATGCCTGCCGATTACTCCTTCGGCGGCACTTCTCCCAGCACCTCGGGAATGGTCATGCGCACGTAGCGCCCCGGCGCTTCCTCAAGCAGCGGCAATTCGCCCTCGCCCGGCTGACGTGCCGGCACCATCTTCTCCGGGTCGGCGTAGCCGCCCTCGGTCATCCACTGCTGCCAGTGTGGCCACCAGGATCCCTCGTGACCCTCGGCGCCGGCCAGCCACTCCTCATGGCTGTCGGGCAACTCGCTGTTGGTCCAGTAGCCATACTTGTTCTTGTGCGGTGGGTTGACGATACCGGCGATATGACCGGAACCACCCAGCACGAACGTCGTCGGCCCCTTGGGCAGCAGCGCGCCGTAGTAGGTGCTGTTCCACTTGGCGATATGGTCGTCGCGAGTAGAGACGAAGTAGCTCGGCGTAGAAACCTTGCGCAGGTCGATCTTGACTCCGTCCAGCTCGATACCGCCGGGCTGCACCAGTCGATTCTCAAGATACATGCTGCGCAGATACCAGCCGTGCGTCGCCGCCGGCAGGTTGGTGCCGTCGGTGTTCCAGTAAAGCAGGTCGAATGGCGCCGGGTTCTCGCCCTTCAGGTAGTTGCTGACATAGAAGGACCAGAAGAGATCGTTCTCGCGCAACAGATTGAAGGTATAGGCCATTGAACGGCCGTCGAGATAGCCATCCTTCTCGAGTCGAGCCTCGATCCCCGCCAGAACCGGCTCGCTCAAGAGTACACCGATCTCACCCGGGTCGCGGAAGTCCTGCAGGGTGGCCATGTAGGTCACGGACCTGACCTTGCGGCCACGGCGGGTGCTGGTGAGATAGGCCACTGTGGAGGCCGTCAGGGTTCCACCGACACAGTAGCTGAGCAGATTGACCGATTTCTCGCCACAGGCCTGCTCGATGGCTTCCATGGCGGTGATCGGCCCCATCTGCATGTAGTCGGCCCAGGTCAGGTCCCGCTGTTCTGGTCCTGGATTGCGCCAGGAGATCAGGAACACGGTGTGGCCCTGATCCACCAGCCACTTGACCATGGAATTGTCCTGGCGCAGGTCGAGAATATAGTACTTGTTGATCCAGGGCGGCACGACCAGCAGCGGCGTCTTGAACACCGTCTCGGTCGTGGGCGTGTACTGGAGCAACTGGATCAGTTCATTCTCGAACACCACATGACCGGGCGTCACGGCGATGTTCTCACCCACCTCGAAGGCGCTGCGATCGGTCATGCTCACATTCAGCCCATCGGCGGAATTGGCCAGGTCCTCGCGCAGCCGGGTCAGGCCATCGACCAAATTCTGGCCACGGGTCTCCATGGTACGCCGCATCACTTCGGGGTTGGTGGAGATGAAGTTGGTCGGCGCCATGGCATTGACCAGTTGGCGAGCATAGAAGGCCAGGTTGCGCTTCTGCTGCTCGGGAAGCCCCTCCAGGCGTTCGATCAGTTCTTCGACCAGGCGCGAAAAGAGTAGATACTGCTGCATGATCGCCTGGTAGTAGGGATCATTGGTCCAGGCCTCGTCGCTGAAACGTCGATCGCCGCGCTGGGGTACCACCAGGGGGTCGACCGGCTCGCCGTTGGCGGACCGCAGGGCGTTCTGCCACAGCTGCCATTGATCCTGGAGCAGGCGGGCCTGGGTCTGCCACACCAGCTGAGGATTACGCATCAGGGACTCGGCGCCAGCCTGGAAGGCTTCCCGCATATCGCTATGGATAGTGTCGGCCGCCGCATCGGGCGCCATTTTTGCGAGGAGGTCCTGCATTAGCGCCTGATACTGCTGCCCCATTTCCTGCAGCTGCGCATTCCACTCTTCCCACTCGACTTGTGATGGACCTTCCAACCCTGACAGCATTGCCCACTCCTGATCATCGACTCACGGCATGACTTTCAACGAGCCGCCTCCACAGGACCCTGCGGGAGGGCGCTGTGGAGGCGGCAACGCCGCCCGGAGCTTGCCGGGCGGCGCCTAGACTTTTTTCAGCTCTTGCGCGAAGACTGACTGGTTGCCTTGGCCGGAGTGTCGGACTTGCCCGAACTGGCCGGTTTGGCACTCGCCCCGCTCTGGCTTGCCTGATCGGCCAGCTGCTGGCCGGCCTCACCGAGCAGTTTCTCCAGCTCCGAGCGGAACTCCTGGCTCATCTGGTTCAAGGCCTCGGCATCCTCCATCATCTGCTTGGAGAGCTCGTTCATCATCTCGGCCTGCTGAGCGCCGAACTGCTGGAGATCCTCGGCGTCACTGATTTCCGAGGCACTGCGCATACGCTCGGTACCCAGTTGACTGTAGCGTTTCATGGCCTCCAACTGGTACTCGGTCATCTTTTCCATATTGCCGAGCATCAGCGAGTTGAGCTTGCGCATCGGCTCGAAGAAGCGGCGCGTCTGCTGATTGAAGTTGTCGATCATCTTGTCCTGCATGGCGGTAACCTCCTGTGGACCTGAAGCTGTAGGCCTAGAGTCATGCGGGCGCAGCACCGATCAACCATCAGTCAAGCTGCACGGCATGAATGCTGCACTGCACAAAGCGTAGTCTGACACGCCCTTGGTTGCAACTTAATGTTGCTCCATCAAGGTGGCACACTCACCGATGTCTCACCCAGAAGCCATTGTCCCGGCCGGCTCACTCACTGCGTCGCGACCGCGAGCGAGCACTTGCCGTTCCTGCCCGCTTGCTGCTCTTCTTTGCCTCGGCCGGCTCACGCTCTGGCGTCTGCTTGCCCTTGGCCTCTGCCTTTTCCTTTTCTGCGCCCGCTCTTTCCTCTTTGGATTCTGCTTGCTCCGCTCTGCCGCTACTGGCCTTGCGCAGCATATCCAGCATCATCTGCTGGTAGGTACCAAAGCTGGCGAGCCCTTGAGACAACCCCTGGCTCATGCCCTGGGAAAGCCCCTGAGAGAGCCCCTGTTGCTGCAGGAAAGGCTGCATCAGGCTCATGGGGTCATAGCCCTCGACACCGGACTCCATCTGCTTGTGAATCCGGTTCAGCAAGTCCTGCTGGAAAGCCTCGACATCGGGCAGGCCCAGGGAGCGGCGGAACTCGTCAGGGGTCAGGTCGAACTCGACGTTGATCTTCATGGCAGTACTCGGCTCAAGTGGTCTGTTGAGTGTAGCAGTCAGCCAGGCCCAGCGGGCCTAACCCGGAATCCGATTCAGCGCAGCACCGGCGTGGTGACACGCACATCGGCATTCTGCGCCCGATGACGCAACAGGTGGTCCATCAGGGTCAGCGCCATCATCGCTTCGGCGATCGGCGTGGCGCGGATCCCCACGCAGGGGTCATGGCGCCCCTTGGTGACAACCTCGACCGGCTGACCATGCACGTCGATGGAGCGCCCCGGCGTGGTGATGCTGGAGGTGGGCTTGAGCGCCAGGTGCGCGACCAGTTGCTGTCCCGAGGAGATGCCACCGAGCACGCCACCGGCGTGATTGGAGAGAAACCCCTCCGGCGTCATCTCGTCGCGGTGCTCACTGCCCCGCTGCGCCACGGCGGCAAAGCCGTCACCGATCTCCACGCCCTTGACGGCATTGATGCTCATCAAACCATGAGCCAGCTCGGCATCGAGCCGGTCGAAAACGGGCTCACCGAGCCCCGGCGGCAGGCCATCGGCCACCACGGTGATCTTCGCCCCCACTGAATCCTGGGCCCGGCGCAGCTCGTCCATGAAGGCCTCGAGCTCGGCCACCCTATCCGGGTCGGGGCAGAAGAAGGGATTGTCGCCCACCGCGTCCCAGCTCTTGAAGGCAATCTCGATGGGGCCGAGCTGGCTCATGTAGCCGCGCACCTCGATGCCATGGGTAGCCAGGTACTTCTTGGCAATGCCCCCCGCCGCTACCCGCAGCGCGGTTTCCCGGGCGCTGGAGCGGCCACCGCCCCGGTAATCGCGGATACCATACTTGTGATGGTAGCTGTAGTCGGCGTGAGCAGGCCGGAACTGATCCTTGATGTTCGAATAATCCTTGGAACGCTGGTCGGTGTTCTCGATCAGCAGTCCGATGGAGGTACCCGTGGTCACCCCCTCGAACACGCCGGAGAGAATCTTCACCTGGTCGGGCTCGCGGCGCTGCGTGGTGTGACGTGACGTGCCAGGGCGCCGACGGTCCAGGTCCTGCTGCAGGTCGGCCTCGGTCAACGGCAGGCCCGGCGGGCAGCCGTCGACGATGGCGCCGAGTGCCGGCCCGTGGCTTTCGCCGAACGTGGTAACAGTGAACAGCTTGCCGAATGTGTTGCCGGACATGGGCGTGCTTCCTCAATGATTCTGTCGATGATCGCTGCCAGCGATCAGGCGAAGGACGCCGCATGGGCGTCGAGGTCTGCGGCGGTAAGGGCAAAGACCCCCTGGCCGCCGCGCTCGAAGTCGAGCCACAGGAAAGGGACCTCGGGGAAGGCTGACTCCAGGTGGCGGTCCGAATTGCCCACTTCGACGATCAGTACGCCGTCCTCGGTGAGATGCTCACGCGCCTGGCGCAGGATACGTCGGACGATGTCGAGCCCATCCCGGCCAGCCTCCAGGGCCAGGGTCGGCTCATGGCGAAACTCGGAGGGCATGGTCGCCAGGTCATGGGCGTCCACGTAGGGAGGGTTGGAAGCAATCAGGTCGTAGCGCTGGCCGCCGAGTCCATCGAACACATCCGACAGCACGGCTCGCACCCGGGCCCCCACGTCATGACGCTGGATGTTCTGCTTGGCCACCGCCAGCGCTTCCGGACTGATATCGGCCAGGTCGACGTCGCAGGTGGGCAGGTGTAGCGCCGTGGCGATGCCGATGCAGCCCGACCCGGCACACAGGTCGAGCACCCGTGCCGGCGGCTCCCCGGGGAACCACGCCTCGAACCCCGATTCGATGAGCTCGGCAATCGGGGAGCGGGGAATCAACACCCTTTCGTCCACGTGGAAGGGAAAGCCGGCGAAGAAGGCTTCACCCAGCAAGTACGGCAGCGGGCGCCGGGTGGTGATGCGTTCGCGTACCAGGGCCACGATACGCCGGCGCTCCATGGGCAGCAGGCGCGCATCCAGCACCGCGGGGTCGACATTCCAGGGCAGGTGCAGCGAACCCAACACCAGGGTTACCGCCTCGTCCCACGGCGAATCGGTGCCGTGCCCGTGGAACAAGCCGGCCAGGTGAAACTCGCTGGCACTCCAGCGCAGGTAGTCGCGCAGCGTGACGAGGTCGGCGCTGATGGCCGCATCGTCCAGGCTGAGCGTGGAACGGGAAACGGAGGGGGATTCGGCCACGTGGGTTCCTGTGGGGTCGGTTGGGGGACAGGGAGTCGATTGTACCCGCGGCGGCCAGCGGTTCACAGTCGCGCTCAGGCCGCTATACTGTGCGCCTCGAACCCTCCCCATGAGTAGCACATGAGCCGACGCCGCCCCCCACCGGATGAAGACGATGTCAGCGCCTTTCGCCAGGCACTGCATGAAGCCGGCGTGAGGCGTATCGTCAGCGACCGTGCCGATGCCGGGCGACCACGCCGCAAGGATCCGTCGGCGGCCGAGCGGCGCGCCGCGGCGGTTGCCGCGGGGAACAGCGACACCACCAGCCGCACCAGCGATGGCCGCGTGGAGCCCGTGCGCCCATCGGAGCCGCTCGATTTTGCCCTGCCCGACTTGCCCCACCGCACCCGCACACAGCTCAAGCGCGGGCGCATCGCCTGGGAGGCGGGGCTCGACCTGCACGGCCTTACGCTGGACGAGGCACGCAGCGAGCTGGAGGGGTTTCTGCGTGACGCTACCGCCGGTCGCATGCGCTGCGTGCTGATCGTGCACGGCAAGGCGTGGGGCAGCACCGCCGACTACCCCGTGATCAAGAGCCACGTGAACGCCTGGCTGCGCGAATGGCCGGCGGTACTCGCCTTCTGCTCGGCACTGGATGCCGATGGGGGCACCGGCGCGGTCTATGTCCTGCTACGCCGGCGTGGCCAGGATGCCTAGCATACTCACACGCCGCCTCCCGATTCACGGTCTGCCGGCATCTGGGGCGGCTCCACGATCATCCCGGGGCTCCCCCCGTGGAAGCGCCCTTCGTATTGGTCCAGCGCCTGCAGTGTAAGGTGGCGTCCCAGCCGTATCAGGGCTTCGGCCCGGTGGAACTCGAACGCACCGCAGACCGTCTTGGGGACTTCGATCAGGATATCGGGGGGGTAGCCTGCCACCTTGTATTTCGCCAGTGCCGCCTGGGTAATGTCGAAGGACGCCAGGATCATGTCCATCCGCCCCCAGGCGCGACGCCCAGTGGAGGCCTTCCCCGCCGCGGCATCACTCTCGTCTTCGTCCTCCCCGCCATTGCCCAGCCCATCCAGAAAACGCCGGGTCGCGCCGCGCACATCCATCCAGCCGCTCACCGACGAGTCATTCTCTGATACCTCCTCGTCGACACCCGGCTCTGACGGCAGCAGGTCCTCCAGAGTCACCGGCTGCGGGCTATGCGCAGTGACATTCACCGCCAGAATGAGGTCGGCATGGGCCGATACGGTCGGGATGATCGGCAAGGGGTTGAGCAGGCCGCCGTCTACCAGCGTCTGGGCACCGATATGCACCGGGGTGATCACCCCCGGGATGGCAATGGAGGCGCGCATGGCACGCAGCAGAGAGCCCGACTGGAACCACACTTCACGCTGACGAGCCAGGTCGGTGGCCACCGCGGTGAAGGGAATCGGCAGGTCCTCGATCTGGATGTCGCCCATCAGGCCCTGCAGCTTGCTCATCACCTTGCTGGCGCGCATGGCTCCCATGGGGCTCCAGGTGACATCCACCAGCTTGAGCACATCGAAATAGTCGAGCTGGCAGACCCATTCGCGATAGGCATCGAGTTCTCCCGCCGCATAGATCCCGCCGATGACTGCGCCCATGGAGCAGCCGGAAATGGCCACGACCTCGTAGCCACGGGACTCCAGCACGTCGATCACGCCGATATGGGCATAGCCCCGTGCGCCTCCGCTGCCGAGGGTCAAGGCGACACGCTTACCGGTCTTCGCTGCCATTGAACCACTCATATTGCACCACTCCTGATGTCGCTCCCAGTCACGCGCCCGTCTCCCTTGCCTGCCATTCGAGGATGGCTCCCGCTACTGCCGCTACCGCACCGGGCTCCAGGTGAAGGTGGTGCCCCCCGGGCAACACCCTCCGGGTCAGTGTCGAGACCGCCGATCGTGCGGCTGCCGCCGACTCCCGCCCGCCGAGTATGCCGCCCTCGCCTTCGATCAACAGCACCGGCGCCTGAATGGACTCAAGCAGTGCCAGCACCTGCTCCGGCGTCAGACGCACCGGAGAGGGCCAGAGCAGCCGACCATCGGTTCGCAGTCGCACATGACCATCGTCTTCATGTCTCAGGTTGCGCTCCACCACCGGAGTGGCGGTATCAGCATCGATCGGTGTCACGCCGCCGGCTACCCGTGCCGCCACGGCGGTTCTGATATCAGGATAGCGCGGCGCGGCCGATAGGGAACGGCGCGTCGCACGCAGCCCCTTGCGCAGCTGCTGCGCCGCGTCGGCGGACGGGGTGGTAAGCGCACCAAGACCATCGATCAGGACCAGCCGGTCGATGCGCTCCGGCAGGGCCGCAGCAACCAGGCAGGACACGCCTGCCCCCATGGAATGGGCCAGCAGCGTGGCCCGCTCCAGCCCCAGGTCATCGGCGGCATCCAGCAAGTCGTGACAGTAGTCCCACAGTGCATAGTCGCCCGCAACGTGTTGCGAATGACCGTGCCCGGTGAAATCGATGGCCACGATCCGTATCCCCAGCTTGCGTACCAGAAGGGGCGCCAGGCGCGTGAAGCTCGCCGCGTTGTCCAGCCAGCCGTGCAGCGCCAGCCAGGTCGGCGCCCCCTCATCGCCCCAGCAGAGGGCGGCCAGGCGTCCGCCGGCAAGGCGAATGGCACTTGGGTCACTCATGTCGTTGCCTCCAGCAGTTCGTCCAGCATCGACAACAACGCCTGCCGCGTCTCCTCGGGATGCTCCATGGGAAACATGTGTGTACCCGGTACCAGCGACAGCTTGATCCGATGGCGCTCGAGACGGCGTCGGCGCGACGGGGTGATCAGGTCGGAGTCGCGGCCGGCGATCAGGCCGAAGGGAACCTGCAGCCGCCGTGGCAGACGAGACAGATGGTCGGGTAGCTGGCGGAAGATCTCGGTCTCGATGGCCGGATCATAAACCAGCTCGGCCGAACCATCGTCGCGAAGCCGGGTGCCACCCTCCACATAGTCATGCAGCGCATCGGGTGTGAAACGCCGGAAAAGGCCCCGACGACGCAAATGATTGGCCATGGCGTCACGGTCGGGCCACGCCGTCCGTCGCCCCCGGGACTTGCCCGCCGGCGTGACCCGGTCGATGAAGCCAAAGCGCTTGGCCGCTTTCATTCCCCAGGCGTCCAACCCCAGCATCAGCGGCGGATCCAGCATGACGACGCAGCGAAAGCGTTCGGGGGCACGCTCGGCGGCCATGGCCATCAAAACGCCGCCCATGGAGTGCCCCACGCCGATGGCCGGCTCCTCGCTGTGGGTCAGGTGCTCGAGTAGCTCATCTCGCAACGCCAGCCAGTTGTGGCCGACCGGGTAGTCGGGGTGATGACCCAGGCGATCGACCGGATGAACGTCGAAGCGTTCGTGCAGCGGTGCGAGCAGGCTGCGGTAGCTCATGCCGGGAAAGCCGTTGGCATGGGCGAAGATCAAGCGCGGTCGTTGGCTAGCGGGGGAAGCGGTCATGGCAGGATCCAGTGTCAAGCAAGACGTAAAGTCTGTGGCGATAGCAGGCTAACGGGTTTACCCTATTTCGCCAAGTCAAAGCCATCGGCTCTCCGACACCCAAGCTCAAGCCCCTACCGGAGTTTCCTCATGTCAGCGCCGCGCCCCCCACGTGATACCCGAACCCGTAACCGTCTCTTCTGGATCACCGTGATCGCCGCCGTGGCGGTCGGCCTGTGGCTGGCTCGCTGATGGGGCTCGTCGATGTCTTTTTCGGCACCCTGGAAGTCACGCTTCCGGTCTTCGTCATGGTCTTTATCGGCCTGGGCCTGAAGCGTGCCGGCTGGATCGATCAGCCCTTCATCAATACCGCTTCGCTACTGGTCTTCAAAGGCACCATGCCGATGCTGATCTTTCTCAGCATCATCAAGGCCGACCTGGACGCCACGCTCAACCCGCTGCTGCTCGGCTTCTTTGCCCTGGCCACCCTGGGCAATTTCTTGTTCAGCTGGGGCTGGGCGATCCTGCGTGTGCCTCATGCAGACCGTGGCGTCTATGTTCAGGGCGCCTTCCGCGGCAACTGCGGCATCGTCGGGCTCGCCCTTGCCGCGGGCATGTACGGTGACTATGGCCTTTCTGCCGGCGGCCTGCTACTGGGCGTGGTAATTCTCACCTACAACGCCTTTTCGGTGATTGCCCTGGCCACCTACCAGCCCCATCAGCGCACGAACTGGCGCAGCATCGTCAAGTATATCGCACGCAATCCACTGATTCTGGCCGTGGTAGTGGCGGTTCCTGTGGCCGCCCTCGAGCTGCGCCTTCCCGGCTGGCTGATGACCTCAGGGGAGTATTTTGCCTCGCTGACCCTCCCCCTCGCCCTGATCTGCATCGGCGCCACGCTCTCCCTGGGCTCGATCCGGGCGTCGGGGCGGCTAGCCACCGGCGCCAGCCTGATGAAGATGGTCACGATTCCGATACTGGCCACCAGTGCCGCCTGGCTGGTCGGCTTCCAGGGACGCGAGCTTGGTGTGCTCTTCCTGTTCTTCGCCAGCCCCACGGCGGCGGCCGCCTTCGTCATGGCCAAGGCGATGGGCGGCAACGCGGTGCTGACCGCCAATATCATCGCGATGACCACGCTGATGGCAAGCGTGACCATCACGCTGGGTGTGTTCGGCCTGCGCCTCGCCGGACTAATCTAGGCACCGCTGCTGATCACCACCTCGAACTGCTCGAGGCCGCCGCCCTCGCCGACGGCCTCCCTGGGCATGGGGTCGGCATGGGCACGCTTGAAGTCGTCGCCGCCGACCCAGGCGTGAAAGGCCGCCTGACTCTCCCACTCGGTTTCCACCACATAGGGGGCCTGGTTGCCCAGCGGGCGAAGCACTCGCATGGCGAGAAAGCCCGGCTGCTTGTCGATCTCGCCGGCCCGGACACGAAAGCGCGCTTCGAACGCCTCCTCATGGCCGGGGTTCACGAAGACGCGATTGTTGACGACGAAAGTCATGGCTGTTCTCCATTGATTCAGGGCCGCTCATCTGGCCAGGTCACGTCATTCGGCGCCATGAAGCGCAGCAGCCTGGCGCAACCCGCCGCCCACACCTCGGCCTCGAGCTCGGCCACGGCCGCCGTGGGAAAGCCCAACCCGCGGTCACTTCGCCCCTCGACCAGAAAACCAGTCAAGGCGCCCACCAGCGGCATATGGCTGACCAGCACGAACGGCCCTCGGCCGGCCTGCTCCAGCAGCCAGTCACTCAAGACCTCGGGAGGTTCGTCCGGCGTGGCGATGGCCAGGGTCTCGACCTCGCGCTCCAGGCTGGCCGCCAAATGCTCTGCCGTCTGCCGGGCACGTACATAGGGACTGGAGAGCACCCTCGCCTCGTCCAGTTCCTGATACTGAAGCCAGTCGGCCATGCGCGCAGCTTCGGCATGGCCGCGGGCGGTGAGCTTGCGCTCGGCATCGATGCTGCCCGGGGCGGCCTCACCGTGTCGCATGATCAGCAGTCGCTCACTCATCGCGCGTTTCACCTCTGCAGGCATCAGGCTGGTCATCAGCGGCCTCGACCCGCCGGTGGGCGCGCTGCACGTCCTCGCGGGAGAGCAGGAATTCCACATCGCTACTCTGCTCGCCCCTCATCAGCATGCGCGCCATTTCCCGTGCCGGCACGCCCTGGAACAGCACCTGGTAGAGCCCTTCGGCCAGCGGCATGTAGACACCGGCCTCACGGGCCTTGTCGCGCACCAGGCGCACCGTGTTGACCCCCTCGGCCACCTGGCCCAGGGCCGCCACCGCGTCATCGAGGGATTTTCCCTGGCCCAGCGCATAGCCGACCCGATAGTTGCGCGACAGGTCCGACGAGCAGGTAACGATCAGGTCGCCGACACCGGCAAGCCCGAGAAACGTCATGGGGTTGGCCCCCTGGTCCACCGCAAAGCGCCCCATCTCGGCCAGCGCCCGGGTCATCAGCATGCTACGCGTGTTCTCGCCCATGCCCAGCGCGGCGGCCATGCCGGCGGCGATCGCATAGATGTTCTTGAGCGCCCCGCCCAGCTCAACGCCGTAGCGGTCGTTGCTGGCATAGACCCGAAAGTAGTCACAGCTCAGCGCCTGCTGCACCCGAGTGCGAGTCAGCGGGTCGTCGCTGGCCACTACCGTGGCGGTGAGCTGTTTCTGGGCGATTTCGGAGGCCAGGTTGGGGCCCGAAATCACGCCGATATGGGTAAAACCTGTCTCCTCCTGGAGGATCTGGCTCATCAGCTTGAAGCCCTCCTCCTGAATGCCCTTGGTGGTGCTCACCAGGATCTGGTCGGAGCGAAGCCAGGGTCGTGCCTGCCGCACGACGTCCCGAAAAGCCTTGGAAGGAATCGCCACCAGCACCAGTTCCGCCCGCTCGAGCACGGCTTGCATATCGCTCGACGCCTTGACCGCCGGATTCATGGCGAAGTCGGGCAGGTAGCGGCCGTTTCGGTGTTCGCGGTTGATCTGTTCCACCAGGTCGGTGTCACGTAGCCACTGACACACTTCTGCCCCGTTGTCGGCAGCAATGCTGGCAAGCGCAGTACCGAAACTGCCTCCGCCCAACACCGCCACCCGCATGGGATCATCTGACATGTTCACCCCTGAAAAGTCGGGTAGTGAGAAGAGTGTAACGAAAAGCGCCCCCTTCGGGGGCGCCTGATGCCTAGCATAGCACCGGGCCGACGATACCGGCCCGGACGATATCGCCTCAGTCGATCAACGACAGCAGCGAATCGATACTCTCTCTCGCATCGCCATAGAACATCCGCGTGTTCTCCTTGTAGAAGAGCGGGTTCTCGATGCCCGAATAGCCCGTGCCCTGGCCACGCTTACAGACGAAGACCACCGAGGACTTCCAGACCTCAAGCACCGGCATGCCGGCGATGGGGCTATTGGGGTCGTCCTGGGCAGCGGGATTGACGATATCGTTGGAGCCAATGACGATCGCCACGTCGGTCTTGGGGAAATCGTCGTTGATCTCATCCATTTCCAGCACGATGTCGTAGGGCACCCTGGCCTCGGCCAGCAGCACGTTCATGTGTCCCGGTAGGCGCCCGGCCACCGGGTGGATGGCGAATCGCACCTCCTTGCCTGCCGCGCGCAGCTTGCGCACCAGCTCGCTCACCGCGCCCTGGGCCTGGGCCACCGCCATGCCGTAGCCCGGCACGATGACCACGCTGTTGGCATTGTTCAGCGAGCTGGCCACACCGCCGGCATCGATGGCCACCTGCTCGCCCTCGATCTCCGCCGCAACACCGCTCTGGACGCCACCGAAGCCACCCAGGATGACGCTGACGAAGTTGCGGTTCATCGCCTTGCACATGATGTAGGAGAGGATGGCACCGGAGGAGCCTACCAGCGCCCCCGTCACGATCAGCAGATCGTTGGAGAGCGTGAAGCCGATCGCCGCTGCTGCCCAGCCCGAATAGCTGTTGAGCATCGACACCACCACGGGCATATCGGCGCCACCGATGCCCATGATCAGGTGCCAGCCGATGAAGAAGGCCAACAGTGCCAGAATGAGCAGCGTCCAGAAACCGGCTCCGCTGATATAGGCGATCGCGAGCACCAGACTCAGCGCTGCCGCCCCGGCGTTGAGCATGTGCCCGCCGGGAAGCTGGTTGGGCTTGCCGTCCACCTTGCCGGCCAGCTTGCCGAAGGCGATGACCGAACCGGTAAAGGTGACGGCCCCGATGAAGATGGCGAACACCACCTCGATCTGCAGGAACATCAGCTCGTCGGGGGCCTTGGTGGCCACCAGTGCGGCAAAGGCCGAGAACTCCTGCTGTCCCGCGCCCAGAGCCTGGGCGGCCAACACGCGACGGCGCTCGAGGTCGGCGTTCCAGGCAACGAACACCGCAGCCAGGCCGACGAAGGAGTGCAATGCCGCCACCAGCTGAGGCATCTCGGTCATGGCCACTCGACTGGCCACGTACCAGCCGATCACCGAGCCGATGATGATCATCGGGATCATCCACCAGTAGCCACCGATCCCGGGGCCGAAGGCGGTGAAGAACACCGCCACGGCCATGCCCACGATGCCGTACCACACCGCGCGCTTGGCCTTTTCCTGATTGCTCAACCCCCCCAGGGAGAGGATAAAGAGCACGCTTGCCGCAATGGCTGCGGCAGAAACAAAACCTTGACCCAACATGTCGTTACTCCGCCGCTCAGGATTTCTGGAACATGGCCAGCATCCGGCGTGTCACCAGGAAGCCACCCACGATGTTGATGGTTGCGATCAGTACCGAGATCGCCGCTAGAAATACCACCACCCAGTTGCCCGACCCGATCTGCAGGACCGCCCCGAGAATGATGATCCCGGAAATCGCATTGGTCACCGCCATCAGCGGCGTATGCAACGAATGACTGACATTCCAGATCACCTGGAAACCGACGAAGCACGCCAGCACGAAAACGATGAAGTGTTGCATGAAGGAGACCGGCGCCACCTGGCCCAGTACCAGCATCAGTGCGCCCCCGACGCCCAGCAGCGTCAACTGACGCTTGGTCTGTGCCTTGAAGGTGGCAAGCTCCGCGGCCTTCTTCTCCTCCGGGGTTGGCGCCTTTTCCTTGGGCTTGGGCTTGGCGGCGGCAATCGCCTTGACCTTGGGCGGCGGCGGCGGGAAGGTGACCTCCCCCTGATGGGTGACCGTCGCGCCGCGGATCACGTCGTCTTCCATGTCATGAACGATCACGCCGTCCTTCCCGGGCGTCAGGTCGGTGAGCATGTGACGAATATTGGTGGCGTAGAGCAGCGATGACTGGGTCGCCATGCGCGAGGGGAAATCGGTATAGCCGACAACGGTCACACCATTGTCGCTGACCACCTTCTCGTCGGGGCGGGTCAGGTCACAGTTGCCGCCCTTCTCGGCGGCCAGGTCGACGATGACCGACCCCGGCTTCATGGCCTTGACCATGTCCTCCAGCCACAGCTTGGGCGCCGGCTTGCCGGGGATCAATGCCGTGGTGATGACGATGTCGACGTCCGGCGCCTGCTCACGGAAGAGCGCCAGCTGCTTCTCGCGGAACTCGGGGCTCGATGGCGCGGCATAGCCGCCGGTGCCCGAGCCATCCTGGGAGTCCTCGAAGTCCAGGAACAGGAACTCGGCGCCCATGGACTCGATCTGCTCGGCCACTTCGGGGCGCACGTCGAAGGAGCGTACCACCGCACCGAGGCTCGTCGCGGTACCAATGGCGGCGAGACCCGCCACCCCGGCACCGATGACCAGCACCTTGGCCGGCGGCACCTTGCCGGCGGCGGTTACCTGGCCGGTGAAGAAGCGTCCGAAATTGTTGCCCGCCTCGATCACCGCCCGATAGCCGGCGATATTGGCCATGGACGACAGGGCATCCATCTTCTGGGCCCGGGAGATTCGCGGCACCATGTCCATGGCGACCACGGTGGCGCCCCTGGCCTTGCAGCGCTCCAGCAGCGCCTCGTTCTGCGCCGGCCAGAAGAAGGCGATCAGCGTCTGACCTTCCCGCAGCAGGTCGGCTTCTGCGTCGCTGGGTTCGCGCACCTTGATGACCACCTCGGCCTCGCGCCAGAGCGCCTCGCCGCTCTCCACCACGGTGACGCCGGCCGCACGGTAGGCAGCGTCATCGAAGCCAGCGGCGGTGCCGGCTCCGGTTTCGATCAGGCATTCGTGTCCAAGCTTCTGGATGAGCTGCGCACTGTCAGGGGTCAGCGCGACACGTGCCTCTCCCTTGGCGAGCTCTTTGGGTGCACCAATCTTCACGTTGGATCTCCCTTATGGTTGTCGGAGTTTCAGGTAGGTCAAACCAACTATTCATACCTGACCATGCCGCAATGCACAACCGCCATGATGTCGATCGACAGCAACTGAATGTAGCACTATCCGGCTGAAATAACGGAAAAAACAAGAGATGACGTTAACGTCAAAGTCAGACTGAGGCGTTGAAACGCCCAATAAAAAGGCCGCCCGTAGGCGGCCAGCAGGATGAGTATCGGAAAGAACGAATCAAGCCGTCAGTAGCGCATTGAGTCGCTTGACGTAGGCCGCCGGGTCGTCGAGATGACCGCCCTCGGCGATGATCGCCTGGTCGAGCAGGATGCGGGCCAGGTCAGCGAAACGTTCGCCTTCTGCCGCTTCGAGCCGGTCGACCAGGGCATGCTCCGGGTTGAGCTCGAGGATCGGCTTGACCTCCGGCACCTTTTGGCCGGCGGCTTCCATGATGCGACGCATCTGAAAGCCCATCTCGTGCTCAGGCAGCACGACACAGGCCGGGGAGTCGATCAGTCGATGGGTCACCTTCACTTCCTGGACCTCCTCGCCCAGCGCTTCCTTGACCCGCTTGACCAGCGCCTCCTTGGCCTTGGCGGTTTCCTCCTGGGCCTGTTTTTCCTGCTCGTCCTCGATTTCACCGAGATCGAGATCGCCCTTGGCCACGTCGACCAGGGTCTTGCCGTCGAAGTCGGTGAGGTGGCTCATCAGCCACTCGTCGATGCGATCGGAGAGCAGCAGCACCTCGATCCCCTTCTTGCGGAAGATCTCCAGATGAGGGCTCGATTTGGCCGCATTGAAGCTGTCGGCCACGATGTAGAATATCTTGGACTGCCCTTCCTTCATGCGCTCGACGTAGTCGGCCAGCGACTGGTCCTGGGTGGCACTGTCGGTATGGGTGGTCGAGAAGCGCAGTAGCCCGGCGATTTTCTCGCGGTTGGCATAGTCCTCGGCCGACCCCTCCTTGAGCACCGCGCCGAAGGTGTTCCAGAAGGTCTGGTAGCCCTCCTTGTCCTTGGCCAGCTTCTTGAGCATGTCCAGCGCCCGCTTGGTCAGCGCACTCTTGATCTTCTCGACCTTGGGATCCTGCTGCAGCAGTTCGCGGGAGACATTGAGAGAGAGCTCCCGGGTATCGAGCACCCCTTTGATGAAGCGCAGGTAGAGCGGCAGAAACTGCTCGGCGTCGTCCATGATGAAGACGCGCTGCACGTAGAGCTTTACGCCACGGGCGCCATCCCGCTCGTACAGATCGAAGGGGGCGCGCCCCGGCACGTAGAGCAGGCTGGTGTACTCGAGCTTGCCCTCGACCTTGTTGTGGCTCCAGGTCAGCGGATCGCTGAAGTCATGGGCCACATGCTTGTAGAAGGCCTTGTACTCGTCGTCGGAGATCTCGCCCTTGGGGCGGGACCAGAGCGCGGTAGCCTCGTTGACGGTCTCCCAGGTGGTGACCTCGCTACCCTCGATCTCCTTACCATCGTCGTCCTTGGCAGTCTCGACCCTGGGCATGCGTACCGGCACCTCGATATGGTCCGAGTACTTGCGCACCAGGCTCTTGAGGCGGAAGTCGTCGGCGAACTCCTTGGCATCCGACTTGAGGTGCAGCACGATCTCGGTACCGTGACGCTCGCTTTCGACATCGGCCACAGTGAACTCGCCCTCTCCCCTGGAGCGCCACTCGACGCCCTCGGCCTTGTTCGAGCCGGCCTTGCGAGTACGCACCGTGACTTCGTCAGCGACGATGAAGCTGGAGTAGAAACCCACCCCAAACTGACCGATCAGCCGGGCATCCTTCTGCTGCTCGCCGGAGAGCTGCTTGAGGAACTCGGCGGTACCGCTGCGGGCGATGGTGCCCAGGTTCTGAATCACCTCGTCACGGTTCATGCCGATGCCGTTGTCGCGCAGCGTGACCGTGCCGGCCTCGTGATCGTGCTCGATCTCGATACGCAGTTCACTGTCGCCCTCATACAGGGCATCGTTATCCAACGCCGCATAGCGCAGCTTGTCGCAGGCGTCGGCAGCGTTGGAGATCAGCTCGCGTAGAAAAATCTCCCGGTTGGAATAAAGGGAGTGAATCATCAGGTGCAGCAGCTGCTTGACCTCGGTCTGGAAGCCGAGCGTTTCCTCGTGAGCGATGGTGGACATGGATCGGTTACCTCATGGCTTGAACCAGCGGCGACGCCGCCATGGCGTCGCGCGTGTAGAACTGTTCAGCGATATGGGGCCCGAGGCGAGAATTTCAAGCGCTGCGCTCTTTCGCAGTCCTTAAGACGAAAGCTCAAGACGAAGAGTTCAAGACGAAGAGTTCAAGACGAAGTGCAGGCGTGCCGTGGCGACTGGCTCATCCTCGCGCTCCTGCCAGGCCGTGACCTGAACGTTGGCCATGCGCCGGCCTTCTCGCAGTAGGCTGCAGCGGGCGTGGGTGGGGACCGCACGGGCAGCACGGAGGTAATCGATGGAGAAATCGACGATGCGTGGCAGCCGGGGAGCGCGCGCAGCGAGCATGAGGTCGAGCGTGCCGGCCGTCTCCATGAAGGCAGCCACCACCCCGCCGTGAATGGCAGGCAACAGAATATTGCCGATGTTGTGCGCCTGCGGTTCGAGATGGAAGACCATGCCGTCGCCCTCGGTATCGGGCGATGCGGAGACGCCAATGAAACGGGCATAGGGTACACGCTCCAGCCAGGCGGCCACGTCGCCTTCGGCCCGAGTCCTCTCCAGCCATGCGGCATCGTGAAAGTCGTCAATCATGGTCGTTCGCCCCGTCATTCGCTCCGCTGAACAGCGCCTCGCCGAACCCTGCCGGCGTGTTGCGCGCTCCCAGGCGCATGAAGTTACCGATACCGCGGGCGACCGGTCGCTCGGGGTCCTGCCATAGGGTGCCTTCGGTGAAGACCACCGACTCGGTCACGGAGAGCACACGGGCCCTGGCCATGATGGGGAGACCGGCCACCGCCGGCCGGTAATGGTCGACGCGCAGGTCCAGCGTCGGGCAGACCTCCGGCGAGGGCAGCCCGCAGAGCACCGCCGAGCCACACACGGTATCCAGCAGCATGGTAAGGACGCCGCCATGCACCAGCCCACGCGTGGTGTCGCCAAGCAATTCGTCACGCCAGGGGAGCCGCATCGTCACTTCCGGGGGAACCACGCCGACCACCTCGAGTTCCAACTCCCGGGTATGCGGGATGAGAGTGACGAATCGGGTCAGGGCGGTTCGCCAGGCCTCTGGACCAGGACCGATGGCCTCGACAGTGTGTTCGTTCTGGGTCACATCCGCACTCCTCAAGACAGTCCAACAAGCGTTTGATCGAAGCTCGTTCAGCCTAGCTCTCGCACGGTGTCTGCACAAGCGCCTAACCGTTGAACAAAGCCAACAAACACCCTGGTAATCGTCACCTAACCACTACTCAAATATGCTCCAATGGGTGACGATACAGAGGTTCTGACTCAAGCCTTCCGGAGGCCGCCACCATGCGCCATCGCCACCTGCTAAACAGCGCCGCCGCCTGGCTCGCCGCGGCAGCCATCAGCCTGCCGCTCACCGCCCATGCACAGCCCAGTGACAGCGCTCTGCGCGAGGCGCTGGAGGCAGCACGCAACCAGCAGTGGAGCAGAATCGACAGCAGTGCCATCGATGGTCATGTGCTCTCCGGTTACGTGGAGTACCACCGTCTGCGCCACCAACTGCCCCAGGCAGAGCCCGGCCAGGTGCTGGCTTACATCGAACGGCACAAGGACGCGCCCCTGGCGGAATGGATGCGTGGCCAGGCCATCAGCCGCTACGGCAGCGCCGGCCGCTATGGCGCCGTCCTCGCCGTTGCCGATGGTGAGCCCGCTGGGGCCGAACGCCAGTGTCACTACTACACGGCACTGTTGGGCAGCGACCCGCAGGCCGCCGCGGAGGGTGGACGAAAGCTGTGGCATGTGGGCAGCTCGCAGCCGTCGGCCTGCGACACCCTGTTCCGCCACCTGCGAGGAAAGGGAGAGATCAGCGAACTCGATGTCTGGGAGCGCATGATGCTGGCCTGGCAGCAGGGTGAAAGCGGTCTTGCCAGCTACCTGGGGCGTCAGCTGGGCAGCCGCTGGCAGGAAGCGCTCGATGCCAAGGCTCGTCTGCAAGGGGATTACTCCGCCATCACCCGGATACCCAACTGCATAGGCCCGGAGTGCCGCGGCAGCGGAGCGCTGTTTGCCGCCGCCATGCACGGCTTCATCCGCGCCGATACCGAGGCCGCCATGGAGGCATGGCGCAAGGTCGCCCCGCACCTGACCTTCGATGGCGAGCACCGTCATGCCATCGAGGAGGACCTTGTCTTCTACTCCCTGGTACGCGACATCGACAACAACCGGGGCTGGGTCGACGATATCCTGCCGCGAGTCGGCACCGCTCGGGTACTGGAGCTGCGTGTGCGCCATGCGCTGGCCAGCCGGGACTGGTCCGGAGCGCTGCGCTGGATCGAGGCAATGCCCCAGGAGACCCGCGAGGATAGTCGCTGGCAGTACTGGAAGGCACGCGCCCATGAACAGCTGGGCGACTCGGAACGGGCACAAGTCGCCTATGCTCGCGCCGCCGATGGCCGCAACTTCTTCGCCTTCTCGGCTGCTGACCGCATAGGCCGCCCCTATGCCCTGAATCTGGAGCGCAACAGCTTCGACGAGGCATTTCGCGAGGAGGTCGCCCGGTGGCCAGCCGTACAGCGCACGGAGGCGCTGCTGCGCATTGGCGAGGACGGTCTTGCCAACAGCGAGTGGCTGAACGCGGTGGCCATCGGTACGCCCCGCGAGGCACGGGCACTTGCCGACTACGCAGAGCGCCGTGGCTGGCATGCCCGCCTGGTGCAGACCACCATTACAGGCCAGATGTGGGACGCCCTCGACTGGCGCTTTCCGGAAGCCTATCGCGAACACTTCCTCCGCTGGGGGAACAATACCGGCGTCGACCCCTACCTGTTGATGGGCATTGCGCGACGCGAAAGTGCCTATAACCCAACGGCGCTCTCCCCCGCCGGCGCCCGCGGCCTGATGCAGATCATGCCCGGCACCGCCACCCAGCTCAGCCGCCAGCTCGGCATCAGCGACCCCGGGCCCTACGGCGTGCTCGACCCTGAGCTCAACATCCGCATGGGCAGCACCTATATTCGCGACATGACCAACCGCTATCGTGGCAATCGCCTGGCCGCTGCTGCGGCCTACAATGCCGGACCCGGCCGGGTCGACCGCTGGCTGCGCGACTCACCGGAAGAGTTCGATCTCTTCGTGGAGAGCATCCCCTTCCGCGAGACACGCGATTATGTCCAGGCGGTCCTCGCCTACCGGGTCATCTTCGAAAGCCTGGCCAACGGGGGCAGCACCGAGGGCGTTTCGATGCTCAGCTCGGCGGAAACCACGGTGCGCTACGACGGCTCGCTGCTGGCCCGCAACTAGCCCGACACCGCCGCAAAACCACCCAGGGCCCCGGATCGATGCCGGGTCCCTGGCGTTTCCGGTCGGGCTCAGGCGGGCTGACGCTCCAGCGCCAGCTTGATGCCGAATCCGATCAGTACTGCACCGGTCGCTCCATTCAAGACGCGGGAAAAGAGACGGCTTCCGAGCCAGCGCCCCGCGCTGCCCACCGTCACCACGATACCGATCTGCCACAGGTTGGCGATGATGAAATGCACCCCGGCCAGCCACAGCGATTGGACCAGCGCCGGGTCGGTCGGAGCAATGAACTGGGGCAAGAACGCCATGTAGAAGACAACGGTCTTGGGGTTGAGCACATTGGAGAGCAGCCCTTCCCGAAGCGGCCGCCATACCGGCCGCGCCTCGCGCGCCCCCATCACGCCTTCAATTGGCAGGCCCTGGCCGCGTCGTGCCGCCAGCAGGCTGGCGACTCCCAGCCAGATCAGGTAGCCGGCACCCGCCAGCTTGAGCAAACCGAAGGCCCATGCCGACTGCAGCAGGATCAGGGAAATGCCCAACGCCGATACGGCGGCATGCACGAACAGGCCACAGCAGATCGCCACGCTGGTCAGCACCCCATCGCGCACGCCACCGCGAGCCGTGTTGCGTATCACCAGCAGCGTATCCACGCCAGGGCTGATCGTCAGCAGGGTAATGGCTACCAGAAATGGCCAGAACTGGGCATCCCAAAACATGTATCGAGCGCTCCTTGCCATGAATGGGCCCATCATGGGCCGAGGGGGAATTCTACGCCAGAGCGACGCGGCTCTCACACTCTCGGCGCACGGAATACGGCATGAAGACCATCGCCTTGCCGATCATGGACCGCCTCCTGGCCACACGCGGTATGGCATATTTCATGCGCGGGATTCGCTGGACGCTCCGAAATTTACTAACTAGAGTTGTCTGGGCGGGCATGGTGGTTCGCCACTCATGCGCTATCCGTTGCGTTGGTCAGCAAGTGGAAAGTCGTTAGCTGTATGTCGAACTGTCGATACACCCGAAGCGCACTTTTCTCGCCTTGCCCACGCACTTCGGGCCTCCGGCACTGCCGAGTGCCCTGCACGATCAATCTGTAAGTAAGGAAATCGACAATGGCAACTGGCACTGTCAAGTGGTTCAACGATACCAAGGGCTATGGCTTCATCTCTCCGGACGACGGCGGTGACGACCTGTTCGCCCACTTCTCCGAGATTCAGGCTGACGGCTTCAAGACCCTGCAGGATGGCCAAAAAGTCACCTTCGAGGTCACCCAGGGCAAGAAGGGCCTTCAGGCCTCCAACATCAAGCTTGCCGACTGAATGAAGTACTGCTTCGGCAGGCATATAGGCCTGGCTTCAGCTTGAATACAGGCCCCCCAGGCGAAAGGCCCACCTGAGGGTGGGCCTTTTTCATGACATGAACGAAGGCGGCTCTCAATCCTCGATGTCGAACTGAGGCGCTTCGCTCTGCGGGTCGCTCCGCTCGGCTTCTTCGAACTGCTCGTCGAGTTGACGCCGCGCTTCCTCGAAACGCCGCTCGGTCTCCTCCAGCATGGCGTCGATATCCGACTGTGTCGTCTCACCACGCCGCTCGGCTTCCTCGTCGATGGCTGAAGGGGAATCGCCGATGTCGTCCTGCATGGGTTCGATCGTCGAGCGGAACTCGGTTGGGTCGTCCATGGGCTCCAGTACAGGAGAGTCGCGCTCGACCTCTTCGTACTGTTCATCGATACGCCGCTGCGCCTCCTCGAAGCGCCGCTCGGTGTCCTCCAGGATAGCATCGATATCCGAGCGGGTGGGCTCACCCGGCAAGGCGCCTCCTTCATCCAGGGCCGCAGCCGGGGATTCACCCAGCGTATCGGCATCCGCTTCGATATCGTCGCCCGGCTCCATTCGGTCATCTTCTTCTGGCACGGCCTCCTCCTCAGCCGCAGTGGGGGGGGCGTCGGGCTCATCTTCGGACATCGCGACCGGGTCGGGCGGCATGTCATCCTCAGGCACGGTGCCTTCGGGTGCCTCGGCCGCGGGAACTTCCACCTCCTCGACCTCAGGCGCCCCGGCTTCATCTTCCGTGTCGCCGCAGCCAGTCAGGCCAAGCGCAAGAGTCAGCCCAACCGCAGCAAGCTTCCAGGGGGACTTCGCCATTCAAGTATCTCCAGTCATAGTGAGGCCGTCAGGAAGAGACCATTGCAGCAAAGCCCTGACGTACCTGCAAGTCGACAGCAACTGCTCTGTATCTGCCATTGGACAGTTCATCGGCAAAACGATCCCTGGGCGAGAGAAGAGCCGGGCATCAATCGGCAGCCGTTGCCGGCAGAGGGCAGTCCAGGGACCAGGCAACGGCTCTTAACATCTCGGCTTCGCCCGGAGCAATGTGGCCGTCATGGAAGACACAGCGCGCCATCGCATCCAACAGTAAGCTCTTGTCCCCGTCCTTCAGTTGCTGCAGCTGTTCCGTTGCTTGATCCAGCTCCTGCGGGGACGCCATTCGGTCCATGAATGCAGGCGTGATCGGCAATGCCTGCAGGGCGGCGTGGAAGGCAACACGAGCCTCCGTTTCCTCGACCTCGCCTGCCCTTGCCAGGCTCGACAGCAGCCGCGCGACAGGAGCCTCCAACTGAGACAGGTAGGCACGACGATGGCGACGGTGGCGAGGCCCTTCGACCCCCACGAGCACGATACGATGCAGCCCCCACTGCAGGGCGCCGGGTTGCGCCTCCTCGGCCATCAGGCGGCGCAAACAGTCACGGAAGCCGGCATATTGAGCAGTGGTGAGCTGACGTAGCTGAGGCAGGGCCAGTTCGATCAGCGCCAGCCGCTGCCCGGGGCCCATCGCTGCCAACGGTGTCGCAAGCCGGTCCAGCTCCACCAGAACCTCCGGCAGCGCCTGGTCCACCAGCGCCTGACGCTGGCGTTCGCGGCTGGAAGGGTCGACGCCCATCAGGATGCCGTAGACCAGCGCGCGGGCGGCATACGGCTCATGGGCCGCCTCCAGCAGGCGGTCATCGAGCCCAGCCAGCGTCTGCCGCGCACGAACGATATCCGCGGGGCCGGGCTGCCCGACCCGTTGCGACAGGCCCTGGACGCTGTCGAGGTCGGTACTTGTGGAATGCGCGGCCGTGGTTGGCGCCGCAGAGGGAGGAGACGACAGGGAAGAGACGGCGGCCTGACCGGCAAGCCCGGCAGCCGACGGCACATCGCCGGGCTGTCGGCTTTCGGCTGCCGGCTCGTCGGCAACCGGGCGTGGCTCCGGCAGGCTGCCATCCCAATCGGGCTGCAGCCGCTCGATGCGCGTGGCCAGCGGCGGATGAGTGGCGGTGAGCCCGCTCAGGCCACGCAGGCCGCGACCGAAATAGAGATGGCTGAACTCGGCAGCCCGAGTGGCGCGCAGTTCGGAACCATGGGAGTGGGCCGCCAGGCGCTTCAGTGCCTGCGCCAGCCCTTCCGGATTGCGGGTGTACTGCACCGCACTGGCATCGGCCAGGAACTCGCGCTGTCGGCTGACGGCCGCCTTGATGAGGTTGCCGCACAGCGTGCCCACATAGCCCACCACCATCAGGGCAATGCCGGCGCCCAACATCACGGCATGGCCGTTGCCCCGGCGCGAACTGCGGACCGCCCGCCGGCCCGCCATGCCATGCAGCAGCATGCGGCCGATCAGGCCGATCACCAGAATACCGTAGAGCAGCGCGACCAGGCGCATGTTGAGGCGCATGTCGCCATGCAGAATATGGCTGAATTCATGGGCGACGACGCCCTGGAGCTCGTCGCGGTCGAGTGTCCGGATAGCCCCACGGGTGACCCCGATGGCGGCATCGTGGGGAGCGTACCCCGCGGCGAAGGCGTTGATGGACGCCTCTTCCAGCACATAGACTGCCGGTACGGGCATGCCCGAGGCGATGGCCATCTCTTCGACCACGTTGAGCAGTCGCTGCTCGTCGGCGTCGTGGGTACTGCCATTGATCAGGCGTCCGCCCAGGGCCTCGGCCACCGCTGAGCCCCCGCCTCGTAGCTGCAGGTGGCGCATCAGACTACCCAGCCCCACCACTGCGACCACCCCGAGGGCGACACTCCCCAGCAACACCGGGTCGAACGCACGGGCCAGGGGATCGGCACCGGCCTGCCCGCCGTCGAGCAGTGCCATGGCCACCGCCACGACCAGCACCGCCGCGGCCACCATGCCGGCCACCGCCACGAGCAGCAGGAGTACCAGCCGTGCCGTCAGCCGCCGCGCCTGATCCTGGGCTCCGAAAAAATCCATTCCTACCCCCGTCAGAAGCTGACCTTGGGTGCCGCCTGAATCTCGGCGCTGTCCTCGAATTCCAGCAGGGCCGCATCCTCACGATGGCCCAGCGGGCCCGCGAGCAGGATCGGGGGGAAGCTCTGCTTGTAGGTGTTGTACTGCATGACCGCGTCATTGAAGGCCTGGCGAGCGAAGGCGACTCGATTCTCGGTACTGGTGAGCGTCTCGGAGAGCTGACGCATGTTCTCGGATGCCTTGAGATCCGGGTACGCCTCCATGACCATGTTGAAGCGTCCGAGCGCCGCCCCCAGCGCCCCTTCTGCCCCGGCCAGTTCGGCCATGGCGCCGGGTTCGCCGGGCTGGGCCGCGGCATGCTTGAGCCCCGCCAGGGCCGTGTTGCGCGCCTCGGTGACGGCCTGCAGGGTCTCGCGCTCGTGGGCCATGTAACCCTTCGCCGTCTCCACCAGGTTGGGAATGAGATCGTAACGACGCTTGAGCTGCACCTCGATTTGGGCAAAGGCATTCTGGTAGCGGTTCTTCAGCGCCACCAGACGGTTGTAGATACTGGCGCCGTATATGAGCACCAGGCCCAACACCACCAGCACTATGATCAGCGATACGTTCATGGCCGCTCCTCTCCGTTTGGCGCGATGTGCTTGATCCCATTCCAAGCGATACGCAAAGTCTTGATCCTGATCAACTAACGACCAGTGGCGCTCGCCGCTTCAAGGCCAGGCTCGATGGTATAGTGTGGCGACAGCCACGTCATGCCGGCATGGCCTGTTGTCCATGGCACGTCGCGCGTC
Source organism: Billgrantia montanilacus (assembly GCF_003336675.1). Taxonomy (GTDB): domain Bacteria; phylum Pseudomonadota; class Gammaproteobacteria; order Pseudomonadales; family Halomonadaceae; genus Halomonas; species Halomonas montanilacus. The sequence goes on along the minus strand of NZ_QPII01000001.1, from coordinate 514,865 downwards.
ACCAGGCGTCAACTATCGTTCATCAAACCAGGCTAATGTTACCATCCAGGCTGACAGGCTAGCCTGTCCACGCCACGCATAACAGCGACAAGACCGATTGTCGTCAACGGAACATGCCTCAGGGAGCCGGCCTTGGCAGAGCAACTCAGGGATTTTCTCAATGCGCTGACCCATGCCATGCGGAACCTGCTGCCAATCGTCGTCGTCGTGGTGGCCTTTCAGGCACTACTGCTGCGGGAATGGCCCGATGGTGGACTGGGCATGGCGATTGGCCTGTTGATCGTGGCCCTGGGCGTCGCCCTGTTCCTGCAGGGGCTCGAGCTGAGTATCTTTCCGGTGGGCAAGCGCCTTGCCAACCAGTTCGCCCGCCGCGGCTCGATGCCGATTCTCATGCTGTTCGGCTTCGCCATCGGCTTTTCTGCCGTGGTGGCCGAACCGGCGCTGATTGCCGTGGCCGATCAGGCTGCTCAGATCAGCGGGGGGCGAATCGACGCCTTGACGCTACGCCTGATCGTGGCCGGCTCGGTGGGGTTGGTGATGGCACTCGGCGTATTCCGGGTCATCCTGGGCCACCCCCTGCACTGGTACATGATCGTGGGCTACCTGCTGGTCGTGCTGGTGACCTTCTTCGCCCCCGCGGAGATCGTCGGCCTGGCCTACGACTCCGGCGGCGTCACCACCAATATCGTCACGGTTCCGCTGATTGCCGCCCTGGGCATTGGCCTCGCCGCGTCCATCCGCGGCCGCAGTTCGCTGATCGACGGCTTCGGCCTGGTGGCACTGGCCGTGATGGTGCCGATGATCAGCGTGCAACTCTACGGCATCCTGGTCTACGCCGATCCGGGAAGTCTCCCGGCCGGAGCCGAACTCATGGCCGCCCAGGACGACGTCGCACCTCCCGCCGGCCCACTGCAGATGCTGCTTGATCTCTTCAGCATGCTGCGCGACGTGCTGCCGATCATTCTGGTCATCCTGTTCTTCCAGTATGCCGTCCTCAAGCGCTCACTGGCTGACCCGCTCAGGGTCGGTATCGGCTTCGCCCTTGTCATCATCGGCCTCTACGCCTTCGTGGTGGGCCTCAAGCTCGGGCTCTTCCCCATCGGCCAGAGCATGGCCTACCAACTGGTCACCCTCGATACCTGGCTTTGGGTCTACCTCTTCGCCTTCTGTATCGGTTTCGCCACCACCATGGCCGAGCCGGCCCTGATCGCCATTGGCCAGCAGGCCGAAGAAGCCGCCGCGGGCAAGATCCAGGGCAACGTGATCCGCCTGCTGGTGGCGCTCGGTGTGGCCATCGGCATTACCATCGGCGTACACCGCATCATCAGCGGCGACTCCATCCACTATTACATTATCGGTGGCTATGCGCTGGTCATTCTGCTGACCGCCCTCGCGCCTCGCTATATCGTGGCACTGGCCTTCGACCTGGGGGGCGTAACGACCTCCGAAGTGACGGTACCCCTGGTCACGGCGCTCGGCATTGGTCTGGCCGGCCAGATCGAGGGCCGTAACGTACTGATCGACGGCTTCGGGCTGATCGCCTTCGCCTCGATCTTTCCTATCGTGACCGTTATGAGCTATGCCATTCTCATGAATTGGGTGGCGAAGCGAGGAGGAGAGAGAACATGAAGTTTTCGCTGTTGGTCGCCATCGCGCCGGAGGAGCTCGAGCAGGAGTGTATCGATGCCGCCACCGAAGCGGGCGCCGTGGGCATGACGCTGATGTCGGGCCGGGGTATCGGCGGTGAACGCAAGAAGACCTTCTTCGGCCTGACCTTCGAAGGTAGCCAGAGCATCATGCTGATGACGCTGGAGAAAAGCCTGTCGCTCAAGGTGCTCAAGGCCATAAGACAGGTACTGAACCCTTCCGGCGACGACTCCAAGGGGCTGGTCATGACACTGCCCGTGGAGCATCTCGGTGGAATCGACGTGTCTCAGGTCAAGCGCTTCGAGGAGCGACTCAGGCACGACCACTGAACCAACAACAGACGGAGTGACAAGATGCTGGTCAAGGACATCATGATGCGCGACGTGGTGACGGTGTCCCCCTTCGCCACCCTGCGCGACGCCCTGGGCTTGATGAAGCGCCACAACCTCAAGTGCCTGGTCGTCGAGCAGCAGGACCCCCACGATGCCTGGGGCCTGATCACCTACACCAATATCCTCAAGACCATCGTCGCCGAAAATGGCGATATCGACCTGATCAACGTTTATGACGTCTGCGCCAAGCCGGCTATCGGGGTCGGCGAGTCACTGGATGTTCGACATGTCGCCAGCCTGATGACCGACAGCGTGGTCAAGCGGATCCTGGTACTCGATGACAACAAGTTGGTGGGCCTGGTCACCATGGATGATATCGTAGGGACCGTTCTCGACATGATCGAGTAAGGCTACCGGAACGACGCATGCAAGATTTCTTTACCTGGCTGGGCACGACACTCGGCGACATCATCCGTTTCGTGGTGGATCTGCTGATTCACTTCTTCCAGAACCTCGGCGACGCTGCGCGTGGATTCCTGCAGGGCCTCTCGGCATCGCTGGGTATCGCGCCATCGCTGGTGAGCCTGCTGGTGCTGCTTCTCGGCCTGTGGCTACTTTATCTTGCCCTGCGCGCCCTACTGCGTCGGCGCCTGGTGGCGACCCTGATCTGGGCATTGCTCGGCATCACGGTATTGAGCTGGCTGATCAACTAAGGAAACACTGCACAAATGCCTACACGAGCGAATCGCTGCGTTGCGCGGTGCGCGGAATCCTCACATATACCCCATATGCTCCGGTTCCTGTGCTCCGGGCGCCTTGCGCTTCATCCCGCTCGGCAATTTGTTCAGCGATTTCCTGAGGCCTCGTCACTCGAAGCAACAGCGCCGCCCCATGGGCGGCGCTGTGGTTCGTGCCAAGAATAACGACCGATTGCCGGCCTTCAAGCCAGCGCTTTTTCCACCACCTCATACACATTCGGCGAGAGCTCCTCGGCGCGGATGCGCTCGAGCTCATGCTTCATCAGTTCCTGACGCGACTCGTCGAAGCGCTGCCACCGGGTCAGCGGTGTGATCAGCCGTGCGGCGATCTCAGGATTGAGGCGATTGAGTTCGATCACCACATCGGCAAGCAGTCGATAGCCTTCTCCATCGATACGATGAAAGTTGACCCGGTTCTGGTTGGCGAAGGTGCCGATCAGGGCTCGCACCCGATTGGGGTTCTTCAACGAGAAGGCCGGATGGGCCATCAGGTATCTGACCCGGTCCAGCGCATCCGACTGGGGACGAGTGACCTGGATGCTGAACCATTGGTCCATGACCAGGGCGTCGTGAGCCCACTTCTCGCCGAAGGCTCGCAGTGCCGGATCGGCCAGGTCGCTCCGGCTGCTGTGGGTCAGCAGGGTCAGGGCGTGACGCACGTCGGTCATGTTGTGGTCGGCATGGAACTGCGCCCGGGCCGATTCGATACCCTGCTCGTCCTCTATTGCCATCAGGTAGGAGAGTGCCACGTTCTTGAGGCTACGCTGACCGATCTGCTCGGGTTCGGGCGCATAGGGTGCATCCGACCGATTGGCTTCGAAGAGATCGCTGAATTCGTCACGAAGAGTGACGGCCAGGGACTGCTTGACGAAGGTGCGAGCCGCATGGATGGCGTCCACGTCAACCAGCGGCTGCTGCTCGGCGATATAGGCCTCGGAGGGGAGGGACAGCATCTCGGCCAGCACCGCCTTGTCGTCGCCTCCTCGCTCGAGCAGGGCCCGGAAGGCCTCGACGAGACGTGGGTCCATTACTTTCTCGACGCCATTGCGATGAGCGGCGATCAGGTCGTCCAGCGCCAGCATGGCCAGGCGCTGTCCGGCATCCCACCGGTTGAAGCCGTCGGAGTCGTTGGCCATCAGGAAGGCCAGCTCTTCGCGACTGTAGTGGAAACGCAGTTGGACCGGCGCCGAGAAACCACGCAACAGGGAGGGCACCGGCGCTTCACTGACATGGGTGAAGACGAAGGTCTGTTCCGCCTCACGCAGGTGGATCACCGCGTCGCCACCCAGGCTCTCGCCATCCAGCGTCAGATCCAGATCCCGTCCCGACTTGGTACCCACTAGCCCCAGCCGTACCGGAATATGCAAGGGCTGCTTGTCGGCCTGCCCGGGAGTGGCCGGGGTACGCTGACGCAGTGTCAGGTGGTATTCGGCATTGGCATAGTCGTACTCGCCATGGGCATCGATCTCCGGCGTCCCGGCCTGGGAGTACCAGCGCATGAACTGGGAAAGGTCGAGACCCGAGGCTTCGGCCATGCAGCTGACGAAGTCCTCGATGGTCACCGCCTGGCCATCGAAGCGCTCGAAATAGTCATCGCTGCCGCGTCGGAAGGCTTCCCAGCCCACCAGATTACGCAGCATACGCACCACCTCGGCCCCCTTCTCGTAGATGGTCAGAGTGTAGAAATTGGTGATCTCGATGTAGTGGTCGGGACGGATCGGATGCGCCGTGGGTCCGGCATCCTCGGCGAACTGGGCAGTGCGGAAAAAGGAGACATCCTCGATGCGCTTGACCGCGGCCGAGTTGGTATCGGCGGAGAAGCACTGGTCGCGGAAGACGGTGAATCCCTCCTTGAGCGACAGCTGGAACCAGTCGCGGCAGGTCACCCGGTTACCCGACCAGTTGTGGAAGTACTCGTGGGCAACGATCCCCTCGACCCGCTGGAAGGCGGCATCGGTGGCAGTATGCGGATGGGTCAGCACGGCCGCCGAGTTGAAGATATTGAGCCCCTTGTTCTCCATGGCGCCCATGTTGAAGTCGTTGACCGCCACGATCATGAACAGGTCCAGGTCGTACTCGCGCCCGTAGGTCTCCTCATCCCACGTCATGGCCCGCTTCAGTGACGCCATGGCATGATCGGTCTTGTCGAGGTTCTCCTCCTCGACCCAGATCTGCAGCGCCACCTCGCGCCCGCTCATGGTGGTAAAGCTGTCTTCCACCTTCTCGAGATCCCCGGCGACCAGGGCGAACAGATAGCAGGGCTTGGGGTGCGGATCCTCCCAGGTCACGAAATGGCGCCCACCCGGCAGATCGCCACGCTCCACCGGATTGCCGTTCGAAAGCAGTACCGGCTCACGGGTCGCGTCGCCGATGACCGTGGTGGCAAAGGTCGCCATGACATCGGGCCGATCGGGATAATAGGTGATGCGACGGAACCCCTCTGCCTCGCACTGGCTGCAGTACATGCCATTGGAAAGGTAGAACCCCTCGAGCGCCGTATTCTCCTGCGGAGCGATTTCCACCTCGGTATCCAGCAGGAAACGCTCGGGCACTCGATGTACGATCAGACCGGTTGCCGTGAGCGCATACTCATCCTGTTCCAGTGACTGACCGTCGATCGCGATGGACTTGAGCAGGAGCTGTTCGCCATCGAGCTCGAGGGCGGTACCAGCCTCCCGCGCCGGATGGCGTTCCAGGTGCAGGCGAGCCTTGACTCGGGTGGCATCGGGCTTGAGATCGAAGGTCAGCTCGGTGTGGGTAACGCGGTAGGCAGGCGGCCGATAGTCACTGAGATAAGTCGGCTTGGGTTCAGACATCGGGGAAAGGCTCCTGACGGAAATCGACGGCCATTGTACGGGGGCAGGCTCCCGAACCTCAAAGGCAACCGTCGATTCAACGGCGAACGAGATGCGTGGGGGGAGCGACAAGCTCCCGGGGCTCGGGGCGGCTGGCAATCCACAGGCCCAACAGGGCCAGCCCGGTGACCAGAATCGCTTTCAGCCAGAGCACACTTAAGGTGAGCAGCAACACCAGGATCGAGACGCTCAACATGGCCCCGGCCAGCCATTTGGCGTGGCGGGGAATGGCTCTCTCGCCCTCCCAGGCCACCACGGCCGGGCCGAAGCGTGGATGCTCACGAATCCATAGCGCAAAACGCGGCGAACCGCGGGAAGCCGCCCAGACCGCCAGCAGCATGAAGCAGGTTGTCGGCATCAGCGGCACGAAGACTCCGATGACACCAAGACAGAAGCTGGTCCAGGCCAGGCCAATGTATGCGGCACGGCGAAGCGAGTGCATGCGCTTCCTCCGGAAGTGAGGCGACCCTGTTGCTGACCATTGAAGCCCATCCCTGCCACTGTGGCCAATCGCCTCTGGCTATGGCGAAAAAAGAGCCCGCCACTGGGCGAGCCCGTACTGTCATCAGCGACCGGCATTAACAACCGGCTCATTAGCCGCTTTCACTGGATGGGGATTTCACGGCGGGCGGGCCTGGCTTGTTCGCTACGCGGCACCCGCACCGTCAGCACCCCCTTGTCGAAGGCGGCCTGGATCTCCTCGTCCTTGGCATCCGCCGGCAGGTCCAGTACGCGCCGGAAGCGGCCATAGGAGCGCTCGACACGATGGAGCTGGTCCTCTTCCTTACGGCTCTCGTGGCGCTTCTCGCCTTCAATGACCAGGCGATGGTCGTCCAGGGAGAGCGTGATGTCCTTCTCCTCGACCCCCGGCACCTCGACGCTGATCACGTATTCGCTACCACGCTCGGCGATATCGAGCCGTGGCTGCAGCAGGCCCGGCATGTCCCCAAGTCGGCTTTCCAGGGACGGCATGCCGAACTGACGCATCACGCTGTCCATCCAGCGATCCAGCTCTTGATGCATGCCCAGCAACGGCGTGAGATCACCCCGCCGAGGTTCCACCGTGGTTGGCGGAGCCGGGGTATCGGCGCTCTCGCTCTTGAACCAGTTCCAGGGAGAGAGCTTCTGCAGATTCATACGCCACCTCCTGTTTGCTCACCTCACAAGTGACACAAATCGGAATACCCAATGCCATCGGGTTATCCCTTGGCAGAAGAAGAATTGGTGGCGGATGGCGTTATTTCAAGATCGCTTTCACCTTGACTTGACCTGTATCAGATCACAACGCAATACGGTTGAGGATCCAGCATCGACCGCCGTGATGCGGCAAGGCAGCACGACGCCAAGGCGTTCGCTCAGTCCCGAAAGTTGTCGAACTGCAGGGCCAGGTCGGGCCCCTCCTCGCCCCGCAGCAGGGCCATGACCTGCTGCAGGTCGTCGCGCTTCTTGCCGGTCACGCGGACCTTGTCGCCCTGGATCTGGGCCTGGACCTTAAGTTTGCTATCCTTGATGCGCTTGACGATATCCTTGGCTTCCTTCTGCTCGAGCCCCTGCTTCAGGACGATCTGCTGGCGGGCCCGGACTCCGGAAAGCTCGGGGTCCTGGGGGTCCATGCAGCGGGCATCGATACCCCGGGCAATGAGCCGGTTGCGCAGTACGTCGAGCATCTGCGTCAGTTGGAAATCGACCTCGGCCTCGAGCTGAACGGTGTCACCATTGAGTTCGAGGCTCGCCGTCACACCCTTGAAGTCGAAACGGCCCTGGATCTCGCGATTGGCCTGGTCAACGGCATTGCTGGCTTCGTGCTTGTCGAATTCGGAAACGATATCGAAGGATGGCATGATCAAGTTCCACTGGCCGATTCTAAGGAGGGTGGAAGCGCATTCTAGCAGCCGCTGGATATATTCACCTATCACGCCTTCGTCAGCGACTTTTCCATCTGCCAGCCGGCGCACCCATCCTCATAGTAGTCTTCCAACCAGCGCTGCAGGCTGAAGCCCATGCGGCGATACAGTGCCAGTGCAGCCCGGTTGTCGGCTCGCACCTCGAGACCCAGCCGCTCACCGCCACGCCGTCGAGCCTCCTGCTCCAGGGCTTCGAGCAATTCACGGCCGATTCCCAGCCCGCGCGCTGCGGGGTGCACGCAGAAGGAGTAGAGACGCACACGCTGGCTGCTTCGACGAAACAACAGGATGCCATGGCCCAGGAGGCGGCCTTCGGCGCTCTCGGCGAGCAGGATGTGGGCATTGGCACGGTTGAGCAGGTGCCAGAGTTGCCGGCGGCTGAAACGGTCGCCCTCGAAGGCGATCTGCTCGAGACGCACGAGGGCATCGAGATCCTTGGCCTGCGCCTCGCGCAACGTAACGGTCATGTCATGGATTCCAGTATGGCAGCAACGGATTGTCGCTACGCGTCACACTCTTGTCAGCGCCACGCTGCATGAAATCTTTTCAGGCTGCCAGCATCTTGTCCATAACCACACTCAGGGGCATGCTGAACATCTCTCCATGCCGCTCTCCTTTCTCGCCAGGAACCCCATGTGCCCGTTGCGTATCGTCGTTGACCGCCTGAATGACTGGCGGCCCTATTACCCCACCGAGGACCTGGTCAGTGCCGACGACTTCCTGTCACTGGACCGCCGGCATCGTTCCAGCCGCGATGAGCAGGACCGAGCGACCCATGTCATCAATCTGTGCAGCGACATGGACTACCTTGGGAGCGGCTACTATGTCTCGCTCCTGGCCCAGGCCCGGGGGCAGCGTGTCCTGCCCACGGTGGAGACGCTCAACGCCCTGGCACGCAAGTCACTGACCGACTTGCAGCTGGACTCTATGGCACCGCTGCTTGGTGAGCTGTCGCGGGAGGGCCAGCTTCCCGGCGACCAGGTCACGCTACGCCTGCTGTTCGGCGAATGTCGCGAGCCGGGCCTCGCCAGGTTGGCACGGCGCCTGTTCGAACGTTTGCCCTGCCCGCTGCTGGAAGCCCGCCTGGTACGTCGACACGACCTCTGGCGCCTGGTGCGGCTCAAGCCATTGCGCCTGCGCGACCTTACTGTCGATGAACAGGATCTGTTCGCCACAGCGCTCAATCGACACTCGCTAAGGGTGTGGCGCACGCCCAAGGCCCGTAGGCGCTACCGCTTCGACCTGGCGATCCTCGTCGATCCCCAGGAAGCCCTCCCCCCCAGCAACCGCGGTGCGCTTCGCGCCTTTATCCGCGCGGGACGCCGCCAGGGCATTGATGTATCGCTGATCACCCGACGCGATATGGGTCGTCTTGCCGAGTTCGATGGCCTCTTCATTCGTGAGACCACCGCCCTCGACCACCATACCTACCGAATGGCCAGGTTGGCGGAGCATGAAGGCCTCGTGGTGATCGATACCCCCCAGGACATACTGCGCTGCACCAACAAGGTGTACCTGCATGCCCTGTTGCGAGCTCGGGGAGTGCCGGCGCCAGAAGGCCGATTGCTCAAGCGAGGGGACCGGGGCCGCCTGGCCGAATCGCTTCGGGGGATGACATTTCCACTGGTGCTGAAAGTGCCCGATGGTGCCTTTTCCCGCGGCGTGGTGAAGGTATCGGACCCCGACCAGCTGGAACGCGAGGCTGCCAAGCTGTTTGAGACCTCCGCACTGCTGCTGCTCCAGGAGTGGCTACCTACCGACTACGACTGGCGCATCGGCGTGCTCGACGGGCAGGTCCTCTTCGCCAGCTGTTACTACATGGCGCGCGGCCACTGGCAGATCTATGACCACTCCGGTGGCCGAGTGAAAAGCGGCGGCTTCACCACCCACGACCCCGATGACGTGCCGCCCGCGGTGCTGCAGGCTGCCCTCAAGGCAACCCGACTGATCGGCAGCGGCTTCTACGGGGTGGACCTCAAGCAGGCCGGAGAGCGAGTCGTGGTCATCGAAGTCAACGATAATCCCAATGTCGACGCCGGTATCGAGGATGCGGTGCTGGGAAATGCACTCTATGAACGCATCATGCGCGTCTTTCTGACACGCATGGAAGCACGCCGTCACCAGACGGGGGAATGAGCACCTCTTCCTGTGGCCGGCCAACCGCCAGACAAAGCCATCAAATTAAACATTAAAAATCAGTCACTTATATAGATCGCCCGTCACCTGTCTCCATTTGGCGACCCTCAAGCCGTTGATCTGCAAGCTTCCTCCCAAGCCAGCCTCTAAGCGTCGCACATTAGCGACGCTTAGGGTGGCGCTTATATTAACAATGGCGATCTATAATATCCAACTAATTGTTTTTAAAACGCTTTGTGGATATGGCGTGATTGTTGCCCGTATATTAGACGCGAACTAACGTTTCTGGCCCTGCGCCGTCATCTGTCATCGGTAATTTCCGATGGATGGCGTTGTTTTCATGGAAGGGGCCTATCAGCAAGGAGCAAGACGATCATGAAGATTACTATCTTCGGTTCCGGCTACGTGGGACTCGTGACAGGTGCTTGTCTGGCCGATGTGGGTCATGACGTCATCTGCATCGATGTGGACGAGCAGAAGGTTGCCCGCCTGAGTGCAGGCGAGGTACCGATCTACGAACCTGGCCTGGAAAACCTCATCAGCAAGAATATGGCCGCTGGCCGACTGCGTTTCACCACCGACGCGGCAGAGGGCGTCGCTTTCGGGTTGCTCCAGTTCGTTGCCGTCGGTACGCCCTCCGATGAGGATGGTAGCGCCGATCTGACATATGTTCTCAAGGTGGCCGAAACCATCGGCCAGCACATGGAGAGCTACAAGATCATCGTCGACAAGTCGACGGTGCCCGTCGGCACGGCCAGCAAGGTCGAGCGGGCTATTGCCAAGGTCCTGGAGCAACGCGGGCTGTCCACGGAGTTCGATGTCTGCTCCAACCCGGAGTTTCTCAAGGAAGGGGCCGCGATCGAAGACTTCTCCCGCGGTTCGCGCATCGTGGTGGGCACCGACTCGGAGCGCGTCAAGAATGCGATGCTCGAGTGCTATGGCCCCTACAACCGCCAGCGTGACAAGATGCTCTTCATGGGCGTACGCAGCGCCGAGCTGACCAAATATGCCGCCAATGCCATGTTGGCGACCAAGATCAGCTTCATCAACGAAGTGGCCAACCTTGCCGAGCACCTGGGTGCCGACATCGAAGAGGTACGCCATGGCATCGGGTCCGACCCGCGCATCGGCTACAGCTTCATCTATCCTGGGTGTGGCTACGGCGGCTCCTGCTTTCCCAAGGACGTCAAGGCACTGGCGCATACTGCCGAAGCGGCGGGCCATCCTGCCGATATGGTCAATGCCGTGGAGCGCGTCAATAGTCGCCAGAAGAACAAGCTGTTCGAAAAGCTTTATGAGGCCTTCGATGGCCAACTGGCCGGCAAGACCATCGCGGTCTGGGGCCTGGCCTTCAAGCCCAACACCGACGACATGCGCGAGGCGCCGAGCCGATCGCTGATGGAGTCGCTCTGGGAAGCTGGCGCCCGCGTCCAGGCGTACGACCCCGAGGCCACGGACGAGTGTCGTCGACTCTATGGAGAGCGCGACGATCTCGTGCTTGCTGACAAGCGGGACGAAGCCCTCGAGGGTGCCCATGCCCTGGTCATCTGCACTGAATGGAAGGCTTTCCGGACCATTGATTTCGAATGGCTGCGCAAGACATTGCTCGAGCCGGTCGTCATCGATGGGCGCAATCTCTTCTCACCCAACACCCTCAAGGCGGCCGGACTCAGCTACTACGCCATTGGTCGAGGCGATTCCGTGCGGCCCGTGCTGGCCTGAGGAGTCGACATGTCCCATACGCCTCGAGATCACATCGGGGCCAGCCGGGTGTCGGAGCTGATTACTCTGGTACTCGGCCTGGCCTTGCTGATCGTCATCTTCAGCGAGCTGCCGTCGGAAGTCTTCTCCCCGGAGTCGCAGAGCTTCTTCTTCGTCATCGGGGGTATCGCCATCTGGCGCTACTCCTGGTGGCTAATCCAGGCTGTGCGTTCGGTGTGGTACAACCGCCGCATCTTTCCCCGCCTACGGGCAGCGGCCGACGCGGCAGACGAGGTCGTGCGTGCGCCGGAACTCTTCGTGCTCTGTACCTCCTATCGAATCGAGGCCGAGATCAATTTTCAGGTCTACGATGCCATGGTGCGTGAGGTTGCCGAATATGGCGTGCCCACCACCATCTTCGCCTCGATCTCGGACCGCACCGACGTGGATGTCATCACCCACGTCATGGATGAGCACAGCTGGCCCGAGAACATTGAAATCCGGTACATGTTCCAGAAGGGAGACGGCAAGCGCTCGGCCATGGCCGAGGTTCTGCGCGCCATCTCCCGGCACCTTCCGGCGCCCGGGTCGCTGCTGGTCTCCATGGATGGCGACATCCGCCTGGAGCCCGGCACCCTCCGGCGCTCGCTCTCCTTCTTCCAGTCCCAGGAGGACCTGGGTGCGCTGACGACGAACAACCGTGCCGTGGTCACCGGTAACGACGTCACCCGCGAGTGGTATGACCTGCGCTACGCCCAGCGTCACCTGATGATGAGTTCGATGTCGGTATCCAGGCGATTGCTGGTCCTCACCGGACGCTACAGCGTCTTTCGTGCAGATCTCGCGACCCAGCCAAGTTTCATCGAACTGATCGAGAGCGATCACGTCGACCACTGGCGATTCGGTAACTTCAAGTTTCTATCCGGAGACGACAAGTCCTCCTGGTATTGGCTGCTGAAGCACGGCTGGCGAATGATGTACCTGCCCGACGTGTATGTCACCGGATTCGAGGAGTTGCCGGACAGGCGGCGTTTCTTCGCCTCGACCAGCGATCTGATGCGTCGCTGGTATGGCAACATGCTGCGCACCAGCAACCGGGCCATCGCGCTGGGGCCCCGCCCCATGGGCATGTTCACCTGGTGGAGCCTGGTGGATCAGCGCATCTCCATGTGGACGACGCTGGTCGGACCTACGGTCGTTATTCTGGTAGCGCTGTTCGTGCGACCCTCGTTTTTCTTTGCCTACATCCTCTGGATCCTGTTCACCCGCGGTATCGCCACGTTGATCCTCGCCTGGCAGCGGGGACGGTACAGCCTGCTGTGGATCCCGCTGATCTATTACAACCAGGTCTGGGGCGCGATGCTGAAGACCTATGTCAGCTTTCGCTTCAATCGCCAGAAGTGGTCCCGCCAGGGCATATCGGCCGGTGAGCCCGGCGATCCGGTTGCCGTGCGTCGCCAGCGGCGCATGGGTCATGTCCTGCACGGCTTTACCTATGGGCTTCTGCTGTTTGCCCTGATGCTGACTACCGGCGTGTTGCAACCTTTGGACCGGACGACGCTATCGATCATCCGCGATCAGGGCTGGCAGCGTTCGCAACAGCCCGAACGAGTCGACAGATGGCTCTCTGCGGCAATTGCCGACGCCCCCGAAGGTGGCACCGTGCAGCTACCCGCCGGACGCTACCGCCTGGCTGGCACCCTCTTCGAGGGTCTGCATGAAGACAGCCGTGTCATGGCCGAACAAATCCGGGGCATGGACGGAACCACGACCCTGGCGCTCTCCCCCGACCTGTCAGATCACATGCAGGGGCCGGATGGAGAACCGCTGAACGGCTCGAGGCATTGCACGCTCGAATCCAGCTGTTACCTGACGCTTAACCAAAAGAGCCTGACGCTGGTCAATATACATCTCATGGTCGAGCCATCAGTCATGGCTGAGGTGGCTGCGACCGAACACTCAAGCAAGGAGCAACCTAAGGATGGCTGATCACTTTCCCCGCGACGATCAAGAACGTCATGAGCCGACCCTTGGGGGAAGCAAACCCGAAGGTGGCTCAACGGCACCCGAACCTGCCGATCAGGATTCCGTTCGCCTGACGAAAGGTGACCGCGTCCAGCATGAACGCCGTGACGAAAGAGGCTATATCCGTGTTGCCATTCCATTCCGGGTCAGCCTGTCGGACGACAGCACCCTTAACGGCAACGACGTTTCCCTGGGGGGCTTTTCAGCGCATGGCAACCGCGCCTTCCAGCCCGGGGAGGAGATATCGGCGTCACTGCTGATGATGGCAGGCTCTTCCGAACTGATCGTACCGCTGCGCGCCGAATGCCTGCGTACCGACCCTGCCCCCAACGGCAAGGGCTACCAGATCAGCTTCGAGATCACCGAGATAGAGCCGCCTCATCGCGAACTGCTGCGTCAGGTCATTCGCAGCGCACTCAGCGGTCGCTCGCCCAACATCGAAGGGCTGATGGCGGGGGAAGACCCCCAGACCCCGCGCAAGCGGCAGGTTGGGGCGGCACAACCGACCCCGCATGCGCGTCAACCCAAGCCGATGGGGCGATATATCCTGCTGTTCCTGGCCATCGGCCTACTGGTTCTGGTCGGTGCAGCGACTGCCTATCGCAACTTCATGCTCATCGAGCCTAACTTTGCCGCTGTCACCGCCCCTCGCATCGATATACGCGCGCCCGGACCCGGCATTCTTGCAGCGCACGAGCTACAGGCCGGCGACCGTGTCGAGATAGACCAGCTGCTGACCAATGTGGTCAACAGCGACCTGGAGTCGGACCTGATCCTGGCCGATGCCGCAAGGCAGTTCAACAATCAACTGATCGAGAACCTGCGTGAACATCTGGAGGGCGGCAACCAGGAAGTCAGCCTCGCCAACTCTGCCCAACCGGCAAGCGGCGATACGATGACCTTCGAGTCGGTGTCCCCGGAAATCGCCCGGGCACGCATCGAGCAGTTCGAAACCGCCAGGGATTACGAGAATTCCCGCATCGCTGCCCTGGAAGCGCGCCAGTCCAGCAACAATATCTACAGTCCCTGCGACTGCCTGGTTGCCTGGGCACTGAGCAGTGCCGACGGTACCTATATCAATGAAAGCGAGCAGATCATGACCCTGATTCGCACCCAGGAGGACGATGTTCTCGTCGAGGCGCTGGTGCACATGAACGACATCAGCCGCATCGAACCGAACCAGCAGGCCTACGTCACCCTGGCCAACACGACGGAGCCGATCCGCGCTCGGGTCCGCAACGTCGCCCTGGATGTAGAGCGCCAGCCACGAGCCGGTTTCCCTAGCTGGGTTCGTCAGCAGCAGAACGTGGCCAGCGTCCTGCTTGTACCCGAGGAGCCGCTTCCCGCCGAAAGCGTGGGTCAGCCGGTCGATGTGCGTTTCACCGAAGCGCCGCTGCTCAGCGCCGCCTCCGAACGGATCTGGCAAGGGGTACGTACGGTGATCCAGTTCGGCGACGACATCTATCGCACCGCCATTGACGAAAAGGACGACGACACTGGTGGCTGACAGGCGACATCCGCTACATGCCCGCGGTCAACGCCGCGGCCAAACTGCAAGGAGACAGTATGGCTCCGACAAGACGACGCACATGCCGGCGCTATGCCGGCACCCTGCTGGCCACCCTGGTCGCCCTGCCCGCCTGGCCGGCACTGTCCGAAGAGGTTGATGAAGCCTCTGTGGGCGTACCCCAGGTCGAGGCTTGCTCCCAGCGCTACCCGCAAATCGACTCTCCCCGGCCCAGCCACGCAGCCAGTGGTCACGAGGCCATCCGCGAAGGCTTCGACACCCACCGTCACTGGGGCACCGAGGAAAACGTCGAACGCCTGGGCGCCGGGCACACTGGCCTGGGCGAGCCCGGCTTGCGAGTGCATTACCCGGCCGGCACTTCCTCGCCTGGGGAAGACCCTCTTGGCGGCGCGGGCTTCTACAGCGAGCCACCGGCTCTCGCCGGCGCCGAACAGGCCTGCATGAGCTATCAGGTGCGCTTCGCACCCGATTTCGATTTCGTTCAAGGAGGCAAGCTACCCGGCCTGTTCGGCGGCGAGGCGCCCTCGGGTGGCGAAAGCGTGGATGGCGAAAACGGGTTCTCACTGCGCCTGATGTGGCGCGAGCATGGCCAGGGTGAGCTCTACCCCTATGTGGTCGGCCACGAGGGAGCGTCAGTCGGTCGCGGCTCCTGGTATTTCCCGGTGGGACAATGGGTGACGATAGAACAGGAAGTCATTCTCAACGACCCGGGCAGCGAGAACGGCGTTGCGCGAATCTGGATCGACGGTCGCCCGGTACTCGAGCAGCGCGATATCACCTACCGGACCACGTCGTCCCTGACCATCGACGGACTGATGTTCTCGACCTTCTTTGGAGGCACCGGCGAGGGGTGGCGAACGCCCCGTGATCAGCATGTCGACTTCGCCGCATTTCGCTTCTATGCCCCTGCGCCATGAGGGCAACTCTAGCTATGGCCATCCATGGAGACTCTCCACACATGCACGACACACGGCTGCACTGGCCGGAGTTTCATTCACTACTCCGTCTGATTCTGGCACTCCTCATAACCGGAGCATGGGCCAGTGCCAGTCCCGCAGGCGCAAACACTCTCGCGCGCGAGGAGCGGCAGACACTGGACCTGTCCCAGTACCGGGTCAACGACTCCGATGCTGGCTATTTCGATGTATCGGCTCGCATGGAGCTGCTCAGCGAAACCGATAACACAATCTTGCTCCAGCGAATCGACCAGCTGCTATCTGAAGCACCGAGTTGCCGACAATTATTGAACTATAAGCCCATCACGACACGAGGAAGAATCCCGGGCTATTACCCCAACCCCGAGGAGTGGGAGCTCACCACCGAGCCGTTGTTCCTGTTCGAGGACAGCGTTTCGCTGCTGGCGGGTGCCTTTACCGCCAGTGGAGACAGCTACTACGCTGAATGCTTGGTGAGTTTCCTGGCTCATTGGGCAGACGCTCAGGCGTTGACCACGTTTCGCTACGACCCGAATGATCCTCAAGCCTGGTTCGCTTCCGAATCGATGCTATTTGCGGCCGCGATGGCCTATTCAACCGTGCGGCCATTCATCGAAGGGATGGACGAAGAGCGCGAGGAGGTCGAGTCCTGGCTCCAGGGACTCGCGATGCAGCACTCGGCAATCCCTGGCCAGCCCGAAGAGAGCTGTTGCAACAACCATTTCTATCGCCGAGCCCTCTACGCCAGCATGATCGGCGTACTCACTGAAAACGACGATCTCTTTCGTTTCGGTGTCAGTGCCATCTACTCGGCGCTGCACGACATGACCGAGGAGGGTGCGCTGCCTCACGAGGTGTCCCGTGGCCGCCGTGCCACCCACTACCAGAACTATGCCTTGCTTTATCTGGTAACCAACATGGAAGTCATCGCTCGCCAGGGCTATGACATCTTCGACCTGGAAATTGAAGGCAGCACCATTCACAAGGCCATCGATTATTTCTTCACCATTCTTGATGATCCAGCGGCGCTAGGAGACTACGCACCTCTTGAGCAATACACCGGGTTCACAAAGGATCCCCAGTACTTCACCTGGCTTGAGATTTATCTAACACGTTACGAACATTCTCAAGCCGCCAGCTTAGTTAAAAGAGTGCGCCCCCTCTACAACCGCAGCGCGGGGGGATACATGACGCTCTATTTCATGCCCCCCGACGTGCAGGACCAACCGTTCATGGACGAGAGCCGGCGCCGGACCGAGGCCTTCCAGGGCCAGGACCTACAGTAAATACCGGCGTCGCCAGCCTGTAATCCACGGAGGATAATTATGAACACAACCCTGATCTCGACTCGAAGGACCTCAACACGGTATTTCACTTCACTGATCGTCGTCGCCTCGCTGGCTGGGTGCGCCACCTCCCAGGAACCGCCCGGTCAGGATCATGCCCGGGCCGTTCCGGCCGAGTATGCGGCCTGGTTCGATGGTGGCTTGGAAGCCGATATTTCCAGCCACGACTGGAACCGTATCAATCGAACCCAAGATACCATCGAGCAAGAGCGCTATGACGAGGCCATTGAGCAGCTCCAGCCGTTGATGGAAAGAGGTTTACCACCTGCCTATTACGAAATGGGAAAACTGTACGACCAGGGTCTGGGCGTCGAGCGAGACGGCGCAAGGGCTGCCCACTATTACGGCCAGGCGATCGAACGCCCCTCGAGTGTGCAGGGACACGCGTCACTGAACCTTGCCACACTGTATCAGGAAGGGGATGGCGTCGAGCGCAACGACGTACTTGCCTATTACCTCCTTTGGCAGGCCAAGAACGCCAATCTCGGGCGCGATGCGGAGGCCAGGCTCGCCAGGCTACTCGCCGAAGGCGGTGACGGAGTGCAGGCCGACCCCGAGCTTGCCCGCGAGCTCTATGCCGAGGCCGCATCAGAGGGCGATGAGAGTGCACTACAAGCCCTGGCCGATGCCTATGCCCCGGGTGGCTGGCTGGAAGAGGACCCCGCACGCGCAATGGATTATGCCCAGCGCTATGCCGTGGTACTCGAGGCACGCGCCAGGGAGGGGGACACCGGCGCCATGCTTCAGCTCGCCTCGCTCCACGCGCCGGACGGCCAACTGGGCGACCAACCCGACCAGCGCCTGCATTGGCTGCGCCAGGCCGCCGATGCCGGCGACAATACCGCCCTGGCTCAGGCGGGCCGGGCCATGCTGGAGGCCGGGGACTTCAACCAGGGCGTCGAGCTGCTCGAAGAGTCCGCCCGACGGGGTGATATAGACGCCATGGTCCATCTAGGCAGCGCCTTGCTCGAACCCGAGACTGGACGGCCAGAGCCGGTACGAGCCGAGCGCTGGCTCAATTCGGCAATCGAAGCGGGATCTGTCGATGCCCAGGTCATCCTCGGCCGCGCGCTGGTTGAGGGACAGGGAGGCCTGAACGACCTTCCCCGGGGCATGGGGCTTCTCGAGCAGGCCGCTGAACGAAATCACCCTCTCGCATTGGCTCAGCTCGGCTCCCTCTACCTGGACGACGAGCGGGTCGCCGGCCAGCCCTATATCGCCATCGACTATCTCGAGCGTGCCCACGAGGCAGGCCACCCCTGGGCCACTCAGCAACTGGGCGCCGCCTACCTGGAAGGCCACGGCGTACCGGCCAATGGCCCCCGCGGCGAAGAACTGCTGCGCAGCGCTGCCGACCAGGGCCAGGCCGGAGCCATGCGTCTCCTGGGCGAGGCCTACCTGGAAGGCGAAACACTACCCTTCCATCCCAGCCGCGGCGAAGAGCTCCTGCAGGCGGCGGCCCAGGCCGGGGACACCACCGCCATGACCCAGCTTGGCGAGGCCTATCTGGAGGGGCCGTTGGACGGGCAGGATCCGAGCCGCGCCATTGAGATGCTGATGGAGGCGGCCAATCAGGGTGACGGCTATGCGATGGTCGTCCTGGGCAGAGCCTATCGCCATGGTAACGGGGTAGAACCGGACCTCGATCAGGCGACTCTCTGGCTGACCCGTGCCCAGGAGACGGGGCACGAGTCCGCTGACGATGCCCTTACCTATGTGCAACGGGATCGTGGCGCCCAAGGCGATATCAATGCGTTGATCAGCGCGGCCGAGGACGGCCACCCCGGCGCCATGGCCGACCTGGGGCGTGCCTACCTGAATGGCCAGGGCGTTGGCCAGGACCGCGAGCAAGCCCGATACTGGCTGGAGCGGGCCCACGGAGAAGGTCATGCCGGTGCCGCCGCCAGCCTGGGCCGGATGTTTATGGACGATGGCAATATGTCGGCAGGCATCGACTATCTTGAGGCCGCCGTCGCCAGAGGACACGTCGGCGCCCAGAGCGACCTGGGCGAGGTGTACCTGTTGGGCGATCACGTCGAGCAGGATGTCGAGCGAGGCCTTGAGTACCTGACCAATGCCGCCGACTCAGGCAACCCCCATGCCGCTCATCTGTTGGGCCAGGCCTACCTGCATGGGGAAGGTGTGGACCAGGACAGCGAAGCAGCGGAGCGCTGGCTGGAACAGGCGAGCGATGGCGGCAGCCTAGCGGCTAGCGCTAGCCTGGGGCGCGCCAAGCTTCGCGGCGAAGGTGCCATCGCCCAGGACATCGCGCATGGCTACGAGCTGCTGAATGAGGCCACCGAGCAGGGTGATACCGGTGCCCAGGCCACGCTTGGCCGCGAATACCTTCGCGGTGATATTCTGGAGCGGGACCGCCAGAAAGGGGCCGACTACTTGGTTGAAGCCGCCAGCGCTGGCCATTCCAGCGCACGCCTGGCCCTTGCCGAGGCCTATCTCTCCTCTCGCGGCCTGCAGCATGCCAATCAGGATCAGGCACTGCTATGGCTGGATGACGTCTTCGAGAGCGAGGGCCAGCTTGCCGCCGAGACCCTGCGACAGCTGCTTACCGATGACAGTGCCGCCGATGCGGCGGGTGAGGTAGACGTTAGTGCAGTTGATTGAGAGCCATCGCGAAAATACCGACGGGCTGGCTGGCTGCCGGCCCGACGGTCGTTACCCGCGTGCCAGCACCTTGGTCAAGAGAATTGCCGAGGCACTGGCAAGGGGCGCTCTCGATAGGCGAAAACTGTGGCTGACACTTGGCCTAGCGACGTCGGTTGGCGTGGCCGCCACGGAGGCTTCCGCCGGTAATCGTGACACATCCACTAGCCTGACGCCCTGTTCCAAACGCTATTCGCTTGCCGCCAGCCCTCGCCCCCTGCGGCATCAGGAAACCGCCAAGGCCTCGATCCGCGACGACTTTGGTTCAGAACGAGACTGGGGAACGGAGAATAATGTCAAACTACTTACGATCCATGCCACCGGGCTTGGCGAAACCGGGTTTCGCGTCCTCTATCCCGAGGGCAGTTCCTCACCCAGTGACGCCGACCAGGATGGCGTAGCGCGAGGTGGCATGGGGTTCTATACCCGTGAAGCTGCGTTGGAGGACGACGACCGTGCCTGTCTACACTATCGTGTGCGCTTCGAACCGGAATTCGACTTCGTCAAGGGAGGCAAGCTGCCCGGCCTGTATGGCGCCGAAGCGCCCAGCGGTGGTGACGAAGTCGATGGAGAAAACGGCTTCTCGATGCGACTCATGTGGCGCGAAGAGGGTCAGGGTGAACTCTACCCCTATATCATGGACCATGAGGGTGAATCGATGGGGCGGGGCGCCTGGACCTTTCCCAAGGGCCGCTGGATCAGCGTCGAACAGGAGGTGATCCTCAATACACCCGGCAAGGATGATGGCATCGCCCGCGTCTGGATCGATGGCCGACCGACGCTCGAACGGAAGGGGCTCGCCTATCGGACCACGGAGGATGTGGCCATAGACGGACTGATGTTCTCCACTTTCTTCGGTGGCACCGGCGAGGGATGGCGAACGCCTCGCGACCAGACCGTCGACTTCGCGGCTTTCCGCATCTACGCACCATAAACCTTACCATGAAGCTGGCCATCGCCAGCAGTAGCGATATCAATGCAGGAGGCAGATAACGCTATGTTCTATCGAGTACAAGAACGTCAAACACGTATTGCCAATCTTCGTAGACTGACAGGCTCGCTTGCCTGTCTGGCCTTGTCGATGAGTGGCACTTCCATGGTCGAGGCGCTGACCCTCGAAGAGCGCGAACAGCTGGACCTCTCCCAGTATACCGTCACGAGGCCGGATGCTTCCTACTTCGATATCCAGGAACGCATCGAACTACTCCACGAGACCGAAAACAGCCTGCTGCTGCAGCATCGGGAGGAGCTGGCAAATTACGCCCCCAGTTGCAGGCAGCGCCTGGAGATACCCACCATTACGGAGCGGATGCGCATCCCCGGCTTCTACCCGACCCCTGAGGCCTGGGAGCTGGCTACCGAGCCGCTTTTCCAGTTCGAGGATACCGTATCCGAGCTGGCCGGCGCCTATGTCGCCAGCCGCAGCGACTACTATGCCGAGTGTCTGGTGCGTTTCCTCGACCAGTGGGCCCAGGATGACGCGCTGCTCGAGTTCCACTACCACTGGACTCAGCCCCAGGCCTGGTTTTCCCTGGAGTCGATGATCTTCGCGGCCGGCATGGCCTATTCGGTCGTTCGCCCCACGGTCGAAGGCCTCCATGAGGAGCGTGAGCGTGTCGAGGATTGGCTCAATCGCCTGGCAAGCGTGCATATGGAGATCGAGGGGGCCGACAGCAGCTGCTGCAATAACCACTTTTACCGACGCGCCCTCTACGCTGCCATGGTCGGTGTGTTGACCGAAGATGACGAGATGTTCCGCTTCGGCGTCAGCGCCATCTATTCGGCACTGCACGACATGACCGAGCGCGGCGCCTTTCCGCTGGAAATGGAGCGTGGACGACGCGCTACCCACTATCAGAACTATGCCCTGCTCTATCTGGTCCCGATCATGGAGATCGTCCATCGTCAGGGCTATGACATCTACGACAAGGAGATCGATGGCGGCACCATCCACGATGCGATCGATTTCGGTATGGCCATACTCGAGGATCCCAGCGAGCTCGGTGATCTGGCACCTTCAGAACAGTTCACCGACTTCCTCAAGGACAACCAGTACTTCGCCTGGATGGAAATCTATCGAGCACGCTTCGGTGAGTCACGCTTCGACGATTTCCTGCGCTCCCTGCGGCCAATCTACAACCGCAGCGCCGGCGGCTACCTGACCTTCTACTTCATGGACCCCGACGCACAGGAACACATTGTCCATGATGAAGAAGAACGCCAGACGAGGGCATTCGAGGGGATCTTGAATTGAGCCCCCTGGATTTATCCTAACGCTCAAAGCAACAAGCCAGCCCAGGCCGGCTTGTTGCTTTTTTCTATCTTCGATTTCGACTGAGCCCCACTAGGGGCTGTCGAAGGGGTTGCGGAGCACGATGGTCTCGTTGCGATCCGGCCCGGTGGAAATGATGTCGATGGATGTGCCCACCCTCTCCTCCAGGAAACTGATATAGGAGCGGGCATTGGCCGGCAGGTCTTCCACCCGCCTGACCCCGAGGGTTGATTCGCTCCAGCCCGGCAGGTCCTCGTAGACTGGCTCGAGGGCCTCGTAGCCTTCGGAATCCACCGGCGTGTCGAGCACCTCGCCATCCTTGCCGCGATAGCCGACGCAAACCCGGATATTTTCCAGGCCATCCAACACATCCAGCTTGGTCAGGCAGATGCCGGAAACCGAGTTGATCTGCACGGCGTGGCGCAGCGCGACGGCATCGAACCAGCCACAACGACGCGGGCGCCCGGTGGTGGCGCCAAACTCGTGACCGCGCTCCGCCAGATGGCGCCCATGCTCATCGAAGAGCTCCGTGGGGAAGGGACCGGAACCAACACGCGTGGTGTAGGCCTTGGTAATGCCCAGTACGTAATCGAGGTAGAGTGGCCCCACACCGGAACCCGTCGCCGTGCCACCGGCGGTGGTATTGGAGCTGGTGACAAAAGGGTAAGTACCGTGGTCGATATCGAGCAGTGAGCCCTGCGCGCCTTCGAAAAGGATGTTCTCCCCCGCTCGGCGAAGCTCATGCACCAGGCCAACGGTGTCGCAGACCATGGGGCGCAGTTCCTCGACCATGACCATGGCCTCATCGAGTACCTGCTGAAAATCCACCGCCTGCTCGCCGTGATAGTTCACCAGGACGAAGTTGTGGTAGTCCAGGACCTCGCCCAGCTTGGAAGCAAAGCGCTCGCGATGGAGCATGTCTCCCAGACGCAGACCTCGGCGGGCGACCTTGTCCTCGTAGGCGGGGCCGATACCTCGGCCGGTGGTGCCGATCTTGGCAACACCCCGCGCCTTCTCCCGCGCCAGGTCGAGACGGACATGGTAAGGCAGGATCAGCGGACAGGCGGGAGACAGACGCAGCCGTTCGCGGACCGGAACCCCCTTCGCCTCGAGCTCACGAATTTCCTTGATCAGAGCTTCCGGTGACAGCACCACGCCGTTGCCGATGACACAGGTCTTGTCATTGCGCAGGATACCGGATGGGATCAGGTGGAGAACGGTCTTCTCACCGTCGATGACCAGGGTATGGCCAGCATTGTGCCCCCCCTGGAAACGCACCACTGCCGATGCGGATTCGGTCAGCAGGTCGACGACCTTGCCCTTGCCCTCGTCACCCCACTGCGTGCCCAGTACGACTACGTTCTTGCCCATTGTGATCTCGTCTCTCGTGTCGGCGCCCTCACCAGGGCGCGTCCATGATCCGGCCCGCGGGCCGCGTTCGGTGACCGGCCCGCTTTGCCGGTGTGGTCGTGTCTAAAGTGCCACTATTTGCCAGTGACCATCGCTATAGACCAGCCGACGGTTGCAGCGATGCGCCTCGGGAGCGGTGGCTTGGCCCGGCAAGGCCTGCACCACTCGCTCGCCTCGCTCACGCAGCGCCGCGATGGCTTCGCCAGCGCCCTCTCCCTGGGCCGGCGCCCAGATGCCGTCACAGGCCGGCTCGCTCTGTACCAGGCTGGCCAGAAGCTTGAGATCCATGGAAAAGCCCGTCGCCGGTCGCGCACGACCGAAAGCCCTTCCGGTGTCATCATAGCGTCCGCCCTTGGCCAACGCCTGGCCATAGCCGGGGACGAAAGCCGCGAACATCATGCCGGTGTGGTAACGGTAGCCTCGCAGCTCGGCAAGATCGAAATAGAGCTCGACCTGGGGGTGGGCTTCCAGCACACCCTGATATAGCGCGCGCAACTGAGCCAGGGCCTCCGATACCGCAACCGGAGCCCCGGCAAAGCGATCGCGGGCCTCGTCCAGTATCTCCGGCCCACCGTGCAGCTCGCCCAGTGCCATGAGCATTGCCGCCAATGCCGGATCCGACACGCTGGCAGCGACCTGCTCCGACAAGGCGCCAGGCGACTTCAACTCGAGCGCCTCGAATAGCGCCCTCTCCTGATCACTGTCGAGTTCTGCCGCCTCGACCAGGCTGCGGTAGATGCCGATATGGCCAAGGGCCAGATGCAGCTCCTCGGCGCCCGCCAGCTTGAGACTGGTCAACGCCAACAGCAGAATCTCAAGGTCGGCTTCCAGGCCGGCATGGCCAAACAGCTCGACGCCGACCTGCACCGGGCTACGCCCACCCTGATGCTGGTCGGCCTTGGCGCGCAGCACGTTGGTGCAGTAACAGAGCCTGGCAGGCCCCTGGTGTCGCATCGAGTGAGCGTCCATCCGTGCCACCTGGGGCGTCACGTCGGCGCTGACCCCCATCATCCGACCGGTCAACTGGTCGGTCAGCTTGAAGGTCTGCAGATCAAGGTCGGTGCCCGTACCGGTCAGCAGGGAGTCGAGAAACTCCACCGGTGGCGGCATTACCTGATCGTAACCCCAGCAGTGATAGAGATCGAGCAGCGCTCGGCGCAGCTCTTCCATGCGGCTCGCCTGAGGCGGCAGCACTTCGTCCATGCCGTCGGGCAGCAGCCAGCGGTCAGCAATGGTCATGTTGTCAATCCTGCAAGACGATTGGGAGCGGGCGGAAAGGAGTACCGTTACCAAAGAATGCCCACAAAAAAACCGGGCCACGCCCGGTTCAAGGATTCTATCACGTTTGACGGCGGGTTGAACCCCGCCAGGAGCCGTTGATGAGGCTCATGGAAGCGGCAGGAAACACCATCCAGGGTGCTCCCCGCCCCTTCCGCGCTTAGCCGTGCTCAGTCCTGCGGCTCAGGAAACGGCGACTTGAGGTAGCGGAAGAAGTCGCTGGAAGTGTCCAGCACCAGCATATCCTGCTCACCGTCGAAGCTATCACGATAGGCGTTGAGGCTACGCCAGAAGGAGAAGAACTCCTGGTCCTGGCTGTACGCCTCGGAGAAGATCCCCGCCGCTTCGGCGTCGCCTTCACCGCGCAGCGTTTCGGCACGCTCGGTAGCCTGCGCCAGAAGCACCTGACGACGACGATCGGCATTGGCGCGAATACGCTCAGCCTCTTCCTGGCCCTGGGCGCGCCACTCGCGGGCCTCCCGCTCACGCTCGGAGCGCATGCGATCATAGACCGCCGCCGAGACGTCTTCCGGCAGGTCGATCCGCTTGACCCGGATATCGAGTATCGAGACCCCGAGTTCTTCGCGCATCAGCGTGTCGAGTTCCTCGGTCGGGCGGATCATCAGGTCGTCGCGGCGCTCGGCGATGATCTGCTGCAGGTCCAGGCGACCGAACTCGTTACGCAGGCTCTCGTCGACCCGCGGCTGGATCAGGCGGATCGCCATCAGCTCGTCGCCGGCTGTCGCCTCGTAGTAACGCGTCGGGTTGACCACCTGCCACTTGACGAAGGAGTCGACGATCACCGCCTTCTGCTCGAGAGTCAGGTAGCGGCTGGTATCGGTATCCAGCGTCAGTACGCGGGTATCGAACTTGCGTATGGTCTGGGTGATCGGCACCTTGAAGTGAAGGCCCGGCTGGATGTTCTCCTCGATGACCTCACCGAAGCGCAGCTTGACGGCACGCTCGGTCTCGTCGACCACGTAGAGAGTATTGCTGGCAAGCCAGGCAGCGGCAGCCAGGGTTCCCACGATAATCAGTGAACGATTATTGATCATTTAGCGGCCCTCCCTGCGGATACCACTGTTGCTGCCACCGCCCTGCGAGGAGGAGGTGGTACGGAGCCGCTCGAGCACGCGCGGATCCAGCTCGCCGCTCTCGCCACGTGCACCGTCGCCATCGCCTTCGCCGCTGCGGGCTCCGCCGGGACGCTGGTCGAGAGGCAGATACATCAGCGGTGTCTCATCGCTGACGTCGATCAGCACCTTCGGCGTCTCGCCGAAGACCTCTGCGATGGCATCCAGGTAGAGACGCTCACGCATGATTTCCGGCGCATTGCGGTACTGGACCAGCAGTGAATTGAAGCGGTTGGCCTGACCCTGGGCCTCGGCAACCACCGACTCACGGTAACCCTGACCCTGCTCGACCAGGCGCTGCGCCTGACCTTGAGCGGCAGGAATGATGGCATTGGCGTAGGCCATGCCCTCGTTGATGGTCCGCTGCCGATCCTCGCGTGCCCTGATGACGTCATCGAAGGCGTCGATGACCGGGCCCGGCGCTGAGGTGGACTCGATGTTGATGGTCTGCAGACGAATACCGGTGCCGTAGCTGTCCAGATAGCTCTGCAGGCGGCTGGCGACGGAGCTACCGAGAATTTCCCGCCCGGAGGTGAGAATCTCGATCATGTCGGTGCCACCGACCACGTGACGCAGCGCGGAATCCAGCGCATTCTCGATCGACAGCTGGGGGTTGCGCACGTTGAGCACGAAGTCACGCGGGCTGTTGACTTGGTACTGGGCCGAGATCTCGACCTCGACGATATTCTCGTCGCGAGTCAGCATCGCCTGTGACTGGGTCAGCGAACGCACCCGGGTCACGTTGACCATGCGCACATCATCGATCAGGGGCGGATTCCAGTGCAGGCCGGGGGTGACCACGTCCTGGAACTTGCCGAAGCGCAGCACCACACCACGCTCTGCCTGGTCGACCAGGTAGAAACCCGATGCCCCCCAGATCGCCAGGGCAATGACGAGCAGCAGGCCAGGCAATGCCAAGGTGTTGCGCGGCTTGCCACTGCCCCCCTTGCCGCCCCGGCCACCGCCACCCTTGCCACCGCGGCCGCCAAGCATGCTGTTGAGCTTGTCCTGAAATTTCTTCAGGGCTTCATCGAGGTCGGGTGGCCCCTGGTTACCGCCACGGTTACCGCCGCCGCCGTTACCGCCGCCGCGTCGGCCCCCTCCGCTCCAGGGGTCATTCTGGTTGCCACCGCCACCAGGCTCATTCCAAGCCATACGTCGTCTCCACTCTGCGTTGCCTCCCCGCCACCATCGTCCGGGCGGTGGGGGAGTCGGTTGCCATCCTGTCGTCGGCGCCAACGGCGCCTGGCTATTCTGTTATAGGGAAGCCGGTCCACTCGGCCAGACAGCCGGGGCTATCTGTCCTCCCAAACCGGGCGCTCACACAGTTCGGTAGGAAGGTAGTCCTCTGCCCGCTCGCCCAGTCGGGCCATCAGCTGCAGGAAGTCGCGTCGGGGCAGGCGCACCCTGAGCTCCACTCCGCCTTCCGGTTCCTCGAAATGCTCTTCCCTGACGGCGCCGAGCTCATGCAAGCCTGCCCGCAGTCGCCCCTGTTCCGGCGACAGAGTCAGGGAAAAATCGATCACGTCTTCAGCGAGGCACTCCGACAGCGCCTCTTCCAACAACTCGAGCCCCCTGTCCTCCCGTGCGGACAGCCAGACCACCTCGGGGCGGCCATGGCCGTCACGCTCGATTCGCGGGGCGCTGTCGAGCAGGTCGATCTTGTTCATTACCTTGAGCATCGGCACGTCCAGGGCACCGATTTCATTCAGCACGCCCTCGACCTCGGCAATATTACGCTCGCGGTCGGGGTCTGCGGCATCGATGACATGCACCAACAGGGCGGCTTCGGCGGCCTCCTGAAGGGTGGCCTGAAACGCCTCCACCAGCTTGTGCGGCAGGTGGCGAATGAAACCTACGGTATCGGCCAATACCACGGGGCCCACATCGCCGATTTCCAGGCGTCTCAGGGTCGGGTCGAGGGTAGCGAACAGCTGATCGGCGGTATAGACCTTCGATTCGGTCAACGCATTGAACAGCGTCGACTTGCCAGCGTTGGTATAGCCAACCAGAGAAACGCTGGGTATCTCCGCCCGGGCACGGGCACGCCGATTCTGGGCGCGCTGGCTACGCACCTTGTCGAGTCGTTTGTGGATCGCCTTGATGCGCGCTCTCAGCAGTCGCCGGTCGGTCTCGAGCTGGGTTTCACCGGGCCCGCGCAGGCCGATACCGCCCTTCTGTCGCTCCAGGTGGGTCCAGCCGCGCACCAGCCGTGTGGACATGTACTCCAACTGAGCCAGCTCGACCTGCAGCTTGCCTTCATGGGTACGCGCCCGCTGGGCGAAGATATCGAGGATGAGCCCCGTACGATCAAGCACACGGCACTTGAGCACCTGCTCCAGGTTGCGCTCCTGCGAAGGACTCAGAGCATGGTTGAAGATCACCAGTTCGGCGCCGTGCACACTCAGCGTTTCTCGCAGTTCCTCGACCTTGCCGCTACCGATGAAGGTCCGCGAATCGGGCCGATGCCGGCTACCACTCAGCAGGGTGGCCGGCTCGGCGCCCGCGGAACGCACCAGCTCCAGGAATTCCCCTGGATCCTCGCGCTCACGCTCATCCTGAAAGTCCACATGAACCAGTACTGCCGTTTCGCCGGCATCGGGACGTTCAAAAAACAATCAATATCCTCACTCGTTGCTGTCCGGCTGAGCCGCTGGATCCTGCGGTGGCAGGCGCACGTTGCGCGATGGCACCACCGTGGAAATGGCATGCTTGTATACCATCTGGCTGACGGTATTGCGCAGCAGGATGACGAACTGATCGAATGATTCGATCTGCCCCTGCAGCTTGATGCCGTTGACCAGGAAAATCGACACCGGAATGCGCTCCTTGCGCAGGATATTCAGGTACGGGTCTTGAAGGGATTGCCCTTTGGACATGCTACCTCTCCCTAAAACATTCTCATGAGGGGTGGAAGTTGTGTTCTTGGGTTGTCTGCCTAATGCGGCATGACACCATGCCGGCTCGGCCTGGTCACCCGGCCACTCGAAGCCAACATCTTACGCTAAGAGCCGAATTCGCGCACGAGTTTCAGGACCTCACCCAATGCATCGTTACCCTGGGTATCGACCCAGTGTAGTCCCGGCCAGCCACGTAACCATGTCAATTGACGCTTTGCCAACTGCCGTGTCGCAACGATGGTGCGATGGCTCAGCTGCTCGATATCACCCTGGCCATCGAGCTTACCATCGAGATAGTCCCATACCTGACGATAGCCCACACTCTTCATGGAGGGCAGCTCAGGGTGGAGATCGCCTCGGGCACGAAGCGCCATCACTTCCTCGATCAAGCCGGCCTCCAGCATGGCATCGAAACGTCCGGCAATACGCTGATGCAGGATGCGACGCTCGAACGGCGTGATACCTATCGACAACACATGCCACGGGAAGGTTTCAGAACGTTGCCGGCGCCAGAGTTCAGTGAGCGTATGGTTGCAGGCACGATAGACTTCCATGGCCCGCATAAGACGCTGGGGATCGTTGGGATGGATGCGCTGGGCGGACTCGGGATCGATGCGTGCCAGTGACGCATGGAGGGCGGTGAGCCCATCCCGTTCGACCTCACGCTTCAGTTCAGCACGAATCGCCGGATCGGCCGGCGGCAGGTTGGCTACGCCCTCCAGCAGGCGCTTGGCATACATCATGGTGCCGCCCACCAGCAGTGGCACCCGGCCCGCTGCGGTGATTTGTCGCATCTCGCGAAGTGCGTCATCGCGGAAATCCGCCGCCGAATAGGGCTCGGCCGGGTCACGTATGTCGATCAGGCGGTGCGGCGCCCGGACAAGTTCCTGGGGCGAGGGCTTGGCGCTGCCGATATCCATGCCGCGATAGACCATGGCCGAATCCATGCTGATCAGGTCACACCCGAGGCGCTCATGCAGCGTCATGGCCAGGTCGGTCTTGCCGGCGGCGGTGGGACCCATCAGCAGGATGGCGGGGGGACGGGTATCTGGCATCAAATGTCTCGGGCTTGGAGCAGAGAAGCTGAGCCGGCGCTTCTCGCACGCAGGTGGATAACCTTTGGATCTTCACACTTTGGCGTGAAATGGCAAGGGAAGTCATGGCCGCGCTGTAGGAGTATCTTCAGATCACGACTGGAGGCCAAAGGACTCCCGGCGGCGTTACCGATGGTCGCGGTTATTGCCAGCACGGCAGCCTCCGCCGGGCGCCTATCGGCGCCAGTCGCGATGGGAACTCGGAGCGCCGAACCGAGCGCTCCAACAAGGAGCGCCTGCGTCGCTGTCGTCGAGCCCCCTTCCGCAATGCAGCCTATGCAGAGCAGGTTCACGCCAAAATTCGATGAACCTAACGTTTGCTACTGCCCTCTCATAAAGAGCCGGTCCAGTTCCTTGAGGGACATCTCGGTCCAGGTGGGACGGCCGTGATTGCACTGGCCGCTGCGCTCGGTGCGCTCCATGTCACGCAGCAATGCGTTCATTTCCGCGATCGTCAGCCGCCGGTTGGCTCGCACGCTGCCATGGCAGGCCATGGTGGCCAGCAGCTCGTTGACGTGGGCTTCCAGGCGATCGGACCGGCCGTAGCGCTCCAGGTCGCTCAGCATGTCGCGAATCAACGGCTCGACATCGGCATCCATCAGCAGCGCCGGAACCTGGCGTACCAGCAAGGTCTCGGGGCCGGCCACGTCGAGCTCCACACCGAGCCGGGAGAAGGCGTCTCGCTCGGCCTCCGCGGTGGAGACTTCCGCGGCGCTGGCCGCCAGCGACACCGGCACCAGAAGCGGCTGAGCCTGCAGTCCACCATCATCCCCGGCATCACCGTGCACCTGATGCTTCATGCGCTCGTAGACGATGCGCTCATGGGCAGCATGCATATCGACGATCATCAGGCCACGCTCCGTCTCGGAGAGAATATAGACACCATGCAGCTGGGCAATGGCGTAGCCCAGCGGTGGCGCCCGGGTGGCATCCTCTTCGGGCAACGTGGTTCGCGCCGACAGGGCGCCGGTATCTGCAACCGCGGGCTGGCGCTCGGCCAAGGTCGCGCCGGCACCCGGCGCTGCCGGCTGGGGGGTGAGCAGGCTCTCCTCATGTTCCGGATGCAGCGCCCGATAGCCATTCATGAAGGCCCGCACGCGATCCGGCGTCACCCGCTCGCCGTCGCCGCCAGACTGAGCGTGCAGCGCCATAGGCTGCTGTTGCCAGCGCCCACCCCTTTCACGGACCTCGTGCCCAGCCCGACCCGCCTCGTCGCTCGCCGGCACGCCCTCGACCACGTCGGCGACATGCTCGCCGGGACGCGCCTCGGCCAGGGCCCGGTGCAGGCTCGAGAACAGAAAGTCATGCACCATGCGGCCGTCCCGAAAGCGCACTTCATGCTTGGTGGGGTGAACATTGACGTCCACCACCGTGGGGTCGACCTCGAGGTAGAGCACGAACACAGGATGGCGGCCATGAAACAGCACGTCCCGATAGGCCTGACGTATGGCGTGGGCCACCAGGCGATCACGCACCACCCGGCCGTTGACGAAGAAGTACTGCTGATCGGCCTGGGCTCTGGAGTGGGTCGGCAAGCCAACCCATCCCCATAGCCTCAGGCTGCCGGCCTCGAGATCCAGGTGCAGGGCGTTGTCGAGAAAGCCCTTGCCGAGCAAGGCACTGATACGCCGCTCGCGGGCAGCCGAATCGGGGCTGGCTGGCAGCTGATGCACGGTCTTCTGGTTATGCCGAAGGACCCAGGCTATATCGAAACGCGACAGTGCCAGGCGACGGAACGCCTCTTCCACATGGCCGTATTCGGTCTTCTCGGTACGCAGGAACTTGCGCCGTGCCGGCGTATTGAAGAACAGGTCGCGAACCGTCAGGGAGGTCCCGCGTGGGTGTGGTGCCGGCGTGACACGAGGCTCCATCTGGCGACCTTCGGCGACCACTCGCCACCCGTTGCGGGGGTCGTCGTCGACGTTGGCCATCAGCTCCAGCCGCGACACCGAGCTGATCGAGGCCAGCGCCTCGCCGCGAAAGCCCAGGCTGGCCACCCCCTCGAGGTCTTCCAATGATGCGATCTTGCTGGTGGCATGACGCGACAGGGCCAACGGCAGGTCCTCCTCGCCGATACCGCAGCCATCGTCACGCACTCGAATCAGCCGGGTGCCGCCCGCCTCGAGCTCCACCTCGATCCGCCGACTGCCGGCGTCGATGGCATTCTCGACCAGTTCCTTGACTACCGACGCCGGACGCTCGACCACTTCGCCAGCGGCAATCTGGTTGGCCAGCCGCGGGTCGAGCACCCGTATACGACGCGCCTCAAGCGTTTCGTCAGTCACTGTCATGAGCGAGGGATCCTCAGCACCTGTCCGACGCGAATCACGTCCCCGTTCAGCTCGTTGGCCTGCTTGAGCTGCCCCACCGGCACGCCATGGCGTGCCGCGATCTGGGACAGGGTATCTCCCGGCTGGATTCGATACTCGTTGCCGGAGGGGCTGCGCTGATTGTCGCGCTGCCAGGCCAGCAGGCTGGCTGGGGGCGGATTGCTGTGAAAATGAGAGCGCATCCCGGCGAAGATCGATTCAGCCATCTGCTGCTGGTGGCCAGAGTCACGCAGGCGTCGCTCTTCATCGGGGTTGGAGATGAAACCGGTCTCGATCAGCAGCGAAGGAATATCGGGCGACTTCAGCACCATGAAGCCAGCCTGCTCGACACGCGACTTGTGCAACCGATTGACACGTCCCAACTGATCCAGCACCTGCCCACCGATAGCCAGGGAGTCATTGAGCGTCGCGGTCATGGTCAGGTCGAGCAGTACGCCTCGCAGCACCTCATCCTTGTCGTTGAGCGAGAGGTTGCCATCCACGCCGCCGATCAGGTCGGCCTGGTTCTCGCTTGCCGCCAGCCACTGGGCGGTTTCCGAGGTGGCACCGCGCTGGGAGAGGGCATAAACGGAACTGCCGTTGGGGCGGGGGCTGTTGAAGGCATCGGCATGAATGGAAACGAAGAAGTCGGCCTTCTGCTCCCGAGCGATACGGGTGCGCTGTCGCAAGCCAATATAATAGTCCCCGTCGCGAATCATCACGGCTCGAAAGCCATCGGTGTCGTCCACCAGTCGCTGCAGCCGGCGACTGATTTCCATGACCACATCTTTCTCACGCGTACCGCCAGGCCCGATGGCGCCGGGGTCCTCCCCCCCATGACCAGGGTCGATGGCGATGATGATATCGCGGCGGGGGTGGGGGGCCGCAGGCTGGCTCGCTAGAGCGGTGTCGGCACCCCCCCGTGACGGACTCTCCGCTCCTTGGGCACGGCCACGACCGGCGACGATTTCCTGTTCACGGATCATTGCCTCGATGGGGTCGATCGGGTTCTCCACCGCACTTTCGCCCGGATACTCCATATCAAGCACCAGACGGTGACCATATTGGTCATTGGGCGGCAACGTGAAGTGGCGCGGCTCCACCTCGCGGGAGAGTTCCAGCACCACCCGCAAGCCATTGCCGTCCCGCACCCCGCTACGCACGGCAGTAATGGCACTGCCGTCCAGGTTCAACGAGGAAAGCTCGGTATTGAGGCCGCTGTCGTCGAGATCGATGACCAGCCGCCGAGGATCGTCGAGCAGGAAGATATCGGCCTCGGCATGGCCAGAGAGGTCAAAGACCAGGCGGGCATGATCGGGAGCGGCCCAGAGACGCACATTGTCGACCTGCGCCGACTGCGCCAGTGGGGCGAGCAACAACAGCGAAAACAGCAGTGCGCAGAGCGCGCAGCGCCGCAAGAGCACTGTGGCAAAAGGCTCTCTCGAGCGAAATAGGGAAGGCAGGGATCGAGTCATCATCACTGTTGTTCGCGTTCCTGCTCGATAATCACGTCGTCAGAGGCCATCTCCTGCGACAGCATCGCCAGGACGGAACGCCCCAGGTCGGAGAAGGCCTCCAGGCTGGCGGTACGCCCCGGCTCGCTCAGGCTCAGGGTGATACACAAGTCGGGCTCCGGCAACCACCCCGCACCCCGGCTTGGCCACTCGACAATGCACAGAGCGTCATCGGCGAACAAGTCGCGGCCACCGATGAACTCCAGCTCCTCCGGGTCCCCCAGTCGATAGAGATCGAAATGGTAGAGACGCTTGCCACCGATTTCGTAAGGCTCCACCAGGGTGTAGGTCGGGCTCTTCACGGCCCCCTGGTGACCATGGGCGCGCAGGACACCGCGCGTGAGCGTGGTCTTGCCGGCCCCCAACTCGCCCTCCAGATAGACACGCCCCTGACCGTCCAGAGCACGCCCCAGACGCCTACCGAAGGCGACCTGTCGGTCTTCATCATCGAGTCGCACGCGCATCGTCGCTACCTGCCTGGGGATAGATACCAAAGTTGGCCTCGGGGTTGATCAGACTTCGGGCATAGGATGCCAGATCGGCAGCCAGCAGACCACGCTCACCGCCATCCCGGGCGGCCAGATCGGCTGCCATGGCATGCACGACCACGCCCAGCCTTGCGGCACTCTCCAGCGGCACCCCCTGGGCCAATAACGCGCCCAGGATACCCGAGAGGACATCGCCCATCCCCCCGGAGGCCATGCCGGGGTTGCCATAGGGACAGACCGCCAGTCCCATTGGCCCGGCCACCAGCGTGCCGGCACCCTTGAGTATGATCACCCCACCGCGCTGGCGCTGCAGTTCGGCCGTCGCCGCCGGTCGGTCCGCCTCCACCTCGTCGGCACTGATGCCGAGCAGGCGAGCCGCCTCGCCGGGATGCGGGGTCAGTATCCAGTCGTCTCGCCGCTCTTCGGCCCAGCGACTCGCCAGCAGGTTGAGGCCGTCGGCATCCACCACCAGAGGCAGTCCGGCCGACAGGGAGGCCTGGAGCATCCCCTGCCCCCAAGCGCCCTGCCCAAGCCCCGGCCCTACCACCAGGATATCGGCACGGAAAGGAAGGTCGCCGAGGTCGGCCGCTCCGCGCACGCCGTGAACCATGACCTCGGGGCGGTACGTCAGAGAAGCCGACACATGTTCCGGCGCCGTGGCCAGGCTGACTTTGCCGGCGCCAAGCCTCGCTGCGGCCTCGCTGGCAAGCAGCGCCGCACCACCGAAACCCGGTGCCCCCCCCACCACCAGCACATGGCCCATGGCTCCCTTGTGGGCGTCTCGCGCCCGGGGCGGCAGCAGGGCAGGAATCAGGTCACCGTTCAGCAACCAGGCGGCCGGGGCCAGGTCACAATGAGCGCCAGCTTCGACGCCCAACGCCCGAAAATGCACTTCGCCGGCAAGATCGGGTGCCTGGCCGGTATGCAAGCCGATCTTGTCGCCGATGAAGGTGACCGTCCGAGTGGCTCGCACCGCCACGCCGAGCACGGCCCCGGTATCGGCCTCCAGGCCCGAAGGGATATCGATGGCCAGCACCGGCAGACCACTGGCGTTGATGGCATCGATGGCATCGAGGAAGTCACCGCGCACCTCACCGCCAAGGCCGGTTCCGAGCAAGGCGTCGACCACCACCTCGCCGGTGAAATCCAGGCCCGGCACCCATGGCACCACGCCGACCCCTGCAGCCGTGGCCATTTCGGCGGCCCGCGCCGCGTCGCCCTCCAGGCTCTCAGGCGCCTTGAGCACGATGCGCTGGACGTCGAGCCCCGCCACCCCGGCAAGGGCCGCAAGCACGTGGCCGTCGCCCCCGTTGTTCCCGCCGCCACACAGCACCGTGAGGCGTCGCACTCCCGGCCAGCGGGACTTTAGGCTCTGCCAGGCTGCGGTCGCCGCCCGCTGCATCAGGGCGAAGCCCTCGATACCCGCCGCAATGGTGCGGCGGTCGAGTTCCTGGACCTGGGCGGCCCGATACAGCGGCCTCAGCGTGACCGAGGGTGTCTTGTCGCTATGGCTCGCGGACATCCGGTGTCTCCCCTGCAAAGGATGCTTTATCATGGGAGTGTAAGCTCAATGGCGCTTTCGCCAATCCCCCCAGTACGCATTTACCTGGTTTTTTCTCGATCATGACGCTTCCGGCAAATCTGGACGACAGCGACCTCGCCGCCCTGGCCGACACCATCAAGACCTGGGGTCGGGAGCTGGGCTTCCAACAGGTGGGTATCACGGATGTCGACCTGGCTGACGACGAGCGCTACCTGCAGCGTTGGCTGGACGCCGGCCATCATGGCGAAATGGGCTTCATGGCCAAACATGGCACCAAGCGCACTCGCCCGGAGGAGCTCATTCCCGGCACCATTCGGGTCGTCAGCGTCCGACTCGACTACCTGCCCGCCGAGGTCGAGAGCGCCAAGGTGCTGGGCCAGCCGGGAACCGCCTATGTGTCTCGCTATGCCGTGGGCCGCGACTATCACAAGCTGATGCGCAAGCGCCTGGCGACCCTGGCCAAATGGATCGAGGAGAAGGCGGGCCCCTATGGCTACCGCGCCTTCGTCGATTCCGCCCCGGTGATGGAACGGGCCCTGGCGCGCAAGGCAGGCCTCGGCTGGGTGGGCAAGAATGCCATGCTGCTCAACCCCAGGGCGGGCTCGCTGTTCTTTCTCGGCGAACTTTACGTTGACCTGCCGCTGCCGGTGGATCCCCCCTTCGAGAGCGAACACTGCGGCAGTTGCAGTGCCTGCCGTACCGCCTGCCCCACCGGAGCCATCGTCGAAGACCGTGTGGTGGACGCCAGGGCCTGCATCTCCTATCTCACCATCGAGCTGTTCGGTGCCATCCCCGAGCGCTACCGCGAGGCCATGGGCAACCGGGTGTTCGGCTGCGACGACTGCCAGCTGGTCTGCCCCTTCACCCGCTTTACGCGAGCCACCCGGGAAGAGGACTTCTCCCCGCGCCATGCGCTCGATCGCGCCAGCCTGGTCTCGCTGTTCACCTGGGGCGAGGGGGAGTTCCTGGAGAAGACCGCCGGCAGCCCGATCCGGCGCATTGGCTACGAGCGCTGGCTGCGCAACCTGGCGGTGGGCCTGGGCAACGCCCCCTGGAGCGAAACGGTGGAGGCCGCCCTGCGCGCCCGCCTCGCCTACCCTTCCGACCTGGTCCGCGAGCATGTGCGCTGGGCGCTCGGTCAGCAACGGGAGAAGCGTGGCCAGCTGATCGCTAGCGCCTGAACGTGGTACTGGACTCGCGGCCTTACCGGCGACAGGTCTTCGAGGAGGCGCTGTGAACCCATCCATGGGCGCTACCGATTCCATCCCTGGAATCGGACCTCCTCTCCGACCTGTCCCCGGCGCCGCTAACGCCGCCAGTTGCCCGCCTGCTGGCCGCTTGACGCTGCCCGAAAGCTCTACGCCTCCTCATCCCTTTCACTTCCCGCCAGCCGCAGAAACGTATTGCGATAGTGCGCCAGCTCAGCCACCGACTCGCGAATGTCGTCCAGCGCCTGATGCGTATTGCGCTTGTGAAATCCGGCCAGGGCGCTGGGGTTCCAGCGCTTGGCCAGCTCCTTGAGCGTCGAGACATCCAGGTTGCGGTAGTGGAAGAAGTCCAGCAGCTCCGGCATCTCCCGCTCCAGGAAGCGCCGGTCCTGGTGCACGCTGTTACCGCACATCGGGGACGAACCCGGGGCAACATGGGCCTTGAGAAAATCCAGGGTCTGTCGCTGGGCCTCGGCGGTATCGATCGTGCTTTCCTTCACCCTTGCCACCAGCCCCGACTCGCCGTGGGTCTTCTGATTCCAGTCGTCCATCGCCGCCAGCAAGGCCTCGGGCTGATGGACGGCGAGCACAGGGCCTTCGGCAATCAGGTTCAAGTCACCGTCGGTGATCAGGGTGGCCACCTCGATGATGCGCTCGCGCTCCGGATCAAGCCCGGTCATTTCGAGATCGATCCACACCAGCAGACCCTGGCGCGGTTCAGTGGAATCATTCATGGGCAGCTCCAGAAAAGCGGGCACAGCAGGACACGCCGGGCCACGCTGGTTACAATGCCATCATTGTAACTATCTTCGGGTGCCCATGAGCAAACGCAAGTTGAGCCGCCAGCAACGCTGGCGTATCGAGAAGGTCCAGGCCGAACGCGCTCGCCGCTCCGAGCAGCGCGACGCTCAGGATTCCCGAAAGCTGGCCGCGGGCGAATACGGCCCCGAGCAGCCCGGCCGCGTCATCGCCCACTTCGGGCGCACCCTGGACGTTCGCGGCGATGGCGGCAACGACCCGGTGCGCTGTCACCTGCGCGCCAACCTCGAAGGCCTGGTCACCGGCGACAGGGTCGTCTGGCGCGCCGCCCAGGACAGCAGCGGCAATGTCGTGGACGGTGTCGTGGTAGCCCGCTCCGAGCGACAGAACGTGCTGGAGCGGCCCGATGCCCGAGGCCATCTCAAGCCCGTCGCCGCCAATATCGATCAGATCCTTATCGTCTTCGCCGTGGAGCCCGCGCCCCACCCCAACCTGATCGACCGCTACCTGGTCGCCGCCGAAGCAACCGGCATCGCGCCGGTACTGGTGCTCAACAAGATCGACCTTCTGCCGAAGGGTGGCGGCGAGCTGACGGCGCTACTCCACCGCTACGAGACCCTGGGCTATTCCGTGGTGACATCCACCACGGCCCGGGAAGATGGCCTGGAGGCGCTGCATGCCTGCCTGGCGGAACGCACCTCAGTCTTCGTCGGACAGAGCGGCGTGGGCAAGTCATCGCTTATCGACCGCCTGCTCCCGGATGAGGAACTCCGCATCGGGGCGCTGTCGAAGGACTCACGCAAGGGCACCCACACCACCACCACGGCACGCCTTTATGACCTGCCCACCGCCGAGAAGGCCGAGTTGATCGACTCGCCCGGCATTCGTGAATTCGGGCTGGTCCATCTGGACGAACAGCAGGTCGCCGAAGGCTTCATCGAGTTTCGCGACCTGCTGGGGCGCTGTCGCTTCCGCGACTGCCGACACCAGCAGGAACCGGGGTGTGCCCTGCTCGAAGCCGTGGAGCGCGGGGATGTTCACCCGGAACGCTTTGCCAGCTATCGCCGCATCGTCGAGAGTCTCAACGAGACCTGAGCTTTCGGCATGGCTAGGGTAGAGTGATGACACGACCAGGAGGAGAGCACCATGAGTTCCGAAGAGAATCTGCTGCCGCTGATCGTCGAACCCGAACAGCTTGCCGAGCATCTGGACGATCCTCAGCTGCTGATCATCGACGTACCGCTGAAGGCCGAGAGCCACGATCAGGGGCACGTGCCCGGCGCCGTGTTTCTCGACTTCCGCAAACTCATGCGTGGCGAAGGCGAGGTACCCAACGAGGTGCCAGGCGTCGATGCGCTCTCCCGTCTCTTCTCGGAACTGGGCCTGACCCGCGACACCCATGTGGTGGCCTATGACGACGAGGGCGGCGGCTGGGCCGGGCGGCTGCTGTGGACACTGGAGCTGATGGGACACACCCGCTATTCCTACCTCAACGGCGGTATCCACGCCTGGCGCCAGGCTGGCCAATCCGTCGCCACCGAGCGCCGCACGCCCACTCCCAGCGAGTACGAGGCCGAGATCCTGAATCCCGAGGTGGCCATCGATCGCATCGAACTGCAGGAGCGTCTCGGCGAGAAGGGCTTCGCCATCTGGGATGCCCGCTCGCCGGCGGAGTACCGTGGCGAGAAGGGCGAAAACCGCCAGCTCGGCCACATTCCCGGCGCGGTCAACATGGAGTGGACCGAGGCCATGGACAAGGAGCGCGCGCTGCGCATTCGCGACTACGCCGAGCTGATTACCGAATTGGAAGCGCTGGGCCTGACCCCGGACATGGAAGTGATCACCCACTGCCAGAGCCACCACCGCAGCGGCTTCACCTGGCTGGTGGGCAAGGCACTGGGCTTCGAGAATATCCGCGGCTATGCTGGCTCCTGGCAGGAGTGGGGCAACCGCGACGATACGCCGATAGAGAAATAAGAAGCCTGCAACCAAAGTGCCCGCGCGGGGCGACTCGCGACAATCGAGGACGAAACCCTGACTTTCGTGCGCCGGGTGACGCGCCGGGCTGGAACAAGGTCCCTCTTGCCAGCCCTAAATCGACATCCCTGTCGATTTGCGCTACCCGGCCCACTCAAGCCAGCGCCCTCGCTAATGTCGCTTCGCTGCCCCACCCGGTCATCTCCCCAACCAGCCAACCGGAATCTTTACCTTGTCTCTCGCCAAGTTCTTTGCCCTTATCCAGTACCCGATTCCCCACCACCTGCTCTCGCGACTGGTGGGTTGTCTTGCCGAATGCCGTGTCGCCTGGCTCAAGAATGCGCTGATCCGCGCCTTCATCAAGGTCTTCAAGGTGGACATGGGTGAGGCCGCCGAGCCCGACCCCACGGCCTACGCCACCTTCAACGACTTCTTCACCCGGGAACTGAAGCCGGAAGCCCGCCCCCTGGGCGAAGGGCTGCTCTCCCCCGCCGACGGCAACCTGTCCCAGTTCGGCCCCATCGAGGCGGACCGCCTGCTGCAGGCCAAGGGGCACCGCTTCTCCATGGTCGACCTGCTCGGCGGTGACGCCGACGCTGCGCGACGTTATGCCGGTGGCAGCTACGCCAATATCTACCTCTCGCCCAAGGACTATCATCGCGTGCACATGCCGCTGGCCGGCACCCTGACCGAGATGGTCTATGTGCCGGGGCGGCTCTTCTCGGTCAACGCGGCAACGACGGAGCACGTGCCCAACCTGTTTGCCCGCAACGAGCGCCTGGTGTGCCACTTCGACACCGAATATGGGCCCATGGTGGTGGTGCTGGTAGGCGCCATGATCGTCGCCGCCATCGAGACGGTATGGGCCGGGCAGGTCACACCGCTCTCGGGCCAGGTGCAGCGCATCCGCTTCGACCAGCCGATTCACCTCGAGCGCGGCGCGGAGATGGGACGCTTCAAGCTCGGCTCCACGGTGGTGATGGCCTTCGCCGGCCAGGTCGATTTCGACGATGCGCTGGCGCCCAGGACCAAGGTCGCCATGGGCCAGTCGCTGGGCGGTTTTCCGTATCTGAGCGATTAATCAGCTTCTGAAAGGATAGCGGGCAAAGCTTGGGCAACATCGTTGTCACCCGCCTGCATGAGTGCGGCGGGCGACCTGGTACCAGTTTTACGAATGAGTAATCTTTGTCCCCAGCACCATCATGCATTCACGCATGAAAGCAGCCAGCCCGGTCCAGCCCTTCGCAGACACCATAGTGCCATCGACATAGGCCTCGTGCGGCTTCACGTCGATATAGGTGCCGCCCGCCAGGATGACCTCAGGCTCGCAGGCACCCAAAGCGGCCACCTTTTTTCCACGTACCACGCCGTCTACCGCGACAAGGATCTGCACGCCATGGCAGATCGTGAAGATCGGCTTTCCCTCCTCGTGGAAGTGACGCACCATGGCCTGAATCCGCTTATCGGTGCGAATATATTCCGGTCCACGCCCGCCCGCGCAATATACCGCGTCATATTCGTCCAGCTTAACCTCGGAAAAAGTCTTGTTGATTTCTGCCAGATGCCCGAACCGCTCGATATAGGTCTGGTGTCCCTCGAAATCATGCAACGAGGTCTGGATCATCTCGCCCGCCTTCTTG
The DNA here is from genome assembly GCF_003336675.1 of Billgrantia montanilacus. Classification (GTDB taxonomy): domain Bacteria; phylum Pseudomonadota; class Gammaproteobacteria; order Pseudomonadales; family Halomonadaceae; genus Halomonas; species Halomonas montanilacus. The sequence continues at coordinate 473,512 of NZ_QPII01000001.1, read as the reverse complement.
TCGGGGCAGATAACATGGACAGTATGGCCGACGGCCTCCATACCCTGCTGGAAAACAAAGATTTCATATTCCTCTGTGAACTCACCACAGAGCATAAGAATTTTCTTGCCGCTCATATCCGTCCTCCTATCAGGTGTTATAGTGGCCGGGACATGGCCCGGCCACATGGCATTAGAATGGGCTGTCAGGGAAATAGAACTGATCAGCGTTCTCGGGAGTGATCAGTGGCGCATCCAACTTGAAATTCCCACGCATAGGCGCCTGTCCGGCGAATTGTGCTGCCGTCATGTAGATGGCCGTTTTGATCATCGACGGCGGATAGGGGGTCGAGATAGGAGTCATGGCGTCGTTAGCCATTACCAATTCGATCACGTCCTTCATGCCGTTGCCGCCAAGTGCATATTGGATCTCGGTGCGGCCAGATTGCTTGATCGCTTCCAATACACCTAACAACATATCGTCATCATTGGCCCATACCGCGTCGATCTGCGGGTACTTGGCCAGATAATCCTGCATGAGAGTGAAGGCCTGATCCTGGTTCCAGTTGGCATACTGGATGTCGAGAATCTCGATGTTGGTGTCTTCCATCACATCGGTAAAACCTTGGATTCGTTCATCGTCGATGACGGTAGGAATACCTCGCAGCACGACTATCTGGCCTTCGTTGTCCAGCTTCTCTGCCAGCCACTGTGCAGTATTCGCACCCACCGCAATATTGTCGCCTGCGACATATAAATCCTGAATCGCCGGATCGGTCAGGCCGCGATCTACAACTGTGATAAAGGTACCGCTCTCCTTAACCCGCTCGACGGGCCCGGTCAGTTCTTCCGAGGTGAAGGGCAGAATAACCAATGCGTCAAGGTCCTGACCTACTGACAGGTCTTCAAGCGCTGAAACTTGGGCCGTGGCCGAGGGCGAGGTCTTCACCACCACATTAATATGCGGAAATGCAGCCTCGATTTCTTGCGCAGCCTGTTCTGCGTGATATACAACGCCCCCGGTCCAACCATGCGTAGCAGCGGGGATCGATACGCCGATTGTTCTATTGTCTTTCGCCACGGCGCTAGTCGCGGTTAGTGCCACAAGGCTGACTGCGGAAAGCACAGCGAGTGCATGTTTGGTTGTGAGTTTCATTTCATTCTCCCGATTATGGTTGTAATTTTGACTCATGTTTAAAACCTCCACCCCTCCTCGTGGTGGTTACTTGATGAAGCGATGTGCCAGCATGGCGAGAATGATAATCACCCCTTGCACGGCGGCAACAAGGTATTCCGAAACCATATTGGATAGCACCATCAGGTTCGCAATGACTTCCAGGATCAGCGCACCCGCGATGGTTCCCCAGATCCGTGCCCTGCCACCACGAAGTAACGTGCCGCCGATTACTACAGCCGTGATGACTTGCAATTCCCATAGCTGACCTGTGGTTGGCGTAGCGGCACCAAGACGGGGGATGTAACAGATCGCGGCAATGCCGACGCAGAGCCCCTGAACTCCAAAAGCGATGGTGCGGACCTTTGCGACCGAGACGCCTGAGAAGCGAGCGACATCGGCATTGGATCCGACAGCCATGCAACGACGACCGTACTTGGTGCGATACAGGATGAAGGCACCAACTAGCGCGACCAACAAGGTGATGACCACCGGTATAGGAATGCCCAACAAATCGCCGAAATAAACCGGTCGATAAGGTTCACGCAGCGCCCGGTCCATCGGGATCGAACCGCCATCGGACATCCAGGTGATCAGCGCGCGGAAGATTCCCATCGTGCCAAGGGTGACAATGAAGGGGTCGATCTTGCCCACGGTCACGATCAACCCGTTCAGCAGTCCGCAGGCAGTGCCCACTAGAAGCCCCACAACTGCGCCGACGATGATCGCATTCGCTCCCATCGATGGCTCAAGTTGGTTCATGGTGAGGATCATAATCCCAGTCACAAAGGCCATCATCGACCCGACCGACAGGTCTAGACAGCGTGACGAGATCACGAAGGTTGCACCCACCGCTATGATAGCGATGAAAGCCGATCGAGTGACTACGTTCGCAATGTTGGTCCCAGTCGCGAAGTTCGAGTTCAACATCGTGCCTACCAACAGCACTACTGCCAGCGCGATGAACGGACCCAAAGAGGCCCAGCGGATGCGCCGCGGCACCTTAGATATCGCCATCTCAGTCGTCGCACTTGTCATTATTTTTTCCTCCCCCATAGCTCAACGGTCCTGCGGGGCCGCCAGGTAAGCGTCGCCGGTGGTGGCCGCATAGACGATATTCTGCTCGGTGATCTGATCGCCCGTCAGTTCAGCCACGATGCGCCCTCCACGCATCACCAGTACCCGATCGGCAATGCCGACCAGTTCCGGTAATTCCGACGAGATCACAATGCAGGCTTTATCTGACCGAACCAGTTCGTCGATGAAGTTGTAGATCTGGCTCTTGTTGCCGATGTCGATGCCTCGTGTCGGCTCGTCGATGATGACGACCGAGGGGTGGGTCATCATCACTTTTGCCAGTAGCAGCTTTTGTTGGTTTCCACCGGACAGTTGGCCGGCGCTCAGGTGGACTGAGCCGACGCGAATGTCGTAGTCATCTACAACTTTTTTCAGTGCTGCAACCTCCTTGCGAAGATCCAGCGAAAACCGCGGATGGACATGGTCCAGTGACTGAAGGGTCAGGTTGGGGGCCAGCGGCTCGTCCAGTAGCAGACCCTTTCCCTTACGATCTTCGGTCAGATAGACAAGGCCTTGCTCTCGCCAGTCGCTGACCGAACGATGCGTAATGGGCCGACCCGCCAGTTCGATTCGGCTTGCATCAGCGGACCTCAAGCCCATCAGGCCTTCGAACAGTTCTGTTCGGCCGGAACCGATCATGCCGCCGATACCCAGCACCTCGCCAGGTCGAACCATCAGGCTGGCTTCGACCGCCCCATTGTCGACCGATAGATGTTCAACGACCAACAGCGGAGCGTCCGATGGTTGCGGGCGTTTAGGCGGATACAACACGTCCAGCTTACGGCCTACCATCAGCTCGGCCATCTGACGTTGCAACAGGTCGGCTGCAGGCCATGTACCGATCATCTTTCCATCGCGTAGTACGGTAATGCGATCGGCCAGCACCTCGACCTCGTCCAGACGATGTGAGATGTAAAGGACCGCGGCCCCCTGCGTTCTGAGCCCGCGAACCACATCCAGAAGTGCCGCCACTTCGTCATTGGCCAGAACAGCGGTGGGCTCATCGAAAATCACCACCTTGCGTGGTTCCAGCAGCGCGCGGGCGATTTGCACCAGTTGCCGCTGCGCCAGTGGCAAATCACCCACCCGGTCGCGTGGGCCGCAATGCGCCCCGATCGAGGCCAGCACCTCAGCGGCGCGCTGGTTCATGGTGCGGTCATCGACCATGATGCCACGCCGCAGTTCACGGCCAAGGAAGAGGTTCTCGGCAACGGTCAGGTCTGGCGCCAGCAGGATTTCCTGATGTACCAGTACCACGCCTGCGGCTTCAGCAGCCGTGGAATCGGAGAAATCGACCGTCTGCCCGGCCATGACCAAATGGCCCGCTGTGGGGCGCACATAGCCGGACAACAACTTCATAAGCGTCGATTTCCCCGCGCCGTTCTCGCCAATGATGGCGTGAACCTCGCCCGCGCGGATATTTACAGTAACATCAGACAGCACGGTAATCGGACCATAGGCCTTGGCCAACCCCACAGCCGCAAGCGTCGGTGAATCAGAGCACGCGTCTACCGCCACTGGAGCCGTTGCCGATACGGGAAGGGGGGCGATCCTGGTCATTCGAAGGCCAGCATCAGGCGGTCACGCGAACGCAGGATGTGTTCGCGCATCGCCGTTTCCGCAGTAACGGAGTCACCAACACGGAAAGCCGCCAGCAGTTCGTTATGCTCTTCCAGCGCCTCTTGGGTGACGCGGCTGTGGAACATCAAGCGGAACAGATGCAGGTGGATATGCTGGTTGAACAGCGTCGAGCGAATGACCTCATTTCCGGCGATCCGTAGGATTTCGTCATGGAAGTGCGCGTCGATACGGGCAAAGCGCGAATATCGGCTAGTCCGATCCACCGGCGCTGCACCATGCGCCATATCGTCGGCAATCTCTTCGAGATGGTGGAGTGCGGCAGGCGTCATGTTCTGTGCGGCCAACCGCGCGCCTTCCGGCTCGATCAGCAGACGAAAGTTGAACAAATCCTCGAATTGCTTACGGTTCAGTTGCGGGGCGGCGCTATAGCCGACCATGTGCGCCTTATACACCAGCCCCTCACGTTCGAGTCGCGAAAGCGCTCCGCGTACCGGTGTCTGTGAAACGTTCAGCTCGCGCGCCATCACGTCGATGGGGATGCGGGAGCCGGGGGCTATCGCCAGCGACATAAGCCGCTCATAAATGCTGTCGTAGACAGCATCTTCCACACTTGCCGGGCGCACAGTCGCGCCTTCCTGATTTTCTCGCTGCGCTGCCGTTTTCATCAGCACACTCCATAAATTTGTATTGACCGGAACAATAGGGGGAAATAATATCGCATGTCAAATACAATATCGTATATGATCTGATTTCGACAGCAGGATGATGGTCTCCAAAGCGCAGCTCGTGTACAGCGTGACGGAATCGATATCCCGAACGGCGCTTCTGAAGACGTAACGTCTGTGGCGGCGACTGAAATCGGACGGAAGGGAGAGGCATGATGGGGTATTTCGGCGCGATCAGATCGCCGCGGGAACTGATATTCGGCAGCGGACAACGCCGAGTTCTTGGTCTTGTAGCAAAAGGCCTTGGGCGGCGAGCGCTGGTGATCACCGATAAGCGATTGGCAGGGGATGTGAATTTCCACGCCATGATCGCAGACTTGGAAAGTAACGGCCTGACGGTACGAATCGAAAGCGAAACATTGCCGGAAGTGCCGGTAGAAACCACTGTTCATGTGGCCGACTCAGCTCGCGACTACTCGCCGGACCTCATAATTGGCGTTGGGGGCGGCTCTTGTCTCGACATGGCGAAATGTGTGGCGCTGTTGCTGACCCATGGCGGACGACCCCAGGATTACTATGGCGAGTTGAAGGTGCCCGGACCGAGCTTGCCGCTCATCGCCATCCCTACCACTGCCGGCACCGGCTCAGAAGTCACGCCGGTTGCCGTCCTGTCCGACAACACGCGCAGCTTGAAGGTGGGCATCTCCAGCCCGCATCTAATTCCAACAGCGGCGATTTGCGATCCTGAACTGACGTTAACCTGCCCGTCAGCGCTAACCGCCATTGCCGGTGCTGATGCACTGACTCATGCGATCGAAGCATTTACCGCCACCCGCCGTCCTGTCACCCCCGGGCTGACGCAGGAGAAGGTATTCATTGGGAAAAACGCCCTTTCGGACCAATTCGCACTAACTGCGATCTCACTGCTGTGGCAGGGGCTGGAGACCGCGTGCACCGTAGGCGACAATCTGGCCGCACGGGCCCAGGTGATGCAGGGGGCGACCTTCGCGGGCCTGGCCTTTGGCGTCGCCGGCACGGCAGCCGCCCATGCCATTCAATATCCGGTCGGCGCGCTGACCCACACCGCACATGGCGCAGGCGTGGCCTGCCTGATGCCTTGGGTCATGGAATGGAACCGCCCCGAAATCAGTGCTGAACTGGAGCAGATGGCCACCGCCATGGATCTCGTCGACGGCGCAGCGGTGATTCCTGCCATTGCGGCATTGTTCGCTCGCATCGGGATCCCGCCCACGCTGGCCACACTCGGTCTGGACAAAGAGCGGCTGGACTGGGTGGCAGAACAATCCTGCAGTATCGAACGGCTGATCCAGAACAACCCCCGCCCGCTTGGCCGCAGTGACATGCGCAGGCTTCTCGACGCCGCCTTCTCGGGCGACGCTGGCCTAATCCAGCAAGGCAAAGAGGATAGTATATGAAACTGGATACCATTTTCGGCGTTGACTACGCGGACCCCGCACTTCACGCAAGAGGTCTTTACATCGGTGGCGAATGGCTACCTGGCAATGGCATCCCGGTTGTGGACCCTGCCACCACTGATGTACTGGCCGAGGTTCCCGATGCCTCCATGGCAGATGCCATGCGCGCTGTCGATGCCGCCGAAGCGGCAGCGGCGGATTGGCGTGCCACCCCTGCCCGTCAGCGGGCGGAGGTCTTGCAACGCTGGTTCCAGCTGATGCTCGATCACTCAGAGGAACTGGCGCGCCTGATCTCATTGGAAAATGGTAAGGCCCTACCCGATGCACGCGGCGAGGTGGCCTATGCCGCGGAGTTCTTCCGGTGGTATGCCGAAGAGGCCGTACGCATTCCGGGCGAGTTTCGCCATGCACCCTCGGGCGCGAATAGCATCCTTGTCGATCATGAGCCCATTGGGATCGCAGTGCTGATAACCCCATGGAATTTTCCTGCTGCGATGGCCACACGCAAGATCGGCCCGGCGCTAGCTGCCGGCTGCACGGTGATCCTGAAGCCTGCGTCTGAAACCCCCTTGACCGCCTATGCAATGGCGCGACTCGGGGCTGAGGCGGGTGTGCCACCTGGTGTGGTGAATGTGCTGACCACCACGCAACCCGCTGCTATCACCAACGCCATGTTGGCTGATCCGCGGGTGCGCAAGCTGTCCTTCACCGGATCGACCGGCATTGGTCGGATACTGCTAGCCGAGGCGGCGAAAACTGTAACTTCCTGCTCGATGGAGCTGGGGGGTAATGCTCCATTTTTGGTGTTCGATGATGCCAATCTGGCAGCAGCGCTGGACGGCGCCATGGTCGCCAAGATGCGCAATGCAGGGGAAGCCTGCACAGCCGCCAACCGCTTCTACGTGCAATCGGGCCTGCACGATGCTTTTGTCGACGGGCTGACAAAGCGAATGGCTGCGTTGCAAATTGGCCATGGCACTGAAACTGAAACCCAAGTGGGGCCGATGATCACGACCGCCGCCGTGTCGAAGATCGACCGTCTCGTTTCGGACGCCGTGGCCCAGGGAGCGCGCCTGCATACAGGTGGCAAGCCGCTGCCTGGTAACGGTTACTTCTACCCGCCTACGGTATTGGACAATGTGCCCCACGACGCCAACATCGCGCATGCGGAAATTTTCGGCCCTATTGCCGCCGTCTATCGTTTTGAAACTGAGGCTGAGGCCATCCGACTGGCAAACGATACGGAATATGGACTGGCAGCCTATGTCTATTCAGGCGATCTGTCGCGCGCTCTGCGGGTGGGCAAGGGCATCGAAAGCGGGATGATAGCGATCAACCGTGGTCTTATGTCCGACCCCGCCGCCCCATTTGGTGGCGCCAAGCAAAGCGGGTTGGGGCGCGAAGGTGGCATTACCGGCATACTCGAATTCATGGAACCGAAGTATTTCGCAGTGGACTTTTGAGCATGGCGCAGGATCCCTATCGCAATCGTGATTTCATCCCTGACTTCGACGAGATCATTGCCGAGACGGCCGCCCGGTCACGCGAATTGGCCGCGCGGGTCGATATACGGACTGACTTACCCTACGGCCCCAGTCCGCGCGAACGAATGGATATCATTTTTCCACCCCACCCCACGAAAGGAGCCCCGCTCCACGTGTTCATCCACGGCGGCTACTGGCGCTCGGGCAGCAAAGAGGCCCATTGGATGTTAGCCGCCCCCGCACTGGCTGCGGGCGGAATTGCCGCCATTATTACCTACGACCTGATGCCCGGGACAAGGCTGAGCGCCATTGTCGGGCAGGTCCGAGCGGCCGTTCGTCATTTGGCGGCGATGGCCCCGGACCTGGGCGCGGATGCTACACGGATCACAGTCAGCGGACATTCGGCAGGCGCGCACCTGGCAAGTTATCTTGCGGCAACCGGCCCGGAAGAAAGTACCCCGCCCGATCTGCCCACGCTACGTGCCCTGCTTCTGGTTAGCGGCATCTATGACCTGACAGATATTCCTAGCAGCTTCCTGAAAAACGAAACGAAGATGACCCCCGCTGAGGCCTCAGCGTGGTCGCCCCTGACCTCCTGTCATCTTCATGGCCCCCGGCGCATCGTGATGCTCGGCGAAATGGACTCCGCGCCGTTTCATTCACAGGGGCATCAGTTTGCATCGTTGCTGAATCTCAATGTACTGAATGGAGAATTCCGAATCGAGGCCGGCCTCAACCATCTCAATATTGTTCTTGCACTCGGCAACCCCAATAGTCCTGCGGGACTTTGCATCTCCGACCTGGTAGGTAATTGAACCTAGCAGTTTGAGGTTGCGAAGGCCATCACCTCCGCCACGCTCGCCCTGTCCAGGGCGAGCTGGATCAGCCTATCCATACCCAGCGCCACGCCGCTGCCTGACGGCATGCCGTGCCCAAGCGCCGCCAGCAGCCACCGGTCGATATCGACTTCCGTCAGTCCCAGGCGCACCCGGGCGGCGTTGTCCTCGGCGAAGCGCGCGCGCTGCTCGTCGACGTCCGTCAGCTCGTCGTAGCCGTTGGCGAGCTCCACCCCCGCCAGATAGACCTCGAAGCGCGACGCCACCCAGGCGCCATCCTCGGGGTCACGATGGCGCCGGGCCAGGGCGGCCTGGGTGGCCGGGTAGTCCACTACCACGTCGAGCCCCTCCCGACCCAGGCCAGGCTCGATTACCAGGCTCACCAGCAGGTCGAGGCAGTCGTCACGGGGCGCGTCCTCCATGTCGAGACCGCCGCGCTCGCCGGCGATGCTACGCAGCGCATCGAGCTCCACGGTGAAGGGGTCGAATCCCAGCGCCTCCCGGAACAGCTCGCGGTAGCGCCGCCGGCGCAGTGGGCCCGGGTCGCGGCCAAGCACGGCGCGGATCAGCGCCGTTGTCTCCCCGATCATCTCTTCGAGGGAGAAGCCCGGGCGGTACCATTCCAGCATGGTGAATTCGATGTTGTGGCGGCTGCCCACCTCGCCGTCACGAAAGCTGCGCGCCAGCTGGAATATCGGCCCTGAGCCTGCGGCCAGCAGCCGCTTCATATGGAATTCCGGCGAGGTCTGCAGCCACAGCCTTTCCTGCCCCGCCGGCGTGGTTGCCGTAAGCGACAGCGACGCCAGGTGCACATCGGTGCTGCCGCCGTGGCCCAGCACCGGCGTCTCCACCTCCAGCACATCCCGCTCGGCAAAGAACGCCCGCACCTCCCCCAGCAGCCGCGCCCGCTCGCGCAGCGACTCGAGACTCGCCGTGGGTCGCCAGTCGGTTGTCATCACACCTTCTCCATAACGACGAAAGCCACGCGGGGAAAGCGTGGCCTACGTGGAAGCCGTAGCAGAGTGCGGCTGATCCGGCGACAGGCACTTCGCGGAGGCGCTGTGAACCCATCCCTGGGCGCTACATTTGTCATCCCTGACAAATGACCTCCGCTTCGACCTGTCCCCGGCGCCGCTAGCCATGGAGTCTCTTTTCTTAGGCTCGTGAAACGTACTCGCCGCTGCGCGTATCAATTTTCAGCACTTCACCCTGGTTGATGAACAGCGGCACCCGGACCACGGCGCCGGAGGAGAGCGTGGCCGGCTTGGAGCCGCCCTGGGCGGTGTCGCCCTTGAGGCCCGGGTCGGTCTCGACCACTTCCAGCTCGATGAAGTTGGGCGGCGTCACGCTGATGGCGTTGTCGTTCCACAGGGTCACGGTATAGGCCACCTGCTCCTTGAGCCACTTGGCCGTGTCGCCCAGGGCCTTCTTCTCGACCGCATACTGCTCGAAGGAACCATCGGTCTTCATGAAGTGCCACATGTCGCCGTCGGAATAGAGATACTCCATCTCCAGGTCCATCACGTCGGCGCCCTCGAGGGATTCGCCCGACTTGAAGGTACGTTCCCAGACGCGGCCAGTGATCAGGTTGCGCAGCTTGACCCTGCTGAAGGCCTGCCCCTTGCCCGGCTTGACCAATTCGTTCTCGACGATCGAGCAGGGGTCGCCGTCCAGCATCACCTTCAGCCCGCCCTTGAATTCGTTGGTAGAATAGTTCGCCATATTGCCTCTCGAATGATCGAGCGCGTCGCAGTACGGTCTGGACGCGCGGATATGAAATCGACGAGGAGCCAAGCCCTCGCCTATGTGACTGGTGTGCCGCATGATAACCCGAAGCCCCGCCCTTTTGCAGAGACAGGCGCCATCGCAACCCGATGTGACGCCCTTGATTCTGCCCTCAGCCTGGCAAGCCCAGCTCTCGGGCGCCATTCGCGACCCGCGGGAGCTGTGCCGCCGCCTGGGCCTCGACGACAGCTGGCTGCCAGGGGCAGAGCGCGGCCACGAGCTATTCGAGGTGCGTATCCCGGAGGCGTTCCTTGCACGCATGCGCCACGGCGACCCGAACGACCCATTGCTGCGCCAGGTGCTGCCGCTTGCCGCCGAGGGCGAGGCGGTACCCGGTTACATCACCGACCCCCTGGCGGAAGCCGACCACACCCCGGCACGGGGGCTGATCCACAAGTACACCGGCCGTGTCCTGCTGATCGCCAGCCCCACCTGTGCGGTGAACTGCCGCTACTGCTTCCGGCGCCACTTTCCCTACGAACAGAACGCACCCTCCCGCAGCCAGTGGGATGCCTCACTCGAGTATCTACGTGGCGACAGTTCGATCAGCGAAGCGATCCTCTCCGGCGGCGACCCGCTGGCCGCTGGCGACCGTCAGCTGGCCTGGCTGGTGGAACGGCTCGATGCCATCCCCCACCTGAAGCGGCTACGTATTCACACCCGGCTGCCGGTGGTGATACCCGACCGGGTCGATGACGCCCTGCTCGGCTGGCTCTCGGCAACGCGGCTGCAGAAGGTGGTAGTGCTGCATATCAACCACGCCCAGGAGATCGACGACGCTGTGGACGCCGCCTGCGCTCGACTCAGGGAAGCGGGCGTGACTCTGCTTAACCAGAGTGTGCTGCTGCGCGGCGTCAACGACAGCATCGATACCCTGGCCAGTCTCTCCGAACGGCTATTCGAGGCCGGGGTGCTGCCCTACTACCTGCATGTGCTCGACCCGGTGGCGGGCGCCGCCCACTTCGATGTGCCAGACGAAAAGGCCCGCGAGCTGGTCGCGGGCCTGAGAGAGGTGCTGCCGGGGTTTCTGATGCCACGCCTGGTGCGGGAGATTCCCGGCGAGACGAGCAAGACGCCGCTTTAGGCTCCAAAACCAGCGACGGCGGGCATAAGCCAATGGGCATTCTTTGGCACTAGCGGCGCCGGGGACGGGTCGAAGCGGAGGTCATCCTTCAGGGATGAAGGATGTAGCGCCCAGGGATGGGTTCACAGCGCCTCCGCCTAGACCCGTCGCCGAAAAGCCGCGACGCATCGATCACCTAGAGCGATCGGTTGTTCTTACTTCACTTCCTCCAGAGTCGCTGCGGTCACGTTGGCGGCCGGCGGCTGGGTGGAGGCGTACCGGTTGATGGCGCTGATCACCGCCTTCATGGACGCGGTCGTGATGCTCTCGTCGATACCGACGCCGAACACCGCCTCGCCCTCGATACGCACCTCCACATAGGCGATCGCCTCCGCGTCGGCACCCTGGCCGCGGGAGTGCTCGTGGTAGTCAATGATTTCCACGTCATTGCCTTCCGCCGCCAACGCGCGAACGAAGGCCGCCAGCGGGCCGTTTCCTTCGCCGTGTATGGTCAATCGCTCGCCCTGCTGCTCGACCTGAGCTTCCAGATGAACCCTGGGGCTGTCCGAATCGGAGGAGAGCCGGTGATTGACCAGGGCCATGGGGTCGCGCTTCTCGAGGTACTCGTCGGCGAAGGCCTGGTAGATCATCTGGGAAGTGATCTCCTTGGCCGTACGGTCGGCGACCTCCTGGACGACGTGGCTGAATTCGATGGAGAGCCGGCGCGGCAGCTCGATGCCGTGCTCCTGCTCGAGCAGATAAGAGATGCCGCCCTTACCCGACTGGCTGTTGACGCGGATCACCGCCTCGTAGCTGCGTCCCACGTCGAGGGGATCGATGGGCAGGTAGGGAACCTCCCAGACCGCCTCGGGGTCGGCACGACGCACCGCCATGCCTTTCTTGATCGCATCCTGGTGGGAGCCGGAGAAGGCGGTGAAGACCAGATCGCCCACATAGGGGTGGCGCGGATGTACCGGCAGCTGATTGCAGTACTCCACCTCGCGCATGATCGGCGTGATGTTGGAGAAATCGAGGCCGGGATGAACACCCTGGGTGTAGAGGTTCATGGCGAGCGTCACGATGTCGACATTGCCGGTGCGCTCGCCGTTGCCGAACAGGGTACCTTCGACCCGGTCGGCGCCAGCCATTACGGTCAGCTCGGCCGCCGCCACGCCGGTACCCCGGTCGTTGTGCGGGTGGACGCTGACGATCAGGCTGTCGCGGTGTGTCACGTTGCGACAGAACCACTCCACCTGGTCGGCGTAGTTGTTGGGCGTGGCGGCCTCCACGGTGGCCGGCAGGTTGACGATCATCGGCTTCTCGGGGGTTGCGCCGTAGGCCTCCATCACCGCCTCCACCACCTCCTTGGCAAAGTCCATCTCGGTGGTGGTGAACAGCTCCGGCGAGTACTGGAAGGTCCAGTTGGTTTCGGATGCTTCGCTCATGCGCTGCCGGATCTGCGTGGTGGCGTCCACGGCGATGCCGATGCACTCCTCCTTGCTGACACCGAACACGTCGCGGCGAAAAACCGGGTCGGTCGCGTTGTAGACGTGGACGATGGCGTTCTTGGCACCCTTCAGGGACTCGAAGGTACGGTCGATCAGGTGCGGGCGCGCCTGGGTCAACACCTGGATGCTCACGTCATCGGGCACCTTGTCCTGCTCGACCAGGGCACGGACGAAATCGAAATCGGTCTGGGATGCCGAAGGAAAGCCGACCTCGATCTCCTTGAAGCCAATCTTCACCAGGAGGTCGAAGAAACGTTGCTTGCGCTCATGATCCATGGGATCGATCAGCGCCTGGTTGCCATCACGCAGGTCAACACTGCACCACAGCGGCGGTGTCTCGATGCGTTTGCTCGGCCACTGGCGATCGGGCAGATCGACGGCGACGAAGGGACGGTACTTGGCGGCGGGGTTATCGAGCATCATGGCGGCTTTCTCCCTGGGTAGGCGCTTTGGGGTTCTGGATACGGGGCGGCATTGAGGTGGTGTCGGGAATAGGGGGAGTCCGGCTACGCGATATGGCGCAGAAACGGAAGCGCCCCGGCTGCACTAGGCATGCCGGGGCGCTGAAATCACTGGCGCACCGCTGGGCGCGACCAGATACGATCGCGTCGGAACAACGGCTGCTACGAATGGAGACGGGGAAGTATGACATTTCGGTACCTCGACTGACCTGGACAAGAAATAGCGATGCACGGCATCGCCCGGCGCGTTCAAAGGCCGGTTAGTAGTCGTAGGTCCAGGCTGAGGCGGCGAAATGACAGTTTCATGCCTCTAGAAAATCAGTCTGGCGCCTGCTTGTCAAGCTTGACCGTCCGTCTTCTTCTGCAATGGCGCGATTTCGGCCCTGCGCCACCACGCCAGAAGCGCCTGCGGCGCCGACTCCTCGGCGACTACCTGGGACCAGAGGACCTCGCCCCCTTCGCCCACCAGCGCCACGCAGAACCGGCGACGGTCGTTGCCGGCCTCCGCGACGGATGCTCCAGGCAACGCCAGCAACAGGGACTGCAGTTCGCCAAGCTGCTCCTCGCTGCAACCAGTGCAATGGACGCAGCGGGGACGCGCTAGTCCGGGAAAATGGGCGAGGCCACCCTCGCGGCTAAGGCGCAGCACAAGCCCTGGCCTCAGCGCGGGCGGCTCTTCCGCCTGGCCCCTTATCAAGGCAATACGCCCACGGTGCGCCAGGCTGCAAGCACCGCCTCGGCGACCTCGCTCGTCGCGCCGAACCGCCTGGCGGCGTTATCCTGTGTCAGCCCGGCAAAGGTGGCGAAATCGCTGTTGCGGCCCAGCCGTTGGTCGACCAGGGTGTCGTACCAGACCCATCCCGCACGTTCCCAGGCATGACCGCCCAGAGCCATGGCCGCCAGATGGAAGGCGCGATTGGGGATTCCCGAGTTGATATGCACCCCGCCGTTGTCCTCATGGGTCTCGACCAGGTCATTCATGTGCCCGGGCTGAGGATCGCTGCCAAGCAGGGGATCGTCGTAGGCCGTTCCGGGCTCGGCCATGGAGCGAAGGGCTCGGCCGGCGACTCGGTCCGTGAACAGGCCCTCGCCGACCAACCAATCGGCCTGCTCGACTCGCTGTTCCCCTTGATACTGTTTGACAAGGGTGCCGAAGACGTCCGAAAGCGACTCGTTGAGGGCCCCGGCCTGATAGGCATACTCCAGCGCCGCCTCGTGCTGGATGACGCCGTGGGTCAATTCGTGGGCGATAATATCGACGGCGATAGTGAAGCGATTGAAGAGCTCCCCATCGCCGTCACCGAAGACCATCTGGTTACCGTCCCAGAAGGCGTTCTCGTACTCCTTGCCATAATGCACGGTTGCCAGCAATGCCATGCCCTGGTCATCGAGGGAGTGACGACGATAGACCTCCCAGAACAGGCGATAGGTGGCACCCAGGCCGTGATAGGCCTCATCGATGGCCGAATCACCGCTCTCGCCCTGCCCTTCACGGCGCACCAACTTGCCCGGCAGCACCTGCTGCTGCTCGGCCGAATGAACATAGCGGGCCGGCTCGCCCCGACGCTCGCTGCCCGGCGGCAGCGTCACCGCCCCGGCGCGGGCGCGAAACCGGCTATCGACGAGCAGCGTATGGCGTGCGCACTCGCGCAATCTCGCGCTGCCGCCAGTGGCGACACGCTCGAGCAGATAGGGGGGTAGAAACGGTCTTGCCATCGGTAAGTTCGAAGCGGTCACGCTTTTCTCCTGATTCCCTTCGGGCCCGGCCCACGTTCATCGAGGCTTGGCCTGGTTGCGGACGATCCCGTTCCTTCTATATTAGGTGCTCATCCCTCCCTCCGCTCCAGCATCGCCTCCATCCGCGACAGCTGATTGCGCAGCTCGCGCACGTCGTCGCGCAGGCCGTGCAACTCGGCTGCCTCGCCCGTGCCACTCTCCAGCTCGATCGCCAAGCTCTCCTTCTGCATCACGTCCAGCACGATGCCGATCATCATGTTGAGAAAGATGAATGCATTGAGAAAGATGAAGGTCAGGAAGAATATCCAGGCATAGGGGTAGTGCTCCATGGTCGGGTAGAGCACCGCCGTTGCCCAGCTCTCGAAGGTGGCCACCTGGAACAGGGTAAGCATCGCCAGCGAGATATTGCCCCAGAGCCGCTCGTCCACATCATGAAACAGGAAGCTGCCGATAGCCCCATAGATATAGAAGATGATGAACATCAGCAGCACCACGTATCCCATGCGTGGGATCGACTTGAACAGCGCTGCCATCAACATGCGCAGTTCGGGAATCATCGAAACCAGGCGCATCACCCGGAAGATGCGCAGGAGGCGGGCCAGCAGCACCATTTCCGAGTCATCCATGGGGATCAGGCTGGCGGTGACGATCAGGAAATCGAAGACATTCCAGCCGTTCCTGAAGAAGTCGCGAAGACGCTTCTCCGCCGCCATGCGGATCAGTATCTCCACCAGGAAAAATACCGTAACGGCCACGTCCATCACCAGCAGTGCCTGCTGGAAACGGGAGACTTCCTCGTAGGTGCGGGCGCCGATCAGTAGTGCCGAGAGCACGATGATGGTGATCACCGTGAGTTCAAAAAACTTGTTGGCGCGCAGCTGTTCGAAGCGGATGCGCCAGGTAGCAAAGGAAGCGCTCATGGGTGTGTCAATCTCATGCCAGACTGGGTCTTGAAGAAGATACTGCGGCGCGATCTTACCATGCAGCGGACTGCGTATACGGGCGGTCATTTTTGGCCGCCGGTCATATCGCCCGCCGCCACCCTCCGCAACTGACCGCAAATTACTATAACGAAACGATTATTTACGCCATTTCCTTGTGAGAGCCGGCCGGACTCGCCTACGTTCCTAGTACTGGTTCGTGCGAACGGAAAAGGAGTCCCGCACATGAGCGAACAGAAACAGCCTCCCCAGGAGCAGTCATCCCAGCCGGGCGATGAACATCTCATGGAGCCCAGACCCGAATACATTCGCCAGAGTTACCGCGGCGCCGACAAGCTCAAGGACAAGGTGGCAATCATCACCGGTGGCGACAGCGGTATCGGTCGCGCCGTTGCCGTGCACTATGCCCGCGAAGGCGCCGATAGCGTTATCGTGCACCTGGAAGAGGGCACGGATGCACGGGAAACCCGAGCCCTGATCGAAGCCGAAGGCCGCCGCTGTCTGGTACTGAAAGGCGATGTGGGCGAGCCGGATTTCTGCCATGACATCATCGACAGGACCATGGCGGAATTCGGCAAGGTCAATATCCTGGTACACAACTCGGCCGAGCAGTACGACTGGGATGACATTACTGATATCCCGCCGGAACAGCTGCAGCGCACCTTCCAGACCAACGTCTTCAGCCACTTCTACCTGACCCAGGCAGCGCTTCCCCACATGCACGAGGGCGACGTGATCATCTGCACCTCATCGATCAACGCCTTCAAGGGCAATGACACCCTTATCGACTATACCGCCACCAAGGGCGCCATTCAGGGATTGGTGCGTTCGCTGGCGGTATCACTTGCCGACAAGGGCATCCGGGTCAACGCCGTGGCGCCAGGCCCGGTTTGGACACCGTTGATCCCGGCGAGTTTCCCCGAGGAAAAGGTGGCCAAGTTCGGCGGACAGGTACCGATGGACCGTGCCGGTCAGCCCTCCGAGATGGGCCCCGCCTATGTCTACCTGGCCTGCGAGGAGTCCTCCTACATGAGCGGCCAGACATTGCACCTCAATGGCGGGGTCGTGCTCAATACCTGACGCCTGTCTCAGCCCTGGAAACCACGCCGAACCCGGCCGGGCTGTTCCCGGTCGGGTGCGAGGCGACAGATGTTCGGCGGTGGGCCGTCAGGTAGTGAGGTCGGCGGGAGCAAGCAGGCCCAGCAGATCCTGGGCATGCTGGGCCGCTTCCCTTCCCAGCGGGGTCATGTAGCCGCCATCGGCCTGGGTCACCAGGCCCTTGGTGTAGAGACGCCCTGCGGCGGCAATGGCCTCGGGCGCAGCATTGGAGTGAACCTTGATCCCCTCCTGGGTCGTATCCAGGTTGTAGAGACAGAGAATATTGAGCTCTTCGAGTTGCTCGGTAGTGAAACGCGGTTGGGGCATGGCGACCTCCGGTCTGGTGGGGTTCTTCGAAGGTAAGCCAGAAAGCCTCCTGGAACCAGCGCTTCAGCGTCCCTCGTCTTCCAGGTCCACCTGCCGATAGCCCATCAGGTAGAGCACGGCATCGATGCCCAGGGTCGAGATCGACTGTCGTGCCTGGCTGCGCACCAGAGGCTTGGCGCGAAAGGCGATGCCCAGCCCCGCGGTGGCAAGCATCTTCAGGTCGTTGGCACCGTCGCCCACGGCGATGGTCTGCTCCAGTGTCAGGCCTTCGCGCGCGGCAATTTCGCGCAGCAGATCGGCCTTGCGGTTGGCATCGAGTATCGGCTCGCGAACCTCGCCGGTCACCCTGCCGTTCTCGATCAGCAGCTCATTGGCATGCACCTCGTCGAAGCCGAGCTTCTGCTGCAGGTGGCGTGCGAAGTACGTGAAACCACCGGACAGGATCACCGTGCGATAACCCAGCCGCTTGAGGTGGTACATCAACCGCTCGACGCCATCCATCATCGGCAGGGATTCGGCGATCTCGGCGAGCACGGTCTCGTCGAGGCCCTTGAGCTTCGCCATGCGTTCACGGAAGCTCTGCTGAAAGTCCAGTTCCCCGCGCATAGCGCGCTCGGTGATCTCGGCCACTTCGTCGTAGACACCATGGCGGCGCGCCAGCTCGTCGATCACTTCGGCCTGGATCAGGGTCGAGTCCATGTCGAAGCAGACCAGGCGGCGATGCCGGCGCCAGATGGAATCCTCCTGGATGGCGATGTCGACGCCATGCATGGCACCCAGCGCCAGCGCCTTCTCGCGCAGCGCGTCGAGATCCACTTCCTCGCCGCGCAGCCAGCACTCGACGCAGGCGCCCTGGGTGTGGTGATCCCGGGGTACGCCACCATCCAACGGCTCACGGCCGGAGAGACGATGGATCAGCTCCACGGTCAAGCCATGCTCGGCGGTGAGTGCGCCGACTTCGGCGAGAATGCCGGCAGGCAGGTGCGGTGCCAGCAGGGTCAGGATCAGCCGCGGTTCGCTGGCCTGAACGCTCCAGCGCTGGTAATCCTCGGCGCTGACCTGGATCGCCTGGATCTCGAGACCCAGGGTGTCACCGGCGGCACTCAGGGCGCTCTCCAGGTCGCTCTCCCGGTCGAGCCCGACCAGCGCCTCCAGCGAGACCATGCCGAAGGTCACGCTCTGGTTGATGTCGAGCAGCCGCGCGCCGCTGCGCGCCATGGCCTGGCCCAGGCCGGCCAGCTGGCCGGGTCGTGCCGCGCCGGTGGCGCGAATCAGCAGTCGTCGTGTCATGCATGCCTCAGGATACGCTGATAGGACGGCTTTCGGCGCCAGGTCTCCGAGGAGGCGCTGTGAACCCATCCCTGGGCGCTACATTTGCCATCCATGGCAAATGACCTCCTCTTCGACCTGCCCCTGGCCGTCAGGTTATGGCTTTAGTCTGACGAGCTTTCCAGCCTATCGACCTTCTGCAGGCCGCGGGGCAGCTTGCTGCCACGCCGGCCACGCTCACCACGATAGTAATCCAGTTCGGCGGCCTTGAGCGTCAACTTGCGCTTGCCGGAATGGATCACCAGCGCGGCCCCTTCGGGCAGCACGGTGATATCGCGCACCAGTTCCTCGCGTCGAGCGGCGCGGGCGCCGGGGATATCGATCATCTTGTTGCCCTTGCCCTTGGCCATCTCGGGCAGCTGGTCGAGCGGGAAGAGCAGCAGGCGGCCCTCGTTGGATACCGCCGCCACGTAGCTACCCTGCCCCTCCGGCACCTGAACCGGTGCCATCACACGGCAGCCCTTGGGCACCGAGAGCACCGACTTGCCCGACTTGTTCTTGCCGGTCAGATCCTCGAGACGCGCCACAAAGCCGTAGCCGCCATCGGAGACAAGCAGATAACGAGTGGATGGCGGGGCCAGCATCACCCCGGCCATGTGGGCCCCCGCCACCACGTTCGCTCGCCCGGTCACCGGCTCGCCTTGGCTCCTGGCGCTGGGCAGGTTGTGGGCCGCCAGGGTATAGGCACGCCCGGTGTCGTCGAGCAGTACCAGCGGCTGATTCGTCTTGCCTCGGGCCACCAGCGCGAAGCGGTCGCCAGACTTGTAGGAGAGCCCTTCGGGATCGATGTCGTGGCCCTTGGCGGCACGAATCCAGCCCTTCTCGGAGAGCACCACGGTGATGGGGTCGGCCCCCATCAGCTCGACCTCGGACAGCGCCCGGGATTCCTCGCGCTCGACGATCGGCGCACGCCGCGCATCGCCGTGCTCACGCCCCGCCTCGCGGATCTCCTCCTCGATCAGGTCAGTCAGGGCGGCTTCGTTACCGAGCAGTTCCTGCAGGCGCTTGCGCTCCTCCTCCAGGGCATCCTGCTCGCCACGGATCTTCATCTCCTCGAGCTTGGCCAGGTGGCGCAGGCGCAGCTCGAGTATCGCTTCGGCCTGGCGATCGGTGAGTGCGAAGGCGCGCATCAGCTCGGCCTTGGGCTCATCCTCCTCGCGGATGATGCGGATCACCTCGTCGAGGTTGAGGTAGGCCGCCAGCAGGCCCTCGAGGATGTGCAGCCGGTCCTCCACCTTGCCCAGTCGATGCTCCAGGCGCCGGCGTACCGTCGCGCGGCGAAAGCGCAGCCACTCGCCGAGCATGTCGGGCAGCGGCATCACCCGCGGACGGCCGTCCAGTCCGATGACGTTGAGATTGACGCGGATGTTCTTCTCGAGATCGGTGGTGGCGAACAGGTGCGCCATCAATGCCTCGATATCGACCCGATTGGAGCGCGGCTCGATCACCAGCCGTGTCGGATCCTCGTGGGTCGACTCGTCGCGCAGGTCGGCTACCATGGGCAGCTTCTTGGCGTTCATCTGGGCGGCGATCTGCTCCAGGATCTTGGAGCCGCTGACCTGGTAGGGCAGCGCGGTGACCACGACCTTTCCCTCCTCCAGGACGTAGCGTGCCCGCAGTTTCACCGAGCCACGGCCGCACTCGTAGAGTTTGCGCAGGTCGGCACGTGGCGTGATGATCTCGGCCTTGGAGGGGAAATCGGGGGCCGGCAGGAACTCGACCAGATCCGCCGTGGTGGCATCCGGATTACGCAGCAGGTGGCAGGTGGCCTCGACGACTTCGCTGACGTTGTGCGGCGGTATATCGGTGGCCATGCCTACGGCGATGCCGGTACCGCCGTTGAGCAGCACGTGGGGCAACCGCGCCGGCAGCACCACCGGTTCGTTCATGGTGCCGTCGAAGTTGGGCGTCCAGTCCACGGTGCCCTGGCCCAGTTCGGCGAGCAGCACCTCGGCGAACTTCGACAGCCGCGCCTCGGTGTAGCGCATGGCGGCAAAGGACTTGGGATCGTCGGGGCTACCCCAGTTGCCCTGGCCGTCCACCAGCGGGTAGCGGTAGCTGAATGGCTGCGCCATCAGCACCATTGCCTCGTAGCAGGCGCTGTCACCGTGGGGATGGAACTTGCCCAGCACATCGCCGACGGTGCGCGCCGACTTCTTGTACTTGGCGTTGGCACCCAGCGCCAGCTCGCGCATGGCGTAGATGATGCGCCGCTGCACCGGCTTCATGCCGTCGCCGATATGCGGCAGCGCCCGGTCGAGGATCACGTACATCGAGTAGTCGAGGTACGCCTTCTCGGTGTATTCGCGCAGCGAGAGGCGTTCGACGTCGCCCTCCGCCACCTGAATATCCATGGTCATTGATCGACCTCTTTCTTCATCGGGTTACGCCTCCAAGAGTCTGGCAATCTCGCCGGCCTCAAACCGCGGCTTGACCGGCAACAGGCCTTCGCGGAGGCGCTGTGAACCCATCCCTGGGCGCTACCTTTTCCTTCCCTGGAAAAGGACCTCCGCTTAGACCTGTTCCCGGCGCCGCTCATGTCGGCAACGCAACATCTTCCGTTTAGGAGCCGCTTTGAGCGCAGAAAGGCTCGTTCACTCAAACTTCGATGTCGGCCAGGTTGCCGTAGTCTTCGAGCCAACTCTTGCGATCGCCGGCACGTTTCTTCGCCAGCAGCATGTCCATCATCTCCATGGTGCCATCGCCGACTTCGCGGGTGAGCTGCACCAGCCGCCGGGTCTCCACTGCCATGGTGGTCTCGCGCAGCTGCAACGGGCTCATCTCGCCCAGCCCCTTGAAGCGCTGCACGTTCACCGTGCCACGCTTGCCCTCCAGGCGCCGCAGGATCGCCGCCTTCTCGCTCTCGTCCAGGGCATAGTGCACCTCCTTGCCCAGGTCTATGCGATAGAGCGGCGGCATGGCCACGTA
Source organism: Billgrantia montanilacus (assembly GCF_003336675.1). Taxonomy (GTDB): domain Bacteria; phylum Pseudomonadota; class Gammaproteobacteria; order Pseudomonadales; family Halomonadaceae; genus Halomonas; species Halomonas montanilacus. The sequence continues at coordinate 452,104 of NZ_QPII01000001.1, read as the reverse complement.
GACATGGCCGGCGTCCACCAGCGTGGGGAAGTGACGCACGAAGAGCGCGCACAGCAGGGTGGCGATATGCAGGCCGTCGGAGTCGGCATCGGCGAGAATGCAGATCTTGTGGTAGCGCAGCTTGGAGAGATCGTCGCTGCCCGGGTCCATCCCCACCGCTACGGCGATGTCGTGAACCTCCTGAGAGCCGTAGATATCGTGAGACTCGACCTCCCAGGTATTGAGGATCTTGCCGCGCAGCGGGAGGATAGCCTGAGTCTCGCGGTTGCGTGCCTGCTTGGCACTGCCCCCGGCGGAGTCCCCCTCCACCAGAAAGAGCTCGCCCTGGGCCGGGTCCTGCCCGGAGCAGTCGGCCAGCTTGCCCGGCAGGGCCGGACCCGAGGTGACCTTCTTGCGCGCCACCTTCTTGGCGCTCTTCTGGCGCCGCTGGGCGGCGTTGATCACCAGCTCGGCCAGCGCCTCGGCCTGGTCGACGTGGTGGTTGAGCCACAGCGAGAAGGCATCCTTGACCACCCCGGCAACGAAGGCGGCCACGGTGCGCGACGACAGGCGCTCCTTGGTCTGTCCGGCGAACTGGGGGTCGAGCATCTTCACCGACAGCACGTAGGAGACGCGCTCCCAGAGATCGTCGGCGGTGAGCTTGACGCCCCGCGGCAGCAGGCTGCGGTATTCGCAGAACTCGCGCAGTGCATCGAGCAGCCCCGAACGCAGGCCATTGACGTGGGTGCCGCCCTGGGGCGTGGGAATCAGGTTGACGTAGCTCTCCATCAGCGGCTCGCCGCCCTCGGGCAGCCACTGGATCGCCCAGTCCACCGCCTGTTCGTCGTCGGCAAAATGGCCGATCAGGGGCGAGGCCGGCAGCACCTCGTAGCCATCGGTGGCCTGGGCCAGGTAGTCGCGCAGGCCATCCTCGTACTGCCAGACGCTCTCGGCACCGTCGGCCTCGACCAGGGTGACTTTCAGCCCCGGGCAGAGCACCGCCTTGGCCCGCAGCAGATGCTGGAGCCGGCCCATGGCCAGCCTGGGGCTGTCGAAATAGCTGAGGTCGGGCCAGAAGCGCACGATGGTACCCGTGACCCGCTTGGCCACGCTGCCTGTCACCGCCAGCTCCGACACCTTCTCGCCATGCTCGAAGGCCATGGCGTGCCGGCTGCCGTCGCGCAGCACCTCGACTTCAAGGCGGCGCGACAGGGCATTGACCACCGAGACCCCGACCCCATGCAGGCCACCGGAAAAACGATAGCTGGACTGGGAGAACTTGCCGCCGGCATGGAGCCGGGTCAGGATCAGCTCGATACCCGTGACGCCATGTTCGGGATGCATGTCGATGGGCATGCCGCGGCCGTCGTCGCTGACCTCGATGCCGCCATCCTCCAGCAGCCGTACGGTCACTTCTCGGGCATGCCCCTCCAGCGCCTCGTCGACGCTGTTGTCGATCACTTCCTGGATCAGGTGGTTGGGGCGGGTGGTGTCGGTATACATGCCGGGGCGCTTGCGCACCGGGTCGAGGCCGGAGAGTACTTCGATTGAGCTGGCGCTGTACTGTGTCATGCGTCGTCCATATCCAGATCCTGATCGGAAATGCGCCCGGGCTCCAGGCGGTGGCCACCGTGGGCGAGAATCGCTGGAAGATACTCTGCCAGCATGCCGAAGGCATGATCGCCACCGGGGTGCAGTATTGTCCGGGCACCGCGGTAGAGATCGAAGGCGTCCGCCGGGTCGAGGCTCTCGTCGGCCGTCCCCAGCAGCAGCAGATAGCGCTCGGGCGAGACCGACAGCGGCGTCAGGCTCGCCAGTTCATCGATATGGCTCGACTCGATGGCAAAGCGCTCGCCGGTATGCGTGTTGACGAAGACCTCATCGACCCAGCCCGTCACCAGGCGCACCGGCCGCACCGCCGGGTTGATCACCACCGCGGGCAAGTCATGTCGCTCGGCCAGGCAGGTGGCCAGGAACCCACCCATGGAGCTGCCGGCCACCAGCGGATTCGGCCCCAGCTCGCCGAGTCGTGCCTCGGCGAGCCGGTAGGCGGCCGCCGGCCGGTGCGGCAGCTGAGGCGTCTCGCAGCGCAGCCCCAGCGCCTTGCAGGCCAAGCGCAACAGCGCCGCCTTGGGTGAGCCAACGCCGCTGTTGAAACCATGGAGGTAGAGTACTCCGCTGGCGCTCGATCCACGCTTCGGTGCACTCAGCATACCCAAATACCTGTATGCATTACCAGTTTCACTTTCGTCTCATCTTCGTCTCAACCCTCGTCTTCCGCTTCCGCCTGCCAGACTGCCGCGACCAGGGCCTGGGTGGAAGCATCCATATGTTCGCCACCGGCACGCTTCGCCAGAATCTCCCCGGTCTCTCCGGCGATCTGCTTGCCTAGCTCGACGCCCCACTGGTCGAAGGGGTTGATTCCCCAGATCGTCGCCTGGACGAATACCTTGTGTTCATATAATGCGATCAGTGCTCCCAGGGTGGCAGGGGTCAGACGATCGAGCAGCAGCGTGGTCGAGGGCTGGTTGCCCCGGTAGCGCTTGTGGCCGGGCCGCTCCCCCGACTCGTCGATGGCGTCGTCACCCAGCATCAGCAGCCGCGACTGGGCGAAACAGTTGGCCAGGGTAAGTCGATGTTGTGCCTTGAGGTGCTCGCGGGTCTCCGGTTCGGCGACGTCGTCGTAACGCCGCAACGGGGCGATGAAGTCGCAGACCACCGGCTGAGTGCCCTGGTGCAGCAGCTGATAGAAGGCGTGCTGCGCGTTGGGGCCAAGCTGCCCCCAGAGCACCGGGCAGGTCGAATAGGCCACCTCGCGGCCATCGTGTGTTGCCGACTTGCCGTTGGACTCCATCTCCAACTGCTCGAGATAGGCAGCGAAATACTCCAGCCGCCCATCGTAGGGCAGGATCGAGTGGGCTCGAATATCGAGGAAGTTGACGTTCCAGATGCCCGCCAGGGCCAGCAGCGTCGGCAGGTTGTCGGCGAGAGGCGCCTCGGCAAAGTGGCAGTCCATGGCATGGGCGCCGGCGAGGAAATCACGGAAGTGTGCCATGCCCACCACCAGGGCGATGGGCAGGCCGATGGCGCCCCACAGCGAATAGCGCCCTCCTACCCACTCCCAGAATTCGAGCTGGTTGGCCTCGGCAATGCCCCAGTCGCTCATCTTCTCGGGCTTGGCCGAGACACCAATGAAGTGCTGGCGCATCACCATCGATTCGTCCACGCCGCCATCACCATCGCGCACCAGCCGTGTCAGCAGCCAATCCCGGGCGGTACGAGCGTTGGAGAGAGTATCGATGGTGGTGAAAGATTTCGACGAGATCACGAACAGGGTGGTCTCGGGGTTGAAGCGGCTCAGGTAATCGACCAGTTGGGAGCCATCCATGGTCGAGGCGAAGTGCACGTCGATATGGGCGGCGTCGGCGGGCCGATAGTCCGCCAGGGCGTGAGTCACCATCAGCGGGCCGAGATCGGACCCCCCTACCCCGAGGTTGACCACATCGTGGATCGGATGACCGGTAGCGCCTCGCCACTGGCGAGTGTGGAAGCGCTCGACCATGGTTTCCAGCTTTGCCAGCGTGGCATGCACGCCGGGCACCAGGTCCTCCCCCGCCACCACCAGCGTGGCATCTCGTGGCAGGCGCAGCGCCGTATGGAGGGCGGGACGATCCTCGCTGATATTGACGCGCTCCCCGGAAAGCAGCGCCTCGATGGCTTCGGGAACGTGCGCCTCCCGGGCCAGATCGAGCAGCAACGCCATGGTCTCATCGGACCAGCGCTGCTTGGAGATATCCAGCGTCAGGCCCGCCGCCTTCCGCGTAAAGGCCCAGCCACGCTGCGGATCGTCGAACAGCTCACTCAAGTGGCGCTTGCGCATCTCACCGGCATGGTCCGCCAGCGCTTCCCAAGCGGCCGTCCGATCGATAGGGGCATAGCTCATGCGAATCCTCCTTGTTCGTTGTCGTCCATTGATGCAGCCAGCCTACGACACGCGTAACATAGTGGCCAACCTGCACTTTCCGGCATGCCCCATGAGTGATGCATCTTACCGTGACGCGATCTTTTCCACACCCCTGGACCGAGTCGCGCGCTTCTCCTTCGATGAACAGGTCGTCGCCTGCTTTCCCGACATGATCCGCCGCTCGGTGCCCGGCTACGGCCAGATCCTGGGGATGCTGGGCCTGATCGCCCAGCGCCACCTGCGCCACGGCGCTCATGTCTATGATCTGGGATGCTCGCTGGGCGCGGCGAGCCTGGCCCTGGCTGGCACCCTGCCCCCGGATGCCTTCCGGCTCACCGCCGTGGATCTCTCTCCGGCCATGGTGGCGCGGGCCCGCGAGACCCTGGCGGAAGAATGCCCCGGCCATGTCATCGAGGTCGTCGAGGGGGACATCCGCACCCTCGACTATCGGCCCTCGGGCATGATCGTACTCAACTTCACCCTGCAGTTCCTGCCCCGCGAGGACCGGGACGCTGTGATCGCCGGGCTCCATGAGGCACTGGAGCCCGGCGGAGTGCTGGTGCTTTCCGAGAAGGTGGTCGACCTGGACGAGCAGGACAACGCCTGGCGCGTGGAGCGCTACCACGACTTCAAGCGCGCCAACGGCTATAGCGACCTGGAGATCAGCCAGAAGCGCAACGCGCTGGAGAACGTGCTGGTACCGGACAGCCTCGATGCCCACCATGACCGTCTCGCCCGGGCCGGCTTCTCGCGTTCGCTGACCTGGTTCCAGTATCTCAACTTCGCCTCCCTGATCGCATTCAAGGAGGCCTGAGGTGGCGATTCCCGTCGAACAGCGGCCGCTCTATCACGCCTTCGTCGACCAGGGCCTGGACACCTGGCTGGCCCGCCTGCCCCAGCAGCTGGCCCGGGGGCTCGACCGCCAGCGCTACGGCGACCTGCCGGCCTGGGAGAAGGCTGTCTCCAAGCTGCCCGCCCTGCCCGAGGCACGCGACGTGCGCCTGGATGCCGAGACCGTGACGGTCGACTGCGCCCTCCCCGATTCACAGCGCCGCCAGTGCGAAAACCTGCTGAGAAAGCTGATGCCGTGGCGCAAGGGCCCCTATTCGTTGGTCGGCATTCCTATCGACACAGAGTGGCGCTCCGACTGGAAGTGGCAGCGGGTAGCACCTCACCTGGCCCCTCTGACCGGCCGGCGGGTGCTCGACGTAGGCGGCGGCAGCGGCTACCACGCCTGGCGCATGGCCGGCGCGGGGGCCGCCTTCGTACTGGTGATCGACCCATCGCCGCGCTTCTACTACCAGTTCCAGGCGCTGCGGCACTTCGTCGGAGATGCCGACGAGGGCCGCACCCACTTCCTGCCGGTAGGCATCGAGGAGGTACCGGAAGGGCTCGGCTTCTTCGACACGGTATTCTCCATGGGCGTGCTCTATCACCGACCCTCACCGTTGGAGCACCTGTTGCAGTTGAAGGACACGCTGCGCCCCGACGGGGAACTGGTGCTGGAAACGCTGGTAGTGGAGGGCGACGAGACCACCGTCCTGCTACCCGGCGAGCGCTATGCCGCCATGCCCAACGTCTACTTCCTGCCCTCTTCCAAGGCGCTGTGCCAATGGCTCGAACGCTGCGGCTTCGTCAACGTGCGCGTCGTCGACGAAGCCGTCACCACCCTCGACGAACAGCGCGCCACCGAGTGGATGACCTTCCAGTCGCTGGCCGATTTCCTCGACCCCGAGGACCCGTCAAGGACCCGCGAGGGCTATCCCGCGCCCCGCCGCGCGGTGGTGATGGCAAACAGACCGGGTTAAACGCCAAAAGGATACGTATCCGGCGTCTCTTCCGGCCGCCAGAATTCCCCCTTGTCGAACGGCTCAACGGCGCGTGTCTCGTCGACATGGAAGACGGCGTCGAACTGCTCGGCCACTGATGTCTTGAAGTAGTGACTCACGCGCTCCGATTCGGGGCGATAGATCACGCCGATGGCACGTTCCCAGAGCGGTTTCTTCAAGGGCGTGGCGCGCTCGCCCAGCGGCAGGTAGAAGTCGCCCAGCCCACTGTCATGAAACAGCCGCTCGACGCTGCCTTCCATGGATGGCCTGACCTTGCGGTGCTCAACCGGACCATCCCAGTCGTTGGCCGCCGAGACGAAACCGGTATGCGTGGTGAAGCCCACCAGCAGCACCTGGTCAGCACCGAGGCGATGGCGCACCAGTTGGCCGACGTTGTGCTGGCCACGATGCCAGCCCATGTCGGTGAACGATGCATCGCCGAGATGGGAGTTGTGCGCCCAGACGACCACCTTGCCCTGACCGCCCTGGTGACGCAGGTGTTCGCACAGTTCGGCAAGGGTGTCGGTCATGTGCTCGTCGCGCAGATTCCAGGTATCCACCCGTGAGCCGAACATGGCGCGATAGTAGTGCTCCGCATTGACCACTACTCGGGCGTTTTGCTCGGCGAAGAACTGCTCGTCGGCCGAGCGCCTGCCATCCTCACCGAGATACCTGGAGGACTTGTCGAGCAGGTCCGCGAGCAATCGAACGGCGGCATCTTCGCAGGTCCGGCTAAGTCCGTAGGTGGCATCATGGCCATAGCGCACCGGGTCGCCGCCGTGATCGAGGCAGCCATACTTCTGCCGAGCGATACGCGCCTGTTCGGGGTCGATGCCCTCCAGATACTCGATCACCGCTTCCGCCGAGCGATGCAGGCTGTAGATATCCAGCCCGTAGAACCCCACCTGCTCGGCTACATCCCGCCCGGCGTTGTGCTCCGCGAGCCAACCAAGGAAATCGCGCACCTCGGTGTTGCGCCACATCCATTGTGGAAAGCGCTGAAAGTCGTCGAAGGCGGTCTTGAGGGTATCGTTGCCGTCGCCACGGGCGTAGCGGTTCAGCCTCAGCGCGTCGGGCCAGTCTGCTTCGACCGCCACCGCCTCGAAGCCCTTCTCGCGGACCAGGCGGCGGGTGATCTCGGCGCGCATGCGATAGTACTCGGCGGTGCCGTGCGATGCCTCGCCGAGCAGTACCAGCGAACGATCACCCACCTGCTCGAGCAGGCAATCATAGTCGTCACTCCGCCCGGCAAGCGGTATGGCATTGTCGCGCACATAATCCTGGGGAGTCGTCATGGTTGCACCTCCTCCGTGAAGGCTTATGACTACTCCTTGAACTGTAGAAACGGCGCCCGCTTCCGCTCAAGCCACTCGCCCCACAAAGGAACACATTGGCGAGCCCGATAGCGCGAGGCGCAGCCATCGGTCTATCGGCGCAGGATGACGAGCCACCTCCCCAGGTTCAGAATGCTGGCCAGCGATGCCGCCACGTAGGTGAAGGCGCAGGCGGTCAGCACATGACGGGCGCCAGGCATGTCGTAGGGAGGAACGTAGTCCTTGAGCAGCGGCAGGGCGCGCTGGAAGCTGGCGTCGAATTCCACTGGCAGGGTGACCAGGTGCACCAGGGCCGCCGTCCCGAAGCTGATCACCGCGGCCACCACCACGATGGCCAGCCCACCCGGCAAGCGGGTCAGAATGAACAGGAAGGGAGCCGCCATCATCAGCAGGGCGCCGATCTTCTCGGCCTTCTGCGCCACGCCCACCAGGCGGGCTCGGGCGATCAGCGGCGCGTAGCCCTGATGATGCTGGATCGCATGTCCCACCTCATGGGCCGCCACCGTCACGGCGGTGAGGGAGCGCCCTTCGTAATGGTCGCGTGATAGCCGCACCCGGCGCGCCTCGGGATCGTAGTGATCGCCCTGCTCGGTCAGCTCCACCTGCACCCCCTCGATGCCCATTCGCCGCAGCAGGTGTTCGGCCAGCTCGGCGCCGGTACCGGGGTAGTCGTCCCGGCCGCGGGAGTGACGTGCCAGCACCCACTTGGCCCAGGCATTGGGAAGCAAGAAGATGGCCAGCAGCATGGCAATCAACAGCACGATCATCGAGGGTCTCACTCCGGCAGGGCAGATCACGGCGTCTCTGGGTTGGACCAAGCCTACCAGAGCGGGTTTCACGGTGCAGAGGGAAGCACTGGCAATATCAGCGTCAGATCGTCTCTTCGCGGGAATCCCGGCGCACTGCCTGCAAGCCCTTCTCGGAGATGAAGCCCCGGTCATGGGCATGTACTGCCATCGCCGTGCTATCGGCGGCGAGCTGCAGTTCGCAGTCGGTATGGGCGATCTCCTCGCGCAGCAGGTCGATGGCTCGCTCGCGGTCGGCTCGGCTTTCAACGCGGCGAATATAGATGGCCTTCACCCGGCCAGGATGGTCCTTGACGATCCGAGTGTAGACTTCGGGGTCATGCTGGCCACTGTCACCGATCAGTACGCAGGGCAGGTCATCGAACAGCTCCAACATGCGGGTAATCAAGGCGTACTTGTGCTCTTCGGCACGCCGCGGCCAGGGCCTCCGCCAGGTGATCCCCCACTCACGCAGGAACAGGATCGGCCCCACCGGGATGTCATTCATCTGGAAGAATTCCTCGAGCATTTCGTAGATGCTCCAGGGGCCTCGCGAGACATAGAGGATCGGACGGCGTGCTTCTTCACTCTGACCGACATAGAGCGCCTGATATAAGGCGGCCACGCCGGGGAAGGCGGTTCGCTGATGGGCCTGCTTGACGAACAGCCGGTAGAGCATGCGCAGCTTGTCGGCCACACCGGTATACATCACCGTGTCGTCGATATCGCTGATCACCAACAGGTCGGTGTCTTCCGGAGGAATATAGACATCGGTGAAGCTGTGGATGGGCTCCGCCCCGTCATGGGTCACGACGTGAAGGTCGGCGCGATGCCAGGAAGTGTCCAGCGGCAGCGGCTCATGCAAGGCGAGCTTCGCGTTGAAATAGCCCTCATGATCCGTGGTCACGGTGATGTCGTTGCCACCGAGGGTGACGTGTACCTCCACATCGGGCAGCCCTCGCCTGACGATGCGCCGCGCCACATCGGCGACATCGCGCAGGGCACCATAGCGAGGAATGACACGCCCCAGCCTGGTCTGGCGGAAGACACGCCCCATCAGGAATGCCTCGCGGGCGGAGCCATATCCACGGTAGGGGTGGACCACGGGACCGCCACGGCCGCGGTCGCTCTTCATGGGCCTGGCGATGGCGCGTAGCAGGCGCCGGATCCGTTGCGGTGCCCGGGGGCGATCAGCCATCAGGCGGAGTGCCCGGAAACAGCATCACGCCATGGTCTCGACTGGGCCTGTTCAACCTGCATGATGGCTCTCCTTGTCCTGCCTGTGTCGTCCTGCCCGTATAGCCCCATCCTTCCCTGCCTGCACTGCGTGCCTGGCCCCTTCCCATAAAACGAGAGGCATACTGGCCAGTGTGAAGCATTGCGTCCCAAGATCAAGCCAGACGGCGCCCCTGGCACGGTATGTCCATACAACGCAGCGGGACGACGAAGGGAGCACCGCGCAACGCAGCGATTCGCTCGCGCAGGCATTTGTGCAGTGTTTCCCTAACTCAGCAGGGAAAACACCATGCCAAGCAGCGCACAGCCACCCAGCACCCTGAGTATGCCCAGCTTGTAACGGAAGATCGCCAGCATGGCCCCGGCAGAGAGCAGCAGGGCCAATGGATCCAGGGTGACCAGGTCAGGAATCAGCAGCCGCAGGCCCGCCCCACGCCACTCCCCCACTTCGCCGAACACCACATGGATGCCGAACCAGACCGCCAGGTTGAGCACCACACCCACCACGGCCGCGGTGATCGCCGTCATCGCGCCGCTCAGGGCGGCATTGTCGCGCAACCGCTCCACGTAGGGGGCACCGAGGAATATCCACAGGAAGCAGGGCATGAAGGTCACCCAGGTGGTCAGCACCGCGGCAAAAGTCGCCGCCACCCAGGGGTCCAGGGTGCCGGCGTCGCGAAACGCCCCCATGAAGCCGACGAACTGCACCACCTGGATCAGGGGGCCGGGAGTGGTCTCGGCCATGCCCAGCCCGTCGAGCATCTCCCCCGGTGCCAGCCAGCCATAGTTCTGAACCGCCGCCTGGGCCACGTAGCTCAGCACCGCATAGGCACCGCCGAAGGTGACCACGGCCATCTGGCTGAAGAAGGTGGCGATCTGGGTAAAGACACTATCGAAGCCCAGCACGGCAATGAGCAGCACCACCGGGGTGAGCCACAGGGACAGGAAGATGGCCGAGACCTTGAGCGACCAGGCCCGGTTGACGCGGGCATGATCCGGCAACTGCTCGCCGAGCAACGACTCGCTGTCGGCAAGCCCCCTCTCCCCGTTGGCGCCATGGCCGCCCCCTACCTGGAACAGCGGCGAGCCCGCCCGACCGCCGAAGTAGCCGATCAGGGCCGCGGTAACGATGATCAGGGGGAAGGCAATGTCCAGAAAGAAGATGGCCACGAAGGCCGCGGCGGCAATGCCCAGCATCACATTGTTCTTCAAGGCCCGCTTGCCGATCCGCACCACGGCGTTGACCACGATGGCCAGCACCGCCGCCTTGAGGCCGAAGAAGAGCCCTTCGACCAGGCCCACGTTGCCCAGTGCCGCATAGAGGTAACTGAGTGCCAGGATGGCAATGAACCCCGGTAGCACGAAGAGCGTGCCCGCCAGGAGGCCACCGCGGGTGCGATGCATCAGCCAGCCGATATAGATCGCCAGCTGCTGCGCCTCGGGGCCGGGCAGCAGCATGCAGTAGTTCAAGGCATGCAGGAAACGGTTTTCGCCGATCCACTTCTTCTCTTCCACCAGGATACGATGCATGACCGCGATCTGGCCCGCGGGTCCGCCGAAGCTCAGCAGGGCGATACGCAGCCAGACATGCACCGCCTCGCGGAAGGGAACATCATGGGGGACGGCAATGGGCGGCATAAAAGTCCCTGGTGCGGTTCGGAAAAGCGATTCGACAGCCGAAAAAAAGAAGCCCCGTATATCAACAGGGCTTCGAAGACAATATTAACAGGGCCTCAAAGACAGCAGGATGACGCGATCAGCGTGTCAGCAGGTCTCGCACGTCCTTCGCCTCCCAGTGCGGGAAGTGCTTGCGCACCAGCGCGTTGAGATCCGCCTCGAAGGCGGCCCAGTCGACCTCACCGCTCGGCTTGGCATCGTCCTTAACGACGGAGCGAATCATCCCCGCCCCCACGGTGACGTTGGTCAGCCGGTCGATGACGATGAAGCTACCGGTACCAGGGCTCTGCGCATAGGGGTCCAGGGCCACCTCAGCGGTCAGCTCGACGCGGCAGCGGGCGATGGCATTGAGCTCGAGCTGATCGGTGCCGTGCCGCTCCAGGGTGTTGACGTCCACCTGATGGTGAATGGTGCGCACCTGGCCCGAGACCGAGCGCCCCGCCAGGCGAATGTCCACCTGACGGCCCGGCGCCAGGGGCTGCTCGTGCATCCACACGATATCGGCATCGAAACGGTTCGACAGGGCGATATCGGCATCCTCGGCGACGATCCAGTCCCCACGGGAGATATCGAGCTCGTCTTCCAGGGTGACGGTGACCGCCTGGCCCGGCCAGGCGGCTTCCAGATCGCCGTCGAAAGTGACGACCCGCTCGACGCGGCTGGTCTTGCCCGAGGGTAGCACCTTGATCGCAAGCCCGGGGCGCAGCACGCCCGCTTCCAGGGTGCCGGCATAACCGCGGAAATCCAGGTTCGGGCGGTTGACGTACTGCACCGGAAAGCGCAGGTCGACCACGTTGCGGTCCCGTGACACCTCGACGGTTTCCAGCAGCTCCAGCAGGGCCGGGCCGGGCTCGCCCTCGACGGTGTACCAGGGCGAGCGGTCGCTGCGGTTGACCACATTGTCGCCTTCCAGCGCCGAGATCGGCACGAAGCGGATGTCGGTGGCCGACAGTTGCTCGGCGAAGCGACGATAGTCGGCGACGATCTCGTTGAAGCGCGCCTCCTCGAAGCCCACCAGGTCCATCTTGTTGACCGCGATCACCAGATGCTTGATACCCAGCAGGTCGGCGATGAAGCTGTGGCGCCGGGTCTGGGTCTGCACCCCGTAGCGGGCATCGATCAGGATGATCGCCAGGCTGGCGTTGGAGGCGCCCGTGGCCATGTTGCGGGTGTACTGCTCGTGGCCCGGGGTATCGGCAATAATGAACTTGCGCTTGTCGGTGGAGAAGAAGCGGTAGGCCACATCGATGGTGATGCCCTGCTCGCGCTCCGACTGCAACCCGTCGACCAGCAGCGCCAGGTCCACCGCTTCGCCGGTGGTGCCACTCTTCTTCGAGTCCCGGGTGATCGCCGCCAGGTGATCGTCGAAGATCATCTTGGAGTCGTGCAACAGCCGGCCGATCAGGGTCGACTTGCCGTCGTCGACGCTGCCGCAGGTGATGAAACGCAGCAGGTCCTTGTTCTCGTGCTCGTGAAGGTACTGCTCGATGTTTTCGGCAATCAGGTTGGACTGGTGTGACATTAGAAGTACCCCTCGCGCTTCTTCTTCTCCATGGAGCCGGCCTGGTCGTGATCGATGGCACGGCCGCTGCGCTCGCTGGTGCGGGTCAGCAGCATCTCCTGGATGATCTCGGGAAGGGTTGCTGCCTTGGACTCCACCGCACCGGTGAGCGGATAGCAGCCCAGGGTACGGAAGCGCACCCACTTCTCCTCGGGAACTTCTCCCTCGGCCAGCGGCATGCGGTCGTCGTCGACCATCACCAGCATTCCGTCTCGCTCGACGACCGGGCGCGGGGCGCTGAAGTAGAGCGGCACGATGGGAATTTGCTCCAGGTGGATGTACTGCCAGATGTCCAGCTCGGTCCAGTTGGAGAGCGGAAAGGCGCGAATCGACTCGCCCTTGTTGATGCGGGCGTTGTAGAGGTTCCAAAGCTCCGGGCGCTGGTTCTTGGGGTCCCAGCGGTGGAACTTGTCGCGGAAGGAGAACACGCGCTCCTTGGCTCGGCTGGCCTCCTCATCCCGGCGGGCACCCCCGAAAGCGGCATCGAAGCCATACTTGTTCAGCGCCTGCTTGAGGGCCTCGGTCTTCATCACGTCGGTATAGCCGCTGGAGCCGTGGTCGAAGGGGTTGATGCCGGCGGCACGGCCCTCTTCGTTGGTATGCACCAGCAGCTCCATGCCCACCTCTGCCGCCATGCGATCGCGAAATTCGATCATTTCGCGGAACTTCCAGGTGGTGTCCACGTGGAGCAGCGGAAACGGCGGCGGGCCGGGATAGAAGGCCTTGCGCGCCAGGTGCAGCATCACCGAGGAGTCCTTGCCGATGGAGTACATCATTACCGGGTTGGCAAACTCGGCGGCCACCTCACGAATGATGTGGATGGACTCGGCTTCCAACTGCTGAAGATGGGTCAGGCGCTGGGTCGAAAGAGATGCCTGCGCCGTCCCGGCAGCCTGGGAGGCCGGCTCGCGCGCGGGTGCATGAAGACTGGTCATCGGCCCGGGTACCTCGCATGACAAAGGGCAAGAAGGATCATGCGACACAGGTTAACGCCGGAACCATAATAACGTAAAAGAATGATTGCCTATCTTTTTAGTCGATATACGAATAACGCTACGCCATCAGAGGTCGACACGCTCCACCCAGGTCAACCACTCGCCGTCGGTCAGGTCGACAATGCGATAGCCTGGACGCGAGGCCTCATCGATGGCGAAAACAGCCGAGCCGGGCAGGAACTGGTCTGTCGTGGAGGGAGTACCGTAGATGGCAACTCCCTGCCGATGGCTGGCCAGCGCCTGGTGAATGTGACCGCAGAGGATCATTCTTACCTGGGGAAAGTCGGCCAGCGTCAGCCACAGGACGTCGCGATCCTTTAGCCCGATGGCATCGAGCCATTCCGAGCCCAGGATGAGCGGCGGATGGTGCATGGCCAGCAGCGTGGGCCGGTCGTCCGCTCCCAGCCGCTCGACCAGTTCGGCAAGACGCGTTTCCCCGATCTCGCCATGAGCCTGGCCAGGTACGCAGGTATCCACCGTCAACAGGCGCCAACCGTCAAGATCGACCTCCCGATGGGTAGCCTTGACCGGCTCCATCAACTGGGGCTGGTCGTGGTTGCCGGCCAGCCAGAACCAGGGGCAATCCAGCCGCGACAACACCCCATGGGCGAACTCATAGGAGGCGGCGGTCTCGTCCTGGCTGATATCGCCGGTAACCAGCACCAGGTCGGGATGCTCACCGATGGCAGCGTTCACCACCGCCTCGAGTTGGCGCAGGGGGAAGCCGGCCCGGGAGCGTGCACGGGGATCGGCATGGAGGTGACAGTCGGTGATCTGGACGATACGCATCAGGGCAGCTCACTCATCAAGAACGCCCTCTTCAAGGCAGTTCGGGCAGGTCGGCGGGGTGGCCGTGCGCCAGGCCATGGGCCAGCCACTCGCCAAGGAAGCGATTGAGCTGCAGTTTTTCGTCGGGCTGGAACATACGCAGGTTGGGGTAGCGGTAGCGGCCGTCGAAGTGGCGTTCGCGCTGAAAATCGGTGACCTCGGCCATGCGCACGTCATGATAGAGATGCACTCGCATGCGCGGCGGCTCGATGAGCCCTTCCATGAGACCGCTCTGGGTCACCCGCGCCATGGTGGTATAGGGCGCCTGCTCGAGGATCTCCAGATGCAGGGTGCCGAAGCGGCCGTTCTGCCCGGTCAGCTCCAGCTGTCGGGTTTCGCCTGCGCCCAAGTCGCCCAGCAGCCGGGTCAGGCGCAGGTAGTTGGCACTGCATTCACCCTGCAGGCCCTTCAGATCGGTCACATAGGCGGTTCTTGCCACGCTACCTCCTTGCTCTCAGAGATGCTCGCTCGGCAGCCAACCAGTATAAGGCGATAAGACACATGGCATTGTCGAGTCGGCCAGCCTGCAGGAGTTCCCAAGCCTGAATAAACGGTAGCACGTGAACGCGAATGTCCTCGTGCTCTTCGTCGAGCCCATGCACGCCTCCCAGGCCCCCGGAGTCCACGAGGGCGCAGTAAAGGGTAACCCGCTCGTCGCAGGCACCCGGGCTCGGGTAGTAGGTGTGCAGCTCGATCACTTCGTCGACGGGGCAACCTGCCTCCTCCATGGCCTCGCGGCGAGCCACCTCGGCCCGACTCTCCCCCGCTTCGACCAGGCCGGCCACCACTTCGAGCTTCCAGGGCGAAACGGGGTCGGCCAAGGCACCGGCGCGGAACTGTTCCACCAGTACGACGCAATCCCGCTCCACGTCGTAGAGCAGTACCCCTACGGCATCATGACGGCAATGGACCTCACGCACCACCTCGCCGCTCCAGCCACCGTCGAAGAGCCGATGGCGAAGGTGCACCTCCTCCAGGCGAAAGAAGCCCTGATGGAGGCAGCGCCGTTCGCGCAGCTCTACATCGTCCGCCGAAAAAGCGGGGAGAAGCGTGATATCGCGGCTCTGGTCGTAGTCGAGGTTCTGGTCGTGGCTATTGGACATGCCATTCTCCAATCGACGAATGGCGACCATTATCATGACCGGGGCCCGAAATGCCAACTGCCGTGCGGTCAGAGCGACCAGCACGGCAGTGAAGGGCAGGTCCAGGAGGAGGATTGAGGAAGAGAGGAGCAGCCTTGAAGGATCAGAACGTCGCCAGCAGCGCTCGGGCCTCTTCCCGCAGCGCCTCGTCGGATGCTTCCCTGTCCGGGCGCGCCGTGCCACCCACGGCACGCTGGGCGTGCTCGCGGGCCTCGTCGTTGCGCCCTTCATCCTCCAGGAAAGCGGCATAGTAGAAGTTGACGTCGATGCCGTCCGGGCGAATCTCAAGCGCACGCTGGAACATCTGCTCCGCGGTATCGCTGTTGCCGAAGCCGATCGGGCGACCCGGCGCGCGGTCATACAGTGCCCCGAGTGTCACGTAGGCAGAGCCGTTACCCCCTTCCGGATCGAGTTCAATGGCCTTTTCAAGGGCTTCGCGGGCGCTGCGCGCACTGCCAAGGGCGCCCAGACCGCTGCGCTCACGGGCATGGGAAGCCTCGATGATGCCATACCAGATCAGCGGCTGGGCCTCCCCGGGATGGGCCTCTGCCAGGCGCTCGGCCTCGTCGGCGAGCGACTTCAGGGCACGGCGGCGTTCGCCCTCGGCCCGCTGTGTATTGATCTGCTCCCAGCGCTGCTTCAGCACTTCCACGTCACCTTCCCAGGCAACGGCGCTGCCGATCGGGGCCAGCGCAATGCCGATGCCCAGCGCAACGGCGAGTAGATGGTGTCGAATCATGTCCGGTCTCCTTGGGGTTATTCTTGAACGGTGCGACGGGGTCGTCCATGCAATGTAACGAACGTTTGAATTAACTTCCAGTTTCCGCTCTGACGCTTGGCCAGCGCCGGGAGAATGGCGTATGTTGCGACTCTCAGTCGAAACAGGAGCGGAATGGCATGAAGGGCCGCAACATGACCCGCTGGCGCGACCCGGCCAAGGATCCGCGCCAGGAACCCAAGAGCAACCTGATCACCCTCGAGGGGGCGGAACGCCTGCGCGGCATCCTCGACCACCTCTCCCGGGTGAAGCGCCCGGCCCTGTCGGCCAAGGTGGGTGAGGCGGCGGCACTGGGGGACCGCAGCGAGAACGCCGACTACACCTACAACAAGAAGGAGCTCAACCGCGTTATCGCGCGGATCCGCTACCTGACCAAGCGGCTCGACGAACTACAGGTGGTGGACCGGCTGCCCGCGGCGACCGACAAGGTCTATTTCGGTGCCTTCGTCACCCTGGAAGACGAGGAAGGCGAGGAGATGCGCATTCGCATCGTCGGCCATGACGAGACCGATACCGCCAAGCGCTGGATCAGCGTCGACGCACCCTTGGCCCGTGCCCTGCTGGGCAAAGCACTGGACGACGACG
Organism: Billgrantia montanilacus; assembly: GCF_003336675.1. Classification (GTDB taxonomy): domain Bacteria; phylum Pseudomonadota; class Gammaproteobacteria; order Pseudomonadales; family Halomonadaceae; genus Halomonas; species Halomonas montanilacus. The sequence goes on along the minus strand of NZ_QPII01000001.1, from coordinate 435,411 downwards.
TGACGGTGAAGGCACCGGCTGGCGATACCACCTACGTGATCACGGATATCGCCTACCGCGATCCACAACAGTAACGCATGGAGGCGCCATGCCCGTGGTATTCCGCTACAAGGGAATTCGTTTCTTCTTCTACTCGAATGAAGGGAACCCGCTGGAACCCATGCATATCCATGCCGAGAGCGGAGACGGTGAAGCCAAGATCTGGGTCATGCCACAAATCGCCATCGCCAACAGCTGTGGCTACAATAGAAAGCAGCTTGCACAGCTCATGCAGCTGGTGGAAGCACATCGCAGCGAGATCGAGAGGGCCTGGAATGAGCATTTCCGCCAAGACCGTCAGCTTTGACGAGCATACCATGTGGGTCGAACTCAGCGACGGCCGGACCCTGGGCGTGCCCTTGGCCTGGTTCCCCCGCTTGCTGCATGCCAGCCCCGTGGAGCGCGAGCGGTGCCGGATCAGCTATTCCGGAAAGGGACTGCACTGGGACGACCTCGATGAAGATATTTCCGTCGAAGGCCTGATTGCCGGACGCGGCGACACGACCCAGCACCATGGATGCGTCGCCTGAAGGCTAGCCTGAATTTCAGGAGAATCAGCGCCTCGCCTTCACCGCTCGATAGACCCGAAAGCGCCGGTCGTCGGCAAGGATTTCGAAGCCGCCGAAGGCGCTCTGCAGCAGATCCGGGTAGGGCAGGAAGGCGTTGGCCACCAGGATCAGCTGGCCGCCCGGCACCAGATGCTCGGGCGCCTCGCGGATCAGGCGACCGGCCGGGCCGTAGTCGATGTTGCGCTCCTGGTGGAACGGGGGGTTGCTGACGATGACCTCGAAACGCCGCTCACCCAGGGTCGAGTAGACGTCACCGGCCAGCGCCTCGCCCTGCAGATCATTGGCTATCAGGGTGCGCCGGGTCGCCTCGACGGCAAAGCCATTGACGTCCACCGCCGTGACCCTGTGGCCGCGCCGCGCCAGCCAGGCCGCCAGCACCCCGTCGCCGCAGCCCATATCGAGTAGTTCGCCGCGCCCTTTCGCCCCGCCTTTCGGCAGCACATCCTGCAACTGCTCGAGCAGCAGCCTGGTGCCATCATCCAGCTTGCCGTGGCCGAACACGCCCGGGTGGCTGATCAGGGTCAGCCCGTCGGCCGCGAAGGAGGACCACGCCGCATCCGGGTCGATATCCACCCGGCCCAGGCGGGTCTCGAACAGCGAACAGCGCCGTGCGCTATCGCATTTGCGGCAGCCCAGCCCCAGCGCCGCCAGCACCTTGAGCACCCGCTTGATACCGCCCTGGTTCTCCCCCACCAGCTGCAGCCGCGTTCCCGCAGGCAGGTTGGCGCAAAGCCACAGCAACCACCACTCTCCCAGGGCGTGCGCCTTGGGCCAGAACAGCACCACTCCCGGCTGCTCTGCTGACACCGGGGCATCGACGGGGGAGTTGGCCGCAAGGCCTCGGGCCCGCCAGGCTTGCAGCACCGCATGGTCGGCGCTGAGCACGCTGCCCTGCCCCGCCCCACCCTCACCGCCCTCGAGCCAGGCATCACGGGGCGGCGCTACCCACAGCCAACCCCGGTAGTCGGCGTCCTGGCGCTCGAGCAACTGGCAGACCGGGGTCTCGGCAGGCATCGGGGATCTCCTTGATCAGGTGGCGGTATCGGTACGAACCAGGGTGTAGAGCAGATAGCGCCCCAGCCGCCAGTGGGGTTCCGTGCGGCAGTAGCGCTGTTCGAGCGCCACCAGCCGACTCCAGTCGGCCTCCGTGGTCGGCGGATGGCGCAGGTAGTCGTGAAAGACACGAATGCCCGCCACTGCCTCGATGGCCAGGCCGTTCTCGGCGCTCCAGATCTCGATCTGGCCGTGGGTCAGCGGCGAGATCGGCGTCAGCCGCTGGCGCTTGCCGGTGCCCTCGAGGCGGTCATCCAGCGCTTTCTCGAGATTGCCCTTGACCACGTTGGACATGCGCAGCGCATCGCGGTTGAACACCATCAACGACAGCTGCCCTCCCGGCGCCAGCTGTCCGGCCAAGGTGGCCAGCGCCGCCCGGGGATCGTGCAGCCACTCCAGCACCGCATGACAGGCAATCAGCGACCAGGGCCCCTCCGCACGATGCGACAGTGCCTGCAGCGACGCCTCCACGAAGGTGATCGGCTGCCCGGCCAGCGCCTGGCGGGCATGATCGAGCATGTCGGCGGCCGGCTCGACCAGGGTGACCGCATGGCCCCGCAGGGCAAACCAGCCGGAGAGCTGACCCAGGCCACCACCCACGTCGAGCACCGGCTGATCGTCGAGGTGGAGCATTTCCGGCAGCAGGCGATCGAGCAGGGCCAGGCGCAGCGCTCCGCGGGGGCCGCCATAGAGGCTGCCGGCAAATTTTTCGGCCAGTCCATCGAAATGGCGATCGCCGGCCGACGAGAAGGGAGAAACGCGATCAGGCATGCAGGGCTCGGCAACGGCGGAATATAGCGGGCATTCTACCTGCCTTCGAACGGCCTGGGCAGGTGCCGTTGCCATTGCACCTCGGCCTCTACCTGGGCCGCCAGCGCGAGCAGCCGTCGCTCGTCACCCATGGCACCAATCATTTGCACCCCCACCGGCAAGCCAGCCGGGGTGACATGCAGCGGCAGCGACATGGCCGGCTGGCCGGTGAGATTGGCCAGTTGGGTATAGGGGGTGCGTGCCAGGGCATCCCTGGCCAGGTGCTTGAGCATACCCGCCTTGAGCGCCAGCCTGGCGATGCCGGGAATCGCCAGCAGCGACATCAGCCGCTCCCGGGCCGGGGGCGGGTAGAGCTCGCCCAGGCGTGGCGCCGGGGCAGCGGCCACCGGCATCAGCAGCATGTCGTAGCGTCGATGAAAGACACCCATGGCGCGAGCCGCCTCGTTCCAGTAGCGCTTGGCCAGCTCATAGTCCCGTACCGGCAGGCAGCTGCCGAGCCGAGCGATGGCCCGGGTCGATGGCTCGATGTCGAGCCGGGAAACGGTGACGCCGGTCTGCTGACTGATCCAGGCCAGGTCGGCGGTGAGATGGCCCAGGTAGAGGGTCAGGTAGCTATCGGCCAACCGCTCGCCATCCACCGGTGGCTCCACCCACTCGACGTGATGCCCAAGCCCTTCTAGGGTTCGGGCCGCCTCTTCCACTGCCAGGCGCACCTGGGGATCGAGTACGGTACCCATCGGCTTGCCCAGCGGCTCACCCAGCGAGACCGCCACCCGCAGCGGCCCGGGAGGCCGCTCCAGTGCCGCCAGGAAGCCCTGCTCGCGCGCCACCGGATAGGGGGCACCCTCATCCATGCCGTTGGTGGCATCGAGCAATGCCGCGCTATCTCGTACGCTGCGGGTCACGGCATGCTCCACCACCGCCCCTTGCCACACTTCGGCATGCATCGGGCCCAACGGCACCCTGCCCCGGGAAGGCTTGAGGCCAAACAAGCCGCAGTAGCTGGCGGGGATGCGAATCGACCCGCCGCCATCGCCGGCCATGGCCAGCGGCACCAGCCCAGCGGCCACCGCAGTGGCCGCCCCGCCGCTGGAGCCACCGGGGGAATGTGCCGCATTCCAGGGGTTGCGCGGATGGGGAAAGGCCCGCGGCTCGGTGATGCCCATCAGCCCCAGTTCCGGCGTGGCTGTCTGACCGAGAATGGAGAGACCCGCCTCGCGCAGGCGGGTGATCAGCGTCGAATCCACCGGGGCTTTCCAGTCGGCAAGAGACGCACTGCCGAAGGCCAGCGGCTCGCCTTCCAGCGCCATCAGCAGGTCCTTGGTCAGGGTCGGCACCCCGGCGAAGGGTGCCGCGGGGTCAGTCTGCCGGCCCTCGGCCCGGGCCCGTTCGAAGCGGGTGCGAACCACCGCCGCAAGGCTGGGGTTATCGGCCTCGATACCAGCACAGGCCGCCTCGAAGACCTCACCCTGGCTCACTTCACCCCTGCGAATCAGCGCCGCCAGACCCAGGCCGTCATGACGACGGTACTCATCGACTTCCATGTGAACTCTCCTCGATTGTCGTCACGGGTGGCGCGTAGCGACCTGCCCACCGCTCCCGGCCATGCTCCAGCCAGGAGAGCAGCGCCGGTATCACCAGCAGCACCAGCAGCGTCGACACCCCCAGCCCGAAGGCGATGGAGACCGCCATGGGGATCAGAAACTGGGCCTGCAGCGAGGTCTCGAACAACAGGGGCAGCAGCCCGCCGATGGTGGTCAGCGAGGTGAGCAGCACCGCCCGCACACGCTGAACCACCGACTCGTTGAGTGCGTCATCGATGGCCAGACCGCGGTCGCGCTGCAACCGGTAGAAGCTGACCAGGATGATGGCGTTGTTGACCACGATACCGGAGAGGCCAAACAAGCCAAACAGCGACAGGATCGTCAGGTCGATCCCCATCAGCCAGTGCCCCAGCAGCGCACCGATCAGCGAGAAGGGGATGATCGCCATGACGATCAGCGGCAGGCTCCAGGAAGCGAAGACCCAGGTCAGCACGGCGTACATCAGCCCCAGGCCTATCAGCAGCCCGGTGCGCATGTCGGCCAGGGTCTCGCGCTGGTCGGCGGCACGCCCCTCGAAGCTGTAGCTCAGGTGATGATCCCGGGCCAGGGCTGGCAATGCCGTGGCCGACAGCGACTCACGCACCCGGTCGGCCGAGCTGACCGACGTATCGAGCTCGGCGGTGACCTCCACCGACAGCTGCCCCTCGGCATGACGCAGCGCCTCGAAGCCCTGTCGGTGTGTCAGGTCCATGACCTGATCCAGCCCCACCTGGCGACCGTCGGGCAGATGCACGGCGAAGCCCGACAGCGTGGCTATGCGCTCGCGCTGCTCCCGCGGCAGCTGGACACGCACTTCGATCTCGTCGGCCCCGGCCTGGTGCACCTGCACCACCTGGCCGTCGAAGGCGGTACGCAACTGGCGGCCGAGGTCGGCGGTGGTCAACCCTAGGGCCTCGCCCCAGGGGTTGACCCGGTAGATCAACTGCTCCCGACCCCAGGGCATGTCGTCCTGGGTATCCAGCACGCCGGGCAGGCTGGAAAGCGACTGTCGTAGCGAGTCGGCCGCCTGGCGAAGGGCCAGGGGATCCTCCCCGGTCAGGCGGATATTGACGTCCCGGCCCGGCGGACCGGCTGCACGCTCGTTGATGGTGAGGTTATCGAGCCCTGCCGGCAGCCTGATGCGCGCTCGCCAGGCGGCGATGAATGCGCTGTTGCGCACGTCGCGATGGTCCGATGAGATCAGCTCCACCATCACCGACCCCACCTCGTCGGCACTGCGACTCGCCCCGCCCTCGATGGTAGCACCGTGGCGAACCACGGCCATCTTCACCAGGTCGCCGCCCAGCGACTGCTCCGCCTCGTCGAGGCTGGCCTGCAGGTGATCGAGGAAACGGTCCACCCGCTGTCGCTCGGTACCGGCCACGAAATTGACGTTGGCGTAGAGCACGCTGGGCTCAGGCGCGGGGAAGAAATTGAATCCGATGCGACCACCGGCCAGCAGGCCCGCCGTCACGATGGCCACCGCCAGGGCCATGGCGACCGTGGCTCCCCGGTGTCGCAATGAGAGGGCAGAGAAGCGTCGAAAGGGGCCCTCACGAAAGCAATGGAAGCCGTTCTCGAAACCCCGGCGAAGGCTGCCCAGCCCGCGTCGAGGGCGCTCGGCTTGCGAATCGGTACGACCGGGGACGAAGGCATTGCGCAGGTGGGCCGGCAACACCACGAAACACTCCAGCAGCGAGGCGATCAGTACGCAGATCATGATGATCGGTATGTCACCCAGGATATTGCCGATGATCCCGCCGACCATCAGCAGCGGCATGAAGGCCGCCACCGTGGTCAGCGACGAGGCGAGAACCGGCCACAGCATGCGCCGTGCCGCTCCCGCCGAGGCGTGCCTCGGGGCCTCGCCGGCGCGATGATGGGCATCGGCGTCCTCGCCCACCACGATGGCATCGTCGACGATCACCCCCAGCGCCATGATCAGAGCGAACAGCGACATCATGTTGATCGAGCCGCCGATGCCCCAGAACACCCCAAGCGCCGCCATGAAGGCGGTGGGAATGCCGATGGCGACCCACAGCGCCACCCGCGCCGGCAGGAAGAAGTAGAGCAGGATCACCACCAGCAGCAGCCCGCCGGCACCGTTACTGATCAGCAGCGAGATGCGCTCATCGATCAGTTGCCAGGACTCGTCGTGCACTTCCAGCTCGACGCTCGGCGGCAGCTGCGGCCTCGTTTCAGCCAGCCACGCAGCGAGGACCCTGGCTGCCGCCAGGGAGTCGCCGGTCTCGGCACGCTGCAGCTGCATCTCCACCGCCGCCTCGCCTTCGCGACTGAGCCTCAGCTGCCCCTCCCTCGGCTCCTGGCGGATCACCGCAATATCGCCCAGCCTCAGCTGCACCCGGTCGCTACTGAGGATCGGCAGGTTCTCGAAGGCCAGTGGGTCACGCCGCTGCTCCAGCGAACGCAGCTCCCGGGCACTGTCCTGCTGACCCAGGATACCGGCGGGCAGATCCCGGGACATGCCCTGGATACGCTCGGCAATCTGATCCAGTGACAGCGACAGGCCCTGCAGTCGTTCCGCCGGCACCTCGACGCTGATCTGCTGCTGGGCCAGGCCACTCACCTCCACGCGGTCGATACCGCGCAGGAGGAGTTCATTCTCGAAGCGATGCACCAGCTGGCGCAGCTCGCGCTCATCGAGTTCGCCGCGCACCAGCAGGCGCGCCACCGGCTCGTAGCGCACCACCCGGGAGACCTCCGGCGTCTCGGCATCCGCCGGCAGGCTGGTGAAGCCGTCGACCTGCTGGCGCACATCATCCAGGGCCAGCACCGGGTCGCTGCCCTCGACGAATTCCAGCGTAATGTTGGCAATGCCCTGGGCCGAAGTAGAAGTCATGCGCTTCAGGCCGTCGAGGCTGCGCAACCGTTGCTCCAGCGGGTTGGTGACGCCCTGCTCAATATCCTCGGCAGAGGCCCCGCTCCACACCACCCGCACACTCACCACATCCAGGGCGAAGCTGGGAAAGAACTGGACGTTCATCCGCGCGATGCCCAGGGCACCACCGAGCAGCATCGCCAACATCACCAGGTTGGCGGCAACCCGGTGATGCACAAAGAAACCGATAACCCCCCGCCTGCGACTCATGGCTGAGGCTCGGCCGGTGGCGGTGCGGTGTCAGCCGATTCATCGGCCATCCCATCGTCCGGGGCAACGTCCACCCGTAGCCCCTGCATGGCGTTTGGCAGGTGCGTGACAATGATACGGTCACCAGCGGAGAGCCCCACGGGCTTCACCAGCGCCCAGCGCTCACCGTCAATGCCGAGAGTCTCTCCCAGCCGAATCACGGTATGACGCTGCAGGCGACTCTCTTCATCGATACGGTAGAGCACATCGCTGCCGTGCAGGGCACTGAAGGGCACCGCCAGGGCCTCGGCCACCACCGAACGCTGCAACAACACCGGCTGCAGCGCCCCGGGGCGAAGGCCGGAGGCGCTTCCTTCCAGCATCAGGATCGCCTCGGTACCGCCCGGCTCGCTCTCCCCGGCCAGGCGCTGCAGCCGGAAGCGCTGGACGCCTTCCACCGCCTCCGCCATCAACGGCTCCCCCTGTTCGAGCGACTCGCCCAGCTCGGCCAGGTAGCGCTGGGGTACCCTGGCGTGCAGTTCCAGTCCGTCCATGGGATAGAGTCTCAGCAGCACCGCCCCAGAGGCCACCTGATCCCCAGGGGCGACCCGAATGCCGGTAACGACACCGTCGAAGGGTGCCTCCACCCGACTGCGATCCGCATCCCGTCGTGCCGTCTGCTCCACGGCTTCGGCCCGTGCCAGCCGCGCCTGCAGGCTTTGCAACCGCGCCGGGTGCTCGGCAATGGCTCCCTCGCGGGTGGCCACCGTCAGGCGGGCACGGGCCAGGGTGTCGCTGGCGTTGTCCAGGTCCGATGGGGAAGCGAGGTTGCGCTCGACCAGCGAGCGGGTGCGCTCCAGCTGACGCTGCGCGTTGGCGACGATATCGCGCTCCCGCGCCAGGGCTTCACGGTCGTTATCGTGGCGGATCCGCTCATTGGCGATCTGCGCCTCGATATCCGCCACCTCCGCCTCGGCCTGACGCAAGGGCGGCAGCGTATCGGCTTCATCCAGGGCAACGAGCAATGTGCCTGCCGCCACACCCTGTCCCTCCTGCACTGGCCGCTCGGCGACCCGCGCCGGCATGGGAGCCACCAGGCTGACCCGGCCCTGGGATACCACCTCGCCGAACAGTGGCAACACCGGCACATGCTCGCCATAGGCCACCACCATCGACTCGACCCGCCAGCTGCGCTCCTGCGCCACTGCCTCTGCCGGCTCCGGACGCGTGAGACGCAGCGCCAGGAAGCCGGCCACGCCAATGACCAGAATCAGAACGGGAAGGAGACGCTTGATCATGTGGGCTTCCTGGAACATGCAAATAACGCATAGGAATGAAAAGCCACTACTATACCGCCCAAGCGCCGGAGGTGGGCAGGTCTGTGACGGGGTGTGACAGTGTTACGCAAGCAAGGCTCTCGGTCGTTACGGTTTATCTTGCCGCCCCAAGCCCTTATAATGCGCAGCCGTTGCGCCCCCATAGCTCAGCTGGATAGAGCGTCCCCCTCCTAAGGGGAAGGTCCCAGGTTCGAATCCTGGTGGGGGCGCCAGTAAAATCAATGCATTAGCCCTATCCCTTCTCTTCACAATCCCCTCTGAACTGGCGTCGCCCCCAACAGCGACCCCAACAAGATCGCTCGGTAGGGACAGACACGTGCAGCATCAACGCTGCGGTAGACCTTTCAAGGCAGCAAGATCTCATATGGCGAAAGTACGGCATCGCGGGGCTTTGGGTTTGTCCCACATCATCGCTTTACCAGCAAGCTCATCAGATGAGACGACCCCAAACTACAGGGTCTGGCTGCAAGGCGCTTGATTTCTTTACCGGAGTCCTTCGATGAACGAGCCGTTACAAAGCCTCGAACAACTACTCGATCGAATCGGTGAGTTATCGCGCAGCCACGAACGGGTCTCGGTCGCGATGGTAGTTGAATCGATTGGCAGTCGTTCTTTCGGGCCGCTGTTGATGCTCATCGGTATCACGCTTTTTTCACCGCTGAGCGGTGTGCCCGGCATGTCCTTATTCATGGCGTCTTTCGTTTTGCTGGTAGCGGTACAGATGCTGATCGGGAAAAGACACTTCTGGTTACCACATTACATCCTCGATCGCTCGATTGAGCGCGGCAAGCTGCAGAAAGTGTTGGACTGGCTCAGAAAACCGGCGCAGGGAATAGACTGCGTCTTGAAGCCGCGGTTGTCCTTTCTGGTACATAACGGTGGGAGCTTCGGAATTGCCGGGCTATGTGTGGTTATCGGCTTGTGCATGCCATTCATGGAGCTAGTTCCTTTTTCATCTTCGGCTGCCGGCTTGGCGCTGCTGGCGCTAGGGCTTGCGCTAGTGGTACATGACGGATTACTGGTACTGCTTGCGCTTGTGGTATTTGGCTCAACTTTAACATTTGTCGTTATGAATATACTTTGATTGAAACATCATTTCAGTGCGAGAGCCTCCAACCGGATACTTTGGTTACTGGTGCTTCACATTGACCTTTCCCCCAGAAACCGGTCCACCGCCAATGTGAGATTTCCGCTACGTTTATCTATCACCCTGGTTATCGACCGTTAGTCGCATCACTGTTGTGCTTCCCCGCTCATATAACCAACCGTCAGGGACTGACCGGTTGCCAGTGGGCTCGGTTGCGTCCTGCTTCCTTGGCGGCGTATAGGCCCTGGTCGGCGCGCTTGATCGCTGGTTTCAGGGAGCCTTCCCGTGCGCTGACCAGTGTGACGCCCAACGAAGTGGTATAGGCCAGTGCGCCATCTTCCGTGACGTCCTGATCGACCTTGGCCGGGGTGGTGGCGACCGCCTCACGTAGCCGCTCGGCGACCTGCAGGGCCTGCTCGCGGTTGGTGTCAGGCAGCAGCACAGCGAACTCCTCGCCGCCCATGCGGCACAGCACGTCGCCATCACGCAACACCTGGCGAGCGAGCTTGGCGAAGGCCTGCAGCACCAGGTCGCCCACGTCGTGGCCATAGGTGTCGTTGACGCGCTTGAAGTGGTCGAGGTCGATGGCGATCAGCGACAGCGACGCCCCGCTGCGCTCGGCGCGGGCGATCTCCATGACCGCCTGATCCTCCAGGTAGCGGCGGTTGCCCAGGCCGGTGAGCGGGTCGGTCAGCGCCTGCATTTTCAGCTTCTCTTCCAATGCCTTGCGTTCGCTGAGGTCGAACACCATGGCACGGGAATACTGGAAACCCTCCTCGGTCACATGCGCTTTGCCCTGAATCGCCACCGGTAGGCGAGTGCCATCACGACACAACAGCTCGCACTCGGCACTTCCCTCCTGTCCCTCGCCCAGCACCTTCTGGAAGGCGGCGTCGAATGCCGCGCGGGTCTCCGGGGTGACAAAGTTGCGGTAGTGGCACCTGTCGATCACCTCGTCGGCGCGATAGCCCAGCCAGTCGAGCTCGGTGCGGTTGATCTTGATCACCCGGCCATTGCTGTCCAGCGAGTGGTAGCCGCAAGGGGCGTGCTCGTAGAGATCCTGCACCTCACCGGCATACTGACGAGCCTCGCGGGAGAACGCCAAGGCGCGCTGCCTGAGTCCACGCAGGCGATAGTTGCTGAGTACCCAGAACACCCCAAAGGCACCCGACAGCAGGTAGACCAGTGCGATGGCCAGCAGCTGCACCGGGTTCTCCTTGAGCAGTCCCCAGAGACTGGGCCGCGGCATCAGGATGCCGAGACGCCAGGGCTGGGTTTCCGCCTCGCTAAGGATCATCCCGGCCTGGCTGCGGTAGTGCTGAGTGCGGATGTCGTGGCTGCGGAAGGCAAGCAGATGATCCTCCAGGATAACTGTGCCCTGGTTACGGGCGCTCAGGGCGCTCCAGGCGTCATCCCAGCGCTCTTCCAGCGGTTGGCCGAAGCGTTCCACTTGACCTTCGGTGCCGGACAACAGCCACTTACCCTGGGCATCCACCAGCAGAGCCTCACCCGGGGCCTCACCAAGTGCATGGGGCAGTGTCGTGGTAAGTCGTGACCAGTCTAGGGTGAACAGCAACACGCCCAGTCTCTCGCCTGTGTCACCGACGATCGGTGTGGCAATGTCGATGACGGTGGTCGCTGGCGCCTGCTCCCCGCCGGAGGCGCTCAGGCGAAGAGAAGAGACATAGAGGTCCCGCGCCTGCAGGCTCATGGCCTTGCGGAAGGCGGTTGTCGCACCATGGTCGGCCACCGGCGGCCGCGACAGCTGAGGCACCGTCGAGGTTGCGACCCACTCACGGCCCTCGGTGTCGACGACTGCCAGGCGGGTGTAGCGGCCAAAGTGGGTCAGCAGGGTGTCAAACAGCGCCTCCAGCTGTTCCCAGTCGTTCTGCGACGCCAGGCCCCATGTCGGCGTGGGGGCAGCGTCCTGTCGGGACAGGAAACGCTTCAGCTGCGGGTACTCCGCGGTGGCCAGCACCTGGTTGAAGCTTTCGTTCATGCTACGCAGGAGCAGGTCGTACTCGGATGCAAGCAGCGCCTCCGCCGACCGGCGCGTGCCGTCGGCTCGATCCTTCAGATGTGAGGTAAAGATGGGCGTCAGTGTCAGGGTGACCAGTGCCACGGGGAGCAACACGGCTACCGTCAGGCGGACCCATAAAGGTTTGATGATCATGGGCGGAACCTCGAATAAGGTTAGCCGCGGTCCCTGCAGGCAAGTGGTCCTGGATATCAGGAGCAGGACGGGAAGGGCTTTGTCGCTGACTGCGCGCAGTATCCAGCAAAAGCTGCGTGGCGTCATCCTGTGGGCAAGTACCTTGCCCACCAAGACAAGCTCGGTCACTATCCACAGATGAATGGCCTTGGACTATCAAGCACCGCGCCTCATCCCCGTATGTATGCGGCGTGGTGAATGGAATATGCCTACGACGCCTTCTATGCCCATCAAGCCAAGGAGCACGAATGCGACCGCACGGACTATGAGTCACAGGAAGGCCCTTCGCATGCACATGAACGACGCATGACACTGATTCTATCGATACCGCTCCCTTGGAGTGGCGTCTTGCTACCATGCCGTGGGATGTTATCCCTGAGAACAGGACAGCCCCGTTCATCGCAGAGATCGACATGATGCCCGAGAGCCCAGGAGAAAACGGCCGATCCCTGCATCGCGCCCATGAACTGCTCAGCTTCCATCTCGACAACCTGCCCCTGGCGGTGATCGAGTGGGATAGCAGGTTTCACATCTCGCGCTGGTCGAGGCATGCCGAGGCACTCTTCGGTTGGCCGGCCGAGGCGGTCATCGGCAAGCACCCCTTCAACTTCACCTTCGTTCATCCCGAGGATGCCGAGTCCGTTGCCGAGGTCATCAAGCAGCTTCTCCTTGGCGTCGCCCCGCAGAACGTGTCGACCAATCGCAACCTGACCCGTGACGGGGCCCTGGTCGAGTGCGAATGGCACAATTCCATCCAGATCGATGACCAGGGCCACGTGGTCTCGGTGCTCTCGGTGGTGCAAGATGTCACCGAGCGCAATGCCTTCGAACGGTCCAGCCGTGAGCTGTTGGCCCGTGAACAAGCGTTGAAGTCGCAGTTTCGCGCCATCTTCGAATCCGCCCCGGGTCTCTATCTGGTCCTGACTGCCGACGACTATCGGATCGTCGGGGTCAGTGATGCCTACCTTGAGGCGACCCATACCGACCGTGAGGCCATCATCGGTCGCCAGCTGTTCGACGTCTTCCCGGTGACGCCCGACCGGTCGAATGCCGCGGGGGTCGAGGAACTAACCGCTTCTCTGGAACGGGTCAAGCGTTATGGCCAACCCGACACCATGCCCGTCCTGCGCTATCCGATCCCCGATCCCGCGACGGGTGGCTTCGAGGAGCGCCACTGGAGCCCCATCAATGTCCCGATCTTCGACGAGCAAGGACAGCTGTCGCTGATCCTCCACCGCACCGAGGACGTGACCGACTATCTCAATGACGCGCCGACCATCGAACCCACGAACCTGGAGCTGATCGCCCGTGCCCGGGAGCTCAAGACCCTGCTCGAGCGCCATCGCAGCAGCGAAGAGCACTGGCACCGCCTCTTCGCCGAGGCCGCCACCGGCATCGTGCAGGCCGACACCCGGGGCCGCCTCCTGTACGCGAACCAGGCCTTCTGCGACATGCTCGGCTATACCGAGGAAGCCCTGAGGGCCACCGACTTCCTCGCCCTCACCCATCCCGACGATAGGCAGGGCGATCTCGACGAGCTCAGGTGCCTGCTGGCCGGCGAGAAAAATAGTTTCGTCATCGAGAAACGCATGCTGGACTATCGCGGTGGGATGGTCTGGTGCCGGATCAGTGTCTCCGCCCAGCGCGACAGGCACGGCACCATCGTCAGCCTGGTGGCGGTCATCGAGGACATCACCGCCCAGCGTGAGGCCGAAGCACGCCAGCAGTCGCTGGCCCAACGGTTGACACGCAGCCTCGAGAACATGAGCGACGCCTTCTACCTGCTCGACGAGGACTGGCGCTTTTCCTACCTCAATCACCAGGCCGAGCGCGTGCTAGAACGCTCCTCCGCCGAGCTCCTGGGCCGCAACGTCTGGGAGGCGTTTCCCGAGGCCCGGGAGGGCGAGCTCTGGGCCTGCTATCACGCCGCCATCGAAACGGCTGAGGCACAGCAATTCACTTTCTACTTCCCTCCCCTCGCCCACTGGTTCGAGGTCAATGCCTATCCGGGCGAAGAGGGCCTGGCGGTCTATTTTCGTACCGTCACCGAGCAGAAACGCCTCGAGGCCCAGCTCCAAGAAGCGCAGCGCATGGAAGCCATCGGTCATCTGACCGGCGGCATGGCCCACGACTTCAACAACCTGCTGACCGTGATCATGGGCAATGCCGACCTGCTCAGCGAAGCGCTGGCGGCGGACACCCAGTTGGCGCCGCTTGTTCAGGCCGTCGCCGAGAGCGCCCAGCGCGGTGCCGACCTGACCCAACGTCTCCTCGCCTTCGCTCGTCGTCAGGCCCTGGCCCCTCAACCCACCGATATCAATCGCTTGATCCGTGGGCTGACCGAGCTGCTACGACGGACCCTGGGCGAGCAGATCGAGCTACGCTTCCATCCGGGGCAAGGTCTCTGGGCGGCCAACATCGATCCTTCCCAGCTCGAGAGCGCTCTTCTCAACCTCTCCATCAATGCCCGGGATGCCATGTCCGATGGCGGCCATCTGACCATCGAAACCCAAAACGTATCGCTCTCGGCGCAGTACGCCGACGAGCACCTGGAGCTGGTGCCGGGCGATTATGTCTGCATCGCAGTCAGCGATACCGGGACGGGAATCCCGAAAACCATTCGGGAGCGGGTCTTCGACCCGTTCTTTACTACCAAGGAGAAGGGCAAGGGCACGGGGTTAGGCCTGAGCATGGTCTTCGGTTTCCTCAAGCAGTCCGCCGGGCATGTCAATCTCTATTCCGAGGAGGGTGAAGGCACCACCATCAAGCTCTACCTGCCGCGCATCCAGCAAGCCGTCTCCGATCCCAAGCTTACGGCTAGAGACACGGCGAGTCTCAAGGGCTGCGAGACACTGCTGGTGGTCGAGGACGATGTGACGGTCAGGGAATATGTTGTGACACAGCTCGAGGCCGCCGGTTATGGTGTGCGGCAGGCAAAGGATGGGCCCAGCGCCCTGGCGATGCTCGTCGCGGACACCACCATCCAGCTTATCTTCACCGACGTCATGATGCCGGGTGGCATGACCGGCAGGGATCTGGCGATTGCCGCCCTCAGGCTCAGGCCCGACCTCAAGGTGGTCTACACCTCCGGCTATACCGAGAATGCCATCGTTCACAACGGCAGGCTGGACGAGGGGGTGCGATTCCTCGGCAAGCCCTATCGCCCCGTCGCCCTCTTGAGACTCATCAGAGAGGCCCTGGATGAAGACTGACACACCCGGCAAGGAAAAGCCCCCCCGGCTGCTGATCCTCGACGACGAGGCGATGACCGGCGAGACCATCGCGCGCATCGCCAATTTCGCCGGCTTCGAAGCGCGCCACCTCACGTCTTCGGCCACCTTTTTCGACGAGGTAACGCGCTGGCAACCGGATATCCTGGCCATCGACCTGATCATGCCGGAAATGGACGGCGTGGCGGTGATGGCCGAACTGGCCAGGCGGGGCAGTCAGGCCCGGCTGATCATCACCAGCGGGGTAGGCAGTCGGATTCTGGATGCCGCCGGGCGTTCGGCGAGAGAGCACGGCCTGGATATCGTCGGCGTCATCGCCAAGCCCTTCTCGGCCGTCAGCCTTCGCGAGCTTCTGCATAAGGCCTTGGAGATGGAAGGGGACCCCGTCGAGGCCTTGCCTGGCAAGCGAACTCTGCCTCGGCAAGCCAGCGTAGAGGATCTGGAACAGGCGTTGACGCTGGGCCAGATCCGCCTGGCTTACCAGCCCAAGATCCGCTGCCGGACCGGCACTCTCGTGGGTTTCGAGGCCCTGGCCCGCTGGCAGCATCCCCAGTTGGGTGCCATTCCCCCGGATGTCTTCATTCCCCTGGCCGAGGCCGCGGGCCTGATCGATCGCCTCACCCTGCAGGTCACCGAACTCGCCCTCGACTGGCTGGCCGAGCTCTCCTCGGAGGAGACCGTGAGGCGTGTCGGTCAGCATGTCCTGCAGGAGATCTCGCTCTCGATGAACATCTCCGCACGATCCCTGGAAAATAGCGCGTTGTTCGATGCCATCCTGCGACTGTGTCGTGAGCGTGACATCACGCCCCAACGCATCGTGCTTGAGCTAACCGAGACCAGCGCCATGCAGGATGCCACCACCTCCCTGGATACCCTGACCCGCTTGCGCCTGCAGGGCTTCCAGCTCTCCATCGACGACTTCGGCACTGGCTACTCCTCGATGGTACAGCTCGTTCGCCTGCCCTTCTCGGAGATCAAGGTCGACAAGCAATTCGTGATGACGGCCACCAATTCGGAGGAGTCACGAGCGGTGATCCGCTCGGTGGTGGAACTCGGCCGTAGCCTGGGCCTGAACACCACCGCCGAAGGGGTAGAGGACCAGGAAACGCTCGATTATCTCGACGAGCTGAAATGCGATTTGGCCCAGGGCTATCTGATCTCGCGCCCCCTGCCGCCGGAGGAGGTCCTAGACTGGTTCACTACCCGCGAGACACAGCGCGAGGAGCGCCGACTCCTGGCACTGGCGGGCCTGGGCCTGCTGGACACCCCCGCCGAGGCACGCTTCGATCGCCTCACGCGGCTGGCCTGCCGCCTCTTCGGTGTCTCCACCGCCTTCATCAGTCTGCTGGATCGTGACCGCCAATGGTTCAAGTCCCAGCAGGGCCTCGACCTCACGGAGACCCCGCGCGATATCGCCTTCTGCCGGAAGACGTTGGAGCGCGACGAATTGTTGGCAGTACCCGACACCCATGAACACCCCTTCTTACGCAACTATCCCGGTGTGGTGGGCGCCCCCTTCATCCGCTTCTATGCCGGTCGACCACTTTATTTGCGCAGTGGCGAGAAGGTCGGCACCCTCTGCCTGCTCGACCCCGAGCCCCGGGCCTTCGGGGAAGAGGATGCCCAGCTCCTCGATGACCTGGCTCGCATGGTCGAAAACGAATTGGCACTCTCCTCAGCGGATGGCTATGACGACTGCACGGGACTGCTCAATCGTACGAGCTTTCGCGAGCAGGCCGAAGCAGCCTGCCAGCTGTGCCGGCGCCTCGGGCTACCGATGGCCCTGGTGTCGGCCAGGCTCGATGAGCTCCCCACCGTCAACAAGGATTTCGGCCGGGACACCGGCGACCGCCAGTTGCGGGACCTGGCCTCGCTGATGAGCGAACACACCGAGCATGCCGACCTCACGGGCCGCTATCGCGCCACCGAGATCACCGCCCTGCTGATGGGTGCCGATCTCGCAAGGGCAAATGACATCGCTAAACAGCTACATCTGGCCGTCGAGCACCACAACGAAAACCAGGCATCCAACAAGGCCAGATTCATGCCGAGCATTCGGGTGGCGGCGCTTCCCCCCGGTAAAGGCCCCTTCGAGCAACGCCTGGAAGAAGCCTGGCAATTGCTTGTTTGAGCATCAGGACTTGCAGAGGCAGCATCTGCATATCGCGCGGCTTCTTGCGGACCCCTGACGCATTACAGTAAAGAAAACGACGATCTATTGTCCGGGCCCCAGCCACAGGAGTCAGTGATGGAAGCCTCTTCCCGGCGACCCTTAGAGATTGCCGCCCTGTTCGATACCGTCTCCGACCCGGTATGGATTTGTGACCCGGTGAGCCTGACGATCCAGGGCGCCAATCGCGCTGCTGTTGAGACCTTCCACTACGGTCCCGGGCTCCCGGACACCAAGACGATTCCGGACGTTGTCCCGGTCGAAGACTTGGCCGGGTTGCGTGTGGCGGTGAAAGACTTCCCGCAACGATCCCGGGAAGCGAAAGATAGCTGGCGCATAACGTGCCGGGGCGGTGAGGTTCGCGAGGCTGGAGTCCACTGGCGGCTACACGGGACCGATTCCGCCGAGATGCTGGTGGTGTCGATGCGCGACCTCGGGTCCGGGGGAGCGGAAAAGCAGGCGCCACCAGCGTCAGAGCAGCAAGGCTTGCCATGGAGCACAACTGCCAGCGAGGATTTTTTTCGCGCCCTCTTCGAAGCGGCACCCGGCAGGATTCTGGTGCTCAACCCCGGAAGCTATCGGATCGTCGCCGTTTCCAATGCTTACCTGCAGGCCACCATGACCGAAAGGGAGGCCATCCTGGGCAAGCCGTTATTCGAGGTGTTTCCGGATGACCCGAACGACCCCGAGGCAGACGGTACACGCCATCTTCGCGCCTCCCTGGCCCAGGTGGAAGCCAGTGGCTTGACCGATGTCATGGCCGTTCAGCGATACCCCATCCCCCGCCCAGCGAGCCGGGGCGGCGGCTTCGAGGAGCGCTTCTGGAGCCCGGTCAACACCCCCGTGAACGGCCCGGATGGCAAGGTCGAGTTGATCATTCACCGGGTGGAAGACGTCACCGACTTCGTCAGGGGGGCGGGCGAAGAGCCAGCCCTGAGCGCGCTGGAGGACCGGGCCTCCCACTTGCGCCAGGATATCATCCTGCGCTCTCGGGAGCTGCGGACGGCCTATGAAAGGCTCGCCGAACAGACGAGTTACTTGAGGGCAGCACAACGACTGCTGGGGCTCGGCGTGTGGAAAATGGATCTGGACACCCGGCGACTGACCTGGCTGGACGACGTCCACCGCATCTACGGCGTCGACACATCGTTCGAGGTGGGTGACGTGGAAGGCTATCTAGCGCTGGTGCACCCCGCGGACCGGGAAGCCTTGGTGCGACACCTGGAGGAGTGGTTGGCCGATCCCGGCGACCACTTCGAGTTCCGGCATCGCATCCTGCGAGCGGATGGAGACGTCATCTACGTCAAGGGGCTGGCGGAGCTGGCGGAGGTCGACGGGCGGCGCCAGCTGACCGGCGTGGTACAGGACGTGACGGATCAAGAGGTGACCGCCGCCGCCCTTTCCCGTGGCCAGAGCCTGTCACGGATTGCCGGAAAGGCAGCCAGCCTGGGCGGCTGGCGGGTGGACATGAAGGAGGGCGTTGTCGAATGGTCGGAAGAAACTGCCGCTATTCACGAGATCGACGGGGCACCGCCGCGATATGCCGTCGAAGAGGGGATCCAGTTCTATGCACCCGAGTATCGCGACACGATTTCCCGGGTATTTACCCGTTGTGTTGAAGCCGGCACACCTTACGACGAAGTCCTGCAGATCATTACCGCCCGGGGTAACCGGCGCTGGGTGCGGACAATGGGGGAAGCGGAAAGAAGCCCGGAGGGGGAAATCGTTGCGGTACAGGGAGGATTCCAGGACATTACCGACCAGATCGGGACACGCCGCGCCTACGAGGAATTGACCCAGAGGTTGCATCTCACCCTGGAGAACATGCGCGACCCCTTCATCCTGCTGGACGAAGAGCTGCGCTTCGTTTTCGCCAACCCAGCGGCAGCAAAAGTGCTGGAACAACCTCGAGAGGCGATGATCGGCAAACCCCTGGACGTCGTTTTCCCCTTCGAGGACACCCCTTATTTCCAGAATCATTACCTGCGAGCCCTGGCGCGGCAGGAGAGCGAGCACTTTACCGCCCACTTCCAGCCACTGAATGCGCTCTTCCGGGTCGACGCCCATCCCGTGCCCAACGGCCTGGCGGTGTACTTCTCCGACATCAGCCGGGAGCGCGAGCGGGAGGAGCAGTTGCGCCTGCTGGAAGCCGCCGTATCCCGGCAGAGCGACATGTTGTTGATCACCGAAGCGGCGCCCATCGATGGTCCCGAGGGCCCCCGGGTCGTCTATGTCAATGAGGCCTTTACCCGGCTGACCGGTTTTAGCCAGGATGAGGTCATCGGCGCCACGCCCCGCATCTTGCAGGGGCCCGGGACAGACCGCGCGGCCCTGGACCGGATCAAGGCCGCGTTGCGCCGCGCGGCGCCGATCCGGGAGGAATTGGTCAACTACACCAAGGCGGGCGACCCTTACTGGCTTGAACTGGATATCGTGCCCTTGACCGACGAAGCAGGCCATCCCACGCATTATGTCGCCGTCGAACGGGATATTACCGAGCGTAAGCGCCTTGAGGAGTCTACACGCCTCAGCGAAGAGCGCTTTCACCTGGTGGCCCAGGCCACCCACGACGTCATCTGGGACTGGGACCTGGTGCATAGCAAGGTCTGGTGGAACGAGAGTATCGAGACCCTGTTCGGCCACGATCGAAGCCGGATGGAACCCGGCCCCGAGTCCTGGGCCCTCCGGATTCACACAGCGGACAGGGAAGCTGTCCTGGCCGGTGTCCACGAGGTGATCGATGGCGATGCCAGCAATTGGGTCGACGAATATCGCTTCTTGCACGCGGACGGGAGCTCCCGCACCGTGATCGACCGCGGCTTTGTGCTGCGGGACAGTAACGGCAGAGCCGTGCGAATGCTGGGTAGCATGCAGGACATCACTCAGCAGCGACAGGTAGCCGAAGAGCTTCGCCAGGCCCAGAAGCTGGAGGCGGTGGGGCAACTCACCGGCGGCGTGGCCCACGATTTCAACAACCTCTTGACGGTGATCCTGGGGAACGCCGAGTTACTCACGGAGGAACTGGCCGGCAACGCCCAGCTGCGCGCCTTGGCTGATATGACGGCAAGTGCTGCATCACGCGGGGCCGAGCTCACCAACCGTCTACTGGCCTTTGCCCGTCGCCAGGCATTGGAGCCCCAAGTCTTGAACGTCAACCGCCTGGTGGCGGGAATGGAAGATCTCCTGCGACGGACCCTTCGCGAAAGCATCGAAATCGAGCGGGTTCAGGCCGGTGGGCTGTGGAGCGTCGAGGTCGACGCTGGCCAGCTCGAGTCGGCGATTCTGAATCTGGCCCTCAATGCCCGTGACGCCATGCCCGGCGGGGGACGACTTACCATCGAGACCGCCAACGCCATGCTGGACGACAGCTACGCAGACAATCACCGGGAGGTCAAGGCCGGGCAGTACGTGCTGATTTCCCTCTCCGACACAGGAACGGGGATGCCAGAAGACGTCGCCCGGCAGGCATTCGAGCCCTTCTTTACCACCAAGAAGGATGGCCAGGGCAGTGGCCTGGGTCTGAGCATGGTGTACGGCTTCGTCAAGCAATCCGCGGGGCATATCAAGATCTACTCCGAGGTTGGCGAGGGGACCACTATCAAGCTCTACTTTCCCCGCTCCCGAACGGGGGCGGCGATGGCGGTCGAAGCAGCGCCCTCGTCCCCGGTCGACGGCGGCGACGAGCACATTCTAGTAGTGGAGGACGACGCCCTGGTACGCCGGCATGTCGCTACCCTGCTGCAAGGACTTGGCTATCGGGTCACCAGCGCAGAGTCGGGACAACACGCCTTGGCGATCATTGAAGCACAGGCGGACATCGACCTGCTGTTCACCGACGTCGTCATGCCCGGCGGCATCAACGGCCGTCAACTGGCGGACCGGGCCAGCGTTCTTCGGCCCGGCCTCAAGATACTCTTCACTTCAGGCTATACCGAGAATGCCATCGTGCATCACGGCCGGCTGGACCCGGGGGTACAGTTGCTCAGCAAGCCCTACCGCCGACAGGAGCTGGCGGCCAAGGTCCGCAAGGTCTTGTCGGAGGCCGAATAATGCGGCCTACTGCCTGCCATGGCCGCCTCCATGGCCTGGCTGGTTGCTGTGGTGGCGGCAGCGACTCTATGGGGATGGCTTACCGGCCGTACCTGGCAGCCGGTTCACGCCGCTGAGGCGCAGGTCCAGCTGGCCGCGACGATCTTGGCCTTGAAGGAAGGGGCGTACCGACGACGGCGGCGAATCTCACGCTCAGTGCTTGGGGGAGTCTTGATAGGTACCCACATAAAATTGGTGGACACCTAATGTGGCTGGCCAGGGCCTTCCGTGGAAGGTGTGTTCACCGGACGGATACCTCCAGATGCTCTGGAATGACCGATTACGGACAAAATCATGGCCTTGGTGGATGGCCGATGCTCCGCAGTCTGTTGGCCGGCAAGCAGATCGCCCTGACTCGATCTCCGAATCGAAGACCTACTCTACGTTGAGGTCGAGGGATGCTTGGTCGAGCAAATGACGGCACCGAAGATGGCTTGGCAGTTTTACGGGAGCGCCTTTTGGTCGAATAGCAATTGGCGCCAGCGTGGCTCGGGTACCGGACGACTAAAATGATAACCTTGGCCTTTGGTGCAGCCAAGATGGAGCACAGTCGTTATATGGCTCGACCACTCTATCCCTTCGGCGACGACATCGGCACCTATCGCTGCGGCGATAACGACAACCGCCTTGACGATGGACTGGGCGTAGGGCCCTTTGTCCAGTTGGGAGACGAAGCTCTTGTCGATCTTGATTTCGTCGAAAAAATAGTCATTTAAATGAGCCAGTGATGAATAGCCTGTCCCGAAGTCGTCCAAGGAGAGGCGAACCCCCATGGCGGTGAGGGCCTCCAGATCCTGCTTCAAGGCCTGACCTTGATGCTCGAAGACGCTTTCCGTGATCTCCAGCGTCAACTCCTCGGGGGCGATATTGTAGTCAGTCAGTGCTTGGCGAACTTTGTCCGGAACAGAGCCGAGCTGGAACTGGATCAAGGATAAGTTGATCGATACCGGGGTGACCAGGAGACCGGCGTCACGCCATGCCCTGAGATCCCGGCACGCTCGCCGTAACACCCAGTCCCCGATGGGCCCGATGAGCTGGCTTTGTTCGGCCAGTGGAATGAACTTGCCCGGCGGGATAAAGCCCGCCTGCGGATGGTTCCAGCGCAGCAGTGCTTCCGCCGAGACGATGCGGCCGCTCGCCAGATCAACCTGGGGTTGGTAGTAGAGTTCCAGTTGATCGGCTTGGAGGGCGTGGCGTAACTTCGTTGTCAAGTTCACGGTTTCGCGCGTTTGATGGTCGAGCGCTTTCGTGTACTGGGTCCAGGTCAGCGCCGGATTATGCTGGCTTCGATGCATCGCCAATGCGGCATCGGTCATCAGCTTCCGGGCATCGCCTGCACTGCTACGGATCCGAGCGTAGCCGAATGATGCCTCGACGTGGAAGGAAAAGCCTCTGATTTCGAACGGTACATCGAAGACAGCCGCCATACACTTGCTCAACTGACGCGGCGTACGCTGATTTTCGAGCGGTGCGAGCACAGTGAATTCGTCACCACCGGTGCGCGCAATCAGGCCACTTTCACCCACCTCGGCCGTCAAACGACGTGCAACTTCACGCAGTACTTCATCCCCAACGTCATAGCCCTGAGTGTTATTGATTTCCCTGAGCGCCTTGATGTCAACGACCACTACCGGGCTCGCCGGATGCAGGTCCATCCTCTTGAGGCGCTCGTCCAGTCGCTGGGCGAAGCCTTCCGGGGATAGAAGACCGGTTAGTCGGTCTTCATAAGCGGCACGCTCAATTTCCTTTTCGGCGCGTTTCAGTTCGGTGATTTCCTGAGAGGCAGCAATCCACTCGAGGAGCTTATGCTCCTCGTCAAGCACCGGCGTGACACGATCCAGAAACCACCTCGGAGATCGGCTCTGGGCCGGTAAGTGATAGATCACTTCAAACGGCGTCACGTTCCTGAGGGCTTCGACCCAGCCGTCACAGAAAGCTTCCGCAGCCTCCGGCGACAAAGCGCCGCGGATCGCTGCCAGATCCGCCGGAACACGCGACAATGACAGGCCCGCCATCTCTAACCATTTCTCGGGCACCTCCATGAGCTCACCTTCAGCATTCATGAGCCAAATGAAACCTGTCTGCGCTTCAATCAAGCTTTCGTAGCGACGTTTTTGCCGGGCCAGCGACTCGAGCGCCGAGCGCTCTTTTGTGACATCGAGCTGAATACCAATGATGTGCGAGATCGTGCCATCGGGCGTGCGGATGGTTCGTAGCTTGAGCCGGTTTTCGAACGATTCACCGTTGCGGCGAAAGTTGGTCACTATGACCGTACAGTCCGTACCACGAGTGAGAGCGTTGCGAAGTATCCGACGACCGGGCTGATCTTGAAGATCTCCCTGAAGGAAACGGCAGTTGCGCCCCAAAATTTCCGCTCTTGGATAACCCGTCATGCGCTCAAAGGCGGCATTGGCATAGATCAAAGGGGTGTCTGCAAGGGTGGGATCGGCAATGGTCACACCACATTCGATTTCCGCGAAAGCCGCCGCCAGAAAAGGTGCTTGCCTCAGTACCATGAGTTCATTGGCAGTTTCTGTTGCCAGTGAGTGCATGAGCGCCACCACGCGCTCGGAATCGATCAAGTTCTTGCCTGCGAAAGCAATCACAGTCGTCTGTTCTTGCTGGTGGGGGAGGCTCAGGGGCTCAATGGCGATGAAGGCAGCGTTGGCCAGTGCCGTCCCCGGTGGCGGCACTTCCGTCCGAGGATTCCCATCAGCCAGTGTCGCCTGGACTCCATCGAGGGTCAGTAGCAGCTGTGCAGCGTCGGAATCACCGGTGAGATAGCCCGGTGAATTTCCGTCTTTGACAATGACCGCCACACAAACCATGGAGAACGCCATGGCCAGCGCCTCGGCGAGATCGGTGAAGAGCGCATTGGTGTCCGGCGTCTCTGCCATAAATCGCTCCAAAGAGATCAATCGCAAGGCATTCCAGTCTACATGAATGATCTGCATGGAAGGGGCCGTCATGTGCTTGACCTTGCCGGCGCTCTCCATGACTTCGACAAACCTTCCTGCAAGCCCACCTTCAATACCAGCCAGGCATACGGTGCCGCACGGTTGCGGCGCGTCGTATCGGCTTGAAACAGCCGATTGACCCCCATCGCACCTCAAGCCCGTCTGCTTAAGATGGTGCCAATTGTGACAATCAGAGAAGAGGGCCATAATGGCCGTTTCCAGCGTCCATTCTACAAATACGACAAGACGACTGGACTCACCCAATACGGATGGCTGATGAACGATAAGTCTCCTCTATTCGAGGCTCAGCAGGTCGTCCACGACCTGATCGCCTTACCGGAACAACTTCCCGCTCATGCCTGACAACACCGACCTCTGCTCAGCCGAGTATGAAAACCAGCGCTTGCAGGCGCTGGCAGATTACCAGATCCTCGACACACCCGAGGAGTCGGCGTTTGGTGATATCGTCGAGGTGGCCTCGCTGATCTGCGAGGCACCCGTCGCGCTTATTTCCTTTGTCGACCGCAACCGGCAGTGGTTCAAGTCGGAAAAGGGGCTAGGGATGTGCGAGACCCCGCTGGATGTCTCGATCTGTGCGCATGCCATCCTGCAGCCGGGCCTGTTCATCGTACCCGACACCACCCGGGACCCGCGTTTTGCCAATAACCCGCTGGTGACCGGTGAGCCTCATCTGCGCTTCTATGCCGGCGCGCTTCTGGAAAGCCATGATGGCTATCCGCTTGGGACGCTGTGCGTACTCGACTATCGGCCCCGCGAGCTGACCGAACGCCAATGCTTCGCGCTCCAGGCCCTCGCCAACCAGGTGATGGCGCACCTGGAACTGATGCAGGCCCACCGTGAACAGGCCGAGCTGATACGCGAGCTGGAGGCAACACGGCAGGAACTGGCCAAGCGTGCCGCCACCGACCCGCTCACCGGCTTGCTCAACCGTAGGGCCTTCGAACAGCGCCTCAATCAGGAGCTGGCACTGGTGCGGCGCGGCGCTCCTCCGGCCTCCCTGATGCTGATCGACCTGGATCACTTCAAGACGGTCAACGACACCCTGGGCCACCAGGCCGGGGATGAGGTCATCGTTCGGTTCACCGAGCTGTGCCGGGAGGTGTTTCGGCAGGCCGATGTGATTGGTCGCTGGGGCGGTGAGGAATTCGTGGTCATGCTGCCGAGAGCCAGCGTGGCGGAAGCACAGCATGCCGCCGAACGGCTTCACCAGCTCCTGGCTACCACGCCAATGCTCGAGGACACCTCATCGCCACTGCACATCACGGCCAGCATCGGTATTTGTTCGCTTATCGGCTCCGAAAACCTGGATGAGTGCGTGCATAGAACTGACGAGCTGCTCTATCAGGCCAAGGAGCACGGGCGCAACCGCACGGTCTGTGAGCCATAGGGACGCCAACTCAACGATTCTTTATCCCCGCCCCCGTCTGTTCATTTTGACCGCATACATCGCCCCATCCGCCCGTTTCAACAACATATCCGTATCCTCATCACCATCCCCGGCTCGGATCAAGCCAACGCTGGCACCTTGGTATTCAATGGATTGACACCCGATATCAAAGCGTCCGGTGGTCAGGCGCTCAAGGCGTTCTCGTAGGGCATTCTCATCATTATCCGTTGAACCCGTACCACTGCCCAGGCCGAAAAAAACGAATTCATCGCCGCCAATCCGAGCCAGGTAATCACCGGTTCGCAGCCCCTTGACCAGCGCCGATGTGACGCTGATCAGAAACCGGTCCCCCGCATCATGGCCATAGCGGTCATTGATGGCCTTGAAACCATCGAGGTCGATGAAGGCGACATACAGCGCCTCCCCGTAGCGGGACGCATTGGCCAGACTCCGTGGCAGATCATTGTTCAGGGCGCGCCGGTTGGGTATGCCGGTCAAGGGGTCGGTCATGGCATAGCTGCTGAAGAGCGTGTTTTCCTGCCGCAATTTCTGCAGCAATCGATCACGCTCGATCTGGCGGGCGATCAGGGTCGCAAACAGGCCCAACAGCCGTTCTGCCTCGGCGGAGACAGCGACCCGGGAGGCACTGGCGCCGCAGAGCGTGCCATACAACTCGCTATCACCTACCCGGACCGGAACGCTGAGATAGGTAACCAGGCCCAGCTCCTTGGCCGCATCCGAATCGCCCCAGCATCCGGCGACATCATCGGTATACGCACGCCCTTCATCCAGTGCACGCTTGCAGAGGGTGTCATTCCAAGGCACCGCAAGGCCTTCTGGAATCGTCAGCTCATGAGAATTGCAGGCGAACAGGATGCGCTGAAAACGCTCATCGGGATCGATGGTGGTCAGGTAAGTGGATTCCAGGCCGGTCACGGCCTGCAGCAGCTCGAGTAACGGCCGGACCAGGCTTTCCAGATCATCGTTATCTGTAACAGCCCGCGCCAGCTGATCGAGCAATTCACCGGAGGGCAGACTTTGATTCATTGTTGTCATGGAGTCACTCATTTGTGCAATGCACATCATCCTAGCCGGCCAGCTTCAGCCCCACCAGCCCGGCCAGGATCAGAACAAGGCTGAGCAGGCGCAGCGGCGAAGCGCTGTCGCCATAGAGGAGCATGCCAACCAGCACGGTGCCCACGGCGCCAATGCCCACCCAGATGGCATAGGCCGTGCCCACCGGCAGCTCTTTCATGGCCTGGGCAAGTAGGTAGAAGCTGGCGACCATGGCAATCACGGTCAATACGCTGGGCAACGGTCGGGTGAAACCCTCCGAGGCCTTGAGGCCCAGGGCCCAGACCACTTCGAGAAGACCGGCGACGACGAGAAGGAACCACGCCATGAGTCTAGCTTCCATGGTGGGATGGGGTCGTCCCCGGTATGACAGGTCGTACACCGGGTCGTCCCGGTGCCGAATAGCGAGGCCCCGATTCTACTGATCCCGGCTATCGGGTCAAGGCCGGGGCACCTGCACTCAGCCGCGATATGGAGCAACCTGCTGCGCTTGATTGCTGGCTCTCAACAGCAGCTCGAGCTGTTCCAGCGGCATGGGTCGCGCGAGCAGGAAGCCCTGGAAAATTTCACAGCCGTAACCCTTCAACAGGCTGTGTTGCTGCTCGGTTTCGATACCCTCGGCCACGACGGTCAGCCCCAGGTGATGGGCCATGGAGACGATGGCCTGGACGATCGAGGCATCGTCTACACTATGGGTCACTTCCCTGATAAAGCTACGATCGATCTTCACCTTGCTGATGGGAAGGTGCTTGAGATAGTTCAAGCTGGAAAAACCGGTGCCGAAGTCATCGATGGAGACGTCGATCCCCATCCCGCGCAGGGCATGAAGAATCTGGACGGCCTCCTCCGCATCGTTCAACAACACGCCTTCGGTGAGCTCCAGCTCCAGTCGACCAGCCGGGAGCCGAGTGCTGGCAAGGGTGTCCCTGAGTGTATCCAGAAAGCCGACACGGTGAAACTGCATGGGCGAGAGGTTGACCGCCACCTTGAAACCACCGAAGCCTCGCGCATCAAGCAACCCCATATCGAGACACGCCCGTTCCAGCACCCAGCGGCTGATCGGCATGATCTGGCCGGTCTCCTCGGCCAGGGGGATGAACTCGCTCGGCGGCACGAAGCCTCTTTGGGGATGTTTCCAGCGCAGCAGTGCCTCCACGGTAACGATGTCCCCCTCCTGGTCGTATAGGGGCTGGTAGTAGAGCGCGAGCCGCTGCCCATCGATGGCATCCTGGAGTTCATTACGCATCACCAGTCGCTCGTTGACACGTGTGGTGATTTCACGGGTGAACCACTGATAGGCGTTCCGTCCCTGCTGCTTGGCCCTGTACATGGCCATATCGGCCTGCTGGATCAGCTCCATGGGCTGGTCGATGGTGTCGTTGCTGATGGCAATACCGATGCTGGCCGACAGATGGAGTTCGTGATGATCGATGCGATAGGGGCGAGCAACGAGCTGCAGCAGCCGCTTGGCCATTTCCGCCTGCTCTTCCTGGGTGGCGTCGGGCAGCAGCGCCACGAACTCGTCTCCCCCCAAGCGCCCCAGGGTATCGCCAGGTCGCATGGCACTATCCAATCGGCAGGCCACCTCGACCAGCACTTTATCGCCAATGGCATGACCCAGGCTGTCATTGATCGGCTTGAAGTCGTCCAGGTCCACGAACAGCACGGCCATGGTGCGCCCCTGTCGCTGGGACAAGGCAAAATAGTGGATCAACCGATCCTCCAGCAGCGATCGATTAGCCAGGCCAGTCAACGCATCGTGACTGGCACTATGAGAAAGGCGATCTTCATAGGCCTGGCGTTCCGACACGTCATTCAGCACGCCGACGAAGTGGGTCACGCGACCATCGCCATCGGGAACCGGTGCCACATAGAGCGCATTCCAGAAGGTACTGCCATCCTTGCGGTAATTGCGTAGGGTGACATGGCAGTCGCGCTCTTCGGCCAGCCGACTGCGCAGCAGGGCCAGCGTCTCGGGATCGGTCTCCGCACCCTGCAGAAAACGGCAATTGCGGCCAACAAGCTCCTCTTCCGCATAGCCCGTCAAGGCCTGGAAGGCATCATTGACATAGGTAATGGGGCAGTCTTCCTGAGTGGCATCGGTGATCACGATACCGTTGATACTGGCTTCCACGCTGCGCTCAAGCACCCGTAGCCGGGTCTCGTTCCTGTGCTGCTCCGTGACATCCTTGGCGATGCCGAAGACACCCTGGACGGCGCCTTCAACCAGGATTGGAAGATTGGTCACGTAGAGCAGACGCAGCTCACCGGTATGGTTGGCGATGCCAACCTGGAATCGCTGCGCGTTTCCCTTCAAGGCTTCATCAAAATAATACTGAACCCGCTCGATTTCGCCGGGGAGGATGAGCTGTGAAAAGTGCGAGCCGATGATCTTATCCACGGACAAGCCCGTGATAGCAGCACAGGTGGAATTTGCCGTAACGAAGTTGCCCCCGGGATCGACGGAGAAGACCGCATCGGGGTTATAGGCAAAGAGCGAGCGGTAGCGCTGTTCGCTCTCCCACAGTGTTCGCCGGTCCTGATGTCGTTGATAGGCCAGCCCCAGGCTGAACGACATGAGATAACTCAGCAGCAGCCCGGAAAACGCCACCCCGCCGGGTATCAACCCGGCCATGAGCATGTCATTGACGGAGTCGGGAACGACTTCGAGTGTCAGCTTGACCCCTCCCGGCAAGCCGATGTGGCGCCGCGCAACAAGTGGGTAGCTCAACTCGCCTGCCGAACGGCCCGGCGCCCGCATTTCGAGCAGGGGAGCGCCCTCGCGCAACACACGGACCATGTAGGTCCCCAGTTGGACGCGAAGCTCTTCGTTAAGCAACACGACAAGATCCAGGCTGCCTACCAGTTGCCGGTCAGCCGTAGGCAGCTGAGTCACGATCAGCGCGATATGGCTCTGATTCGTGTCAGCCAGCATCAGCCTCGGCTGGGGGAAGTTCTGCTGCAACCACGCCTCGACCTGGGCGTCGGCCAGTCGCTCTTCTAACCACTGGCCAGCGGCCTCGCTGCGTGATTGCTCCCAAGTCCACCCTGTCTGATCCAGCAAGCCGATCGCCTGCATGCCGGGTGAGTCACGGAAATAGTGTTCGACGTGACCGTCATGTATCGCCGCATCGAACCACGACTCAGAAGCCTCAAGGCGCTCGGCCATTCGCTGGGCCAACAGAAGCTGGGCGGCCATTACCTGTTCGGCGTTGAACTGCAGATTGTCCAATAGATGGCTGGCATGAAGCTGCTTGTCTTCCTGATACTGCCAGTTCAGCAGATACCAGGCCGTACAGCTCAGCAGGACTCCAAAGAGGCCGGCCGCCAGCGCCAGCCGGCCCATGCGAGGCTGTGGCCGGGCGGCGCCCGCCGCCATGAGCAGCATGGCCACGCCAAGGAACACGGCCAGAACGGTTCCCAACAGGGGCGAAGAGGCGTTGTTGAGCGTCCATGCCACCTCGCCACCCGGCAGGAAGAGCCTGAGCAGGGCCAGCAGGCTGATGCAGAGCAGCAGGGTGCCTACGCCGCTCCACACCCAACGCACACGACGCCGGCCCACGCCAAGCAGCAGACAGATGGCCACCAGCATCAGCACCGCTGACGCCAGGGAGCCCATCCGCACATCGCCGGTTAGCCAGGACACCCCCACTTCCCTGCCTCCTGCCAGAACGTTGTGACCCAGCAGGTAGGTCACATGCAGAAACAGGATGAGACCGGCGAAGCGATGCAGTACGCGCCAACGCATCAGAAGCGCCAACAGGCCCACACCAACCATCAGCACGGCCAGCGCATTGTCGGGCAGCAGTACGTTACGCAGGGGGTAGACGATGCCCAGCCCATAGGTCAGCAGCCCCGTTCCGCCCATCAGAATGAGGACGGCGGCCACCATGTAGAGCGTGGTATCCCTGGCGATATCCAGTGTCTTGTGAGACATATGGGGCGTGCTCTCCTCAGGGCCAGCCGAATGCGAGACGACCCGTTTACACGGCGAGCGTGTCAACATCAGATATCGGCAGGCTGGGGAAAAGGTTTAATCCCGGCCAGCCTCGACGACCTCCGACAGCCCTGCCTGCACCACCACCCGATTGCGCCCCTTGTGCTTGGCTCGGTAGCTGGCCCGATCGGCGCGCTTGACCAGCGGTCCGCCGTCCCGATCTTCCTCATCCATGCTCGACACGCCGATGCTCGCTGTAACGCGAAAAACGTGCCCATCCGTCTGAAATTCAAGCGCTTCGATGCCCTGTCGGATCCGCTCGGCTATATCGCTTGCCCGCTCGATCGGGCAAGCCGGCAGCAGCACGGCAAACTCGTCGCCGCCGAGCCTGGCCACGGCATCCTGCTGGCGCACCGCCTCTTGAAGCAGCCGGCCGATCCTGCGCAGCAGCTCATCCCCGGCCGCATGCCCCGCGGTATCGTTGACTGGCTTGAAGTGATCCAGGTCCATCATGATCAATGACAGGATCTGATCACTGACGCGACGCTGAAGGGTACAGGCCTCTTCGAGTCGGTTCTCGAAGCCACGCCGATTGAGGCAGCCGGTCAGAGGATCATGCTCCGCCTCCCAGAGCTGCCGGGTCTCCCGCTCATGACGCTCGGTGATGTCCTGTATCATGCCGACGAAGCCAAGCGCCGTGTCACCCAACTCCACACGGCTCACCTGGGCCTCCAGCCATAGCTGTTCTTCGTCACGCTGGAAGCGATACTGGAGGTGATGATCAGCGCCTTCTTCCAGCGTGCTACGCCACTGCTCGATGAAGGCCGGCCGGTCATCGGGATGTACCCGACGTACCCATTCGGAGGTGCGGGAAGCCGCGACATTAAAGCCGGAGATGGCTTCGAGCGCGGGGTTGACGTAGTTGATCCGTCCCTTCATGTCGGCGAGGAACATGCCCACCGGGGACGAGGCGAGTACCGCCTGCAGAAAGGCCTCGCGTGCCTCGCGGGAGGCAAGCGCGTCACGGCGCTGATCCTCCAGGCGGTTGAAAGCCTCGGCGACCTGATGCAGTTCACGCATGGTGGTATGTAGCTTGAGCCGCCTGGCATCGCCCCGCCCTACCCGCTCGATCTGGCGTTCCAGCCGGTGCAGCGGAGCCAGCCCCAGGCCGAGTAGCCACCAGAGTAGCGGCAGCATCAGCGCCACCGTGGCCAGGCCCACCCAGCGCAACTGGGTGGCATAGCGCTGTATCGGTGCCTGCGCCTGGCTCACGGGCAGGAAGACCCCGACGACCCAATTGGCCGACCAGACCTGGCGGAAGGCCATCAGCCCGGGCTTGCCATCCAACTGTTCGCCCGTGCCGCTGCCCTCCCAACCATAGAGGGCCCGATCCAGCAGCGGCAGCCGGTCGGCAGCGGGAACTGCCTGCATCAGATAGCTGGGGTCGGGATGGCTGATGATCTGCCCCTGGGCGGTGGCCAGCACGACGTGGCCATCTTCGCCAATCCGCTGAGAGCGCAGGTTGAGAAAGGAGGCGCCGTCGTGGAGACTGGCATTGCCGCCGAGAATGCCCAGGAAGCGTCCCTCGTCATCGAGCAGCGGTTCAATCACCATGACCTGCTGAATGCCGGTCTCGCCCCCCACATAGGGCTCGCTGACATGGGGCCGGCGAAACCCACGGACATGCTTGAAATAATCACGGGTGGCGATGTTGGGTCCGCCATGCTCGAAGGGAGGCCAGGCGGCCACCGGCTCACCCTGGGCATCGAACACCATCAGGCGGTCGAAGAGTGCCAGCAGACCTTCCTGGCGCTGCAGCTGGGTGAAGAGCTCGCTATCGTTCAATACCAGGGAGGGGCGAAGTCGAGCGAGGGCCTGCTGGCGCACATGGATGGAGCGCTCGAGCTGCTTGGCGATCAGTTGGGCCTCGTACTCCAAGTGCGTGAGGTTCTCGCGCTGGGCCAGCGCACCGCCACTGAGATGACTATAGGCGAGCAGAGCGGCGACCAGCACCAGCCAGCCCAGGCTGACACCGAGCAGCAGGCGCGAACGCAGGGTCGACAACAGCCATCCGGTCAAGGGCGAACCACCGTTATTTGAACGAGCATGAGGCCATCATGGCATCCCGAGCTCATAAGCAAAAGCGGGAATACCCAAGGAATAATGCAGAACCGCGCTCGTCTTGAGATTACGGAGGCTAGCCCTCTTTTTCCTGTGTCAGCCACCCGAGTGGCGACCCACCCCCTCTTCCGCCAATGCCACCAGCGCCTCCATGTCATGGATAGTCAGATCCCGCCCTGCCACCGCCGCCAGGGACTGCTGCTGAAAACGGGCAAGCACCCGGCTCACGGTCTCCAGTGCCAGCCCTAGATAGCTGCCGATATCGGAACGGGACATGGAGAGGTGGAAGCGATAGGGGGAATAACCTCTTGCGCGAAAGCGTTCTGAAAGCCCCAGCATGAAGCTGGCCAAACGCTGGTCGGCGGTGCGTCCCGAGAGCAGGCACATCATGCGCTGGTCATTGCGTAGCTCCCGGCTCATGCAGCGGTAGATCTGCCCGCGCAGCTCCGGCAACTGCTCGGCGAGGTCCTCCAGCCGGTGGAAGGGAAGCTCGCAGACGAAGGTCGACTCCATGGCCACCACGCTGCCATAGCAATGAGTCTCGCCGATACCATCCAACCCCACGATTTCGCCGGGCAGATAGAAGTGGGTCACC
The DNA here is from genome assembly GCF_003336675.1 of Billgrantia montanilacus. Lineage (GTDB taxonomy): Bacteria > Pseudomonadota > Gammaproteobacteria > Pseudomonadales > Halomonadaceae > Halomonas > Halomonas montanilacus. Next base: position 402,091 of record NZ_QPII01000001.1, on the reverse strand, counting down.
TGGTCGCGCTGACCCTCCTGGGCCACCGACTGTTTAAGGCTCCCTGAGCGCACCACGAACAGGCTCTCGAATGCGTCACCTTGACGTACCAGCGCCTCGCCCCGCTTCAGCGGGCGCGGATTATGAATGATGGCGGCGAAGGACTCCAGCGCGTCGAGCTCGAGACCCAGGGGCAGGCAGCGCGCATGCAGGGTACAGCGCTCACAGCGTGTCGCGTTGTCCGGCTGGCGCCGAGTGGACTCAAGCGACATGGGCACTCCTTGGTTGCATCTGGAACCGGAATTCTGGCCTGCCTCTCCCGCGGTGTCCCGCGTGGAGAGCGAGCCTTGTCCTAAAGTGGACGCTTCCTTGATACGAATCAAGCCTCGTGCACTTTACTTAACCGTACCGTGGGCGGAAGTGCTGCGAACAGGTATCAGCCAAATATAGTACCGTACAAAAAAAACCGGCCCCGAAGGGCCGGTTCTGTCGTCGAGCGAGTCGACGTATGCTGCGATCTATCTCTACCGCGGCTCGCTTAGAAGTGGTAGCGAGCGCCAACCAGCCAGTACAGGTTGTCTGAGTTCTCTTCGACTTCAACGCCGTCGCCAGTGCTGACGGTAATGTCGCCTTGGTCGGCACGGTTCAGCTCGGCGAACACGTCGAAGTTGCTGGACACCTTGTAGTAGCTACCGGCAGACCAGGCAGTGCGGGTATCTTCGTTATCCGGGCTGACACGGTGAACGTCGGCATTGAAGGCCCACTGACCGATGGCGTAGGTCATACCCAGGCCCCAGGTGTCGTAGCCAGACCAGTCCTCGACAGCACCGCCGGCATCAATCTCACCGTCGTTAGAGTCCTGAGTCTCATAGCCCAGACGAGCAGAGAAATTGTCGTTGAAGGCGTAAGAAGCAGTCGCGCCGTAGATGTTCTCGTCGATACCGCGCTGGTCGCGGCTGTCGTAACGATGGCGAGTGCCACGAGCGCTCAGCGGATAGTCACCACGGTCCTGGGCGAAACCGGCGGCCAGACGCAGACCAGCCAGCTCATAGGAGACACCGCCCTGGGTGTTGATCACGGAAGAGCGGCTCTCACCGTTCTCGGCCAGGCCGTTGCCGGTGTAGTGCTTGGCCATCAGGAAGGCCTGGAAGCCTTCGAGGTTCGGTGTGATATAACCGATGGAGTCGCCGCGGGCCTGCAGGTCGCCGCCAGCACCCTTGGAAAACTCATGACCACGGTCGATGTAGACATCGAACGGGTTAACGACGCGGCTGTTGTAGAAGCTGTCGAAGTTACCCGCCATCACGGTACCGAAGTTGCCGCTTTCCAGGCCGATATAGCTGTGACGCACTTCGCTGAAACCGCCGCTCTGGTCGCGCTCGTCGCCATTGAAGCGCCACTCGACGCGGCCGAAGGCGCGCAGGTCGGGGTCGATATCGTGGCTCATGGTGAGACCAAGACGCGAGTAGATGTTGCGGAATTCGGTGCCACCGGCTTTGGCTTCGCCCGGGGCCACGTCGTCTTCACCGCCACCTGAGATACCCAGAGCAATACGACCATTGACGTCCAGACGGGTGCCGTCCTGGTCATAAACGGTAGCGGCCTGAGCGGCAGCGGAGACGCCCAGGGCGCCGGCAATGGCAGTCGCTAACAGTGTCTTTTTCATCGCGATAGTTCCTTTCACTAGCTTACTGTTTCGATCGTTACTGCACGAATCCGAATGATGCGTACAGGTAGCTTGCCGGGCATGGGTCCCGCCGTGCTTGGCTCGGTTCCTTCTCAGGAAGAGGCCAGGGCCGGACATGACCGCAGCGAAGCCTTGTTATAGTCCAATGCTCGCAGGTAGAACTCTATACCGGGAAATGAGGGAACGCAATAAGAAAAAACACTGTTTTCCTTCGCGGCCTACCTCCACCTCGGAACTTTCTCCTGAAATTGCAGTCCGCGCGCTTCCCGCCCGTGGACCGCAGCCGCAGGCCTGTCGAAACAGTTGCCTGGCAGCGATGAGCCTGCACATGATGCCCCGCTGATACAAGGCTGGCAAGGGCAAGCCGTCAACCCTGTGCGTCAGGGCTCATGGCGCTGGCCGTTGTGCTTGGCCAGCAGGGCCGAGAGCTTCTCCTCCATACGCGCTTCCGGATCGGCTTGGGCGGAGGGTGGTGTTTCCTGCGCAGAAGGATGAGAGCCAGGTGTGTCGGCCCTGGCACGATTGGTTTTTTTTGCTCGATTGCCTTTGGCGCTCTTCTCGACACGGCGACGACCGGGCCCTGTGGACTGGCCCCGCTGGCGACGTTCGTCCTGAAGCCGTTCGAGCTTGCGGTGGGCGTGTTCGGCGGCCTGGGCATCGACGCTGCCATCCGCCCGGCCGGCCAGGTCGATGCGCTGGGCCCCTTCACGCACCGCCTTCAGGTAGCGCGGCAGGTTGACGTACCCCGCCAGGGCGCGACGCACCAGCTTCTCGGGCCAGGGCTCCCGGGCGGCGAGATCCTGGTGAATGCCCACTTTCAACGGTCGAGTGTGGCCCTTGAAGAAGGTATCCGGATAGCGCTGGTACCACTCGGCCAGCAGCACCTCGGCAGAGGGCGCCTGTTCGATGGGCAGTGACGCCTGCCGCTCGCCCTGCTCTACCTCATTGCCTTCTTTAACTTCTTCGCCCGCTTTTCCACCCTCTTTTCGACTCTCTTTTCCACCTTCTGCTTCACCCTCGATTCCAGCCTCTTTTCCAACCTGCGCCGGCACGTTCCGTTCGACTGGCTGATCTGGCCGTTGCCGATCGTCGCCCTGCGAAGCAGCCAGGCCGCTTGGCTGACCGGGTTCACGCTGATGCTTTGGGCTATCCTGCTCGGCCGGGGCTTCATCGCGCGGCCGGTGACCAATCAGCGCGGCAAGCCCCTGGGCGCGACGCGACGTACCCGGGAACGTGGGTGCGGGCTCGCCCTTGCGCAGCCGTTCTCGCAGCCGGGCGTTGTCCTCTTCCAGTTCTCGGTTCTGCTCGTCGAGTTCGCGATTCTCCTCTTCAAGTTCCAGGCGCGCCGCCTCGATCTCAACATGCGCCGCTTCCAGTTCCCGGCGTCCCGCCTCGAGTTCGGCCACCCGGTCCTGCAGCTCGCGGATTCGTTCGCGACAACCGTGCAGCTCGCCAAGGACGGTGTCGGCGCAGACTTCCAGGTCATTCAGCAGGCGGAGTGAACGCTCATCGATCAAACCGGTATCCTCCAGGCAGGCTCGGACAGGCTATCTACAGGCAGGGTCATCATCGACGTGCTGGTCGGTAGACAGCTGAGGCTAGTGGCAAGGCCTCCAGCAAGTTTGTGCCAGAAGCCGGGCGCTGACAAATGTCGCCGGCTGGCGACCCTCGTCAGCGGCGGTGGTACTCCACGAAACTGTAGGCGGGCTGGCCTTCGGCGGGCTGGCCGGGCACACGCTGCACCTCCTCCCACTGTCCGTCATCCAACTCGGGAAAGCGGGCATCCCCCTCCACTTCGACATCCACTTCGGTGAGGTAGAGCCGGCTGGCAAAGGGTAGCGCCTGGACATAGATTTCGCCGCCGCCCATCACCATGATCTCCTCGCAGCCATCGATGGTCGCCTGCTGGTCGGCCAGGAACAGCGCCGACTCGAGGTCGTGGCAAACCCGCACGCCATCGTGGCGGAAGGTTTCGTCCCGGGTGACCACGATATTGAGCCGCCCGGGCAAGGGCCGCCCGATCGACTCGAAGGTCTTGCGCCCCATGACCAGGGGCTTGGCCTGGGTCATTCGCTTGAAGAACTTGAGGTCCTCCGGCAGGTACCACGGCAGCTTGTTCTCCACGCCTATCACCCGGTTGCGGGAGAGCGCAGCGATCATCGCCACCGGCACCAGCGTCTCATCATTCATACCGCCACCTCGGCCTTGATATGGGGATGGGGGTCATAGCCTTCGATGGCGATATGCTCGAAGCGGAAGTCGAACAGGTCGTCGACGCCCGGTGCCAGCGCCAGCCGCGGTGCCGCCCGCGGCGTACGCGAAAGCTGCAGTTCGGCCTGCTCGAGGTGATTGCGATAAAGATGAGCGTCGCCCAGGGTATGGACGAAGTCACCGGGCTCCAGCCCCGTGACCTGAGCGATCATCTGCGTCAGCAGCGCGTAGCTGGCGATATTGAAGGGCACTCCCAGAAAGATGTCGGCGCTGCGCTGATAGAGCTGGCAGGAGAGACGTCCATTCGCCACATGAAACTGGAACAGGCAGTGACAGGGCGGCAGCGCCATCTCGTCGACCAGCGCCGGGTTCCAGGCCGACACGATCAGTCGCCGTGAGCCGGGGTTGGTGCGAATCTGGTCGAGCAGCGTGACGATCTGGTCGACATGGCCGCCACGCGGGTCGGGCCAGCTACGCCATTGATAGCCATAGACCGGGCCCAGATCACCGTTCTCGTCTGCCCACTCATCCCAGATACGCACTCCATTCTCCTGCAGATAGGCGATGTTGGTGTCGCCACGCAGGAACCACAGCAGCTCGTGGATGATCGAGCGCAGGTGCAGCTTCTTGGTGGTCACCAGGGGAAAGCCACGCGACAGGTCGAAGCGCATCTGGTGACCGAAAACCGAGCGGGTGCCCACTCCGGTGCGATCGTCGCGCTCCACACCCTGTTCGAGCACCAACCGCATCAGGTCCAGATAGGGTTTTTCGAGCGGGGGCTGCTCGAGTGGCGTTTGCTCGAGCGCAGGCTGGATAGTGTCGTCAGGCATCGTTGGCGAACTCTGCATGGGGTTTTTGCATGGAATAATCGATAGGCCGAGAGTCTACCTTTCTCACAGGCTCGCGTCCTATTCCGGCCGAGTATCACTTCGTGACACCTGGTCCACCGGCTGGTGGCGCGACCAGACGATCAACACGATGCCGAAGGCAATCATCGGCAGCGTCAACAGCATGCCCATGGTGAACCAGTCGAAGGCGAGATAGCCGATATGGGAATCCGGCAGGCGGAAGAGCTCGACCAGGAAACGGAACATGCCGTAGAGCAGCAGGAACAGCCCCGAAACCAGGCCTCGGCGCTGCGGCAGCGCAGAGACCCACCACAATACCGCGAACAGGACAGCCCCTTCCAGAATGGCCTCGTAGAGGGCCGTGGGGTGGCGCGGCTGAGGGCCCATGCCGGGAAACGGCATGCCCCAGGGCAGCTCGGTGACCCGCCCCGGCAGTTCGCGATTGATGAAGTTGCCGATCCGCCCTGCCCCCAGACCGATGGGTACCATGGGGGCGAAGAAGTCGGTCAGCGTGAAGAAGGCCATTCGCTTCCTGCGCGCAAACCAGAGTGCCGCCAGCAGTACCCCGATCAGCCCACCATGGAAGCTCATGCCGCCATCCCACAGGCGAAACACCCACAGCGGATCGGCCAGCCATTGGCCCATGCCATAGAACAGGGCATAGCCAAGGCGACCGCCGACCACCACGCCGATAGCGGCATAGAAGAGAAGGTCGCCGACGTCGTCCCGGGTCAGGCCGACGCGCTCGGCTCGCAGGCGCCCCAGCCACCATGCGCCGACAAAGCCGATCACGTACATCAGGCCATACCAGTGGACCTGAAAAGGACCCAGCGAGATGGCAACCGGATCGATGTCGGGGTAGTTCACAACCGTTACCTCAAAGCAGATGTGTCCAGAATCATGGGGTAGCGGCTTCCCCGAACGCGTCGGGACGCCAGTAGCGCAGCAGGTCGACCAAGGCTCGGGGGCCATAGGGCTTTGCCAGGTAGTCGTCCATGCCGGCCTCGCGGAAGCGACGCCGGTCCTCCTCGTTGGCATTGGCGGTAAGGGCAACCAGCACGCTGCGAGAGCCCTCCGGATCGCTAGCCTCCAGTTCACGCCATCGCCGAGTCGCTTCAATGCCGTCCATGTCCGGCATGTAAATATCCATCAGCACCAGGTCGTAGGGCTGCCCCTGCCGTTGCTCCAGCGCTTCCTGGCCGCTGGCAACGCAGTTGACCTCGAACCCCTGCCCTTCCAGCACCTGACTGGCGAGCATTCGGTTGACCGGCCCGTCATCGACGATGAGGATACGCAACGGCAGAGCCGGGGCGGACACCAGCAAACCATCGGATGATTCCTGGCCGATACCGTCACCGGCAAGGCTCTTCACCAGCAGGGCGACATCTGCCAGGCGCTCGCGCAGCTCGGGGAAATTACCTGGCACGGGGTCACAGTCGGCGCATTTCATTTCATCAGCAAGATCGGACAACAGCGGCTCCAGCTCACGCTGGAGCAGGGTCAGATAGCGGGACTTGAGCCGCGAGTCTTCCCGAGCCCGCTCGCGGGCGGCAACCAGTCCCCCGAGCTGCGGCAATCGATCATGGCGGTCGCCGAAAAGCAGCAACCGATAGTCCCGGGCCTCGAAGCGCTCCACCTCCAGCTGCCGCCAGCGATTTTCAGCATCGAGCACCTGCACTTCGCTGGGCTTGTCGTCACTCTCAGATGCACTGCGTAACCGACTTTCGGAACTCTCACCCTCGAGCACCTCGGCGCGCTCCCCAAGCAACTGTTCCATGGCCAGGTTCGCGCCGACAATGCGTTCCTGATAGAGCAGCAGCGCCGGACGCGACACCGACATCAGCATGCCTGCCAGGTCGGGCGCCTGACTCAAGCGAGCATGCAACTGTGCCACGCGGGCCTGGAGCTTCTCCACTCGCGAGGGTGGCGAGTCACTGAAAGCCACGGGAAGTGCCGGAGAAACGAGCCAGCTCGGCAGAATCTGGTCAGCCTCGAGCAGCAGCCGCTCCATGCGCTGCAGCCCATCCTCCATCCGGGCTTCGCACTCACGCAGTCGGTGACGCAACTGCAGCAGGAAGGCTGCCGTGGTCAGTGTGGTACCGGCCAGCAGCGTCAACAGCAGCCAGCCGGACGCCGCCCAGGAGGTGGGGTCGGGTGTGGCCAGCCAGAGAAAGAGCCCGACCGCCAGACAGAGCAGCACCAACAGCAGCTGTGCCAGCAGAAGTGGCCAGAGCAGCGGCCAGACAAGATGCGACCAGAGGCGATCCTTGTGGGTAGCGGGGGGCATTCTCATCCCTGTGGTAACGCATTGATCATTCAAGTGTACGCCGACCGGCTACGGGTGTCATGACGGCACATTCCTGGTGGCCCGCTAGCGCGCAAGCGCCACGCACTCCTCATCTTCACCGTGAAAGGTGCCGCCGGGACCGAAGCGGCGCTCCCCTATACGAATGGAGGCACACTCGGCGTCCCACTCCAGCCAGCTCATGGCCCGGGTGCCATACTGCTCGCCAATGATGAAGGGGGCCGAGAGCAGGCGCTCGAGCTCCAGGCTGATACCGGTATCGGGCAACTGGTCGTCATGGGCGCGTTCCTCATCGGCCATGGCCGACAGGGCGTCGTCGGGCCACCGGTTGCGGCGCAGTGCCTCGACCACCCCTTGGCGCGCCTTGATCAGCTTGGGCCAGGGCGTATTCAGCCCGGCATTTGAGAGCCCATGGACGCCGGGCGATACCTCGTCGAGTATCAGTCGATCACGCCCGCGATGCAGATGCCAGAGCCGGCCCATCTCGCCGGCCAACAGATTGAAGCCGGCATAGCGCCAGCCGTCTCCGTCGGCGAGTGTCCGCAGCCAATCGGCGAGATCGGCGCACTCCAGCGACTCGCGCACCAGATGGCCACGACTGGGGGCATCGGCGGCAACCTTGAGTGCGGGGTCACGCACGTTGGTGACGGCAGCGAAGCGGCCGCGTCGGTGCACCGCCAGCCAGCTGCCGCCTGCCTCCAGGTCGCGTCCACCGATGATATCCGGCGCCTCCGCCCAAGCACCCAGGGGCGCCGAAGGACGCTGATAGAACTCGTCGCGATTGGCAACCAGTCGCAGAGGAAAACGGCTGCCCGGGCGATAGTCAAAGGCAATCAGGCACATGGGGCGTTTTTAGTCCCTTGGTGGCAGCAGATGCGCCAGCTGCCATTCGTTGAGCCGCGCAAAGAGGTGGCTCCGCACCGCTCCAGGGGTATTCAGGGCCAGGGTCTCCTGCACCAGGTCTTGTGCCGCTTTCAACGAAACTCGGCGAATGGCCGCGCGGACACGAGGCAGGCTGGGGGCGTTCATCGATAGCGCGTCGAAACCCATCCCCATCAGCAGCAGTGCGCCCGCCGGGTCGCCGGCCAGCTCGCCACACACCGAGATCGGCTTTCTGAGTCTGCCTGACTCCTCCGCCAGCCGGGACATGGCTGACAGCACCGCCGGATGGCAGGCATCGTAGAGGTCGGCGACTCTGGGGTTGTTGCGATCCACGGCCAGCAGATATTGGGTCAGGTCGTTGCTTCCCACCGAGAAGAAGTCGGCGCGCTCCGCCAGGGCATCAAGCTGATAGAGCGTTGCCGGCACCTCCAGCATCACCCCGACCAGCGGGCGCTTCGCCGATACCCCCTCCTCGCCCAGCTCGCGAATGGCCCGGTCCAGCAGCTTCAGGGCGTCGTCGACCTCGACGACATTGGTCACCATCGGCAGCAGTACCTGCAGGTTGTCGAGCCCGCAGGAGGCGCGCAGCATCGCGCGCAACTGCACCATGAGCACTTCGGGATGGTCGAGGGTCACACGGATGCCGCGCCAGCCTAGGAAGGGGTTGGCCTCCTCGATAGGGAAGTAGGGCAGGTCCTTGTCACCACCGATATCGAGGGTGCGCATGACCACCGGCAGCGGCGAGAAGCTTTCCAGTTGATCGCGATAGAGCCGGGCCTGCTCCTGCTCGCCGGGAAAGCGTTCGGCAATCATGAACGGCACTTCCGTGCGATACAGGCCGACACCGCTGATCCGCTTCTTCAGCGATACCGCCATATCGATGGCCAGACCGGTATTGACCATCAGAGGCATGAGATGGCCATCGGGGGTCTCGCTGGGCAGGTCCTGCTCGTGCTCCAGCACCTCGGTCAGCGCTTCTTCCTCGGCAATCAGGCTGCGGTAGCGGCTTTCCAGCTCTTCCGAAGGGCGCACGAATAAGCGACCGCGATGCCCATCCAGCACCACCCTGGCACCGGAGAGGCGCGGCAGGGGAAGGTCGACCATGCCGAGTACGGTGGGAATGCCCATGGCCCGGGCAATAATGGCAACGTGAGAGGTGCTGGAGCCACGCACGGAAACCAGCCCGGTGAGACGCTCCCGCGGCACCTCACCCAGCGTGGCAACGCTGATTTCGTCGCCCACCAGGATGGTGCTCTCGGGAAAGGTATCGGGAATCTGAGGCGTCTCTTCCTGGAGATGGGCGAGTACGCGGCGCCCCAGATCGCGCACATCAGCCGCGCGCTCTCTGAGATAGTCGTCGTCGACACGCTCCAGGTACTGGACGTGTCGGCGCACCACATCAGCCAACGCACCCGGCGCCCACTGCCCTTCGCGAATGCGCTTCTCGACCTCCTGGGAGAGAGCCGCCTCGCTGAGCATCTGCTGATAGACTTCGAACAGTGCCAGTTCCTGGGCAGAAATCCGATTGGCCAGGCGTTCCCCCGCGGCCTTGATCTCCTCACGGACACGCCCGATAGCCACGCGGAGGCGGCTTATCTCGTGCTCGACATCGGTAGGCACCAGGTCCGGCACGCTGTTCAGGTCCGCCGGCGGGGCGATGACCACGACCTCGCCGATGGCCATGCCTGGCGATGCAGCAACCCCGGTGAACAGTGCCTGCCCACCCGGCAGGCTCGGCCGTGTCAGGCTGCCGGTGGCCAGGGCATGGGCCAGCACGCCGGCCAGCTGCGCACCCATGGTGATGAGAAAGGCTTCGTCTTCCTCATCGTAGCGGCGCTTTTCGCTCTGCTGTACCACCAACACGCCAAGCATGCGGCGCTGATGGATGATGGGCACCCCGAGGAAGCTCGAATAGCGCTCCTCGCCGGTCGCTTCGAAGTAGCGGAAACGGGGGTGCGCCGGTGCATCCTCGAGATTGAGCGGCTCCTCCCGCTCCGCCACCAGCCCCACCAGGCCTTCCCCCACGCGCAGGCTGACCCGCCCCACGGCGCGGCTGTGGAGACCGATGGTCTCCATCAAAACCAGCTCTTCGATGTCAGGGTCGTAGAGGTAAAAGGAGCACACATCGGTGTGCATGGCCTTTCGAATACGACGCACCATGGTGGCCAGGGCTGCATCCAGGTTGCGTGCCCCGTTCACTTCCTGGATGACCCGTCGCAGAACCTCGAGCATCGGCGTCTTGCTTTCCATTGTTCTCATCTCCCGCCTAGCTGAGGAAATCGATGCGAAAAAGTGCCATCGACACCATCGAAGCGACCAGGCCGACCCCGGCTTGACGCCTCTTATGCATCAGCGCCCCTCCAGCGCCAGCCGCTGAGCCCGGGGCGACAGCTCCCTCAAGGCACGGCGGTAGACCTCACGCTTGAAGGGCACCACCTGGCCCAATGGATACCAATAGCTGACCCAGCGCCAGCCATCGAACTCGGGCTTCACCGAGCGATCCATGCAAATACGGCTTTCCTGGCAGCGTATTCGCAGCAGGAACCATTTCTGTTTCTGGCCGATACAGACCGGCCTGGAATGCATGCGAACCATGCGTCGCGGCAGGCGATAGCGCAGCCATCCCCGGGTGCAGGCAAGCAGTTCGACGTCATCGGCAGTCAGGCCGATTTCCTCTTCCAGCTCGCGATAGAGGGCCTGTTGCGGTGTTTCGGTTGCCTTGATGCCTCCCTGGGGAAACTGCCACGCATTCTGTCCTACCCGACGCGCCCAGAGCAGCTGCCCCTGGCCGTTGGCGATGATGATGCCAACATTGGGGCGAAAGCCGTCAGCGTCGATCACGGACGTCACCTTGTGAATTCATCATTGATAGCCATTCTTCCACAATGCCGTGAAGCGCATCAATACAACAAAGCGGCACCCCCTACCGAGACAAGCACACAGGGAGAGGAAAGCGCCGCCATTCGTGGCTTAGCACCGACGTCAAATGTCTGCCATAATCGCGGGCTTTTACCGAAAGCAGCCCTTTATCCACCGCTGCGTTACATTCAACAAGCAAAAGAGGTAAGCCGTGAGTCTGGCCATCTTCGACCTGGACAACACCCTGCTGTCCATCGACAGCGACCATGCCTGGGGCGAGTTCCTGCTGGAACAGGGCGCCGTGGACCCGGAAGCCTACCGGGAAGCCAATGATCGCTTCATGGCCGACTATGACGCCGGAACGCTGGATATCCATGCGTTTCTCGCGGTGGCACTGCAACCACTGGTGAACAATAGCCCAGAACAGCTCGCCGCCTGGCACCAGCAGTTCATGGCCAGCAAGATCGAGCCGCACATCCTGGCCAAGGGCGAGGAACTGGTCGCCCGGCATCGCACCCGGGGCGACACCCTGCTGATCGTCACCGCCACCAACCGCTTTATCACCGGCCCCATTGCCGAACGCCTGGGGATCGATCATTTGATCGCCGTGGAACCGGAGGTGGTCGACGGGCGCTATACCGGTAAGGTGAGCGGCACGCCCAGCTATAGAGAAGGCAAGGTGAAACGACTGGAGGAGTGGCTGGCCGACAAGGACCTGACCCTGGACGGCTCCTGGTTCTACAGCGATTCTCACAACGACCTGCCACTACTGGAGCTTGTCGACCACCCGGTTGCCGTCGACCCGGACGACACCCTGCGCGAAGTCGCCGAGCAGAAAGGCTGGCGGATCATCAGCCTGCGGGATTGACGTTCGCTCGCATTGACGGTGGCCTTCACCGGGGCGCCTTCCGACGCCAGTCGCGATGCAAAGTCGGAGCGCCGAACCGAGCGCTCCAACAGCTGATTTTTCCTGCCATAGCAGGCAATTACCACCCTGTCGGAGGTAGCTTTAGCTCGCGACCGCGGTGTTGCCCAGCGCTGGCGATAACCACTGACGTTGCGACCTCCGCCGAGGCGCCTGCCGGCGCCAGTCGCGATGCAAAGTCGGAGCGCCGAACCGAGCGCTCCAACAGCGACTCTTTCCACCGACGGTGCTACACCGCTGTTGGAGGAAGCTTCAGCTCACGACTGGAGGCTGAAGGCCTCCCGGCGGTGCCACCCAGCGCTGGCGATAACCACCAACGTTGCAGCCTCCGCCGAGGCGCCTGCAGGCGCCAGTCGCGATGCGGAGTCGGAACGCCGAACCGAGCGCTCCAACAGCGACTCTTTCCACCAACAGTGCAACATCGCTGTTGGAGGTAGCTTTAGCTCCGGTCCGACGCCTCGGCGACTGGAGGCCGAAGGCCTCCCGGCGGTGCAGCCCAACACCAACAAAAAACGCCCCGACGAGACATCTCGTCGGGGCGTTGTCATGCGGCTATCTAAGCGATCAGCCCAGCAGGTGCTCGACGGCGGCGCGCTCTTCACGCAGCTCGTCTTCGGTCGCCTTCATGCGGCCACGGCTGAAGTCGTCGACCTCGAGACCCTGGACGATCTCGTAGTCGCCGTTCTGGCAGCGCACCGGATAGGAGTAGATGATGCCCTTCTCGATGCCATAGCTGCCATCGGAGGGAATCGCCATGCTAACCACGCCGTCGGCACCCAGCGCCCAGTCGCGCATGTGGTCGATGGCGGAGGAAGCGGCAGAAGCTGCGGAAGAGGCACCGCGCGCCTTGATGATCGCCGCGCCGCGCTGCTGCACGTCGGGGATGAAGGTGTTCTCGTACCAGTCGCGCTCGACCAGGTCGAAAGCGGCCTTGCCGTCCACCTTGCAGTGGGCCAGGTCCGGGTACTGAGTTGCGCTGTGGTTGCCCCAGATGATCATGTTCTCGACATCGGTGACGCGCTTGCCGGTCTTCTGGGCCAGCTGGGTCAGGGCCCGGTTGTGGTCCAGACGCGTCATGGCGGTGAACTGGCGCGGGCTGAGGTCCGGCGCGTTGCAGGAGGCGATCAGGGCGTTGGTGTTGGCGGGATTACCCACCACCAGGACACGCACATTGCGGCTGGCGTTGTCGTTCAGCGCCTTGCCCTGTACGGAGAAGATCGCCGCGTTGGCTTCGAGCAGGTCCTTGCGCTCCATGCCCGGGCCGCGCGGACGGGCACCGACCAGCAGGGCGAAGTCGGCATCCTTGAATGCGACATTGGGATCGTCGGTGGCGACGATGTCCTGCACCAGCGGGAAGGCGCAATCGTTCACTTCCATCACCACGCCGTTCAGGGCATCCATGGCCGGTGCGATCTCGAGCAGCTGGAGAATGACGGGCTGATCCGGGCCCAGCATGTCGCCAGCCGCGATACGGAAGATAAGGGAGTAGCTGATCTGGCCAGCGCCGCCGGTAATGGCAATACGTACGGGATCTTTCATCATTGCTCCTTCGGATTGGTCGCCGTGAGGATGAGCCGGTCGGCATGACTGCCGCCCTGGCTCGGATTCGGAACGCGGTGAATGTTATGCCTGCAGTGCACAAAACTCAATCCGACCTCCGGCTAGGCGATCGGCTGGCCGTCTCGTAAATAATAGCGAACCGTTCGCTGTGGAAGGCTTCCATTTCGATGAATGATTGCAAAAAATAGGCGCCTTGAGGGGTATTACCGGGTTCTATAACGAAACAGATTGAATGAAATTGGCCCAAAGAGTGGTTTTTGCAGTAGATTGAGGCGATTCATCTAGCACTCCTTGCGCCAGGCTGCCGCAATGCGCACTCGCCGCTCACGCCAAACCATGGAAGGTCGCATGCCCAGACGTCCTCCGCTTTCCTATCTGCTGGCCACCGCCCTGCTGCTGGTGCTGTTGCTGTGGTTGGCATTCGGCGACATGCAGCGCTTCCAGACGTCGGCGCCACCGGCCGACCCGGCCAAGGAAGAGACCCCACCCCGTGTCGAGTACCGTCTCAGCCAGGCGGCGCCCCACGCACCGCACTTGGTCGCCCAGGGCCAATTGGTTGCTGCCCGGGAGGTGGAACTCCGCAGCCGCCAGGCCGGGCGAGTCTCGGGGCTGCCGGCCTCCCTGGGTTCCAGCGTGGAAGCGGGGGAGACTCTGCTGGTCCTGTCGACAGATGCCCTGGAGGCACAGCTGGCCAGGGCCGAAGACCAGCTCACCCTGGCCCGTGCCGAACTGAGTGGTGCCGAGGACCTGCGTCGGCGCGAACTGATCTCCCGGCCCGAGTACCTGAGGCTGCAGAGCAGCGTCAGCGTGGCTGCAGCCGACGTGGCCGAACTGCGCCACGCCCTGGACGAGACGCGCCCTGCCGCCCCCTTCAGTGGCGTACTCGACCGGTTGGACGTGGAGCTCGGCGACGTGCTGCAGGCTGGCGAAACCTACGGTCGGCTGATCGACGACCGCCAGCTCATCGCCAGCGCCTGGGTTTCCCAGCGCGACGCCCTGACCCTCGAACCCGGCCTGCCCGTGGAGGTGCACCTGCTGGACGGCACCACCCTACCCGGCGAGCTGACCCATGTGGCCAGCCGTGCCGACGAGGCCACCCGCTCCTACTATATCGAGGCGAGCCTCGACAATCCGGAGCGTCGTCGCATCGCTGGTGCCAGCGCCAGCCTGACCCTCACCCTGCCGGAGCGCGACGTGCACCGCTTCTCTCCCGCACTGCTCGAGCTGGACGAGGAGGGCCGGCTGCGCGTGAAGCATCTGGACGATGACGACAGGGTCGTGACCACTCGCGTCAGCCTGGTGGAGACCGACACCCGGGAGGTGCGCGTTACCGGCCTACCCGATACGGTACGCCTGATCACCCTGGGCGGCGGGTTCGTCACGGAGGGCGAAGGTGTCACGGCGGTGCCTTCCGAGCAGGACGAGGCGGCACGGGAGACCCCCTGACCATGCGTACCCTGATCGAAGCCGCGCTGGAACGATCGCGGACCACCCTGCTGATATTGGCTGCACTGCTGTTGGCCGGGGCCGCTGCCTGGCAGGCGGTGCCCAAGGAAGCCAATCCCGATATCGCGATCCCCATCATCTACGTCTCACTTTCCCTGGAGGGGGTCAGTCCGGAGGACGGCGAACGACTGTTGGTTCGCCCCATGGAGCAGGAGCTGCGCACCATCGAGGGGGTCAGCAAGATGACCGCCCAGTCCAGCGAAGGCCACGCCGCCGTGACCCTGGAGTTCGATGCCGGCTTCGACCCTCGCCAGGCGCTGGCCGACGTCCGCGAAAAGGTCGATATCGCCAACGCCGAACTGCCCGATGAGGCCGATGAACCCCGGGTCTTCGAAGTCAACGTGGGGCTCTTCCCGGTCCTGACCCTGGGCATGTCCGGCCCCCTGGAAGAAGTCCAGCGCCTCGCCATCGCACGCCGCCTGCAGGATGCCATGGAGGGCATTCCCGAGGTTCTCGAGGTGGATATCGGCGGCGAGCGCGAGGAGATGCTGGAGATCGTGCTCGACCCCCTGGTGCTCGACAGCTACGGCGTCGACTTCGATGATCTCTTCAGCCTGATCAGCCGCAACAACCGGCTGGTGGCGGCAGGCAGCCTGGACACCGGCGCCGGGCGCGCCCCGATCAAGGTACCGGGGGTAATCGCATCGCTGGAAGACGTCATGGGCATGCCGGTCAAGGTCGACGGCGACCGGGTCGTGACCTTCGCGGATGTCGCCTGGATCTACCCCTCCTTCAAGGATCCCGAAGGATTCGCACGTATCGACGACGAGCCTGCCCTGGTCCTTGAAATCTCCAAGCGCGCCGGTGCCAACCTGATTGCCACCATCGCCAGCGTGCGCGAGGTACTGGCTGACGCCGCACCGCTGCTGCCCGACGAACTCGCCATCACGACCATCATGGACCAGTCCGACACCGTCGAGCAGATGCTCTCGGAACTGCTCAACAACGTGTTAACCGCCGTCGTGCTGGTCCTGGTGGTCATCCTCGCCGCCATGGGGCTGCGCTCGGCGCTGATGGTGGGGCTGACCATTCCCGGCGCCTTCCTCACCGGCATCCTGCTGATCTGGGCAATCGGCTACACCCTCAACATCGTGGTGCTGTTTGCCTTGATCCTGGTCGCCGGCATGCTGGTGGACGGGGCCATCGTGGTCAGCGAACTGGCCGACCGCAACCTGCGCGAGGGGCAGCTTCCCCGCGACGCCTGGGTCAACGCCGCCTCACGCATGAGCTGGCCGGTGATAGCCGCCACCGCCACCACCCTTGCCGTCTTCATGCCGCTGCTGTTCTGGCCGGGCGTGGTGGGTGAGTTCATGAAATATCTGCCGGCCACGGTGATACTCTGCCTGCTCGCTTCCCTCGCCATGGCGCTTATCTTCCTGCCCACCCTGGGAGGCTTGTTCAGCGCACGCACGGCCCGGCCCAGCCATGGCGACGAACTGATCACCGCCGGTGGACACCTCTACCGTGCCGTACTGGCCCGGCTGCTCGCCTGGCCCGGCATGACACTGGTGATTGCCCTGCTGCTGATGGCGCTGATCTTCACCGGCTATGGCCGCTTCAATCACGGCGTGGAATTCTTCCCCGCCGTCGAACCCGACAATGCCCAGGTGGTGATCCGCTCCCGGGGGGATTTTTCCACCTGGGAGAAAGATGCCATCGTGCGCCGCGTGGAGGCTCGCCTGGCGGGCATGAGCGAGGTGCAGGCGCTCTATGCTCGCTCCTACGGCATTCCCGACGAACAGATCGGCAACGACGTGATCGGCGTGGTGCAGTTCCAGTTGATCGACTGGCATCAGCGCCGTCCCGCCCGCCTGGTAATGGACGAGATGGCCGAGCGCACGGCAGACCTGCCCGGCGTCGTCCTGGAGTTTCGCGAGCAGGAAGAAGGGCCCGGTGCCGGCAAGCCCATCGTGCTCGAGATCAGCGCCGAGGAGCCCGCCGATGGCGATGCCGCCGTGACCCACATCCGCAGCGCAATGGAAGGTCTGGGAGGCTTTCGCGACGTCGAGGACAATCGCAGCCTGCCCGGCATCGAATGGCGCCTGAACGTCGACCGCGAGGCCGCCGCCCGCCTGGGCACCGACGTGGCGGCCGTCGGCAGCGCCGTGCAGCTCATCACTACCGGCCTGCAGGTCGCCAGCTATCGACCGGCACACGCCCCGGATGAAGTCGATATCCGGGTCCGCCTGCCCCACGCCTCACGCACCCTGGACCAGCTGGATAGACTGACGCTGAATACCCTGCGAGGCCAGATTCCCGTCTCGCACTTCGCCAGCCTGGAACCGTCGCCCAAGGTGGGCACCCTTCACCGGATCGATGGGCGCAGGGCCGTTACCCTGGAAGCGGACGTGGAGGACGGCTATCAGCCAGACGAGCGGTTACGGGCACTGATGGAGGCGGTTGACCTCTCCGCCCTGCCCGACAGCGTGCAGGTCAACGTGGCCGGCGAACAGGAAGAGCAGGAGGAGGCCAGCCGCTTTCTGATTACCGCCTTCCTGGTGGCGATCGGGCTGATGGCCCTCATCCTCGTGACCCAGTTCAACAGCCTCTACCAGGCTGCGCTGGTACTGTCGGCCATCGTGTTCTCGACGGCCGGCGTACTGATGGGCCTGCTCATCAACGGGCAGCCCTTTGGCATCGTCATGGTCGGCATGGGGATCATCGCCCTGGCGGGCATCGTGGTGAACAACAATATCGTGCTGATCGACACCTACAACCAGCTGCGCGGGGAAGGGCTTGCCCCCGTCGAGGCAGCCCTGGAAGCGGGTGGACTTCGTCTGCGCCCGGTGCTGCTCACCGCCGTTACCACGGTGCTCGGGCTGATGCCCATGGTGCTGGGGGTAAACGTCAACCTGTTCGCCCCGAGCCTGGGGTTCGGCGCACCTTCGACCCAGTGGTGGACCCAGCTCTCCAGCGCCATCGCCGGGGGCCTGATATTCGCCACCGGGCTGACGCTGCTGCTCACCCCCTGCATGCTGATGCTGGGGCAGAGCCGGCGCAACAGGACAACGCACGCCGCAAAAGCCGACTTGAATCCTGACGACCCTGGAGAACCTGACGGGCAACCATGAAAAACGCCCCGGGCAGTCTATGGCCCAGGGCGCATCCCAAAATTCTTCCTGAAAACGTATGCCGACCCGATCGGAAGTACCTATTCAGCCTGCGAGGCGGCCTGGGGCGTGTGGGCGGCATGCAGCCGTGAAATCAGCTGATCTTCCAGGGCGAAGCGTTCGGTCAAGCCCTTGGCCAGACGGTCGAGCCAGGCGGGAAGCCGTGGGAGGAAGTGCTGGCAGCGAACAGGCGTGGAGTAGTCGGCATCGAAGGCGAGCACCAGCTCGGTGGACATTTCCAGGCGTTCGAGTAGCTGTGCGGCGATCCCCAATGCCGCTTGATCCTCGAAGGCCAGGGCTTCCTCGCGCAGCTGCGGATAGATCTCGAAGTGGCCGGCACTGATGTAGTCCATCAGCAGCTCGCTGAAGCGATCGATCTGTGTCTTGCTCACGGCCTCGATCTCGGTATCGCAGGCCTCCTTGAGCTCGATGAAGCTCACCAGAAGCTCGCGCCGCTCGTCGAGCCAGCGATCGATCAGCTGGTGTACGCCACCCCAGCGCTCCCGAGCACTCTTGCAATCTTCCAGCATGTCCGCCTCCTTCCCTTGTGAAGCCGAGGCCATTTCGACCCGAAAGGACAGACTCACCCGTGCCACGCTCGCTGTCAATCCTGGGTCGGCCAGAATCCGGCAAGACATGATTCAAGCAAAAAACTTCAAACATGAAATTTCATACTTGAACTATTTCTGTAGACGTCCTAGCCTCAAGACAAACAACGACAATCAGCGGAAGATCACAGCCCATGAGGATAGCCTGCCTCGGCGGCGGCCCCGCCGGCCTCTACTTCGCCATCAGCATGAAATTGCACGATCCCAGCCACGAGATCGTGGTGCTCGAGCGCAATCGCCCCGACGACACCTTCGGCTGGGGCGTGGTGCTCTCCGACGAGACCCTGGACAACCTGGCTGCCAACGACACCGTCAGTGCGGCGCGCATCCGCGAGCACTTCGCCTACTGGGACGATATCGCCGTGATCCACGATGGCGTGAAGACCGTCTCCACTGGCCACGGCTTCTGCGGCATCGGTCGTCATAAACTGCTGGTGTTGCTGCAGCAGCGCGCCCGGGAGCTCGGCATCGAGCTGCGCTTCGAAAGCGACATTCCCGAGGCGCGCATCGATGAACTGAGCCGCGAGTTCGACCTGGTGCTGGCCGCCGATGGACTCAATTCGCGCACCCGCCAGCACTATGCCTCGCACTTCCAGCCCGACATCGACGTGCGCGCCTGCAAGTTCGTCTGGCTGGGCACCCACCAGACCTTCAACGACGCCTTCACCTTCATCTTCGAGAAGACCGAACACGGCTGGGTGTGGGCCCATGCCTACCAGTTCGACGCCGATACCGCGACCTTCATCGTCGAGTGCAGCGAAGCCACCTGGCAGGCCTTCGGCTTCGGCGAAATGAGCCAGCAGGAGTCCATCGCCGTCTGCGAGCGGATCTTCGCCCGGCATCTGGGCGGCCACGCACTGATGACCAACGCCCACCACATTCGCGGCTCGGCATGGATCAACTTCCCCCGGGTGCTGTGCGAGCGCTGGAGCGTCGACAACGTGGTGCTGATGGGCGATGCCGCGGCCACCGCGCATTTCTCCATCGGTTCCGGCACCAAGCTGGCATTGGAGAGCGCCATCGCCCTGGCGGCGTACCTGCACAGCGAGCCCGACATGGCCAGTGCCTTCTCCCGTTATGAGGAGGAGCGCCGCACCGAGGTGCTGCGCCTGCAGTCGGCGGCGCGCAACTCCACCGAGTGGTTCGAGCAGGTGGAGCGCTACCTGGACCTGGATCCGGTGCAGTTCAACTACTCGCTGCTGACTCGCTCCCAGCGCATCAGCCACGAGAACCTGCGCCTGCGCGACCCCGCGTGGCTGGAGAGCGCCGAGCGCTGGTTCCAACGGCAGGCGGGCAATCCGGAAAGCGACCGGGCGCCGATGTTCGCCCCCTTCACGCTGCGCGGCATGACCCTCGCCAACCGCATCGTGGTCTCGCCCATGGCCCAGTACAAGGCGGTGGACGGCCGCCCCACCGACTGGCACTTCGTGCACTACGCCGAGCGTGCCAAGGGCGGTGCCGGCCTGGTCTACATCGAGATGACCTGCGTCTCGCCCGAGGGGCGTATCACCCCGGGCTGCCCGGGTTTCTACGCCCCCGAACACGAGGTGGCCTGGAAGCAACTGTGCGACTTCGTCCACGCCGAGACACCGGCGAAGCTGTGCGCCCAGATCGGCCACTCCGGCCCCAAGGGTTCCACCCAGCTCGGCTGGCAGGAGATGGACGCGCCGCTGGCCGAGGGCAACTGGCCGATCCTGGCGGCCTCCGCCGTGCCCTGGTCAGAGCGCAACCAGGTACCCAAGGCCATGGACCGCGCCGACATGGACCGCATACGCGAGGAATTCGTCGCCGCAGCAACGATGGCCGATCGCGCCGGCTTCGACATGATCGAGGTGCATGCCGCCCACGGCTACCTGCTGTCGTCGTTCATCACGCCACTGACCAACCGTCGCGAGGACGAGTACGGCGGCTCGCTGGAAAATCGCATGCGCTACCCGATGGAGGTGATCCGCGCGGTGCGCCAGGCGTGGCCGGCCCACAAGCCGCTGTCGGTACGCATCTCGGCCAACGACTGGGTCGGCGACGAGGGCGTCACCCCCGATGAGGCGGTGGCGATCGCCCGCCTGCTGCAAGCCACAGAGGTGGACATCGTCGACGTCTCCGCCGGGCAGACCTCGACCCGGGCCCGGCCGGTCTACGGCCGCATGTTCCAGACCCCGTTCTCCGATCGCATCCGCAACGAGACCGGCATCGCCACCATGGCGGTAGGCAACATCTATCAGGCCGACCACGTCAACTCGATCCTGATGGCGGGCCGCGCCGACCTGGTCTGCCTGGCCCGGCCGCACCTGGCCGACCCCTACTGGACGCTGCACGCCGCGGCGGGCCTTGGCGACAGCCAGTGCGACTGGCCGCAACCCTATGGCCCCGGCCGCGATCAGCTGCAGCGCCTGGCCGAACGCGGCGAGGGCTGGACATGAGCGACGACATGAACGCAGACATGAGCGAGGGCAAAATGCAGGGCAAGCGCGTGGTCATCACCGGCGGCGGCAGCGGCATCGGCGCCGACATGGCGCTGGCCTTCGCCGAGGCCGGCGCCGCAGTGACCATCACAGGACGGCGAGGCCCTGCCCTAGAGGCCGTGGCCGAAGGGCACCCGAACATCTCCACTGCCGTGGCCGACGTGACCAGAGGAGCCGACATGATCGCGCTCTTCGAGCGCCTGGGCGAGGTCGATATCGTCATCGCCAACGCCGGCGCCGCCGACAGCGCACCGCTCTCACGCACCTCGTTGGCCCAGTGGCAGCGCATGCTCGAGGTCAATCTCACCGGGGTCTTCCTGACCCTGCGCGAAGGGCTGAAACACTTGAATGACGGCGGGCGGTTGATCGCCGTGGCCTCCACCGCCGGGCTCAAGGGCTACGCCTATGTGGCGCCCTACTGCGCCGCCAAGCATGGCGTGGTGGGCCTGGTACGCGCCCTGGCCCGGGAAACCGCAAGTCGCGACATCACCGTCAATGCGCTGTGCCCCGGCTTCACCGATACCCCGCTACTGGAAGCCAGCATCGCCAAGGTGGTCGACACGACTGGCCAGAGCCCCGAGCAGGCGCGAACTCACTTTCAATCGACCAATCCCACGGGGCGGCTGATCCAGCCTGCGGAGGTCACGGCCACGGCGCTATGGCTCTGCGGCCCCCATAGCGGTGCCATTACCGGTCAGGCGATCTCAATCTCGGGAGGTGAGGCATGAGCACCGAATGCCAGCCGCTCGAGCCCGCAACGCCTGCCGGAGACTCCCTTGGCAAGGAGTCCCTGAGCAAGGAGCGCCTGCGACTATGGCTACGCATGCTGCGGGTGACCCGCCAGGTCGAGGCCGAGCTGCGCGAGAAGCTCCGCGTGGCGTTCGACTCCACCCTCCCCCGCTTCGACGTAATGGCCGCGCTCTTCCGCGACTCGGACGGGCTGAAGATGAACGAGCTCTCCAAGCGGCTGCGTGTCTCCAACGGCAACGTCACCGGCATCGTCGAGCGCTTGGTCGAGGATGGCCTGGTCGAGCGTATCGCCATCGAAGGCGATCGCCGCGCCACCCTGGTGCGGCTCACCGCAACCGGACGTGCCACCTTCAGCGAGATGGCCAAGGCCCATGAAGGCTGGGTCAATGCCCTGCTCGACGGCGTCACCGAAGACGACGCACACCATATCGGCGAGCTGCTGCACAGCTTGCCGGCCGATACGGGAGAAAGACAATGAAACTGGCGGACCTGACGCCGCAGCACTTCCTTTGGCGCATGGAGGGCGAGGTCGCCGTCATTCGCCTCAATCGCCCCGAGCGCAAGAATCCGCTCACCTTCGACAGCTACGCCGAGCTGCGCGACACCTTCCGCGACCTGGTCTATGCCGAGGACGTCAAGGCGGTGGTATTCGCCGCCAACGGCGACAACTTCTGCTCCGGCGGCGATGTGCACGAGATCATCGCCCCGCTGGTCGATAGCGACATGAAGGAGCTGCTGGCTTTTACCCGCATGACCGGCGATCTGGTCAAGGCGATGATTCACTGTACCAAGCCGGTCATCGCCGCCGTCGATGGCATCTGCGTCGGTGCCGGGGCGATCATTGCCATGGCCTCGGACATCCGCTTCGCCACGCCCCGGGCCAGTACCGCCTTCCTCTTCACCCGAGTGGGCCTGGCCGGCTGCGACATGGGCGCCTGCGCCATGCTGCCACGTATCATCGGCCAGGGGCGCGCCGCCGACCTGCTCTACAGCGGGAGGAGCATGAGCGCCGAGGAGGGCCATCAATGGGGCTTCTACAATCGCCTGGTGGAGCCTGAGGCACTGGAGGCCCAAGCCATCGCCTACGCCACCCGCCTGGCCCAGGGGCCGACCTTCGCCCACGGCATCACCAAGACCCAGCTCAACCAGGAGTGGTCGATGAGCCTCGACCAGGCCATCGAATCCGAGGCCCAGGCCCAGGCGATCTGCATGCAGACCCGCGACTTCGAACGCGCCTATCGCGCCTTCGCCGCCAAACAGAAGCCGGCCTTCGAGGGGGATTGATGAGCGACACGAGCTTTCTTCACTGGCCCTTCTTCGAGCCGCGCCACCGCGACCTGGCCGAGGGGCTGGAAGCCTGGTGCCGAAACGAGCTGCCCCGGGACCACGCCGACGTCGACGCCACCTGCAAACAGCTGGTGCGCGACCTTGGCCAGGCCGGCTTTCTCGAGGGCACCGCCGGTGACGCCATCGACGTGCGCAGCCTCTGCCTGATTCGCGAGACCCTGGCCCGTTACGACGGCCTGGCCGACTTCGCCTTCGCCATGCAGGGGCTCGGCACCGGTGCGATCAGCCTGTTCGGCAACGACGAACAGAAAGAGTGGCTGGAGAGGACCCGCCGCGGCGAGGCGCTGGCCGCCTTCGCCCTGACCGAGCCGCGCTCCGGCTCCGACGTGGCCCAGCTCGACACCACGGCCGAACGTGACGGCGACAGCTACCGCATCAACGGCGAGAAGACCTGGATCTCCAACGGGGGCATCGCCGACGTCTACACCCTGTTCGCCCGCACCGGCGAAGGCCCGGGCGCCAAGGGGCTCTCCTGCTTCCTGGTGCCGGCCGACACCCCTGGGCTCGAGATACGCGAGCGGCTGGAGACGATTTCGCCACATCCGCTGGCACGGCTCGGCTTCAACGACATGCGCCTGCCGGCGAGCGACATGATCGGCCAGCCCGGCCAGGGCTTTCGCATCGCCATGGCGGTACTCGACGTGTTCCGCTCCACGGTGGGCGCCGCTGCCCTGGGCTTTGCGCGTCGAGCGCTGGATGAATCGCTGACCCGCGCCGGAAACCGCGAACTGTTCGGCGCCAGCCTGGCCGACCTGCAGATGGTGCAGGGGCACCTGGCCGAGATGGCGCTGGACGTGGATGCGGCGGCACTGCTGGTCTATCGCGCCGCCTGGACCAAGGACATGGGCGCCGAGCGGGTCACCCGCGAGGCCGCCATGGCCAAGCTCTACGCCACCGACCGCGCCCAGGCGGTGATCGACAAGGCGGTTCAGCTGCATGGCGGCGATGGCGTGCGCAAAGGCCATATCGTCGAGAGCCTCTACCGCGAGATCCGCGCCCTGCGCATCTACGAGGGCGCCTCGGATGTCCAGAAGATCATCATCGCGCGCTGCGCCCTAGCCGATCATTCCGCCACCGAGGGCACCCGGAAAGCACGATAACAACGACGACGAATTGCCAAATACCGTATCCCCTGTCGACGCCACTGACCGGCGCCGAACAATAACAACACGATGTACGGAGAATGGTCATGCTGACACCATCGGCCCACGCCGATACCTTCGCCCGGGACAACCTGCCGCCGGCGGAACAGTATCCGGCACTGTTGCTCGACGGCTTCGACTACCCCGACCGCCTCAATGCGGGGGTGGAACTCTGCGATCGACTGGTCGAGCAGGGGCACGGCGACCGTGTCGCCCTGATCGGCAACGGCCGACAGCGCACCTACCGCGAGCTTGCCGAGTGGACCAATCGGCTGGCACACGCCCTGGTGGAGGACCTCGGCCTGCGCCCGGGTAACCGGGTGCTGATCCGCTCGGCCAACAACCCGGCCATGGTGGCCTGCTGGCTGGCCGCCACCAAGGCCGGCGCCGTGGTGGTCAATACCATGCCGATGCTGCGTGCCGGCGAGCTGAGCCAGATCGTCGACAAGGCCCAGGTGTCGCTGGCCCTGTGCGACAGTCGCCTGCTGGACGAACTGAAACAGTGTGAGGCGGAGAGCGCCTTCCTCCAGCGTGTCGTCGCCTTCGACGGCACCGCCAATCACGACGCCGAACTCGACCGCCTGGCGCTGGACAAGCCCACCGACTTCCAGGCGGTGGCCACCGCCGCCGACGACGTGGCGCTGCTCGGCTTCACCTCGGGCACCACCGGCAAGCCCAAAGCCACCATGCACTTTCATCGCGACCTGCTGATCATCGCCGACGGCTACGCCAGGGAAGTGCTTCAGGTGACGCCGGACGACGTCTTCGTCGGCTCGCCACCGCTGGCTTTCACCTTCGGCCTGGGCGGCCTGGCGATCTTTCCGCTGCGCTTCGGCGCCACGGCGGTACTGCTGGAACGCGCCTCGCCACCCAACATGCTCGATATCATCCGCGAACATCGCGCCACGGTGGTGTTCACCGCGCCCACCGCCTACCGCACCATGCTCGCCTCGCCGGAGAGCGGACGTGAACTGGCGAGCCTGAGGATGGCGGTATCGGCCGGCGAGACCCTGCCACCGCCGATCTACCACGACTGGATCGACAAGACCGGCACGCCGATTCTCGACGGCATCGGCGCCACGGAACTGCTGCATATCTTCATTTCCAATCGTCTCGACGATCACCGCCCCGGCTGTACCGGGCGTCCGGTCACCGGCTACCAGGCCAAGGTCGTCGACGAAGCGATGAACGAACTGCCCCGGGGTGAGGTGGGCCGGCTGGCGGTTCGCGGCCCCACCGGCTGCCGCTACCTGGCCGATAGCCGTCAGCAAGGTTATGTTCGGGATGGCTGGAACATTACCGGCGATGCCTTCTATCAGGACGAGGCGGGTTATTTCCACTTCGCGGCCCGTAACGATGACATGATCGTCTCTGCCGGCTACAACATCGCCGGCCCCGAAGTCGAGGCGGCGTTGCTGGCTCACGACAGCGTGCAGGAGTGTGCCGTGATCGGCGCACCGAATGGGGAGCGTGGGCAGATCGTCGAAGCCTTCGTGGTACTGTCTTCCGAGATCGAGCCGGACGAGACTTGCGTGCAACGCCTGCAGGATTTCGTCAAGCAGACCATTGCACCCTACAAGTACCCCCGTTCGATCCGTTTCGTCGAGGAACTGCCCAAGACGGCCACCGGCAAGATACAGCGCTTCCGGCTACGACAGGAGCACTATCCGAGTGACGGCTAGCACGCCCCTCGACGAGGAGCAACGAAGGACGCAGCGAATCAGAGCGCAGTGAACCAACAACAAGCAATAACCGCATAGAGGAATGATCCCCATGAAGACAATTGCCAGCCTCGGCCTCGGCCTGCTGATGACTTCCGCCCTGACGGCGGCCCAGGCCGACGACGTCAAGATCGGCATGATCACCACCCTGTCCGGCGGCGGTTCCCATCTGGGCGTCGATGTCCGGGACGGCTTCATGCTCGCCATCGAGCAGTCGGGTCGCGACGATATCGAGGTCCTGATCCAGGACGACGCCAATCGCCCCGACCTGGCCAGAAGCCTCTCCGACGAGTTCATGCAGCGCGACAACGTCGACATCCTGACCGGTATCATCTGGTCCAACCTGGCCATGGCGGTGGTACCCGCCGCCGTGCGCCAGGGCACCTTCTACATCTCGCCCAATGCAGGCCCCTCCGCCCTCGCCGGACGCCAGTGCCACGAGAACTACTTCAACGTCGCCTGGCAGAACGACAACCTGCATGAGGCCATGGGCGCCTACATGAAGGAAGAGGGCTTCGAGCGGCCGATCCTGATGGCGCCCAACTACCCGGCGGGCACCGATGCCCTGGCCGGCTTCAAGCATCGCTACGAAGGCGAGGTGGTCGACGAGATCTATACCCAGATGGGCCAGACCGACTACGCCGCCGAAATCGCCCAGATCCGCGCCAGCGACGCCGACAGCCTGTTCTTCTTCCTGCCCGGCGGGATGGGCATCTCGTTCATGAAGCAGTACGAGAACTCCGGCGTCGAGCTGCCGCTGTTCGGTGCCGCCTTCTCCTTCGACGAGATCATCATCCAGGCGGTGGGCAGCGCCGCCATCGGCACCATGAACACGTCGCAGTGGGCCTACGACCTGGACAATGATGCCAACCGCGCCTTCGTCGACAGCTTCCGCGAGGCCTATGACCGCACCCCGACGCTCTACGCCTCCCAGGGCTTCGACAGCGCCAACCTGATCCTCAGCGCGCTCGAGAAGGCGCATCCGAGCGACCAGGATGCCTTCCGCGAGGCCCTGCGCGAAGCCGACTTCGCCTCGGTGCGCGGCAAGTTCCGCTTCGGCGACAACCACCACCCGATACAGGACGTCTACGTGCGCGAAGTGGTCGAGGGCGAGAATGGCCAGCCCACCAATCGCCTCGTCGGCCTGGCCATCGAGGACATCCAGGACGTCTACGCCGTCGACTGCCAGATGTAAGCCACAGGCGCCGGGCCCACGCGGCCCGGCTTTCCGTCACCTTCTGACACGGGATGCATGACGTGACCGCCACCCTGTTTCTCGAGCAGCTGCTCAACGGCCTTCAGCTGGGTACCATGCTGTTTCTCATGGCCAGCGGCCTGACCCTGGTGTTCGGCGTCATGGGCCTGATCAACCTGGCCCACGGCTCCTTCTACATGGTCGGTGCCTATGCCACGGCATCGGTCACCGCTGCCACCGGCTCCTTCCTGGTGGGACTCAGTGCCGGGATAGTGGCCGCCGCCGCCGTCGGTGCGCTCGTGGAGCTGCTGGTCATTCGCCGTCTCTATCACCGCCCCCACCTCGACCAGGTATTGGCCACCTTCGCGCTGATCCTGATCTTTTCCGAGGGCACCCGCTGGCTGTTCGGCTCATCGCCGCTATGGCTCAGCCCGCCGGAGATGCTGACCGGCTTCGTCACCCTGCCCGGCGGCGCCCGCTACCCGCTCTACCGGCTGGTGATCATCGCTGTCGGGGTACTGGTGGCCATCGGGCTCTACCTGTTGATTTCACGCACTCGCCTCGGGATGCGTATCCGCGCCGGCGAGAGCGACCGCGAGATGATCGGCGCGCTGGGCGTCAATATCGCGCGGCTCTACACCCTGATCTTCGCCATGGGCGCGGCGCTGGCCGGCCTGGCCGGCGCCATGGTCGGCGCCCTGCAGTCAGTCCAGGTGGGTATGGGCGAGCCGGTGCTGATACTGGCCTTCGTGGTGATCGTCATCGGTGGCATCGGCTCGATCAAGGGCGCCCTGTTCGGCGCCATCCTGGTCGGGGTGGTGGATACCATGGGGCGCGTTTTCCTGCCGGGCTTCTTCCGCCACTTCATGAGCCCGGCCGAAGCCGCCGGGGTAGGCTCCGCCGTGGCCGCCATGCTGGTCTACATCCTCATGGCCCTCATTCTCGCGTTCAAGCCGAAGGGGTTGTTTGCCGCCCATGGATAAACTCAAGAGTGAAACCACTGCCCTGCCCGGCCTGCCGGCCCTGCCGAACGCATGGTTCGACCGCAAGGGGCTGGTACAGATCGGCTTGCTGGCCCTGCTGTTCCTGGCACCGCTGGCGGCTCACCTGCTGGGCCACATCTACTACGTCAACCTGGCCTCGCGGATCACCTTGATCGCCATGGCCGCCGTGGGCCTGAACCTGGCCATCGGCTACGGTGGCATGGTGAGCTTCGGCCATGCCGCCTATTTCGGCCTGGGCGGCTATATCGCCGGCATCAGCGCCTACCACGCCTTCGACTTCAGCCCGGTCATGAGCTGGCCCATGGCGATCCCGGGCAGCGACAGCATGCTTGTGATCTGGCTGGCCACGATCCTGCTGTGTGGCCTGCTGGCACTGGCCATCGGGGCGATCTCGCTGCGCACCACGGGGGTCTACTTCATCATGATCACCCTCGCCTTCGCCCAGATGATGTACTACTTCGCCAACTCCTGGCCCACCTACGGTGGCGAGGACGGCCTGCCGATCTATATTCGCAACAGCCTGCCCCTGGTCGATACCGGCCAGCCGTGGACCTTCTTCCTTATCGCCTTCTCCGGCCTGCTGCTGGCCATGGCGATCACCTCGCGGATGATGAAGTCGCGCTTCGGTGCCGCCCTGACCATGGCGCGCCTCAACGACACCCGGCTGGCTACCGCGGGCGTCTCTCCCTATCCCATTCGCCTGGTGGCCTTCGTCATATCGGCGATGATCACCGGCCTTGCCGGCGCGCTCTATGCCGATCTCAACGGCTTCATCAGCCCGACCATGCTGAGCTGGCACATGTCCGGCGAACTGATGGTAATCGTGATACTCGGCGGCGTGGGCCGGCTCTATGGTCCGCTGGCCGGCGCCATCCTGTTCGTGATGATGGAGACCCTGCTGGGCGGCATGACCGAGTACTGGAAGCTGTTCCTCGGCCTGGTGCTGCTGCTGGTCGTGCTGTTTGCCAAGCACGGTGTGATGGGCTGGCTGGCCGGGAGGGAACGACATGTCTGACGTGGTGCTGACACTCAACCATCTGCAGAAGCACTTCGGGGCACTGCAGGCCACACGTGACGTCTCCCTGGAGCTGAAACGGGGCGAGATCCACGCACTGATCGGCCCCAACGGCGCCGGCAAGTCGACCCTGATCGGACAGATCGCCGGCAACCTGAAACCCGATGCCGGCAGCGTCCATCTGGCGGGCCAGGAGATCACCGCACTGAGCGTCGCCCAGCGGGCTCGCCTGGGCCTGGGTCGCAGCTTCCAGGTCTCGTCCCTGGCCGAGCCCCTTTCGGTGCTGCGCAACGTGATGATCGCGGTCCAGGCGCTACAGGGCCACAGCTTTCGTTTCTGGAAGCCGGTGCACCGCGACGAAAGCCTGCTGGCACCGGCACGGGAGGCCCTGGAGCGCATGCAGCTCAGCCATCGCGCCGATACCCCGGTCTCCGAGCTTTCCCATGGCGAACGTCGCCAGGTGGAAGTCGCCTGCGCCCTGGCACTCAAGCCCCGCGCCCTGCTGCTCGACGAGCCCATGGCCGGCCTGGGGCCGGAGGGCACCGCACACCTCACCGACCTGCTGGAGACACTCAAGCAGGAGGTGCCGATCCTGCTGATCGAGCACGACATGGACGCGGTGTTCCGGCTTGCCGATCGTATTTCGGTACTGGTCGCCGGCAGCGTGATCGCCCGGGGCGACAGCGCCGAGATCCGCCACAACCCTGACGTGCGCGAAGCCTACCTGGGAGACTGAGATGCTTACCGTCACCGATATCCACACTTTCTACGGCCCCTCCCAGGCCCTGTTCGGCGTCAATCTCTCCGTCAAGGCCGGCGAGCTGGTCGCCCTGATGGGTCGCAATGGCATGGGCAAGACCACCACCATCCGCTCCATCTTCGGCCTTACCCCGGCCCGCAGCGGCAGCATCGAGTTCGAGTCCCGGGATCTGCGGCGGCTGCCCGCCTACCGCATCGCCCAGGCCGGGCTGGGCCTGGTCCCCGAGGGGCGCCGCTGCTTTCCCAACCTTTCGGTACGTGAGAATCTGGTAGTCACGGCGTGTTCGGGCCACTGGAGCCTCGAGCGTGTCGAAGCACTCTTTCCACGGCTTTCCGAGCGACGCCATCAAATGGCCAACACTCTCTCGGGCGGCGAGCAGCAGATGCTGGCCATCGGCCGGGCCCTGATGACCAACCCGCGACTGCTGGTGCTGGACGAAGCCACCGAGGGGCTCGCCCCGGTGATACGCAAGGAGATCTGGTCGGCCATACGACGGCTGAAGCAGGAAGGGCAGTCGACGGTGATCGTCGACAAGTCGCTCTCCGAGCTGCTGCCGCTGGCCGACAGCTGCGTCATCCTCGAGAAGGGCCGCACCGCCTGGACCGGCCAGCCGGATGCCCTGGATGACGCTATCCGCGACCGCTACCTGGGTGTCTGAGGAGACGAGCCGATGCCATTCACCACCCTGCGCAAGGTGCGTTTCCAGCACTGCGACCCGGCGGGTATCGTCTTCTACCCGCGCTATTTCGAATTGCTCAATTCCGTGGTCGAGGACTGGTTCGCCGAGGTGGTCGGACACGACTTCAGCGAGCTCCATGTCGCGTCACGGACCGGTGTGCCCACCGCGAGCCTGGCGACGGACTTTCACGCCCCAAGCCGGCTGGGAGAGACCCTCCGCTTCGAGCTGACCGTGCGCAGCGTCGGTCGCACCAGCCTGGCACTGCGCATGACCGCCCGCTGCGGCGACCAGCCACGACTCACCTGCGACTCCACCCTGGTCCTCATCGACCTGGACAGTGGCCGCCCCCTGCCCTGGCCAGACGCCATGCGTCGCCACTTTGTCATCGACTGCCCAGAAGGATTATCCGATGAATGATGCCCCCGTACACCAGCAGCTCCACCCGACGAACTGGAAGGCCGCCGTGGGCTATGCCAACGGCATCGTGGCGACCGGCCACACCATCTTCGTCGGTGGCCAGATCGGATGGAACGGCGACCAGGTCTTCGAGAGCGACGACTTCGTTGACCAGATCCACCAAGCATTGGCCAATATCGTCAGCGTACTGCAGGAGGCGGGAGCCGGCCCGCAGCACGTGGTACGTCTCACCTGGTACGTTACCGACAAGCGGGAGTACCTGGCCAGGCTCAAGGAGGTGGGTGCGGCCTACCGTGAAGTCATGGGCAAGCACTTCCCCGCCATGACCATGGTCCAGGTCGCCGATCTGATCGAGGACCGCGCCAGGGTCGAGATCGAAGCGACTGCGGTGCTGCCCGCCGATTGAACCTGCGACCGCCCCGAGCACGAGTCGCCCCGGCACTGCCGGGGCGCAACGGAATTCCCGCTTTTTGTAAGACATTTCTTAAATTTGTATCGGCGATTTGCGTCTCCACCCATCCCCGCCTTGAGCATTCCCTAGCGACCGGTAATCTGCATTGATTCCTCTCCGTCACGCTTATCTGTCAGGGAACGGCACATGGCTAACGCGACCGGTCTGCAATTTACCCTCACCCTACCCGGGGCCAACGATGTCACCGTGGTCGACTTCACGCTGACCGAGGCGCTCTCCCGGCCCTTCCATCTGGCGGTCAACCTCGTCAGCCGCGACCCCGAGCTTGATCCCGCCGACCATCTCGATCGCGACGCAACCCTGACGATCTGGCAGGACGGCGAGGTCCTGCGCCGGGTCCACGGCATCGTCACCACCTTCGGCCGCGGCGACCGCGGGCACCGCCGCACCTTCTATTCGCTGACCCTCCAGCCGGCACTGTGGCGTCTGTCGCTGCGCCACAACTCGCGCATCTTCCAGAACGTCTCGCCGCTGACCATCATCAACACCCTGTGCGACGAGCGCGGCATCACCGACGTGGCCTTCGCCGCCACCCGCGAACCCGCGGAGCGCGAATACTGCGTGCAGTACCGCGAGACCGACCTGGCCTTTATCCAGCGCCTGGCCGCCGAGGAGGGGTTGTTCTACTTTCACGAGTTCTTCGAAACAGGCGAAGACAGTCCTGGCGGCGTCCACCGCCTGGTCTTCGCCGACGCCCCCCAGGTGCTGGCCAGCCTGGGCAGCCGCACCTATCACGGCCGCGCCGGCGGCACGCCGCCGCTGCGCCATGTGCGCAAGCTCAAGCAGGTGTCCCGGGTCCGCCCCGCCTCGGCGACCTTGAAGGACTACTCGTTCAAGCGGCCAGCCTATTCACAGTTACATCAGGCGCAGCTGCATGAACAGGTCGCGGATGGCCTGGAGGCCGAACATTACGACTACCCCGGCCGCTACAAGGCCGACGCCTCCGGCGAGGCCTTCACCCGCATCCGCCTGGAACACCTGCGCCACGATGCGCTGACCGCCGAGGCCGAGAGCGACCTGCCCGAGCTCGCCCCCGGCAACCGCTTTACCCTCACCGACCACGACGCCGAGCGCCTCAACCGCGACTGGCAGGTGGTCTCGGTGGTGCATCATGGCAGGCAGCCCCAGGCGCTGCAGGAGGACGCCGTGGGCGTGACCGCCAGCGACCGCCAGGGCATCGGCGGCAACGACAGCACCCGCTACCACAACGAACTGCTGCTCACCCCCGCCGACACCGCCTGGCGCCCCGAGCCCGACCCCAAGCCCCGCGTCGACGGCCCCCAGGTCGCCTTCGTGGTTGGCCCCGAGGGCGAGGAGATCCACTGCGACGAGCACGGCCGGGTCAAGGTGCAGTTCCCCTGGGACCGCTACGCGGCCCCTGATGAAACGGCGAGTGCCTGGCTGAGAGTGAGCCAGGGCTGGGCCGGTGGCGGCTACGGCAGCATCGCCATACCCAGGATCGGGCACGAGGTGATCGTCTCCTTCCTCGAAGGCGATCCGGATCAGCCGCTGATCACCGGGCGCACCTACCATGCGGTGAACACCCCGCCCTACGCCCTGCCCGAGCACAAGACCCGCACCGTGCTGCGCACCCAGAGCCACAAGGGCGACGGCTTCAACGAACTGCGCTTCGAGGACGAAGCCGAGCGGGAACAGATCTGGCTGCACGCCCAGAAGGACCTGGAGCTGCTGACCAACCACGACCGCACCGAGGAGATCGGCAACGACAGCTTCCTCACGGTGAACCATAACCGAATCAGTGAGATCCACCACGACGACCATCTGACCGTGCGCGGCCAACGCCACGTCCAGGTCCACGGCGACGACCACCTGATCGTCGGCGCCAACCGCCACGAGAAGATCGGTCGTGCCCGGCTCATGGAAGCGGGCCAGGAGATCCACTACAAGGCAGGCAGCAAGGCGGTTATCGAGTCCGGCGCCGAAATCACCCTCAAGGCCGGCGGCAGCTTTATCAAGCTCGACCCCAGCGGCATCACCATCGTCGGTGCCCAGGTGAAGATCAACTCCGGTGGCAGCCCCGGCTCGGGAAGAGAACAGGCCGCGACGGCGGCGTTGCTGCCGGGGCAGGCCGCTGTCGAAACAAGTAACGACGTGACGCTCACGGCAAGCGGCCAACCCACGGACGCCGGCGACTTCATGGCGGCCACCTTTGCCACCGTGGCCGCTACCAGCATCATGCCGGAGCCCGATGCCATGGATGACGACGCCATGGAAGCGCAAGTGGAAGAGCCAGCTATCGATCCGGAGGAGGAGACGCGGCAGAAGGCGGCCCGCTGGCGGTGTCGCCAGGAGCAGATTTCGGCAGCCAGGCAAAAGACGGAAGCCATGCCGGCCAATGACGAGCGCGCCCATTTGCTGGCGACAACCGAGCGATTCGAACGCAACAACATGGCGGTGGAGCATGCCCGCCTATCGCAGCATGTCTATCATCCTGACCGGCCTGCGCCAACGGGGTGGACGGATATCAGTCAGGATGAGGAACTCATCCAGCGAGCGGGAATAAAATCAGCGGAGTTATTAACACCCGATGAGAGCAATTTTGGCGCAGGGATTTACATATCGGAACCGAAAATTTTTGGTGGAAATTTCACACCTACGCTCAGCTTCAAAGGAACCAATTTTTCTGATCTCGAAGATATCCAAAACAACTTAGCCCAAGGCCTAAATACACACTCAGATTTTTATGAAAGAGCCGTAAATATTGGCAGGAGAATCAAGGATTCTGGCGCTGATATACATTTCACAGGGCATTCACTAGGTGGTGGCCTGGCTTCAGCTGCCTCTCGCACCAGTGGCCTGCCTGCCACGACCTTCAATGCCTCCGGGCTGCATCCCAAGACGGTGGAACGCTATGGCGGCACGCTGCATAGGCCCGCTACCGAGAATATCCAGGCCTTCCGTATCAATGGCGAACTCCTGACCAGCCTGCAGGAGCATGACTGGGGCTCGACCCTGGCCGGGGCCGGCATCGGCTCATTGTTGGGCGGATGGAAAGGCGCGGCCTTCGGCGCGCTGGGCAGCAACGCGCTGGCCATGCTGATGCCGGATGCGGTGGGAGCTCCCTACCGGCTACCCGGGCGAGGGACGAATCCCATCGAGCGGCACAGCATGGTCCAGGTCATCGAGGGGCTGGAAGCTCAGAAGGCGATGGACCAGCGCATCATTGCCGATGCCACCGACCGGCACTGCCGCTAACCAAGGGTCAATAGCCAGGAGCCACCATCACCATGCACACCACCAGGCCACGATACGCTCAAGTCAACTTCGCCATTATCATCCTGTTGCTGGCGGCCCTGCTTGTCAGCGGCTGCCAACCATCCAAGGGGCTCAGCATGTCACGCAACTATTCCGCCGTGGATATCTTTACCGGCCCGCAACTCGAGCTGGCTCGGGCCATCGAAAATAACGACATGGCGGCGCTACGCCGGGGCGCCGAGGACGTCGATCTCAATGCCCAGGGCAGGCAGCAGATGACGCTGATGTGGTTTGCCATGATGCAGAAGAATACCGATGCCATTCGCACCCTGGTGGAGCTGGGCGTCCACCCCAGCGACGATGAAATGAACGGCATGCCGGCACGCACTCCACTGGGGGCCGCGCTAATGAGTGAAGATACGTTTTATCTGGAAGCCATGCTGGATGGTGGACTCTCACCCAATGATGGGGAAGAGGATGGCATCCCCTTACTAGGAAAGTCTGTAATAAGCGGCACTCTGAACCATGTTAAACTATTAATCAAACATGGCGCCCATATTGATGCGACAAGCCAAAGAGGGAAAAAATCAAGCGCTTTTGATGAAAGCACATTAGGAACAAAGCCAGAAATCGCAATATATTTACTGGAACAGGGGGCTGACCCCAACTTCCGCTCTGAAAGCGGAGTGACTACAGCCTGGCGGGTCCATAATCGCGTTAATGAGCTAAAGCCAGGCCCTATGCGTGACAGCTTTACTAACCTTCGAAATATGATGACCGAGCGTGGCGTCGTATTCCCCCCTCCTTCCCCTGTGGAAGTACGCGAACAGATGCGCACCGACGGGCTTACTCCGGTTGTCCCCTTTGGCCATGACCGCTGAATGCCTTTTCTTAGTCTTGGAGATGACTCCCTCATGCCACTTTGCTCCTGCGCGGGCTCTCCCTCACTGGGCTCGGCCCCTGAAATCAGCGATGGCAGCTTGTGATCCACTCGACGAAGTGCCCACCGGGGCGGTAGTGATCGAGAATGGAGAAGTGGTCGTCAGTTTCCAGGGTATCGGCACTCACCTCGATGCCCTGGTCACGCAGATGCTCGGCATGGGCCAGCATCTGCCGCTCGAACTCGCCGGACTCCTTGCCACCGGCCACCAGGGAGACCCTGGCCGGCGCCCGGCAGGGCTGGAACAGCGGGCTGTAGTCGGCGACGTCGCGCCCGGTGAGCTGGAGCTTGGGCTGCAGCCATGACCAGGGGAAGGGGCGCAGGTCATAGAGACCGCTGATCGCCAGCACGCCACGGATCAGGTCATTGGGCAGGCCGTAGTCACCTTCCCAGTCGGTGGCCAGCAACATGGCGCAGA
Organism: Billgrantia montanilacus; assembly: GCF_003336675.1. Classification (GTDB taxonomy): domain Bacteria; phylum Pseudomonadota; class Gammaproteobacteria; order Pseudomonadales; family Halomonadaceae; genus Halomonas; species Halomonas montanilacus. Next base: position 366,073 of record NZ_QPII01000001.1, on the reverse strand, counting down.
GGTGGCCGCCGGCGGAGTGGCCGGAAACGCTCAGCTGGTGCGGGTCGACGCCCAGCGATTCGCCGCAACGATGTATCCAGGCCACAGCCGCCCGGCTCTGACGCACCAGTTCGCTGAACGGCACGGCGGGACAGAGCGCATAGTTGACCACTGCCACGGTGATGCCGGCCTCCACCAGGCCGTCGACGATAAAGCCGAACTCCTTGTGGCTCAGCGAGCGCCAGTAGCCACCGTGAATGAAGAGGTGCACCGGTGGGGGACTGTCAGCCTGAGAATCGCCATGGGCATGGAAGACATCCATGCGCTCGGCAAGGGTCGGGCCGAAGGCCACGTCCTGTGACACTCGGTAGCGCGCACGGGAGGCCTCGCTTCTCTCGCGCCACGCTTCCAGCAGCGTCGGCATCGCCAGCGGGTCACGGCCCCGCGAGGGGTCATACTCGCGGTCGATCTCCTCCTGGGTGGAAAACGCCCGATAGAGCATGTACGGCTCCTGTATTTATCGTTGTTCTTGGGAAACGCTGCACAAATGTCTGCGCTTCCCTTGGTGGATCTGCTTCATGCCAGGGCGGCGTGCCGCTCCCGGAACGCCGACAGCACCATGCCCAGCGGAGCCAGCGCCAGCACCACGAAACCGATCAGCGTCCAGCCGGGCAGCGAGATCCCCATGAGCAGGAAGTCGATCTCGGCGCACTCGCCGGAGCCCGAGAAGACCCTGGCCATCACATCGCGTAGCGGCAGGACATCCATCATGTAGTCGAGCCCGGGGCCGCAGCTCGGCACCTGGTCCGGCGGCAGCGATTGCAGCCAGAGATGGCGCCAGGCCACCACGATGCCGCCGATCACCGCGGCCAACGACAGCCCGCTATACAGGACGGCGCCCACCCGGCCACGGGGGTTGTGAATGGCAGCGACAAGGAAGACCGCCGCCGCCGCCAACACCGCCACACGCTGGAAGATACAGAGCGGACAGGGCTCCAGGCCGGCGATGTGCTCGAGCCCCAGCGCTACCAGCATCATCAAGGCGCAGAAGGCCAGGCCGGCCAGGCTCCAGTGGCGCACGCTCAGCCGATGCAATGTGGAGGTCATGAGGTTTCTCCCCGGCTTTCTGCCACAGCGGCGCGGGGCTCCCGCGCATTGTCGAAGTAGTGGCCGAGAAACGCATCGAAGTCCTCGACATCGGCGGCCTCGATCTCGCCCTGCTGTTGATGGGAAGTCTCCACCAGCTGATCGAACAGCGCCTCGCGGGCCGGATCCATGGGCTCGGCCCGTAGCTGTGCGGCCTGCTCCTGGGCCATGGCGAGAACAAGCTCGATGAACTCCCCGCCGCTCTCCTCAAGCCGGCTCAACAGCTTGCCGGAGGGTGTCCGGGAGGGGTCGGCGAGGCTCGGAACCTGCGATGCCAGGGCGTCGCGGTGAGGCGAGCCCTCCTCGAGCTGGTCGAGCAGCTCGGCCACCTGCTCCATCTCCGAGCAGATCTCCCCGCCCCAGTCGGCCACCGAGCGAAGCTGGCCATCGTGCTCCAGGCGCAGCTCGGGGTCACGCCCGCGCTCCACCACACGCTGGCGGTTGTCGTCGAGCCGGTCGCACTCCTCGTCGGGAATCCAGGGACTCTCGGAGAGCAGGCACCACATCAGGAATGTGTCGAGGAAGCGTAGCCGGGGTTCGTCGATGCCCAGGGCAAGCGAAGGGTCGAGATCGAGACAGCGCACCTCGATGTACTCCACGCCGCGCGCCTCCAGCGCCTGGCTGGGGGTCTCGTTCTGGCGAGTCACCCGCTTGGGGCGAATGTCGCTGTAGTACTCGTTCTCGATCTGCAGGATATTGGCATTGAGCTGTTGCCAGTTGCCGTTTTCCTCTACGCCCATGGCCGCATAGGCGGGCCAGGGCGTGGAAATGGCGTGGCGCAGGGTGCCGACATAGTTCGACAGCGAGTTGAAGCAGATCTTCAGCTGCGCCTGTACCTTGTTCTGGTAGCCCAGGTCCGACATGCGCAGGCTGGTGGCATGGGGCGAGATCAGGGTGTCGCGGCCGTGGGCCTGCAGCTTGTCGGGAATCCTGCCGTCGGGGAGGAAGCTGCGATCCAGTGCCGGCGAGGCACCGAACAGGTAGAGCAGCAGCCAGCTGTGACGACGGAAATTGCGAATCAGGCCGAAATAGCGACTGGAACGATAGTCGTTCATGGGGGTGTCGGCTGCACCATCCCGCTCACGCAGCACCTCCCACAGCTCGTTGGGCAACGACACATTGTAGTGAATGCCGGCTATCGACTGCATGATCCGGCCGTAGCGCACATCCAGCCCCTTGCGGTAGACGTGCTTCATGGTGCCCACATTGGAGCTGCCATAATCGGCGATGGTCACGCTGTCGTTGCCATCGAGGCGCGACGGCATGCTGGCCGGCCAGATCAGCTCATCGCCCAGGTGGCGATAGCTGAAGCGGTGCAGGTCGGCCAGGAAGGCCATGGCATCGCCCGGGCGGCAGTACACCGGGGTAATGTACTCCAGCAGCGCTTCGGAGTAGTCGGTGGTGATATAGGGGTGGGTCAACTTGGAGCCCAGCGCCCGGGGATGCGGTGTGTCGGCGATGCCGCCCTGGGCATCGACGCGCAATCCCTCCTTCTCGATGCCCCGAAGCAGGCGACCGAAGCGACCCTGGGCAGCGAGAGCGGAAAGGTGTGAAACGATGGCAGTGTATGAATCAGACAAGGCATTGACCCCATGTCTCGGAAGCCTGATGCAGGTTCCCCGGTCGAAGCGTACCGGCCGCCGAAAGCGGCCGACAATGGGCTAACAGTTGTTGACGACAGTATGGCGTCAGGGGGGCAGGGTTCAAGACTTGCCCTTCTTTGCCTTGAGCAGCGCAGCACCCAGGGCCCCCACCGGGGTGGCCGGCTGGCTCTGCCCGGCGCCGCCATTCCTGCGCGCCGGCTTGCCCTGATCCTGCCCCTGGCGCTCGCGACCACCACCGCGCCTCGGCTTGCCACCGGCCTCCTCACCCGGCTGGTCATCCAGGCGCATGGTAAGGGCGATGCGGGCACGCTCAAGGTCCACGCTCATCACCTTGACCTTGACGATATCCCCGGCCTTGACCACGGTGCGCGGGTCATCGACGAACGTGTTCGACAGGGCCGAGATGTGCACCAGCCCGTCTTGATGCACGCCGATATCGACGAAGGCGCCGAAGTGGGTCACGTTGGTCACGGTACCCTCCAGGATCATGCTCGGCTCCAGGTCCTTGAGCGTTTCCACCCCTTCGCGGAACTCGGCGGCCTTGAACTCGGGCCGCGGATCACGGCCGGGCTTGTCGAGTTCCTTGAGGATATCGCTGATGGTAGGCACACCGAAACGCTCGTCGGCGAATTCGGCGGGCTTGACCGCCTTGAGGGTGGCGCTGTCGCCGATCAGGCTGGACAGCTCCCGGCCACTGCGCTTGGCGATGCGCTCCACGAGCGGGTAGGCCTCGGGGTGGACCGCACTGGCATCGAGCGGATTGTCGCCGTTCATGATGCGCAGGAAACCCGCGCACTGCTCGAAGGTCTTGGGGCCCAGCCTGCCCACGTCGAGCAGCTGTCTGCGGCTGACGAAGGCGCCCTCGGCGTTGCGTTGGGCGACGATATTCTCGGCCAGAGCCGGGTTGAGGCCGGCGACACGGGACAACAGCGCACTCGATGCCGTATTGAGGTCGACCCCGACGGCATTCACGCAGTCCTCGATCACGGTTTCCAGGCTGCGGGAGAGCTGCAGCTGGGAGACATCGTGCTGGTATTGCCCCACGCCGATCGCCTTGGGCTCGATCTTGACCAGCTCGGCCAGCGGGTCCTGCAGGCGCCGGGCAATGGAGACCGCGCCGCGGATGGTGACGTCGAGGTCAGGCAGTTCCCGGGACGCGTACTCCGAAGCAGAGTAGACCGAGGCACCGGCCTCACTGACCATCACCTTGGCCAGCGCACGCTTGCCCGGCCCCTGGCGTGACGCGCACAGCTTGACCAGGTCGGCGGCGAGCCGGTCGGTCTCGCGACTGGCGGTGCCGTTGCCCACCGCAATCAGCGCCACATCGTGGCGTTCCACCAACCTGGCCAGCTCGGCCAGGGAGGCGTCCCAGGCGTTGCGGGGCGCATGGGGATAGATGGTGGCGTGCTCGAGGAACTGGCCCGTGGCGTCCACCACGGCCACCTTGCAGCCGGTGCGCAGGCCGGGGTCGATGGCGAGCGTTGCCTTCTGCCCGGCCGGCGCGGCCAGCAACAGGTCCTTGAGATTGGCGGCAAAGACACCGATGGCGGCGAGCTCGGCGCTCTCGCGCAGCCGCCCCATCAGCTCGGTCTCCAGGTGGGTATAGAGCTTGACCCGCCAGGTCCAGCGAACCACGTCGGCGAGCCATTTGTCGGCGGCACGGCCCTCGTCACGAATCTTGAAGTGGCGAGCGATGGCGACCTGGGCGGGGTGAATCGGCGCCTCGTCTTCACCGGGCAGTCGAATCGCCAGGGTCAGCACCCCTTCGTTACGGCCACGGAACATCGCCAGCGCCCGATGCGACGGCACCTTGGCCAGCTTCTCGTCATGCTCGAAGTAGTCGGAAAACTTGGCGCCCTCGCGCTCCTTTCCCTCCAGCACCCTGGCGCTGAGCTCGCCCTCGCTCCACAGGCGCTCGCGCAGTAGCCCGACCAGTTCGGGGTCCTCGGCGAAGCGCTCCATCAGGATCTGCCTGGCCCCATCCAGTGCCGCCTTGGCATCCTCCACGGCGGGGGTATCGCCCTCGGCAGGACGCAGATAGCGGCCGGCTTCGGTCTCCGGATCCAGGGTCGGGTCGGTGAACAGGGCATCGGCCAGCGGCTCGAGGCCCGCCTCACGGGCGATCTGCGCCTTGGTCCGGCGCTTCTTCTTGTACGGCAGGTAGAGGTCTTCCAGGCGCTGCTTGGTGTCGGCCGCCTGGATCTGCGCCGACAGTGCATCGGTCAGCTTGCCCTGTTCCTCGATGGCGGCGAGCACGGTGCCGCGTCGCTCCTCGAGTTCGCGCAGGTAGCGCAGGCGCTCGTCGAGCTGGCGCAGCTGGGTGTCATCGAGGCCACCGGTGACCTCCTTGCGATAGCGCGAAATGAAGGGCACGGTGGCCCCGCCGTCGAGCAGCTCAACCGTGGCTGATACCTGCTGCGGTCGAACGGCGAGCTCTTCGGCGAGGCGTGAAATGATTCGGGTCGTGGCGTCCATGACATCCTTGATGTAGCAACAGCAAAAGATCGCGCCAAGTTACCATAAACGCCACGCGCTCGCCGCAGCCAACGTCAGCGCCGCCAGCCGATATCGTCCCAGAAGTGGCGACGACTCTCACGGTTGGCCTCGTGGCGCGTCAGGCCGATATCCCGCAGCAGTTCATCGCTGAGCTCATGCAGCTGATTGCGCTCACGACGAAGCTGGGCGAGCCGGTCTATGCGGCGCGCCCAGTGCCACAGTCGTACGATAAACCGCAACCGTTGGTGGGTCGTAGCGATAGCCTGCTCGACCGGACGGTTTGTGCAGTTGTTGCTGGGTGCAGGCGACGCGCAGATCGATTGCGTGGACATGGCGACCTCCTCCTGGTGTGTGAAGCCTGGGTGTGGAGGAAGTGTCGAGGAGCAGCTAAAATCAATCCAACGAATACTTCTGATGCATGACATCAAATACATTGATAAAAAAGCGATGAGTAATCCGTATGCTCCAGACCATCGATCATGAACTACTGCGCACCTTTGTCGCCATCGTCGACCACGGTGGCTTCACCCGCGCCGCCCAGGCGGTGAATCGAACGCAATCCGCCGTGAGCATGCAGATCAAGCGGCTTGAGGAGGACGTGTTACAGCGCCAGCTGTTCGAACGGCAGGGGCGCCAGATGCTGCTGACCAGCGAGGGAGCGACGCTGCTCGGGTATGCGCGACGCATTCTCGACCTGCATGGCGAAGCGCTCACCATGCTGCGCCAGCCGGATATGGTCGGGAAGGTGAGGCTCGGCGTGCCCGACGACTATGTGATGCGTTTCCTGCCGGGTATCCTGAAGTCCTTCTCCCATACCTGGCCACTGGTGGATGTCGAGGTGCAGTGCGCCCCTTCCTCCGAACTGATCAATCGCCAGAAGGGCCAGCTCGACCTGAGTATCGTGACCCGCGAGGTGGGGCATGAGATCGGCGAGATCCTGCTGCAGGATGAAACGGTATGGGTGGTGGCCGAGTCGCATGCAACGCACCGGCAGTCACCCCTGCCATTGGCGCTGTTCGAAGAGCCCTGTTTCTGCCGGCGTCACGCCTGCAACGCCCTGACCCGGGCCGGCCTCTCCTATCGTATCGCCTACAGCAGCCCAAGCCTGGCCACGCTTCAGGCGGTTGTCGGGGCGGGTCTTGCCGTGTCGGCGTGGATGAAGAGCCTGGTTACGCCGAACTTGCGCATCCTCGACGAAGCGGACGGCTTTCCCTCCCTGCCCGACGCCTCCATCGTGCTGCTGCGATCATCGGATACCGGCTCTCCGGTGGTGGAGGGCCTGGCCCAGTACATCATCGAAGGGTTCAGGCTGTAGCGGGGACAAACGTCAACGCCAGGCCGTTGTTGCACCAGCGCAGGCCGGTGGGCTCGGGTCCGTCGCTGAAGACGTGGCCCTGGTGGCCATGGCAGCGGGCGCAGTGATATTCGGTCCGCGGCCAGATCATGCTGAAGTCGAGCTGGCTCAGCAGGTGGCCTTCGACGTGCTCGAAGAAGCTCGGCCAGCCGGTGCCGGAGTCGTATTTCATGGCGCTGGTGAACAGCAGCAGGTCGCAGCCGGCGCAGTGATACTCCCCTTCGCGCCACTCTTCGTCCAGCGGGCTTGACCAGGGGGGCTCGGTGCCATGGTCACGCAGGATGTCGTACTGCTCGGGCGTGAGGCGCTCGCGCCACTCGTCGCTGGAGAGCTCCAACCGCTCGAGCCCCGATGCGGGTTCGAGATTCAGGCGAGGAAAGCCCCAGGCGACTCCCGGCAGCAGCCCCACGGCCCCGGTGGCACCGACCAGACCCAGAAAATGACGTCGTTTCATGACCTCTCTCCTCGTTGATATCGCTCGTTACTGCATTGCCCTGACTGCATGGCACTTGCCACCAGGCGGAACGCACAACGAAACGGGGAAGGACGATTGTCCTTCCCCGTTCAGACCACTGTAACCTCGGCGGGTTCGCCTCAGGTCAGGCTGGGTCCGGCCTTGACGATGGCTTCGCTGACGCCGTCGAACTTCTTGAAGTTGTCGACGAACTTGGCTGCCAGGTCGCGCAGGTTGCGATCATAGGCGGCTGAGTCTTCCCAGGTCTCGCGCGGGTCGAGCAGACGCGAGTCGACGCCCGGCACCGACACCGGCACGTCCAGGTTGAGCCCTTCGATGCGCTTGGTCTCGATCTCGCGCAGCACGCCGGACTGGATCGCGCTGATGATGGCACGGGTTGTCGGAATCGAGAAACGCGAACCGCCTTCGCCATAGGCACCGCCGGTCCAGCCAGTGTTGACCAGATAGACCTGAGCATCCTTGGCCTCGACGCGCTTGATCAGCAGATCCGCGTATTTTCGCGCCGGACGCGGGAAGAAAGGCGCACCGAAGCAGGTGGAGAAGGTGGCCTCGAGACCGGCGGAGGAGCCCATCTCGGTGGAGCCAACCTTGGCGGTATAGCCGGAGAGGAAATGATAGGCCGCGGCTTCCTTGGAGAGCACCGACACCGGGGGCAGAACGCCGCTCATATCACAGGTCAGGAAGATGATGGCGTTGGGCTCGCCGGCACGGTTCTCCGGCACGCGCTTGTCCACATGCTCCAGCGGATAGGCGGCGCGGGAGTTCTGGGTCAGGCTGTCGTCGGTGTAGTCGGGCTCGCGCCGATCGTCGAGCACGACGTTCTCCAGCACGGTGCCGAACTTGATGGCATCCCAGATGACCGGCTCGTTCTTCTCGGAGAGGTCGATGCACTTGGCATAGCAGCCGCCTTCGATGTTAAACACCGTGCCCGGGCCCCAGCCATGCTCGTCGTCGCCGATCAGGTAGCGTGCCGGGTCCGCCGAGAGCGTGGTCTTGCCGGTACCCGAGAGGCCGAAGAACAGGGTGGTCTCGCCATCCTCGCCGACGTTGGCCGAGCAGTGCATAGGCAGTACATCGGAAGCCGGCAGCAGGAAGTTCTGAACCGAGAACATCGCCTTCTTCATCTCGCCGGCATAGCGCATGCCGGCGATCAGTACCTTCTTCTGGGCGAAGTTGAGGATCACGCAGCCATCGGAGTTGGTGCCATCACGATTGGGGTCACACTCGAAATACGGCGCGTTGAGGATGGTCCACTCGTCCTTGATGGACGGGTTGTAGACTTCCGGACGCACGAACATGGTACGACCGAAGAGATTGTGCCAGGCCGTTTCGGTGGTCACGCGCACCGGCAGGTAATGGGTCGGATCACTGCCCACATGCAGCTCGGACACGAAGCGCTCGCCACTGCTCAGGTACGCCTCGACGCGCTCCCAAAGCGCATCGAACTGCTCGACCGGGAAGGGACGGTTGACGCTGCCCCAGTCGATCTGGGAACTGGTCGAAGGCTCATCGACGATGAAGCGGTCCTTGGGGGAACGGCCGGTGCGCTCACCGGTGTTCACCACCAGGGCACCGTTGGCAGACAGTCGGCCTTCACCACGCGCCACTGACCGTTCGATGAGTTCGGCGCTGCTGAGATTGACGTGTGCTTGAGGAGCGGCTTGGGATGTGGTCATGTCATTTCCTGGGCCTTGCGGCCGGTTCTCTCTCGTGGGCCAGGCGTCCATAACGCCCTCTGCAATGAGGTTTCCGATCGTCCGTGCGGATGTATCCCGTCTTGTGTCGAGCCGATCGGCCTTAAGGCGGGCGCTATTATGGCAAAAAGGAAGCCGCCGGGAAACGCTGCCGTTGGCCGAAGTTCTTGTAGTTTTACTACTACATCAATGCCATATCGCAGCAGGTTGAACCACATCGCATTTGTGCCATGCAGCATGAGCCACAAGACTGCCTTGTAGTCGACGGCAGGCAGACAGAAGACACGACAACGACCCTCTCGGTGCAGTCTTCCTGTAAAGAGCTTCTGTGAAGGGGTTCAGTGCAGCGTGCGCGCATCCCCATCCGGCGCCGCCAACAGCGCTTCCACCTCGGCTTCGCCGAAGCGGTAGTGGGTATGGCAGAAGTGACACTGAGTCTCGATCTCGCCCTGCTCAGCCAATACCTCGCGCAGCTCCTTCTCGCCGAGGCTCAGCAGCGCCTCGCCAATCCGCGCGCGGGAGCAGGTACAGCCGAAGCGCAACGGCTTGGGTTCGAAGACGCGTACTGTCTCTTCATGGTAGAGGCGATACAGCACCTCCCGCTGATCGAGCTCCAGAAGCTCGTCGCTGCGCAGGGTCCGCGCCAGATGCACGCTTCGCTCCCAGGCATCGTCATCCTGGTTCATTGAATCGTCGGGCAGGCGTTGCAGCAGCAGCCCACCGGTACGTGTTCCGTCCGACGTCAGCCGGAGGAAGGTGGGCAGCTGTTCGGACTGGGAGAAATAGGCTTCCAGGCATTCGGCCAGGCTGTCGTGCTCCAGCGCCACGATACCCTGGTAACGATTGCCCTCCTTCGGGTCCAGGGTGATCACGATATGGCCATCGCCCACCAGGTCGCGAAAGCTCTGGTCGTCATCGGGCAGGTCGGTGCCCTCGGCCAGGCGCGCAATGGCGCGCAGCTCGCCGCCGGGGTTGGACTCGGCCATCAGCAACGACAGCGCTCCCTGGCCACGCACCTCGACGCTGAGGATACCGTCGAGCTTGACGGTATCGGTGAGCAGGGCAACGGCTGACAGCAACTCACCCAGCAGCCGGTTGATCGCCGGCGGGTAGCCGTGTCGGTCGAGCACATCCCCATAGGCGCGCTCGAGGGTGACGATCTCACCGCGCACATTGGTGCGCTCGAAGAGAAAACGCTGAATCTGATCGCTCATGGCGTACGGTCTCGTAAAGGGGTTCGGTTAGTCGTCGTGCTGACGCTGAAAGCGGTGGATGTCCCGACGCTGCTTCTTGTCGGGCCGGCGCAGAGGATGCTGCATGGCCTGGTTGGTGAGGCGTCGGCCCTCGGCTTCGCGCAGGCGTCGTGCTTCGCTCTCGGGCGTTTCGCGATAGAGCTCACGTGCCTCGGAAGCGCCTCGACGCTGATCCGAAAGCGCCACGACCTCCACTTCCCAGTAATCCCACCCCTGGGGCACGCGAACCAGCGCCCCGACCTCGACGCTCTTGCTGGTCTTGGCCCGGGCACCGTTGTAGTGGACCTTGCCACCTTCGATGGCCTTCTTGGCCAGGGCACGGGTCTTGAAGAAGCGCGCGGCCCACAGCCACTTGTCGAGTCGTACAGTCTCCATTCCTTCCTCCCTATCCTTCCTTTCCTTCCGGGGACTTGTCAGCACGGACTTCGGGCGGCAGCGTTTCCGGCAGGATGGCGGCGAAGCGATCCAGGGCGATAAACTCCTCCAGCTCCTTCTCCGGCCGGGTGCTGTCGGGCTGCTTGATCCCCAGCAGGTGGCGAATGCCATACTCCCGCGCGCTCTCCAGCACCTCCGGATTGTCATCGATAAACAGGGTTCGGGCGGGATCGAAGGGCTCGACCTCCTGCAGCGCGAACCAGAATTCCTGGGCTTCCTTGGGCACGCCCAGGTCCGCCGAGGAGACGATGGCGTCCAGGTAGTTCTCGAGACCAGTGATCGGCAACTTCAGTTCCAGGCTCTCGCGGTCGGCATTGGTCGCCAGCACGACGCGGGGGTGAGCCTGCTTGAGCCACTCGAGGAAATCCAGGGCATCGCTGCGCAGGCCGATGAGGTGCTGGATCTCGCGCTTGAGCGCGACGATGTCCACCCCCAGCTCGCGACTCCAGTAGGCCAGGCTATACCAGTTGAGCGTGCCCTTTTCACGAATGATGCGCGCCCGCAGGACTTCCTGGGTCGCTTCATCCAGCCGGTGCAGCTCCACATAGCGCCTGGGCAGATGCTCCAGCCAGAAGTGGCTGTCGAAATGGAGGTCTAGCAGGGTGCCGTCCATATCCAGCAGAACGGTATCGATGGCGCGCCAGTCGATCATGGCGACTCCCGGTGGCGTCGGTACGGTGGAAGGCGTGATATTGTACTCAATCGATCCCCTCGGCGCATGCCTGGCCTGCAAGGACAGTCCGCCGTCGGCTCACCTGTTCGCAACGGAGCTCTCATGTCCGAGACATTCTATCTGCAGAAACCCCAGGTCCTGTCACGCCAGTCGGTGGCCAGAAGCCGTCTGTTTCACATCGAGTCGCTGGAACTTCGTTTTGCCAACGGGGCCGAGCGCACCTTTGAGCGGCTGACCGGCAGCGATCACGGCGCGGTCATGATCATCGCCATGCCCGACCCCGATCATGTGCTGCTGATCCGCGAGTATGCGGCCGGCTTCGAGGACTATGTGCTCACCCTGCCGAAGGGCCTGGTCGATCCGGGGGAGGATCTCGTCACCGCCGCCAACCGCGAGCTGATGGAGGAATGCGGCTTCGGGGCCCAGCATATCGAGCCGCTGGTGGAGCTGTCGCTGGCGCCTAACTACATGCGCCACCGCATGCAGGTGATGCTGGCCACCGAGCTCTACCCGAAACGGCTGCCCGGTGACGAGCCGGAACAGCTCGTGGTCGAGACCCATGCCCTGGAGGAACTACCCGCCCTGTTGTTACGCGAGGATTTCCATGAGGCGCGGGCCATCGCGGCCCTTTTCATCGCCCGCGACACCCTCCGCCAGCGCCGTCGGGAAGACACCTCACTGACCTGGTGACGCTGAGCTGGCGGCCGGCGCCGATGCGCGGTCCGTTCGCTCTAGCCGTTCGGCCTATCCGTTCAGATAGCGCGGAATACCGTTGCCCTCCTTGAGGCGTATCCAGCGCTCCTGGCGATGGCTATCCATTCCGGCCTCCAACAGGTACATGACGTCCAGTGCCTCATCCACCGTTACCGGCGGCGGCACTCGCTCAGCGAGCGCATCGGCAACGGCGGCATAGTAGGCCGGGTAGTTGCCAGGCATTCCGGGATGCTCCTGGCCCACCAGCGAAACGTCTTCACCCTCCCCCTCGTTCAGGGTCAGGCGACCCGGTCGCTCGTCGATACCCCAGAAGGGCGTCGGCACATGGCCCGCACGCAGCCAGTTCTCCTGCGGGTCGCGGCCGTACTTGACGAAGCTGCCCTGGGTGCCGTGCAAGGCCAGCTGCGGCGTCGACTCGGCCACCAGTGAGCTGGCCTTCAGCGTCACCCGCAGGTCACCGTAGTCGAGCAGTGCCAGGAAATCGTCGTCCACCTCGGCGCCATCCCTTGCAGCCTTGAGGTCCAGCAGAATGGCTCGCGGCATGCCGAACAGCATGTTGGCCTGATCGAGCAGATGGGCGCCGAGGTCGAACCAGATACCGCTGCCGGGCTTTTGCTGCTCGCGCCAGCGATCGGCGACCAGGGGACGGTAGCGGTCGAAACGTAGCTCCAGCGACACCGGACGTCCCAGTCGACCCGATGCCAGCAGCGCCTGAAGGGTGAGGAAGTCGCTATCCCAGCGACGGTTGTGGAAGACGCTGACCATCCGCTCTTGCTTGTCGGCTTCGACCTTCAGCAGCCGCGCCTCCGGCACCGATACGGTGAAGGGCTTGTCGATGACCAGGTGCTTGCCGGCCACCAGCGCCGCCTTGCCCAGCGGATAGTGGGTTTCGTTGGGGGTGGCAATCACCACCAGGTCGATATCGCCACGTGCAAAGAGCGCCGCCGACTTGGGCAGCACTTCCACCTCGGGCAGGGTTTCACGCACCCGCTCCGGCGCACTGCTGACCACAGCCAACAGCTCGAGCCCGGGCGCGGCCTGTATCAGCGGTGCATGAAAGACACGGCCGGCGGTGCCGAAACCGATGAGGCCAACACCGTAGGTCTGCTTCATCATGAACGTCTCGCTTGATGGCATCGGTACGCCGGGAATGGCCCCGGCGCACGGAACGGTCGAGAATCAGTCGAGCTTGGCAAGGTCCCGCACCGCACCCTTGTCGGCAGACGTGGCCAGCAGCGCGTACGCCTTGAGCGCCGCCGAAACCTTGCGGGTGCGCTGGATGCTCGGCTTCCAGGCCTGACTGCCGCGCGCCTCTTCCGCTTCACGCCGTACCGCCAATTCAGCGTCGGAGAGCTTGACGTCGATCGAACGATTGGGAATATCGATGCGAATGATGTCGCCGGAACGCACCAGGCCGATGGCACCGCCAGCCGCGGCTTCGGGAGAAGCGTGGCCGATGGAAAGCCCCGAGGTACCGCCGGAGAAGCGGCCGTCGGTGAGCAACGCACACGCCTTGCCCAGCCCCTTGGACTTCAGGTAGGAGGTCGGATAGAGCATCTCCTGCATACCGGGGCCACCCTTGGGGCCCTCGTAGCGGATCACCACCACCTCCCCCGCTTTCACCTTGCCCTCGAGGACATGCTCCACCGCCTGATCCTGGGACTCGACCACGTGGGCCGGACCCTCGAACACCAGGATCGAGTCGTCGACACCGGCGGTCTTCACCACGCAGCCATCCACGGCGATGTTGCCGAACAGCACGGCCAGGCCGCCCTCCCGGGAAAAGGCGTGCTCCAGGTCGCGGATACAGCCGGTGGCGCGATCGCCATCCAGACTCGGCCAACGGGCGCTCTGGGAGAAGGCGGTCTGGGTGGGGATGCCACCGGGGCCTGCCTTGTAGAATTCGACCACCTCAGGGCTCGGCGAGCGCATGATGTCCCACTCGTCCAGAGCGTCCCTGAGGGTATCGCCGTAGACGGTGGGCACCCGGGTATCCAGCACCCCGGCACGCTCCAGCTCACCGAGGATCGCCATGATGCCACCGGCGCGATGGCAGTCCTCGATATGGTATTGCTGGGTGTTGGGTGCCAGCTTGCACAGCTGCGGCACCTCCCGCGACAGCCGGTCGATGTCGGCCATGGTGAAGTCGATCTCGCCCTCCTGGGCGGCGGCCAGCAGGTGCAGGATGGTGTTGGTGGAACCGCCCATGGCGATATCCAGGGTCATGGCATTCCTGAAGGCCGCCTTGGAGCCGATGGCCCGGGGCAACAAGTGCGACTCGTTGCCCTCGTAGTAGCGCTTGGCCAGGTCGACGATGCGGTGCCCCGCCTCCTCGAAAAGGCGACGCCGGTCGCTGTGGGTCGCCAGCACCGTACCGTTGCCCGGCAGCGCCAGGCCCAACGCTTCCATCAGGCAGTTCATGGAGTTGGCGGTGAACATGCCGGAGCAGCTGCCGCAGGTGGGACAGGCGCTACGCTCGATCTCGGCGATATCCTCGTCGCTGTAGCTGTCGTCGGCGGCATAGATCATCGCATCGATCAGGTCGATGCCATGGTCGAGCAGCTTGGTCTTGCCCGCCTCCATGGGGCCGCCGGATACGAAGATCACCGGAATATTGAGGCGCATGGCGGCCATCAGCATGCCGGGAGTGATCTTGTCGCAGTTGGAAATGCACACCAGGGCGTCGGCGCAGTGGGCGTTGACCATGTACTCGACGCTGTCGGCGATGATGTCGCGGCTCGGCAGCGAATAGAGCATGCCGTCGTGGCCCATGGCGATGCCGTCGTCCACCGCGATGGTATTGAACTCCTTGGCGACGCCACCCGCCTTCTCGATCTCCCGGGCCACCAGCTGGCCCATGTCCTTCAGATGCACGTGCCCCGGCACGAACTGGGTGAAGGAGTTGGCCACGGCGATGATCGGCTTGTGGAAATCCTCGTCCTTCATGCCGGTGGCACGCCACAGGGCGCGGGCGCCGGCCATGTTGCGACCGGCGGTGGTGGTACGGGAGCGGTATTCGGGCATGGTGTCCTCTTTAAGCGCCGGAGGCGCTATATCGTTCGTGCCGTCTTGGGTCGCCATGGCGGCGGTTGACGGTCTCGGTTTTCGGGTCAGCCCAGATTCTGTCACGCACGGGGCGTGGCGGCTAGACTGACAGCGAGCTGCCGTCGGGAAGCGGTTGGGTGCCGTAGAGTACCCAGACGTCCAGCGCCGGGCCCAACTCCTCGATCAGGCGCAGCTTGTCGGGATGCTGTTCCAGGGCCCGCCGGGCACAGATGCCCGCCTCGAAACGCCCCTCCACCAGCCCCTCGGCCACCGCCACGGTGGTGGGCGCATCGATCTCTTCGTCAAAGGAAGAGAGGTCGGTGTAGTAGCGGGTAGCCGGCTGGCGTGCCACTCGGCGAGGCTCGGCAATATCACACCGTGCCAGCAGTGCCAGTGGGTGACTTCCAGCGACGAAGACGTCCACTGGAAAGGCGCGATGCATGTAACGGCCGACGCAATCGGCGTGGCTGAAGTGCGCCGTGCACTGCAATACCAGGTCCACCTCACCCGCCACCAGTGCGGCGAACGCCGCCGGAAAATCATCGAACAGCCTCACCTCGGCATCGGCGGGACCGCGCGCATCGAGATAGCGGCGCAAAACCAGTACGTGGTTATTGCCCTCAGGCCCCAGCGTGGCAAAGATCATCTGTCTCCTCCTCCATACTCTCCGATAACCACTGACGTTCCAGCCTCCGCCAGGGCGCCTGCGGCGCCCACCGGCGCAAACCACACAATTGTAGGAGCAGCTTTAGTTCGCGACCGCGGTGTTGCCAATGCCGGCGATAACTACTGCCGTTGCGGCCTCCGCCGAGGCGCCTGCCGGCGCCAGTCGCGATGCAAAGCAGCGCTCCAACAGCTGTTTTTTCCACCGCCGCGATTCGCCAGGGCGCCTGCGGTGCCAGTCGCGATGCAGAGTCGGAGCGCCGAACCGAGCGCTCCAACAGCTGACTTGTCCTGCCATGCCGGGGTGTCGCCTAAACCGCAAAGATCACCAGCGCCCCCACCACGACCAGCAGCACCCGCAGCCAGAGGGCGCGGCGGGCGATGACGCCATAGGAGATGCCGCCCAGGCCGATGGCGATCTTCACCGCGTCGAATACCGCCGCGAAGGGGTCGAAGGCGAGGCGGATGATATCCGGATTGGCGACCATGGCCAGGGGGATGATATAGAGCCCGATGCCCAGCGCCATGGCCTTCATCGCTACCTTGAGCCAATTCTCCCCCACCATGCCGGCGGCGATGAAGACCCCGCCGCAGACCGGCGGCGTAATGGTCGAGAGCAGCGCGAACCAGAACACGAACAGGTGCGCCAGCAACGGCTCGAGCCCCAGGGCGGTCAGCGCCGGCCCGGCCACCGAAACGCAGATCACGTAGGCGGCCGTGGTCGGCACCTCCATGCCCAGCACCAGGCAGGCGAGCGCGGTGAGCAGCAGCGCCGGCCACAGCATCTCGTTGGAAAGGGAGAGAATACCCGAGGTGATCTTCACACCCAGCCCGGTCATGGACAGCACGCCGATCACCAGCGAGGCACAGATGATGATCGAGCCGATAACCGCGACCTGACGCCCCGCGGTGACCATGGCATCGGCCATTCGCGAGGCGAAGCCGCGCAGCGAGAAGCTGAGCGTCACGTCGAAGAACAGCAGCAGCATGCCGGCAAAGATGGCCAGGCTCGCCGCATACTGGGGCGTAAAGCCGCCGAGGAAGATGCGCTCGAGCAGTATGACGAAGGGCACGGCGAAGAACAGTGAGGTGATCAGCACCTCCTTGCCGCTGGGCCTGTCGCTTTCGGCCATGGGGCTCAGGTCATGCCGCGTGGCATAGGCGTTGATGCCCACCCAGACGGTAGCGAAATAGAGAATCGCCGGCAGCATCGCCGCAGCCATGATCTGGGTATAGGGGGTACCGGTGAGTTCGACCATGACGAAGGCCCCCGCCCCCATCAATGGCGGCATGATCTGTCCGCCCGACGAGGCCACCGCCTCCACGCCACCGGCCAGGGCACGCGGATATCCCAGGCGCACCATGGTGGGAATGGTGATCGCCCCGGTAGAGGCGACGTTGGCCGAGGCGGAGCCGGAGATCGACCCCATCAGGGCAGAGGAGATCACCGATACCTTGGCAGCCCCGCCGGTCAACCGACCGGCGAAGGCACTGGCCATGTTCATGAAGCCCTGCCCCGCCTCACCGGCATTGAGCACCGCGCCGAAGATGACGAAGATCGCCACCACCCCGACGCTGATCCCCGTGAGCGAGCCCCAGAGACCGCCTTCGGCGATGGTCAGGGTGCCGACCAAGCTCTGCATCGGCAGCCCCTGATGCCCAAACTGCCCGGGGATGTGGGTACCGAATATCGCATATAGCAGCGCCGCCACCGCCACCAGGGGTAGCGGCCAGCCGATTGCGCGACGGGCTGCCTCCAGTGCCAGCCCGATGAGAAAGACGCCGATGACCATCTGCAGGTGGGTATCGATGAAGCCGTACTGCTGCGATAGCGCCTCCTCGCTGAAGGCGATATAGCCGCAGGCGGCGATACCCAGCAGGGTCAGGGCCCAGCCGCTCCAGCGCTGGAGCGGTGTACGAGCGGCGAAGATCAAAACCCACGGCAACGCCAGCGCCATGTGAATCGGCCGGCTGACGAGTGCCGGTGTGAGGCCGTAGAAGATCAGGCCCAGGTGAAAGACCACCGTGAGGCCGCCCAGAAATACCCAGGCCGGGTGAACCCCCCACCGAATACCCCCGGCGGCCTCGCCGGCCGCCGGAGAAGAGGAAAATGTCGACATAGAGATGGTGCCTTTCAATCAGGGCCAGGCCAGGAGCACTGGCCCCAACAGGGAGTTAGGCATTGTCTGAAAAGTCGGCGAACGAAGGCCAGGGCTAGGCCCGTTCCCTACGGGCCAACGCACTTCCCACATCCCTGTGGGTCGCAAGGCAAAAATCGGCGAAAAGACGGAGTTTACGGGGTGTAAATGAGTACTTTGAGCCGATTTTTAACGCCGTATGGCCAAGTGCAGCCAGTTTTCGGACAGGGCCTAGCGCAGTTCGTCGGGAATTTCGATGCCAGCCTCATCGTAGTAGCGCACCGCGCCCGGGTGAAGCGACCCGGCGATGTTACCGACCATGTCGTGGGTGATACTGCCCCACCAGGCCGTCTCTTCCGCCATGGCATCCCGACGCTCCCAGAAGGTCTTGGTCAGGGTGTAGGCGGTGTCGTCGTCCATACCGGTGGTGGTATAGGCAATGACGGGCAGCGAGGTGGTCTCGACGTCCTGATCCACGCCGGTGTAGGTGCCGGCCGGAATGGTCTGGCGTGCCGCGCCGGTCTGCTCGATCTGCTCGTCGGTCAGGCTGACCAGGCTGATCGACATGCTCGCGGCGGTTTCGATCACGTTGGGAGTGGGAAAGGAACTCGCCGTGACGAAGGCATCGATCTGCCCGTTCTTCAGCGCATCGGGGCCGCTGCCGATCTCGGCGCTGGCCACGCGCACCTTGTCCATCATGTCGAACAGCTCGAGATAACGCTCGGCCTCCCGGGCACCGAAAGTGCCGCGCCCGATCAGGATATGCTTGTCTTCCAGATCCTCGAGCCCGATGACACCCTCGCCACCGGCCGCAACGAAGTGCATGGTGATCGCCGGGATCGGGAACAGGCCACGAATCTCCTGGAAACGAGGACTCTGTCGCTCGGCGAAGGGCCCCTCACCGGCCATGGCGCTCTCCACGAGGCCGGGAGGCGTGGTAAAGACGTAGTTGCCCTGGCGGGCCATCACTTCCATCACGTTCTGCACCGAGCCCTGGCTCTCTTCCAGCGTGAGCTGGATGTCGCCGTCGGTACCCTTGCGAATCGCTTCCGAGAGCTCCACCCCCATCTGGTAGTAGGCGGTGCCGGCTGAAGCGGATTTATAGGTCACTCGGGTTTCGGCCTGGGCGGAGAAGGCCGCGGCGCCCATCAGGACGGCAGTGGCGGAAGCCAACAGGGTGCGAGTGAAAGAAGGAGTGAACTGACGCATGTATGTCTCCCTTGGAGGTGTCCAGCATCGCTGAGCGATGTCGGTTGTTATCAAAGAACGTCCCGCAAAGAACTATAATGCCGATTTTTTCAGCCCTGACCACCCGAATCTGGCCATCGAGGAAAAGAGTATGCGTATTGTGGCGGTAATCGGCGCAGCCGGTGGAATCGGCGCTGCCATCTGTAAGGCAATGCTCGAGGCTGGGGACCGTGTCTTCCTGCTCGATAGGGATGAGCGCCAGGAGAGAGTCGTGAACACCCTGGCAACCTGGGGCGAGCGTGCGTCATTCGTGGCCTGCGACCTGGCCGACCCCGGCAGCATCGCCCAGGCCTTTGCGGAGATCGAGCGACATGGCAAGGGGCTCGATGCCTGCATCAACGCGGCTGGCGTGATTCGCCGCGGCCGCTTTGTCGAGGTCTCGGGTGAGGATCTGAACACGATGATGGCGGTCAACGTCACCGGCGCCTTCCAGGCACTCCAGGCGGCTAGCCGGCTGATGATGGCCAGCGGGGGTGGGCGTATCGTCAACGTCGCCTCGGCCCATGGCCTGCGCACCACCGCCGAACGCTCCACCTATGCCATGAGCAAGGGTGCGATCCTTGCGCTGACTCGGGCACTGGCGGTGGAGCTGGGCTCCCACGGCATACTGGTCAACGCGGTGGCGCCGGGCCCCGTCGCCACCGGCATGCAGAGCGCCGACTCGGAATCCCGCCGCCTGTGGCAGGCCAGCACCCCGCTCGGCCGCGTTGCCGTGGCCGAGGAGGTCGCGCACGCCGCCGCCTTCCTCGCCTCGCCGGCCAACACCTTCATCACCGGCGACACCCTGATCATCGATGGCGGCGCCAGCGTTTCCCTGGGTTCGCCAACGAGAGGTTCGCCCACGAGAGGCTAGCCGGCTAGCCGAAGGCGGCCTTGGCCACGTCCTGGTAACGCCTGGCGAAATGCACCGTGACCCCCTCCTTGAGATAGTCAGGCAACTCGGCATAGTCACGGCGATTGGCCTCTGGCAGGATCACTTCGAAGATCTTGCTGCGGCGAGCCGCGATGATCTTCTCGCGGATACCACCCACCGGCAGTACCTGCCCGGTCAGGGTCAGTTCGCCGGTCATCGCCAGGGGCCGGTCGATGGACTGGTGACGAGCGAGAGAGAGCAGTGCCGTGGTCATGGTCACCCCGGCCGAGGGACCATCCTTGGGCGTCGCGCCCTCGGGCACATGCAGGTGGACGAAGGCGGAGTCGAAGAAGTCCGCGTCGGCGCCATACTCCGCCAGGTGTCCAAGAGCATAGCTGTAGGCGATATTGGCCGACTCCTGCATCACTTCGCCCAGCTTGCCGGTAAGCTTGAAGCCCCGGGTCAGGGAGTGGACCTTGCCCGCCTCGATCGGCAGAGTCGCCCCGCCCATGGAGGTCCAGGCCAGGCCGGTGACCACGCCCTCCCCCTTGAGCACCTGCTCCTGGCGGAACAGCGGCGCGCCGAGGTACTCCTCCAGGTTCTTGACCGACACCTTCACTGACGCCTGGTCGCCCTCCAGCAGCCTGACTGCGGCCTTGCGCACAATGCTGTGCAGCTGTTTCTCCAGCTGGCGTACACCGGCTTCCCGGGCGTAGCCCTCGATCACCTGCTTCAGCGCGGCATCCGTCAGGTTGATACGCTTCTTCGGGATCCGGTCGCGCTTGAGCAGCTTGGGCCAGAGGTGGTTCCTGGCGATGGCCACCTTCTCTTCGGCGATGTAGCCCGACAGCCGAATCTGTTCCATGCGGTCGAGCAGCGGCCCCGGTATCGAATCCAGGGTGTTGGCGGTACAGACGAAGAGCACCTTGGAGAGATCGAGCCGCACGTCCAGATAGTGGTCAAGGAAGTCGACATTCTGTTCGGGGTCGAGCACCTCGAGCAGCGCCGACGCCGGGTCGCCCTGGAATGACTGCCCCATCTTGTCGATTTCGTCGAGCATGATCACCGGGTTTTCGACCTCGACCTCCTTGAGCGCCTGCACCAGCTTGCCCGGCATGGCGCCGATGTAGGTGCGCCGGTGGCCCTTGATCTCGGCTTCATCACGCATGCCGCCCACCGAGAAACGATAGAACTGACGCCCCAGGGCCTCGGCGATGGAGCGCCCGACCGAGGTCTTGCCTACCCCCGGGGGGCCCACCAGCAGCAGGATCGACCCACCCACATCGCCCTTGAAGGTACCCTCGGCGAGAAACTCGATGATGCGTTCCTTGACGTCCTTGAGCCCGTCATGATCACGATCCAGTATCCCGCGGGCGTGAGCGAGGTCCATCTGGTCGGCGCTGCGCACTCCCCAGGGCATCGATGTCAGCCAGTCGAGATAGTTGCGCGTGGTGCCGTATTCCGGCGAGCCGGTCTCCAGCACCGAGAGCTTGTCGAGTTCCTCCTCGATGCGGGTCAGCACCTTGGGCGGCACCACCAGGCTCTCGAGGCGGTCACGGAAGGTATCGACGTCGTTCTCGCGATCGTCCTTGGAGATACCCAGCTCGCGCTGGATGACCTTGAGCTGCTCGCGCAGGAAGAACTCCCGCTGCCGCTCCTGCATCTGGGCGTTGACCTGCTCGCTGATCTCCGTCTGCAGCTGGGCAACGTCGATCTCCTTGCGCAGCAGCGGCAGCACCTTCTCCATGCGCGCTTGAACCGGCAGGGTTTCCAGCACCTTCTGCAGCTCGCTTCCCCGTGCCGAAGTGATGGCCGCGGCGAAGTCGGTCAGCGGCCCGGGCTCGTGGGGGCTGAAGCGGTTGAGGTAGTGCTTGAGCTCCTCGCCGTAGAGCGGGTTGATCGGCAGCAGTTCCTTGATGCCGTTGATGATCGCCATGGCATAGGCGCGGGTCTCGTCCTCATCGGAGTCGACAGGTTCCCGCGGGTAGCTCACCTCGACCAGGTAGGGCGGCTTCTTCGATAGCCAGCGCTGGATATGAAAGCGCCTGAGGCCCTGGGCAATGAACTGGAGCTGCTGGTCCTCTCCCTGCAGTTTGTGAACCTTGACCGCCGTGCCGTACTCGGGAAACGTCTCATGGCTCAGGTCGTCGATGCCGGTATCGCCGACGAAGGCAACCCCCAGGGTGTGGTGGGGCGTATTGCCCACCCGACGCATCGTGTCCTCCCAGCGCTCGCGGTTGATCACCAGCGGCTGAACCTGCGCAGGAAAGAAGGGCCGGTTGTGAATCGGCAGCAAGTAGATACGCTCGGGCAGGTATTCGCTTGCCGGGACCATGGCATTGTTCAGGGTCTCTTCCGCTTCACCATCGGAGCCCGTCCACGCTTCGTCCGAGTCGTCACGCATCGATTGTTGCCAATTCTGCTCATCCTGATCGTAGTCGCTCATCGAAACCTCTTCCTGAAGCTGGGTGCCGGAGTCTGACCTGAGGAATGCGGGCGCAACCGGGCAACTTCAAGTCATTGACCCACTATTTCCAGGTGGCGTGTTGAATGTGTCGTGTTCAAGGTGGCGTGAAATCGTGACGGGAGCAAAGACAGGCAGGGAAGCGAAACGGGCAAGCACAATAGGCCGAACTGGTTCAGCGCCACAGCTGAGGCAAGGAGCGGCTGTTGACGCGCACCTGTCCTCGCCCCACGTCGACTTCCAGGGTGCGGGTGTCCAGTGGCAAGCCAAGCCACAGGGCCGCCACGGTAGGCAGGTCGTACCAGGTGAAATCGCCGTCGAGCCGACGCCGCCAACGCTCCCGCATGTCGGGGTCGTCGATGTCGACCAGTCTCAGCTCGTCGAGACGGCGCCCGTCGAAGAACAGCGAGCCATCGACGTGTGCCGACAGCCCCATCATGGGGCTATCCAACTGGAGGTTCAGCAGGTCGAGGCGTGGCGAATCCTGCAGGACCTGAAGCATGTGCGGCTCGAGCTGTGCCAACAGCTCGCGACGATCGAGTTGATGATGACCACTGGCCGCCAGCTCTCGTAGCCGCGACATGCTGGCCCGGAGGGCATCGGCATTCAGGCGCGACAGCTCGAGTGCCAGCTCGCCGGTGAGCAGCACCTGGCCGGCCGTCTGTACCTCGCCCAGGTCGATATCGAGCTGCATCCTCAGCTCCCGCTCATCCAGGGCCGTGCGATTGGTGACCCTGAGATTGCTGGCATCCAGGCTCAACTCAGGCTGGCGCCAGGCCATCGATTCGACCTGAAGCCGGTCCTCCTGGGTGAAGGCATGGGCATCTTCGGTATAGGCGTAATGGCTGTTCAGCGTGGAGGGACCGATGGACAGGCTGGCGACCCCGTCGGTCAACCGCCAGGCATCGAGATGCGCTCGGAGACGCCAGTCGCCCTGCTCACCGCTGACATGGAGCCGGCCGCCATCGAACACCAGTTCGCGATCCTGCTGGGTGATTCGCAAGGGCGAGAGACGCAGCCCGCCTTCCAGAGTGCCGGTCAAGGTGTGGTAGCTAGCCTGCCAGAGCGGGGGCGACGAGGCCATGAGATCACCGAACAACTGTGCGGCATCCGGGCCATGGCGCAGCATCGCCTCACCGTTCAAGTGCGTATTGAGTACGCCGTGCCGCGCCCTGTAGGTGAACTCCAGCTGCCATACGTCCCCCAGCAGCGGCGCCAGGTGAATGCGTCCGGTCGAGGACCACCAGCCCTGCTCTACCTCCGAGCGCGTCACGACCAGCTCTCCCCTGGCCTCGAGATCATCGAGCGTTCGTACCATTTCACGTTCGAAGAAATAGCTGGAAATGGCCTGTCCTGCCAGCCAGGCCAGCAATAGCAGCACCAGCAGCGGGACGATGAGACGTTCCTTGCGCACAGCTCCGCCTCCTTGTCGTTTCCTTGACTATCGCATCAACGATTACACCGGCTATCACAACGGCATTACATCAACTACCGCACCCGCTATCGCGCCAATTATCGCGCCAATTATCGCGGAAACTTTCTCACCAACTTTCTCACCAACTTTCTCACCAACTATCGCATCACCAGTAACTCAGTGTAACCAAAGCCATAGGTGCATGGTGCTCCAGGCGTAGATTCCGGCCAGGACATCATCGATCATGATGCCGAACCCCCCCGCAACACGACGGTCCGCCCAGCGAATGGGCCACGGCTTGAAGACGTCGAAGATGCGAAACAGGATGAACCCCCAGAGCGCCGCTTCCCATGAGAAGGGCACCGCGGCCATGGTGATCCAGTAGCCGACGAATTCGTCCCAGACGATGCCGGAGTGGTCGTGAACGCCGAGGTCGCGTGAGGTCTTGTCACACAGCCAGATGCCCGCGACGAAGGAGACCGTCACCAACATCAGATACCAGTTCAATGGCAGCTCGGACATCAGCCAGTAGAACGGAATGGCCGCCAGGGTACCGAAGGTGCCAGGGGCCCAGGGCACGGCCCCGCTGCCGAGGCCAAAGGCAAAGAAATGAACGGGGCGCCGCCAGACGCTCTGGGGAGCGCGATTCATGTGGCGCCTCTCTTCACGTCCGCTGCCCCGAAGTGTTGCCAGCCAACGAGTGCCGTGTCGGCCACCCCGGAGAGGCCAGGTTCGGCCGTGATCGTTCCGATCGGTGTCAGGGCCAGCCCAAGCCCGTCCAGGCGACGAGTGGCCTCCTCCAAGGCGTCGGCGGGCAGGCTGACCAGCAACTCGTAGTCATCGCCGCCACCCAGTGCCGCCTGTTGGGCCCGCTCAGGGCCCAAGGCATGGAGCAGCCCTTCTGCCAGGGGCAGCGCCTCCACATCGACCCTCGCGCCCACCCCGGAAGCGGCCAGCACATGGCCCAGATCGGCCAGCAGTCCATCGGAAATATCGATGGCCGCAGTGGCCAGGCCACGCAACGCCTGGCCCGCGCCCAGGCGAGGCTGGGGGCGAAGGTAGCGCACCAGCAGGGGATGCTCCAGATCCTTCTCGCCCCGCTGCCATAGCGCCAGGCCACCGGCGCCTCCTCCCAGGGCCCCGGTCACCGCCAGAACGTCGCCGGGTCTCGATCCGCCACGGGTCAGGGCCTGCCCTTCGGGCACCTCGCCCATGACCGTTACCCCGATCGCCAGCTCCCCCCGGGTCACGTCACCGCCAACCAGGCTCGTACCGGAGGCCTCACAGAGACCATGAAAGCCGCGGGCGAAGTTGGACAGCCAGGTGTCATCGGCATCGGTCATCGCCAATGCCATCAGGCACCAGCGGGCCTCGGCCCCCATGGCAGCCAGGTCGCTGAGACTGACCGCCAGCGCCCGGTGGCCGATCGACTCGGCCGGGGCAGCCGTGGGAAAGTGCACTTCAGCAACCGACGTATCGACGCTGACAGCCAGCCGTGACCCACGCCGTGGCACCAGCAACGCACAGTCATCGCCCACGCCCAAGGCCACACCGGCCCGTGAGCCTGGGGCGGCCGGAGTAAAGTAACGGGCGATCAGCTCGAATTCACTGGTCACTGGATACCTTCAGCGGCGACGCGCGCTGACCTCGGCGCTACGCAACCGTGAGGCAAGCTTGTCGAGGATACCGTTGACGTACTTGTGGCCGTCGGTGGCACCGAAGGACTTGGCCAGTTCGACCCCCTCGTTGATCACCGCCCGGTAGGGGACATCCAGCCGATGCGACAGCTCGTAGGCTCCGAGCCGCAGGATGGTCAGCTCGATGGGATCCAACTCCTCGATACGCCGGTCGAGCAACGGCCCGATAGCGGCATCCAGGTCGCCGCGATAGCGAGCGACGTTATGCAGCAGGTCATGAAAGAGCGCCAGGTCGGCGATCTCCATCACCTTGGCCCAGTTTTCATGGTCCTCCATGTCCTCGTCGGGCAACTGGCTACGGAACTCCGATTCCACCGCCGAGATGGACTTGCCTGTCATGTGCCACTGATAGAGCCCCTGGATGGCCAGCTCGCGGGCAGCACGCCTCGCCTGCTGGCCCGTCGACGGGGCGCGCTTGGGGCGTGGTTCACTCATGATTTTCTCCGACATCACCGAAGCCGCGCAGCAGCGACACCATCTCCATGGCCGCCATGGCCGCCTCGGCGCCCTTGTTACCGGCCTTGGTGCCGGAACGCTCGATGGCCTGCTCGATGGAGTTGACGGTCAGCACCCCGTTGGATATCGGTGTATCGAACTCCAGCTGCAGGCTGCCGAGTGCCGAATTGCAGCCCCCCGCCACATATTCGAAGTGCGGCGTACCGCCACGAATCACTGCACCGAGTGCGATCACCGCATCGGGCTTGGCTACCTGCAGGGCCCGCTTCACTGCCAGCGGCAGCTCCCAGGCACCCGGCACATGGACGATATCGATGTGGTCGGCATCCACGCCGTGGCGCATCAGGATATCCACGGCGCCCTCTACCAGGCTGTCGACCACATGATGGTTGAAACGCCCCACCACGATCACATAGCGACCGTCGACATCGACGAAGTTGCCTTCCAACTGAGACAAGGTATGCATCGGATTAATCCTGCTGAAATTCGGTTTTAGATCCTGCTGAATCCACTGGGCGCACCCGAGGGTGGGCAGACTTTCATCTTAGCGCCAGACGGCGGCCGTCTCAGGTCTCGGCATCGGCCTCACTGTCGCCCGGCGCAATCAGCTCGACCACTTCGAGATCGAAGCCAGACAGGGCGGAGAACTTCCACGGCGAGCTGAGCAACCGCATCTTCCCCACCCCGAGGTGGCGCAGGATCTGGGAACCCGTGCCAATGGTGAGGTAGTTGCCGGCACCATCCGAATCGCTGGTACGAGGCAGACGACGACGCTCCAGGAATACCTCGAGCTGGTCTCGAAAGTCTTGATGCGGCCGTCCATCGTCGAGCAGGACGAAGACACCCTGGTCGACGCGGGCCACTTCCTCCAGTGCACTGTGGGTGGTCCAGTTTGTGCCTTCACCCTTCTGCAAGCCGAGCAGGTCCCGCATGGTATCGGCCAGATGGACTCGCACAGTGGTCAGCGATTCGGGGGTGGGGTTGCCCTTGACCAGCGCCACGTGATGCGCCCCCTGAATACGATCGCGGAAGACATGCAGCGTCAACTCGCCCACGGCCGTGTTGACCGGGGTCGACTCAACCGGCTCCACTGTCTGCTCATTATGGATGCGATAGTGAATCAGGTCGGCGATGGTACCCATCTTCAAACCGTGCTCAGCGGCGAACTGCTCGAGCTCGGAACGACGGGCCATGCTGCCATCGTCGTTCATGACTTCGCAGATCACACCGCTGGGATCACAGCCAGCCAATGCTGCCAGGTCGCAGGCCGCCTCGGTATGTCCGGCACGACGCAACACGCCACCTGGCTCGGCCATCAGCGGAAAGATGTGACCGGGTTGGACGATATCCTCGGCCCGGGCGTTGCGCGCCGCTGCCGCCTGCACGGTGCGTGCCCGGTCGGCGGCGGAAATGCCCGTCGTGACCCCCTCGGCGGCCTCGATGGAGAGGGTGAACTTGGTGCCGAAGCCCGACCCGTTGTCGCTTACCATCAGCGGCAGCTTGAGGCGCTCGCAGCGCTCGCGCGTCATCGGCATGCAGATCAGGCCGCGGGCATGGCGTGCCATGAAATTGATGTGCTCGGCCCCCACCTTCTCGGCGGCCATGATGATGTCACCCTCGTTCTCACGATCCTCATCATCCATGAGGATCACCATCTTGCCCTGACGAATGTCCTCTATCAGGTCTTCGATGGGAGCCAGGCCCCCTTGGGAAGATTGCACCATGGAATCTCCGAATGATTCAGCGAAAAGGCGTCGCGGCACTGCAACAGGGACGTTGCCAAAGCACGTTGCCAAAGTACGTTATGAAAGTAGGTTACTAAAGTTCTATGCCCCGCCTCGAATGGGCGTCAGGGTACCTTGGCTCGGCGTCGGGCGCCAGTAGTGAGCACCCTTGGTTCGGCGCTAACTCCTGTAGCGAGCGGGCTGTCCCGGGAACAAAACTCGGTGAGGAGGCGCTGTGAATCCTTCCCTGGACGCTACTTTTTCCATCCCTGGAAAAAGACCTCCTCCCCGAGTTGTTCCCGGCGCCCTGATGAACTCAGCCCTGAAGCCGCCCGGGCCGCGCAGTGATTCGCCAGTCTCGGCCAATGGCGCGGATATCGAGAATCTCCAGAGGACGCTGCTGGGCCATACGGGTCAGTCCCGGCAAGGCGAATAGCGGCCGCGCCTCGCCACCCAGCAGAGTCGGTGCCACAAACAGCTGCATCTCGTCGACAAGGCCGGCATCGAGCATCGCACCGGCCAGGGTAGCGCCGGTTTCCAGCAGCACCTCGTTGACCAGCTCCTGCTCGGCCAGGTAATGCAGCAGGGCGACAAGATCGACCCGGCCGTTCTCATCCGCCGGCAGCACCAGTATCTCGGCACCGGCGGATTCCAGGCGGGCACGCCGCTCGCCATCGTAGCCCGCCACCGTGGCTACCAGGGTGCGCCCGGGCTCTCGCAGGCAGGCTGCGGCCTGGGGCAAGCGCAGTTGGGTGTCGACCACAACCCGCAGCGGCTGGCGCCGAGCGATGACGTCAGCATCGTCCAGGCCCAGTTGGCTCGCCCGCACGGTCAAGCGTGAATTGTCGAAGATGACCGAATCGACGCCGGTCACCACCGCGCTGGAGCGAGCGCGCAGTCGCTGGACTTCCGCACGGGCATGGGGGCCGGTGATCCACTGCGATTCGCCCGATTCCATCGCCGTGCGCCCATCCAGGCTCATGGCCATCTTCAGGCGCACAAAGGGGCGATGACGGGTCATGCGCGACAGGAAACCGGGGTTGATCGCCCTGGCCTCTTCCTCCAGCAGCCCGACCTCCACCTCGACACCCGCCTCGCACAGCATGGCGATGCCGCGGCCGGCCACCTCCGGGTTGGGGTCGGTCATGGCCACCACCACCCGTTTCACGCCTGCATCGATCAAGGCCACGGCACAGGGACCGGTAAGCCCCTGGTGGGAACACGGCTCCAGGGTCACATAGGCGGTCGCGCCTCGAGCCGTCTCGCCCGCCATCCGCAGGGCATGAACCTCGGCATGGGGCTCGCCGGCACGCGCGTGCCAGCCCTCCCCCACCAGGCGATCATCCTTGACCAGGACACAGCCCACGCGGGGGTTGGGGTCGGTGGTATAGAGGCCTCGGCGGGCCAGCTGTAGCGCCCGAGCCATCCAGGCGGCAGCGGTGGTCTTGGCCATATCACTCCCTGGCAGAAGGGGAAAAACGGAAATCAGCGCTCGCCATCGTCGGCGGTTCCCGGCGGGAACCCGGGCTCTCGCGACAGGCGGTCGATCTCGGCACGAAATTCGTCGATATCCTGAAAGCGGCGATAGACGGAAGCGAAGCGAATGAAGGCAACCTGATCGAGACGCTTGAGTGCCTGCATGACCGCCTCGCCGATATCCCGAGCCTGGATCTCGCGTTCGCCACTGGCTCGCAGCCGCTGGCGAATCCGCTCCACGGCGGCCTCGATGGACTCGGCGCTGACCGGACGCTTCTCCAGCGCCCGCAGCATGCCCGCACGCAGTTTCTGCTCATTGAAGGTTTCGCGGGAGCCATCGGCCTTGACCACCCTGGGCATTACCAGTTCGGCGGTTTCGTAGGTGGTGAAGCGCTCGCCGCAGTCGGTGCACTGGCGGCGACGGCGCACCTGATCGCCCTCGGCCACCAGGCGGGAGTCGGTCACACGGGTATCATGGGCGCCACAGAAGGGGCAATGCATGGTATCGATCCGAATGCGAAGCGGGGCGACCACTGGGTCGCTCGTGTGTCAAAAAGTGTGAGCTAGTTGATACGATAGTGTACCCGCTCCCCCGCTGGCCGCACAGCTCAGCCCTTTCCAGAACATCCCGGGCGGACCAATCCTTCAGTGGGCGTGCTCCTGCTTGTGCCCATGTTCAAGTTCATGTTCAGGTTCAGGTTCATGGCCATGCCGCCCCCCGCTGTCCACGACGATACGCTGAACCGGCGCCTCGAATCGCTGGGACGTGCCCGACTCGAACCGGAGTTCGATCTCAACCGGCTCCCCCTCCACCAGCGGCGAAATCAAACCGATCAACATCATGTGCAGTCCGCCGGGTGCCAGCGCCACCGTTTCACCGGCGGGAACGATGATGCTCGACACCTTGCGCATCTGCATCACGCCATCGATATCTTCGTGATTATGCAACTCCATCACCTCGGCGGCGGGCGAGCTGGCATCCACCAGGGTGATATCCTTGTTGCCGGTATTATGCAGCGTCATGAAAGCTGCCGAGGTTTCCGAGCCAGGCGGAACGGCGCGAACCTGTGCGTCTTCGACGGTCAGCGGGTCGGCAAAGGCCGCAAGCGATACCAACGAAAGGCCGGTAGCGAGTAGAAGAGTACGGGGCAACATCATGCGGGGCTCCTTGTTGTTTCGTTACGCTGTACGACAGAGGGGAAACGAGCAGCATACTATGCCGTTACCTGCCTCGGAGCCAGGCTGCGTCAACTCGACACAGTCCGGCGTTAACCGGCAGTTAATCGAGAGCTGACACACTGGCGAGTCCATTGCGACGGACTGCTCGTCATAGGAGGACTGCGCTGCATGAACGCTTTGCAACAGAGCATCGCCCTGGGTCCGCTGGGGTTCTCACTGGGCCAGGTGCTGGTCATGCTGGCCTTCGGGATGGCCTTGCTGGCCGGAGCCCTGATCGGACGACGCCATCGCACCCCGGTGGCCGATACACTGTTCACCCTGCTTCTTCTCAGCCTGGCTGGAGCTCGAGTGCTGTTCGTGACTCGCTACTGGGGCAGCTACGACGACATGATCTCGATGCTGGATATTCGAGACGGCGGTTTCGATCCACTTGGCGGTCTGGTGGTGGGTCTGGCCTACGCTCTCTGGTTGATGTGGCGACTTCCTGCCCAGCGGGTGCCCCTGGCCGGCGCGCTGCTAACCGGCGCCCTTACCTGGGGCTTCATCGCCGGCCCCCTGATGTTGATGGAGAAAAGCGCGCGACCGATTCCGGATACGTCCCTGGCCACCCTTGGGGGCAACCCTACTGACCTGCCGTCGCTGGCAGCAACAGAGGGTCAGCCGATGGTGGTGAACCTATGGGCCACCTGGTGCCCGCCCTGTATCCGCGAAATGCCAGTCTTCGAGCAGGCCCAGAAGGAAATCGACGATATCACCTTTGTCTTCGTCAACCAGGGAGAAAACGCCCGGCATGTGAACCGATTCCTCACGGAGCACTCTCTTGATCTGGACAATGTGCTGCTCGATGCGACCAATGCACTTGGCGAGGTTACCGGGTCCATGGCCATGCCCACGACGCTTTTCTACGACGCCGATGGCCGCCTGAGCAATACGCACTTTGGCGAACTGTCGCGAGCCACCTTGCACAACGGCCTCGAGCGCCTGCGCTGACGCCACGTACAACATGCAACTTCCTACCCATTTCAAGGAATCGACATGGCTTTTCGATTATCACTACTCGCTACCAGCTTGACAGCTATTGCCACAGCCCAGATGGTCTATGCCGGCGACTGGCCGGGCCCGGTTCGTGCACTGACCGAGCAGGGGCTCGAGGTTCACGGCGAATTCGAAGCCCCCAGCGGGCTTACCGGCTACGCCGCCAGCCACCAGGGACGTGAGATGACCGTCTTTGTCACTTCCGACGGCAATCATGCCATTGTCGGCACCATGATCGATGCCGAGGGCAACGATCTCTCCGAAGCCCCTCTCGATGAACTTGTGAGGGCGCCCCAGGAAGGCGAGGTATGGCAACAATTGGAAGAGAGTCACTGGATTCAGGATGGCCAGCCGGAGGCTCCCCGTGTGCTGTATACCTTCACCGACCCCAACTGCCCCTATTGCCGGCAGTTCTGGGAGCAAGTTCGCCCCTGGGTCGAGACCGGTGAAGTTCAACTGCGCCATATCATGGTGGGCATCCTTAGTCAGGACAGTCCTGCCAAGGCAGCCGCCCTTCTGGGCGCCGAAGATCCCGAAGCCGCCCTGCATGACCACAGTGGCGGCGACGATGTCGACCCATCGGCCCAGCCCCGCGATATCGAGGACCAGGTGTATCGCAACAACCAGCTTTTCGAAGAGCTGGGACTCTATGCCACCCCGTCCACAATCTATCGGCATGAAGAGCGCCTGCAACGAGTCGACGGCATGCCACAGGAGTCACGACTGCTCGAGATGATGAGCGGCGAGGCGCACTGAACCGGCTCAAGAGCAAAGGCCCCGCGCGGTTTACCGGGCAGGGCCTTGACGACCACATTCCTCCCCAAGCTTAGTCTTTCAGATCCTCGAAGCGTGGGACACCAAGGTTCCAGGGCAGCATTTCTTTCTTCTCACCCATGTTGGCATGATCCCCCAGCAGCGTCCCGTCATGCTGGCGTTCGGTACCGTAAAGTGTGTGCTTGTGGAAGGTCGCCTCAAAGCGTTCGCGAGTTTCTCGTACGTCACCGGTATAGCGCGGATCCTGCGGTCGCTCCTGACTATTGATGTAGTAGGCAACGTCCCAGGCTTCCTGGTCGGTCAGACTCATCGGCTGACCCAGTGGCATGTTGTACTTGATGAAGCTGGCCATGGTGAAGGTGCGCGATATCCCTGCCCCCCAGTTGTTGGAACCATCACCCCAGGGAGAGGGAAAGACATACTTTCCATCCTGGTAGTGGCCGGAACCATCCTTACTGTGACAGATTGCGCACTGCTCGAGGTAGACCTGCTCGCCTCGGGCGTAGTCCGGCGCCTGCTCAGGCTCGTCGAGACGTGGGAAACCACGGCCATAGATCGGCTGGTCCGGGTACATGGGCACTCCCTTGGCCAACCATTGATGGTAGGCCGATAGCGCCAGCATGTCGTCACTGCCATAGGCCGGCGGCGCACCGTTCATGGAGTAGGCGAAGCAACCGGCGAGGCGCTCCTCCAAGCTGTTGACGTGCTGATTCTTGCCACGAAAGTCTGGCAGCGTGACGGCGGCAGGCCATACCGGGCCGCTGAACGGCAGCCGCCCCTCCCCCAGGTGACAGCTTGAGCAATTCATGTCGTTGAAGACATTCTCGCCGCGCAACTGCTGGGTATTGGTGAAGAGATCGTGGCCTCGACGGATGACCTGCTTCAGTTCGGGATGAATATCGGCCTCGTCGAGGTCCTGCATGGTTGGCGGCACATGAACCAGCTCACCCTCCCGCGGCGCCGGGTAACCCAGTTCCACCAGGGTCTCATATTCCGCCAGGGCGGCCAGGCTGATACCCGCGACCAAGGTTGCGCCGGCCAGGGCCATTGTCTTGCGTCGAATCGTCATGTCGGCTTTCCTTTATTCGGACGCCACGGGCTGGCGTGAGAGCCAGACCGCAACGGCACGAATGTCTTCGTCATTCATGCGTTTGGCGATAGCTCCCATGAGGTTCTGAGCGTCATTGTCACGCTCACCCGCTTGCCACGCGAGAAGCTGTTTCTCGATATAGCCAGCGTGCTGGCCGGCAATTCCGGGGAACGTACTGCCGACACCCTCGTTGCCGGGCCCGTGGCAGCTCTTGCACGAGACGATGTAGGCGTTCCAGTCACCTCGCAACGCCAGCTGCTCCCCCCGCGCCAGCTGGGCCTCATCGGCCTCATCACCACCCTGGCCATCGGTAACGGGTAATTTAGCGTAGTAAGCCGCCACGTCGACGATCTGCTGATCATCGAGCATATTGGCAAACGGTTGCATGCTGGCGTTACGCCGCCGGCCCTCCTTGTAATCATGAAGTTGGTTGGCAATATAACCAGCATTCAGTCCCGACAGTCTCGGCCAGGATTCTCCATCGGCGACATGCCGTCCGCTGCCATCCGGCTGGTGACACGTCCCGCACACAGCAGCTGCGGCCTTGCCACGCTCCGGGTCTGCCTCCTGCGCCAAGGCGGGCCAGGCAGTCAGGCCCAGCAACAGGCCGAGACTAGTTGCAATACTCAGGCTGTTCATTTCGCATCACTCTCGTCATTGTTTTGCATCCCTTGCAGGACGCTACCGGCCTGGGGGTGCCAGACCTCCTGCCGCCGTTTGACCGGCAGCGTCAAACGGGCTTCCAGCCCGCCATCATCGGGGCGTACGAACTGAAGGCCACCGCCGAAGCGCTCGACGATGGCCGCCACGATGGCCAGCCCGAGGCCGCTTCCCTGATGCTTGCTGGTTCGCCAGAAACGCCCGGTCAATTGCCCGAGCGCCTCGGCCTCTACCCCCGTACCGTGATCACGTACTCGGAAGGTGACGCTGGTCGGCGGTTGCACACCGGCCGGTACGGTATCGACACCCAGCACCAATGGGCGAGCGCTCACGCCATGTCGCAGCGCATTCTCGATCAGGTTACGCAAGGCCGTGATTGCCAACTCACGCGGCACGGCCAGCTCCCATTCAGGCAGGTTGTCAAGCAGTTCGACATCGGCCTTACCCGTCGGGTCTGCATCCTGAAGCGCCAGGGTAAATACCTCCCGCAACCGGCACGGTTCTCCAGCCTCGAAATCCACTCGACCTTCGACCCGTGCCAGCAACAGCAATTGATCCAGGGTACGTGAGAGGCGAACGACCCCTTGCTCAGCATGGACCATGGCCGCCTTTGCTGCCGGACCTTCCACGCGCTGGGCCACCTGCAGGTGGGTGCGGGTCGCCGTCAGGGGGGTTCGCAGCTCATGGGCGGCGTCGTTGGTGAAGCGCTGTTCACGAATGAACGCCGCGTTCAACCTGGCCAGCAGTCCATTGAGCGAGTCGACGAGGGGGCGAATTTCCGACGGTACTCCAGAGACGGCAACCGCCTCCAAGGCATCGGGATGGCGCTGCGCCAGCGACTCGCGCAGCCGGTCCAACGGCGCCAGGCCGCGGACCACACCGAACCACAGAGCTACCAGGCTGCCCAGCAGAGCCACCAAAAAAGGGACCACCGCCACCTTGATCACGTCGCGCAGCAATCGGTTTCGTTCATCCATGCGATCGGCGGTGGTGATAGTCAGGCCGTCTCGCTCGTACACGAAGACCCGCCAGGTGACGCCGTCGGCTTCACGGTAACTGTGGCCCCGCTCGCCGACACGGAGAATGTTCTCCAGGTCGGTATGGGTGCGGGCGAGGATCTCGCCACGCGGAGAGTGGACCTGGCAGGCAAGCCCCTCGATTGGAGGAATCGACAGCGCTCGCTGGTCAGCCTGCAGCCAAGCTTCCTCGGGCAGTTGGGCCATTAGCCCTGAGACCATGCGAGCCGACTGGGCCAGACGCTGGTCCAGGGTGGCAACAAACTGTTCCTCGAGGTCGCGCATCAGCCAGGCCGCGGCAAGGCTCCACAGCAGCATCAAGGTCACCCCAAGGGTGAGCAATAGCCGTGCGCGCAGGCTCATCGCTGCGGACGCTGTCGAGCGAATTGGCCAACGGCTTCGGGCTTTCCAAGCCGGTAGCCAATGCCGCGAACGGTCTCGATCACGCCCACGCCCAGCTTGCGACGCAGGTGATGGATATGCACGGTGAGTGCATTGCTCTCTACCTCATCGCTCATGCCATACAGGCTATCCTTTAGCTGATCGATGCTGAGCACGCTGCGCGGGGCCTGCAGGAACGACTCCAGCAGTACCAGCTCACGCCGTGACAGGGGGACCAGCTGCCCCTCCAGGGACACTTCCCGGGAGACAGGATCGAGACACAGCGACCCATGCTCTACCCTGTCCCGAGAGCGCCCGGACGCACGTCTCAGTAACGCATTGAGCCGGGCCACCAGCTCATCCAGATCGAATGGCTTGATCAGATAGTCGTCGGCCCCACACTGGAGGCCAGCGATACGATCCGCCACATCATCCCGGGCGGTGAGCACCAGCACCGGCACATCGACACCCTCTTCACGCCATTCCTCGAGCAGTTGAAGACCATCACCGTCGGGCAAGCCTCGGTCGAGGATCACCACGTCGGTGGCGACGAGCGCCACCATCGATCGTGCCTGGGCCTGCGTCGTGGCGAGATCGACGACAAAGTCGCAGACTGCGAGACCGGCCTGGATCCCAGAGGCAACGAGGGGATCATCCTCGACTAGCAATACGTGCATTTAGGGCTTCCTGGCGACCGAGGTGAACGAAGTGCCTATCAGGCCGAGTTGCCCCGGCCTTCCTGCGCGCTCAGGAACGATATCCGCAAGGTCAACTGCGGGCAGGAATCGCCCTGGCCAGGAACCAGCCCGCCACCATGGCGACAAGCATGGCAAACAGCGGTGCCGTCAGCCCGGCAATGGAGGCGATGGCCGGACCGGGACAGTATCCGGAAAGCCCCCAGCCGATACCGAACAGGGCAGAACCACCAATCAGCCGGGCATCGAGGTCTTGACGAGTAGGCAGCTGGAAGGTCGCGCCAATCAACGGCTGCTCTTGGCGGAAAACGATCCGGTAGCCAATGAAGGTTGTCACCACGGCGCCCCCGAGCACGAACATCAGCGTCGGGTCCCAGGCGCCGAAAATGTCGAGAAAACCGAGCACGCGCGCCGGGTCGGTCATGCCGGCGAGCGCCAGGCCCAGGCCGAAAATCAGCCCGGCGATATAACCCATCAGCGTCTTCATGCTCCACCCCCGAACACGTGCCGCACGATATAGACGGTAACGATAGCGCATGCCAGAAAGGTCACCGTGGCCACCAATGAACGCGGCGACAGCCGTGCCAGCCCGCACACGCCGTGCCCACTGGTGCAGCCACTGCCCAGTCCGGTGCCCACGCCGACCAGAAGGCCTGCAACGAGCATCAGCCCCACCCCACCGGCGGGCTGGCCGACCACTTCGCCAGGCGCGCCGGCCACGTTACCCAGGCCACCGCCCAGCAGCATAAGTAGCAGTGGACCGCTGACTAGGCCCAGCACGAAGGCCCCGCGCCAGGCGCTGTCGCCCTTGGGTAGGGTCGTCACCAGGCTGCCGACGATACCGCTGATACCTGCGATACGACCAAGTGTTGCCATCAGCCATACGGCCGACAGCCCGATCATGACCCCACCAATAAGCCCTTGCAGATTTGCGATCCAATCCACGTAGATATCCTCCAGAGTGGTACTTCAATAATTCAGAAAGGAGCGCCTCAGGCCGATGCGGGTCGATCAACCGACTTGCCGCAAACGGTCCCCCGCTCTCCCCCATCACCGTGTAGCGTTTGCCAGGCGTCATAGGTACTCAGATACACTTGGCCGGTCAGTTCACGACAGAAATCGGTGTTGTACAGGCGGTCCATTACCGGCCCCTTGACCTCTGCGAGATGCATCGTCACGCCGGCATCCTTGAGCCTGGCGTTGATGACCTCGAGGCTCTCCAGCGCCGAGGCATCGATGACATTGACTGCCTGGCAGGCCAGCACGATATGCTCAAGGCTCGGCTGCCGCGTCGCCAGCGCCATCACGGTGTCTTCCAGGTAGCGGGCGTTGGCGAAGTAGAGGCTCTCGTCGACACGCAGGATGGCCAGCCGCTCGTCGGTCTCCACCGCATGACGCTGCACGTTGCGGAAATGCTCGGTGCCCGGCACCCGCCCCACCACCGCGCTGTGGGGTCGGCTGGTGTAGTAGAGATGCAGCGCCAGCGACAGGGTCACCCCGGCCAGGATGCCGCTCTCGACCCCATGCCCCAATGTGACCAGGATGGTGGCCAGCATGGCCGCGGCATCACAGCGTGAATAGGCCCAGGTGCGCTTGATGGCAGCGATGTCCACCAGAGACAGCACCGCCACAATGATGGTGGCTGCCAGGGTGGCGATGGGCAGGTAGGCGATCAGCGGGGTCAACAGCAGCGCCGCGGCGGCAATGCCCACGGCGGTGAAGGCTCCTGCCGCCGGTGTCTCGGCGCCGGCATCGAAATTGACCACCGAGCGAGCGAAGCCACCGGTGACCGGCATGCCGCCGGTGAACGAGGCGGCAATGTTAGAAGTGCCAAGCCCTACCAGTTCCTGGTCCGGATCGATGCGTTGGCGGCGCTTGGCGGCGAGAGTCTGACCCACCGACACCGACTCGACGAAGCCGATGACACTGATCAGCAGGGCCGCCACGAATAGCTGGCTCCACAGCCCGCTGTCAAAGCCGGGCAGGGTCAGTGGTGGCAGGCCCGCAGGCACCTCGCCCACCACGGCGACGCCAAGTTCGTCCAGCCCCAGCCACCAGGTGGCCAGCGTCGTCATCGCCACGGCGAGAATCGGCGCGGCTTTGGTCAGCATGTCCGCTGGCCGTGCCGGCACGCCGAGCTTGACCAGCCCGCCCTTGAGCCAGCGACGTGCGGCGTATAGAAATGCCAGCACCCCGACACCGATCACCAGGGTCGGCGCATTCACCCCGCCCAGGCTGGTGGCCAGGCTCGCTCCCAGCTCCACCAGGTTGTGGCCGGCGGCCTCCACCCCCAGCACGTGCTTGAGCTGACCAGCGGCGATGATCAGGCCGGTGGCGGTGATAAAACCTGAGATCACCGGGTGACTGAGAAAGTTGGCCAGAAAGCCCAGCCGCGCCGCCCCCATCAGGGTGAGAATCAGCCCCGACATCAGCGCCAGCACCAGGGCCGCACCCAGATACTCCGGCGAGCCCTGAGGCGCCAGCTGCCCCACTGCGGCTGCGGTCATCAGCGAGACCACCGCCACCGGCCCCACCGCCAGGGTACGGCTGGTGCCGAATACCGCATAGACCACCAGCGGGGCGATGCTGGCATAGAGCCCCACCTCCGGCGGCAGCCCTGCCAGCATGGCATAGGCCAGCGACTGCGGGATCAGCATGATGGTGACGATCACCGCCGCCAACAGGTCGCTCCCCAGGGTGGCGCGGCCATAGCCGGGCAGCCACTGCAGGATGGGCAGGTAGCGCTTAGGGTCCATCGATCAGCGTTTCCTGGCAGCTTCCAGCAGCGAACGTCGCTCCTCCAGATCATGACCCGCGGCGCTCGCCGCCGACAGCAGCGCGGGAATATCGCAGCTCTCCCCCTGGCTGCGGGCATGAGCCCAGAGATGAATGGCACGCTTGCCGGTCTTGCAGAAGGCCAGGATTGGCAAAGGCAAGCTCTCCAGCGCCTCGCCGAAGGCTTCGATGTCGGCTTCGCCATACTCACCCGGGGTGACCGGAATACAGCGCCACTCGAGCCCCAGCTCGGCGGCCCTCTTGCTCAGCGCCCGGTCATCCGGATGGTCGTCGGCCTCTCCCGGTCGGCGGTTGCAGATCACCGAGCGAAAGCCGCGACGGGCGACCTCGTCGAGGTCGGCCGGGGTCACGGCATCGGCGATGGAAAAACCGGTCTCCAGCTCTTGAATATGCATGCGCTTCGTCTCCTGGACCACTCAGAATTTGTTGATCGGTACCTTGAGGTAGACCTGGCCGTTGTCCTCGGGCGGCGGCATATGGCCCGCGCGCATGTTGACCTGGACCGAGGGCAGGATCAGCCGTGGCATGTCGAGGGTGGCGTCGCGCTCGGTTCGCATCTTCACGAATTCCTCCTCGCTGATCCCCTCGTGCACATGCACGTTGCGGGCGCGCTGCTCCGCGACGCTGGTCTCGTGCTGGTACTCCTCGCGGTCCGGCCCCTTGTAGTCGTGGCACAGGAAAAGGCGGGTCTCGCCCGGCAGGGCCAGTACTTTCTGGATGGAGCGATAGAGGGTGCGCGCATCACCGCCGGGGAAGTCACACCGGGCGGTGCCATAGTCGGGCATGAACAGGGTGTCACCAACGAAGGCGGCATCGCCGATCACATAGGTCAGACAAGCCGGTGTATGGCCCGGTGTGTGCAGCACACGCCCTTCCAGGCTGCCGATGGCAAAGGTGTCGCCCTCCTCGAACAGACGGTCGAATTGGCTACCGTCGCGGGCGAACTTGGTGCCGGCGTTGAACGCCTTGCCGAAGACATCCTGTACCACGGTGATGTTGGCGCCGATGCCGGTCTTGCCGCCCAGCGTCTCGTGCAGGTGAGGCGCGGCAGAGAGGTGGTCGGCGTGGACGTGGGTCTCGAGGATCCACTCCACCCGCAGATCATTTTCGCGCACAAAGGCAATGATCTCGTCGGCGGAGCGAACATCGGTGCGCCCCGCGGCGTAATCGAAATCGAGCACCGAGTCGAGGATCGCGCAGGACTTGCTGTCGGGATCCCTCACCACGTAGCTGAAGGTGTTGGTGGGCTCGTCGAAGAAGTGGGTCACGATCGGCGTGGACATGGGCTATTACCTCCAATGAGTGTCGATGCCTTCCAGGTTGCGATACATTATATCGCAATCACAGTTATAACTATATACTTGTTTGTTATTTACAGCTTGAGACTCCGTTACCAATAACGATAGCCACACCATCACAACGAACGAGGCCCATCGCCGTGGCGATGGGCCTATGACTCTGAAATCCTGGCCTTACTTCCTCAGCCTGCAGGTATTGATGCCCAAGAGCCGGTAGGCCGGACAGAAGTTGAACAGCCCGGTGGCCAGCGGTAGCACGCCGATCCAACCCCAGGCACCGATGATCCCGGTGAGCGCCAGGCCAATCAGCAGCGCACCGATGACGATGCGCGCAAGCTTGTCGATGCTTCCCACGTTACGCTTCATGGCTGTCACCTCGTGACGTAAAGGACTTCAGAAACTGAAAACCGGAATGGTCGGATCACGCATCATCTCGGCCATGGGGCCGGGAGCGGCGACGCCGACGCCTTCGCGCAAGTCGTCTTCGCCATGGTCACTGTTGGGCAGGTAGATGGCGCAGACATCCACGCTGGCACCCTCGCGCATCATCATCTGCATGATAGCTTCCGGTGTGACCTGCTCCATGGGATGGCCCGGCGGCGTGTTGATGCCCTCGCTGCTATAGCCCTCCAACCCCAGGTCGCCAGCGGCGTCGCAGAGCAGAATCTGAAGCGTAGTTCCCTGCTGCTGCATGGCGTTGGCGAGGATCATCGCCATGCCCTGGGTCTGCAGGGAATCGCTGGTGAGGATCACCAGGGCACGCTCGGCGCGCTCTTCATGGCCGTGATCGTCGCCGTGGCTGGCGGCAAGCGCCGCACCCGATAGACCCAGGCCGGTAGCAACGGCGGCCAGGGTAAGAGTTGTCTTGATGCTCATCTGCTCACCTCTGATGTGATTTATTTCGTTGGATGGGTCCAGAAAGCTGTTCTGAGGACCATTTTTTCAACAGGGTTAATAACTATATGGAATAATTTAATAACAATATCTTAGTAAGACAAGATTAGCCTAAAACCCTAGAACTGCCATGCGGCATCGAGTCGCATCTTGACATCAGTCAACTATTTTTCAGCATAAAGCTTGCCAGGCACGCAAGATCCCAGCGCAACGCGTCTCTATTCCACCAAGCAAGAGAAAGCCGATCGCGAAGCATCAGAGAGGCATGAAAAAAAGGCCGCTTGAAAGCGGCCCGGGAAGAAAAGCGTCGTGTTGCTCTAGAGCTCGATCCGATCGCCGTAGACCGGCACTTTCGCCTGAATGCCGTTCTCGGCCAGGGCGGTCTTGAAGGCCTCCTGCGTCCCAGGCTCGCCGTGGACCAAATAGAAGCGAGGGTTGTTTCGAAAGGCGCCGGCCCAGCCGATCATGTCGGTCTGGCCGGCGTGGGCCGAGAATCCGCCGATGGTATGTACCTTCGCCTTGACCGCCAGGTCCTGGCCCAGTACGCGTACCCGCTCGGCCCCGTCGACGATCTGGCGACCCAGAGTACCGGCGGCCTGGAAGCCAACGATCACCAGGCGGGTGTTGGTCTTCTCCAGGTTATAGCGGAAGTGGTGGATGATGCGCCCGCCGGTACACATGCCGGCACCGGCGATGATGATCGCTCCGCCATGAATGCGGTTGATCGCCATGGACTCCTCCACCGTGCGGGTCATACGCAGGATAGGCAGATACTGGCTGGTGTCACCGCTGGCGGCGATGTTAAGCACCTTGAGGTCCTCAGCGTCGAGGCTCTTGCGTGCCCGGTGGTAGAGCTCGGTGACCTTGATCGCCATGGGGCTGTCGAGGAAGACCATCTGCTGGCGCAGTCGCCCCTCATGGTAGAGCACGCTGAGATGGTAGAGGATCTCCTGGGTACGCCCCACCGCAAAGGCGGGAATCAACACATTACCTCCCGCCTCATGAGCCTTCTCCAGCACCTGGGCGAACTCCTCCAGGGTTTCGTCAAGAGGTCGGTGGTCGCGATCGCCGTAGGTGCTCTCCATCAACACCACATCGGCCTCATAGACCTTGTCGGAGTCGCGCATCAGCACCGAGCTGGGGTTGCCCAGGTCGCCGGAGAATACCAGCCGCTTCTGCTGGCCGCCGGAGGGGACGGTCAGCTCGACGATCGCCGAGCCGAGGATATGGCCGGCATCACGGAACACCAGGATGGCGCCGCCGGGCAGGTTGACCGGCTGTCCATAAGGGTGGGACTCGCAGAGCGACAAGGTGCGTTCCACGTCATCCAGGTCATAGAGCGGTTCGACCAATGGTTTGTCTTGCCGCTTGCGCCACTTGTTCTCCCACTCCACATCCTTGGCCATGACGAAGGCGGCGTCCTGCAGCATGATCTCCAACAGGTCACGGGTGCCTCGGGTGCAGTGAATCGGACCACTGTAGCCTTCGCGTACCAGCTTGGGCAGCAGGCCCGCATGGTCCAGGTGGCCGTGGGAGATCACCACTCCTTCGAGTTCCCGTGCCAGCTTCCCGAAGGGCCTGGCATTGGCCTCATCGGCATCTGGCCCGCCCTGGTGAAGGCCACACTCCAACAACAGCTTATGGGAACGCGGGTCACCATCCACTTCGAGAAGATAGCGAGAGCCGGTCACTTCCCCGACCGCTCCCTGAAAGGTCAATGTCGACATGGCATCTCGATCCTTGCTCGTCTAGGGACTTCTGCCCTCAGCATACCGGAAGGCAGCGCCCCTGGCGTGGTTCACGCCGGACAAGCGCAGGCAGAATCGAGCGGTTGGATCGGAGACTGCCCCAGAGATTCAGGGCCCCTCAGGAGCTCACTGCTCCCTTGGGCATCATGCGGAGGTCCTGCCCTCCCCACCAGTAGGCGATACCTTCGACCCAGCCCTGGGTTCCTGCCGCCTGGCTGCGATAGAGCGTCGACTGACGCGGGGCCAAGGTCGATACCCCGCCGCCTCGAATCACTACCGCCTGATCCACCGCTTCCAGCAACGACTGGTCGTTGGGGCCATCGCCTAGCCCCAGGGTCAGCGGCTCACACCCCCGCAGTGACTTGAAGCGATCCACCAGCCAGGTCACGGCCCCACCCTTGTCGAGGCCGCCGGTAACGTGCCAGAAGCGTCGCCCCTGGACCAGGTTCAGGCCATCGCCCTGCAGCGCCTCGCGAAAGGAGGCCAGCGACGAGGCATCACTCTGCCATACCAGGGGTTCGCTACCCTGGCGCACACGAGCCAACCGGGCCTCGTCCGCCTCCTGCCCGGTCAGCGCCATGACCTCCTCGAGGGTCATCTCGCCCATGGTCCTGAATGCGACGCCAAGCCGTTCCCGCCACACGCTGAGACGCTTGCGAATGAAGGCGATATCCAGCCCCAGGTTGCGCATGGCGACACCCTCCGATTCGCTGGCATCACGCTCCAGATGGGCATGCCGCCAGGCCGGGGGCAAGCCGACCACACTGCCATTCTCGGCAATGAAGGGGGTATCGCCGAGACCCAGCCGCTCTCGCAGTGGCAGCAGCTCTCCGCGGGTGCGACAGGTAACCGGTATGACCGGGACCCCCAGGGTCTTGAGCCGTTTCAACCAGGGCTTGGCCTGCTGCCACTGATAGCTGTCATGGTCGAGCAAGGAGCCGTCGAGGTCGGTGAAGACCAGGCGCGGCTGCAGGGCGGGGTCCAGAAGAAGCGGCTTCATCGTCATGGTGGCTCCAGCGCGATCGGGATTGGAAAACCCTGTGCATGGAAACCCTCTGCATGAGCCGTGCCAATCCAGCTTGGCGTCCAGCGCGGCCCGTCCCTGCCTGATGGCAGGCGTGCTGGCAATGTCGAATTGCCACCAAAGCGGTATCGTATGCACAGAAATAGTGCACAAAAGCCCCGCTCTGGTGCGACCAGAATGGGGCTTTTCGATTCAGGTACCAGACTGAAGCTAGCTACCGCCGAGAGCTGTACTCAGCGATAAACGGGGAAGCGAGCGCAGACGCCCTCGACCTTGCCCTTTACCTCGGCTTCCAGAGCGGCGGTATCGTCACCCTTTGCCATGGCATCGAGGATGTCGCAGATCCAGCCGGCCAATTCACTGCACTCGGCTTCACCGAAGCCGCGGGTGGTGACCGCCGGTGTGCCGATGCGCAGGCCGGAAGTGACGAAGGGGCTCTGGGGATCGCCGGGCACGGCGTTCTTGTTGACGGTGATGTGGGCGCGCCCCAGGGCGGCGTCCGCGTCCTTGCCGGTCAGGCCCTGCTTGATCAACGAGAGCAGGAAGAGGTGGTCTTCTGTACCGCCGGAAACGATGTCGTAGCCGCGTTCGATGAACACACCCGCCATTACCTGGGCATTCTTGACCACCTGCTGCTGGTAGGCCTTGAATTCCGGCTCCATGGCTTCCTTGAAGCAGATCGCCTTGGCGGCGATGACGTGCTCCAGCGGGCCGCCCTGGCCGCCGGGGAAGACCGCGGACTGCAGCTTTTTCTCGATCTCGGCGTCGCCCTCGCTGGAGAGGATCAGGCCGCCGCGGGGGCCGCGCAGGGTCTTGTGGGTGGTGGTGGTGACCACGTGGGCGTGGGGCAGCGGTGTCGGGTAGACGCCAGCGGCCACCAGGCCGGCCACATGGGCCATGTCGACCAGAAGGTAGGCACCTACTTCGTCGGCGATCTCGCGGAACTTCGCCCAGTCGATAATCTGGGAGTAGGCGGAGAAGCCGGCGATGATCATCTTCGGCTGATGTTCCCTGGCGAGCTTCGCGACTTCCTCGTAATCAATGCGACCGCTG
Source organism: Billgrantia montanilacus (assembly GCF_003336675.1). Classification (GTDB taxonomy): domain Bacteria; phylum Pseudomonadota; class Gammaproteobacteria; order Pseudomonadales; family Halomonadaceae; genus Halomonas; species Halomonas montanilacus. The sequence continues at coordinate 321,429 of NZ_QPII01000001.1, read as the reverse complement.
TCGTCGATGCCATACTGCACGGCGTTGTAATGCTTGCCGGAGAAGTTGGGCTTGGCGCCATGGGTCAGGTGGCCGCCGGCGTCGAGGCTCATGCCCAGCACCGTGTCGCCCGGCTTGACCAGCGCCTGGAACACGGCGCTGTTGGCCTGGGACCCGGAGTGAGGCTGAACGTTGGCGTAGCTGGCATCGAACAGCTGCTTGGCATAGTCGATGGCCAGCTGCTCGACGATATCCACGTACTCGCAGCCACCGTAATAGCGCTTGCCGGGGTAGCCTTCCGCGTACTTGTTGGTGAGCTGGCTGCCCTGGGCTTCGAGAACGCGGGGGCTGGCATAGTTCTCGGAGGCGATCAGCTCGATGTGTGCCTCCTGGCGACCGACCTCTTTCTGCATCGCATCGAACAGGACATCATCGAAACCGGCAATCTGCATGTCACGGCTGAACATCGGCGGGGAACCTCGCATCACGGGGAGAATCAGGATGCGCAATGATACCCCAGCCCATGGCGGCTTTCACTTGAAAGGCCGTCATGGGCAGCACCACCATTTCTCATGCAGGCTATAGCTCTGCTGCAGCATCAGCGTGTTTCCACCTTCATGGAAAGCTTATCCGGCAGGCCCAGTGGGTCCGTCGTGTAGGTAGCCATATTGCTTTCGGGAGGCAAGGTGACATTGATCTCGAGCTCCTCGGCTGAACCATCCAGCAGCTCCACCAGCCCCATCAGGATCGACTGCACCTGGGGGCCGAACATCATGCCGAAGCCCTGGGCCTGGGTGCGTGCCTGCTCTATGTATTGCGACTCGGTCACCCCCTCCATGGCCGCCCCCAGGGTGGCCAAGCGGCCGAATATCCCCTCATTGGAGATGGACAGCCTGAAATCGCCTCCCAGCAATGTTGCGGCCTCCAGCCAATCGCTATCGGCAAAGACATCGGCAGGCTCCACCCCATTCGGCAACACAACGGGCAGGTTGATGTCGAGCATCAGGCGTAGCGCATCATGCAGCTCGATACGGCTGTCACTGATCAATACACTGTGCTCGCTCCCCTCCTTCCAGCTCCCCAGGAAGGTGGCATCGAGGCGCAGCTCACCGGTACCGTCCGTCAGGACGTTGCTGGCCATGCGCAGCTCGGTCCGCTCGTCTTCCGGGGCCATTTCGATCATTCGCGCCAGGTCCATATAGAAATCCTCGAGGCGCACCCCACCCTCGCCATCGGAGAAATCGCCGTCGACATCCAGCAGAGACAGGCTGCCGACCAGTTGATCGGACTCGACGGCAAAGTCACGCAGGATCAGTGAGTCCAGCTGCTCCTCACCGTCGACATCCAGCCCGGTCAGCCCCTCGAAGCGCAGGGAAGCCAGCGTGAAGGAGCCGGAGCCGAACTCGTCGAGGTCTTCCCCCGAGCCTGCCACGCCGCTGATTTCCAACATGCCGATGCCGTCATGGGCCAGCGACTGGCCGCGAATCTGTTCGATGGTCATGCGGCCCTGGCTACGGTTGAACGGCGTGCCATGGAAAAAGTCCTCGGCAATCTCGGAGGCCATGTCAATCACGATGCCATCGATCGCAAGGCTGCCGATCTGCACCTCGTCTGCCGCCAGGCTGTCGTCCAGGGGAAAGACCGCGCGTGAAGGCTTGCCGAGCACGATACGCTCCGCACTCATCAGCATCAGCTCGGTCAGCCCATCCTCGATGCGAACCCCTTTCAGGGTGACCTCGTCAGGGCTGTCGTAGTTGCCGCTGACCTCATAACTGTCGATGAGCAGCCGCTCGCCCTCCTCGGACTCGAAGACGAAGTCCTTGGCCGTCACGCGGGAGCGAATCATGGCACTGGAGACCTCGCCGATCTCGACGCTGCCGTAGCCCCCGAACAGGGAGCGAAGCTCGGTCTCGAGCCGTTCTGCGTCGGCAAATGCCGCGCCGGACGCCCCCGTCAGCGTGGCGAAAACCAGGGCTGAACCAAGGCGCGATGCCCCCGGACATGGTGCATTCATCGACGTCACCTCCTATGTGAAAGAAAAAAACAGCGTGCCGTACAGCCAGCGCCTTTACATAGTGTAACCAGAAAAACGCCCATTGGCCTCCCTTGCCGCCGGGAACTGTCAATGCCCCGCCAACGCCTTCATTCACGCTTCTCCGAGCAGGCCCAGGCTCTCCATCGGTGTCTGCCGGCGCACGCTGCGCGACAGCGCATGGCCGATCACGCCGATCACCAGCGCACCGCCCAGCGGCAAGGACAGCCACAGCCCCCAGTGGATCCGCGGCGCCAGGTCGAACCAGGCAAGATAGATTCCCGCCGCGGCCAGCTCGGCAAGCAGCGCCCCCATCAGCCCGCTGGCGAAGCCGAGGATCGCGAACTCGGCCCCCTGCACTCGCGAGATCAGGCGGTCACCGGCACCGAATACGCGCAGTAAGCCACTCTCGTGGGCACGGGTCGGACGGCTGGCGGTAAGGGCCGCATAGAGCACGCTGATACCGGCCAACAGCACGAAGCCGAGCACGAACTCCACCGCCCGGGTCACCTGGGTCAACAGCTCGCGCACCTGGCCGAGGATCGCCTCGACATTGAGCAGCGAGACACCAGGGAACTCGCTCACCAGGGCGCGGCTGATGTCGTCACGCTCGCGGTCGAGATGGAAGGCGGTGATATAGCTATGGCCGTAGCGCTCCAGCACTTCAGGGGGAAAGATCACGAAGAAGTTGGGGCGGAAGCTGTCCCAGTCGAGATTGCGCAGGCTGGTGAGCTCGCCGACGATCTCGTCGCTGCCGATGGTGAAGGTCAGGGTATCGCCGAGGGAGAGGCCAAGGCGTTCAGCGAGGCCATCTTCCACCGAGATCGGTACCCGGCCTTCGGCAAGCGTGGGTGACCGATCGAACCACTGACCGGCAACCAGGCGATTGCCCACCGGCAGCGTCTCGCGCCAGGTGAGGTTGAGCTCACGGCGCAGCGAACCGTCGCCCCGGGCATCGGCCGGCACCGCATCGCGCGGTGCCTGGTCGTTGATCGCCGTGATGCGGCCGCGCACCATCGGATAAAGTGTGGTGCGCTCGTCCACGGCATCGTCCAGGGTATCGATGAAGGCGTCGCGCTCACCGGGCTGGATATTGATGGCGAAGTAGTTCGGGGTATCCGCGGGCAGCTGGTCCTGCCAGGTGCTCAGCAGGTCGCCGCGCACCAGGGCGATCATCGCCATGGCGGCAAAGGTCACCGAGAAGGCCAGCAGCTGCCCGAGGCTGGCGCTGCGGCGCCGCGCCAGCTGGCGCGCTCCCAGGCGCAGCGCCTGACGCTTGCCACCACCGGCAGACGGCATCCGTGCCACCAGGCGCAGCACCAGGGACAGCAGAAGCCAGCCCAGCCCCCACAGCAACACCAGCATCACCAGGCCACCCACCAGCAGGCCAAAGGCCAGCTGCGGGTCGCCGGAGTAGAGCCACAGCAAGCCGCCGAACACCAGGCTGGCCACCCCCACTACCAGCCACGCCGAGGCGGGTAGCGGATCGAGCTCGCGACGCAACACCTTGAGCGCGCTGACGCGCTTGAGGCGCAGCAGCGTCGGTCCGGCGAAGCCGACCAGTACCGCCAGTGCCGTCAGCACCCCCAGCAGCAGCGGCAGCGGGCCCGGGGGCGGCAGTTCCATGGGCAGGAAAGCGGTGAGCAGCCACAGCAGCCCGGCCTGACCGACCAGGCCCAACAGGGCCCCCACCACGGAGGCGGCCAGGGCGAGCCACAGCAGCTGCAGGGCAAATAGCTGGGTCAACTGACGCTGGGTGGCACCGAAGCAGCGCAGCAGTGCCGCGGTATCCAGATGGCGCTCCACGTAGCGCCGCGTGGCCATGGCCACCGCCACCCCAGCCAGCAGCACCGCGGCGAGCCCGGCCAGGCTCAGGTACTGTTCGGCCCGCGACAGCGCATTGCCCAGCTGCGGTCGATCGCGTCGAACGTCACGCACCTCGACGCCATCGGCAGTCAGCTCCCGCAACCGAGGCAGCACCGCATCGACCGCACCCGGCGCCCCCTGGGCGAGCAGCGAGAACTCGATACGAGAGCCGGGCTGCACCAGGCCGCTCGCCTCGACATCGGCCTGATGCATCATCAATCGCGGATTGAAATTGGCGAATCCGCCGGACTGGTCCGGTTCGCGCTCGACCAGGGCGGTGACCTCAAGGTGGGTCTGTCCCACCTGCACGCGATCACCCAGCTCGACCTCCAGCAGCTGCGCCAGGCGCGGCGCCAGCCAGGCTTCGCCCGGCGCAGGACCCCGACCCAGCCGCTCGACACCCGCCCCACGGTCGACATGGACCTCGCCGTAAAGGGGATAGTTATCGTCGATGACCTTGAGACTGGCTGGCTGGAAGGCCTCTTCGTGGCTGGCCATGGACACCATGCCAACCTGCTCGCTAAGGGTCAGCCCGGCCTCTTGCAGCGTCTGTCGCAGGGCATCCTCGAAAGGCCGCGCCTGCTCGAGCACCAGGTCGCCACCCAGCAGCTGTCCAGCCTGGCGCTCCAGCCCGCGCTCCAGTCGGTCGAGAAAGAAGCCGATCATGGTCGAGGCGGCCACCGCCAGGGCCAGCGCCACGAACAGTGCCCGCACGTCGGCGGCACGCAGGTCGCGACGCATGCCGCGTAGCGACAGGGCCAGGGCACCCATCCCGCGGCGCGCCTCGGGCTGGGCTGGTGCAGTGCCGACCGCGTCGCTCATGCCCCTACCTCGTCCAGCACCAGTGGCGTTAGTCGCCCCTCTTCCAGTTGCAGGCAGCGGTCGCAGCGCCGCGCCAGGGCGTAATCGTGGGTCACCAGCACCAGAGTGGTGCCCGCCTCACGGTTCAGGGCGAACAGCAGGTCGATGATGCGTCCACCCGTGGCGTGATCGAGGTTGCCGGTTGGTTCGTCGGCAAAGACCAATTGCGGCTCGGTGACGAAGGCCCTCGCCAGTGCAACGCGCTGCTGCTCGCCGCCGGAGAGCTGCTTGGGCAGATGGCCCAGGCGCTCGCCGAGGCCGACCCGGGCCAGCCAGTCGCGACCGCGCTGTTCGCTGTCGGGAAGCGGCGCCAACTCCAGCGGCAGCAGCACGTTCTCCAGCGCCGTGAGGGTCGGCAACAGCTGGAAGTTCTGGAACACGAAACCCACCTTGCCGGCGCGCAGGCCCGCACGGCCATCCTCGTCGAGGCTCGCCAGCGACTCGCCAAACAAGGTGAGTTCGCCGCTGGTCGGCTGGTCGAGCCCTGCCAGCAGCCCAAGCAGGGTCGACTTGCCAGCGCCGCTGGCCCCGAGGATCGCCAGCGTCTCCCCCGGGAACACTTCGAGGTCAAGGGCACTCAAAATGGTCAGCGGTCGTTCGCCACTGGTTACCTGCTTGCCCAGTCCACGGGCGTGTAGAATCGTGGATGAGCTGGTTCTCGAGGAGTCTGACATGTCTAGAGGTATCCCTGTGCTGCTGTCTATTTCCGATCATCTGGGCCGGCGGTGGCGCCACGGCCGTGGCGCCTGTGTGCTGGCCTTGTTGGCACTCGCTATGTCACCGGCGGCACTAGCCGACGATTCCCCGACGCTGCTGGTCATGGGCGACAGCCTCAGCGCCGCATACGGCATCGAGCAGGATGAAGGTTGGGTCAGTCTGCTGGAAGCGCGTCTCGACGGAAAGGCGGAAGTGGTCAATGCCAGCATCAGCGGTGAGACGAGCAGTGGCGGCGCGAGCCGACTTCCCGACCTACTCGGACAGCATGAACCCGACATCGTTCTGCTCGGGTTGGGCGGCAACGACGGCCTGCGTGGCCTGCCGCCGAACCAGTTGGAGGCCAACCTCGGCGCCATGATCGAGGCAAGCCGCCAGGTCGGTGCCGAGGTGCTGCTGCTCGGCATCGATATCCCCCCCAACTACGGCCAGGCCTACCGTGATGCCTTTACCGGCGTGTTCTTCCGGCTCGCCGAAACCTACGAGCTGGCCCTGCTCCCCTTCCTGCTCGACGGGGTGGCCCTGGAGGAGGGGATGATGCAGTCCGATGGCATTCACCCCACCGGCATCGCCCAGCCGATCATCCTCGACAACGTCTGGCCCGAGCTCGTACCGCTGCTGGAGCGCAACGGCGTAGCCGGCTCCTTGGCCGGCGGTTGACCTGGCCCTGTGCGAGCAGATCTCTCATGACGTCGCCGGCACCGGGCTTTTCTGCCACTGCTGAAGTCCCAGCCCGCCAAGAATCAGCACCAGCCCCACCAGGGTGGAGGGCAGGATCGGCTCGCCGACTACCAGGAACAGCAGCAGCAGCGATACCGGGGGCGAAAGGAAGATCAGGTTGGACACCCTGGCGGTACGCGACACTCGATGTACCGCCAGCTGCCACAGCACGAAGGCGATCCCCATCTCGAACAGCCCCACATAGACCCCCGCTGCCAGCCCCTTCCAACCCAGCCAGGAGAAACCGGGCCCGAGCAACATCAGCAGGGTAAGCACGGGCAGCGCGACGGTGAAGTTCTGCCATTGGGCCACCAGAGGCGGTCGATGATCGCGGGCATTTAGCAACCAGTACAGCGCCCAGAGCAGCGTCGACGCCAGCGCCATGCCCACGCCGAGTGGGTCGGCGAAGGCGACGTCGAAGACCGCCCCCCGTGTCGCGATGACCCAGACCCCGGCGTAGGCGATCAGTCCGGCAAGGATGTCGATCCGGGTCAAGCGCTGGCCGAGAATCGGTACCGCCAGGAAGGCCATGGCCAGCGCCCAGGTATAGTTGAGCGCCATCGCCTCCTGTCCCGGCAGCCGGTCGTAGGCGCCAAACAGCAGGAGGTAGTAGGCCACCGGGTTCATCAATCCGGCCCAGACGGCCGTTCGCCACCCCTGCGATAGCGCTTGGTCCAGGCGGCCCTGGCGCACCATCAGAATGCCGATCAGCGCCCAGGAGACCAGCGAGGCGAGCCAGATCAGCTCCAGTGGCGACATGTAGGCAAGCGCAATCTTGAACGCCGTGGCCACCGTGGACCATAACGCCACGGCGCCAAGGCCAAACAGTATCGCCTGGCGATCGCGGTTCGGTTCAGCCGCCCTCACCGGTCGATATGCCCGAGATCGCGCCCCGGTTCGAGCCGGTCCCGGACCCGCTGTTTGAGCTGCTTGCTGTCGGGGAAACCGCCGTCTCGCTTGCGCTCCCACAGCGAGTCGTCGTCGAAGAATATCTCGAAATAACCGCCATGGGACGGCACCAGCGCCACCTCCTCAAGGTCTTCACCAAAGGTGGAAAGCAGCTCCTGGGCCAGCCAGGCACTGCGCAGCAACCACTGACACTGGGTGCAGTAGTGAATGCGGATACGTGACATGTCGGCCTCCCTGTCGCAACAATGATGGCTCCGATGATAACAGCCAAGGAGCCTGCATGGCTGAACGCGAGATCAGTCAGTCCCGCCTCTACGAGTGGTTGACCGGTGACGAGGACAGCAGGATGTGTCGTGACATTCCCGACGCGGCATGTGACGAACAGCCCCGCAACTTCTTGCTGCACCTGTTCGCATCGCTGGGGAACAAGCTGGCCGACGAGCTCTCCAGCGCCCGCCTGGTACTGCCCTGGCTGCTCGGTGTGATCGGGGCCCCGGTGTGGATGGTAGGGCTGCTGGTCCCGATCCGCGAATCAGGCGCCCTGCTACCGCAGCTGTTCGTGGCGGGCTTCATTCGGCTCAAGCCGGAGCGCAAGTGGGCCTGGGCGGTCGGCGGAGCACTGCAGGCCCTGGCCGCCGCGGCACTGGCACTGCTTGCCCTGTTCAGCAGCGGTGCCATTGGCGGCGCCCTGGTACTGGTCGTGCTGGTGGCCCTGTCACTGGCCAGGGGGCTGTCGTCGATCGCCACCAAGGACGTGCTGGGCAAGACCATCGCCAAGGGCCGCCGCGGCACCCTGTTGGGCTGGAGCGGTAGCGTGGCCGGTGCCGCCACCCTGGCGGCGGGTGCGGTGTTGATCCTGTTCGAGGATCGCCCCGGCGAGCTGGCGCTGGCCGCCCTGCTCGGCGTGGCGGCGCTCGGCTGGGGGTTGAATGCGCTGTGCGCGGCACGTATTCGCGAAACGCCGGGTGCCGTGGAGGGAGGCGAGAACGCCTGGGACAGCATCAAGTTGGGGCTACGCTTGCTGCGCGATGACCGGAACTTCCTGCACTTCAACCTCTCCCGGGCGCTGCTGCTCGCCAGTGCCCTGGCACTGCCCTATGTGGCACTACTGGGCCAGCAGCAGAGCGGCGCCGAGCTTGGCGGGCTGGGCATCCTGATCGTGGTATCCGGCGTCGCCGGTCTGGTGGCAAGCCCCGTCTGGGGCAAGCGATCCGATGCATCCAGCCGCACGGTGATGCGAGATACCGGCCTGGGAGCGGCGGGCTGCTGCCTGCTGGGTGCCAGCTTCGACTGGCTGCCCGGCGCCTGGACGAGCACGGTATGGCCCTATGCCGTGGTCTATGCGCTGCTGGTGATCGTGCATGCCGGGGTTCGACTGGGGCGCAAGACCTATATCGTCGACATGGCCGGGGCAGACCGGCGTGCGCTCTATGTGGCTCTTTCGAACACCATCACGGGCGCGATGATGCTTGTGGCTGGCGGCCTGGTGGGCGCCCTCGCCCAATGGCTGGGTACCACCTGGCTGCTGGTGCTTCTTGCCACAATGGCCCTGGCAGCGGCACTCAGCGCCAGCAGGCTGCCCGACGTCGAGTGATAACCGCGGGTAAAGATTGTCAACGCGGCGCCGGCTGGCCATGATATATCATCGAAACGAGCCGTTATCGGCTAGCCGATAGCCAGGACCCGAGACAGGAACGCCTTGTATGAAACGATCCCCACTGATCAGCCCCGAACTGCTCGAGCGCATTGTCGATGCCTCTGTGGACGGTATCGTCGTCGCCGAGCAGGAGGGCGACGAGAATATCCTGATCTACGTCAACAAGGGCTTCGAACGGCTCACGGGCTACAGCGCCGACGAGATCCTCTATCGCGACTGTCGCTTCCTTCAGAACGAGGATAGAGACCAGCCTGCCCTCGTCAACATTCGCAAGGCCCTCAAGGAGGGACGCCCCTGCCGTGAGGTCCTGCGCAACTATCGCAAGGATGGCACCCTGTTCTGGAATGAGCTGTCGATCACGCCGCTGTATGATGAAGAGGACAAGCTCACCTACTACATCGGCGTGCAGAAGGATGTCACCGAGCGTGTCGAGACCCAGCTCGAGCTTGAGCGACTGAAGGCTGAATACGGCCTCTCCTGAGGCAGCATCCCTCGCCAGGTCAAAAAATCGTCGAACAGGACTTGCTCTCGAGGCCTGAGGGATATATACAGCCGTCAGGTGCCGACATCTCGGCACCCATGGCGCTTCTGGTCCGTCGCTTCGGACGCGAAGCGAATGCTTGTGATGAGTCGACCGTCGAGTCGGTCGTCATCGGGCCATGGAGGATGTCACATGAGCCAAGACCCCCTGATCAACGATTCTCATGAGGATGAGCAGGAGTTCCTCGAAGCCGTCAACGATGACGACTACACCCGCCCCAGGGCCGCCAGCCGACACGAGACCCTGCGTGCCCGTCGCCGCGTCGAGGCGCTGCTGGAGGAGCGACGGCTGAAGCGCGCCATCGAGGACGACTGGATGCTGCTCGACGAAGAAGAGGACGAATAGTCCGCGACTGACCGCCACCCAGGGGAAAAGGAAGCGCTGCATAAATCGGCGAGCGGGATGAAACACAAGGCGCACGGAGCGCAGAACCGAGCGAAGCGACAAACAGCCGTAGGCTGGCCCTGAAGGGGCGAGAAGCCGAAGGCTGCGAGTCAACCGGAGCCTATGGGGTATAGGTGAGGATTTCGACCGGGCTGGCGCACCAGCACCGCGCAACGCAGTGATTCGCACGCGCAGACATTTATGCAGTGTTTCCCAAAGGCCGGCGCAATGCTGGCCTTTACCCTGCCCGGCCACTATCATCGTGGCCACTGAAACCCTCAACCCAGTGGAATTCCATGGCGCAATACGTCTACACCATGAATCGGGTGGGCAAGGTCGTACCCCCCAAGAAACAGATTCTCAAGGATATCTCGCTCTCCTTCTTCCCAGGCGCCAAGATCGGTGTGCTGGGCCTGAATGGGTCCGGCAAGTCGACCCTCTTGCGCATCATGGCCGGCGTCGACAAGGAGCACGAGGGGGAAGCGCGCCCCATGCCCGGCATCAACATCGGCTACCTGCCCCAGGAACCGCAGCTCGACGACGAAAAGAACGTTCGCGAGACCGTGGAGGAAGCCTTGGGCGAGATCCAGGATGCACAGGCCAAGCTCGATGCCGTTTACGCCGCCTACGCCGAACCGGATGCAGATTTCGATGCCCTGGCCAGCGAGCAGGCGCGGCTCGAGAACATCATCGAGGCCGCAGATGCCCACAACCTGGAGCGCAAGCTGGAAGTCGCCGCCGAGGCGCTCCGGCTCCCGCCCTGGGACGCCAGGGTGGGCAACCTCTCCGGGGGCGAGCGCCGCCGCGTGGCGCTGTGCCGCCTACTGCTCTCCAATCCCGACATGCTGCTGCTCGACGAGCCCACCAACCACCTGGATGCGGAATCCGTGGCCTGGCTCGAGCGCTTCCTGCACGACTATTCAGGCACCGTGGTGGCCATCACCCACGACCGCTACTTCCTCGACAACGTGGCCGGTTGGATTCTCGAACTCGACCGCGGCCAGGGCATACCCTTCGAGGGTAACTACTCCCAGTGGCTGGAATCGAAGGAGAAGCGTCTAGAGCAGGAAGCCAAGCAGGAAGCCTCTCGCCAGAAGGCGATCAAGCACGAGCTGGAGTGGGTGCGCAGCAACGCCAAGGGCCGTCAGGCCAAGAGCAAGGCGCGTCTCAATCGCTTCGAGGAGATGCAGTCAGGCGATTTCCAGAAGCGTAACGAGACCAACGAGATCTATATTCCGCCGGGGCCGCGCCTGGGCGACAAGGTCATCGAGTTCCATGGTGTCTCGAAGCGCTTCGACGACAAGCTCCTCTACGAGGATCTCAGCTTTACCGTGCCCCAGGGTGCCATCGTCGGCATCGTCGGTGGCAACGGCGCCGGCAAGTCGACGCTGTTCAAGCTGATCGACGGCAAGGAGCAGCCCGATGGCGGCGAAGTCGTCGTCGGCGATACCGTCGACATCGCCTATGTCGAACAGCTGCGCGATGCGCTGGACGACAAGCAGACGGTATGGGAAGCGGTTGCCGATGGCCAGGACATGCTCAACATCAACGGTTACGAGGTCTCCTCGCGCGCCTATGTCGGTCGCTTCAATTTCAAGGGAAACGATCAACAGAAGTTCCTCAAGGATCTCTCCGGTGGCGAGCGTGGCCGACTGCAACTGGCCCAGACCCTCAAGCAGGGTGCCAACGTGCTGCTGCTCGACGAGCCCTCCAACGATCTGGACATCGAGACCCTGCGCGCCCTGGAGGAAGCCCTGCTTGCTTTCCCCGGCTGCGCCCTGGTGATCTCCCACGATCGCTGGTTCCTCGATCGAATCGCCACCCACGTGCTCGCCTTCGAGGGCGATTCCCAGGTGGTCTTCTTCGAGGGCAACTACACCGACTACGAGCTGGATCATCGCAAACGGGTCGGCAACGACACGCCCCACCGCATGAAATACAAGCGCATTGACGCCTGATGGCCCGCTGGCCATGCTGATGCATTAGCCCCGCCTGTTGTCTTTACAGGCGGGGCTTTTGCTTGCCGGTTGGCGCTGTCCATTGTCCACCCTCGCGCGTGTCGCCTTGCAAGGATGTTTCAATGATCGCTCTGCTCCACTACCCGCTACAGGTCACGAAGGCGTTTCGTCAGAGTATCGCCTACCTGCCCAGCCTGCTGGCGCTGGGCTATTTCCTGGTGGGATTGCTTGCGGTAGTGCCGCACGAAGGATTCATTTCCATGCCCGGCTGGCTCGACTTCGTGCGCTTCAACGACAAAGACACGTTGCGCACGCTGCTCTCGACGCTGATTGCCGGCATGATATCGCTGGTGGTGTTCAGCTTCTCGATGGTGATGTCGGTGCTCTCCCAGGCCGGTGGCCAGTTTTCCCACAAGCTGGTCTTCGGCCTGGTGACCGAGCGCCACCATCAATGGGTGCTGGGCAACTATCTGGGTACCATCCTGTTCATCCTGATGCTTCTGATGGTGCCGGAAAACGGCGACTCTCCCGGCACATGGCGCTCGCTTGCCGCCTATCTGGGAGTGGCCATGGTCATCCACTGCCTCGCCCTGTTCGTCTACTTCATACATAAGGCCTCCCAGACGGTTCAGGTCAACTCGGTGGTCGCCGGCCTGCATCTGGCCACGAGCCGTTCGCTGGCCAGCCTGAAGCATCATCAGCAATCGCCTCGCTACATGCAGGTGGCCGACACGACACCTGCGGCGGCACCTGCGTCGTGTCACCGTTTCGAGATTCGCTCCCGCCAGACCGGATTCATCCAGAACGCCAACTTCGCCGAGATCGCCGAGATCGCCGCCAGCATCGATGGGGTGATACATCTGAACTTCTCCCCGGGGGACTTCACCCTGGCTGACTTCCCGCTGCTGTACGTCGATGCGCCTGACGAACCCGATCGCGCCTGTGCTGACGAGTTACTGGCGCTTCTGCTGTATGGCGAGGGCGAATCGATCGAGGACATCCACGTGCACGGCCTGACACAGCTGATGGAGATGGCGGTCAAGGCGCTGTCGCCCGGCACCAACGACCCAGGCACAGCCCGCCTGTGCATCAATCAGCTGACCGACCTGCTGCGACGTCGGCTGGATTTCGATCCCTGCAACGCCATGGTGGATCAGCACAATCGGGTACGCGTCACCTGGCCGGTGGAAAGCTTCGAGAGCCTAATCTACCGGGTATTCACGCCGATCCTGCATTACGGGAAGGACGATGTGACCATCGGCCTGAGCCTTCTCAAGGCATTGAAGAGTCTCTCCCTGTACGCCGAAGGCACGGAGCGAAGGTTGCTGCAGGCCTATGCTGAGCGGGTCATCGGAGCGCTAGCCGATGCCGCCCACCATCGGCTGGATCGCGACTTCATCAGCGCGCGACTGAACGGCGGAGAACATCGCCTCGACCTGCCCGACCAGCTCGGCTATCGCGGATAGAGTGTCGGCTCGCCTTCGGGCCGGGTCTTGAAGCGTCGGTGCAGCCAGAGGTACTGCTCCGGATGACGGCGTATCGCTGCCTCGATCACAGCGTTAACCCGGGTGGCATCGGCCACCTCGTCTCCGCTGGGGAAGTCCTCCAGGGGCGGCAGGTACTCCAGGGTATAAGTGGCATTGTCAGGATTGCGATGGAAGATGAGTGGTATCACCGGTGCGTCCGTCATACGGGCAATCTTGGCCGTCAGCTTGACCGTGGCGGCATCGATACCGAAGAAGGGAGCAAAGACGCTGGCCTTTGATCCAAAGTCTTGATCGGGTGAGTACCAGACGGCATGGCCCGCCTTGATTCGTCGCACGACCCCTCTCAGATCACGGCGATCCAGGGTCGCATCGAAGTATTCCTTGCGTGCCTGGCCCATGAAACGGTCGAAGAGCGGGTTGTTATGAGGCCGGTAGACCGCATCGGCACGAAAGAACAGCGAGTGCAGTGCTGCACCCAGATCAAGGGTGGAGAAGTGTATGCCGAGGATCAACGCGCCCCTACCCTCGGCCTCAAGGCGGGCTCTATGCTCCCGGCCCTTGAAAGTGACCCGGTGACGTAGATGCCTGGGGTCCCGACACCAACCCGTCGCGGTTTCGAGGACACCGATGCCGTTGGCCTTGAAGGTATCGAGCGCCAGCTTGTCACGCTGAGTGTCGCTGAGCTCTGGAAAGCAGAGGCGCAGATTGGTATCGACGATATGACGGCGGCGCGGCACCGCCCACCAGGCCAGCAGACCGAGTCCGCGCCCAATCGCCAGCTTGAACCGCCAGGGCAACCAGGCTCCGATTCGCATGCAACCAATGGCCAGCCAGGCGGGCCAGAAGCGCGGGTGGGCAAAGGAGGAAGGCCAGTTACGCTTGGACATGCAAGCTCCACTCGGACGAAAGGCGCATCATACCGCACCCTTTTCTGCCGCTGAAGCCGAGCCCGCGAGACATCGCAAGGCGGTCAAAGGTGTCTCTCGCCGCCGAGGTCAAGATAGCGGCGCGGCACCCTGGGAAGCACACCGGTAAGCAGCGTATAGCTGATGGTGTCGCAATGGCGCGCCACGGCATCCACCGACAGAACCTTACCGTTGGCTGCTCGTCCCCACAGCACCACCTCGGAGCCGATGCCGGCCTCGGGGATGTCCGTGACATCCACGGTGAGCATGTCCATGGAAACCTTGCCGGCGATGGTGGCTGGCTGCCCCCCTACCAGTACAGGCGCACCATCCACGGCGTGGCGGTCGTAGCCGTCGCCATAGCCGCAGGCCACTACCGCGATACGCGACGGCCGCGGCGCTCGCCAGCGGCCGGCATAGCCGACCGCCTCGCCGGTCTTCAAGTCGCGCATGGCGATGATCTTCGAGCGCAGCGTCATGACCGGCTTCAAGCGTCGAGTCGCATCGCTGGCAACTTCCAGAGGGTCGCTGCCGTAGAGCATGACCCCGGGGCGCACCCAGTCCCCATGCGACTCGGGCCAGGCCAGGGTCGCCGGAGAATTTGCCAGGCAGAGCGGCGCATCGAGACGCTCGGCCAACTGCCGCATGCAGGCGAGCTGCCGACGAAAATAATCGGGCTCGACGGCGTCGGCGGTGGCGAAGTGGCTCATCAACTGCACCGCTGTAACGCACTCGGTGCTCTTAGCAAGCCGCTGCCAAACACCGACGGTCTCCTCGGGCGTGAACCCCAGGCGATGCATGCCGGAGTCGACCTTGAGCCACACCGGAATCGGCCTCGCCGGCCGGTGCGCCAGCAAGGCATTGACCTGCCACTCGCTGTGCACCGCCAGCCACAGGCCAAGCGCTTCGACGCGGGCCAGTTCGGCTGCCTCGAAGATACCTTCGAGCAGAACAATGGGGGCTTCGATGTGCCCCTGGCGCAGCGCCTCGGCCTCCTCGATGCTGGCCACCGCAAAGGCAGGAGGCCTGACATCGTCCGGCAGGGATTCCAGCGCCGCTGCACAGGCCACGCTGCCATGACCGTAGGCATCGGCCTTGATCACCGCCAGCGCCTGGCTGTGAGGCGCCAGCTCTCGAGCCAGCAAGTAGTTGTGACGCAGGGCGTCAAGATCGATGTCAGCGACCAGGGGCCTTGCCATGAAAACCTCCAACACGAAAAGCAATGACGCCGAATTATCTTCTATATGGTTGTCATAATCACGAAAAGAACCACCGATTTATCGGTGGTTCTCCAGGGATGATTCTATAATTCCACAAAATGTCAGTCGGTATTAATGCTGACCTCCTTCATGCCGATCAGTCGTCACGAAGGCGCCCGGGGACGCTCGCCGATGTTCATGACCGGATTGTCACTTCCCTCGTCCGGCAGTTCAAGGGAGACGCTCTCCTCCTCGGAGAGCCAGGCATTGACGGCCTGAATGGAATCCGCCCCCAGCAGCCCCGCCTGCAACTGTAGCTGCAGCAGGCCCAGAACATAGTCATAGCGAGCTTCGGCATGGTCGGCGATGGCATTGAACAGGCTCTGCTCGGCATTGAGCACGTCGACGATATTGCGCGTGCCCACCTCGTATCCTGAACGTGTCGCTTCCAGGGCGCTCTGGTTGGACACGATCGCCTGGCGTCGCGCCTCGACGGTCTCCACATCATTGTTGACACGGGTAAAGAGCGAGCGTACCTGCTGGATGGTCTCACGCCGCTGCGCCTCGAAATCGTATTGGGTTGCCTCGAGCAGGAACCCGCTCTGGCGGATCTGCGCCTCTGTAGATCCTCCCGTATAGAGCGGAACACTGGCACGCAACCCCACCTGGCTTTCGGAATTGTGGTTCGTCCCCGTGCGATCGCTCTCGGACCAGCCATAAGTGGCGAAGGCCGAGACCACCGGCCGCTGGCCGGCCCGGGAAATGTCCACCTGACTCCTGGCAACCTCGATGCCGGCCTGAGCCATCAGCACCATTGGACTGTTATCCATGGCGAGCGTCACCCAGTCCTCGCGATCGCCCGGTACAGGCGGCACGATGGGGATGTCGTCGTCCAGGGCATCGATGCTGTCATAGCGATGACCGGTCAGGCGCTCCAGTGCCTCGAAGCTGACCTGCATGGCGCTTTCCGCCGCGATGCGCTGAGCGCGCGCCAAATCGAAGGAGGCCTGGGCCTCATGCACGTCGGTAATCGCGATAAGCCCGACTTCGAACCGTTCGCGGGCCTGCTCCATCTGGCGACTGATGGCAATTTCCTGTGCCCGCCGTGAGCTGAGAATGTCGTGGGCTCGCAGAATCTCGAAATAGGCATCGGCTACGTTGAAAAGCAGCTGCTGCCTGGCCACATCCAGTGACACGGCATCGCGGTCGATCTCTCTCTCGGCCCGGGCGAGCTGGGCCTGCCGCGCTGGATCATAGAGCGCCTGCTCTGCCTCCAGGCTCACCCCAACGCTATTGATGGTATCGTCCTGCGGGGTGGCCCCTATTTGGCCTTGAGGTACTGGCTGCTCCTGGCCGCTTGAATAGATACGCGAATGACTGACATTACCGCCAACCGAAATCTGCGGTAGCAAGGTGCCGCGCTGCACGTCCCGGGCTGCCTCTGTCGCCAGGAAACCGGAACGCGCGGAGGCCAGTTCGGCATCGTTCTGTAGGGCGTCCTGGGCAATGGTCCAGAGGTCGGCACCTTGCGCACTGCCGGCCATTATCAGAGAGACAAACGCGGCAATCCAGCGCTTGCGTAAGCAACGTGATGAGGCTGGGCGAGACATGTTGACTGTTCCCTTGACGACAAAACGCGCCTTGAAACCCCAAGGCGCGACGGTATGCGTTGTAGTGCACCCACTTACCGCACTTGACCGGAGGGGCCGCCAGACAGTCTTGCCGAGTCAGCGGCCCATCCAGGAGAGTAGCCGCTATTCGAAGATGGAGTCCATCGACAGACCCTGCTTCTCCAGTACCCGACGCAGTTTCTTGAGCGCCTCCACCTGTATCTGGCGGACTCGTTCACGGGTCAGCCCGATTTCATCACCGACTTCCTCCAGCGTCGCGGCCTCGTGTCCGCGCAGGCCGAAACGGCGGATCACCACCTCCGTCTGCTTTTCGGTCAGTTCCGCCAGCCAGTCGTCGACATGCTGCTTGACATCGACGTCGACCAGACTCGACTCGGGGCCCTGATCGTTATCGTCGGCGAGGGTCTCGATCAGCGGCTTGTCACTCTCGCCCCCCATCGGGTAGTCCACCGACGAGACGCGCTCATTGAGGCCCATCATCTTCTTGACCGCCTCCACCGGCTTGTCGAGGTGATCGGCGATCTCCTCGGCGGTAGCCTCGTGGTCGAGCTTCTGGGTCAGCTCGCGGGCCGCACGCAGGTAGATATTGAGTTCCTTGACCACGTGGATCGGCAAGCGAATGGTGCGCGTCTGGTTCATCAGCGCCCGCTCGATGGTCTGGCGAATCCACCAGGTGGCATAGGTGGAAAAACGGAAACCGCGCTCGGGATCGAATTTCTCGACGGCACGAATCAGGCCGAGATTACCCTCCTCGATCAGGTCGAGCAGGGTCAGACCGCGATTGAGATAGCGCCGGGCGATCTTGACCACCAGGCGCAAGTTGGATTCGATCATTCTCGATCGGCCGGCAGGGTCGCCCTTCTGGGCAAGGCGGCCGAAATAGACCTCCTCCTCCGGCGTCAGCAGGGGCGAGAAGCCGATTTCATTGAGATAGATCTGAGTGGCATCGAGGCTGTGATGGTAGTGTTTGTCCTCTCGACTCAGCGCCTTCTCGAACGCCTCCTCATCCCTGGCAACACTCTCTTCACTGGCTTCACCGCCTTCGAGCTCCTGCTCGGCCTCGGTGACATCCTCTAGATTCACGTCCTGAAGGTCCCGTTCAAGCATGCTCATCGGTTGCTACCCCGTTGTTTCGTCCTGAGGTGCCGGTTTACACCAGACATCATCTTTCGGCACGCACCGTTCTATTATTATGTAATTCACGGCGACGCTAACGTCGCCGTGCCGCCCGGTAGATGGCCCGAAGCGACGGTCTATCGCTCCGGCAGATAGTTCAGGGGGTCCTGAGGCTGGCCATCCTTGCGCACCTCGAAATGCAGCCTGACACTCTCGGCGTCGCTATCGCCCATGGTGGCGATGACTTCACCGGCCTCGACCACATCGTTCTCCTTTACCCTGAGGCTGTCGTTGTGGGCGTAGGCACTAAGGTATTGATCGTTGTGCTTGAGCAGGATGAGATTGCCGTAGCCTCTCACACCGCTCCCCGCATAGACCACGATACCTGGCCCGGCTGCTTTGACAGGTTGCCCCTTTTGCCCGTCGATATCAATCCCGGCGGTGATACTTCCCCCTTCACCGAAGCGACCGATCAAGGCGCCATCGGCTGGCCACCGCCAGTCGACCTCGTCCACCGGCGTGTAGCTTCGACCTTCACGCTCAGGCTGTTGTTCCGGTGCACCCGCCACCTCGGTGCCGGCATCCGGCTCCGGCTGCTCGGCAGGCGTCGGCGCCTCGGCCACTTCAGGCTCCACGGCGGGCTCAGGTGTGGGATCGGGCTGGCGTTCCGCCTCCGGTTCCGGTTCCGGTTCCGGCTGACGCTCAACAGCGGCCTGTGTCCCGGCGACCTGGGCGGCACTCTCCACCGCTGCCTGGCTCGTGCTCGGCTCACCGCTCTCCAATGGCTCGGCGGTCAAACGACGGCTGCGCTCGATGGCCTCATCATCGGGCAACAGCCAATCGGTATCGCCAGCCTCGGCGGTACCGCCCAGGGCCGTGGCCGTAGCCGTGGCGCCGGCCATATCTCGCTGCTCGTTTGGCTCCTCGGTGCGGGGCCGTGCGGCACCACTCCCGCCCAGCTCCAACTGCTGTCCGGGCTCGATCCGGTAGGGTGGGCTGATCTGGTTGAGGCGCGCCAGATCGCGGTAGTCCATCTCGTGACGCCAGGCGATGCCGTAGAGCGTGTCGCCGGCCTCCACGGTGTAGTGGCTCGCAGAAGCACGCTCGCGGCTCACGGAGAGGTCGCGAACCTGCGGAGCGGACTGGTCCTGTTGAGCGGCACAGCCGGCCATCGCCAGGGCGACGGCGGATACCAGAAATACCTTACGCATTGGAGCCATCCTCCTTGTCAGGCGCAGTTTGAGTGCCGGCCGTTACCTTGCCGGAAGAGCTCACGCGATGATAGCCGGCCAGGGCCAGTACCAGCACGGCACCAACCAGCATCGTGGCCAGTACCAGCAACATCAGTCCGGGTTCCCCCGTCAGATTCGCGTAGTCTCCAGGGGTCAGGTAACGATAGTCGAGGGGAATCATCTGCCCTTGGGGGCCGAGCTGGTAACGTACCAGCTCCCGCCAGGGCCAGAGCACCGGCAGCGAGCCGACGATGAAACCGATCAGCAACTGCATCGTGGCGGTGTGATGATGGTGCAGCAGCCACGACAGCAGGCGCGAAAAGCCGAACAGGCCGATCAGGCAGCCCACCGCGAAGATCGACAGCAGCTCCAGGTCGAAACCGCGAATGCCTTCCATCACCGTGCCGTAGAGCCCCATGGTCAGAAGCAGGAAGCTGCCGGAGACTCCAGGCAGCAGCAGTGCGCTGATGGCGATGGCGCCACCCACGATCAGCATCAATGCCTCACTGCCCAGCAGGGTGATGACCGGCATCAGCGAAGGCAGCGCATGGGCCAGCAACAGACCAATGACGAGAGGCAGCAGATGCCACAGCTTCCAGTCGGCGGGGTGACGACTGACCACGATGGCCGAGGCGGCCACCAGCCCGAAGAAGAAGCCGTTGAGCAGCAGCGGGTGCTCCTCCATCAGCCACACCACCAGGTGGGCCACCGTGACCAGGCTGGCAACGATACCCAGCAGCAGTGGAATCACAAACGTCAGGTTGAGGTGGGTGGCCAGCAAGGCAAGGCCGCCACGACGCCAGGCAATGAAGGCACTGGGGCCGAACTGCTTGATGGTATGGATCAGCTCCTCGTAGATGCCGGTGACGAAGGCAATGGTGCCACCGGACACCCCGGGAACGGCATCCGCGGCTCCCATGCCGGCGCCCTTGAGGAATACACTGAGTTGACGCTTCAACGAATCACTCCTTGCAGCAGCGGCACGAAACGTACTTTCTCGAGCCGCTGGACTTCTTGTCGGTTGCCGACGCGATGCACCCGGGTCAGCCATTGCTCTCCCCCGGCATCGGCCAGCGGCAGAATCATGACGCCGCCATCGGCGAGCTGGGACACCAGCACGTGTGGCAACTCCTGGGCACAGGCGGTCAGCAGGATGACGTCGAAGGGTGCCGCTTCGGACCAGCCGTGCCCCCCGTCCGCCAGTCTCAGCCGGACGTTGTGTGCCTTGAGCAGCCGCAGGCGCTCAGCGGCTCGGTGATGCAAGGCATTGATTCGCTCAACGGACCAGAGTTCCGGCACCAGCCGCGCGAGAATCAACGTTTGGTAGCCGGAGCCGGTGCCGATCTCCAGCACGCGCAGGGGCGACTCGTTGAGTACCAGCTCGGTCATCCGCGCCACCATCCAGGGCTGGGACAACGTCTGGCCCAGACCGATGGGCAGCGACGTGTCCTCGTAGGCCCGATGCGACAGCGCCTCATCGAGAAACAGATGGCGTGGCTCACTGGCCATGGCAGTGAGCACCCGCTCGTCCTTGATACCCTGATCGGCCAGGCGTGCGACCATCCGGTCTCGGGTCCGCTGCGATGTCATGCCAACCCCGCGCAGCAGCTCGGGCAATTGTTCAGGTGAATGCATCCAGCCAGCCTTGCACGTCTTCGATGGCCGCATGACGCGTCAGATCGGTCTGCAGCGGCGTGATAGACACATAGCCCGCCTCGACGGCGGCAAAGTCGGTATCCGGCCCATCATCGGCATTCCTGCCGACGGCTGCAATCCAGTAGCGCAGCCGGCCTCGCGGATCGCGAACTTCCATGGGTCGCTCGGCGGGCCCGCGATAGCCCATTCGGGTTACCCGGAAGCCCTGAATTTCGTCCCAGGGGAGATCCGGCACGTTGACGTTGAGCAGGCTGCGCGGCGGCAAAGACAGCTGGTCCGCCGCGCCGACCAGGCTCGCCGCCACCCTGCCTGCGGTATCGAAATGCCGAGAGCCCACCAGCGACATGGCGATGGCCGCCATGCCCAGGTTGCGCCCCTCCATGGCCGCCGCCACGGTACCGGAATAGAGCACGTCGTCGCCCAGGTTGCCGCCATGATTGATCCCCGAGATCACCAGGTCGGGCTTCTCGTCCCACAGGGCGTTGACGCCCAGGTAGACGCAGTCTGCCGGCGTGCCGTCCACGCAGTGAAAGCCGTTGTCCAGCGCCGTCAGCGACAGTGGCCGGTTCAGCGTCAAGGAGTTGCTGGCACCGCTGCGGTCGCGGTCGGGCGCCACAACCCGAAGGCGGGCGTGTGCGTCCAGCGCGTCGTACAGAGCGCGCAGTCCCGGGGCGTGTACGCCGTCGTCATTGGATAGCAAGAGTCTGCGCATCGATAGGGTCTCGTAGCCCTCAAAGGGGTCTCAGGTTCAATTCAAGCGAGCGCCAATGGCGCACTCAGCGTCGGATGCTCGATCAGCTCGCGCAGTACCGCCGTGGCAAAGCTACCGCGCGGCAACGTGAAATCGAGCCGCAGGGCGTCCGGCTCGCGGGTGAGGCGGGGCTCGCCCAGGCGCATGCGCAGGGGCCGGCGGGCCAGCTTCACACCGGCCCGCTCCAGGCCATCGCAAAGCGGGCCATGACGCTCGCGCAGGGCCTGCTCGTACTCCGCTGCGGCCCCTGCGGTAACTGACGTGCCGACCCCCCAGAGCACCCCGCTGGGGTGCAGATCCAGTCGGGTGGCCCGCTCGGCCAGCTCCGCATCGACGGTTTCGACAGCGAATTGGCTGGCGGTACCATCCAACATCGCCACCTCCCCTGGCAGCAGCCGGGCCCAGTTGCCGTCCCCCTGACGCATCGCCAGCAGTTCATTGAACAGATAGCTGCGAGCGGTGGAGAGCATCATGCCTTCCCGATCGTCCCGCTTGCGCCAGCCGCGAGCCAGCACCGCTCGGGCCCGGGCCAGGTTTCGACCATCGGGGCCGAAGCGCTGCGGGCCGAAGGCGTTGGGCGCACCATGCCGGCAGAGCCACTCCCAGCGCGCCTCCAGGCCTGGTGTCTGCACCGCCTCCCCGGTAATGACCAGCGAGAAGCGGTTGCCGCGGTGGACGCCACGCTTGAGCTTGCGGGGATGGCGCGCCTGTTCGAGCACCTCCACGCCATGGGTCGCCAGGCGCTCGGCCAGGTCACCGGGGGCTTCGCGGCCCGGCAGGTGCACCGATAGCCACTGCCGGGTCACGGCGACGCGATCCTTCATGCCGGAGTAACCCACGGCGCGCTGCGTCACCTCACAGGCGCGAGCCAGATGGCGCACTGCCTCCAGGGTGGTAAGCCCCCGCTTCTCTATCCAGAGCCAGAGATGCTCCCCCTGCCCCTCCGGGGCGAAGTCGAGGATCTCCTCGACGACGAAATCCTCCGGGGTGGCGCGATAGTCGCCGGCCGGCGGAGGACCGAAATCGGCATCCAGCACCCGGGGCCAGGGCTCGGCATTTGCGGCCAGGGTCATCGGGAGGCCCCCGCTGTCGCTGCCTGCTCATCATGGGCCAGCAGCAGAACCACCGCCTCGGCGGCGATGCCCTCGCCACGACCGGTGAAGCCCAGCCGTTCCGTCGTGGTCGCCTTCACGTTGACCGAACCCGGCTCGAGGGCGAGGTCGGCGGCAATACACGCCACCATGGCGGTGATGTGCGGCGCCAGCCTGGGCGCCTGGGCGATGACCGTGGCATCCACATTACCGACCCGGTAGCCGGCATCAGAGACCAGGCCGTGCACGTGTCGCAGCAAGGTACGGCTGTCGGCGCCCGCCCAGGCCTCCTCGGTATCGGGAAAGTGACGCCCGATATCACCCAGGGCGCAGGCACCCAGCAGGGCATCGCAGATGGCATGCAGCAGCACATCGCCGTCGGAGTGGGCGACGAAGCCATGCTCGAACGGAATGGCGACGCCGCCGATCATCAGCTGGTCGCCTTCGCCGAAGCGGTGTACATCGAAGCCATGGCCGATTCTGAACATCTAGCGTTTCTCCCTGCAAGACGCAGCAGCGGGCCCCGGCCCCTCGGCGTGCTGTGCCGCGAGTATCCGTGCCGCCAGCGCCAGGTCTTCCGGATGAGTGATCTTGAGATTGTCTCGCCGACCGGCCACCAAGCGCGGTTGAAGGCCCAGCGCCTCCACGGCGGATGCCTCGTCGGTCACGACCAGCCCTTGCTGCCGGGCAGCCGCCAGGGCACGGCGCAGAAGGCCATAGCGAAAGCCCTGCGGGGTCATGGCGTGCCACAGCCCCTGTCGCGATTCGGTGGCCGCCACCCGCCCTGCGCCATCGTCACGCTTCATGGTGTCGGCCACCGGGGCCGCAAGCAGCCCACCCACGGCATCGTTGCTCAGGGCCTCGTACAGCCGCACCAGGTCATTGACGGTGACACAGGGCCTGGCCACGTCATGCACCAATACCATCTCCTCGTCGCCGGCCTGGCCAGACAGCGCCGCCAGGGCGTGAGCCACGGAGTCGGCCCGCTCGGCACCGCCGGCCACCCGCTGCCAGTGGGCAAAGGGCACCCAGGCCGGGTCGAACAGGGTGTCGTCCGGGTCGAGGCAAAGACACAGCCGCGCCGCGGGAAAGGCCTGATGCAGGCGCGACAGGGTGTGAGCCATGACCGGCTGGCCAGCCAGAGCCAGATACTGCTTGGGCCGCTGGGCGCCCATGCGGCGCCCCTGCCCTGCGGCAGGCACCACCAGCCAGAGCGCTTCACTCATCGGCAGCGGCTCCTGAAGTGGAGGAGGGCTGGCGCACCAGACCGGCGTTCGCCTCCACAAGGCTACCCTCGATCACCACGCCCGGAACCCAGTAGAAGTGCTCGTCGGTGCGAACCATGCCGATATCGCTGCGGGCCCGCTCCTCGATGGCGTCCAGCCCGGTCTTGAGGTCGACCACTTCGGCGCCAAGACGCGCATTGCGATCGCGTAGCGGCTTGTTATCGGCATCCAGCACGGCGACCCGCTCGCGAATCTCGCGCAACTCCTGCACGCCGCTGTCGCCGAGCCACAGCCGGTATTGCAGCATCGCCAGCATCACAAGCAGGGCGATGGCGAGCCACCTTAGCATCGGGAACCTTCCTCACTGATTCGAAACGGTCGCCATTATGCCACCTTCGCCCCCCCGGCTCACGTCCTGAACGGCAGGGCCTGCTCAGCCATCCGGCTATAGGCCGCCACATGGCGCTCCTCCTCGGCACAGAAGCGCGCCACGGCGGCACGCAGACCCGGATCGGCCAGGTAGTGCAACGAGCGCAACCGATGCGGCGCGAAGCCCCGGCTCAGCTTGTGCTCGCCCTGGGTGCCGGGGTCGAAGCGAGTCAGGCCTCGAGCGAGACAGTGCTCGATACCCTGGTAGTAGCAGGCCTCGAAGTGGAGCGAATCGGCCTCCACCTCGCTGCCCCAGTAGCGCCCGTAGAGCGTGCGGCTTCCCTGCAGGCAGAGCGCCGCAGCCACCGGCCTGCCTTCCAGGCGCGCCTGAACCAGTACCAGCGCCGCGGGCAACGTGCGATGCAGCCGCTGAAAGAAATCGAGATTCAGATAGCCATGGCGGCCGCGCTCCAGATAGGTGATCTCGTAGCAGCGATAGAAGTGCGCCAGGTCCTCCGCCTCGATCGCTTCGCCCTCCAATCGGTGCAGCGTCAGTCCCTGCTCGGCGACCAGGCGTCGCTCGCGGCGGATCGACTTGCGCCGTTTCGAGGTCATGGCCGCCAGGAAGCCGTCAAAATCGCCGTAGCCCCGGTCCTGCCACTGGAACTGGACCCCGTGGCGGACCACCAGCGTCGGCCTGGCCGCAAGCCAGCCGTCCACCTCCTCCCGCTCGGCAAACAGCAGATGCCAGCTCGATAGCGAGCCGTTCTCCCAGGCACCGGCGAGGACGTCACGGGCAGCCAACGGGTCGACTCCCTCCGCCAGCGCCAGCCGCGGGCCCGGCGCCGGCGTGAAGGGAATCGCCGTCAGCCCCTTGGGGTAGTAGCGCCCCCCGGCGCGCTCCCAGGCGTCCGCCCAGTTCCAGTCGAAGACATACTCGCCGTAGGAGTGATACTTGTGGTAATGCGGCATGGCCCCGACCAGTGCCTCGCCCTGCCACAGCGTCAGGTGGCGCGGCTCCCAGCCCGTGGCGGCTCCCACCGATCCGCTGGCCTCCAGGGCATGGAGGAATTCATGGCGCAGGAAGGGATGATCGTGGCCAACCAGGGCGTTCCACGCATCGGCTGTCACTGCCTCGATGGCGGGGAGCTTTTTCAGGACGAGCTCGGACATGCGACTCCTGCTTTTTCGGTGATGACCGATACCGCCGGCTGACAAGCGACCGGCAAACCGCCTACATTGTGCCCAGACCCACCCGCTCCTTCCATCACCCTCATACAGGGAGACGCGAATGGCCGACGCCAGCCAGCTGTCGGCGCACCTCGACGCGCAGCGCCAGGCCTTCGATGCCGAGCGCTACCCGACCCTCGCCGTGCGCCGCGACCGCCTGAGACGACTGGGCGACATGACCCGGGAGCATCGCCAGGACATCATCAAGGCGATTCGTCAGGACTTCGGCTACCGCCCCGAGGCCGAGACCCGGCTGCTGGACATTGCTCGGGTGCTTCAGGCCGTACGCCATGCTCGCCGACACCTCAAACGCTGGATGCGGCCCAGCCGAGCGGCCGTGCCCTGGCGGCTATGGCCGGCCCGTGCCCGCGTGCATCGGCAGCCCCTGGGCACGGTGGGCATCATCGCCCCCAGCCACTCGCCCTGGAGCCTGGCCCTGCTGCCCGCGGTGGATGCCCTGGCGGCCGGCAACCGGGTGATGATCAAGCCCAGCGAAAGATCGCCGACGACCAGTGCCCTGATGGCACGGCTGGCCGAACACTACTTCTCCCCACAGGAACTCAAGGTCATCACCGGCGACGCGGGAACGGGGCGGGCCTTCGCCGCCCTGCCCTTCGACCACCTGCTGTTCACCGGCGACGACCGGGCCGGGCGGGAGGTCGCCCTGGCCGCCGCCGCAAACCTCACCCCGGTCACGCTGGAACTGGGCGGCAAGACCCCGGTGTACATCGGCGTCGATGCCGACCTGGAACGGGCGGCCGAGCGCATCGCCTTCGGTAAATGGTTGAGCGCAGGGCAGACCCGCCTCGCCCCGGACTATGTGCTGGTGCATGAGCCGCATCTGAGCGCTTTCGTGGCGGCCCTGACCCAAGTGGTGAAGCGCTTTCACCCCGACGGCGCTGCCGGCGACGACTACAGCGCCATCGTCGGCGAATCGCACCGCGAGCGACTCGATGCCATGCTGGAGGAAGCGCGGGATCACGGCTGCAGGGTGATCCCGCTGGGCGAGACGGTCGAACTCAGCCGGGGCGCCAAGCTGCCGCCGACGCTGGTGATCGACCCGCATGGCGAGCTGGCCATCATGCGTGAGGAGATATTCGGCCCCTGGCTGCCGATCATCGGCATCGGCGACCTGGATCATGCCCTGGCCTTCGTTCACGAACGGCCTCGCCCGCTGGCGCTCTACGCCTTTACCAACGACCCCGAGCGGCGCAGGCGCATCCTCGAGGACACCCACTCCGGCGGCGTCGTCTTCAACGATACGCTCTGGCATAACGCCGCACCCAACTTGCCGTTCGGCGGCATGGGTGGTTACCAGGGGGAGGCCGGTTTCCTGCGCTTCAGCCACCAGCGCAGCGTCTTCCTTCAGGCCAGGCGCAGCAGCGTGAGGCTGCTCAACCCGCCCTACCGACACTGGCTCTACCGGCTGATGGGGTTTTGAGGAAAAATACGTAATAAAACTACATAGTAGCCGAAAGGCACGTATCATGACGGGGAAAAATGCGCGATAATTTGTAAACTTACCGCAAATACCACTCAACGATGCGAGGTACCCCATGGCTCGCCCATCCGCAGCTCTTCATTCAACCGTCCACCAGGTTACCGAGCGCATTCGCAAGCGTTCACACGAGCGGCGCAAGCTCTACGAAGCCCACATGGCGGCCCAGCACAGCCAGGGCGTGCATCGTGGCGAGCTCTCCTGCGGCAATCTGGCTCACGGCTTCGCCGGCTGCGATGTCGCCACCGACAAGGACCGGCTAAAGCTGACGAACAGCGCCAACCTGGGCATCGTTTCGTCCTATAACGACATGCTTTCCGCCCACCAGCCCTTCGAGGACTACCCCGCCGCCATCAAGGAAGCGGCACGCGGAATGGGTTCCACGGCGCAGTTTGCCGGCGGTGTGCCGGCGATGTGCGATGGCGTGACCCAAGGGCAGCCGGGAATGGAGCTGTCGCTCTTCTCCCGCGACGTGATCGCCATGGCCACTGCCGTAGCGCTTTCCCACAACATGTTCGACGCCGCGCTCTATCTGGGGATCTGCGACAAGATCGTACCTGGCCTGTTCATCGGCGCAGCCCGCTTCGGCCACCTGCCGGCCATGTTCGTGCCCGGCGGCCCCATGACCAGTGGCCTGCCCAATAACGAGAAGGCGCGCATCAGGCAGCTCTATGCCGAGGGCAAGGTGGGTCGCGACGAGCTGCTGGAGGCAGAGTCCCAGTCCTATCACAGCCCCGGCACCTGTACCTTCTACGGCACCGCCAACTCCAACCAGCTGATGATGGAGATGATGGGGCTGCACCTTCCCGGCGCCTCCTTCGTCAATCCCGGCACGCCGCTGCGTGACGCCCTGACCCGCTACGCCACGGAGCAGGCGATTCGCAACACCGAGCAGAGCGGCGACTACCGTCCGTTCTACCGCCAGATCGACGAACGCGCCATCGTCAATGCCATGGTCGGCCTGCTTGCCTCGGGTGGCTCCACCAACCACACCCTGCACCTGGTGGCCATGGCCGGCGCGGCGGGCATCACCATCGACTGGGACGACTTCACCGAGCTCTCGGCGGTGGTCCCCAGCATGACCCGCATCTATCCCAACGGCCAGGCCGACGTGAATCACTTCCAGGCCGCCGGCGGGATGAGCCTGCTGATTCGCGAGCTGCTCGATGCCGGCCTCATCCATGGCGATATTCCCACGGTGTTCGGCACCGACCTGCACGCCTATACCCAGGAACCCTTCCTCGAGGAGGGCAAGCTGGTATGGCGCGAAGGCCCCACGGAGAGCCATGACCGCGATGTGCTGCGGCCGGTGGCCGACCCCTTTTCTCCCACCGGCGGCCTCACGGTGCTCGACGGCAATCTCGGCCGCGGGGTGATCAAGATCTCGGCGGTCAAGCAGGAGCACCGCGTCATCGAGGCGCCGGTCAAGCTGTTCGATGACCAGAATCAGGTGAAGGCGGCGTTCGAGTCGGGGGAACTCGACCGCGATGTGGTGGTGGTGGTTCGCTTCCAGGGCCCCAAGGCCAACGGCATGCCGGAGCTGCACAAGCTCACCCCCTTCCTGGGCGTGCTTCAGGATCGCGGCTATCGGGTCGCATTGGTCACCGACGGCCGCATGTCGGGCGCTTCCGGGAAGGTGCCGGCTGCCATCCATGTGACCCCCGAGGCGGTCGATCGCGGCCCGCTGGCCAAGCTTCGCGACGGTGACGTGGTGCGCCTGGACGCCGATAGCGGCGAGCTGCGCGTGCTACTCGATGCCGCCGAGTTCAACGGCCGTCCCTGCGCCGACATCAATCTGGAACATAGCCACTTCGGCATGGGCCGCGAGCTGTTCAGCGGTTTCCGCCACCTGGCCGCGAAGGCCGAAGAGGGAGCCGGGGTGTTCGGCGGCTTCGAGGCAGAGGTACTGGCACGGCAGCTCGAGACGATTGAGCAGGAGGATCAATGACCCGACCGGCGCTGATCGGAGACATCGGTGGCACCAACGCGCGCTTCGCGCTGGTGGCGCCAGGGGCCTTCGAGCCCCATGACATCCAGACCCTGCCCTGCGCCGACTATCCCGGCGTGGTGGAAGCCGTGCGCGACTATCTGGCGAAGGTCGAGCAGAGCGGGGCCCAGGCACCGGAAGAGGCCTGCCTCGCCTTTGCCTGCCCCATCGAGGGCGACCGGGTGCGCATGACCAACAATCACTGGGCCTTTTCCCGGCGCGAGACCCAGGCGTCACTCGGGCTGACGCGACTGAAGGTGATCAACGACTTCACCGCCCAGGCGCTGGGCGTGCCCCACCTGGGTCCCGACGAGCTGGTTGAAGTCCAGCCGGGAGAGGCCCGCGAGCACAGCGTCCAGCTGGTGATCGGCCCCGGCACCGGCCTGGGTGTGGCCGGCATCTTCCCGGGACGCCACGCCTGGATACCGCTGCCCACCGAGGGCGGCCACTTCACCTTCGCCCCCACCGACGAACGCGAGCAGAACCTGCTGCGCCATTTCCGCAACCGCTATGGGCGGGTCTCGGTAGAACGCATCCTCTGTGGCCAGGGGCTGCTCGACCTCTACCTGGCCCACTGCTCGCTGAAGGGGGCGCCGCCGTGCCATGCCACGCCTGCCGAAGTGACCGAGGCCGCTTCGCACGGAGACGGCATCGCGCGTGATACGCTACTGCGTTTCCTGAAGATCCTCGGCGACGTCAGTGGCGATGCGGCCCTGGTCATGGGCGCTCGCGGCGGGGTCTATCTCTGCGGCGGCATCCTGCCGAGGCTGCTCGACTGGCTTCCCCAGAGCCGTTTTGTGGAAGCCTTCACCGCCAAGGGGCGCATGAGCGACTACACCCGCGCCATCCCGGTTCACGTGGTCACCGCCCCCTGGCCGGGACTGCTGGGCGCCGCCGAGGCCCTGCGCAACGAAGAAGTGGAATGACCTGAAACTAGGAGAGCGAATGATCCCGTCACGCCTGCGAGCCCTGCTCGACGAGACCGATGGCCAGCGTCAGTGCGAATGGGCCGGCCGCCCCGTGTGGCTGGCTCGCGAAAGCTGGGGCGAACTTGCCGTCTGCCTGCAGGGCGCCCAGGTGCTTCACTATCATCCTTACGCGTCCGAAGCCACGCGGGCTGAGGGCTCTTTACCGGCGCCGCTCTTTAGCGCGTCCGACGACACGCGCAATGACACCGACGCTGCCGGCCCGGTCGAGCAAGAAGAGGCGCTGGTGCCCGGCGGCTGGCTGTGGGTGACGCCAACGCCGCAACCGCTGCCCGGCGCCATTCGCGGCGGCATCCCGCTGTGCTGGCCCTGGTTTGCCGATGACAGGGGCGCCGACGAGACGCCGGACCGGTCGGGGCCCTTCCACGGCCCTGCACGCAAGGCCGATTGGCGGCTGGACGCCGTGGATGAACACGAAGACGGCATCGAGCTGCACCTATCTCCCGCCGAGCCCCTGCACACCCAGCTGGCTCCCCGTGCGGTGATACAGGCCAACGCCCGCCGCCTGCACGTGGAGCTGATCACCGAGCATGTCGGCGAGACCCCGGTCAAGCTGAGCGGCGCCTTGCATACCTACCTCGCCGTGACCGACAGCTTCGCCTGTCGCCTGGAGGGGCTGGCCGGGGCCCGCTATCTGGACAAGCTGGCCGGCTTCGCCGAGCGCGACCAGCAGGGCGAACTGGCCGTGCGTGGCGGCCTCGACCGCATCTACCACACCAATGCCGAGCTGACTCTCGACGATGGCAACCGGCGCCTGCGGGTCGCCCGCCAGGGCAGCGACTCCGCCGTGGTCTGGCATCCGGGCGAGGCACCACCCGACGATACGCCGGCCGGAGCCTCGCGCCGCTTCCTCTGCGTGGAATCGGCCAATACCCGCCTGGACCCGGTGTGGCTGGTACCCGGTGCCCAGCACCTGCTGGGAACCACGCTCTCTCTGGATGAGGGCGCCCGCGAGTCCGACGCATGAGCACCGCCGCCACCTTCGAGGTGCCCTTCCTGCTGGGCATGATGCGGCTGCACGAGGAACCGGCCCTGCATCCCCCGGCGCGGCTGGCCGACTGGATCGAGGCCCGCCTCGACGAGGGGCACGACTGGTTCGACCACGCCGACATCTATGGCGACCGCCAGGGCGAGGCGCTGTTCGGCGCCGCCCTGGGTGCCCGCCCCGGACTCGCAAACCGGGTGAAGGTGGTTACCAAGGCGAGCATCGTCACCCCGGAGCGCGACACCTCCCCTCATCGGGTCAAGCACTACGACAGCTCGCCGGCCTATCTGGCGCGCGCCATCGATGGCTCGCTGGCGCGGCTCGGCGTAGCACGGCTCGACCACTTTCTGCTCCATCGCCCCGACCCACTGATGGATGTCGAGGCCACCGGCCGGGTGCTGGACGACGCCATCGCCGCGGGCAAGATCGGCGCCGCCGGGGTCTCCAATTTCCTGCC
Organism: Billgrantia montanilacus; assembly: GCF_003336675.1. Lineage (GTDB taxonomy): Bacteria > Pseudomonadota > Gammaproteobacteria > Pseudomonadales > Halomonadaceae > Halomonas > Halomonas montanilacus. Next base: position 290,002 of record NZ_QPII01000001.1, on the reverse strand, counting down.
TGAGCAGTGGCGCCGCCTGCAGGGAGCCATGCATCGGCGCCTGGCGGCCCACCAGCTGCAGCTCTCGCTGGATCACTCCGCCCCGCTGTTCGACGGCAGTTTCGATGCCCTGGTGGCCGACGGCCTGGCACCGATGATCTGGTCCCCCCTGGGCGGCGGCCGGGTGCTCCAGGGCCCGGCGCGCCCGCTGCTACTGAGGCTGGCCGGAGAGTACGGCGTGCCCCCCGCTGGCCTGGCCCTGGCCTGGCTGCGCGCCCTCCCCGGCCGCCCTGTGCCGGTGGTCGGCAGCCTCAAGCCCGAGCGCCTCACGGCGCTTGCCGCGGACGCCGGCCTCGCGCTCGACCGCCCGGCCTGGTTTGCCCTGCTCGAAGCCGCCCGGGGCCACGACGTCGCCTGACTCGGCCGCACCAAAATTACAGCACCACCAGACCGTGACGCCACGAACCACTATCGAGGACACCACCATGACCCCAGTGATCGCCTTCGGCGAGGCCCTCGTCGACATGCTCTCCAGCCGCCTCGGCGACGCCACCGAGGGCCCCGAGACCTTCACACCCTATGCCGGCGGCGCCCCGGCCAACGTAGCCGTGGCCTGCGCCCGACTGGGGGTTCCGAGCCGTTTTCTCGGCATGCTGGGTGATGACTACTTTGGCGATTTCATCGCCGCGGAGCTTGCGGCACACGGTGTCGACCTCTCGGGCACGGCACGTACCCGAGAGGCGCGCACGGCACTGGCCTTCGTCTCCCGCGACGCGGCGGGCGAGCGCACCTTCGACTTCTACCGGCCGCCCGCCGCCGATCTGCTGTATCGGCTCGAACACCTGCCGGCAGGGATCTTCGCCCACCCCGCCATCGTGCACTTCTGTACCAACAGCCTGACCGAATCCGATATTGGCGAGACCACCCTGGCCATGGCCGACATGGCCAATCGTGCCGGCTGCCTGGTCAGCGTGGATGCCAACCTCCGGCACAACCTCTGGGAGAGCGGTGTCGCCGACATCACCCTGACCAACCGCCTGCTCGACCAGGCCGGGCTGGTCAAGCTCTCAACCGATGAACTCGACTATCTGCGTGGCGATCACCCGGTGGAAGCCTGGCTGGCCGAGCGGCTCGCCGCCGGCGTGAAGCTGATCGTGATCACCGATGGAGCGGGCCCGGTACGCACATTGGGGGTCGGCAGGGACTTCCGGGTCGACCCGCCCAGGGTGCAGGCCGTGGATACCACCGCCGGGGGCGACGCCTTCATCGGCGGCCTGCTGGCGGAACTGGCCGAGCGGGGTATCGAAGGTGACTGGCACCAGGACGACGCCTTCCTCATGCGCACCGTCGAGTTCGCCTGTCGCTGCGGCGCCCACGCCGTGACACGCCCCGGTGCCTATGCCGCGCTGCCTGATCGAGGAGATCTGGCACATCTGCGGCAATAAGTTCGTCGCTGAAGAAAGCCGCACCGACTGGCTCATGTCGCCGCTGACCACTCAGCCAAGCGGCAGCCGCTCCGGCAGGCGCCAGCGCAGGGTGCGCGAAACCATCTGCTGGCCAGGACGATAGTCGCCCCTGGCGGCGGCCAGAGCGGCGGTCAGTGTCGCGGCAGCGATGCGGTCGTGGTCCTGCACCGCCGAATTGACCGGCAGCGGCAGGAAGTCGAGGAGCCGGTTGTCACCGAAGGTCGCCATGCGCAGCGACGGCGGCAGCCCGCCCTCTTCCAGCAGCACATCGAAGACGCCATCCAGCAGCGTATAGGAGGCGGTGACCAGGGCGTCGGGGAGGCCACGCTCGGCGAGCAGGTCGCGCATCAGCCTGGCTCCCTCGTCGCGCTCGTAGCGCTCCGCGCAACAGGCAAACACGGCGGCGCCGCTGCCCGATAGCGCCTGCTGGAAACCGGCGCGGCGCTCGTGCGTGATCGTCAGTCCCGGTACCGCGTCCAACCAGGCCACGCTGGCCACGTCACCGCCCAGCACCGAGCGCGTCAGCCGCTCGGCGGCGTCCCGGTCGTTGCTCACCACGCAGGCGAAGCGCTGGGGATCGAAGCCACGGTCCACGGCAACCACCGGCAGTCCTTCAGCCATCAGCTCGGCGTAGAAAGGGTCGTCCATGGGCAGGCAACTGGCGGTGATCAGTACCTCACAGCGCTGGGCGCGCAATGCCAGTGCCAGGTCGCGTTCGCTCTCCGGCTGGTCTTCGGAGCCTGCAATCAGCAGCTGGTAGCCCTGCTCTCGCGCGCCGCGCTCCAGTCGCTTGGCGAGTCGCGCGTAGCTGACGTTCTCCAGGTCGGGAATGATCAAGCCAAGCGTGCGACTCGAGCCACGGCGTAGTGCCGCCGCCTGGGCATCGACCTGGTAGCGGTGCTCTCTCACCACGGCCATGACCCGGTCGACGGTATCCTGGCTGATGCGCCGCTCCGCGGCCTTGCCGTTGATCACGTAGCTGGCCGTGGTACGCGACACACCGGCCAGCCGGGCGATTTCGACGAGTGTCATGAACATCCTCACTGTGAGTGCCGAAGGAACCCTACCCCTGCCAAAGTCGTAGAAATAGAACCTTGCCAAACAGTATGAATCGTTCCAGCATGAAAATCACCAGGTGACACGATTCAGCCAAGCCTGAAACCACCAATTCGGTGGCAGTCGCGTCGCCGCGAAATCTATCGGGAGGCCATCCATGTTGACCCTTCATCAGGACGATGTACTGCTCGCCTGCCATGCCGAAGACTGGCGTGGCGCACTGGAGCAGGCCGCCGAGGCGCTGCATCGGGCTGGGCTCACCTCGCCCGGCTACCGTGAAGGATTGTTCGCCCGAGAGGCCCAGTCCTCTACCTATCTGGGCAACGCCATCGCCATCCCCCACGGTACGCCACAAAGCCGCGAACACGTGCAGGACACCGGGGTACGGGTACTGCAATTCCCGGCCGGGGTCGACTGGCACGACGGCCAGCGCGTCCACGTGCTGGTGGCCATCGCCGCAAGAAGCGACGAACACCTGGACATCCTGCGCCAGCTTACCCATGTCCTCGACGATGACAGCGTAGCCGAGCGACTCGCCGCGGCAGGCTCGGGTAACGAGATCGCCGCCCTGCTGTCGAAGGCGGTCGTGGATGCGCGCCTCGACGGCGACACCCTGTGCCTCGGCTTTCCCGCCCGCGATGCCCGTGAGCTGGCCCTGGCCGGTGCCGCCCGCCTGCGCCAGCTCGGCTGCGTGGGCGACGGCTTCATCGCCGCCATCGCCGAGCACGCCCCACTGCACCTGGGACAGGGGCTATGGCTGGCTTCGAGCGGAAGCAGCGTCGAGGTTCCCGCACTGGCCCTGGCCACACCCGAGCACCCATTGAAGCAGGCCGACGAGACGGTCAACGGCCTGTTCTGCCTGGCCGCTCATGGCGAGGCCCATCGCGGCCTGCTGGAGTGCATCCTGAGGCTGCTCGAGCGCGGTAGTGCAGGCGAGCTGCAGGGTGCCGATGCGGCCACCATACTGGCCCGGCTGGCCGGGGAGTCCGCCACCGCCCACACCCGGCTCGCGCGGGTACTCAATGCCCATGGGCTGCACGCCCGCCCCGCCAAGCAGCTGGTCCAGGTCGCCCGCTCCCAGGCTGTTCCCATCCGCGTGCGACTGGCCGAGGGCGGAGTCGATGCGGTATCGGCAAGCAGCCTGACCAAGGTGATCAACCTCGGTGCCCGCCGCGGCCAGCAGCTGGCCTTTTCCGCCGAGGGAGATGGGGCCGTGGCGGCACTCGACGCCGTGTGCCAGGCCGTGGCGGACGGCCTTGGTGAACAGGTTCTGCCGTTCGACGAGAGCCGCGAGCGCATCATACCGCAGGCCGATGCTGCGCCCGCCGAACCGCTGCCCGACGACACGCCTCATGCTGGCGTGGCGGCCTCTCCGGGGCTGGCCATCTCCCCGGTCTTCGTGCTGCAGACGCCTCGCTTCGACTATCCCGAGCGCGCCGCTGACCCGGGCGCGGAGACACAGCGACTGGAACAGGCGATTCGCCAGGGCGCCGTCCAGCTTGAGACGCTGGTCCAGCAGGCGCGTGGTGGCGAGGTGGCCCAGATCCTCTCCATGCACGAGGAGATGCTCTGCGACCCCGAGCTGTACCAGGCCGCCCACGAAGGTATCAGCGAAGGCCGCTCCGCCGAGGCCGCCTGGTGGGATGCCATCGAGACCGCGGCCCACGCCCAGGAAATGCTCGCCGACCGGCTGCTCGCCGAGCGCGCCGCCGACCTGCGCGACGTGGGCCGCCGGGTGCTGGGCATCCTGTGCGACGTCACCCTGCCCGCCCCACCCACCACCCCCTACATTCTGGTCACCGACGATATCGGCCCCTCCGACGTGGCGCGCCTCGACACCAGCCTGGTGCGCGGCCTGCTCACCGCCCGCGGCGGTGCAACGGCGCACAGTGCCATCCTCGCCCGGGCGCTGGGCATTCCAGCCGTGGTCGGTGCCGGCGCGCGGGTGCTGACCCTCGCCGACGGTACCGAACTGATTCTCGACGGCGAACGTGGCCGCATCACGCCGACACCCTCGGCCGAACGTCGCCAGGCCGCCGAACAGCGGCTGGCCGAACGACAGCAGCGGGAGGCCGCGGCCTGGGATACCCGCTTCGAGGAGGCACGCACCCGCTGCGGGCATCGCGTCGAGGTCGCCGCCAACCTGGGCAATACCATCCATGCCGCCGACGCCGTGGAGCGCGGCGCCGAAGGCGTGGGGCTGCTGCGCACCGAGTTCCTGTTCATGGCCCATGCCCAGGAGCCGGACCTCGCCACCCAGATCGACGAGTACCGTGAAGCCCTCGACGCGCTGGACGGCCGCCCGCTGGTCGCACGTACCCTGGATGTCGGCGGCGACAAACCGCTGCCCTACTGGCCGATGCCCAAGGAGGACAATCCCTTTCTCGGCCTGCGAGGCATCCGCCTGATGCTGACCCGGCCCGAGGTCCTCGAGACCCAGCTGCGCGCCCTGCTGCTCGCGGCTGCGCCCGTTCCTGGAAAGCCCCGCCCGCTGCGCATCATGCTGCCGATGATCAAGGACATCGCCGAATTCCGCGCGGCCAGGGCCATCTTCGATCGGCTGCTCGAGGAGATCCCCGAAGCCGAGCGTGCCAGCGACGTGCAACTCGGGATCATGATCGAAGTCCCCTCGGCCGCCCTTCTCGCGCCGGCACTGGCTGCCGAGGTCGACTTCTTCTCGGTGGGCACCAACGACCTGACCCAGTACACCCTGGCCATCGACCGCGACCACCCGGAACTCTCCGCCCAGGCCGACGGCCTGCATCCTGCGGTATTGCGCCTCATCGAGATGACCGTCACGGCAGCCCACGCCCACGGCAAGTGGGTCGGGGTGTGCGGCGAACTGGCCAGCGATCCCATGGCGGTGCCAGTACTGGTGGGGCTGGGCGTCGACGAGCTCTCGGTGAGTGCTCGACAGGTGCCACTGGTCAAGGCGCGGCTACGTGAATTCGACCTCGAAAAGGCCCGCACCCAGGCCGGTCTTGCCCTGGCCCAGGCCACCAGTACTGCGGTCCGCGACGCCCTGGAGGTTCGCTGATGGCTCGAATCCTCACGCTGACGCTGAATCCGGCCCTGGACCTCTCCATCGGCATGGACCGGCTGGTACCCGGCGAGGTCAACCGCACTAGCGAGACGCACCTGACGGCAGCCGGCAAGGGGGTCAACGTCGCCCGGGTACTGGTCGGCCTCGGCCATGACGTGACGGTTTCCGGCTTTCTCGGCGGCGATAACGATGGCCCTTTCCTGCGCGCCTTCGAGGCGATGGGCGTGGTGGACGCTTTCCTGCGCGTGCCCGGCGAAACCCGCATCAACGCCAAGCTCGCCGAGGCCGATGGACGGGTAACCGACATCAACGGTCCGGGCGCCACCATCGACACCAACGCCTGGCAGCATCTGCTCTCGTGGCTCGACGAGCTCATCGCCGATCCGTCGCGCCGCCCCGCCGCGGTGGTGGTCGCCGGCAGCCTGCCGCCCGGGGTCGCGCCCGTCGACCTCGCCGAGCTGATCGTCCGGCTACGCCGGGCCGGCCTGCCGGTGTGGGCCGACACCAGCGGCGAGGCATTGATCCAGGCCATCGCCGCCCGTCCCACGGCAGTGAAACCCAACGAGCAGGAGCTGGCCGCCTGGGCCGGGGGCGCCCTGGACACCGCCGAGGCATGGCTGCGTGGGGCGCTACGGCTCTATGCCAGCGGGGTCGAGGAGGCGGTGGTTTCCTCCGGCCCTGCCGGCGTGCTGTGGGTGAGCCAGCGCGGCGCCTGGCAGGCCACGCCACCCCGCCTGACCGTGGCCAGCACCGTGGGCGCCGGCGACACCCTGCTCGCCGGCCTGCTGCACGGGGTGCTTTCCGGACACTCACCGGAACAGGCACTGCGCCTGGCCACGGCACTCTCCGCCGAATCCGTTCGCCATGTCGGGGTCGGTAACCCCCACGCCGACGACCTACCACAGCTTCAACAACAAACCCGCGTGCGTCGCCTCAATGACGTAGACGCTGGAGGAGCCCTCGCATGAACGTCATTCTCATCACTGCCTGTCCCAGCGGCATGGCCACTTCATTCCTTGCCGCCCGTCGCCTCGAACAGGCTGCCCAACGCCTCGGTTGGCAGGCGAGCGTCGAGATGCACAGCGAACTCGAAGCGCTGCAACCCGTTTCGGCGGAGGCCATCGCCGCGGCCGACCTGATCGTGGTCGCTGCCGACAGCGTTCCCGCGCCTCAGCGTTTTCGCGACAAGCGCCTGTTTCAGGCGCCCATCCATGAGGCGCTACCGGACCCGAAGACCTTCCTCGAACGGGCTAGCCGCGAGGCTGGCGAGTACACGCCCCCCACCGAAGCCGCGGCACCGAACCCGGCGCCTGCCGCTGGCGGCCAGCGAATTGTCGCCGTGACCGCCTGCCCGACCGGCGTGGCGCATACCTTCATGGCCGCCGAGGCATTGAGCCAAGCGGGTAAGGCGCTGGGACACGCGATCCGCGTCGAGACCCAGGGATCCGTCGGCGCCCAGGACAAGCTCACCGACGAGGAGATCGCCGAGGCCGACCTGGTGATCCTGGCCTGCGATATCGAGGTGGACCCCACCCGCTTCGCCGGCAAGCGCGTCTATCGCACTTCCACCGGCAACGCTCTGAAGAAGGCCAAGCCCACCATTGAGGCGGCCCTGGAAAACGCCGCGGTGGAGAGTGCCGACGGCGCCCCTGGCGGCGCGTCCAACAGCGCCAAGAAGAGCCTCAAGGAGGTGGGGGTCTACAAGCACCTGCTCACAGGGGTCTCCTTCATGCTGCCCATGGTGGTGGCCGGGGGCCTGCTGATCGCGCTCTCCTTCGTGTTCGGCATCGAGGCCTTCCAGGAGGAGGGCACCCTGGCTGCCGCACTGATGCAGATCGGCGGCGGCACCGCCTTCGCCCTGATGATCCCGGTGCTGGCCGGCTATATCGCCTACTCCATCGCCGACCGCCCCGGCATCGCCCCGGGCATGATCGGTGGCATGCTGGCCGCAGAGATCGAAGCCGGCTTCATCGGCGGGATCCTGGCCGGCTTCCTGGCCGGTTATGTGGCGTTGGCGGTAGCGCGACACGTCAAGCTGCCCTCCAGCGTCGAATCGCTCAAGCCGATCCTGATCATCCCCCTGGTGGCGAGCCTGGTCACCGGCCTGACCATGATCTACGTGATCGGCGAGCCGGTGGCCGCGATTCTCGCCGGCCTGACCAGCTTCCTGGCCGGCATGGACGCCACCAACGCCGTGCTGCTCGGCATCCTGCTCGGCGCCATGATGTGCTTCGACCTGGGCGGGCCGGTCAACAAGGCCGCCTACACATTCGGCGTCGGCCTGCTGGCCTCCCAGACCTATGCGCCCATGGCGGCGATCATGGCGGCCGGAATGGTCCCGGCCATCGGCATGGGCATCGCCAGCTTCGTCGCCCGCAACAAGTTCTCCGAACCGGAGCGCGAGGCGGGCAAGGCCTCATTCGTTCTTGGACTGTGCTTTATCAGCGAGGGCGCCATTCCCTTCGCCGCCAAGGATCCGCTGCGTGTGATTCCCGCCTGCATCGCCGGCGGCGCTATTACCGGCGCCCTCTCCATGCTGGTCGGTGCGCAGCTGATGGCACCCCATGGCGGCATCTTCGTGCTGATGATCCCCAACGCCATCACCCCGGTCCTGCTCTATATCGCAGCCATCGTCGTCGGGTCACTGGTCACCGGACTGGGCTATGCAACGATCAAGCGCGGCGCCGCCCCGGTGCCCGTCGCCGCCAATGCCTGAGAGGAGTTTGGCCATGCTGCGTGTCTGACGCTGTTTCCCCCTATCGTCGACATAGCGAAAAATAGCTATACAAGAATGATCAATAGCAGTACAAATATTGTACATAACGTAAACTGGTTACGCTTGTGTACAACTTTATTGCGAGATCATGAATGCGACAGAACGGACCGGTAACCCAGTCGGAGTATCTTCTTGAAGACGATGATGTCCTCATCTCCAAGACCGACACACGCAGCATCATCACTTATGCCAATCAACGTTTCATCGACGTCAGCGGGTACGAATACGAGGAATTGCATGGCGCACCTCACAACCTGGTGCGGCATCCTGACATGCCGCCCAGCGTCTTCGCCGACATGTGGCATGATCTTCAGGCAGGGGAGTTCTGGTCCGGACTGGTCAAGAATCGGCGCAAGAACGGAGATCATTACTGGGTCCGAGCCAACGTGGTTCCCATCCGCGAAAATGGTGAGCTCAAGGGTTTCGCCTCCATACGCGTCAAGCCAAGCGCCGAGGAGACCGCCCATGCCGAAGCGGTCTATCGTGACATTCGTGAAAACGGTGGCCGCTACACGGTCAAGCACGGACGCCCTTATCGCCGCGGTGCCCTGCATGCAGTGAAGCGTATCGATTGGCGCAGCCTCTCCACACGAAACTTTTTTGCCAGCCTCGCCATCGCCGTGCTGCCCGCCACGCTGGGCGTGGCCGCCTGGAGCGCCACGGCGCCTTCGCCATCTCTGCTTGACGAAGGGCTGCTCGCCTCGGGGGTTCTCGGCGGCATACTGCTGGCCTGGATGAACTGGAGAGGTAGCGCCAGGATGCGCCGCTCGCTCTACCAGGCGCACGATTTCTCATTGCAGGTCGCCGCAGGCAACCTCAAGGCGAACCTGCCTGCCCAGCGCCATGATGAGCTGGGGCGCATGCTCGGCGCGCTGGCCTTCATGCGCCAGTCCCTGGCAGCGCTGATCGGCGACCTGGAACGTCGCATCGGCGTGGTCGAGCCTGCGGTCACGAACCTGGTACGCAACAACGCCGCCATGGCCAGCAGGCTCGAGCAGCAGGCATCAGCGGTGCAAGAAACCGCCGCCAGCGCCGAGCAGATCACCGCCACGGTTAGCCAGAGCGCGGAGCATGCCCATCAGGCTGGCGAGGCGACTTTCGGCAACGTAACAACGGTTGACCAAGCCGCCGAGGTCATGCAGAGGCTGGCAACGTCGATGCAGGAGATCACTCGCCAGGCCGACAACATGGCCAGTATCGTTGGCACGATCGACAGCATCGCTTTCCAGACCAATATACTGGCGCTCAACGCCTCGGTGGAGGCCGCCCGTGCCGGGGAACATGGGCGAGGCTTTGCCGTTGTCGCGCAAGAAGTCCGCAAGCTGGCCAGCGAATCGGCTGGAGCCGCTCACCGTGTGCAGGACTTGATCAACACGGCGCGCAGCGAAATAGAGGCGGGGAGATCGCATGCCGGCGAAGCGGGAGATGCCATGACAGCGATCAAGGCAGCCAGCCACCGCGTCAACGGGTTGATGCAGGAAATCAGTGCCGCCGCCGCAGAGCAGAGCCAGGGTATCGAGCAGATCAGCCAGGCCATCGGCGAGATAGACCAGGCGACCCAGACCAGCGCCGGCAGCATGCAAAGCTATCAGGCAGCAACGGCTTCCCTCGAGACAGAAGTCAGCGCACTGGCCCACAGCGCCGGCGCCTTCAGCGGTAGCGATATCCGGCGGACTTCCGGCAAGGCCGCCCGCCCTGCCCATGAACGCATTGTGAGCCAGCTGCTCCCCAATACGGTGCGCAGTCGCGCACCCATCGAAAGGGAGTGGGAAACTTTCTGATGAGGGCTAGTCGACAGAAAAAAGCCCGGCCAAAAGGCCGGGCATAAAGACAGCCACTGGCTGTCGAGAGAGCACGGAACAACAGGATGAATCAGTGGTGGAAACGCTCGGCGGCTTCACGGGCCAGGGAACGGATGGCGTCCCAGTCCTCGGCATCGATCAGCGACTTGGGCGTCAGCCAGGAACCGCCGACGCACATCACGTTTTTCAAGGCCAGGTAGTCCTCGGCATTGTTCACGCCGATTCCACCGGTGGGGCAGAAGCGTGCTTCGGGAATGGGACCAGCGAAGGACTTGAGCGCTTTCACCCCACCGCTGGCCTCGGCAGGAAAGAACTTGAAGCGCCGGTAGCCGTACTGCCAGCCGGTCATCAACTCGGACACGGTGGCAACGCCTGGCAGCATGGGTACCGGGCTGGTCACCCCGTAGCGATAGAGCGCCTCGGTGGTCCCCGGGGTTACGACGAAGTCAGCCCCGGCCTGCTCGGCCTGGCGATACTGGGCCGGCGTCAACACGGTGCCCACGCCGATACTGGCCTGTGGCAACGCTTCACAGAGCCGGCGGATCGCCTCCAGGGCACAGTCTGTGCGCAGCGTCACCTCCAGCACGGTCAAACCACCTTCCACCAGGGCACGCCCCAGCGGCACGGCATCTTCCAGCCGCTCGATGGCCAGCACCGGGATCACCTCCGCCTTGAGGCAGATGCTGTCGAGCTCGGTGGTCCGGGTGGAGGGAAGCTGTTTTTCGATAGTCATAAGCAGACTCCAGAAACGATCAGGGGGCCCAGTAGACGGCCAGCGGACAGGATAGAAAGGCGCGAATGGGCAGCTCGCGAAGGTCGTCACCCGCCATGGCACGGGCCAGAACGCTGCGCTTGTCGCCACCCGTGATATGCAGCACGTGACGGCGTGCCTGATGCAGCCGGTCGGCGCTGAGGGTAATACGCGCCTGTGGCTGGCTCGGCGAGCGCACCGCGACGACGGGATCGGCGGTGGAGAGCGCCAGCTCAAGCTCGCGACTATCGGGAAACAGCGATGCCGTGTGCCCGTCGCCGCCCATACCCAGCACCACCAGGCTGGCTGGCCAGCTCAACGCTTCGATGCGCCGGGCAACCTCCGCGGCGCCCTGCTCGGGCGTCTCGTCGCCGGTGACGAGAGAGATGAAATTGGCCGCCGCCGCCGGCCCTACCAGCAGATGCTCCCTCACCAGTCGGGCATTGCTCGCCTCGGCGGACTCGGGAACCCAGCGCTCGTCAGCCAGGGTCACGTCGATCCGCGACCAGGGCAGCTCGCGGGAGGCCAGTGCCTGGAAGAAGGGAACCGGGGTAGAGCCGCCGGAGAGGACCAGCAGAGCACGCTCCTGCCGGGCCAGATCCTGCTCCAGGGCCGCAGTGGCGGCTTCGGCGAGCTGCTCGGCGAGTTGATCGCGGGGCTTGGCATCCGATATCGGCATATCAGTAATCCTCGTACCAGCTGCGGCCATCCTGGGTGATCATGGCAATGGAAGCCACCGGCCCCCAGGAACCTGCCGGATAGCGCCGGGGTGGATCGCCCTGGCTCTTCCATGCCGCAATCAGGCTATCGCACCAGTGCCAGGCGTGCTCGACTTCGTCGCGGCGTACGAAGAGGTACTGCTGCCCCTTTATCACCTCGAGCAGCAGGCGCTCGTAGGCATCGGGAATCCGCGCCTTGGGAAAGGCGCTGCCGAAGTCCAGGTGCAGCGGCCCCCGCCGCAGGCGCATGCCCTTGTCCAGGCCGCTGTCCTTGGTCAGCACTTCCAGGGCGATACCCTCGTCGGGCTGCAGTCGGATGACCAGCTTGTTGGCGGCCAGGTTGCGCTGGTCCGGGTCGAAGATATAGTGCGGCTGCTGCCGAAAGTGAATGACGATCTGCGACAGCTTCTCCGGCATGCGCTTGCCGGTGCGCAGGTAGAAAGGCACGCCGGCCCAGCGCCAGTTGGCGACGCCTGTCTTCATTGCCACGAAGGTTTCGGTCTCGCTCTCGCGGTTGGCCCCTTCCTCCTCCAGGTAGCCAGGCACCCCTTGGCCGTCGATGGAGCCCGCGATGTACTGGCCTCGTACCACATCGCGCCCCAGGGCATTCTCCTTGAAGGGCTCCAGCGCCTTCAGCACCTTGACCTTCTCGTCGCGAATGGCGTCGGCATCAAGATTGGCCGGGGGGTCCATGGCGATCAGACAGACCAGCTGCAGCAGGTGATTCTGGACCATGTCGCGAAGCTGTCCCGCCTTGTCGAAGTAGCCCCAGCGGCCCTCGATACCGACCTGCTCGGCCACGGTGATCTCCACATGGGAGATATTGTTCTGGTTCCACTGGGTGCCGAACAGCGGATTGGCGAAGCGCAGGGCGATCAGGTTCTGGACCGTCTCCTTGCCCAGGTAGTGATCGATGCGATAGACGCGGGACTCGGGAAATACCGAGCCGATAGCGTCGTTGATTTCGCAGGAGGTTTCGTAGTCGTAACCGATCGGCTTTTCGACCACGACCCGCGACAGCTCATCCAGGCTGCCACTGCCCTGCAGGTGCTGGCAGATTTCGCCGTAAAGGCTGGCCGGCACCGCCAGATAGACCACCAAAGGACAGATCACGGTCTCGTGGCTTACGGCCGAGCGCCACTCGGCGATGGCCTGGTAGCCTTCTGCGGTACCGAAGTCCAGCTGCCGGTAATCGAGGCGCGCCATGAAGCGCTTGAGCACCTCACGATCCAGTTCGTTGCTCTTGACGTAGGTCTGCAGCGCCTCGGTGACCCGCTTGCGAAAGCCTTCGGCCTTCAGTTCCTGGCGTGCCAGGCCGAGAATGCGGGTATCGTCGTGCAGCAGGCCTTCCCGATCCAGATGGTAGAGTGCTGGGTAGAGCTTGCGCAGCGAAAGATCGCCCAAGGCGCCGAAGAGCGCCAGGTCGACAACCGCTCGGCTATCGTCTTCCAGCCGCTTGTGTGAATTCATGCACGCCCCCATCTGGTTAACTTACGGAAAAAATACGCCATTGCCACGCCTTACAGCAAGTATATTCTGTAATATTACTATAAAAAAGCCTTTACCCTCTGCTATCGTTCGCGTCCTAATAAGGGTTCGCGCTAGGATAGCGCTGAAAATGTTGTTAAATCACCACATCACCCAGCTGCCGGCGCATTGCGCCAAGCCGTCACGGAGAGCTCGACCCACATGGCCAATCACGACCTGCTCCAGCGTATTCGCCAACGCCTCGAAGAGCTGAACCGCTCCGAGCGCAAGGTCGCGGACGTCATCCTAGCCGACCCCTCCCGCGCTACCGGCCTCAGTATCGCCAGCCTGGCCCAGGCGGCTTCCGTCAGCGAACCCACGGTAAACCGTTTCTGCCGAAGCTTCGATGCCAAGGGCTACCCGGACTTCAAGATCAAGCTAGCCCAGAGCCTGGCCGGCGGCACACCCTATGTCAGCCAGGCGGTGGAACCGGGCGACGGCGCCACCGAATACACACGCAAGATATTCGGTGCCACCATCGCCGCACTGGACGAGGCCAGCCGCGAGCTCGACCCGGCGCGCATCGAGCGCGTGGTGGACTACTTGATCCAGGCCAAGCAGATCCACTTCTTCGGCCTCGGCGCCTCGGGCGCGGTGGCACAGGACGCTCAGCACAAGTTCTTTCGCTTCAACCTGCCGGTCACGTCTTATGTGGACGTACTGATGCAGCGGATGGTGGCGGCGGCCTGTCACACCGGTGACGTGGTGGTGGTGATCTCCTGGACCGGCCGCACCCGGGAACTGGTCGACATCGCCCGACTGGCACGTGAAAGCGGCGCGGTGGTGTTGGGTATCACCGCACCCGCCTCGCCGCTGGCCAATGAGTGTACCGAGACGCTGGAGGTGGCCACCCCCGAGGATACCGACGTCTACATGCCGATGACCTCGCGAATGATCCAGCTCACCCTGATCGACGTGCTGGCCACCGGCGTCACCCTGCGTCGCGGTGAAGACTTCCTGCCGCACCTGAAGAAGATCAAGGACAGCCTGCTGGAGACGCGCTATCCGGTCGGATGACCCCCACAGACGAACTACCCCAGTCTGTCGCCCCATGCCCACTCGAACCAAGTCGAGTGGACAATCTTTCAATCATGCAAACTTACTGCTGCATTGAGGCCATGAATTAGAGAGATATTGATTTATACGCACCCATTACAAAATAAAAACTACGTATAATTTTGGATGACCATTCATCTACGTTAACATTACGCTCTTTCTAATCCGGCCGAGATGACAATAATGTCCTTCTCCATACATCTCGAAGACTGGCGAGGCTGGATTGCGGCTGAGGCAACACCCACCCCTGACCCCCGTCATCGCATCTCGGCGCAACCGGGCAACGACCTGCCTGCAATGCTGCGGCGCCGCCTCGACAGTGCAGGTCGGGCAACCTGCGAAATACTCGCTGCCCTCGATCCAGGCTCGGATTTTCCGCTGGTGCACGCCTCTCGGCACGGCGATACCACCCGCTCCCTGGCCATGCTCGAAGCCCTCCAGCGCGGCGAGCCCATATCACCAACGCACTTCTCCATGTCAGTACACAATGCCTTGTTGGGCGTTCACTCCATCGCACGACAGCATCACCGACCCATCCAGGCATTAGGTGCTTGCGGCGACGAATTCGACGCCATTCTGGCGGAGGCAAAAGGCTACCTGGTAGAAGGCTATCAAGCCGTTATCGCCGTTTTTTCGGAATGCGTGCTCGCCTCGGCCTACCACGGGTGCACCGAGCACCCTGGCATTCCCTGCGCCGTCGGCCTCCGACTGACGCTGAACACAGGACAGCCATTGCTGTCCTCTGACCCGGCGCACCCCACCCATCCCACGCCTCTCGAGGTAATAAGCTGGCTGAATGGCGACTCCCCCTACCTGGAGGGACGGCGCCGGTGGGAACTGGGGACAACATGAGCCTGGATAGATGGCGCCGCGGGTTTGGCACGGCACTCTCTTTTACAGCCTTCGGCATCGGCGGCCTTGGTATTGGCCTAGTGGCCGTTCCCCTGATGAAGGTCGTCGTGCGTGATACCGCTTGGCGTCAATATCTGGCACGATGCCTGATCCAGAATTGCTTTCGCTGTTTTATTTCACTGATGCGCGGGCTCGGAGTACTGGATTATCGACTCGAGCATATCGAGCGCCTCCACCGCCCCGGGCTATTGGTATTGGCCAATCATCCATCGCTGATAGATGTAATATTTCTGCTGGCACACACCCCCCATGCCGACTGCATTGTCAAGGGACGCTTGGCCACCAATCCTTTTACACGCGGGCCAATACGTGCAGCCGGTTATATTACTAACCAAGATCCCGAAAAAGTGCTGGAAGCTGCAAGAGAAAGCCTTCTGAAAGGAAATTCGCTCATTCTATTTCCGGAGGGGACCCGCACCACACCGCAACACCCCATCGTTTTCAAGCGTGGGGGAGCAAATATCGCCTTACGTACCGGAACGGCCATCACCCCGGTACTGATACAGTGTTTGCCTACCACGCTGACCAAGGGTGAGCCTTGGTACCACATTCCGGAGCAAAAGGTTCGAATCGATATCCGAGTACTCGACGACTTGCCTGTCAACGACGATAACCAACAGCCGACCGGGCAGGTCGCAAGACGGTTGACACGTCGGCTTAGTGACCATTTCAACAGGGAACTGGAACAACTTAACCATGAGCGAAACACACACGACTCTGTCGCTTGAACTCAAGCATCTGCTTATCGAAACACTTGAGCTGGAAGATATCGCCCCTGGCGATATCGATCCCGACGCCCCCTTATTCGGAGAAGGGCTCGGCCTTGATTCCATTGATGCTCTCGAACTCGGCTTGGCTCTGCAGAAACGTTTCGGTATCAAGCTGGATGCCGAAGCCGAGGAGACTCGCCGTCACTTCGCAAACCTGAATGCCTTGCAAGCCCTGGTGGAGGCCCGCCGTGCCAATTGATACCTCTACGGTCGATCACACCGAGATCTTCAATCATATCCGCAAGACCTTGGTCGAACTGTTCGAACTCGAGGCCAATGACATCAAGCCCGAAGCACGGCTCTACGAGGATCTTGATATCGACAGTATCGATGCCGTGGACCTGGTCGTCGAACTCAAGCAATTTACCGGTCGACGCATCAATCCGGAGGACTTCAAGGCGGTTCGTACCATCGACGATGTGGTCAAGGCCGTCGAGCGCCTGATGTTGCGCTGAGATATGTGGTTTCGCACAACAGAGTGGCTCAGCATGCTTGTCGCACTGGCCTGGCCGCTTATGGTGTTCGCTTTGCACGGCACACTGGGTAGCTGGCCCTTGTTGCTCGTTGGCGCAACCTTGCTGGCTTGGCGCATGCCCCAGGCACGCCTGTTGTCAATTACCGCGGCGGCGCTTTTGCTTGGCGTAGGCGCAATGGGGCAAGCCGAACTCGGCATGCGCGCCTACCCGGTTGCTGTGAATGCCATCATGCTGACCCTGTTCTTGTCCAGCCTGAAATGGGGCACGCCCATTGTTGAACGGCTGGCCCGTCTGCGCGAGCCCGAATTGTCGGCAGCCGGCGTACGCTATACCCGCCGGGTGACCTGGGCCTGGTGTGTGTTCTTTGTCGCCAACGGCAGCGTGGCCTTCTGGACCGCGCTCTACGCCGAGCTAGCCATATGGTCGCTGTACAATGGCGTCATCAGCTATGGGCTGATCGGCCTGATGTTCGGCGGTGAATGGCTGCTGCGCCAGAAACTGCGGAGAGCCTTGACATGACCTTCATCCCCCTTGACCAGGCGCCCTGGCGACGCCCCTTGTGCAAGAGTACGCAAAGCCTGATCAAGCCATGGGCCACGCCGACTACCTTGATCGAGCGTGTCGATGCGTGGAGACGATGGCTTGACGGCCGGCCCGCTGGCAAATGGTTACTCTGTCAGCGCCAGCCCGAGGCATTCTGTGCCGCTCTGGTGGCACTATGGGAGAGTGGTCGCATCGCCGTGCTGCCCACCGACGACCGCCCGGAGACCCTGGCGAGAGTGATCAAGGAGGTCGATGGAACGCTCCCGGACACGCCTGAGGCATCGCAAAACCCGCTTCCCCCCCCGCTAGCACCATCGCCTGCCGCTGTCGCCGTGGTGATCTATACCTCCGGCTCCACTGGCGACCCCGTACGACTGACCAAGCGTTTCGATCAGCTCGATGCAGAGCTGGCCGCCCACGCCGCACTCTGGCCCCTGGCCGGCACCGCGGTGATCTCACAGGTTAGCCACCAGCATATCTACGGCCTGCTCGTCGGGATATTGCACCCTCTCTGTGCCGGCGTGCCATTCTGCGACGATGCCAGTCGCTACCCCGAAGCGCTTGCCGCTCGCCTCGAGGAGGCCGGCAGGGCTGGACTGAAGGCAGTGGTGGTGAGCTCTCCGGCCCAGCTGTCCCGTCTCCCCGAACACCTGCCATGGACTGAACAGGCCGCACCATGCCGGGTGTTCTCCTCCGGCGCCCCCCTCTCCGCATCGGATGCCCGCCATGCCGAATGCCTGTTGCGGGCGCCGGTGATCGAAATCTATGGCAGCACCGAGACCGGTGGAATCGCCCATCGACGACAAGCCCATGACAACGCCTGGCAGCCTCTGCCTGGAGTGCACCTGCTGCTGGAAGATGAACGAATGAAGGTTCGTTCGCCATTTCTCGAAAAGCCCGAAGCGTGGTGGCATCAACCCGACCGCGTCTTGCCCACGGCCAACGGCTTCAAGCTGTTGGGTCGAGCTGATCGCCTGGTCAAGGTCGCGGGAAAACGCGTCTCGCTGACACATATCGAAGGCCTCCTGGTAGAGGCTCCGGAAATGGTTGAAGCCCGCTGCGTGGACCTCGGTCGCGATGACGGACGACTGGGAGCAATAATCGCCGTGCACCACGACGTGATGCCTCATGATCACTTGACCCGTCGTGCGCTGATTCATCGTCTGCGCTCCAGGCTGGCGCCACATATGGAGCCGGTGGCCATTCCGCGCTACTGGCGCTGCGTCGACGCCATGCCCAGCAACAATCTGGGCAAGCTCGATCGTGGACTGATCAAGCGACTCTTTGCCGATCTCGACGACAATCGAATGCCACGCTGGCTGGGAGAGCAACGCTCGGGCGCCGACATCTGCACCCTGACCCTTGAGGTTCCGGAGCGCCTGATATACCTCGAGGGCCATTTCGAGGAATACCCCTTGGTACCCGGAGTGGTCATGGTGCAATGGGCCATCGAACTGGCCCGCGAGAGCTTCGGGCTACAGGGCGACTTCCAGGGCCTCGAGCGCCTGAAGTTCCAGCGCCCGTTGCAACCCGGGATACGCTTCACGCTCGAGCTGACGCGGCGCGGGGATGGCATCGCCTTCGCCTTCGAGTCCAGCGAGGGTCGGCACTGCGCCGGGCGTGTCCGGCTGCAATCCCGGGATGGGACCGGAGCCCCTCATGGCTGAACCGCATCCCTGTGCCCTGGTACCCGTCTACAACCACCCTGCCACCATCGGCGCGGTATGCGCCGAACTGGGTGCCCTGGGGCTACCGGTCGTGCTGGTCGACGATGGCAGTCACGCCGAGTGTGCAGCCGAACTCGACCGCCTTGCCGAAGATGGTCATCACCTGCTGCGCCTGGACACCAACCACGGCAAGGGGGCGTCGGTACGCGCCGGACTCAAGGAGGTCCAGCGGCTGGGCTACACCCATGCCTTGCAGGTCGATGCCGATGGCCAGCACGCCAGCAAGGACCTTCCCGGCTTCCTGGCAACGCTCGATAGTACGCCGGACGCCCTCGTGATCGGCTACCCACGCTATGATGCCAGCGTCCCTCGTGCACGCCTGTACGGCCGCTACGCGACCCACGTATGGGTGTGGATCAATACCCTGTCCATGGATATCCGCGACTCCATGTGTGGCGTCCGCCTCTATCCGGTCGAATCCCTCAACCGGTTACTGGCCAGGCACCCGTGCGGCGATCGCATGACCTTCGATACCGAGGTCCTGGTGCGCTGGCACTGGGCTGGCGGTGCCCTACGCAACCTGCCGGTGCACGTGCACTACCCCCATGACGGCGTAAGTCATTTCGCCCTGTGGCGCGACAACCGCCAGATCAGCCTCATGCATGCCAAGCTGTTCTGCGGCATGCTGCTGCGCCTGCCCCGCCTGCTGTCCAGGCGTTGGCGAAGCGCGCCCGCGGAGGCCAGGTCATGAGCCATCATTGGGCGCGGATCGGAGAGCGCGGTAGCATTGCCGGCATGCATCTGATGGTGGTCACGCAAAGGCGCCTGGGCCGCTGGCCGTTTCGGCTGCTGCTGTGGCCGATCATGCTATGGTACTTCCTGCTGCATGGCACGGCTCGACGCGCCTCCCAGGCCTACCTGCTGCGCCTCGACCCGGTGCTTGCCCGGCACCCAGGCAAGCGGCTGTGGCTCGGCTATCGCCACTTCCTGGCCTTCGCCGATGCCCTGATGGACAAGGTCGCCGCCTGGAGCGGCGATATCGCCGACGAGCGGCTGGTCGGTAGCGGCATCGCGCGTTTCAGCGCCACCATCGACACCGGGCAAGGCGGCCTGATCCTGGTCGCCCACCACGGCAATCTCGACGTGGTCAATGCGCTGGCCGAGCGTCATCCTGGCCTCGACCTGACGGTGATGATGCACACTCGCAACGCACGCAAGTTCAATGCACTGCTCGAACGCGTAACGGGACGACGCCGGCCGCATGTACTCGAGGTCGACGAGATCACCCCGGCTACCGCCCAGTGCCTGGCCGAGCGTATCAATGCTGGGGGCTATGTCGTCATTGCCGCCGATCGGCTCCCGCTGTCCGGTGAGCGCAGCCGTCGCCTCGACTTCCTCGGCGCCCCGGCGCTCTTCCCCGAAGGTCCGTTCCGGCTGGCCGCCCTGCTGCGCTGCCCACTGTATACCCTGGCCTGCGTTCGCGAGAACGGAGCATTCAGGATCGATTTCGACCCCTTCGACGACACCCGCGACCTGCGGCGCCGGGAGCGCGAACGTTGGATCGCCGAGGCCATGCAGCGCCATGCCGACCGACTGGCCCAGCGGGTTCGCGACCACCCGCTGCAATGGTTCAATTTCTACCCGTTCTGGCTGAACGAAACTGGATCCCTCCATGACCCTACTCCATGACCCCCGGGTGAAGTCCTCTACCACCGCTCCCCTCACGCTGGATGGCTCACTGGTCACCCTCGAGGACGTACTGGCGGTGGCCGAAGGCCGGCGCCGAGTCATGCTGTCGACGGCATCGGACTTCCGCGCGCATATCGCCCGCGGCAACGCCTTCCTCGAGCGCCTGCTCAAGGAAGAGGGGGTGGTCTATGGCGTCACAACGGGCTACGGCGACTCCTGCACCCGTGAAGTCTCCGCCGCCGACCTCGAGCAGTTGCCACGACAGTTGTACACCTTCCATGGCTGTGGCCTGGGTGAAGTGCTGTCGGTGGAGGCGTCGCGTGCAGTCGTTATGGTACGGCTGGTATCGCTGTGCCGCGGTGTCTCGGGCGTCAGCGTCGAGCTCCTCGAACGCCTGGTGTGGCTGCTCGAACATGACATCGTGCCGGTCATCCCGGAAGAGGGGTCGGTCGGCGCCAGCGGCGATCTGACCCCGTTGTCGTACCTCGCCGCGGCACTATGCGGCGAGCGCGAGGTCTTCGATCGAGGCCGGCGTCGCCCCACCGCGGAGGTCTTCGCCGAGCACAATCTTGTGCCCTATCGCCTGAAGCCCAAGGAGGGCCTGGCGCTGATGAACGGCACCGCCGTGATGACCGCGCTGGGGGTGTTCGCCTTCGCTCGCACCGCCTACCTGGCACGGCTCGCCACGCGGATCACTGCCCTTACGGTCTATGCCCTGGATGGGAACCCCTATCACTTCGATGCCGACCTGTTCGCCGCCAAGCCGCACCCTGGGCAGAATCAGGTGGCCGCAAGGCTGCGCGACGACCTGCATGCCCCCCGTACGCCACGCAATTCGCCGCGCCTGCAGGACCGCTACTCGACGCGCTGCGCCCCCCACGTGATCGGCGTCGTGGAAGACTCCCTGCCCTGGTGGCGCCAGTTCCTCGAGACCGAGCTCAATAGCGCCAACGACAACCCGTTGATCGATGCCGAGGCCGGCAAGGTCATGCACGGAGGCCATTTCTACGGCGGCCATGTCGCCTTCGCCATGGATGGTCTCAAGCAGGCCAGTGCCAATCTGGCCGACCTGCTAGACCGCCAGTTGGCGCTGCTGGTCGACACCCGTTTCAACCACGGCCTGCCCAGCAACCTGAGTGGAGCCACGCCGGAGCGTGCCGCCCTCAACCATGGCTACAAGGCCGTGCAGATCGGTGCCTCGGCATGGACCGCAGAAGCGCTCAAGCTGACCATGCCGGCCAGCGTCTTCTCACGCTCCACGGAGTGTCACAATCAGGACAAGGTCAGCATGGGCACCATTGCCGCGCGTGACGCACTGCGAATTCTGACGCTGGTCGAGCAGGTCGCTGCCGCCAGCCTGCATGCCGCCTGCCAGGGTGTCGAGCTGCGCAGCCGTCAAGCAGGCGCCAGGCCACTGCCCGAACAGCTTGCCGTGTTTCTCGACGCCTGCCGCACGCACATTCCGCCGCTGGTCGAAGACCGCGCCCTGGAAGCCGAACTACGCACCCTCTGCGACCTGATCCGCGAACGCCGCTGGAGCCTGTATGACGCCTGACGATCGCCCTTTGCCGCGTGCCGAGACAGTGCTGACGATCCCTTTCCACGATATCGACATGATGCAGGTGGCCTGGCATGGCCACTACGTCCGCTACCTGGAGATCGCGCGCTGCACGCTGCTCGACGCCATCGACTACAACTACCCGCAGATGAGCGAGTCGGGATTCGCCTGGCCGGTAATCGACCTGCGCCTGCGCTATGCCGCCCCGGCGGTGTTCGCCCAGCGCATCGCCATCGAGGCTCGCCTCAGCGAATGGGAGCATCGCCTCAAGATCGACTACACCATTCGAGATGGGGAAACTCGCCGGCGCTTGACTCGCGCCTGGAGCGTTCAGGTTGCCGTGGGTCTCGAGGACCGCGAGATGCGCCTGGCGTCACCGCCGGTCCTGGTCGAGCGGATATGCGCCTGGCAGGAGGCCAATCGATGACGATGCGTCACTCCATGAAGACCGCTTGCCTTGGTCTGCTGCTGAGCGCCGGCCAGCCAGCATGGGCCGCTCCGGATGCCGATGCGCTCGCCGAACGCCTGTCCAACCATGCCCCCCAGTGCGCCACCTTCGAACAAAGGCGATGGCTGGCAGACCTGGAGGCATCCCTCAAGAGCCGCGGCTATTTTCGGCGCGAGGCGGACGGCCTGAGCTGGCACACCTTGAGCCCCATCCAAGAGAGCTTGCACCTGAGCGAAGAGAGCGACGAGCTGCCGATGAGCTTCCAGCTGATCCTGCCTGTCTTCACCAGCCTGCTGGCCGGAGACTGGCAGACGCTGGAGCGTCATTTCACCATTGTCCTCGAGGATGAGCGGGATGGCTGGCGGGCCGACCTGACCCCCGTCGACGCCCTCGACGAGCATCTCTCGCAGTTGAAGGTGCACGGTGGGGATCACGTCGAACAACTCGATATCACCTTTCGCGATGGCGATCGTCTCGAGCTGAGCCTGACGCCGGTCGACTGCGATAGCCTGGACCAGAGCAGCCCCCCACCGTGAGAGAGCCGTCTCAGCCAACACGGAACGAACGTTTCGTCGCCTGGCTCTGGGCCTTGCTGCTGCTGGGCTGTGCCCTGCTGCTTGCCAGCCAGATACGGAATGCCGCGCCTTTCGATACCCGTATCACCGCGCTATTGCCGGAGACACGCCAGACACCGCTGATCGAACAGGCCGAGCACCGGCTGACACAAGCCTTCGAGGATCGCTTTGTCATACTGCTCAGGGGAGAGAATCCGGCTCACCTGGTAGATGACCTCAGGCAACGGCTCGAGGCATCAGGCAGCGTCGCGACATTCGACGACGCCACCGAGCGCCCCGACCGGGACCTGGCGGCCTACCGCTATCGCCTCTTGACCGAGCCCATGGCCCGAGCCGACGACTCGGCCTGGACACAACGCGCCCTGTCGCGCCTGTTCTCTCCCGGCAGCGACGTCGACCTGCTCCGTGATCCCTTCGGCTTGCTCGACGCCTGGCTATCCCGGGTGCTGGACGGCCCGGTCCGCCCGGTGGATGGCCTGGCGGCCGTCGCCGCCGAGGGGGGCCACTGGTTCCTGATCAGCGGCCAACTGGGCGCCAGCCCTTATGACATGTCGTTGCAGCGGTCATTGGTCGAGGCCCTGGCCGGGTTCCGTGAAGCTTACCCCGAGGCCGAGCTACTGCGGGGAGGCCTGGTCTTCCATGCCGCTTTCGGTGCCAATCAGGCCAAGCGTGAAATCTCCACGATCGGCCTGGGCTCTCTTCTCGGGATCTTGCTGCTGCTGTGGGGAGTCTTTCGCCGCGGTAGCACACTGTTCAGCCTGCTGCTGCCCGTGGCCAGCGGACTGCTGTTTGCGCTACCGCTGACCTGGGCCCTGTACGGTACGCTCAACCTGTTGACGCTCGCGTTCGGCGCCAGCCTGATCGGCATTGCCGTCGATTATGCCCTGCACCTGCAATGCGCACGGCTGCTGTCACCCGTGCGACCTCTGAAGGCACTCTGGCCCGGGCTGGGGATGGGGCTGGTGTCGAGCCTGGCGGCCTATCTCATCCAGCTCGCCACGCCGCTACCGGGGTTGCATCAAATGGCGACGTTTGCCGCCCTGGGCCTGCTTGGCGCCTGGCTAACCGTACGCCTGTGGCTGCCGCATTGGGTACCACACCCACATCCGGCCACGGCCAAGCTGGCTGAACGTCTCGACCGCCTGCGCCTACCCCTGAGAGCACCGCTACGCTGGAGCGTACTGGCCATCCTCGGTGTGGCGGCGTTCGCAACCGTGGCCTTGCACCTGACCGCCGACAACGACCTGCGACAGCTCAATCCATCTCCCCCTCAGCTGATCCTCGAGCAGCAGCGCGTGCAGGCACTGCTGCAACAGCCTTCCGGCAACCACTACTTGATCGTCACAGCCGATCGGGAGGACACCCTGCTGGAGCGGCTGGAAGCGCTCGATATCCCGCTGGCGACTTTGAGCGAACAGGGCCATTTGGCCGGTTATCGTCACCTTGCCCAAGTGGTACCTTCACCCGCCACCCAGCAAGCCAACCTGACCAGGGTACGCCAGGCCTATGCCAACGCACTGCCGCTACTGATCGAACGCGCGGGCCTCCCGGGGCAGCTTCAGGAATCGGCCATGGCAAACCTGGACTCGGTGCCTGTGCTGACATCCGAAGAGTGGCTCAAGATGCCGATGGGACATGCCGATAACAGGTTGTGGCTCGGTGAAGATTCAATGGCCGATGGCGATGAGTCAGCGGCGCTGGTCGTGTTGGGGGACGCCGATGACATCGCCAGGCAGGCCTTGGCCCGGCTCGCCGATGCAGCGCACGTTCACTATGAGGATCGGGTGGCGGCCCTCTCCTCCCACCTGGCAGAACTACGCAACACCATTGCTCTGTGGCTCGCCGCCGCGATGGCAGGACTGGCCCTCGTGTTCGGTTGGCGCTACCGCGGCCGGGCCTGGCGCGTGCTGCTGCCACCGCTGGGCGCCGTGGTGGCGACACTGGCACTGCTCGGTGCTCTGGGAGTCGGCCTGACGCTGTTTCACCTGCTGGGACTGCTGCTGGTGCTGGGGATTGGCCTGGATGCCGGAATCTTCAGCACTGAGCATCCCGACAGCTCGGCGGCATGGCTGGCAATCAGCCTGTCTTGCGGTTCTAGCCTGCTGGCATTCGGCCTGCTGGCATTCAGCGCCACCCCAGCGCTGCACTTTCTTGGGGTAACCTGCCTGGTGGGCCTCGCAGCAACCTGGGCATTGGTACCTTTCGCCAGAGCACGCACACGGCGTGATGCATCCACGCATGCCATTCACGATGCAAGATAGGGGTACCGAGCTCATGCCAGATGCCGAGATATCATCAAGTACGGCACAATCAAGCCACGCGACCACCGATGTCGCGATCATCGGTGCCGGGCCTTCCGGTGCGGCAGCTGCAGCCTGGCTGGCGCGACGGGGGCTAGCCGTGGAGGTCATCGAACGCGATCTTTTCCCGCGCTTTTCGATCGGCGAAAGCCTCCTGCCGCAATGCATGGTTCACCTCGAGGCCTGCGGCCTGCTCGAGGCCGCCCAGGCAGGTGACTACCAGGTCAAGAATGGCGCCGCCTTCACCTGGCGCGGCCAGCATGCAGCCATCGACTTTCGCGACAAATTCACCTCCGGCCCCGGCTCCACCTGGCAGGTAGAGCGCGCGGACTTCGACCAGCGCCTGATCGAAGGTGCCATGCAAGCTGGGGCCAGGGTGAGGTTCGGCAGTACCGTCGATGCATTCATTCCCGATCCCGACCGCCCCCGCCTGATGATTACCGACGCAGGCGGTGAGCGCAGCACCCTCGTCGCGCGTTTCGTGCTCGATGCCAGTGGCTATGGCCGTGTGCTGGCCAGACTCACCGGACTCGCCCGCCCCTCCACCCTGGAATCGCGTTGCGCGCTGTTTACGCATGTCGAAGACCGCATCGATTGTCCACGCCATGATCGCGACAAGATCCTGATCGGACTTCATCCCGACTGTGCAGGCGTCTGGTATTGGCTGATTCCCTTCCGTAACGGGCGTGCCTCGGTCGGCGTAGTGGGCGACCGGGCAACGATCAATGCCGCCGCCGAGAGCGATTCCGAGCGGCTGTGGCACTTCATCCATGCTGAACCGCGTCTCGCCACGCTGCTTGCCCGTGCGACAGCAGTGCGCGATACCGGTCGACTGGAGGGCTACTCAGCCGATGTCGCACAGCTGCACGGTCCTGGCTTCGCACTGCTGGGCAACGCCGGGGAGTTTCTCGATCCGGTATTTTCATCCGGCGTGACCATCGCGCTGGACTCGGCGCTGCGTGCCGCCCCTCTGGTCGAACGTCAACTCGGCGGAGAGGCGATCGATTGGGATACGCAGTTCGAATGGCCGTTACGGCGCGGCGTGGCCACCTTCCGCGAGTTTGTCGAGGCCTGGTACGATGGCCGTCTTCCGCGCATCATCTTCAACCAACGACAGACCCCGCGCATTCGTTCAATGATCAGTTCAGTGCTTGCCGGCTATGCCTGGGACTGCACGAACCCCTTCGTCGACGCCAGTCGTCGCCGGCTTAACAGCCTGGCCGAGGCCTGCACCAACGAACCCGACTCTGCCTTTCCCACCTCATGATGGTTATCAACCGGTTACTCATCCTGGCTTTCGTGAGCGCCCTGCTGGCACTGTTCAGTGGTTGTGCCACGCGTCCCGCCCATCCACCGCTGCCCGAACTGGCCATACTGCCTGCGATCGAGGCACGAACGCAGCGCCTGACGTTCACCCATCGAGAGGAACGACATCGATTGCTCGGCGTGCTTCGGCACGATGAGCGGACGCTGCAGCTGGCCCTGCTGAGCCCTCAGGGCCAACGACTCATGACCCTGGTGGTGGATGAGGATGGGGCGCGTTTTCGCCAAGAGGACTCGTTCGATCCACCATTCACGGCGGAGTGGCTCGCCAGTCGCCTCGCCTGGAATCTATGGCCCGCTCACGCGCTGGATCAGGCATTCAGCGACAGCGACTGGAAGCTCTGGAATAGCGCCGCTGGGCGCATCATTGAGTATCGCGGTCGCCCCGTGGTACGCATCACGGGTAGCGATCTATGCCGTATCATCGACGATATCGAAGGCGGCTATCGCCTGTATATTGCCCCCCTTGGCGATGACACCGACCGGACCGAAGCCGCATGCCCAACCGACTGACGCCCCTGCAGAGACAACCCTGTCGGCTCCTGCCACCCGCCCTGGTATGCCCGCTGGGAGATGATCTGGTAGCCATTGCCGGCGCACTATTCAACGGCCGGCGTGCCCTGGTGCGCGACGATGCCTATACGCCAGGTCGCCCGCTACCGCTGGGACGTGTGACCGCGTCACTTCCCGAAACCCACACTTGGCCGCCGGCACATCGCTCGCGCAACAACCAATTGTTGGCCGCGGCGCTGGAGCGACTGTCACCGACGCTCGACGCCTTTCGCCAACGACGTCCCCGGGCGCGCATCGGCGTGATACTCGGCACCAGCACCTCAGGCATCGGTGAAACCGAAACGGCGCTTGCCGCGCGCCAACCCGACGGCAACTGGCCCGCGTCGTTCCACTACCAGCGCCACGAAATCGGCTCTCCGGCATGCTTCGTCGCCGAGCATCTGGGCTTGGATGGGCCGGCCTATACCTTGTCCACCGCCTGCACCTCGAGCGCCCGGGCCCTGGCTAGCGCCAAGCGCCTGCTGGCGACCGGTGCCTGCGACGCGGTCATCGCCGGAGGGGCGGACAGTCTCTGCGGCTTGACCGTCAACGGCTTCGCATCCCTCGAAGCATTGAGCGACAACCCCTGTCAGCCATTCTCTGCCAACCGCGACGGCATCAATCTCGGCGAAGCCGCCGCGTTATTCCTGGTCACCGCAGAGCCCGGTGGCATCCAGCTCAGCGGTTATGGTGAAACCAGCGATGCCTATCATATTTCGGCACCGCGGCCAGACGGCCTGGGCGCCGTGGCCGCCATGCAGGCCGCCCTGGACATGGCGCGCCTGTCGCCCGGGAACATCGATTATCTCAACCTGCACGGTACCGCGACCCGCCAGAACGACAGCATGGAAGCACTGGCCGTCGCACAGCTCTTCGGCCATGACCTGCCATGCAGTTCAACCAAGGCCCTGACCGGGCATACCCTTGGGGCCTGCGGCGCTCTGGAAGCCGCGTTCTGCTGGCTGACCCTGGATGCCCGCCGCCTTCCTCCACAGGTGCATGACGGCAAGATCGATCCGCAACTGCCAACGTTGACCTATGCCGATGCCATACGCTGTGATGTGACCCGAGTAATGAGCAACGCCTTCGCCTTCGGAGGCAACAATATCGCCCTGCTGATGGAGCGCCTTTCATGACTGTCACCGCGACAGCTCCCTGCCCACCTTGTTCGATTGTGCCTTTCGTGCCACATCGCCATGGTATGTGCCTGCTCGACACCCTCCTCGAGGTCGGCCAAGAGCACCTGATCGCCGAAGTCATCCCAAGTCGCGAAGGTCTTTTCGCCGATACCCAGGGCGTTCCCGGCTGGGTCGGTCTCGAGTGGCTGGCCCAAGCCGTTGCGGCGTGGGCCGGCGTTCAGGCCGTGCGTGAGGGTGATGAACCGCGCATCGGCTTCCTGCTCGGAACTCGTCACTATCACTGTGAAACGCCCTGGTTCGCATTCGACCAGCCGGTACGCGTCCACGTCACACTCGACTTTCGTGCCGACAACGGCCTGGGCGCTTTTCGGGGCGAACTGCGCAACAGTGACGGACGCTCTCTTGCCTCAGCCACGCTCAACGTCTTCCAGCCTGACTCTCTCCAGGCGCTGGAAGCCATCCAACGAGGGGGCACCCCATGACCGATACCGTATTGGTCACCGGCTCGAGCCGCGGCATCGGTCGCGCCATCGCCCTGCGACTGGCCCGTGACGGCTTCGATATCGTCCTCCACTGTCGGCACCGACGCGACGCCGCCGATGTCGTTGCCGAACAGATAGCAGCCATGGGACGTTCGGCCCGGGTACTCTGTTTCGACGTGGCCGACCGCCAGGCGGCCCGACAAGCCATCGAGGAGGACACAGAGGCACATGGCGCCTATTACGGTGTGATCTGCAATGCGGGCATCACCGCCGACGGCGCCTTCCCTGCGCTGTCCGACGAGGACTGGGACAGCGTTATCCATACCAACCTCAATGGCTTCTACAACGTTGTCAAACCCCTGGTCATGCCCATGATCCGCCGCCGAGCGCCGGGTCGCATCGTGGTGATGTCCTCGGTCTCGGGACTGATGGGCAACCGGGGCCAGGTCAACTACAGCGCCGCCAAGGCCGGCCTGATCGGGGCGGTCAAGGCCCTGGCGGTGGAACTGGCCAAGCGCCGCATTACCGTCAACTGCGTGGCCCCGGGTTTGATCGACACCGACATGACCGATGAGCTGGTCACCGAGGAAGCCCTGAGGATGATTCCCATGCGTCGTACTGGCAGCAGCGAGGAGGTCGCCGCCACCGTGAGTTTCCTGTGCTCGGACGATGCCGGCTACATCACCCGCCAGGTCATTGCCGTGAACGGAGGGATGTGCTGATGACGAGCAAGGGGCTTCGTAGCAACGGCCTCGGCCGTCGGGTGGTGGTCACCGGCATGGCGGGTTTCTCTCCCATCGGCAACGATTGGTCCAGCATACGTTCGCGGCTCGAGCGTCTTGAGAACGGCATCCAGCATATCGATGACTGGAACGTCTACGAGGGTCTCAATACCCGCCTCGGCGCCCCCGTCGACGATTTCGACCTGCCCTCGCACTATCACCGGCGTGTATTGCGCAGCATGGGACGGGGAGCACAGATGGCCACCCGCGCCAGCGAGCTGGCGCTCGAGGATGCCGGCCTTCTCGGCTCACCGCTTCTGTCCAGCGGAGACATGGGCATCGCCTATGGCGCTTCGGCGGGTGAACCCGATGCCGTAGCCGATTTCGGCAACATGCTGATCAACAAGTCCACCGACGGGCTGAACGCCAACTCCTATATCCGCATGATGGCCCATACGGCGCCGGTCAACATCGGGGTCTTCTTCGGCATACGCGGACGCATCCATACCACCTCGAGCGCCTGCACCTCAGGCAGCCAGGGTATCGGCTACGCCTATGAAGCCATCCGCTTCGGTCGCCAGAAGGCGATGATCGCTGGCGGCTGTGAAGAGCTGTCGGCAGCGGAAGCCGCGGTGTTCGACACGCTCTTTGCTACCAGTACACGCAACGATGCTCCCCACGCCTCGCCTCGTCCCTTCGATAGCGAACGCGACGGCCTGGTGATCGGAGAAGGCGCCGGCACTTTGATTCTGGAGGATCTCGAGCATGCCCAGGCGCGGGGTGCCACCATTCACGCAGAGCTGATCGGATTCGGTACCAACAGCGACGGACGCCATGTCACCCAGCCCGATGCCGGCATGATGGAACAGGCGATCCGCCTGGCGCTGGACGATGCCGGACTGGCTCCCCAGCAGATCGGTTATGTCAGTGCCCATGGCACGGCCACGGATCGCGGCGATATCGCCGAGAGCCATGCCACCCACGAGGTATTCGGCAAGCGCATGCCGATCAGTGCCTTCAAGAGCTTCACCGGACACACACTGGGGGCCTGTGGCGCACTGGAGGCTTGGGTGGCCATCGAGATGATGCGCGAAGGTTGGTTTCACGCGACGACCAATCTCGACTGCCCCGATCCCGCATGTGCCGAACTCGATTACCTTCGTGGTGAGGCACGTCACATCGACTGTGAATATGTGATGAGCAACAACTTCGCCTTTGGCGGGATCAATACCTCCTTGATCTTTCGCCGCTGGACTTGATGAGAAGGAACAATGATGGCATCGAGTACCGAGTACAAATGCCATGCCGGAGCGTTGATGGCTGGAGTGGCGCTGCGTGGCGATGTCGTCACCCTGTGTTGAGTGAATGACCGCCTATCTTGACCTTCTGTTGATAGAGGCACCCGCCGGCAGCAACGGGGCTTGTCTGTCGCGGCTGGGACGCGAGTCGCTGTCGCGGCTCGCTGCACGTCGAAAATTCGACTGCAGCATCGATGGCTGGTCACCCCGTGGGAGCGGGCCGCCCCGGCACCCCGGCCTGCCCGCACCCTGGCAGGCCTGTCTGAGCCATAGCCGGGGCCGGGTCATCGCCGGGCTGGCCAATGTGCCGGTAGGCATTGACCTCGAGAGCACGCGAACCCGACACCTTGAGCGGCTGCACGGCCTGATCGACCTGCTGCCAGAACCGCAAGTTCGCTGTGCCATTCATCGTTCGGCCCATCCATTATCCGCGTTCTATCGCGCCTGGACACTTCACGAAGCCCTGTTCAAGCTCGACAGTCTCTCAGGCCGGTCGCCGGGTAGCGTACTGGAAACGAGACTCTCACGGTTGCTCTCCGGCGGCGGAGTCCAAGCGTGGCAGTGGCAGCATGACGGCTGGACATTGAGCATCTGCAGCCATCAGCGCCGGCTATGCATTCATTCACTCCCCCGGCTGGCGATCGCTCCGGAGACCTCATGGGCTGGATCACCGCATCCGCCAGGAAATACCCGAGTTTCTGCGGCGCTCGATGCCTCGGGCATCCCCGATTGTGACTCGAGGGTGCCGCCAGGCTTGATTCAGTAGCTGTATTCGCCGATGACCAGGGCCGTGACGGTGATCTCGACCTTCAGCTCGTCGGCGGGCATGGGGGCGCAGACGCAGGTCCGGGCCGGGGCATGACCGGTGGGCACCCAGGCATCCCATACCGCGTTCATGGCGGCGAAATCGTGGCCGTCCTTGAGGTAGAGGGTCGCCGTGAGCAGGTTCTCCCGGTTGGAGCCGATCTCGGCGAGCAACGCATCGACTCGCGCCAGCATGCTCTCGGTCTGCTCGGTGATATCGCCCTGGCGCGCCTCGGGCCCGGCGACCTGGCCGCAGAGATAGGCAATGTCGTTGTGGATCACGGCGCGGCTCATACGAGCCTTGGTGTCGTGGCGAACGATGGTCATGGTACCCTCCAATGAGCTAAGACAGCGCAAACTACCGCCGTCGAAATGATCGAGCGTAAATCTTAACGCATCATTCGGCGCAGTCGATGCATTTCAGAACCAAAGGGTCCCACTCCAGGCGTTTCTTGCTAATCCATTCACCACATTCGATGCATTCGCCATACTCGCCTTTCTCGATTCGGGCCAATGCCCCGGTTATGCGTCGCAGAGCCAGTTGTCGGCGCTCCTCCTCTGCCTTGGCCATTGCCTGGCCTTGCATGGCGTCCATGCGCGACAACCGCCCGACAGCGGTCTGGTCGAGCATCACGGTATCGCGAGCACCGCTGCTCGACTGGCTCTCCTCGATCAATTCCACTCGTAGTGTCTCGAGTCGCTCGACGACAGCCGACATATCGAGTTCAGGATGGTTCATGCTTGCCTCCCCCTGCACGCCGGACCGCGTTGATTGAAAAAGCAGGCCTGGCAAACTGCTATCATACGGCGCCCCGCCAACAACATGGCGGGCTTGTTCTGCTGATCTCATCATGCCAGCACTAACGGAGGGCGTCATGGGCTACCGGACCCTATTGCGGGACCATCGAGGCCTGCTCGGCATCGCGTTTCTCGCAATGTTCACCTCGAGTTTGGGTCAGAGTTACTTCATTGGCCTCTTCCAGGCGCCCATCAGCGAACGCCTGGGCCTTACCGCCGGCCAGTTTGGCACCGCTTATGCCCTGGTGACCCTGGTGGCGGGTTTTGCCATGCTGCGCCTTGGCCCCAGTATCGACTGGGTCTCACCGCGACGCTTCGCCGTGATCGTGCTGGCCGCCCTGACAGGCGGCGTGCTGCTGCTGACCCTGTCGCCCTGGTGGGGCCTGGGGGTACTGGGGCTGGGCCTGATTCGCCTGTGCGGCCAGGGAATGATGCCCCACCTCGGCAACACCCTGGCCGGGCGTGAATTCACCACGATGCGCGGGCGAGCCCTGGGGCTGGTGAGTATGGGCGTGATGCTCGGTGAAACCCTGTTGCCACCGCTGATGGCCGCACTGTTGGTCTGGCTCGGGTGGCGGGAATTATGGTGGCTCTTCGCGCTGGTGCTGGCCGGGCTCTGGGTACCACTACTCCTGAGAGGCCCCTGGCCCATGGCGCCCGGCAAGCGGCCGGTGCGCGGCCAGCGCCGTCAAGGGCCACGCCCCTTCCGTGACCCAACCTTCTGGAAGCTTCTGCCGCTGCTGATGGTCCTTCCCATCACCATGACAGGGCTATTCATCTACCAGGCAGTCATGACCGCTGACCTGGGCAGCAGCCTTGGCGTCTATGCCCTGGCACTCGCGGGCATGGGGCTGGCCAAGCTACCCGGCGCCCTGCTCGGCGGCCGCTGGGTCGACAGGCTTGGGCCGGTTCGCCTGGCACGATTCTATCTGCTTCCCTTCGCCCTGGCGCTGGTCGTTGCGATGACATTCGGCGGCCACCTCGGGGTGTGGGCGCTGATGGTCGGCGGCGGGCTTGCAATAGGCGCCCAGGAAGCCATCGCGACAACGCTGATGATACGCATCTGGGGTGTCGAACATCTAGGCACGGTAAGAGCGACACTGAGCGCCTGCATGGTCTTCGCCACGGGCCTGGCACCGGCGGTGCTGGGCATCGCCCTGGACCTGGGTGCCAACTTCGAGATGATCCTCGGTGGCATGCTGGCGTTTCTTGTCGGTGGGTGGTGGTTGGCGCAAGGGGTGTTGGCTAGCCAGGCCACAAGGGCCACCTGATGAGACAACGCCGGCCCAGGGCCGGCGTTGTCGCAAGGATCGCTTGGCCGTTCAGCGCAGCAACAGTACCGGCACGCTGGCCCGTCGCAGCATCGCCGTGGTGGTGCTGCCCACCAGCAGGTGGCGGATGCGCGAATGGCCGTAGGCACCCATCACCAGCAGATCGATGTCATTCTCTTTCTGGTAGGCGCGCAGGGTCTCTTCCACCTCGCCGGCACGGATCGCGCCTTCGGCTTCGTGGCCAGCCTCGCGCAGCGTAGCCAGCGCCCAGTCGAGCTGCGAGCGGTTGTCGCCGGTCTCGGCGCCAACGATCACCACGTGCACGGGAATGCCGTTGAACAACGGACTTTTCGCCAGCATCTCAACGCCCTTGCGGGTGGTCTTGCTGCCGTCGAAGGCGAGCATCACCTGCTCGGGCGTCTTGAAGCCGTCCGGTACCATCAGGATGGGGCGATGCAGGGTTCGCACCACCCGCTCCAGGTTCGATCCCAGATGGTCGGCGGCCTGGTGGGCGGTTTCGCCGCGCTTGCCGATCACCAGCAGCCGAATCTCATCTTGCAGCTCGTCCAGTGTCTCCACCAGGGTGCCGTTGCGCTGACGGGTAGCGGGTTCACTCACACCCACCTCGATGGCCCGCTCCCTGGCCGCCGTGAGCATCAGCCGCCCCTGCTCCTGGGCCACCTTGGCGCGCTGCTCGTCGAGCCGGGAGAGCTCCTCGAGCAGATGCTCGCGGGAACCCAAGCCGATGTTGCCGGAAAGATCCGCCTCGGCGGTCTGGGGATGGTTGTCCACCACGTGCAGAAACGTCAGCGGCGCCTGCAACGCCTGGCTGGCCCAGGCGGCGTAGTCGCACACCCCTTCCGAGAACTGCGAGCCGTCGATGGCGGCCATTACCTGTTCGGTCATCGTGTCGTTTCCTGGCTGGCGTATGTCGTTATAGGTCCTTTCGTTTCTACCTCATCGGCCAGGCCTTTGACCAGACGCCAGGTCAACGCAGCGTGGTTTTTTCAGAAGAAACTATTGCAGGAAGGACGAAATTTCTCCCCTATGCGTCAATACCAGCCGATGCATGGCCCGCGTGCAGGCCACGTAGAGCAGGTTGCGCTCCATGTCGGTGGCATAGTTCTTCGCCGTCGCTTCCGGCACGAGGACCCGGTCGAACTCCAGTCCCTTGGCCATATGGGCCGTGCACACAATGATGCCCCGCCCGAAGGCGGCGCTCTGCTCGCCCAGCAGCTGCAGCCGATCGAAACTGCCATCGAGGGCATCGAACACCTTGCGCGCCTGCTTAGGGGTCTTGCACACGATGCCCAGGGTATTGTGCTCCGACTCGCTGAAATCCCTGGCCATGGCCGCAATGGTGTCGAGTTCGTCGTGCCGGCTGCGGCAGCGGATCACCCGCGGCTCCTCGCCGTGCCGCTCGATCGCCTCGAGGTCAGGATTGGGCGAGATCCGCTGGGCGAAGCGCACGATCTCGATACTCGAGCGGTAGCTCTTGTTGAGCGTCACACAGGCCGCCTGGCGCAGCACGCCGCGTATCTCGTCGGCCTTGGAGGCGCTGTAGGGATTCACCGACTGGTAGGCATCCCCGAGCACGGTCTTCTTGCAAGCGAATAGCCTGCCGATCACCGCATACTGCACCGGGTTGTAGTCCTGCATCTCGTCGATCAGCAGGTGCTTGACGTCTCGCCAGCGGGAATGCACGCCTTCGAGGCGCATCTTGAGATAGATGAGCGGGAAGACGTCGGCGTATTCGAGTCGCCCTCTCGAAGCGGTCTTGAACAGCTCGGGCCGTCCTAGCCAGTCGTAGAAGCCCCTGTAGGTCTCACGCAGCGTCGTTTGCCTTAGCATCGTCTTGATCGCCGCCTTGAGCTGCTTGCGCTCCTCGGGCTCCAGGTCGTAGTTGTACTGGTTGCCGATCTTGCGCTCGATCTCCCAGCTCACCTGCCGGAGACGCTCGTTGGTGGGCAGGTTGCGGTGCTTGCGGAACACCTCCTCCAGCAACCAGGCCGGCACCAGCCGCCGGGCGATCCACAGGTCCTCGGCGGCGAAGCGGTTGGCCTCCACGTGGGCGGCATAGCGGTCCAGCTCGGTCAGGAATTCTGGTGAAGCCTTGTAGCGTAGGCGCGCCTTCATCGCCTCGTCGTCCTTCTCCAGCAGCGCCGTGGTCTGTTCGAAGAAGCTCTCGAAGCGATACTGGCCGTCGAGCAGTTCGTCGGCCAGCTCCTCCATGCCGACCTGGTTGACCGTCTCCTCACCGAGCTCTGGCAGCACGTTGGCGATGTAATCGGAGAACACCCGGTTGGGCGAGATGATCAGGATGTCCTCGGAGCGCAGGGTATCCTTGAAGCGGTAGAGCAGATAGGCGATGCGGTGCAGGGCGATGGAGGTCTTGCCGGAACCCGCCACCCCCTGGATCACCAGCACCTGGGCCTCGTCATTGCGGATGATGGCGTTCTGGTCGCGCTGGATGGTGGCGACGATATTCTTCATGCCCTCGTCGGAGGTGCGACTCAGCTCCTCCTGAAGCACGTCGTCGACCACGTGCACCGCGCTGTCGATCATCAGCTCGATCTCACCACCCTTGATACGGAACTGGCGCTTCAGAGTGACCTGGCCGGCCACCGTGCCCGCGGGGCTTTCGTAGGTGGCGGGACCGCTTTCGACGTCGTAGAACAGCGAGGCGATGGGCGCCCGCCAGTCATACACCCGGCTGACCCTGGCGAGGTCGTCATGGAAGTGGTGAACGCCGATATAGACCGGCTCTTCTTCGACGCCACGGGCGAAGTCGAAGCGCCCGAAGTAGGGGGAGTGGCGCAGCTTTTCGAGCTTCTGACGCCGAACCAGAGCATTGTCGCCGGACATGACGGACTGCTCGATGGCCTCCCGTGCCGAGATCTTCTCGATATGGTCCATCTCGTCGCGATTCGACCAGAGGTACTCCTTTTGGGCCTGAATGTCCTCAGCATAGGCCTCAAGCCGGTTGTCCAGCTCGTTCAGGTTGGCCTCGATGCGCTCGAGGGTATGGTCGAGATGATGGCGCTCGGCCAGTCGCTCGGGACTCTCTGCTTGCTGATTCATCGCGTCTGGTTTGGCTCGGCTCATGTTGAAAGGGAGGTGATGTTGGCGTCAGGTCGCCCCGACCTCACGGGTACTGTGGAACTCGATCTCGGGCCACTTCTCGATGGTCAGCTGAAGCACCGAGCGGTTGGGGGCCATGAACGCCAGTGCCCCAGCGGCATCCCGGGCCAGACGACTGGCATTGGACTGCAGGAAGCGCTTCATCGCCGCGGCATCGGCGCTGCTCACCCACAGCGCCTTGTGCACGGGGACGCTGTCGAAGCTGGCGTCGATCTTGTACTCGGTCAGCAGACGGTGGGCCACGGTCTCGAACTGAAGCTGCCCCACGGCACCCAGTACCATGCCGGTCTTCTCGAGGGGTTCGAAGACCTGGATGGTGCCCTCTTCACCAAGTTCCTGTAGTGCCTTATTGAGCTGCTTGGCGCGCAGCGGGTCATTGAGCCTGGCCACCCTGAAGATCTCCGGTGAGAAGTGCGGGATACCTTCCAGCTTCAGCGTCTCGCCCTGGGTGATGACATCACCAATGCGCAGGCGGCCATGGTTGGGAATACCGATGATGTCACCCGCATAGGCCTCGCTCAGGTGGCTGCGCTCCTGGGCCATGAAAGTGATGGCATGATCCAGCTTGATCGACTTGCCCGAGCGCAGATGCGTGGCACGCAGACCCTGGCGGTACTCTCCCGAACAGATGCGCAGGAAGGCGATACGATCCCGGTGCAGCGGGTTCATGTTGGCCTGGATCTTGAAGACGATACCGGTGAAGTCGGCTTCATCAGGCAGCACCTCTCGCTGCCTGGCTTCCCGGGGCCTCGGAGATGGCGCCCAGGACACCAGCGCCTGAAGAATGTCGCGCACCCCGAAGTTGTTGATGGCCGAACCGAAGAACACCGGAGAGAGATCGCCGGCCAGGAACGCCTGATGGTCGAAAGGCGATGCCGCCTCACGCACGATCTCCACCTCTTCCTTGAAGGTGGCGTGGGCGATGGGAAAGTGCTCGACCAGGTAGGGGTGATCCTCTCCGTCCAGTACCTCGACCTCGCTGTCGGCGGTGTTGTCACCGGGCGTGAACTTGAGCATCTGATGGCGATGCAGGTCATAGACCCCGGCAAACTGCTTACCCATGCCGACCGGCCAGGTGACCGGTGCGCAATCCAGTTTCAGGATATCTTCGATCTCGTCGATCAGCTCAAGGGGGTCTCGAACCTCGCGATCCATCTTGTTGATAAAGGTGATCACCGGCGTCTTGCGCAGCCGGCACACCTCGAGCAGCTTGATGGTCTGGGCCTCGACGCCCTTGGCGGCATCGATCACCATCAAGGCGGCATCCACCGCGGTGAGCACCCGGTAGGTATCTTCCGAGAAGTCCTGGTGGCCGGGCGTATCGAGCAGGTTGATGACGCAGCCCTCATGCTCGAACTGCATTACCGAACTGGCCACCGAGATACCCCGCTGCTTCTCGACCTCCATCCAGTCCGAGGTCGCGAACTGGTTGCTTTTCTTGC
The DNA here is from genome assembly GCF_003336675.1 of Billgrantia montanilacus. Lineage (GTDB taxonomy): Bacteria > Pseudomonadota > Gammaproteobacteria > Pseudomonadales > Halomonadaceae > Halomonas > Halomonas montanilacus. Next base: position 251,917 of record NZ_QPII01000001.1, on the reverse strand, counting down.
CCTTGACGGTACCCGCCGAACGAATGGCCCCGCCGTACATCAGCAGCTTTTCGGTGAGGGTCGTCTTGCCGGCATCCGGGTGCGAGATGATCGCGAAGGTTCGGCGTCTTGCCACCTCCTGCGGCAGAGAGGTGGCGGTATTGACGGTAGCAGTTGATGACATCTTTGACCTGATGGGATCGGGAATGGGGAACCTGAGACCACTGGAGTGACAATGACTGGCTAATCCCAGGCGGGCTCCCGGGTCGCAGTCGACTCCTGTGCGCCGAGCACCGGATCATAGTGGCGCCAGAACGCCGAGCAGATTCCCGGTCCTGCGCCCAGCAGCAACGCCGCATCGATGGGATTGAGCGCCTGGTCGGCCTCCAGCGCCAGATCGGACAGCGTGCGGTGGCCGGAAATGCGCTGGCCCATGAACAGCAGGTCGTAATCCACACAGTTGTCCTGCTCGGGACGCTGCTGATCGATACTGACGTAGCCCTGCTCCAGCAACTGCTGGACGCGCGGCGATAAGGGGAGTGTCTCGCTACTCATCATTTCTCCCTCTGAAAACGCCAGGAACGCACGCCGCGCACCAGAGCGCGGTTGGCGGTACTAAGGAATCGCCCCCGCTCCATGATGGCCGAGGTGACGCCTGAGCCATGCATGTCCTGATACACCACCAGCAGGGTGGCACGGCTATCGATGGGAAGATGATCATGCACACTGACCCAGCCATCCTCCGGGGAGAGCTGCTCTGCATCGGGCAGGAAGGCCCCTTGAGCACTCATAAAAATATCCTTTCAGCTTGTCCTATAGACAGGCAGCCAGCCGCATCGGACGACGACAGGCAGAGCTGCGAAATGCCAAGCAGGTAGGGATAACAGTAGCGCTAGGGCGGACTGGGGAGGGTGTCGGTGAGTAACTGAGTCATCGGATTGCTCCTCCTACAGTTACCAGCGACCTCAAGAAAGGTATCTGGATAAACGAGTCAATAGGTTTCTAGAATAACAAACTTGGACGCTTATTCAAGCGAAGGGGCGCTGCCGCCCTGTATCTCCACCAGCAGGTTGGCATATAGCACGGCCTCCTGATTGCCGCTGGCGATCAGTTGGAGGTGCCTGAGGTGGTGACGCTCTCGACACGTTTCCAGGAGGGCCATGGCCAGCTCTGCCGCCAGGCGATCCTGCAGCGGTGGCAGGCCGGCCTGCTGTGGCAACGGAAGGGCAAGCGATGCCACCTCATGGCGGTTGGCCACTCGCAGCGCATTGCGATAGCTCAGCAGCAGCTTTCGCCACTCGTCCTGGCCCCCCTCCTCGGGCGGCATGAATTTGATAACCTTGGGGGTGGTACCGAGCAGTGACCAGGCCATCCAGGCCTGCCCCACGGCCGCGCTTCCCAAGTCGCGACGCTGCGCGTCGGTAGCCGGAACCACCATGGCATCGAGGACGTCTTCATCGAGATCCTGCTGGAGCATCACTTTCAGGGTCACGTCGTCTTGTATCAGTTTCAGCATCTATCCTCACTCGGCACAGTCGATGCATTTGAGCACGGCCGGGTCCCACTCGAGTCGTTTGGCGGCGATCCACTCGCCACACTCGATGCACTCGCCGTACTCCTCTCGAACGATTCGGGCCAGGGCGGTATTGATCCACCGGATCGCCAGCTGTCGACGATCCTCCTCGGCCATGGCCATGGCCTGACCCTGCAGGGCATCCATGCGCGATAAGCGGCCCACGGATTGTTGATCGAGCATTACCGTGGCGCGGCTCTCCTTGCTCTGGTAGCTCTGGTCGATCAGCGCCTCCTTGGCATCTTCCAGCTGCCGGGTGATCCTTTCGATGTCGATATCCGGATGATTCATCCCTGGTCCTCTATATCTTATGGATCAAGGAAGAAGGCGATAAGAACCGCCACCGATCCACTGGCCGAAAGATCCAACATAGCCGCTTTGTGCAAGACTTTGTAGCGCCGGCGCCAGGCGTCACGCGAAGACCTGAGCCCACTCGCCGCGCTTGGCCAAGAAGCCGCGTGCGATCTCCTTGGCGCCCTCCAGGCTGTGGCTGGCCGCCCAGCCGCACTGCTTCTCGTTGCAGGCGGGGACTTCGGTGGCCTCGAGGACGTCCTTCAGGGTGCCTTCCAGCAACGCGAGCACGCCTTCGTAATCGTCGTGGTTGATCATTGCCACGTAGAAGCCGGTCTGGCAGCCCATCGGGCTGATATCGACTACCTTGTCGGAGTGATTGCGAGACAGCTCGGCCAGCAGGTGCTCCAGGGAATGCAGCGCGGGCATCTCCATGTGCGCCAGGTTGGGCTGGCAGATTCGCATGTCGTACTTGTGGATGCAGTCGCCGTTCTCGCCGGTCTTGATATCGGCCAGCCGCACATAGGGTGCCTTTACCTTGGTGTGGTCCAGGTTGAAGCTTTCGACGTTCACCTTCTGCTCGGTCATGGAAATCCTTTGGGGTGATGAGGCACAGACCAATCCGACCTGTGCCGGTTTATGATGGGTTCAGAGAACCGGTGCGTCGTAGCCGTGGGGCTCGTCGGTATAGACGCAGACGTTGGCGTAGTGCACGTCGCCTTCCGGGGACTCGACGTGAGTGGCGAAGAATGCCTTGATCTCACGGCGGCTGCAGTGCGCCTCGAAAGCCTCTCGGCTGGCCCAGGTTTCGTGGAAAACGATGGGGTAGCTGGCCCCCTGGGCATTAGGATGATCAATCTGGCGGGTTACCGTGTAATGCAGGCAGCCGTCCTCACGATGGGTATTCGGCTCCAAGGCCTGGAGCGCCTTGAACAGGGCTTCCTCCCTGCCAGGCTTGGGCTTGAAGTTGGCGATGCAGTAGATCTTCTGGGACATCGTGTCTCTCCGTGTCGTCTGGATCAGAGCCTGGCGGCATCGCGCAGCGCCTGGGCACGATCGATCCGCTCCCATGGAAAGGCCGTGAAGGTCTCGGTCTGCTCCTGCCCCTTGTCGTCCTTCCAGCGGTAGGAAGTCTCGATGGGCTCGCGGCCGAAATGACCATAGGCCGCGGTGAGCTGATACATGGGGTGCAGCAGGTCGAGCATGCGGGTGATGGCGAAGGGACGCAGGTCGAAGTGCTCGCGCACCAGCTCGATGATGCGCGCCTCGTCCACCTTGCCGGTGCCGAAGGTATTGATCGACACCGAGGTGGGCTGGGCCACGCCGATGGCGTAGGAAACCTGGATCTCGCACTTGTCGGCCAGGCCGGCGGCGACGATGTTCTTGGCCACGTAGCGGCCGGCGTAGGCGGCGCTGCGGTCGACCTTGGAGGGGTCCTTGCCGGAGAAGGCACCGCCCCCATGGCGTGCCATGCCGCCGTAGGTATCGACGATGATCTTGCGCCCGGTCAGCCCGCAGTCGCCGACCGGCCCACCGATGACGAACTTGCCGGTGGGGTTGATATGGTACTGGGTCGCCTCGGTGAGCCACTCCTCGGGGATCACCTGCTCGATGATCTCGTGCTTGACCATCTTGCGCAGTTCGACCTGGTCGATCTCCGGGTCGTGCTGGGTGGAGAGCACCACTGCCTCCACGCCGCAGGGCATGCCGGCCTCGTCGTAGCGGAAGGTGACCTGGCTCTTGGCGTCCGGGCGCAGCCAGGGCAGCAGGCCGTTCTTGCGCAGCTCGGCCTGGCGCTCCACCAGCCGGTGGGCATAGTGGATCGGCGCCGGCATGAAGGAGTCGGTCTCGTTGGTGGCATAGCCGAACATCAGCCCCTGGTCGCCGGCACCCTGGTCCTCAGGCTTGACGCGGTCGACCCCCTGGGCGATGTCCACGCTCTGCTTGCCGATCAGGTTGAGCACGCCGCAGGTCTCGCCATCGAAGCCCACCTCGGAGGAGGTGTAGCCGATACCGGTGATGACCTCGCGCACCAGCGCCTCGAGATCGACCCAGGCCGAGGTGGTGATCTCGCCGGCAACGATGGCCACGCCGGTCTTGACCAGCGTCTCGCAGGCGACACGAGCCTGCTTGTCCCGGGCGATGATGGCGTCCAGCACCGCATCGGAAATCTGATCGGTGATCTTGTCCGGATGTCCTTCGGACACGGACTCGGAGGTGAACAGGGAGTATTCGCTCATCGAAAATTCCAGGTAAATAAGTAGAAAAAGGCGTTAGCTGGCTCGGTGATACCCGCCGAGAACACCCTGTTTGCTAAGCACGAACTGCCAGAGCTGGATGTCGCGAGCCCGGAAGGCACCGGCACAGCTCAGCAGGTAGTAGCGCCACATGCGGTAGAAACGCTCGCCGTAAGACTCGGCGAACTGCGGCCAGGCGGCCTCAAAGTTCTCGTGCCAAGCCATCAGGGTCTTGTCGTAATCGGCGCCGAAGTTATGCACATCCTCGACCACGAACAGCTCCTCGGCGGCGTCGGTCACCTGCCCCATGGCGGGAAGCTCGCCGTTGGGGAAGATGTACTTGTCGAGCCAGGGGTCCGGCGAGGTGTTCCGCACGTTCTTGCCAATGGTATGCAGCAGGAAGAGGCCATCGTCCCTCAGGCAGCGGTGGGCCATTTCCATATAGGTGCGGTAGTTCTTGTGGCCGACGTGTTCGAACATCCCCACGCTGACAATACGATCGAACTGCTCGGCTTCGTCGCGATAATCCTGCAACCGGAACTCCACCGGTAGGCCACGCTTCATGAGTTGCTTGCCGTATTCAGCCTGCTCGCGGGAGATGGTCAGGCCGACGCATTCCACACCGTAGTGTTCCGCGGCATAGGCCATGAAGCTTCCCCAGCCACAGCCGATATCAAGCACGCGCATTCCCGGCTCGAGTTCCAGCTTGCGACAGATGAGGTCCAGCTTGGCCTCCTGCGCCTCCTCCAAGTTGGAGGCTTCCTTCCAGTAGCCGCAGGTGTAGGTCATGCGCGAATCAAGCATGGCGGCGTAAAAATCGTTGCCGATATCGTAGTGGGCCTCGCCCACCTGCCAGGCGCGCCTGGCGCTCTGCCGGTTCAACAACCTTGAGCTGATCGCATGATAGAGAAGCTTGCTGATATTGACCTTTTCCGGCAGCTGAGCACGAATCAAGCGGTAGAAGAATTCGTCCAGCCGCTCCGCATCCCAGTCGCCGTTCATGTAGCTTTCGCCAAGCCCGAGATTGCCTCGCGAAAGCGCATTGTCGATGACCCCATGGGCGTTGAACCGGATATCCCAGGGACGACTCCCGTTGATATGGATATCGGCCTGTTCCAGCAAATCGGCAACGAACCGCTGCGAGGAGGCGGTTTCGTCAAAAAAGGCGGTATGCGCGAACTTTCGTTGGTTCAAGGTACGTGTCCTTTTTGTTCCCGTCAGGGAATTTCTGTCAGGGTCCTCTCATTGAATATGGGTTGATGGAAATGATCTCAGGGCGGCGTCAGAGTCATGACATGGGCTCCACCAGGCTTTGGTAGGCTTTACCGAGAAATAAGCCGGCACACGGCATGCCGGCCCCAGCAAGCATCATTCGCTACAGATATGGGCAACGAGAGCGTCGGCGAAGGTCTCGGTCGTGCCCTTGCCACCGAGATCTGGCGTCACCTGCTCGGCGCTCGACTTCAGCACGCTGCGGATGGCGCCACGCACCCTGTTGGCCTTTTCCTGCATGCCGAGATGGTCGAGCATATCGGCGGCGGCCAGCAGCAACGCACAGGGGTTGGCGACACCCTGACCGGCGATGTCGGGCGCCGAGCCGTGCACGGCCTCGAAAATGGCCACGTTTTCACCGATGTTGGATCCCGGAGCCAGCCCCAGGCCGCCGACGAGCCCGGCACACAGATCGGAGAGGATGTCGCCGAACAGGTTGGTCGTGACGACGACGTCGAACCGATGAGGGTTCATCACAAGCTGCATGCAAGCGTTGTCGACGATCATCTCCTCGAATTCGATCGCGGGGTACTCCTTCGCCACCTCACGCGCCACGTCGAGGAACAGACCAGAGCTTGACTTGATGATGTTCGCCTTGTGCACGGCGGTCACTTTCTTGCGACCTCGCTGCTGGGCCAACTCGAAGGCATAGCGCACGATGCGTTCCGATCCCTTGCGCGTCACGCGGATCGACGAGAGCGCTGTCTCGCCATCCTCTGACATGCTCTGCCCCTCGGAGAGATAAGCCCCTTCGGTGTTCTCGCGCACGGTGATCAGATCGATATCGTCGTAGCGAGAACGGGTACCGGGAAAGCTGATTGCCGGTCGAACATTGGCATAGAGGTCAAAGTGGAGACGTAGCTGCACGTTGATCGAGGAGAACCCTTTGCCAATGGGCGTAGTGAGCGGCCCTTTCAGCGCAATGCGGTGCCGCTCGATGGCCTCGAGCGTCTCCTTGGGTATCAGCGTGCCATGCTTGTCGAGTGCCTCCAGCCCGGCTTCGAAGAATTCGTAGTGAAAGCCGCAATCCAGCGCATCCAGAACACGCAGGGTGGCTTGCATGATTTCGGGGCCGATACCGTCCCCTCTCAGAACCGCAATCGTCTGGCTCATGAGCTTTCCTCCTCGGACAAGGTGCAGTTGGAGCAAGACAAATAAAAAAGCCGACACGCTTCCCGCAGGAAGGGCCGGCTCGGGTAATCGTTATCGCAGTAGCAGAACCGGTATTTGGCTGCGACGCAGCATCGCCGTGGTGGTGCTACCCACCAGCAGGTGGCGAATACGCGAATGGCCGTAGGCACCCATCACCAGTAGATCGATGTCATTCTCTTTCTGGTAGGCGCGCAGGGTCTCCTCCACCTCGCCGGCGCGGATCGCTCCTTCGGCCTGGTGACCGGCCTCGCGCAGCGTCTTCAGTGCCCAGTCGAGCTGCGAGCGATTGTCCCCGGTCTCGGCACCGACGATCACCACATGGCAGGGAATGCCATTGAACAGCGGGCTCTTGGCGATCATCTCCACGCCCTTGCGCGTGGTCTTGCTGCCATCGAAGGCAATCATCACCTGCCCGGGCGTCTTGAAGCCGTCCGGTACCATCAGGATGGGGCGATGCAGGGTGCGCACCACTCGCTCCAGGTTGGAACCCAGGTGGTCGGCGGCCTGGTGGGCGGTCTCGCCGCGCTTGCCGATCACCAGCAGGCGGATCTCGTTTTCCAGCTCACTGAGCGTCTCGACCAGGGTACCGTTGCGCTGGCGGGTGGCGGGGTCACTCACGCCCACCTCGATGGCCCGCTCCTTGGCTGCCTTGAGCATCAGTCGCCCCTGCTCCTGGGCCACCTTGGCGCGCTGCTCGTCGAGCTGGGAAAGCTCTTCGAGCAGGTGCTCCCGGGAACCCAGTCCGATGTTGCCGGAAAGGTCCGCCTCGGCGGTCTGGGGGTGGTTGTCCACCACGTGCAGGAAGGTCAGCGGCGCCTCCAGCGCCAGGCTGGCCCAGGCGGCGTAGTCGCACACCCCCTCCGAGAACTGTGAGCCGTCGATGGCGGCCATTACTTGGTCTGTCATAGCTTGCTCCTCGATCCCTTTAGTGTCCGCCCATGAGCTTTTCCACGGCTGCCGGATCGTCATGGATAGCATAGCGATCGACGATGGTGGCACTCGCCTCGTTGAGACCAATGAGTTCCACCTCGGTGCCCTCGCGGCGGAACTTGATCACGACACGATCCAGCGTCTGCACGGCGGTAATGTCCCAGAAATGCGCACGGGAAAGATCGATGGTGACCTTCTGTACGGTTTCCTTGAAGTCGAAAGATTCACCGAAGCGCTCGGAGGAGGCGAAGAACACTTGGCCGACAACCTTGTAAATGCGACGGCTGCCTTCGTCAGTTTCTTCGGAGCCGATGTAGAGGATGTTGCCGACCTTGTTGGCGAAGTTCATGGCGGCAAGCAACACGCCGACGAAAACCCCGATCGCCAGGTTATGGGTCAGCACCGTGACGACGACGGTGGCCAGCATCACGATATTAGTACTCATGGGATGCTGCTTGAGGTCTCGGATCGAGCTCCAGCTGAAGGTACCGATGGAGACCATGATCATGACCGCTACCAGGGCCGCCATGGGGATCTGCGATACCCAGTCGGAGAGGAACACCACCATCATCAGCAGCACCACGCCGGAAATCAGCGAGGAGAGCCGCGTGCGGCCGCCGGACTTCACGTTGATCACCGACTGGCCGATCATCGCGCAGCCCGCCATGCCGCCGATCAGGCCGGAGCCGATATTGGCGATGCCCTGGCCCTTGCACTCGCGGTTCTTGTCGCTCGGGGTATCGGTCAGGTCATCGACGATGGTGGCGGTCATCATCGACTCCAGCAGACCCACCACGGTGAGCATAAGCGCGGTGGGGAAGATGATCATCAGCGTTTCGAGATTCAGCGGCACATCAGGCCACAGGAACACCGGCAGGGTATCGGGCAGCTCGCCCATATCGCCCACATCACGAATATCCATACCGCTGATCATGTAGACGGCAGTGAGCACCACGATGCAGACCAGCGGCGAGGGGATTGACTTGCCGATCTTCGGCACGTAGGGGAACAGATAGATAATGCCAAGCCCGGCAATGGTCATGGCGTAGACATGCCAGGTGACATTGGTCAGCTCCGGCAGCTGGGCCATGAAGATCAGGATCGCCAGGGCGTTGACGAAGCCCGTGACCACCGAGCGCGACACGAAGCGCATCAGCTCGGCGAGCCTGAGATAACCCGCGACGATCTGCAGCACGCCGGTAAGCAGCGTGGCCGCCAGCAGGTACTCAAGACCGTGCTCGCGCACCAGGAGCACCATCAACAGCGCCATGGCGCCGGTGGCGCCGGAAATCATGCCCGGCCGGCCACCGGTAAAGGCGATGACCACGGCGATACAGAAGGAGGCGTAGAGGCCGACCTTGGGGTCGACACCGGCGATAATCGAGAAGGCGATGGCCTCGGGAATCAACGCCAGCGCGACGACGATACCGGCGAGGGTATCGCCCTTGATATTGGAAAACCAAGTCTGCTTGATGGATTCGTACATGCTATTGCCCAGTCGATGGTTATAGTCGTGCCGTCAGGCGCCAGGGTCTTGTCTCGAACGCCACGCCAAGGCCACACCGGTTCGGCGCAGTTCAGCATGGGGCGTCGCGTTATCGATCGTGCAGGACGGGCGCAAAGCGCCCGCGACATTGCGGGCAGTGTGCCGCAAGGAACGGCCCACCACCGGAAACCGGGGAAGATAATTGCGCTAGGGCGGCGTGGCCAGCCCTGTCAGGAGGGTATGCACGTTGATATCGTTCCTTGCTCTTTATATTGCCGGGCCGGACGTCGACTTCGATCACGCCTCGACTTTCGCCTGATACTTTCGTCTCAATAGCGACCCTGACATGAGCGGCGAAGTCTACCAGAAAGGATGCTGCGCTGCACCCTGGGCACGAAGCCGCCGCTCAAGCTGTCGCTCGTATAATCCCTTGGCCAGCAGGGCACCGAGCACCAGGCTACCGCCGACCAGCGCCACCGCCGCGGGCCGCTCGGCGAGAAGCCACCACACCCACAGCGTGCCCACCACCACTTCAAGCAGCATCAACAGACCCACTTCGGCAGCAGGCAGGTAGAGCGGTCCGCGCTGGATCAGGGTGAAACCCACCGGCAGAAGCACCAGGCAGAGCAGTACCAGCAGCAACAGGCTGTCGGCGGGGGGCAGCGACAGGCTACCGGTGGTCATGCCGAACAGCCCCGCCACGGCGGCCACGATCAGCCCCGAGAGGGTCAGCATCGGGCTCATGTCGATGCCGGGGCGGCTGCGACAGAGGGTAAAGTTGGCGGCCAGTGCAGTGGCGGCCAGCAGCGCAAAGCCATTGCCTATCCACGAACCGGCACCGGTATCGTCGAGCACGATCAGTGAGGTCCCCAGCAGGCAGAGCCAGATCGCCAGCCAGGTCCGCCGTGGGAGGTGCTCCTTGAGGAAGAGCCGCGACAGCAGCGCCGCAATCAAGGGCGCACCGGCCAGGATCATCAATACATTGCCGCCCTTGGTGTACTGATTGCCCAGCACGAAACCGAAGGTGGAGAAGCTGAACAGCACCGCAACACCGATACCGGTCCAGCCACAGCGCCGATAGGCCTCGACGAAGCCACGTCCATGGCGCGCGGCGACGATGGCGATGAAGCCCAAGGCGGTCAGCAGGCCGCGCCAGACCAGGATGTCCGCATCCGGCAGGCCGATCAGCTTGATCAGCAGCGCATCAGGGGAAATGATCAGCGCACCGCCGCCGGTAAGCAACAGCCCCTGCTGGCGGTGCGATAGGGAGTGAATCAAGGCGACCTCGCTGTCGGTGGGTCGCCTAGCATGCCATGTTAGGTGTCCCCATGGCAGTAAGGTCAGGTGGCGTCAGTACTGCCCTGTTCGCTGCCGCCCTGGGCGCTTCTATCGGCCCGCGCCTGAGCGGCCGGTGACGCCTTCAGGTGGCGGAACGCCTCCATGATGTCCATCGGCAACGGGAAGAAAATGGTGGAGGCGTTCTTGTTGCTCATGTCACTCATGGTCTGCAGGTAGCGCAGCTGCAGCGCCGCCGAGTTCTCGGCCATGACATTGGCCGCCTCGACCAGCTTCCGGGAGGCCTGCAGCTCACCCTCGGCGTGGATGACCTTGGCGCGGCGCTCACGCTCGGCCTCTGCCTGGCGGGCAATGGCGCGAATCATGCTCTCGTCGAGATCGACATGCTTGATCTCGACGTTGGCCACCTTGATCCCCCACTCCTCGGTCTGGGCATCAATGATCTCCTGGATATCGTCGTTGAGCTTGTCACGCTCGGAGAGCATCTCGTCCAGGTCATGCTTGCCCAGCACCGAGCGCAGCGTGGTCTGGGACAGCTGGCTGGTGGCAACGGTGAAATTCTCGACCTGGATGATCGCCTTCTCCGGATCGACCACCCGGAAGTAGAGCACCGCGTTGACCTTGACGGTGACGTTGTCCTGGGAGATGACGTCCTGCTCCGGCACGTCCATGGTGATCACGCGCAGGTCCACCAGGGTCATCTGCTGGATACCGGGAATCACGATGATCAGACCGGGTCCCTTGACCGCCTGGAAGCGACCCAGAAAGAACACGACGCCCCGCTTGTACTCGGGCAGGATGCGAATCGATGCGGCGATCAGCATGAGAACCAGTACCACTGGCACGAGATAGGAAATCAGCATGGTCCATCTCCTTGGTGTCACTAAGGCTGTGTTGTATGGGCAATTTCAACAGTACAGGCACCGCCGCGGTTCAGTTATCGACTGGCTCCACGATCAGGGTCAACCCGTCGACCTCAACAACCCTGACGATCTGGTCCTTTTGCAGCGGGCTGGCACTGCGGGCGTTCCAGCGCTCCCCCATCACACGAACATGACCACGCCCCTCGAAGCGCTCGAGCGCTCGCCCCTGGCTGCCGAGCAGCTGTTCATGACCGGTCCTGGCCGGTCGTCGGCGCAGCCCCATGAAGCGTGTCAAAGTCCACAGCATGAAGACGGCTGCCACCAGCGCGATGCCGCCGATCAGCGGTAGCGAGATTCTCAGGTTGTCTGCATCCATCAGCATCACCGATCCGATCACGAAGGCGACGATGCCGCCCATCCCCAGAATGCCGAAGCTGGGCATCAAAGCCTCGCCCACGATCAGCGCCAGCCCTACCAGTATCAACGCCAGCCCGGCAAAGTTGATCGGCAGCAGCTGAAAGGCGAAAAGTGCCAACAGCAGGCAGATGATGCCGATGGTGCCGGGAACCAGGCTGCCGGGATTGGACAGCTCGAAGATCAGCCCGTAGAAGCCGATGATCATCAGGAAGTAGGCGACATTGGGGTTGGTGATCACCTGCAGCAACTGGGTACGCCAGTCGGGGTCGAAGCGTTCGATGACGAGATCTGCACTCTCGAGCGTTTGCTCGCCGTGCTCCATCACCACCTGGCGGCCATCGATCTGCGCCAGCAAATCCTCGATATCGGTGGCGACCACGTCGATCACGTTCTTCTCCAGGGCCTCGCGTGACGTCAGATTGACCGCTTCGCGCACCGCCTCCTCGGCCCAGTCGGCGTTGCGACCGTGGCGTTCGGCCAGCCCACGAATATAGTAGACGGCATCCTCGAGTACCTTGCGCTCCATGGCGGTTTCTCCACGGCGGCGCGTATCGGTAGTGTCCTCCTCTTCGGGAGAGGCCACGTCTCCATTTGGCTCGCCGCTGGCATCCGCTGCCTCTTCGTCTTCGTCGCTGCCGTTACCGTTGGCCTCACCGTTGTGCCCGCCGCCGTTATCGTCCAGGTCATCCATGCCGGGAAAGCCGCCACCCATCTGAACCGGCGTGGCCGAACCGAGATGGGTGGCAGGCGCCATGGCGGCAACGTGGCTGGCATACAACAGATAGGTGCCGGCGCTGGCGGCCCGGGAGCCGCTGGGCGAAACATAGATAGCCACCGGCACCGGTGAGGAAAGCATGGTGCGGATCATGCTGCGCATGGAGGCATCCAGCCCACCCGGCGTGTCCATCTCCACGATCACCAGCTCAGCCTCACGCTCGGCAGCAAGCGACAAGCCCCTCTGGAAATAATCCCCGGTCGCTGGGCCTATAGCGCCGTCGATGGTCATGACCAGAGCGATTCGCTCGCTCTCCTGTGCCTGGGCCTGCCAGGTCAGCAGCGCACCACCGAAAGCCAGACACAGCAGGCTGGCCAGCAGGAGACAGTAGTGAACGAGGGCAACCCGGCGTATCTGCATGATGACTCTTCCTTGCTCAGCGTCCCGATGTAGCGAATGCGGCCTCCCCCTAGAAGCATGCAATGTCTACTTCAGATACTGCTGAATTCAGATTAGCAGTGTGGCGACATTAACGCAGGGTTCAGCAGGGTCATCTGGCGATACACAAGCGCCCGATGCCGCGGAACGGCATCGGGCGAGCGCAGTGTGTCGGAGTGAGCGTCAAAGATTATGGGTTTTGCCGGCGTAGCGCCGCTGCACTTCGACAACGTAGGCCGAAAGTGCCGCCAGCTCCTCACTGTCCCACCCCAGCGCCTCGGCGGCCATGGGGCTGACCATGCACAGCTGGACCATTTCGTCGGCATGCACCGTTTCCATGCCGAAGAGGTTCTCCCCCATTGCCACCCGGTGCGGGTAGGGCTGCTCGAAGGTCTCCAGATAGCCCGAATCTCCCGCATGACAGGAGGCGCAGGACAGGCCTGTCGTACTCAAGCTTGGGTCGTTGAACAGCTCCTCGCCCAGTGCCAGCAGCGCCGGGTCGTTCTCGCCATCTTCGCTATACCCCGGGGTATAACCCTCTGGGCGTTCTACCGCCGAGCGGTCGCCAGCCTCTGCTTCACCCTCCGCTTCTCCTTCACCTTCTGCTTCTGCTTCTCCTTCGCCTTCACCCTCCGCTTCGCCTTCACCCTCCGCTTCGCCTTCACCCTCCGCTTCCGCTTCCGCTTCTGCCTCGCCTTGGGCATGGTTGCTGGCCAGCAGCAGCGTCTCTTCGGAAACAGGCCCGTAGCCTGAATCGGTCGATGCATTGATCGTCGTGGCGTGCAGCGCGGCACCGCCAGCCATCAGCGCCAGTACCGGGGCCGTATAGGCGAGCTGTTGACTGAGACGCCCTAGCAGCCTGCGACGCTTGTCGTCATGCTGTGACATGGTATCTACCTCCATGATGAAATTCCGATCAAGCCGTTGGTTGTTGTTTGCATTCTCTGGACCCAAAGGGCCATGTCGCACCGCCGCTTGCCAGCGGTATCCTTTGGTAGGAGCCGAGAGCGATTACTTACAGGCGCACGGCAAGAATGCGCAAGAAGGTAAAAAGAAGAGAAAAATCAGGCCAATGTTGTAAGGAACCCAGGCTTCCTTCGACCATCCACTGACCGAACACCGCACCAGGAACCTCCAATGCTGAACCGTACGCTTGCTGTCACCGTGCCACTTGCCCTGCTGCTCGCCGCCCCGCTGCATGCCGACCCCCACCCCGGCGACTGGGAATCCGTGCTCGATGAGGCACGTGGCCAAACCGTCTACTGGTACGCCTGGGCCGGCGAAGAGCGCACCAACGACTACATCCAGTGGACGGCACGCCAGGTCGCCGAGCGGCACGACATCGAGCTGGTGCACGTCAAGATCGGCGATACCGCCGAGGCGGTGTCGCGGGTGCTGGCCGAGAAGCAGGCCGGCAACCATGAGCGTGGCAACGTCGACCTTATCTGGATCAACGGTGAGAACTTCGCCACCATGAAGGCCAACGACCTGCTGTTCGGCCCCTGGTCGGAGCAACTACCCCACTATCCGCTGACCGATCCGGACAATACGCCGGCGGTGCGTGACGACTGGACGATCCCGGTGGACGGCCTGGAATCACCCTGGAGTAGCTCCCAGGTGGTGTTCTATTACGATACGGCGCTGGTCGACGAGCACCCGCGCTCCATGCCCGAGCTCCTCGACTGGGCTCGGGAGAACCCGGGCGACTTCACTTATCCCCGGGTACCCAACTTTCTTGGCAATGCCTTCATTACACAGGCGCTGCTGGAACTGGCCGAGGACAGCGACATTCTCTACGAGCCCATGCGGGAAGACGACTTCGACGAGGTGTCGGCCCCGCTTTGGGCATTCCTCGACGAACTCCACCCGCACCTGTGGCGCAGCGGTCGCGCCTTCCCGGCCAACAGCTCCGAGCTGCGCCGACTGATGGGCGACGGCGAGATCAGCATCGCCCTCTCCTTCAGCACCACCGAGGCATCCGGCGCCATCGCCAACTTCGAGCTGCCCGACAGCGTGCGCAGCTATGTGCACGACCACGGCATGATCGGCAACATGAGTTTCCTGGCAATCCCCTATAACGCCCAGCACAAGGCCGGCGCCATGGTGGTCGCCGACTACCTGCTCTCCCCGGAGGCACAGGCCCACAAGCAGGATCCGGTGGTGTGGGGCAGCAACACCGTGCTGGCGGTGGCGACCCTCGAGCCAGCCGACCGTGCGCTGTTCGATGATATCGACCTGGGTATCGCCACCTTGGCGCCGGACGAACTCGGCGAGGTGCTCGGCCAACCCCACCCCAGCTGGGTCGACGCCCTGGCAGACGCCTGGCAGGCCCGCTACGTCGGCAACTAATGACGAATTCCATCGTCACGATGCGAGTCGCCCTGAGCCGGCGATGCCATGAGTGGCGCGAACGGGAGCAGTCACCAAGATGATGCTGCGTCTCGCACCGGCTCTGATCGTCACGTTGCTGGTGGCGCCCATCCTGGCCGGGCTGGCCATGGCGGTACTGCCCGCCTTCGGCTATCTGCCGGCCCTGGGCGGTACCGAGTTCAGCCTCGCACCCTGGCGCGACCTGTTCGCCCAGCCTGGGCTCGCCCGCTCGGTAACGGTCAGTTTCGTCAGCGGCCTTGCCACCACCGTCGTCTCGCTGACGGTCGTGTTGCTGTTTCTGGCAAGCGCCTCGGGCAGTCGGCTCGATCGCTGGATTCGGCGCATGGTCTCGCCGCTGCTGTCGATTCCCCACGCCGCCGCCGCCTTCGGGCTGGCCTTTCTGATCGCGCCGTCGGGTCTGATCTCGCGACTGATATCCCCGGGGCTGACCGGCTGGGAACGTCCACCCGATGCGCTGATCGTCCAGGACCCCTGGGGGCTATCGCTGATGGCCGGGCTGGTCATCAAGGAAATTCCCTTCCTGCTGTTGATGAGCCTTGCCGCCCTGCCTCAGCTCGATCCCGAAAGGCGCGTGGCGATGGCCCGCTCACTCGGCTACCGTCCGACCATTGCCTGGCTGAAGGTGGTGGCACCGGCCCTCTACCCGTTGATCCGTCTTCCGGTCTACGCGGTGATCGCCTATGCCACCGCGGTGGTCGACGTGGCACTGATCCTCGGCC
The DNA here is from genome assembly GCF_003336675.1 of Billgrantia montanilacus. GTDB lineage: Bacteria > Pseudomonadota > Gammaproteobacteria > Pseudomonadales > Halomonadaceae > Halomonas > Halomonas montanilacus. The sequence goes on along the minus strand of NZ_QPII01000001.1, from coordinate 236,158 downwards.
CCACCCTGCCGCCGACGCTCTCCGTGTCGATCCTCGCCTGGTTCAACGACCCCGACCTCTCCCGGCGCTTCATGGCCTCGGCCGGTGCCGTGTTGCAGCTGGGCATCACCGCCGCCGCCCTTGTGGTCTGGTGGTGCCTGGAGCGGGGTGTCGCCTGCCTGGGGCGTCGCTGGGTAGCCCGGGGCGGGCGGCAACGCGGAGAGCAGCCGCTGCGCCTGGCCGGAAAAGGGTTGATCCTGATCGCCACCCTCACCGCCTTCGTCGGTATCGGCAGCCTGGCGCTCAACTCCGTGGCCGGCTTCTGGCGCTTTCCCGATGCCCTGCCCCAGGGCTTCACCGCGACGCACTGGATTCGCGCCCTGCCCTCGCTGACGGGCCCGGTGGCCTCGACGGTGATCATCGCCGCGGCCTCGACATTGATCGCCCTGGCGCTCACCCTGGCGGCGCTGGAAAACGAGCAGCGCACCGGACGCCATCCGGCCCAAGGGCGGCTGCTGTCGGCACTGGGGCTGCTCTATCTACCTCTTATCGTGCCGCAGATCGCCTTCCTGTTCGGCCTGGTGGTGGTCATGGAATCGCTCGGCAGCCGCCCAAACCATGGCCTGGTCATCTTCGGCCACCTGCTCTTCGTACTGCCCTATGTGTTTCTCTCGCTGTCGGAGTCCTACCGACGCCTCGACCCACGCTGGTCGCAGCTCGGGCGAACGCTTGGCAGCTCGCCAAATGCCGTCTTCTGGCGGGTACGCCTGCCCCTGCTGCTGGCGCCGATCCTCACCGCCTGTGCCGTTGGCCTTGCCGTCAGTATCGGCCAGTATCTTCCCACCCAGCTGCTGGGTGCCGGTCGCGTGCCCACCGTCACCACCGAGGCCGTGGCGCTCGCCTCGGGAGGCAACCGCCGGGCGATCGGGGTCTGGGCAATGGTCCAGGCCAGCCTGCCGCTGGTGGGCTTCATCATCGCCGTCGGTTTGCCGCGGCTGCTCTGGGCCAAACGCCGTGGAATGCGAGGGTCACCATGACGCACCATCATCTCGAGATCGACAGCCTGCGCATTGCCCTGGATGGCAACGTGCTGCTGGAGCTCGATGCCCATATCGGCCCCGGTGAGATTCTCACGGTGATGGGGCCTTCCGGTTCGGGAAAGTCGACCCTTTTGGCCTGGCTCGCCGGTTTCCTGGCAGGAGATTTCGAGGCCAGCGGCCACGCGCACCTGGACGGTCGAGACATTACTCACCTGCCGGCAGAGCAGCGCGGCATCGGCCTGCTGTTCCAGGATCCGCTGCTGTTTCCCCATCTGTCGGTCGCCGGCAACCTGCGGTTCGGCATGCCGCGCGCCACCCGCGACAAACCCCGGCAAGTCGAGACGGCACTGGAGCAGATCGGCCTGGCCGGTTTCGGCGATCGCGACCCGGCCACCCTCTCCGGCGGCCAGAAGGCCCGAGTGGCCCTGATGCGCCTGCTGCTCTCCCGGCCCTGTGCCGTGCTCCTTGACGAGCCCTTCTCCAAGCTCGATACCCACCTGCGCCAGGAGATGCGTCAACTGGTTTTTACCCAGCTGCGCCAGGCCGGCCTGCCGAGCCTGCTGGTCACCCACGACAGAGACGACGCAGCGTCCGCCGGCGGAAAGGTGATCGAGCTCACCCATTGAGCCGCTCATGGCCGCCATCGTGACGGGGCAATGCGAGACAGTCGTTCTGCGTTTGTTCAACGTGGAGGGCTTGCCCTGCCCTCATAGGGCCTGCATGCTGACGACAAACAAGAACCCGAAAGGATCACCTCGTGAGTATCCCGCCGCTAGACGACCGCATGCAGCGCCTGACTGCCGTTCGGCCTCGGCTGCTCTCTTTCGCGCGCCTGCATCTACGCAATCACGCCCAAGCCGAAGATGCGGTCCAGGACACTCTCGAAGCCGCCATCGAGAAGCAGGATAGCTTTTCCGGACGATCCGGCTATGAAACCTGGGTCTTCGGCATCCTCAAGTTCAAGATTCTCGATACCATGCGGGCCCAGAAGCGCCAGGGCACCTGGCAACCCCTGGAAGATGAGGCCGACGACGAGGCCATCGACCGTCAGTTCCGCCGGAATGGCAGTTGGCTCAAGGAGGCGCGCCCCGCCAGTTGGGGGGAGCCGGAAGCGGTCTTCGAGAGCGAGACATTCTGGCAGGTGTTCGATGCCTGCATGATCGCCCTGCCGGACAACGTGGCACGTGTCTTCTCGCTGCGTGAACTGATGGGGCTATCGACCGAGGAGATCTGCCGCGAGCTGGGCATCAAGGAGAACAACTGCTGGGTCATCCTGCACCGAGCCCGCCTGCGGCTGCGGGCCTGCATCGAACAGGGCTGGCTGACGGAGGATGCGCCATGATCATGTGCCGACGCGCCACCGAGCTGATGTCGCAACGCCTGGATCGCCCCCTGGTGTGGCAGGAACGGCTCTCGCTACGTTTCCACCTGGCGATGTGTGGCGCCTGCAGCCAGTGCAATCGGCAGTTCGACGTGCTGCACGAGGCCGGCAGGCGCTTCGAGCCTGCCGCCCGAGATGAGCAGGAGTGAAACCGCAGACCACCCAGCGCTCCTGAACCGCTTCCTGGCCAGCCCGTCCCAACAGTTCTCATCCCGGCAGTTCTTCCTGCTCAGTCTTTCCTCTTGCAGAGGCTGTGCGTTGCCCAAGCAGCTCGCTTACTCGCCTTTCCAGGGATTCGCTCAGCGACACGTCCGCTGGCTCTCCTTGCGTCTCTGCCGTCCGCCGATCTGCCTGGCTGTCACTCGCCACAGGGAGAGTGAGGCGCTCGCACCGGGACAACCATTCGGACAACGCCGTGACGGTGGCACCCGACAAGGGCTTACCGCCGACAGTGAAGGAGGATGGCAACAGGGCTCCCAGGGCATCGAGGGTCGATAGCTCACTGTCATTGGCGTCGGGAGCCATCGGCTCGCCGTCAGCGCCATTGAGGGCCTCGGGGTGATGACGCATGAGGATCACCCCACGCACCTGGACACTGTCAGGCAGCGAGTCCTCTGGTTCACTGTCATCCAGACAGCCATTCCGGTCGTCCAGAGCGATGGGCAGCCCCAGTGGCTCGCCATGGGAAAGGGTGAGCGCATCCAGCCGCAGTCCCCTCGTCACCCTGAACGTCCTGGCAAACTGTCGTAGCATGGCGTGGGCGTCGCCGGTGTCGGGAAAGAGACAGATCACGGCATCGCCTTGAGGCGAAGTCAGCAGGCCGGCATCGATGACTAGCTGTTCGCTCGAAGGGGCCTGGCGAGCAAGATAGGCGAGCACCTGGGGCCCCAATTCGGCCAGGGTCAATCGTGAGGCCAGAACCCGCCCTTCGGACGCCAGGGCGTAGCCGGGAGCGTCTCGCAGCACTTCCAGCCGGGGAGACCGGGCGGTATCGTCACCCTCCTGAAGCGGCGTGAGCTGCGTGTAGAGTAGCGCAGAGAGACGCGACAGTGCCGGCGCGCTGTCGGTGTGGAGAATCCACTGCCTGCCGCCACAAGCCAGGCGCATGGGCTGGCAGGACGGAGCCACGCTCGCGTCGCTGGCCGCTTCGACAGGGGCCAGCGCCCCATCATCCTGTGCGCCACGCTGCCTGAGCAGCCCTTCGCGGCACCACTCCGAGAGACAGTCCCAGACATGACGGAGCAGTTCCTGTCGATCGGGCCGCGGCTCGGCGTCGGCTCCTGAAGCCTCGCCGGCCCGTGACAGCTGATCGACGATGGCGTCCGGGTCGAATCCCTCGGTCGCCAGCAGCCAGATGAGGGCTGCGCTATCGTTCAGGCGGTAGTAGCGTCCGGTGTGCGTGGCATAGAGGGCAAGCTGATCCTCATCGAGCACCTCCGACACCTGCCAGGCCGTCAGCACCGGCCGCGGGAGAGGCTGCCCCGCGAGACCATCGGCCAGATGCATGTCGGCGAGGCTCGGCAGGGTGAAGAAAGGCAGGTAGCGTTCCGGCTCGGCATTGGGGAAGAGGCGAAGAAAGCCGCCGGCGCGAGCCTCCTCGTCCTGTGCGTCGCGGGCGAGTTCGGCCGCCACTCCCCTACGTGCCACCTCCGCCGACCTGGCCGCCACGGCCGGGTTGTCGATCCCCACCAGCGAGACCATGTCCTTCACCAGCCCCCCCTTGACCGCTGCCTCGACGAGGCCGCCATTCTCTGGCTCGGCACAGATACCCAGCGAGGGGCTGAGGTTGCATTCGAGTATCCAGGGCTTCAGGGCATCATCCACCATGCAGTCGAGCCCCAGCAGCTCATAGCACCCCTGCGGATCGGCACCGACCTGCGCCGTGCGCCGGCGTATGGCATCCGTGGCGCCGATCACGGTCAGTGTCACCAGGTCGTGGATCTGGGCAAAAAGACACTCATCGTCATGGCCCTGCTCACGCAGCCACTGCCGATAGCGTTGCAGATCGATGAACTCGACGGGAATCTCCGCCGAGGTATTGAGCGCATTGATGTCGGGATTGGTCAGTTGACTGAACGGGTTGTCCATGTCATTGGGGTCGTAGGGCTCCGATGCCAGCTTGGCAAAACCCTGGTGGTAGAGATATAGCCGTAGCGGCTGGATGGAGGCCACCAGCACGTAGAGGCGCAGGACATACTTGTGGCCACGAATGGTGTGCGGATTGGCAAGATACTCCTGGACCATCCAGTTGGTCTCCAGTGGCGTGTCCGCCACATCACGAAGCACACGAATGCCTTTGCCCTTGGAGGCATTCTTGGGCTTTAGAATCCAGCGTTTCTCGGGGTGGGCCAATGCCGTCTGCTGGAGGTCATGATAGTCCTCCGGCATGGAGTAGACCCGGGGAAAGAAGGCCAGCCGCGATGTGGCCGCCGTACCGAAGGATTGGGCGACACGATCCTTCACCGCTACCAGCGTATCGTGGAGGCGACTCTTGACCGTGAGCGCATTGTTGCCGGGGTAGTGATTGAGCTTGCGCTCGGGGGATACCTTCTTGAACTGGGCGGGATCCGGCATCCCGGTGTACCAGCCGGCATCCCACTGCTCGTCATCGCCGACTTCCCACCCCAGCGGATCGAGCGCGTCACGAAAGAACCGATCCTGCTCGGCGGCGCGCTTGCCACCCAACCAGTAGCGACGTGAAGGAGTCGTTTGATCCGTCATCCCGGCAACCTCCTGAACCATCATCGGATAGTGAATCCATTGTTATGTGAGCCACGGCCTCTGGCCTGGCTGCTGTTAGCGTAGGGGTTCTGTCGACATCGGGGACCGAACCTTACGCGCCATCGGCAAATTCCTTTTGCCGATGGCGCTGGAGGAGGGTTCCTGCCTGGAGAAGCTCCGGGCGGTGTTCTGGGCGATGGTGGCCGAAGCGTGATGGAGCGAGTGGCGAAAGCGTGCCGGGCGAGTATTGGAAGAGTGCTGAGAGAGCCGCTGCCGTTGCTTCAGCCCAGTCGTTCGCAAAGCGAATCGAGATCGGGCACGGTCAAGTCGGGCTCGATGGCCCAGGGGTCGAAGGGGGCGTCAAGGCTGCGGCGCACCCAGGCGGCATGCAGCCCGGCATGACGCGCGCCGATCACATCGAAGGGGTTACTGGAGATCAGCCAGGTATCGCCGGGGTCGACTTCGAGGCGATTGCGCAGGTGAGCGTAGACCGCCGGGTCGGGTTTGAAGCGCTTGACCTCGTCGACGCTGATCACGGCTTCGAAACGATCGAGTATCTCGGCCTTGTCGAGCAGGCCGGAGACGTCCGCACCCGTGCCATTGGAAAAGGCCACGCAGCGCACGCCGCTCTCGACCAGCCGTGTCAGCGCCTCGGGCACTTCGGGGAAGGCGGGGAGTTGGCCGTAGACCGCCATCAGGTGGTCCTTGTCGACATCGGAGAGGCGGGTCTGCAGTGCCCGGTCGGTAAACTCGAGCGCCTCGAGTGTGCACTGTGAAAAGGGTACATAGGCCCCCATCAGGCCGCGGCGGAAGCTGTACTCCAGCTGCTTGTCACGCCAGCGGCGAGAGAACTCCGCGGCCTGCTCCGCCATGTCAGAGGCGCCCAGTCTCGCTTCCAGTTCGGTGACCACGCCATGGGTGTCGATCAGGGTGCCATAGACGTCGAACGCCAGTACCTGTGTCATCTGCTGTGCCTTTCGGTTGCCATGATTCCCTCAGCATGGGGGCTGGCGGGCGGCGATTCAATCTCCGGTCAGGCGCGCGCGAGGGCAAAACCGGCGATGGCCGTGTCCTGGGCCCGGTGTCGGATCGGCTGTAAGGAACCTTTCGAAGGGCGACAAAGACAGTGGCCCGACTCAGCGGACGTAGCAGGTGATGTGATTATCAACCGGGAGCAGCAGACATGGCGCGTCAAGGTCGTGCTTTTCGGCACCTTGGTGTTGAGCCTCATGGGAGGCGCCCTGCGGCAGGCTGATCTCGGCAGGTGTCGAACAGGCGGCCCCACCATGGCGAGTCACTCATGGCGGACCCTCATGTCAGGTCATGGGCAGGCCCATAAGGTGCTGGTACTCTGAGCCATGTTCCCCTGAGACGAACCAACGCATCCCGAAGAAGAGATATGCCCATGAAGCCGGTACGCCGGGAGAAGCGCAACGTGGCCATACTGGTCACCAGCCAGGCCCTGTTCATCATCGCCATGGTGACAGTGATGACCCTGAGCGGGGTGGTCGGCCAGCAGTTGAGCACCGACCCGGGCCTGGCCACGCTGCCGATCGCCATGATGATGCTGGGCACGGTGGTCTCGACCCTGCCCGCCTCGCTCTACATGAAACGGGTGGGCCGGAGACGGGGGTTCATCACCGGGGCGAGCCTGGGTGGCGTGGGCGGTGGGCTGGTCAGCTTCGCTGGCATCGCCACGGGTTCCTTCTGGCTGTTCTGCGCCGGCAACCTGCTGCTCGGCCTCTACCAGGGGTTCGCCATGTACTACCGCTTCGCCGCAGTCGACGTGGCCAGCCCGGCGTTTCGCAGTCGGGCCATCTCCTTCGTCCTGGCCGGCGGCGTGGTAGCGGCCTTTCTCGGACCCTGGAACGCCAGTGCCGCCAAGGAGCTGATCGCTGGCGTGCCCTCTGGCGGCCCCTACCTGGTGATCGCCACCCTCGCCTTGCTGGCCATCGGCATGCTAAGCCAACTCAGGGTGCCCCCCAGCGGCGAGCCACTACCCGGCGAGCGTTCTCGTTCCATGGCGGCCATCGCCGTCCAACGGAGCTTCCGGGTGGCGGTGCTTGCCGGCGCCGTTGGCTACACCGTCATGACCCTGGTGATGACCGCCACCCCGCTGGCCATGCGCGCTCAGGGCTTCGAGATGGGCCAGGTCGCCTTCATCATGCAGTGGCACGTGCTGGGCATGTTCGCCCCCTCTTTCATCACTGGCAGCCTGATCGCGCGCTTCGGCGTGGACCGTATCCTGCTGACGGGGGCGGCGCTATTGGCCGGTTCAGCTGCGGTGGCAGTCATGGGCCTCAGCATCGCCCACTTCTGGATATCGCTGGTGCTGCTGGGTATCGGCTGGAACTTCCTGTTCGTGGGCGGCAGCGCCCTGCTCTCCTCTGTCCACAACGAAGCGGAACGCGGCAAGGTGCAGGGCATCAACGACCTGGTCATCTTCTCGCTGGTGGCCATCGGGGCACTGTTGGCCGGGCAACTACTCCATCGTCTGGGCTGGGAAGCCCTCAATCTGGCGATGTTGCCCCTGGCGCTACTGGTGACTCTGGCCACGCTGTGGTTCCGATGGAGCACAGCGCGGCAACCGGCGGGCACCTCCTCGAGTCCAACCGAAAGCTAAGGACACTGCGGCCATGCCAGCCCCAGTGTCTTGGGATCACACAGGGAGGTAAGACCCCTTCAACCCCTTGATCCGGATACCCTGCGCCCCCGGCAGGACCATCAGTCGCCTGCCAGCCGCGACAAGGCGAAGCCGGCAATGGCGGTGTCCTGTACCCCGGTGCCCGTCAGGTCGCAGACGGTGATCGTTGCCTCCGAAAGGCGCAGCTTCTGCCCATCGGCGATCACGCGGCCCAGCTCGTGAATCTTGAACGGGACCTCACGACCGGCAAACGCCTTGAGCTCGCCGTTGTTCTCGCTCTGTGCGCGGGTATCACAGACGAAGGCGTCGGCACGGGTCAGTACCGACTCGTCGAGTTCGCGCTTGTCGGGGCTGTCCGAGCCCATGGCGGTGACATGCACGCCCTCGGGCAAATCCCGGGCGTGCAGCAGTGGCTCCCGGGACGGGGTGGCGGTGACGATGATATCGGCCTGATCACAGGCGGCGTGAACGCTGTCGTGCATATGCACTTCCAACCCTTGCTCACGCATGTCATTGGCATAGGCCTCGGCGCTTTCGCTGCGCCGGGCCCAGATATCGAGAATGTCGATGTTGCGCACCAGGCGCAGCGCCTCTACCTGACGATGCGCCTGCTCGCCGGCACCGATCACTGCCACGCGGCGACTGTCCTCGCGGGAGAGATGCTTGGCGGCAATGGCCCCGGCCAGGGCGGTACGCACCATGGTCAGGTAGCCTTCGTCGAAGAGCACGGCCTCCACCAGCCCCGTCTCGGCCGAGAAGACCATCATCAGGCCGTTGAGGCTCGGCAGGCCGCGACTGGGATTGTCGAAGGAGCCGGTACTGACCTTGATTGCGTAACGCTCCCAGCCCTTGATATGAGCCGTCTTGACGTCGACCTCGCTGTTGAACTCCTCCATGGACATGGAGAGGATCGGGGGCTGCACCGCCTCGCCCCGCCCCAGGGCGGCGAAGCCCGCCTCGATCGCCGACATGGCCGCGTGGTCGATGCCGACGACCGCTGCGATAGCGTCGCGCTGATAGAGCTGCATGAAATCCTCCTGTTCGCCTGGTTCCAGGAGCCTGTCGGATTTGACCTCAGCGTTAAGTCCGACAGGCTCCTACCCTATCGATTGGCTATTTTCCGTGCTCGGTCAAAGGTTTCAAGCGATACACCGTTGCCGGAGAGGATCAGCGCCACCCGCTGTCCTTGCACATCGATCCGATGCTCCGCCATGGCCGCCAGGCCGACCGCGGCGGCCCCTTCCACCAGCAGTTTCTCGTGCTCGAGGATATCGACCATGGCATGGGCGATGGCCGGCTCCGAGACCTGGTAGTGGTCATCCATGACTTCACCCACCAGGGCCAGGGTGCAGCGATTGTCGAGACCGATGCCGCCGCCCAGAGAGTCGCCCAGGCTCTCGACCTCCGCCACCTCGACGGGGCAACCCGCCTGCAGGCTTTCCCACATGGCCGCCCCGCGAGCCAGGCTGACGCCGGTGATCCGGGTCCCGGGGCGTATGGCCTTCACCGCAGCACCAATGCCGCCCAGCAGGCCGCCACCGGAGAGCCCGACGATCACACGGTCAAGATCCGGTGCATCCTCCATCAATTCCAGGCCGATGGTACCCTGGCCGGCCGCGATCAACGGGTCGTCGAAGGGCGGGACCAGGATCATGCCACGCTCGCGCACCAGGCGCTCGACCTCGCCGAAGGCCTCATCCTGGCTCTCGCCCACCCGGACAACCTCGGCGCCCAGCGTCTCGATGGCGGCCACCTTGTTTGCCGGCACTAAATGCGACAGACAGATCGTCGCCGGCACACCAAGGCGAGCCGCGGCAAGCGCCACCGCCCGGCCATGATTGCCGGTGGAGGCCGTGGTCACACCCGCGGCCAGGGCATCGCGGCCGCAGCGGTCGATCAGCGCCGCGATCATGTTGGTGGCACCGCGCAGCTTGAAGGCGCCGCTCGGCTGGCAGGTTTCCAGCTTCAGGTAGATGTCGGCATCGAAGCGGGCGGAGAGCGCCGTCGAGTGGATCAGCGGCGAGCGTACCACCTGGCCGGCAATGCGTCGGCGCGCCTCGTAGATCAGGGCTGGCGTCACCCCATGGCGTGGCAGCATGGTCACCCCTTTCACTCTTTTCGGGACAAACGCGGAACCGGGCCACAAGGGCCCGGCTGAGATACTGACTGGGAGTATAGGAAATATAGCGATCCCTGCCGCGGAAACCCACGGCAGGTGCCGGTATCAGCCGACCGACATGGTCGCCTTGACCACACCCTCGCGGACCAGCTGGTCGGTGACCTTGTCCACGGCACGCCGGGCGCGGGCGACGATCTCGTCGACTTCGGCACGGGTGGTGGTCAGCGGCGGCGCGAAGCCCAGGATATCGCCCTGGGGCATGGCGCGGGCGATCAGGTTCTCGTCCAGCGCCGCCGCAGCGATGCGCGGACCGACCTTGTGCGCGGCATCGAAGTGCTGACGCCGGGTCGGGTCGACGGAGAACTCCAGCGCGGCCAGCATGCCCACGCCACGCACGTTGCCCACCACCGGATGGTCACCGAAGGCGGCCTGCATCTGCTGCTGCAGGTAGGCGCCGGTCTCGGCGGCATTGGCAGTGAGCCCTTCGCGTTCGATGATGGCCAGGTTGGCCAGGCCCGCGGCACAGCCCAGGGCGTGGCCGGAATAGGTCCAGCCGTGGCCGATGGGGCCATACTCGCCGGTGCCCTGCTCGAGTACGCGCCACACGCGGTCGCCGACGATCACGCCGGAGAGCGGCTGGTAGGCGCTGGTCAAGCCCTTGGCCACGGTGATGAGGTCGGGCTTGATGCCGTAGTAGTGGCTGCCGAAGTCGGCGCCGATCCGCCCGAAGCCGCAGACCACCTCGTCGGCGATCAGCAGGATATCGTACTTGGCCAGCACTGCCTGGATCTCCGTCCAGTAACCTTCCGGCGGCGGCACGATACCGCCGGTCCCCAGCACCGGCTCGCCGATGAAGGCGGCCACGGTGTCGGGCCCTTCGGCCAGGATCATCTCCTCGAGCTTGCGCGCACAGTGCTTCGAGAATTCGTGCTCGGACATCCCTTCCAGTTCCGCTGCGCGCTGGTAGTAGAACGGCGCCTCGGTATGACGAATGGTGTCGATGGGCAGATCGAAGTGGTCGTGGAACGCCTTGAGCCCGGTCAGCGAGCCTGAGGCGATGCCGGAGCCGTGGTAGCCGCGCATGCGCGAGATGACCTTCTTCTTCTGCGGCAGGCCACGCACGTTATTGTAGTAGCGCACGATCTTCAGCTGGGTCTCGTTGGCATCGCTGCCCGACATGCCGTAGTAGACCTTGGACATGCCGGGGCCAGCCAGCGCGAGGATCTTCTCGGAGAGCGCGATTTGAGGCTCGTTGGAGTGGCCCACGTAGGTGTGATAGTAGGAGAGCTCCAGCGCCTGCTGGTAGATCGCCTCGGCCACCTCGGTGCGCCCGTAGCCGATGTTGACGCAGTAGAGCCCGGCAAAGCCGTCGATGAACTCGCGGCCGTCCTTGTCGACGATGTGAATGCCCTTGCCGCCGGTGATCACCCGGCCCGGGGCGTCGCCGTGGGCGAAGTCGCGCAGGTGAGTGGAGGCGTGGAAGGTCACCTTGCGGTCACGATCGATCAGATCCTTGTGCTGCTGGCTCATGCGGTTCTCTCTTTTCTCAGGGCTCCCCGGCTCCGCCGGGGAGAATGTTCACAGGACTCATTTCTGGGTGTACATCGCCGCCATGCGACAGCTCGCGATGCCCTCGGACGAAACCCTGAGGCTTCGCTTGCAGCTTGCGCGTCGAATCGGAACAAGGTCCCTCTTGCCGATTCTCGATCGACATCCCTGTCGATCGCCGCGCGCCGCTACGCTTGCCTCAGCGCCCTCGGGTAGATATCGCTCGATGTCGCATCCCGGCTGAGTGTTATTTGCTAGCTTCCGGAGACCGACCCCAGGCCGCCGAGGCAGTAATACTTGGTCTCCAGGTACTCGTCGATACCGGTAATGCCGCCCTCGCGGCCGAGGCCGGACTGCTTGACGCCGCCGAAGGGTACCGGCGGGCCGGTCATCTTCACCGAGTTGACGCTGACCATGCCGAACTCCAGCGCCCGAAGCATCTTCCAGATGCGACGAATATCATGGGTATAGACGTAGGCCGCCAGGCCATATTCGGTGTCGTTGGCCATTTCGATCACCTGGTCGTCGTCACTGTACGCGGTAACGCCGGCCACCGGTGCGAAGTTTTCCTCGCGCCATACCTGCATATCCCGAGTCACCCCGGTGAGCAGCACCGGCATGAAGAAGTTGGGCCCCGGCGCCTGATTCTGGTCGCCGGCAACCAGCCTGGCGCCCCGGGAGATGGCGTCGTCGACGATGGCGGCGGCCTTGTCCACCGCCTGGCGATGGATCAGCGGCCCCAGGTCGATCTCGCTCTCCAGGCCGTTGCCCACGGTCAGCGCCGACATGCGCTCGACGAAATGCTCGACGAACTCGTCATGGATCGACTCGTGCACCAGGATACGGTTGGCCGCCAGGCAGTCTTGGCCGGCGGTCTGGAACTTGGCCGCCACGGCGGCAAAGGCCGCTTCCTTGGGGTCCATGTCCGGCGCGACGATAAAGGGCGCGTTGCCGCCGAGCTCCATGGAGAGCCGCTTGACGGTGCCGGCGCTCTGCTCGATCAGCAGCCGCCCGACCCGGGTGGAGCCGGTGAAGGATAGCGCCTTGACGCGCTCCTCGGCACACAGAATCTTCGACACCTCGGGGGCATCGCCGAGCACGACATTGAAGATGCCCGCCGGGATGCCGGCACGCTCGGCCAGCTCGGCCAGCGCCAGCGCCGAGAAGGGGGTCTCGCCGGCCGGCTTGACGATTACCGGGCAGCCCGCCGCCATGGCAGCGGCGGCCTTGCGGGTGATCATCGCCAGCGGGAAGTTCCAGGGCGTGATCAGCGCGGCAATGCCAACAGGTTCCTTGAGTGTGCCCAGCGTCGCATTGGGGATGTGGCTGGGAATGGTCTCGCCGAAGGTGCGCTTGCCCTCCTCGGCGAACCAGCGCACGAAGCTGGCGCCGTACTCGACTTCGCCGCGGGCGTCGGGCAGCGGCTTGCCCTGCTCCAGGGTCATGATGGTGGCCAGGTCCTCGCGGTTGGCCTGAATCAGGTCGTACCATGCCAGGAGACGCTCGCAGCGCTCGTCGGCACGCAGCGCCCGCCAGTGAACGAAGGCAGCCTCGGCGGCGTCCACGGCTTCACGAATCTGATGGGCTTCCAGCCAGGGGATATGGCCGATCGCCTCGCCCGTGGCCGGATCGAACACGGCCTCCTCGCGGCCGCCTTCGCCGTGGGTCCACTTGCCATTCACATAGGCGTACTGGCGGAACAGGCGCGGATCATCGATTCGAGCGGACAGCGTCTTGGACAGTTTCATGGGCACCTCCCCTGACACCGGCGCGTACTACCTGGGTCTTGGCCGGCGATGACAAATATGGCGGGCAGCCAATGGCTGCCCGATGTCTACAGGGTAAGGGCTAAGCGGGATCAGTACTTTTCGATCACCATGGCTCCCGATACGGTTTTTTTTGTCGTGACGGGCGGAAATGCCGTTTTTTCTGCGCCCCGCCCAGGAGTCTCAGGGAAGCGCTGAATAAATTGGCGAGCGAGGTGAAGCGCAAGGCGCACGGAGCACAGGAACCGGAGCCTATGGGGTATAGGTGAGGATTCCGCGCACCGCGCAACGCAGCGATTTGCCCGCGCAGACATTTATACAGTGTTTCCTCAGCTGTCGGGAGGCTCGCTCAATGCTTCCTCGGTAAACACCAGCAGGCCCAGCTCCGGCCGATAGCCGTGGATCTCGGTGACATCCAGCGCCTGCAGGAAGTGAAGAATCCCCTCGCTGACCACCTGCCCCGGCACCAGTACCGGGAAACCCGGGGGGTAGGGAATCACGAAGCTCGCCGAGACCACATCGCGCCCCGCTCGCATCTGGCCCTGCAGCTCGCCGTTGTCGAAGCGCAGGTACTCGGTGTTCTCCTCGTCGTAGCTGAGGAAATAGGCCCGACGGATGTCCCCTTCCGGCGTGGCGCTCTCGGCATCGGGGCGAAAGGCATCGTGAAAGCGGCTGAAATCGGGCAGCGGCGGCAGCTCCTGGGTCAGGGAGTGGACGCGGTTCTCGATGATCTTGCGCTCCGGCCGGCTGCTGTCCTCCCATAGATTGTCGAACTCCTTGGCCAGCTTGATCAGCACATCCAGCAGATAGGCGATCGAGCCCCGGGTGGTGCCGATGTTGGTCATGAACAGCACGGTGTTGCGCGAGGTCTTGTTGATCTGGATACCGTACTTGTTCATCAGGAATTCGTTCTTGAAGGTATCGCCATCGACCCCGGTCGCGCCGATGGCGATGGTGATGCGGCTGGGGTCGACCACGAATTCGTCTCGGGCCCAGGCTTCCTCCATCTTGTTCCAACCCGTCACCGGGTCGTAGTAGGACTCGACGCCGGACTCGCGGTACTCCGCCGGCACCATGTCCTTGTTTTTCAATACGCGGAAGTACTTCTGCAGCAGCGGGTGGCTGTAGAGCTGCTCGCGCAGCGACAGCGCCGCCTCGACCTGGGCGTGGACCAGCTCGAAGCCCTCCATTTCCGCCTGCATGCGCCCCACATCCAGCGACGCCACGATCTGGTAGTTGGGCGAGGTGGAGGTATGGGTCATGTAGGCCTCGTGGAACGGGGCCTCGACCTTCTGCCGATAGTCCTGGTCGAAGACGTGGATCATCGAGCCCTGGCGCAGCGAGGTCAGGGTCTTGTGGGTGGAGTGGGTGGCATAGGCGCGGATACGCACCTGATCCGGGTCGGGCATCAGCCGACGCTCCAGCCAGGTGGCGTCGTCGTCCGGATCGAGTTCGTCGAATTCGGCCTTCCAGGCCGCGTACTCTTCCCGATACTTGTCGCTGCGGTAGCGCTCTCGCAAGGTGCGTGCTGCATTCATGGCGGTGCGCGGCCGATAGGTGGGATTGAAGGAGGCGAAGGCGAACCACGCCTCGTCCCACAGGAACACCAGGTCCGGCTTGATCGCCAGGCACTCTTCCATCACCCGGCGTACGTTATAGACCACGCCGTCGAAGGTGCAGTTGGTCAACAACAGCATCTTCACCTTGTGCAGCTGGCCCGAGCGCTTGTAGCCCAGCAGGGTCTTCTTGATGTCGTGCAGCGGCACCGCGCCGTACATCGAATAGTCGTGCAGCGGATAGGAGTCGAGATAGCTGACGTGGGCACCGGCCAGCACCATGCCGTAGTGGTGAGACTTGTGGCAGTCTCGGTCGACCAGCACGATATCCCGTGGCTTGACCAGGGCCTGGACCACGATCTTGTTGGCCGTGGAGGTGCCGTTGGTGACGAAGAAGCTCTGCCGAGCACCGAAGGCCCGGGCCGCATACTCCTGGGCCTTCTTGATCGGCCCGTAGGGCTGCAGCAGCGAATCAAGCCCGCCGGAGGTCGCCGAGGTCTCGGCGAGGAAGATATTGATGCCGTAGAAGTCGATCATCTGGCCGGCCCAATGGGAGCGGGTCACCGACTTCCCCCGGGAGATGGGCATGGCGTGGAAGACCCCGGTGGGCTTCTTGCTGTATTCGCGCAGGGCATCGAAGAACGGCGTGCGGTAGCGGTTGTCGATGGCCCGCAGGATGGTGTGGTGCTGCTCGATGTAGTCGGTCTCGCGATAGAAGATCCGGTTGAAGTAGCGGATATCGCGACTCGCCGTGGCCTCGACGTCGCCGCTGGTGACCAGGAACTGATCTATCTCCGGGCGCAGTTCGTGAATCATCGAGCTCAGCAGGATACTGCGCTCGGCCTCGGTCTGGTTCTCCAGCTCCTTCTCCGACAGCCCCTCCAGGTAGTTGCGCAGCGCGCTGAGGTTGTACTTCGACTTGTAGGGAAACTCGTAGCGGATCAGGCAGGCCTGGATATTGGGGTTGACCAGCACCGCGATCAGCGCATCCTCGAAGCTGCGCACGGTGACCACGTCGTAGACGAACTTGTCCTCGGGGCGACGCATGTTGCGGAAGGCCTCGCGCACCACCTCCTCCTCCTGGGGAGAGAGGTTGTCGACGATCAGCAGCTCGAAATAGGGCTGGGCGGCACTGTTGGAAGCCGGATGGCCACGCCGCAGCTGGGCCAGGGCATCCAGGGTTTCCAGGTCTTCGGCATTGGCGTCGCTGTCGCTGAGATCGACATGGCGACGACGGTAGGATTCGCTGATCAGCGCACGAACCAGGCGCTTGACCACCTTCTCCAGCAATACGTATTCGTCGCGGTCGAAGAGCGACCAGAGATGCCGAAAGTCCTCCTTTGAGGGGAAGGCGTGGTAGTCCTCGATGATCTCCAGCCGGGTGAGCTTGACGTCGATGGCCTTTATCAGGTTCTTCGCCCGGCTCTCATCGTTGAGCTTGACCAGGATGCCCAGGTCCCGCTTGAGGGCGTTCCAGGTATCGGCTCGCAGCTGTGAGATCTTGTGGTAGAAACCCAGCGCCGTATAGGCCGTTTCAGGCACCGTATAGGACGATTCGGATTGACTGGTCTCTTGCATGACGACACCCCATCCCGTTCGTTATTGATTGTTGTCGACCGCCTGGGCAGGTACCCGGCGAGACTCAGCCCGCATTAAGGCCGCGTGCGCCGTAGCGCACGGTCAGCTGTTGCTCCGGAAAGTGATCGAACGACAGCTTCAGCCACATTCCCGGCCAGTGATACTGAGCGTGCCCGTCCCGGGGCCGGTAGACCGCGGTGTAGACGGTCCCCAGCCCGCGCCGGTAGTCGTGGCGAAACAGCGGCGGCGAGAAGAAGGCCGAGACCAGGCGCTCCTCGGTGGTGCTTTCATCGTCCACCAGGATCGACAGCTGGCGCTCGCGGATCAGAGTCTCGGAGGCCAGGGCATGGGCATACCACTCGATCTTCTTCTGGTGGTTGGTGGCCACCGGTACGCGGCGAATGCTGGCGCGCTGGTCCGGGGCGATCATCGCCGTGACATAGCGGCCGGCGGCATCGGCCACGGTAATGTTGTAGGCCATATGCGTCGGCACCCGGGCCAGCACGGCGGCGGCCTCGGGCACCGTATCGCAGAACTCCAGGATGTAGCGCAGGATGATCGGCGCGCCGAAGCCCTCCCCCACCACCTTGCGGCCGCCGAAGGCCAGCGATACCGAAAGGCCCCTGTCATTGATGCCATCGAGTACCCCCCAGAGGCAGTCGGACATGGCAATGACACCGCGCCCGTTCCAGTTGGTGTAGAGAATGGTCCCTTCGCAGAGCTCTGGTGGGTAATCGTAGTTGCGCGCCAGTACGGTGGTGTCGTTGCGCGCCAGCACCGCCTGGGAGCAGCCGGTGATATAGGGAGGCGGCCGATAGAGGCTCAGCAGCCGCGCGGCAAGGTCGCCGCCGCCGGCCAGGGCGCAGAGTGCCCGATAGGTATCCAGCAGCTCCGGCATATGCTGGCTCAGGGCGTTGTAGCAGGCCAGATAGGCCGGTCGCTCACGCTCGCCCTCGGCCAGGTACCACTGCTCATAGGCCGGCCAGTGGTAGTCGAACAGCGACTGCCACTTGACGCCCGGGCTCTCCTCGCGGACGGTGCGGAAAATCAGCGTCTTCTCCATATCAGGCATCCGCGCCACCCCAGGGTGGCGCCGCTTCACTCCGCTCAGAGAATCTTGAAGTTGCCGCCACCGACGGCATGACTGACGGCCACCTCCTCCACCACCGGGTCCTGCAACGACTGGCCGGCATACTGGCCGCGAATGCCGTCGATCCAGGCATGGGCGCGCTCGGTGAGCTGGAAATCGTCGTCCATCAACCGACCGCGGGTGATCAGGATACCGAGGTCCGCCCCTTCGTAGCGGAAGTCGCCGGCGCCGCTGATGCGCAGGAAGAAGCCTTCCTGGTCATTCTCGGCGGCGTGGGGGTGATAGCTGTAGTGGTCGTAGCCGATGCTGCCGTCCTCGGCCATCTTCCACACGCCGGTACGCGGGGCCTGGGTGAGCAGGTCGACGCTCTCGTCGGTGTGCTTGATCACCAGTTGGCTCCAGCTGTCGACGCTGTCGGGGTGCGACCAACGCTCGTTGATCTCCTCGATATCGAGATCGAAGTCGAGATCCGAGAACTCCAGCAGGTGGAAGAGGAACAGTGGGATATCGGAGTGGGCGAAGGCGGCCACGTTGGTCAACGAGCTGGCGCCGGTCACCCGCGGATTGAGTTCGCCCAGATAGACTTCGCCATTGTCCATGTCGATCAGGAAATCGAGTTCGAAATAGCCACGGTAGCCCTCTTCGCGAAGCGCCTCGCCGAACTTGAACGTGTATTCACGGGCCTTGTCGCGCACTTCCTGACTGAAGGCGCCAGCAAACATCTCGTTGCCACACCAGCCCCCCTTGTAGGGGGTCAAGGTCTTGAAGCCCACCAGCTCGGTCATCAGCGGACCGACTACGGTACCGCAGCGGGTGGCACAGGCCTCGATCGCCGAGCCACGGCAGTTGATGCGCTTCATGATCTTGACCTCGGGCTCGGCCTCGATCTCCTCGGCATACTTGTAGTAGTCCTCCTCACTGGCGATGAAGAAGGTGGTGTGACCGGAATCGCCAAAGGCGGTCTGCACCACCAGGTCGTCACCGAGTTCACGACTCACCTCGAGCAGCTCCTGGTAGCTGCCGACCTTGGCCAGCACGTTGGGCACGCTGGGCACGCCGGCCTTGTTGCCGATCCGCACCGTCTCGATCTTGTTGTCCATGCGCTGCCGGAGTGCCGCGGGGGGGAAGGCGACCCGCAGCCCCAGCTGCTGGCAGACTTCCTCGGTATGCTCGTCGAACATCAGGAAAGCCGCCACACCGGCGTTCTCGCCATCGGCCCGCGACTGAATGAAGTCGATGACCTCCTTGTGCTCGAGCAGGTAGTTGTTGATGTCCTCGATGCTCTCGAAGTCCCGGGGGAACTTCTCCTTGGGCACGAAGACATTGCGCTGCTGCCCATCGAAGCAGTCGATGTAGTTGATGTGGCGAAAATTGCCCACCCAATCGCCGATGCCGAGCAGATTGAAGTTGGTGGCGGAGATGAAGTAAATCGGCTCCTTGTTGCTGAGAAAATGGCGGCGAACGTCGGCAATGGTTGTTATTTTGCGCATTTTTGTCGCTCCATCAGTGGAGGAACCCGCCGTCGGGGTGGGTCCGGTAGACGGCGGCGGGATAAAGCCCGCCGCCGGAGCCTGGCCGAACAAACGGCGCAGGGCACGAATCAGGGTCTCCAGCATGCACTCTTCCGTGTCTCTTGGTACCGTCAGTACTCCTCAACGTCGGCTCGCAGGGGCTTGGCCAACGGTCCCAGGGTATCCAGGAACGCAGTGGAACCGTTCTCGCTACGGTATACCGAGAAGTCGACCCGGCGGTCGCGGAAGCTCTTCAACGGCTGGCCGAGACCGCGCAGGCCGGTTTCGCGCTCGCGACGCACACGGTTCATGTCTACCTCGATGGGCATGATCTCCTCGCCGGTGCCCGCCTGGTGAATGACGTCGCCGGAGGGGCCGACCACGATGGAGCGCCCGTTACCGAGGGCGCCGGCGCCATTGATATCGAAGAAGTAGCACTGGTTGACCGCCGCATTGGTCCGCGCGATGGAGAGTTCGATATCGCGGTCGATGGTATCGGTCATGGTGGGATGAAGGATCACCTCCGCTCCCATGGCCGCCAGGGTGCGGGTGGTCTCGGGGAACCACATGTCGTAACAGATCGATACCCCGAAGCGGCCCACGTTGGGCACGTCGAAGGTCACGAACTCGCTGCCGCTCTCCACACCCGCCTCGTAGGGCAGGAAGGGGAACTGCTTGCGATAGCGGGCCACGACATGGCCATGGGGATCGATCACCGACAGGGTGTTGTAGACGCTCTCGCCGACCCGCTCGAACATGGAGCCGGGAATCAACCAGATACGGTGCTGCTCGGCCAACTGGCAGAACATCGCCTCGGCGGCGCTGGGCATCGGCTGGGCATGGTGCGGTGACGCCCCCAGTGGCATCAGCTCACTGAACAGCACCATCTGGACCTGAGGGAAGCGGCTCATCAACACGTCGACACGGTGTCGCATCGCTTCGGTATTGTCGCCGTGGTGCAGCGCATGCATCTGCACACCGGCAATGGTGAAATAGGACATCGTCGCTCGTCTCCGTAGGCGATCTCGGTACATCCGGGGCGCTGTCTTGTGCGGTCAACGTCATCAAGGAAGCGTCAGCGGGATCGCCCGGCACAGGTGAGCAAAGGCTCGCCTCAAGCTTAAGCCAAATTCATCAACATGTAATCAACGATGCTTTCTCATATGTCGCCGTAGCGCAGCTGAAGATTCAGGCCAGGCCATCGGGAAGCGTGTGAGCGCTCTTCTGCTTGACGCTCTTGGTGACGATATAGGTGAAGTAGCGCTCGATGCCGGTCTCGGAGGTCAACCAGGCATCGATCAGGCGCTGATAGGCGTCGACGGAGTCGGCTTCCACCTTCATCAGGTAGTCCACCCCGCCCCCCACCGCCACGCATTCGGTCACTTCCGGCGTGGCGTGGACCAGGGCCTCGAAGCGGGCGAAGCTGGCCGCGTTGTGCTGCTTCAGCTCGATCTGAACCCAGACCGATGTGCGTCGTACCAGGGCCTCAGGGTTGATGCGCGCACTGTAGCCTTCGATGATGCCGGCCTTCTCCAGGCGGCGCACACGCTCCCAGCAGGGGCTGACCGAGAGGTTGATCGCCTCGGCCAGCTTGGACTTGGTAATGCGCCCGTCCCGGGAGAGGATCTCGAGGATCTTCAGGTCATAGCGATCGAGCTTCATCACCCCAGCGACTCCACGACTTCGGCAATCACGGCAATGGTATCGCCCATGTTGACCTGGGCAGGAAAGCGTCGGGCCGCGAGCACGCCGCTGCGGCCGGCGCGATACTCTACCGGCGGCGTACCGCTGCGGGTCAGGTCATAGACCCGGGCGATCACTTCGCCCTTCCGGACCACGTCGCCCAGCATCAGGGTCAGCTCGAGCAGTCCCGAGTGCTCGCTCTGCACATAGCAGCTGGCATCGGGCATATCGAGATAGATCTGCGGCTCGACAGGCAGTTCCAGCTCGCCCCGCATGAGGCCGAAGTGAATCAGGAAGTTGCGGATACCGCGCTCGGTGATGGCCAGGCTTTCCGGCGTCGAGGTGCCGCCGCCGCCCAGCTCGGTGGCCACGAATATCTTGCCCTGCTCTTCTACCACGGTGTCGAACAGCGAGGCGGCATCGAGCTCGAACATCATCATGGCGTAGGGTGCGCCCAGGGCCTTGGCCCCCTCGAGGGCTTGACGCTGCTGCTCGGCATTCTCCAGGACATGGGAAGCGCCGAAGGGAATGATGTCCAGGGTGCGCCCACCGGAGTGGAGATCGAGCACCACGTCGCACATCGGCACCATCACCCGGGTGAAGTAGTCGGCGATCTTCTCGGTGACGCTGCCGTTGGGGTCGCCGGGAAAGCTGCGATTGAGGTTGCCGCCGTCCAGTCCCGAGGTGCGCTTGCCGGCCATCACCGCCGGGGTGTTCATGCAGGGTACGATGATGACCCGGCCGCTGACGTCCTCGGCGCGCAGGGTGTTCGACAGCTTGAGCAGCGAGGTAATGCCCTCATACTCATCGCCGTGGTTGCCGCCTGTCAGCAGGGCCGTGGGACCCTCGCCGTTCCTGACCACGGTCACCGGGATCATCACCGCACCCCAGGCGGATTCGTCCACGGAGATGGGCAGCTTGAGGAAGCCGTGCTGGACGCCGTCGGCATCGAAGTCGACGGTGGCACTGATCGGGCTTGGGCGCAGTTGGCCGGGAGGCTTGGTCATGTCGGAAACTCCTTGTTCTATCATAGCGGGCAGTCGCTCGGGGCTATTCCGGCGATAGGCCTTCAGGGAGGCGCTGTGAACCCATCCATGGGCGCTACCTCGGCCATCCCTGGCCTCGGACCTCCCTTCCGGCCTACCCCCGGCGCCCCTCGCTGTGGCCGGTTGTCGCTGGCACTCAGCGCACAAACAGCTGGCGGGGGAAGTTCGCCAACGCTTCGCAGCCGGTCTCGGTGATCAGAATACTCTCGGTGATCTCAAGGCCCCACTCGTCCTGCCACAGGCCAGGCATGAAGTGAAAGGTCATGCCCGGCTGCAGGATGGTCTCGTCCGAGGGGCGCAGGCTCATGGTGCGCTCACCCCAGTCGGGCGGATAGCTGATACCGATAGGATAGCCGCAGCGCGCCCCACCCCGGTCGAAGCCGTACTTGTCCATGGCCGCCCCCAGCGCCATGGCGATATCGGCGGTACGATTGCCTGGCTTGGCCACGGCCAGGCCGCGCTCGATGCCCTCCAGCAGCGCCGACTCGGCACGGATGAACTCCTGGGGCGGACGCCCCAGGAACACGGTGCGCGACAGCGGCGCATGGTAACGCTTGAACACACCGGCAATCTCGAAGAACGTGCCCTCGCCCTCGCGGAACGGCGTGTCATCCCAGGTCAGGTGAGGCGCCGCCGCGTCCTTGCCGGTGGGCAGCATGGGTACGATGGCAGGATAGTCGCCGCCAAAGACCTTGCCGTTATCATCCACCCAACCCTCGATACCGACCCGGTAGATCTCGGAAACCAGCTTGCTCTTGGGCAGGCCGGGCTCGATCACTTCGAGGATACGCGTATGCATGCCCTCGACGATCTTGCCGGCGACACGCATGTAGGCGACCTCCTGGGGCGACTTGATCGCCCGGCACCAGTTGACCAGCGCATTGGCATCCAGGAAGCGGGCATGAGGCAGTTCGCGCAGCAGACACTGGTAGGCCTTGGCGGAAAAATAATAGTTATCCATCTCCATGCCCACCACCCCCAGATGCCACCCGCGATCGGGCATGATCGACTGGGCCAAGTAGTCCATGGGGTGCATGTCCGGGTTCTGCACGTAGTAGTCGGGGTAGTAGGTGATGTTGTCCGGATCCATCCAGCAGGTGCGCAACGCACCGTTGGCATCCATGCGACGGCCATACCAGACCGGCTCTCCTTCCAGCGCCACCAGGACGCACTGATGCACATAGAAGGACCAGCCATCATAGCCGGTCAACCAGGCCATGTTGGAGGGATCACTGATGATGAGCACGTCGATGCCTCGGCTCGCCATCTCGGCGCGAACCTTCCACAGCCGGCTGGCATATTCCTGACGAGTGAAGGGCAGGGAGACCTGATTCATGAAGCGTTCGCCATAGCATCACCAATAACCGGCCGTCTCCATGCAGAGAGGGCCGGACCAAGGGTTATCGGACACCGCTCGATGGAATTTAATTGTCATGACTTTTCACCGGGAAAATCATGACAATATCCAGTCAATGTCGCTAAGCTGATACTAGCACCACACCTCTGCTGGCGGTCAAAGGCTTTATTGCATCATGACAATTGACCTAACTCCCTACTTGACCGACACCGGCCCAAAGTACCTTGCCATTGCCCGCGCCCTGTCGGAGGCGATTCGCCTGGGGGAGCTCACCCCGGGCACCCGCCTGCCACCTCATCGACAGCTGGCCGAAAGCCTCGCCGTCAGCGTCCAGACAGTTTCTCGCGCCTACGCCCAGGCCGAGAAGATGGGCCTGGTCCAGGCACGAGTCGGCAGCGGCACCTGGGTCAACGCCCTGGACGACGCCCGAGAATCGGCCTACCTGCGCGGCCACGAGCCGCGCAACGAAAGCCCTCTGATCGACCTCTCCATCGCTCACCCGGTCTGCCCTCCCGGACACCATCTGCGCTTTCGCCAGGCGCTGACCGAACTGGCGGACCATGCCAGCCCCGATGTGATTACCGCCTGCCGGCCCATCGCCGGACTGCCCCATCAGCGCGAACGGGCCAGTATCTGGCTGCAGACCCGACTCGGCGTGCCCGGCGAGATGGAAGACAGGATACTCTGCAACGGCGCGGCTCATGGCCTGATGCTGGCCATCGCAAGCGTAGTCCAGCATGGCGACCTGGTCCTCACCGAAGCGCTCACCGACCATGGTCTTATCGCCCTGTCGCGCACCCTGGGCTTCCAGCTGCGTGGCGTGGCCATCGATAGCGAGGGCATCATTCCGGAGGCGCTGGAATCGGCATGTCATCGCTTCAAGCCGAGGGCCGTATACCTGACGCCGACCCAGTTGAACCCGACCGGCGCAACCATGAGCGAGGCCCGCCGTGACGCCGTGGCGGAGGTGTTGGCGCGCCACCGGGTGTGGTTGATCGAAGACGATGTGCATGCCCTGCTCGAGGCACCTGGCCTGGTTCCGCTCACAGCCCGGATCCCTCAGCTCGGTTTCCATGTCACCAGCATGACCAAGATCACCGTGCCAGGACTGCGCGCCGGCTACCTGACCGTGCCCCGCGGCCAGCTGCACCACGTGCTGCCGCGCATGCGGGCCACCACCTGGATGGCCACCCCTCTGATCTTCGAGCTCGCCGACCGATGGATCGCCAATGGTAGCATCGAGGCCATGGCCGCCGAACAGCGCGAACTACTGGGCGAACGCCAGAAGCTTGCCTTACGCCTGCTCGGCCATCACTCCTTCAGCTCCCGCCCCACCAGCCTGCATGTCTGGGTGACCCTGCCCGATGCCTGGCGCGCGGAGGAGATGCAGCAACAGGCCGAACAGGAGGGCCTGGCAATCACCACCGCGGTACCGTTCATGGTGGAGCAGACGCCGCCCCCGCGACGCATCCGCGTGAGCCTCGGAGCCGAGCAGGACCTGAAGCGCCTGCAAGAGGGCCTGGAACGCCTGGCAGCCTTGCTGGACGAGTCACCCCCGCCCATGATGCAGATTATCTACTGACCTTCACGAAGCAGGAAGGAGACCCCATGCGAGTAATGATCCATATCGACGAGGCCGACACCTGGCGCGACGCCCTGGCCGAGCGGCTACCGGATGCCGAGTTCGTCACCAGTGACGCCCCACCCCCCCAGCGCCGGGGTATCGACTACCTGGCCGCCTGGAAGCCGCCCGAAGCGCTGCTGCGAGAGCTGGACGACCTCAAGGGGATCATCAACCTGGGGGCCGGCGTCGACGCCCTGCTCAACAATCCGGGCCTGCCCAAGGACGTGCCCATCGTCAAGCTGCGCGATGCCGGCATGGCCGAGCTGATCGGTGACTACGTGCGCTACGGCGTGCTGCACTTTCAGCGCGACTTCGACCGCTACCGACGCCAGCAGGCCCGCCGCGAGTGGCGGGAGCACGCTGTGGACGACAAGGGCGATTGGCCGGTGGGCGTGCTGGGCTTGGGCGCCATCGGTGCCAAGGTGGCCGCCATGCTCGCCGCCGACGGCTTTCCGGTTCATGGCTGGAGTCGTTCCCCCAAACAGCTCGACGACATCACCAGCCATCATGGCGATGACGGCTTGCCCGAACTGCTCTGCCAGGTACGCACACTGGTTTTGCTGCTACCCGGAACCCCGGAGACCCGCCACATCATCGATGCCAAGACATTGGCCGCCCTGCCGGAAGGGGCAAGCCTGATCAACCCTGGGCGCGGCACCCTGCTCGATGAAGCGGCACTGCTGGAGGCGCTGGGAGAAGGTGAAACCGAGGGCCGGCTTCGCGGTGCCTTGCTCGACGCCTTTCCCGAGGAGCCGCTGCCCCGGGACAACCCGCTCTGGTCGCACCCGAGGGTATGGGTGACACCGCACATGGCCGGCCCCACCCCGCTGAAGGAAGCCGTGGGTCAGGTCGCCGAGCTGATCGAGGCCTTCGAGGCGGGCGAAACGCTCGAGACCGTGGACCCCAGCGCCGGCTATTGAATCGTTGCGAACTAGACCTTATCCCTACTAGAAAAGCGATATAGGCGATAGGCTGAAGTGATACCCATCGACCTCCCTGGAGGTGCACGATGAAGACACAAGTGGACTACCGCAAGCAAGACGCCCTGCTGGTCGTGGATATGCAGAATGACTTCTGCGAAGGGGGCGCCCTGCCGGTAGAGGGCGGCAACGCACTGGTGCCCGGCATCAATGCCGAGGTCGCTGCCGCCCGTACCGCCGGTGCGCCAGTGGTCGCCTCGCGAGACTGGCATCCCGTCGACCATGTCAGCTTCGAACATCGCGGCGGCACCTGGCCGGTTCACTGCGTGCAGGATACGCCCGGCGCCGCCTTCCACCCGGACCTCGACTTCACCGATGACACCATCCGCGTCAGCAAGGCCACGGCCTTCGATGTCGATGCCTACTCCGCCTTCGACGGCACCGGCCTGGGCGGCTACCTTCGCGACCGAGGCATCCGTCGCGTGGTGGTGTGCGGCCTGGCCATGGACGTCTGCGTACTGGCCACCGCCAAGGAAGCACGCCAGGAAGGCTTCGAGGTCGTGCTGTTGGCCGGGCTGACGGCGCCCGTCGCCCCCGAGGCCCGGGGCCGCTGCATCCGGGAGCTGGAAGCCGAAGGCATCGAGGTTCGCCAATGAGTCAACACCTCTCCGTGCAGGTGGATGACGGCGACCTGGTCCTGCTCACCGACCTCTACCAGTTGACCATGCTGCAGGCCTACTGGAAGGAGTCGATGCAGGAGCGGGCCACCTTCAGCCTCTTCTTTCGCAAGTTGCCGCCCACTCGGCGCTTCATGCTTGCCTGCGGCCAGCAGCATGCCGCAGCACTGGCCAGTCGGCTGCGCTTCTCATCATCGGCCTTGAGCCAGCTGGCCGGCACCGGGAAGTTCGACGATGCCTTCCTCGACTGGCTGGCCGGTTGGCGCTTCACCGGCGATATCTGGACCCTGCCGGAAGGGACGCCGGTGTTCCCGAATGAGCCCTACATGGAAGTGGATGCACCGATTGCCGAGGCACAGCTGCTCGAGAGCCTGATCATGAACCTGGTGCAGCTGGAAACGGTACTGGCCTCCAAGGCCGTGCGTCTCGTCATGGCCGCCCGGGGCCGGCCGGTGGTCGACTTCGGCATGCGCCGCATGCACGGGGTCGACGCAGCGGTACGCGGGGTGCGTGCCTACCGAACCGCGGGCCTTGCCGCCACCAGCAACGTGCTGGGCGGACTGCGCCACGATCTGGAAATCAACGGCACCATGGCGCACAGCTACATCCTCGCCCATGACAGCGAGCGCGAGGCCTTCCGTGCCTTCGCCCGCCACTATCCGGACACCACCCTGCTGGTGGATACCCACGACACCCTGGAGGGTGTGCGCATGGTCATCGAGCTGATGGCGGAGGAGCCCGACCTGCGCGTCAGTGCGGTTCGACTCGACTCCGGCGACCTGGGCGAACTCGCTCACCGCTCCCGCGCCCTGCTTGACGAGGCCGGCTTCGAAGACATCAAGATCATCGCCAGTAGTGGCCTCGATGAATTCAGTATCCAGGAACTTGTCGAGGACGGGGCGCCCATCGATGCCTTTGGCGTGGGCACACAGATGGGGGTCTCGGCCGACGCGCCGGTCATCGATCTATCCTACAAGCTGGTGGAGTATGCAGGCATACCCCGGGTCAAGCACTCGACGGGCAAGGTCAACCTGCCGGGGCGCAAACAGCTCTACCGGCGACGGGACGCCCAAGGCCGCTATGCCGGCGATATCATCGCCAACCGCGATGAACGGAGCGTCGATGGCGAGCCGATGCTGGTGCCCCTGGTACAGGGCGGCAAGCTGGACGCGTCGGTCATGGCCATGGCCGTCGATGCCCGCGAACGGGTCCGGTCCAGTCTCGCGGAGATGCCCGAAGCGCTGACCCGACTCGCTCCGGGTGAAAGCGACTACCCGGTGGAGCTCAGTGAGGAGCTGAAGCGTCTGCAGCAGCGGTGACAGCGTCCCCGAGAACGTGCAACAAGCGTGCATCGGGGAACCTGGGGCGCCTTCCCGTGCTCAGACTCCTTGTCACACTCCTTTCCTCACCACCCCATGTTGAGTCCCATGAGCCGACTGTTGCGCCCTCTCACCATGCTGGCCTTGCCGCTGCTACTGCTGTCGCTGGGCACCTCCCAGGCCATGGCGGCTCCGACGGCTGCCAAGCCAGTGTCAATCAGCGACACCGAACGCCAGGTCACTCCCCAGCCCTTCGATGCGCGATACCGGCTGGAAGTGAGCGGCTGGCCCAACGCCTCCATCGAGCACCGTCTGATCCGGGACAACCATCACTGGCAGAGCCGAATGAATGCCTCCATCGCCCTGGCTCGCGGCAATGAACGCAGCCGCTTCTTCCTGACCCCGAA
Source organism: Billgrantia montanilacus (assembly GCF_003336675.1). Taxonomy (GTDB): domain Bacteria; phylum Pseudomonadota; class Gammaproteobacteria; order Pseudomonadales; family Halomonadaceae; genus Halomonas; species Halomonas montanilacus. Next base: position 208,192 of record NZ_QPII01000001.1, on the reverse strand, counting down.
TGGCGTTCGCTCGGTGAACTACGCCAGCGGCTATTCGTTGCTTGGTATCGGCGGCGACTACCGGCTTGATACCGACGAGCTCAGCAAACTGCCCGATCGCCAGGCCGCCTTGTTCGACCTCTCCATGAGCGCGCTGAATGGCACCTGCCAGGAAGAGGCCGGCTGTCGCCTGGTCTATCAGGATCATCGTGGCCGTGAGGAATCCCTCGACTACCGTGTGCACGACCGAGAGATGCTGAGCCTCCCGGCAGGCGAGTTCGAGGCGGTCAAGGTCGAGGTGATGGACCCCGAAACGCCCGATCGGACGATGACGTTCCACTTCCACCCCGAGCTTCCCGGCTTGTTGCTGGCCGTGGACTATCGCCGCGACGGTAAGCGCAAGAGCCGGCTGCGGCTCACCTCCCTCGACACCCAGGCTCCCTGACCCGCTGCAGGGTCGCGCCTCCCCAGCGGATGCCCCGTCGGCTCGACCTAGGCCGGTCGAGTCGACGGCAGCGCTCGCCGCAAAAGGCTGATAGAGTGTGGCGCTTTGTGCCGCCCGGCGGCCACGACAAGGGAAGATGTCTTGATGTTGAGCGGGCTGTTGATCGTCCTTCTGCCGCTGCTGCTGGGCTACCTGGTGCCGGTTCGCCATGCCGGCCTGATGAATCTGATCAATCGCGGTGTCAACGCGTCGGTCTATCTCATTCTGCTGCTGATGGGGGTCAGCCTGGCCGGCCTCGACGACCTGATGCGCGAGCTGTCGCGCATGGGCGGCCAGGCACTGCTGCTGTTCGGTGTCATTACTGCCGTCAACCTGGCGGCCCTCTGGTGGCTGTCTCGCCGGCTCGGGCTGCGCTTCGGCACCTCGCCGGTCGTCGCCGACGCACCGACCACCAAGATGGCCGCCCTGACCGGCTCCCTGGCGCTGGTGGCGGTGGTGGTCTTCGGTGTGCTGATCGGACTCGCCCTGAGCTGGCTGGGTGGCCAGGCCATCTTCACCACCGCCGAACGGCTGGCCGAATGGGCCCTCTATGCCCTGCTGGCGCTGATCGGCTGTCAGCTGCGCAATTCGGGCATGCCGCTACGCCAGATCCTGCTCAACCGGCACGGCCTGGCCATTGCTACGACCCTGGCCGCCAGTTCCCTGGTTGGCGGTCTGATCGCCGCTCCCCTCCTCGGCCTGAACTGGAACGAAGGACTGGCGCTGGCGTCCGGCTTCGGCTGGTATTCACTCTCGGGCATACTGATCGGTGATCAGCTCGGTCCCCTGCTCGGCGGCGTGGCCTTCTTCAATGACCTCGCTCGTGAGCTACTGGCCTTCATCCTTATCCCGCTGCTGATCCAACGCCACGCGCCATTGGCCATCGGTTACGGTGGCGCGACCGCCATGGACTTCACCCTGCCGGTCATCCAGCAGCACGGCGGGGTAGCCTGTGTGCCGATCGCCGTGGTCAGCGGATTCATTCTTTCGCTACTGTCGCCGCCCTTGATTCTCTTCTTCCTGTCGCTCTGAGCCGCGAGGCGACGACGCTGTCACAGCGGCACAACGTTCGCCTCCGCTACACTTAGCCAAAAGTCTAGGTTGATCTCCGTGCCAATAAGCGGCTAACTGAGCGCCAACGAACTTAATCGTTTAAGTTTTCAGACTGCAAGCCCCATAAAAACAAGCCGACAAGGAAAACTGCCATGCTCAAGAAGACACTGCTTCCCACGCTCATCATGGCTGGAGCCGCCGGTATCAGCCACGCTCAGGCCGCAGACCTGACCATCTCCTGTGGCGCCGTCGGCGCCGAGCTGACCCTCTGCCAGGAGGGTGTCAGGGCCTGGGAGGAAAAAACCGGCCACAGCGTCGATGTGGTCTCGACGCCGAACTCCTCCACCGAGCGCCTCTCCCTCTACCAGCAGATTCTCTCCGCCAACTCCACCGACATCGACATCATGCAGATCGACGTGGTCTGGCCTGGCCTGCTCGCCAACCACCTGCTCGACCTGCGCGAGGTACTCGGCGATGAGGCCAGTGAGGGGCATTTCGAGACCATCGTCGAGAACAACACCATAGACGGCCGCCTGGTCGCCATGCCCTGGTTCACCGATGCCGGAGTGCTCTACTACCGCGAAGACCTGCTTGAGAAGCACGGCCATGACGTGCCCGAGACCTGGCAACAACTCACCGAGACCGCCCGAGAAATACGCAATGCCGAGCGCGCCGAAGGTAGCGAGCGCATGCAGGGCTTCGTCTTCCAGGGCCGCGCCTACGAAGGCCTGACCGTCAACGCCCTGGAGTGGGTGGCAAGCCACGGCGGCGGCACCATCGTCGACAGTGAAGGCGAGATCACCATCGACAACCCCCAGGCCGCTGCCGCACTCGATCGCGCGGCGACCTGGATCGGTGATATCTCGCCCAACGGCGTTCTCAACTACACGGAGGAAGAAGCCCGCGGCGTGTTCCAGGGTGGCAACGCCGTGTTCATGCGCAACTGGCCCTATGCCTGGGCCCTGGCCCAGAGCGAGGACAGCGAGGTACGCGGCAAGGTCGGTGTGACCCAGTTGCCCTACAGCGGCGACGGTCAGAGTGCCGCCGGCCTCGGCGGCTGGAACCTGGCCGTCTCGCGCTACAGCGAGAATCCCGAGCTCGCCGTCGACCTGGTGGCGTTCCTCGCCGGCGAAGAGGAGCAGAAGCGTCGTGCCATTGCCGGCGCCTATAACCCCACCCTGGAGTCGCTCTACCAGGATGAGGAGGTGCTCGAGGCGGTGCCCTTCTTCGGCGATCTCTACGAGACCTTCGTCAATGCCGTGGCGCGTCCCTCCGCTCCCACCGGAGGTGCCTACGGCCGCGTCAGCAATGCTTTCTTCAGTGCCGCCCATGACGTGCTGTCCGGCAACAAGACCGGTGAGCAGGCAGTCAGCGATCTCGATCGTGAACTCTCCCGCGTCAAGCGTCGCAACTGGTAACCTCCTGGAGCCCGAAATGTCGACTCCCGTAACCGAAAGCGCGCCGATCGCGGCGCGCCCCCTGTCAAGGCACAAGCGCAGCACCAAGGTGCGTCGCCAGAGGGTGCGTGCCGCCTGGGTCTTTCTGGCCCCGATGCTGGTCGTCCTTGTCCTGGTTGCGGGCTGGCCGCTGCTGCGCACCTTCTACTTCAGCTTTACCGATGCCTCCCTGTCCGACCTGAGCGATACCCTGTTCATTGGACTGGAGAACTATCTGGTCTATGAAGAGGGTCGCTGGTACGGCGTGCTGGCCGACCCCATCTGGTGGCGCGCCGTCTGGAACACCGTCTACTTCTCGGTGGTCTCGGTCTCGCTGGAGGTGGTGTTCGGCATCATCGTGGCGCTGGTGCTCAACGCCGAGTTCAAGGGGCGCACGCTGGTGCGTGCCGCGGTGCTGATCCCCTGGGCGATCCCCACCATCGTCTCGGCGCAGATGTGGGCCTGGATGCTCAACGACCAGTTCGGCATCATCAACCACCTACTGATGGCGCTCGGCATCATCGCAAGTCCCATCGCCTGGACAGCCAACGCCAGCTACTCCATGTGGGCGGTGATCATGGTCGACGTGTGGAAGGCCACTCCCTTCGTCGCCCTGCTGGTGCTGGCCGCCCTGCAGATGCTGCCCAAGGACTGCTATGAGGCCGCCGAGGTCGACGGCATCCATCCGGTAAGGGTCTTCTTCAGGGTCACCCTGCCCCTGATCACCCCGGCGCTGATGGTGGCAGTGATCTTCCGCCTGCTCGACGCCCTGCGCGTGTTCGACGTCATCTACGTGCTGACCTCCAACTCCACCAGCACGATGTCGATGTCGATCTATGCGCGCCAGCAGCTGGTCGAGTTCCAGGACGTGGGCTACGGCAGCGCCGCCTCCACCCTGCTGTTCCTGATCATCGCCCTGGTGACCATCGCCTACCTCTACGTCGGTCGCAATCAACTGAAACTGGGAGGCGACTGATGACCTCGCGCCAGCTCTCCAAACACGCCACCCGCATCGGTTTCTGGGTACTGGTTGCCCTGATCGTCGTGATCGCGGTCTTTCCGTTCTACTATGCGGTGAAGACCTCCTTCACCCCCTCCAGCGAACTGTTCCGGGTCGAGCTGTGGCCCTCGCGCCTGGATTTCACCAACTACATACAGGTCTTCAGCCAGCGCAGCTTCCTGCAGGCCATCTTCAACTCGATCCTGGTTGCCACCAGCGTGGTCTTCATCGCCCTGCTGCTGGGCATCACGGCCTCCTACGCGCTGGGCCGGGTGCGCTTTCGCGGACGCAGCACCGTGCTGCTGGTGATCCTGGGCGTGTCGATGTTTCCGCAGGTCGCGGTGCTCTCCGGCCTGTTCGAGGTCATCCGTGCGCTCAACCTCTACAACAATCCCGGCGGGCTGATTCTCAGCTATACCATCTTCACCCTGCCCTTCACCGTCTGGGTGCTGACCACCTTCATGCGCCAACTGCCCATGGAGCTCGAAGAGGCCGCCATCATGGATGGCGCCACCCCCTGGGTCATCATCACCAAGGTGTTCCTGCCGCTGATGTGGCCGGCCATGGCGACGACAGGCCTGCTCGCTTTCATTGCCGCCTGGAACGAGTTCCTCTTCGCCCTGACCTTCACCCTCACCGACAGCCAGCGCACCGTGCCGGTCGCCATCGCCCTGCTCTCCGGAGGCAGCGCCTACGAGCTGCCCTGGGGGCCGATCATGGCGGCCTCGGTGGTGGTCACCGTGCCGCTGGTGGTGCTGGTGATCATCTTCCAGCGGCGCATCGTCTCCGGCCTGACCGCTGGCGCGGTCAAAGGGTAATCACCTGATGTTATTCAAGGAATCCAAGATGCAGGACAACACCCTTTGGTGGCGCGGCGGCGTCATCTACCAGATCTACCCGCGCAGCTTCATGGATGCCAATGGCGATGGCATCGGCGACCTGGCCGGCATCACCGAGAAGCTCGACTACGTGGCCTCGCTAGGCGTGGACGGGATCTGGCTGTCGCCCTTCTTCACCTCGCCGATGCTCGACTTCGGCTACGACGTCAGCGACTACCGCGGCGTGGACCCGATGTTCGGCACCCTGGATGACTTCAAGGCGCTGCTGGCCCGGGCCCATACGCTTGGCCTCAAGGTGATGATCGACCAGGTCATCAGCCATACCGCCGAGGCGCACCCCTGGTTCCAGGAGAGCCGCGCCGACCGCACCAACCCGAAGGCGGACTGGTACGTCTGGGCCGACCCCAAACCGGACGGCACCCCGCCCAACAACTGGCTGTCGATCTTCGGAGGGCCGGCCTGGACCTTCGATCCGCGCCGGCGCCAGTACTACCTGCACAACTTCCTGTCGAGCCAGCCCGACCTCAACTTTCACCACCCGGAAGTGCGTCAGGCGCAGCTGGACAATATGCGCTTCTGGCTGGAGCTCGGGGTCGACGGCTTCCGCCTGGACACCGTCAATTTCTATTTCCACGACGCCGAGCTACGCGACAATCCGCCGGTACCGGCAGGCGCCGCCAAGACGCTCGGCGCACCAGATGCCAACCCCTACACCTGGCAGCGCCACGTCTATGACCTGAGCCGCCCGGAGAACCTCGATTTCCTCAGGGAGCTGCGCGCGCTGATGGACGAGTTTCCCGGCACCACCACGGTGGGCGAAATCGGCGACGACAACCCCCTCGAACGCATGGCCGAGTACACCGCCGACGGTGACAAACTGCACATGGCCTATACCTTCGACCTGCTCAACGCCCCCCACTCGGCGACCTATATCCGCGAGGTGCTGGAACGCTTCCAGCGCCTGGCCGGTGACGCCTGGCCCTGCTGGGCGCTGTCCAATCACGACGTGGTGAGAAGCGCCACCCGCTGGGGCGCCGGCGAGGACCCCATCGCCTACCCCAAGGTGGCCCTCGCCATGCTCTTCTCCCTGCGCGGCAGCGTCTGCCTCTACCAGGGCGAGGAGCTGGGCCTGCCCGAGGCCGAGGTACCCTTCGAGCGCATCCAAGACCCCTATGGGAAGGTGCTGTGGCCGGCGTTCAAGGGCCGCGACGGCTGTCGCACGCCCATGCCCTGGGAGAACGCCAAGGAAGGCGGCTTTACCGCCTGGGGCGTTACGCCCTGGCTACCGATGGAGACTCGCCAGCTGCCGCTCGCCGTCGCCGAGCAGAAGGACGACGCCGAGTCGGTACTCAGCGCCACCCGCCGCCTGCTTGCTCTGCGCACCGCCCACCCGGCGCTGTTCGATGGCGATCTGGCACTGGTCGATGTGGGCGAAGCCCTGCTGGGCTTCATCCGCGAGAAGGGCAACGAACGCATCCTCTGCGTCTTCAACCTCACCGGCCAGGCCCATGAGGCTCGCCTGCCGCTCGCGGTGGGCAGGTCGCTGGAAGGACACGGCTTCACCCATGAGCGCGACGGCGGGATGTTGCGCATGCCGCCCTATCAGGCCGCCTATTTCGTCGTCTGAGACACACTCATAGCAATGCTCATAACAGTGCTCATAACAACACTCATAACAACGCTGCCGGCCCGCGACGAGGCAACCCATCAGCGGGCCGGCTAGGAGATACTCAATGGCAAGCGTCAAACTCGACAAGGTCAACAAGGTCTTCGGCAGCACCCATATCATCAAGGATGTGGACCTGACCATCGGTGACGGCGAATTCGTGGTCTTCGTCGGCCCCTCCGGCTGCGGCAAGTCCACCCTGCTGCGGCTGATCGCCGGGCTGGAATCGATCAGCGACGGTGAGCTCTCCATCGGCGACACCGTGGTCAACGATCTGCCGCCCCGGGAACGCGGTGTCGGCATGGTGTTCCAGTCCTATGCCCTCTACCCGCACATGACGGTCTACGAGAACATGGCCTTCGGACTCAAGCTGGCCAAGGCATCCCAGGAGACCGTTCATGAACGGGTCATGGCCACCGCCCGCATCCTGCAACTGGAAGAGCTGCTGGAGCGCAAGCCCAAGGCGCTCTCCGGCGGCCAGCGTCAGCGAGTGGCGATGGGCCGGGCCATGGCGCGTGAACCTCGAATCCTGCTGTTCGACGAACCACTCTCCAACCTTGACGCTTCGCTGCGGGTCCAGATGCGCAACGAGATCGCCCGCCTGCACCAGCGTCTCGAGTCCACCATGATCTACGTCACCCACGATCAAGTGGAAGCCATGACCCTGGCCGACAAGATCGTGGTACTCAATGGTGGCCGCATCGAACAGGTAGGCAGCCCACATGAGCTCTACCAGCGCCCGGCGACCCGATTCGTGGCCGGCTTCATCGGCTCGCCGACCATGAACTTCATGCCGGCAGAGCTGCTCGTTACCCACGAATCGGGCTGTCGCGTCAGCGCCAGCGGCATGGCCCAACTCGACCTGCCGCAGGATGCTGTCGGCCACGCCAAGGGCACCGGCCTGACGATCGGCGTACGCCCCGAGCACCTGCGCCTGACCGAGGCCCAGGGCGCCAACAGCTTCGAGATCGTCAACGTCGAGTACCTGGGCAACGAGGTCTACGTCTACCTCGACCCCAAGGAGGGCGACACCCTGCTGATCCAGCGCAGCGAGGCGCCTACCCACTGGTCGGTCGGTCAGCGTGTCGCACTGAGCCCCGACCCGGCACATGTCCACCTGTTCGACGGCGAAGAGCGAGCGCTCCCGATCAAGGTCGCAAGCGCAGTCGCCTGAGCGGGACTGTCGCCCTCACGGCCGGAACGGTATGCTTGGCGTGTACTCATTAGCAGGAAAAGCAAAGTGTCAAAACCGGCGCGCCGCATGACCCTGAAGGACCTGGCACGGGAGATGGGCGTTTCCACCGCCACCATCTCCAACGCCTTCAATCGGCCGGACCAGCTCTCGCCGGCGCTGCGGGAGCGCATCCTCGACGAAGCCAAGCGGCTCGGCTATCGCGGGCCCGATGCCAAGGCCCGCAGCCTGCGCACCGGCCGCTCGCGCATCATTGCGGTGCTGCTCGCCGAGAGCCTCACCTACAGCCTCAACGACGCCGTATCCAGCGAGTTCCTCTCGGGGGTAGCCGAAGTCCTCGACGCCCAGGGCCATACCCTGCTGCTGCTCTCCGCGCGCCAGGCCCAGAGCCCGATCTCGGGCTCAGGCTCGGCGAGCATGGCGGACGGCTTTATCGTCTATGGCCTGATACCCACCTCGGAACTGCTCGACTCGCTTCCCGTTCAGGCTTCGCTGGTGGCGGTGGACTTCAATGTGGCCGGCTATCCCTCGGTACATATCGACAACGAGCCGGCCTGCTACGCCATCGCCCGGCATGCACTGCAGGCAAGGAGGCCCAAGCGTCCCGCGATCATCAACCTGCGCCTGACCGCCGAGCCCTGCAACGGCTATATCACACCAGACCAGGCCCTGCTGCCGGCCGATCGCACCATAACCCGTGCACGACTGGTGGGCTTCAACCGCGCCCTGGCCGAGCATGGCTTCGAGACCGAACGGGTGCCGAAGTGGAACGTGGAAGAGAATACCTTCGATGTCTGTGCCCCGGTGATCGAGTCAATTCTCGACCTGCCGGACGAGGAGCGGCCAGACCTGTTGCTCTGCATGTCGGACCGTCTCGCCCTGACCGCCCTGACCCTGGCCGAACAGCGCGGCATTCGCGTTCCCGAGGATCTAAGGCTGACCGGATTTGACGGCATCGCCGAGGGGCAGTACCGGGCGCCAAGGCTCACCACCGTGTGTCAGGAGAGCCATGCCAAGGGACGCCTGGCGGCCCGCATGATCCTGGGCCTCGATGAGCCCCACGCCAAGATGCTGCATACCGAACTGCTGGTCGGTGACACCTGTCCCTGACTGCGCCACCTGTGCGCAGCTTGCATATTGCTTGCATGATTCCTGACTATTGGCTGCATCGCACGGGTGGATGATGACGGGGCCGTCCCCCATCGGTACTGGTACCCTGCCTCTACCTGATGGTGGATCGCTTGCGTGACCGTATCCATGGCCACCACCTCGCCACCGAGTCACGGGAGCCCACCCGATGAACCTTCGCTTCCCCCGCCCTGCCCTTTCACGCCTGGGAGTCAAGCTGTTCGTGATCATCCTGGTGGTCAACGTGGGCATCGCGGGGCTGGTCTTCCTGGCGGTATCACGCAGCCTGGATCGCGGTTTCATCGACTACCTGGAAACCACTCAGGCCAGCCGTGCCGAGACCCTGGCGGAGGGACTCGGCCAGGAGTGGGCACGACGTGGCGGATGGCAGTGGCTGCGCGACTCGCCACCTGCCTGGCAAAGCCTGGTTCGCCAGCAGCTGTGGCCCGGCGAAGGCCCTCCTGCCCATGGCATCGAACGCCGCCTGGGCGATGCCCGGGACTTCGTGCTGCATGATGCCGATGGCCTGCCGGTGATCGGCCTTGCCCCGGACGACAGCGAAACCGCCTCGGAGCTGCACTGGCTGCCCATCGAACATGAGGGCGAGCAGGTCGGCACCCTGGGCTACCGCCCTCCTCAGCAGTTGATGGCGCGAATGGATCGGATATTTCTCTCTCGCCAACAGCGCAACCTGGGCATCATCATCGCCGCGCTGGGCATGGCCTCACTGCTGCTGGCCGGCGGGCTCGCCTGGTGGCTGGGTCGCCGCACCCGCAGCATGGCCCTGGCCACCCGGCGTCTCACCGAAGGCGACTACAGCACCCGCCTGCCGGAGAAGGGGCGTGATGAACTCTCGCGGCTGGCCCACGATTTCAATGTGCTGGCGGCCACCCTGGAAGCCAGCCGTGAGGCCCGGGCCCGCTGGGTTTCGGATATCGCCCATGAGCTGCGTACGCCGCTGTCGATACTGCGCGGCGAGATCGAGGCGATGCAGGATGGCATTCGGCCCTTCAATGAGGACAACCTCTATTCGCTTTCACAGGAGGTCGGCCAGCTGGAGCGCCTGGTCGCCGACCTGCGGCTGCTGTCGCAGAGCGATGCCGGCGCCCTGGAGGTGCAGCTCGCCCCCCTGGACCTGGCCGAAAGCCTCGCCGCCTGGCTCGAGGAGGCCAACGGCTGGCTCGATGACAGCGGCCTGGAACTGGCCACCTCGATCCACAAGCCGGCCTGGATTCGTGGCGACGCCCGTCGACTGCGCCAGCTCTGGAGCAATCTGCTCGACAACAGCCGCGCCTATACCGCGCCGCCCGGCCGGCTGGAGGTGAGCCTGGGCCACGAGGGCGATCGCGTCCGGATCACCTGGCAGGACAGCCTGCCGGGGGTGCCGGACGAGGCCCTCGGCCGTCTCACCGAGCGACTCTACCGGGTAGAGGGCTCACGCAACCGTGCCAGTGGCGGCAGCGGGCTGGGACTCTCCATCGCCAGCGCGCTGGTCAAGAGCCATGGCGGCACCATGCGTGCCTCTGCCGCCTCGCTGGGTGGGTTATGCTGGACCATCGAGTTTCCCGCCCTGGAAGACGACATACCCAGCCGATAAGGAAAGGAGCCCATGCACGACGCCGATGTCCCGCGAGACACCCTGCTGATCGTCGAAGACGAGCCCAAGATCGCCCGCCTGGTGGCCGACTACCTCGAGGGTAGCGGCTTCGCCACGCACCCTATCGACCATGGCGACGCGGTGCTGCCCTGGCTGCAGGAGAACATGGCTGGCGAGCGTCCCCCGTCGCTGGTACTGCTCGACCTGATGCTGCCGGGCACCGACGGCCTGACCCTGTGCCGGGAAATTCGTCAGCGCTGGCCGAAGCTCGCCATCATCATGCTCACGGCCAGGGTCGAGGAAGTGGACCGCCTGCTGGGACTGGAGCTGGGCGCCGACGACTACATCTGCAAGCCGTTCAGCCCACGGGAAGTCGTCGCCCGGGTCAAGGCCGTACTGCGCCGCAGTCGGGCCGCCAGCGACCCTGCGGCCAGTGGCGGCAGTAACCTGGTGCTGGACGACGACGGCTGGCGCGCCCTGGCCGATGGCCATGACCTGGGCCTGACCGCCGTCGAGTATCAGTTGCTGAAGGTGATGATGCAGTCGCCAGGGCGGATCTTCTCGCGCGACCAGTTGATGGACCGCATGTACCGCGACCATCGCATCGTCTCCGAGCGTACCGTCGACAGCCACGTCAAGAAGCTGCGCAAGAAGATTTCCGACACCTGGCCCGAACGCGAGATCATTCGCTCGGTCTACGGGGTAGGCTACAAGTATCAACCCGAGGAGTAGGCTCCACAGGGTTTGCACACTCCGTGCACGCCCGCTGCACGCCGCTTCCGGATACTGGCACCATCACCCCAGCACCGAGGAGTTGCTTAACATGAAACGTTCAATATCCCGCACGCTGTTGATGCCTGCCCTGCTCGCCATCGCCATCGCACCCCTGTCGCTGGCGGCGAGTGCCGGCCAGGGCGACAAGGATTGGAGCGAACAGCGCCAGGAACGCTTCGAGGAGCGACGCCAGGCACTGTTCGAGCGCGCCGGACTCGACGAGGAGACCCGCTCTGCCCTGGAAGAGGCCCACGACGAGCACCACCAGGCTCTGCGCGAACTGCACCAGGAGCATCGCGAACGCATGGATCAGATCCTCGACGAGGAGGAGCGCGAGGCGCTACGCGAGGCCAAGCGCGAGATGCGCCAGGAACAGCGTGGCGAAGGCCACGGATATGGTCATCAGAATATGCAGCAACGCCTGAGCACCCTGGTCGACAGCTGGGAGCTCTCCGACGAGGAGCGCGAGGAACTCACCGAGCTTCGCCAATCCCTCTATACCGACATGCGGGATCTGCGCGAGCAATCCTTCGATTCCCGGGAGGAGCGCCGAGAAGCCTGGCAGGCGCTGCGCGACGAGCATCAGGAAGCCCTCGGCGAGGTGCTGAGTGAAGAGCAGATCGAAGCGATGAAGGCGATGATGCAGCCGCGAGGCCACAGGGGTCATGGCAAGCCGCGTGGCGAGAAGCGCGACGACTGACGACTCGAGGCATTGCTGCCACTGGCCCGACCTCCGTGTCGGGCCTTTTCATGGGCGCTCGTCCGCTAGTTGTAGAGCACGCCCGGCAGCCACATGGCGATGCCCGGGAAGTTGTAGAGGATCACCATCGCCACGATCACCAGCAGCAGGAAGGGGGCGATACCCAGGAAGATATCGTTCAGCTGCACGCTCTTTGGCGCGATTCCCTTTAGATAGAAGGCCGACATGGCCATGGGAGGCGTCAGGAAGGAAGTCTGGATATTGAGCGCCACGAGCACCCCGAAGAACAGCGGGTCGATCCCGAACATGGCCAGCAGGGGCAGGAAGATCGGCACGAAGATGATGATGATCTCGGTCCACTCCAGGGGCCAGCCAAGAAGGAAGATCATCACCTGGGCCAGGATCAGGAACTGCAATGGCGTCAACGACATGCCACTGATCCAGTGTTCGATCAGCGAGTGGCCGTCGAGCAGCGAAAACACCGACGAGAAGATCCACGAGCCGACGAACAGCCAGCAGACCATGGCGCTGGTTCGCGCGGTGAGAAAGACCGCCTCCCTGAGCCGTGAAAAGGTCAACTGACGATAGGCCGCCGCCAGCAGGATGGCGCCCAACGCCCCGATCCCTGCAGCCTCGTGCGGTGTGGCCAGGCCGAATAGGATCGCCCCCAGTACCGACATGATCAGCACGAACAGCGGTACGAACGAGGTCAGAAGGCCCCAGTAGACCTGGCCCAGCGGCACATCGAGCTCCTCTCGGGAGAGCTTCGGCGCCACCTTGGGATTGATCAATGCCCGCCCCATCACATAGGCGATGTAGAGCCCCGCCAGCAGCAACCCCGGCAGCAGAGCGGCCGCATAGAGCCGCACCACCGAGACACCCGCCATGGCACCATAGAGGATCAGCATGATACTCGGTGGGATCAGGATGCCAAGACACCCCCCCGCACAGATCACGCCGCTGGACATGCGTTTGTCGTAGCCGGCATTGAGCATCGCCGGCAGGGCCAGAAGCCCCATCAGGGTAACCACCGCACCGACGATGCCAGTGGCGGTCGCGAACAGCGCACAGGTGATCAGACTTGCCACCGCCAGCGAAGCCGGCATGCCACGGGCGGCCAGTTGCAGGCTGGAGAACAGCCGGTCGAGTATGTTCGCTCGCTCCACCAGGTAGCCCATGAACAGAAAGAGTGGCACCGCAATCAGGACGTCGTTGGCCATTACCCCATAGGCACGCTGGACCAACAGCGAGAAAATGATGTCGCCGATGGCGAAATAGCCGAAGGCCACTCCCATGGCGATCAGGGTAAAGGCAATCGGGAAGCCGAGCATGATCAGCACGACCAGCATGCCCAGCATCATGATTCCTACCTGTGGTTCGGTCATTGACGCGTCTCCCCGGAATCGGACTGGGCTGACTTAATCTCCTCCTGCTTGTTGACCGGGATCGCGATCTCCTCCACGTCACCGAGCCGCCTCGGCCATTGGCCATGCTTCAGGCACAGTACACACCGGCTGACTTCGGCAACGCCCTGCACCATCAGCAGGAATGCCGCCGCAGGAATGACGAACTTGAAGGGGTAGATGGGCGGCCCGCCGGGGGTATAGGAGCTGTGCTCGTTCTGACGGTAGGAGAGCGCAAAGAAGTCCCACCCATACCACACCAGCGCCAGGATGCCCGGATAGAAGAAGATCACATACAAGCCCAGGTCCAGACCCGCCTGCACCCGTGGCGGAAAGTAGCGCGACACGACATCAGCCCGCACGTGGGCACTGTGTGCCAGCGCATAGGCCCCGCTCATCATGAACAGCGTGCCGTAGAGCATGTAGCTGGTGTCATAGGCCCAGGCCGTTGGCGACCCCAGGACATAACGCATGAAGACTTCGTAGCTCACCACGAAGGTGAGTATCAGGATCGCCCAGGCGAACAGTTTTCCCGCCCAGGTGCTGAGGTGATCGATGAAGAAGATAAAGCGCATGGAAACCTCTCACCAGGGGAGGCACGGCATACTCGACGGCTCCCCGCGGCACGACTCCCGACGCCGTCCTGGCATCGGAAAGCTGACAGGCATCGGCCCCGACCCGCCGGGGACGGGCCGAGGACCGATATACGTTACAGGATGGTGGAAGTGTCGGTAGGCGCCTTGCCATAGAAATGGCGATAGGCCGGTTCCTTGGGGGTATTACCCTCCAGGTGCCAACCAACGACCCGTTCGCAGTACTCGCGCTGACTATCGACCACCCGCTTGAAGAACTCGCTGTTGTTCGACTCGTTCTCGATAACCGTATCCCAGGCCGCAAGCTGGGCCTCAAGAACCGAATCGGGGGTGATATAGGTCTGGACGCCCTGCTGCTCGCGCATCGCCTGCAGGTCCTTGGGGTAGCGGTCCATGGCCTTCCAGTACATTTCCGACGAGGCAGCCTTGGCGGCGTATTGCAGAATCGCCTGGAACTCCTCGGGCAGGCTGTCGTGCTTCGCCTTGTTGAGGATGATCTCGAAGGACTCACAGTCCTGGTGATAGCTGCGCAGCATCCAGGTCTTGCTGACATCAGGGAAACCGAGCAGTCGGTCCGAGGAGGGATTGTTGAACTCGGCGCCGTCGAGCAGGCCGCGGTCCATGGCCGGAACGATATCCCCGCCCCCCATGATGGTGACGGCCGCGCCGAATTCGCGCATCAGGTCGGCCGCCAGTCCCACGGTACGGTACTTGAGACCTTGCAGGTCCTCTGCGCTACTGATCGGTTCCTTGAACCAGCCCAGCGCCTGGGTCGGCATTGGCCCCGTCAGGTAGCCGACCAGCGGCAGCTCCAAGCTCTCCAGCAGCTCATTGTAGAGCGCCAGGCCATCGCCGTTCCAGAACCAGGCCAGGAACTGATGGGCGTCCCAACCAAACGGCGGCGGCGTGCCGAACAGCGAGAACGCCTTGTGCTTGCCGTACCAGTAGGCAGAGACGCCATGGCCGCCGTCCAGGGCGCCGGAGATCACCGCATCCTGCATCTGCAGCGCCCCTACCACCGCCCCGGCAGGCAGCAGGTTCAAGCGCAGACGACCACCAGACATCTCGTTGACGATGCGCACATAGTCGGCGGCAAACTCGTGGAAGATATCCTGATTGGGCCAGGTACTCTGGAAGCGCAGGGTCGTGGTCTGGGCCACGGCAATACTGGGAAAGCCTACCGCGGCAACGGCACCGGCTCCCACCGCAGCAGCCGAGCCGGTGAGAAAGCGGCGGCGGGATTGTCGATCGGTGCTTGTGGTGGATGGCGTGCTGGAATCGGGTGTACTTGAAGCTGTCGAGATAGAAGCCGTTGCAGTGCGCTTAACGTCCGGCTGGTCGGCCGGTTGCTTTTCATGAGCCATTGCATACTCCGGAATTATCATTGTTCTGATACTGGCATTTCCCACCGGCCAACCCGGCAGGTCAGTCGTCCCGAACGCATCCTTGTCGTGGCTGGCACAGCGTGCATGGCATCCTGTTTGCAGTCGGTTACAACAGGTATAGCTGCCCCAAAGCGTTCTGCAAGCAGAACTCCACGCTTCCGTTAACGTTTACCGGCTCTCAGTAAACGCAGGGTTGAAGCTTGGCCAAGATGTGCGTATTTTATTTGAACGTTCATTCAATAAAAACGCTTCCCGTCATTCAGTCATCGGGGCAGCCCGCTACAGCGAGTCGGAAGGAGTCGTCTCTGGGGCTGATTCGACTGGCCTAGCCCGGACACCCGCCAGGCGTGCTTTCGATTGTGGAGAACAATCCACAGCGCGTCTGGGTGTCGGAAACCGACGGGAAACTATCAACCGACAGGAGTAGGCCCCGCATGGCGCTTGATAATCCGCTTCCCGAACGACGCGACCGACTGAATCCCGTGGTCTTCCACGGCTCCGTCGCCGGCATCCTGGTCTTCCTCGTCTTGACCATGACCTTTACCGAGGAAGCCGGCGCCTTCTTCGATGCCGGCCTGGCCTGGGTCAGCCAGACCTTCGGCTGGTACTACATGCTGGCGGTGCTCGCCTACCTGATCTTCGTGATTGCCATTGGCCTGTCACGCTTCGGCAGCATCCGGCTCGGCCCCGACCATTCGCGACCGGAGTTCTCGCTGCTCTCCTGGTCGGCGATGCTGTTCGCCGCCGGCATCGGTATCGACCTGCTGTTCTTCAGCGTCGCCGAGCCGGTCGCCCACTACCTGGCACCACCAGACATGACGCCGGAGAGCCAGGAAGCGATGCGCGCCGCCGTGGTCCAGACCTTCATGCACTGGGGGCTGTCCGGCTGGGGGCTCTACGTGCTGATGGGCATGGCACTGGCCTATTTCAGCTATCGTCACCGCCTGCCGCTGGCCATTCGCAGCGCGCTCTACCCACTGCTCGGCAAGCGCATCCATGGCCCCATCGGTAATGCCGTGGATATCACCGCGGTGATATCCACCGTGTTCGGTATCGCCACCAGCCTGGGCATCGGCGTGATGCAGCTGAACTACGGGCTGGCCTACATGTTCGACGTGCCCGAAAGCCTCTCGGTGCAGATCATCCTGATCGCACTGGTGGTGGTCCTCGCCACCATCTCGGTGGTCAGCGGCGTGGAGAAGGGCATCCGCCGGCTGTCGGAGTTCAACATGCTGCTGGCGCTTGCGCTGCTGCTGTTCGTGCTGTTCCAGGGCCACACCCTGCAGCTACTCGACATGGCGGTGAACAACGCCGGTGACTACTTCTCCACCTTCATCGCCAAGAGCTTCGATACCTACGCCTTTGCCGGCGACGCCGCCAACGAGTGGAAGATGTGGTGGACGATCTTCTTCTGGGGCTGGTGGATCGCCTGGACGCCCTTCGTCGGCCTCTTCCTGGCGCGAATTTCCCGCGGTCGCACCATTCGCCAGTTCGTCGCCGGGGCGTTGGGCATTCCGCTGGCCTTCATGATGGTGTGGATGTCGGTCTTCGGTAACAGCGGTATCGAACTGGTGGCCATCCAGGGAATCGTCGAGCTAGGCGAACAGGCCCTGAACACCCCGCAGACCACCCTGTACACCCTGCTCGAGTACTACCCCTATATCGGCCTGACCGCCGCCGTGGTCACCGTGCTTGGCATTGTCTTCTTCATTACCTCGGCGGACTCCGGGGCCCTGGTACTGGCCAACTTCACCTCGATCCTCTCCGACGTTAACCACGACGCGCCGATCAAGCTGCGCATCTTCTGGTCGATGATGATCGGCCTGGTGACGGTGGCTCTGCTGATGGCGGGTGGCCTTGCGGCGCTTCAAAGTGCGGTGGTGATCACCGCCCTGCCCTTCTCGCTGGTGATCTTCGCGATCATGGTGGGGATGTACAAGGCGCTCAAGCTCGAGGGCAGCAAGGCCGATGCACGTCGACAGGTGACCGGGACGGCGCCCGGCGGCGACTGGCGCGAGCGCCTGGACAGGGCGCTCGACACCTCCAACCGTGCCGGTGCCGCCGCCACCATCGAGCATGCCATTCGCCCGGCGCTGACCCAGTTCGCCCAGGAGCTGGAGAGCCGCGGCCAGACCGCCAACGTGACCGAGGAGCATCTCGAGGGCGAAGCCCTGCCGTGCCTGACGCTGCAGGTGGACCTGGGCGAGGCAGCCAGCTTCGTCTATCAGGTGTGTCCGCATCGCATGCGCACGCCGAGCTTCCTGCCGGCGGACGACGACTATTACGTGCGCCTTGACGTCTACCTGGCAGAAGGCGGCCTGGAGAAGGATCTCAACGGCTTTACCCGTGGCCAGGTCATCGCCGATGTGCTGTCGGAATACGAGCGCCACCTGCACTTCCTGGCACTCGCCGGCCAGGGCGGTTATGTACAGGCCATGCCGGGTGCGGTGGGTGAACCGCCCGCAGCGGCCAGCCAGGCCTGATCCACTCTGCAGCCCTACTTTCGGCGGCACCTTCGGGTGTCGCCGTTTTGTTTGCGTCATAGACGTTGGCCGGCTTGTGGCAACGCAATATGCAGGAGTAACGTTACCGACACCATGCTCAACGTTCGGTACCGTCATGTCCCGCCACTCGCTCAAGCCTCGCTACCAGCTGCCCATGCCCGGCAGCGCCCTGCTTGCCGCCTGGCGCGAGGGCTATGGGCTCGCCGAGCTGCGTCGTGACCTGATGGCCGGGCTGACCATCGGAATCGTTGCGGTTCCGCTCTCCATGGCACTGGCCATCGCCACCGGCGTACCGCCCCAGCACGGACTCTATACCGCCATCGTTGCCGGTGCCATCATCGCGCTGACCGGCGGCTCACGCTTCAATATTTCCGGCCCCACTGCGGCCTTCGTGGTGATCCTATTTCCCATCGTCGCCAGTCATGGCGTCGGGGGGCTACTGATCGCCACCCTGATGGCGGGGCTGATCCTGGTGGCACTGGGACTCGCACGGCTGGGCAGCCTGATACAGTTCGTGCCCTATCCGGTGGTGCTGGGCTTCACCGCCGGTATCGCCGTGGTGATCGCCCTGCTGCAGCTTCCCGACTTCCTGGGACTCGACCAGGTCCCGCTGGGCGACAGTACGCTGCACAACCTGGCGCTCGTCCTGCACGCATTGCCGACCCTGGCCCCGGCCGAAATCGGCGTGGGGCTGCTCACCCTGGCCACCCTGATCCTCTGGCCACGGCTCAAGGTGCCGGTGCCGGCCCCCCTGGTCGGCCTGGTCGTGGGCACCCTGGCCGCGCAGGCGGTGATACCGCTGGGCATCGAGATCGATACCATCGCTTCGCGCTTCAGCTGGGAATTCCAGGGCCGGACCGGCAGCGGCATTCCGCCCTTTGTGCCGGATCTGGTGCTCCCCTGGCGCCTGCCAGGCCCGGACGGTACGCCACTCGTGGTGAACTTCAGCCTGATCCGCGAACTGCTCGGCCCAGCACTGGCCATCGCCATGCTGGCCGCCATCGAGTCACTGCTCTGTGCCGTGGTGGCCGACGGCCTGACCCGCACCCGCCACGACCCCAATGCCGAGCTGGTGGGCCAGGGCCTCGGCAACATCGTGGTGCCCTTCTTCGGCGGCATCACCGCCACGGCGGCCCTGGCGCGAACCGCCACCAACATTCGCAGCGGCGCCTTCTCGCCGGTGGCCGCCGTGGTCCATTCCGTGGTGGTGCTGCTGGCGGTGGTGGCGCTCGCCGGTGTGCTGGGGCTCGTCCCCATGGCGGCGCTCGCCGCACTGCTGTTCATCATCGCCTGGAACATGAGCGAGGCACGCCATTTCGTTCACACCCTGAAAAGCGCGCCGGGCAGCGATGTGGCGATACTGGTGATCTGCTTCCTGCTCACGGTGGTGTTCGACATGGTGCTGGCGGTGGCGGTGGGGATCGGCCTGGCCGCCGCGCTGTTCATTCGCCGCATGGCCGAGATTACCCACGCCCGCCGACTCGACTCGGGCGATAGCGAGCTGGCCCGCAGCCTGCCACGCCAGGTGGCGCTCTATGACGTCAACGGACCGTTATTCTTCGGCGCCGCCGAGAAGGCCATCTCCTCGCTGCGCATCGTCGACCCGGAGGTGCGAGTGGTGATGCTCGACATGCGCGACGTCCCGAGCCTCGATACCACCGCCATCGTCGCCCTGCAATCGTTGGTCGAGGAGTTGCGCAGCCGCAACGTGGGGCTGATCTTCATCGGCATGCCGGCGCGCATGGTCATGAAGCTGCGCCGCGCCGGCCTCTATCGCGAGGCCGGTCGACTCTCCGCCGTGAACCACCTGGACCACGCCCAGCGTCTGGCGCGGCACTGGCTGTCGGAGCGCGAGCGCTGAGCGCCGTGCCCTTACTCCCCCTGCAGGGTGGCGATCAGCCGACGCGCCCCGCCGTGGTCGCGATGCTCGCCGAGCCAGATGCCCTGCCAGGTCCCCAATGCCAAGCGACCGTCGCGCACCGCCAGGGTGAGCTGGGTACCGAGCAGGCTGGCGCAGACGTGGGCGGGCATGTCGTCCGGACCCTCCAGTGTGTGGCGGAAGTAGGGAAGATCGCCGGGGATGCGCTCGCGCAGGAAGGCATCCAGGTCGTGGCGCACGTCCGGGTCGGCGTTCTCGTTGAGGGTCAGTGACGCCGAGGTGTGCAGCAGCTGCAGGTGCAGCAGCCCAATCGATACCTCGGCCAGCCCGGACACACCCTCGACCACTTCCCCGGTGATCAGATGAAAGCCCCGCGAACGCGGGGCCAGTCGCAGCTCCTGTTGATGCCACATGGTGCGTCCTCTTTACCATCGGATAGTGTCCACCACCATGCTAGCGTGCTGCAGCGCCATGACAAGCGCGCCGCCTGCCAGTGCAGGCGTCACGCGCTTGCTCTCGTCAGTTGCAGGGTTTGTTGCGATGGTTCAGTTGCGAGGGTCATCCGCCGGATCGGTGTACTCGATGCCCCAGGGGCCTTCGCCATGCAGTTGGATGATCGTCTCTCCCTCGGCGTAGCCGAACATGGCATCGCCCGGCGACATGATGGCGTAGCCTCCCACGGGCAACGCCTCGGCGGCCTCGCGGTCGAAGCTCTCTCCATGGGCGAAGTGCAGGGTGCCCGAAAGCACCGTGACCCGCTCGTAGGCCGGGTGCACATGCGGCTTGATCTCGTAGCCATCCGCAAGCCGAAGCCGGAACGTGAACGGGGCCTCCTCCCCGAGATCGCCCTCGATGATGGCGATCTCGGCCCCCTCGCCCATGGAGCCCACCGGCCCCCACGTCAGGTCGTCCGGCGTGCCCAGCACGTGGCCATCGCCATGGTAGGTCTCCGCCTGCAGCGCGCCGGCTGCCAGGCCCAGGAAAAGGGTCGCGGCGGCCAGGATGCCCGCCTTGTTGATCATAACGTTGTGCTTGTTCATGTCACTACTCCTCGGGTGGATCCTTTCTTGTCGGAAAATCACGGCTATTGTCGGTCAGACACTGTCGCCGCAGCTCACCGCTTGATCGCCAGCAGCGAAATGCTCTTGACCCCATAGGTACTGCTAGCCCCCTGGGCCGACTCGGTCAGAAAGCGGTACTCGGGGTGCTCGCGCCAGGCCTCGATGGCAAGGCCGGCCGACTCGATGGCCGCACGATAGGCATCTTGCTGAAGGGCGCCGCCGATGCAGGCCGCCCACAGGGTCGCGTTGCAGGAGACGCTCTCGGGAAGTGGCTTTTCGGTGACGATATCGGCCAGCGCCAGGCGTCCGCCGGGCTTCAGCACCCGCGCCGCCTCGGCGAAGACCCTTGGCTTGTCCGCCGACAGGTTGATCACGCCATTGCTGATGACCGCATCGATACTGTCATCGGGGAAGGACGGCGATTCGATATAGCCGGCGTGGAAGTCGACATTGGTGAAGCCCGCTTCCCGGGCCAGACGGGTTGCCTTCTCCCGCTGGGCCTCGGTCATGTCGAGCCCCTCGACACGGCCTTCGGCGCCTACCGCCAGTGCAGCGATCAGGCTGTCCATGCCGGAGCCGCTGCCCAGGTCCAGCACCGACTCGCCGGGAAGCAGCGCCACCAGATCGAAGAAGTGGCCGACACCGGCAAAGGAGTCGATGGCCGCGGCCGGAATCCGATCGAGCGCCGCCGGGTCATAGCCCAGACGCTCAGCCAACCCACGGCCCATCTCGAAATGAAAGTCATGATCCGGTGTCTGTGCCACCTCGTGGTACATCGCCTTGACTCGCTCCTCCAACTCGGTTCGATTCACCGCAGCGGGTGTTGCTTGTGCGCTGATAGCCATGGTCGCTCTCCTCTTTAGCTGATACGACACGACGTCGAGTCGCCGTGTGCCCCAAGGACGCACCGGCCCCCGTCATTGTTCCCGGGCATGACAGCCGATGCAGAGACAGCTGAAGCGGGAACCTTTACGGCCCGTGCTGCGTCCTTGCCACAAACGCGATTTGCCCGCTGCCCTGGGACGTTCCATGCTCAAGAGGTGCCCAATGACCCGCACCAGCCAGCTCACCCGCAGCTCGACGGCATGGCTTGCTCCGCTTCGGCGGGTCGAACCGGGGGATGTCATGACATTCCGCGACGCCAACCATCGGCGGCAGTGGTTCGAACAGCGCCTGGAGCCCTTGATGGATCGGCTCTACGGAACGGCGCTGCGCCTGACCCGCAACCCCGACGATGCCGAGGATATCGTCGCCGAAGCGGTGGTCAGGGCCTGGACACGGCTCGACAAGCTGCGCGACCCCGAGCGCTTCGACGCCTGGCTGTTCCATATCCTGACAAACACCTTCATCAGCGAGTGGCGCCGACGGCAGAGTCGCCCCCGGGCCGCAGCCGATAGTGACACCGCTTCGCCGGACGACCTCGATGCCGATGGCTTCACCCTGTTCCAGCAGCTACATCAGCCCTTCCTGCTGTGGTGGGGCAGCCTGGAGGATCAGTTCTTCAACAGCCTGCTGCAGGAGGAACTGCAGGAGGCGTTGGATGCGCTTCCCGACCCGTACCGGGTCGCGATTGTGCTGGTTGAGGTGCAGGGTTATACGTATGAAGAGGTGTCCGGCCTGCTCGGTATCCCGCTGGGGACCGTCCGCTCACGGCTGAACCGGGCACGCTCGCTGCTGCAGAAACGGCTCTGGCAACAGGCCAAGGAAGTCGGCATGGCAGCAGGCCATACCGACAAGGGAGGGCAGAAGCCATGAGCCCGAGAGACTTGAGCTGCGAGGAGGTCATCGAGCGGCTCTTCGACTATCTCGACCGGGAGCTGGACCACCAGCAGACGGCCGATATCGAGCGGCACCTGTCCCGCTGTCGCGACTGCTTCACGCGGGCCGAATTCGAAAAACGACTACGGGCCAGAGTGGCGGCATCCGGCACGGTCAAGGCACCGCCGCGGCTATATCACCGCATCGGCAGCCTGCTGGACAAGTTCGACGAAGACGAGCCGGACAGGTCCCACTGAGCCCGAAGGAGGTCCCTCATGGTGGCCCTACTGGGTTATTCACGACAGCAGATCGTCTCGGCGGTCCAGGACATGTATACCGCCGTGGCCGACGCGCCCGCCTCGCCCTTTCACTTTCCTGTCGGCGGCAAGGCCAGCGAACAGCTCGGCTACCCGGCGGCGTACACGGCCGAGCTGCCACCAGCGTTGTTGGGCTCCTTTGCCGGGGTCGGCTACCCCTTTCGGGCCGACGCCATCCGACCCGGCGACACGGTGCTCGACATCGGCGCCGGTGCCGGCAACGACTCGCTGATTGCCAGTCGCATCGTCGGCCCCGCCGGTCGGGTGATCGCCCTTGACCTCACCGCCGCCATGACCCGCAAGCTCAAGCAGTCCGCCGAACGCTGCGACGCCGGCAATCTCGACGTGGTGCAGGCCTCGGCGGAACAGCTGCCGCTGCCCGATGCCAGCATTGACGCCATCACCAGCAACGGCGCCCTCAACCTGGTGCCGGACAAGCGGCGTGCCGTCGCCGAGATGTTTCGCGTCCTGCGTTCAAACGGTCGCCTGCAGCTTGCCGACGTGGTCATTCATCGTCCGGTCTCGGTGGACTGTCACGACGATCCGCGGCTCTGGGTCGAATGCGTGGTGGGCGCCACGATAAGGGAGGACCTGATCGCGCTGTTCGAAGACGCCGGGTTCGAGGAGGTGGCGACGGTGGGCAGCCATGACTATTTCGCTCTAAGCCCCAGCGCCCAGACCCGGGAGGTTGCGGAGAGCTTCGGCGCCCACTCCATCGAACTCGGCATGCACCGCGGCGAGCGGGCGCCCTCCCTGCCTCGCCAATGGTCGAGACGACTCGATCCGCGGCGCTGGCTGCTGCGACTTCGCCGGCGCGGCCTGCTGGGCCTGTCGGCACTGGGACTCGCCCTGCTGAGTTGCTATGGCACCATGGCGCTGGTCGGCCTGCTGCCACTGCTGGGCATCGGCCTGGCGCTGCATGAGGGCGCCTGGGCCGGCACCATCGCCGGCTTCGTGCTGGTCACCCTGGTGGCGCTGGCCGGCGGCTACCGGTACCACCGCGCCAGCGGCCCGGTACTGTTGGCCGCAGCGGGCAGTGCGGCCGTTCTCTACGCCCTGTTCATCGATTACCGGGCATGGGTGGAACTGCTCGGCTTCGTGGTGCTGGGCGGCGCGGCACTCTGGGACCTGCACCGGCGACGGCGGGAGGAGGCCAGGGTGCTGGGGCTCGACCGGCCCGCTGCCGGATGAACCGAGCCGGCTGAGGGCTGGCCAAGGGCAGGCCAGCCTTCAGCCGGCCTGCAACGATGCCTTATGGATAGCCAGGGCGACCCGTGGCCCCTCGTAGACCAGGGCATTATGCAACTGCACCAGAGCGGCGCCGGCTCGCAGGCGTCCGGCGACATGCTGCGCCGAGCCGATCCCCCCTACCGCAATGATCGGCAGCCGTCCCGTCAGCATGGCGGCAAGCCGCTCGATCCGATCGCAGGCCTGGCGCTGGCGTTGCGGCGTCTGCCACTCGGCATAGCGTTGCGGCGTGGCCGGCGGGCCGACATCGAGGGCAGCGATCAGGGCATCGAAGCGCAGTGCCGCCAGTTGGGTCACGGTCTCGGGCAGCGCCACGCTCTCGAGCGGCAGCTTGATCTTCACCGCCAGCGGCACGTAGCGTCCAGACACCGCGGTCAAGGCCCGCTGCTCGCGCTTCAGGGCCACCAGGAGCGCGTCCAGTGTCTCCCGACGGCCCGGATGCAGCAGTTCCGCCGCTTGGGGGCTGCTCAGGTTGATGGCGACATAGTCGGCCTGGCCCCATACCGCCCGCAGACCGACGAGATAGTCATGCTGGGCCTGGGATGGCTCCGTCTCGGGGCTCATCCCGATGTTGATCCCCAGGAGGGTGTCGGTGGCGCCGCGCACCGGCCTACTGGCCACATAGGCGGCCGCGTCCCGCGGGGTGAGCGTGCCGATTTCGATGGCGCCGAACCCCAGGGCGCCCACCTGCCGCCCCAGCTCTCCCCGTCTATCGAACCCGGCGGCAATGCCGAGCGGGTTCGGAAAGGTCAGCCCCATGACCCGCACCGAGGTTGTGGCGGGCGGTCGCGACAGCCCCGCCAGGAGACGGGCACTCAGCCTGGCCCGGGCGAAGGCGAGCTTGCGGCCAAGAGGCGGCTGGTGATGCATCAAGGCGGTCATGAGGTAGCGGGACATGGGAGCAAACCCTGGCGTGAAGAAAAGCATCCAGGGCCGGCCAGCGGCCCGGCACCGGGATCAGGCGTGGCGCAAGGCGAACGCCTGCATGAAGGCGATCAGGGCGTCGACGCCCGCTTCGGGCATGGCATTGTAGAGGCTGGCCCGCACTCCGCCGGTGGCCGGGTGGCCCTGAAGGTTCAGCAGCCCCTGGGCGCTGGCTGACTGCAGGAACTTTCCCGTCAGTGCATCATCGGCTAGATGAAAGCAGGCATTCATGGGCGACCGGTCCATCGCACGTGGATGACAGGCGTAAAAGCCGCTGCCGTCGATGGCGTCGTAGAGCCTGGCGCTCTTGCGCCGATTGCGCTCGGCCATGGCGCTCAATCCGCCCTGGCGCTTCAGCCAGCGGAACACCAGGCCGGCAATGTAGATCGCATGGGTCAGCGGGGTATTGACGCGCCCGTTGCTTTCCGCCTGAACCCGATAATTGAAGACGGAGGGCGTCTCCGGCCGCGCCCGTCGCAGCAGGTCGTCACGGATAATGATGATGGTCAGCCCGGCGGGACCGATGTTCTTCTGTGCCCCGGCATAGATGACCCCGAAGCGCTCAACGGCCAGGGGACGGGAGAGGAAATCGGACGTCATGTCGGCGACCAGTGGCACCATGCCGGTATTCGGCAGCCAGTGATAGGCCAGGCCATCGGCCGTCTCGTTACTGGTGATATGGCAGTAACCCGCCTCGGGGTCCAGTCGCCAGTCGGTCTGGGCGGGAATCCGGCGATAGCCGTGCGCCTCCCCGCTGGCCGCGACGTTGATGCGCACGTAGCGGCCACCCTCGGCGATCGCCTTACGCGACCAGTGTCCGGTGTCGAGGTAATCCGCCTTGGCCCCCGCGGGCAGCAGGTTCATGGGCAGCAGTGCGAACTGCGCCGAGGCACCGCCCTGCAGGAACAGGATGCGATAGTCGGCGGGCACACCGAGTAGCTCGCGCAGGTCCTGCTGCGCCTGCTGTTGGATAGCCTGGAATGCCTCACCGGCGAAGGGCATCTCCATGACCGACATCCCGCTTCTCTGCCCGTCCAGCAGCTCTTCCCGGACCTGCAGCAGGACTTCGTGAGGCATCATGCCGGGGCCTGCGGCGAAGTTGTAGACGGCGTCGGGCGAAGTGACGTCGTAGCCGGGCTCAGATGAAGAGATGCAGCGCATGTCCGCTGGCCGTCATGAAGAAGAGCAGTGGAATCGACAGGATCGTATTGGTGCGAGACGAGAGGAAGGTGATACGCGAGCAGCGCACCCGTTCCTCTAATGGGGCCGGCACGAAGCCCAGCACCTTCTTCTGGTGGGGCCAGAGCACCAGCCACAGGTTGAGCAGCATCAGGGTGCCGATCCAGGCACCCACGCCGATCACCGCATGGGGTCCTTCGAGCAGCAGGGCATCAGGCAGCCAGCCCCGATACCACAGCATCCCCATGCCGGAGACCCAGACCACGATGGAGGCATAGCGAAAGGTGCCATGCTCGCGCTGCATCCGAGCCTCCAGCGCGGCTGTGCGCTCCGCTTCGCTCGTCTCGCCGTTGAACGGGGTGAAGGTGGGATGCTTCACGACATTGGCGTAGTTGTGGCCGATCCAGATGATCGCGAAGAGGAGATGCGCCCAGCGGAACACGAAGTCGAGCAGTGCAAGGGTCATGGTGATTGATCTCCTAGACCAGTGTCCGGACGATCAAGTACAGCACCGCAGTCAACGACATGCCGGCGGCCAGGGTGCCGCCGAGTGAATCGTGTGGCAGTTTCATGTCGCTTCCCTCCCCAGCCGATAGCCGCCCTGACGAGCGATCAACGAGCCAGCCTTCCCGTCTGAGATCGCCGACTCCCCAATAGCCTGCTGGATAATATGGTGATGCGGGGATTTGCTGCAGGCAGGGTCGGCATTGGCGGCGTCCCCCGTCAACAGCAGGGCCTGGCAGCGGCAGCCGCCGAAATCCGTCTCCCGTTCATCGCAGCTGCGGCAGGGTTCCTTCATCCACCCATCGCCGCGAAATTTCTGGAAGGTCGGGGACTCCCGCCACAGCCATTCCAGGCTATGCTCCCTGATGTTGGGGAACGCCAGGGTGTCGATGGTGCGGGCTTGGGAACAGGGCAGAGCCGAACCATCCGGGGCGATGGTCAGGTGGATGGAACCCCAGCCGTTCATGCACGCCTTGGGACGTCCTTCGTAATAGTCGGGAATCACGAAGAAGATGGTCATGGCGTCACCCAGGCGCTGACGGGCCTTGTTCACTTCCGCTTCCGCCCACTCCAGCTCTTCACGGGTGGGCAGCAACTGGTCTCGATTCAGTAACGCCCAGTTGTAGTACTGCACGTTGGCCAGTTCCAGGTATTCCATACCCAGTTCACTAGCCAGATCGATGATCTCCGGCACCTGGACAATATTGTGCCGGCTGATGGGAACATTCAGCACCATGGGAAAACCGTGGGCCTTGATCTCCTTGGCGATTGCAAGCTTCCTGTCGAAACTCTCCACCCCCGCCAGCCTATTTGCCGTATCACGGTCACTGGATTGGAAGCCCAGTTGGATATGCTTTAGCCCCGCCTCCTTGAGTGCCGCCAGCCGCTTTGAGGTAAGCCCGATTCCGGACGTGATCAGGTTGGTGTAATACCCCAGGTCATTGGCTTCAGCGACCAGCTCCTCGAGATCCTTGCGCAGCGTGGGCTCACCACCGGAAAAGCCAATTTGCATGGCTCCCATCTTGCGGGCGTCGCGTATCACCCCCTTCCACTCCTCGGTGCTCAATTCGTTGTCGCGATAACGATCGAAGTCCATCGGATTGCTGCAGAAGACGCACTTTAGCGGGCATTGGTAGGTGAGCTCGAGCAGCACCCAGATGGGCTTGCCATCCCCATCAAGACGTAACGCGGATCCAGCCTTTGACACGGGACACCTCCAGGAACTTGATGACACTTTCGGCGATGGCAACACGATTGGCATCGTAGCGTTCAGTCAGCTTGTCGATGAGTTCGTCAACGGTAGACTCGCCATCACATAGCTTCAGGATTTCGCCACCCGTATCATTCAGCTTGACGATCCCTTCGGGGTAGAGGAGCACATGGGCGCCCTGGGACTCTTCCCAACGAAAGAGAAAAGTAGGACTGAGGACATAGGCGTCACTCAAGTGAACCTGATGATTCGTTGTCATGCCCCACTCCTCATTATTGTTTTCAACAATTCAAGGGCGTAAGCCGGGAATGAACATATGAGTCATTCCCGGCAACTTACTTACCGCACATAGACATAGGCCGTGACTTCAAAACCCAGTCGAAGGTCACAGAAAGCTGGATCAACCCATTGCATAAAAACCTCCCGATCACGTTAAGATTTATTGTTGCAACGGTGACGTTGCCTCTCCGAGGCTATAGATGCAAAAGAAATGCATGAATAGGACCTTGGAAGGAAAAACAACCCTCCTTGGTCGTAGCTTTTCAGCTATTGATACAATCAACAGATCGATGCGTACGCTGGATTGACCGGGATCAAAACCAACATGATAGCCAGGCGGCTCCAGGCCACATGGCGGTCTCCCCCCAGGTTTCCCGAATTCAGGTTTCAAACTGTCTGACAATCATTTCGCTCGAAGCGTGCAAGCTGAGTCGGCTGACCCAGGTCCGAATGCCACTCGCCGATCCCGGAAATCCGGACCCGGTAACGATTGCGATGCGCGACACCCCATGCCCAGTCACGAAAGCGGTCACGCGTCCATTCGAAACGGTGGTCGGGATCGCGAAACTCGCCACGAGCCAGCCCGAACAGCGGATTGTAGTCGTGGTTGGGTGTGGTCAGCACCAGCAGTCCAGGCCGCAGCACCCCGAAAACGCATCGCTCCACCTGAGACAGGGTCTCCGGCGGCACGTGCTCGATGGTTTCCACCATCGCGGCGGCATCGAAGCCGACCAGTGATGCATGGGATTCGGCGTAGGAGCCGCATACCAGCCTCAGCCGGCCCTGCTCCGCCTCGGGCCAGTCACCCAGTCGCAGCTGCGCCTGAGCCAACAGCTCGCCAGACTGCTCCAGCCCCACCAGCGTCTCGAACTGGGGTTCGTGCAGCAGGTACTGAAGCAGCGTGCCGGTGCCGCACCCCAGATCCAGCACCCGGCGCGCACCGCTGGCGCGCAATTGGCCGGCGACGTGCTGCAAGCGTTGCTGATGCAGGTCCAGATCCTCAAGGTCCATGTCGACGCTCCTTCCTTCGAAGCGAGAAGCATGAAGCATAGCGCCGTATCGTTGTAGTGAAGGTAAAAAAAAGCGCGGCAATAGCCGCGCCTGAAATCGCCGCTACGGGCGACGAGAGAGCAACTCTCAGCTTGCCATGTCCAGCACCACGCGCCCCTCGATCTTGCCATCGATCATGCGCTGGAAGACGTCGTTGATGTTCTCCAGACGGTCGGTGCTCACCGTGGCCTTGACCTTGCCTTCTCCGGCGAAATCCAGCGACTCCTGAAGATCCTGGCGGGTGCCGACGATGGAGCCACGGATGGTGATGCCGTTGAGCACGGTGTCGAAGATCGGCAGCGGAAAATCGCCGGGCGGCAGGCCATTGAGAACCAGGGTGCCTCCCCGACGCAACATGCGCTGTGCCTGATCGAAGGCCTTGGGCGACACCGCCGTCACCAGGGCTCCGTGAGCACCACCGATTTCCTGCTTGAGGTAGGCGGCGGGGTCGGTCTTGAGCGCGTTGACCGTAACAGTCGCCCCCAGGCGTTCCGCCAGGGCCAGCTTGCCATCGTCGATATCCACGGCGGCCACGTTGAGCCCCATCGCCTTGGCGTACTGGACCGCCATGTGGCCCAGGCCACCGATGCCGGAGATCACCACCCACTGCCCCGGACGGGTATCGGTCATCTTCAGGCCCTTGTAGACCGTGACTCCCGCACACAGCACGGGGGCGATCTCGAGGAAATCGATATTATCCGGCAATAAACCGACGAAGCCGGCGTCCGCCAGGGTGTAGTCGGCAAACCCGCCGTTGACCGAGTATCCCGTATTCTGCTGGGATTCACACAGTGTCTCCCAGCCACCCAGGCAGTGTTCACAGTAGCCGCAGGCAGAATAGAGCCAGGGCACGCCGACCCGGTCACCTTCCTTGACATGCTTGACCCCCTGGCCAACTGCCACGATATGGCCCACGCCCTCATGCCCCGGAATGAAGGGCGGGCTGGGCTTGACCGGCCAGTCGCCGTGAGCGGCATGCAGGTCGGTATGGCATACCCCCGAAGCGGCCACCTTGACCAGTATTTCGCCGGCCTGCGGCCGCGGTACGTCGACCTCCTCGATGGCCAGCGGCTCGCCGAACTTGCGTACAACGGCGGCTTTCATCGTCTTGTCCATGTCTCTCTCCGGGCTTGGCGGGCGGCATGATGCCACACGCGGTTCGTTCGGAATCGCCAGGGACGGAGCGGTTGTCCACTCTCGGGATAATTGCCGCCCGGCTGGGCCGGGCGGCATGGAGGCTCAGAAGAAGCCGAGCGGATTGATGTCGTAGCTGACCAGCAGGTTCTTGGTCTGCTGGTAGTGCTCGAGCGCCACCTTGTGAGTCTCGCGGCCGACGCCGGACTTCTTGTAGCCGCCGAAGGCGGCGTGTGCCGGGTACTGATGGTAGCAGTTGGTCCAGACGCGGCCGGCCTGGATGCCACGCCCCATGCGGAAGGCGACGTTGATGTCGCGACTCCACACCCCTGCGCCGAGGCCGAACTCGGTGTCGTTGGCAATGGCCAGCGCCTCGGCCTCGTCCTTGAAGGTGGTCACCGCCACCACCGGACCGAAGATCTCCTCCTGGAAGACGCGCATCTGGTTGTTGCCCTTGAGCAGGGTCGGCTGGATGTAGTAGCCCTTGTCGTAGGCCGGGTCGAAGCTCGCCTTGTCGCCGCCGGTGAGGAACTCGGCGCCTTCCTCGCGGGCGATGTCCATGTAGGACATGATCTTGTCGAACTGCTCCTGGGAGGCCTGGGCGCCGACCTGAACGTCGGTATCCAGCGGGTTGCCGCGCTTGATCGCCACGGTACGTTCGATCACCTTGGCCATGAAGTCGTCGTAGATGTCCTCCTGGATCAGCGCACGCGACGGGCAGGTGCACACTTCGCCCTGGTTGAAGAAGGCCAGCACCAGGCCTTCCACCGCCTTGTCGATGAACTCGGGCTCGGCGTTCATGATGTCGGCGAAGTAGATGTTCGGCGACTTGCCACCCAGCTCAACGGTGGAGGGAATGATGTTCTCGGCGGCGCACTTGAGGATATGAGCACCCACCGGGGTGGAGCCGGTGAAGGCGATCTTGGCGATGCGCTTGCTGGTGGCGAGTGCCTGGCCGGCCTCCGCGCCGTAACCGTTGACCACGTTGACCACACCCGCCGGCAGCAGGTCGCCGACCAGCTCCATCAGCTTGAGGATCGATGCCGGGGTCTGCTCGGCGGGCTTGAGCACCACGCAGTTGCCGGCTGCCAGCGCAGGCGCCAGCTTCCACACGGCCATCAGCAGCGGGAAGTTCCAAGGGATGATCTGGCCCACCACGCCCAGCGGCTCGTGGAAGTGATAGGAGACGGTATTGGCGTCGATGTCAGCCGCGGTGCCCTCCTGGGCGCGGATACAGCCGGCAAAGTAACGGAAGTGGTCGACGGCCAGCGGGAGGTCGGCGTTGAGGGTCTCGCGCACCGCCTTGCCGTTGTCCCAGGTCTCGGCGACGGCCAGCATTTCCAGGTTCTGCTCGATGCGATCGGCGATCTTGAGCAGGATATTGCTGCGCTCGGCGGCGGATGTCTTGCCCCAGGCCGGGGCGGCGGCATGGGCGGCATCCAGTGCCTTCTCGATGTCTTCGGTGGTGGAGCGCGGAATCTGGCAGAACACCTCACCGTTGACCGGGCTGACGTTGTCGAAGTACTGGCCTTTCACCGGAGGCACGAACTCCCCACCGATGAAATTGCCGTAGCGAGATTCGAACGTGATGACGGAACCGGACTGACCGGGGTTGGCGTAGATCATGGTTCTAGCTCCTGGAGTGCATTCTTGTTGACTGGTTTGGCCATTTGAAAGATAGCGCTGACTCACTCGGTGGGTGCCCTGACGAGCCCTTTATTTTTTCTCGTCCGACACGCCCTCACGCTGTGTACCATTGAGGTTGGCCGGCCTTGCTTCGAGTGTAGTTAACCCACGGCCATGGCCAATGCTTCCTTGGGGGGCCGAGACGGGGTCGTTAGTAGTAGGAGCCGGGGCCGCCGAGGACCCGGCTCCTGACGAATCACTGCTGGGCGTATTCGCTTGGCAGCTTGAAGGTCCACAACATGCCGCCCTGGTTGAAGTCCTTGATTACCTCGGCGACCTCGCCTCCCCACAGCGGCACCGCCCCACCCCAGCCGGAGGCCACCGAGACGTACTGCTCACCGTCCATCTCCCAGGTAATCGGCGTGGCCACCACCCCGGAGCCGGTATTGAAGCCCCACAGCTCCTCACCGGTGGTGGCATCGAAGGCCTTCAGATACCCCTCCGGCGTACCGGTGAAGACCAGGTTGCCAGCGGTGGTCATCACCCCGCCCCAGAGCGGCGCGCGGTTCTCGTGGCGCCACACCTCCTCCCCGGTGCGTGGATCGACGGCACGCAGCACGCCGATGTAGTCGTCGTTGGTGGGACGAATCGTGAAGCCGGCGCCCAGAAACGCCGCGCCCTTGCGGTAGGATACCGGCTCGTTCCAGATGTCCATCATCCACTCGTTGGAGGGGATGTAGAACAGGCCGGTATCCTGGCTGTAGGCCATGGGGTTCCAGTTCTTGGCGCCCAGGAAGGCCGGATAGGCCGCCACCGACTCGCCGCGTTCGCCCTCGGTATCGGCCGGATTGCCCGGGCGCCCAGCGGGATTGAAGATGGGCCGGCCGTTCTCGTCCAGTCCTTCGGCCCAGCTGACCCGGTCGGCGAAGGGGAAGCCGCGGATGAACTCGCCGCTCTCGCGATCGAGCACGTAGAAGAAGCCGTTGCGATCCGCCGTGGCGGCCGCCTTGACCAGGCTGCCGTTCTCTTCGTAGTCGAAAGAGATCACCTCGTTGACACCGTCATAGTCCCAGCCGTCATTGGGCGTAGACTGGAAATGCCACTTGATGGTGCCGTCGTCGGGATTGATCGCCAGACGAGAGGAGGTGTAGAGGTTGTCGCCGGGACGCAGGTGAGAGTTCCAGGGGGCCGGGTTGCCGGTACCGATCAGCAGGGAGTGCGTGTCTGCATCATAGAACCCACCCAGCCAGGGCGCACCGCCACCCTGCTCCCACATGTCGCCGGGCCAACTCAGCCCCGCTTCGCTCCCGGTGATGCCGTTCTCGACGGCTTCGCCATTTTCAAAGACATAGCCCATGTGTCCCTCGACCACAGGACGGGTCCAAAGCTCGTCGCCCGTCTCGGCGTCGAAGGCGAAGACGGTGCCCACCACGCCGAACTCGCCCCCGGCCACGCCGGTGATCAGCTTGCCATCGATGATGATCGGCGCAGCGGTAATGGCATGTCCCGCCTCATAATCGGCCACTCGCTTGATCCATTGAACGCGCCCGGTCTCGCGGTCGAGTGCCACCAGCCGCGCATCCAGCGTGCCAAAATAGACTTTGTCGCCGTAGATGGCCGCCCCCCGATTGACCACGTCGCAGCAGGGCATGATGCCGTCGGGCAGACGCGCCTCGTACTGCCATACCTGCTCTCCGGTATAGGCATCCACCGCCCACATGCGTGAGTAGGAACCGGTTACGTACATCACGCCGTCCTTCACCAGCGGCTGAGACTCCTGGCCTCGCTGTTTTTCACCGCCAAAGGAGAAAGCCCACACCGGACGCAACTGGTGGACATTATCGGTGTTGAGAGTAGTCAGCGGGCTGAATCGCTGCCCATGCAGGCCCATGCCGTTGGTCACCACCTGATCCGTGGCCAGGTGGTCGTTAAGCATGTCCTCGAAGCTGACGGCCTGGGCATGGGCTGAAACAGCCAGTGCAATGGCGGTCAGGGCAAGAGGCCTGGCCAGTTTGCCGAGGGAAGTGGACTGAGTCATGATGGTCTCCGGAGGGACAGTAATTCGATGGAATTGTTGTTTGATTTCCAGCGCGCAACCTGACGCTGCGCCTTTCAATCTGGCGGATCTCGGAGCGCCCAGCCATGGCCAACAGGGACGACATTCCCTCCTCTCTTGGTCGTACTACCCAGTGGTTCACCCATAAAAAAGCCACCCGATCACTGTCACTGATCAAGGTGGCAAGAGCCATGCACTGCAATAAACGTCATCCCACCTTTACGCTTACCCTCCACCGGTCAGCGGCGATAGTGCTTCACGCTCGTAGCGGCCATACAGGTGGGTCACGCTGCGAATCAGCTCATGGCGCGCAACCGCTATTTCATCGAACCGCTCGGGAATGGCCATGTCCATGACCTCGCTGGCGGTCAACCCCTGGCCGGCCGCCTCCCTCAGGCTCGTATCAAGCCAGGCAAGATAATCGTGCATCTGGTCGAAAGGCGCCGTGTCCTTCACCACCGGGCCATGACCAGGTACCAGATAGCGAAAATCGAGGGCTTCCAGTTCGCGCAGTTCCTCACGCCAGACGTCGATACCAGGCGTGTGCGGCGTCGTCGGCGCGCGCTGAAAGAACACCATGTCGGAAGTCAGCAGTACGCCGGAGGCATCATCCAGCAGCACCAGGTCGGCCCCGGAATGGCCGCTCATGGCGATCAGCTCGATATCGCGTCCGCCAATGGTCATTCGGCCGGGCGTGACGCGCTGGGTGGGCAGCACGACCTCGGTACCCCGCATCCAGTCACCGAGCGCTCGGTAGAGATTTTCGGCGAAGTCGTCTCCCTGGGCCTTGAGCAGTGCAATGGTACCGTCCAATGCGTGGAGCCTGTGTGGGTCGAAGGCCTGATTACCGAACACATGGTCGGGATGATGATGGGAGAGGAAGACATGAGTAACAGGAAGGCTGGTGATCGAGGCGATGACTTCTCGCATCTGCTCACCGTAGCGCCGTGAAGGACCGGTATCGAAGACCACCACACCTTCTTCGGTAAGGATAAAGGCGGTATTGACGATATTGCCCCCGTTATCACGGGAAAAATCTTCCGTCACGCCTTCGATGACCCACACATCCGAGGTGATTTCCACCGGCTCGAGAGCATACCGAAAGTTCTCGGCCGACGCAGTGCCTCCACCAAGAAACAGGCTACTCAGCAGCAGCATGGCGTATCGCATGATCAGGTACCCAGGTGGTTTTCGAAGACATTCCCGCCGTTGTCACGCATCCATAGCGTGAGTCCGTCCTCCTTCCCTTCGTGCTCCAGGTCAAAGACGAAAAGCGGATTCTCCGAGGCCGATTCAGACAGCGACATGGTGGCGAGTCGCGCCTGACTGGTGGCATTTCGCAGCTCGACCTGCTCGATGTTGAATCGCGGAATGTTGCCCACCATTCCGGTGTCCATGGGATGCATGACCTGCAGCTTCAAGCGAGTGCTGGCCGGCCCACTGGCCGGGCTGAACAGCGCACCGCGCATCTGGCCGAGGCTGGCCGCCCAGTCGGGATTGGTGGCCGTGGCGCTGGGCGCGGTACAGCCACCGCCGGCCGCATCCACATGGGCACTGCCGATGTGCCACACGCCTTGCCCATCCAGCACCGCCGCACGCACCGTGGATGCCTGTTGAATGCGAAAATTCAGGGCAATGCCCCGCACTTCGGTGGCTTCGGGCCGAAAGGTGAAGAGATGCGGTACCGGGTTGAGATCGACCCAGGTGATGACCTCCTTGACGGACGAGCCGAAGCCGGAGAGATCCACCGTCAGGGGCACCTGGGTGGCGTCCTCAGCGAAGTGGGGCACCTTGAGCACCACCTGGTCGCT
Source organism: Billgrantia montanilacus (assembly GCF_003336675.1). Taxonomy (GTDB): domain Bacteria; phylum Pseudomonadota; class Gammaproteobacteria; order Pseudomonadales; family Halomonadaceae; genus Halomonas; species Halomonas montanilacus. Next base: position 172,423 of record NZ_QPII01000001.1, on the reverse strand, counting down.
ATGCTGGACTGTCTCGCCTTCGCCAAGATAGCGGTTCAGGTTGTAGTGCCACATAGGCGAGCGATAGGGGTCGTCCGGGATGGATGCCACTGCTGTCACGGTTGAACCCATCAGGCAGCCAACTGTCAGTGCAAGCCATCCGCAGCGTGCCATCCAGAGAATCGCTTGTTGTCTCATCACGCTCACTCCGCCGGGCCGAGAACCTCGGCGTAGAAATCGGGCATACGATACTCGAGGGCATGGGCCTGGAAGATGTCATCGAGGCTACCGTCGCGCACCGCGCGATCCACTATCGCCTCGACCGCGTAGCCCAACTGGCGATGGTTGTGGCGAACGGCCATGCCGATATCCCATTGCTGACGAGAGATGCCGGGCAGCAGTGGCTGGGCAAGCCGGAAATCACGTGCCGGATGGCGTGCCAGGTAATGCTGGAGCTCGCCACGAATGGCCATGACCCCTGCCACTTCGCCACGGGCCATGGCGGCAAAGGCATCGCCCACGTTGCGATAGTGGCGGACGTTGTCGCGCAGTTGCCCGCCCATCACGGCGGTCAGGTAGGTGGCCGGCAGGGTGTCGTACTCCGCGCCGATGCGCTGGTGGCGAAAGCTGCCCAACGTCGCCTCTCCATCGAGCTGATCGGCATCGTAGGCGATACCCCACTCTTCGCGCTGGTAGGGGCCGAACATCACCACGCTCTTGTTGATGTACTCACCGGTGGAGTCGCGCAGGTAGGAGAAGTCCCTGTCGTAGGGGACCCGCAGCATGACATCGGCTACCTGGGTCGGGCGCAGATAGTGGCCACGCGAAACGTTGTTGCCGAGATCACGCCCCAGGCTGCTGCCGGGCTTGATCCAGAACGGGCGGAATTCCAGGCCCAGCCCATCGGCGATGGCACGCCCGATTTCTACATCAATACCCTGCGCCTCACCCGCTTCGTCAATATAGGAGTATGGGGGGAAATCCTCGTACAGCCCGATGTTGATATACCCGGAGGCCATCACTTCATCGAGGTTGCGCAGCGCCGGGCGCCGAAACAGCTCCGCGCTGGAATTGTCTCCCGCCACCTCGCCCACGGCAGCGCGCAGCACCTCCGATGCCAGCCCCCCGCCCCAGGCCGGTGCCTGGAACAGCACGAGCAACAGCAAGATCAAGGTTCGTTTCCACATGATGCACTCCCTCCCAGACGATATGGCTGGTGGCGACGGCTTCCTGGTGTTTCCCTCAGGGCGTCACCGACTCGATGTATGTCTTGATGGCCCACATCGCCGTCTGGTCGAGGTTCTCCCGAAAGGCGGGCATGCCACGCTCGGTACCGTTACTCACTCGCTGCAGATAGTACTCGTCGTCCCACTCTTCGAGCTTGCGCAGGTCCGGCGTCAGCCCCCCCGACATGGCCTGGATGCCGTGACAGACAGCACAGTTGCCACCATAGCCACTCTCGCCCACCTGTACGGCCAGCTCATGGTAGTCGTCGTGCTGATTGCCAGGACGGAAGGGGTTCTCCATCAGCGGCGCCTCACCCAGATCGGGCAACCCCTTGGTATCGACTTCCTGGGGCGTGACATCGCCATGACCCAAGGCCGTGGTGGAAGCGCCCAGTAGCAGGCAGACCAGGGAGAGGGCGACGATGTTGCGCGCGGGAGTGCCCAGGCCGTGGGCTAGAGCATGAGTAAGGGGGGGCATGGTTCGCATGAGGGCACCTGTCGTTGTGTGTTGTTGTGAGACGTCGAAGTCGTGAGATTCGGCAGTCGAACAAGGCCGCTGGTCGCTGGTCTGCAGCGGTGTGAGTGGAGTCTAGGTAGCGCAGCATCGCGCGCGCAGCGCCACTTTCCGGCCTCTCATCGTCCTCCCTTGGTACTAGTCCTCTCTTCTACCCTGCTCCCGTCTTACGCCCTTGGAAGGAGAACAAGGGCCCCATGGTGTCATGGGACTTGGCGGGGCTAAGTGCTGAACTTGACGGCATGGCCACACGGCCAGCTGTCCTGCAACCCGAAGGAGAACAACAACATGTCCGCCACCTCTTGCCGTACTTTCCCTTGCCGTACTTCCCCTGCCCGCAAGCGTCCCACCGCACGCCGCCCTGCCGCCATGGGGCTGTTGGCCCTGGTCCTGAGCCTCACCACCGGCGCTGCCCTGGCGGCCGGCGACCTGGCCAACCGACCCGAGCGCCTTGAGCGGCTGGTGATCGGCACCGGCGAGAGCATGCTCGGCGTATCGGTGCGCGAGTATCAGTTGGAAACCGGCCAGTCCTACCGGCTGGTCATCGAAGCCACAGGCATGCAGGAGTGCGCCTGGGTGGCCCCCGGTTTCTTCAAGAACGCCTGGCTGCGCAAGATCGAGGCGGGAAACGTCGAGATAAAAGCGCCCACCCTGACCGAACTGGAGTTCGAGAGTGAAGGCGAGGCCGAGCTGTTTTTCGTGCCCATTCGCACCGGCACCTATGAATGGGCCTGCGCGGGCCTGGAGGAGCGCGGCGTGAACGGCACCTTCGTCGTGCAGTGAAGCCCCGTTTTCGACCCGTCTCGACCAGGAGATGTCATGGACACTTCCCCGCAAATGCGACGCCTTGCCTGCGGGCTGGGACTGTGCGGCTGGCTGCTGGCCCCATTGGCGAATGCCGACGAGGTGAGCGTGCGTTACGGCTACCTGCAGTGGCAGCCCGATCGCGGTCCGGCACTGGCCCAGCTGACCCCCGAGCCCGAGGATTCCGGACTCCAGGGGGCCCGCCTGGGGGTCAGCGACAACATGAGCACTGGCCGTTTCCTTGGCCAGCACCATGAACTCGATAGCATGATTGCCGCCAACGAGGACGCCGTGCTGGAGGCGTTCACGGCCATGCTCGATGACGATATCAGCCTGATCGTGCTTAACGTTCCCGCGCAGACCCTGCGCAAGGCCATCGATATCAGCGGTGACCAGGCCCTGCTGTTCAATGCGGGAGCTCGCGATGTATCACTTCGCCTCGATGACTGCTCTCCCTACTTGCTGCACACCGCCCCCAGCCACGCCATGCTGACCGACGCCCTGGCCCAATGGCTCAACTGGCGGCGTTGGCGCTCGGTGTTCCTGATCAGCGGCCAGACCGAAGACGACCAGGCCTGGGCCGACGCCTTCCGCCGGTCCGCCGAGAAATTTGCCTTGCGGGTGGTCGCCGACAAGGAGTGGACCTTCGAGGCCGACATGCGCCGCAACGCCTCCGCCGAGCTGCCGCTGTTCACCCAGGGTCCCGACTATGACGTGGTGGTAGTCGCCGACGAGCGCAACGATTTCGGCGATTTCGTGCCCTTCAATACCTGGCTGCCACGCCCCGTGGCCGGCACCCAGGGCATGGCGGCAGATGCCTGGCACCCCGCGGTGGAAGCCTGGGGAGCGGCGCAGCTGCAGAACCGCTTCCAGAAACAGGCCGAGCGTCCCATGACCGGCACCGACTATGCCGCCTGGGCGGCGATACGCGCCGTGGGCGAGGCGGTGACGCGTACCGAAAGCGCCGACATGGAGACCCTCCGCGACTACCTGATCGGCGAACAATTCGAGCTGGCCGCCTTCAAGGGTCGTCCACTCAGCTTCCGCGACTGGAACGGCCAGCTTCGCCAGCCGGTACCACTCGCCCATCCCAACAGCCTGGTGGGCATGGCGCCCTTCGAAGGCTTTCTTCATCAGCACACCGAGCTCGACACCCTGGGTTACGATCGCCCGGAAAGCCGCTGCCGCCTGCGCGACTGAGACCCACTTTCTGATCTCCCCTGAAGGAGCCGACCATGAAAATTGCCGCACGCCTTGCCACCCTCTGCCTGACCTTCGGCCTCTCTACCCCGCTGTGGGCCGATAGCCTGGCCTACGTTTCCAATGAACGCGACAACACCATCTCGGTCATCGACATGGCCTCCCTCGAGGTGATCGACACGATCGCCGTCGGCCAGCGCCCAAGGGGCATTCTGCTGTCGCCCGACGAGGATGTGCTCTATATTTGCGCCAGCGACGACGACACCGTGGAAATTTTCGATCTCGCCACTCGTCAGGTGGTCGATACCCTGCCCTCCGGCGAGGATCCGGAGCAGTTTGCCCTGCACCCCAATGGCCGGCATCTCTATATCGCCAACGAGGATGACGCCCTGGTCACCGTACTGGACGTGGAGACCAAGCACGTGCTGGCGCAGATCGAGGTAGGCGTCGAGCCGGAAGGCATGGGCGTCAGCCACGATGGTCGCTGGGCAGTGAATACCAGCGAGACCTCCAACATGCTGCACTGGATCAACACCGAGACCTTCGAAATCGAGAAGAACATCGTCATCGGCGCCCGCCCGCGCCACGTGGAGTTCACCCACGACGACGCCCTGCTGTGGGCGTCGGCGGAGATCGGCGGTACCGTGCATATCATCGATGTCGAGAGCCTCGAAGAGATCCACGCCATCGATTTTCGCATCCCCGGAGTGAACCAGGACCGCGTGCAGCCGGTAGGCATACAGCTCACCTCCGACGGTCGCTACGCCTTCGTCGCCCTGGGCCCGGCCAACCACATCGCGGTGGTGGATGCACAGAGCTACGAGGTGCTCGACTATCTGCTGGTGGGCGCCCGGGTATGGCAGGTGGCGCTGAGCCCCGACGAGAAGACCCTGCTGACCACCAACGGCGTCAGCGGCGATGTCTCGGTGATCGACGTCGACAAGCTCGAAGTGGTCAAGACCATCGACGTGGGTCGCTTCCCCTGGGGCGTGCGCATCACCTTGGGTACCGAGTCGTGATCATGGAAGCACGGGGCATCGGCTATCGCTATCGGCGCCAGCCCGTCCTGCAGGAGGTCAGCTTCACGCTGGCCTCCGGCCGTTTCCACGCCCTGCTCGGGCCGAACGGGGCCGGCAAGTCGACCCTGTTCGGCCTGATGACCCGCCTTCTGGCCCTGCAGCAGGGCGACCTGCGCCTCGGCGAGCGGTCGCTCAGGCATCAGCCTTCCGCCGTGATGCGCCATATCGGGGCCGTCTTCCAGCAGAACGCCCTGGACCTTGATCTCAGCGTGAGCCAGAACCTGCTCTACCATGCGGCCTTGCACGGCATGTCGCCGCGTGAGGGTCGGCTACGCTGCGGCGAGGAGCTGGAGCGCCAGCAACTGACCGAACATGCCCGCATGCCGGTACGCCGGCTCAACGGCGGCCACCGCAGGCGTGTGGAGATCGCCCGTGCCATGCTGCACAGTCCCGCCCTGCTGCTGCTCGACGAGCCCACCGCCGGGCTCGATCTCGACAGCCGAGCGGCCCTCGGTGCCCACGTTCGCCAGCTATGTCGGGATCGCAAGGTCACCGTACTCTGGGCGACCCACCTCATCGAGGAGATCGCGCCGGAGGATCAGGTGCTGGTGCTGCACCGCGGCCGCCTGCTGGCCGACGAGCCGGGCGATGCGCTTTGCCGACGACACGGCGGCATCAGCCTCACCGACACCTTCAACGCATTGACCCGGGAGGCACTCGCATGACGCCACGCGACTACTGGTACTGCTTCCTCGGCGTGCAGAAGCGGGAGTGGCTGCGCTTCTGGCAGCAACGCACCCGCTTCGCCAGCGCCCTGGTGCGGCCGTTGTTGTGGCTGGTGGTGTTCGCCGCCGGCTTTCGCATGGTGCTGGGGGTGTCGATCATTCCCCCCTATGTGACCTACATCACCTACGAGACCTATATCGTCCCCGGCCTGTGCGGGATGATCATCCTGTTCAATTCGATGCAAGGCGCGCTCTCCATGGTCTACGACCGTGAACTGGGCTCCATGCGCGTCTTGCTCACAAGCCCCCTGCCCCGCCCCTTCCTGCTGCTGACCAAACTGCTGGCCATGGGCAGCGTCTCGGTCATTCAGGTCTATGTGTTCCTGCTGATCGCCCGCTGGGGCGTCGGCGTGCGCCCCCCCCTGGAAGGCTACCTCGCAGTGCTGCCGGCGCTGCTGCTGGCCGCGCTGATGCTGGGTGCCCTGGGCCTGCTGATCGCCACCTGGGTCAAGCAGCTGGAGAACTTCGCCGGTGTGATGAACTTCGTCATCTTTCCCATGTTCTTCCTCTCCTCGGCGCTCTATCCGCTGTGGCGAATGCAGGAGGCAAGCCCCTGGATCTACCAGATGTGCCTGCTCAACCCCTTTACCCATGCGGTGGAGCTGCTGCGTTTCGCCCTGTATCTGCGGTGGAACGGTGAGGCGATCGCCATCACGTTGGGGGTGACCCTGGTCCTTTCAGCGCTGGCCATCGGCGGCTTCCGGCCCCAGCGTACGCGGTTGCTGGGCGCGCACCTGGGCTGACGACTCCTGGCCCAACGTTTCCAGTTGCCGGGCCAGGTCAGCGACTGCAGCAGGCGTGTCGCCGAGATTCCCGTCGTGCCGCAGGTGGGCGGGACGTCCCGCCAGATACCAGACTCGGTTGGCCAGAGCCGCGGCATCGCGCAGTTCGTGGGTGACACAGATCATGGCCATGTGCGGCGTCCGATCGAGCAGCTTGCGAATCAGCGCCTGAAGCTCGGTCGCCCGATGCGGGTCGAGGGAGGCAAAGGGCTCGTCCAGCAGGAGAAGCTCGGGGCGCACCGCCAGGCAGCGCGCCAGTGCGGCACGCCGGGCCATGCCCAGCGAAAGCTGGTCGGGAAAGTGTGCACCATAGCCGTCGAGCCCGACCTGCGACAGCAGCGAGCTCACCTGGTCGCTGCGAACACCGACCAGGCGCAGGTTGTCGTGCAGCGTTCGCCAGGGCAGCAGGCGGTGCTCCTGGAACAGATAGCCGATGCGCAGCGCAGGGCGCGGCTGACCCGGCTCCAGCCCGGCCAGACGATTAAGCAGCGTAGTCTTGCCGATGCCGGAAGGTCCCAGCAGGCAGATGCGATCGCCCTGAGCGATACGCAGTGACATGGGCGCAAGGACGGGATGCCCGCCAGGGACAGCGAATTCAAGCATGCTGGGCTCCCGAGCGGCGCCAGCGCGAGGCTCGCCGCTCCAGGGGCTGCAGGATGAGGAGCTCGATCAGCTGCACGATGGCGATGAAAGCCAGGCTGTAGGCCAGCAGGCCGGCCACATCGAAGATCTGGAAGGCCAGGTGAAGTTGGAAACCGACCCCGTCGGAACGGCCCAGCAGCTCCACGACCAGGACGATCTTCCAGATCAGCGCCAGCCCACCGCGAGTCGCCGCCATCAGGTAGGGAAACAGCTGGGGCACCCAGACGTGTTGCAGTCGTTTGACGGGAGAGAAATCGTAGACCCGGGCCATCTGCTCCAGGCGCGGGTCGAGGCTACGCGCACCCTCGCGCAGGGTGACGGCCACGTTGGGCACCTTGTTGATCACCACCGCCAGGATCGCCGCAGCCTCCACCAGTCCGAACCAGACGTATAGCAGGATGATCAGCACCAGCGCCGGCAGGTTGAGCAACAGCACCAGCAGCGGGTCGAACAGCGCATTGACCAGTGGCAACCGTCCCATGGCGATGCCGATCAGGACACCCAGCGCCATGGCCAGGGTGAAGCTGATCGCCACCCGCTGCAGGGTTATCGCCAGGTGGCGCTGAAGTTCACCGCTGGCCGCCTCCCGCTGCAGGGTGTCCAGCACCGCCAGCGGTGAAGGCAGCAGAGAGGAGTCGAGCTGCCAGGCCATCAGCCCCCAGAACACCATCAAAAGCGGCAGGACGACCCAGTAGGCCAACGGCGTGGCCTTCACCGCTCGTCACTCGGCGCCTGGACGAACAGCGACGCGGGCATCTCCTCGCCCGGCTCGACCCCGGTCAGTACCAGCAGCCGCTGCAGCGCTCGAATACGCTGCGCGTCCAGTGGCTCGGGGATGCCCTGCACGTAACCCTGGCGCAGCGCTTCGAAGTGGGCGTCGTCGCTGGCGCGCATGAGCGGACGCAGGGCCGCCCAGTGGCCCGCCTCGTCGCGCAGTTCCCGCTTGGCTTGCGCTACCGCCTCGGCGAAGCGCGCTACCAGCGCAGCGTGGTCGCGAGCCCACTCATCGTGGAAGACGTAGCCAAGGATCGGCAGCCCCGTGGGGATATCCAGGCGCGTCAGCAGCGACGCCATGGGCAGCGCCACCTCGGCCTCACCCGCGGCCGTCAGCTCGGCGGCAAAGTGCCAGAAGGTCACCAGCACGTCGAGCTGTCCGCGCCTTAGCGCCTGGCTGAGCAGCGGCGGCGCGCCGAACTGAACCTGGGCTTCGCGCTCGAGCGCAACGCCCTCGGCCTGCGCCGCCCGCGTCAGCAGCACCCAGCTCTTGCTGTCGGGGCCGCCAGCCACGCCGATACGCTTGCCACGCAGGTCCCCGAGAGCGTCGATTGCCACGCCCGGCGCTGCCAGCACGTCGCCCATCTGGGACGAATAGGGCAAATAACGGTAGGACTGGCCGGCCGCATGGCGGGCCTGGGCCCAGGTCAGGTCGACCACAGCGCCGTTTACGTCGCCGCTGGAAACGGCAATACGGGAGGCCGGCAGATTCGCCACCAGTCGCACCTCCAGGTTGAAGCCCGCCGCGTGGTCGAGCCCACGGCGCTCGAGATGGTCCAGCTCCCAGTGGGCGGTGCCGAACTGCAGCACGCTGAGCCGCAGCGTCGGCAGCTCGGCATGCAGGGATTCGACACCTCCCAGCAGCAGTACGACGATCAGAGCGCGTACCAGGACAAGAGGGGCTTGCAGTGTGCGTATTGTCATTCTGACAGCCTAGGGGCTGCCACTGCGCAGCAGAATAGTACTTTCGTGCCTGCCATCTCGCGACAAAGGTGCAATTCCGATACACGATGAAAGGCGGTCCCATAGGGCCACAGCCCACTGGATGATGCGCATGATGGTTGCGAAGGGGTATCTGACCGCGCTGCTCTTGGCGGCGCTCTTCCCGGGACTGACCCTCGCCTCGACGGCGATGGATGACGCCATGCTCTTCTCCGAGCGTGGCTATCGCATCGACCGCTATCGCAGTCCCACGCCCAGCACGGCTCCCGGCGCTGCGACGGTGGACACCCATGAGGTCGTAGCGCTACTGAACGCCACACCACCCGCACTGCCGGTGGACGTGATCAACCTCACCTTTCAACACGGCCGCTTCCTGCAAACCGAGCCTCACCACTCCCTGCCGGGCGCACTGTGGCTCCCCAATACAGGGCTCGGCCATCTGGGGGATGACTGGTATTACAGCCGACACGACTGGGTGGGCTACTTGATCGACGAAGTGACCGCCGCCATTGCAGGCAACCTGGACCATCCGATCGTGGTGGTGTGTCGATCCGACTGCTGGCTATCCTGGAACGCCGTCAAGCGTCTATCAGCGGCGGGGTTTCAGCGGCTTTACTGGTATCGTAACGGTATCGATAGCTGGGAAGCCGCCAGACACCACCTTGAGGTCGCCACGCCTCGCACACCGCCCTTTGCTGCCCCCGGTGCGCACCTTGAATCCCCCTGATGCCTTGCCACGAGGATAACAACAAGATGGATGTTCAAACTCCTTCCTACCGGATCCTGATTGCCGATGATCATCCCTTGTTCCGTGAGGCCATTTCGAGAGTGGTCGGCGACGGCTTTCCCGGTAGCGAACTGCTGGAAACCGAAAACCTGGAGGCCACACTGGCCATCACCGCCAACGAGGAGGAGCTGGACCTGATACTGCTCGATCTCAACATGCCTGGCATGAGCGGTCTGACCGGGTTGATCCAGCTACGCAACGAGGCTCCCACCATTCCGGTGGCCATCATCTCCGCCGAGGAAGACAAGAACGTGATGCTGCAGGCAGTCTCCTGCGGCGCCGTGGGTTTCCTCACCAAATCCTCCCCCAAGGAGCAGTTGATCAAGGCCATCGCGCAGATCCTCGAAGGCAATATTTATCTTCCACCAGAGATCATGCGCGCCAGCAGCACACGCCGCCAGGAAGCGGGCGAGCGCGCCATCACCTCGGAGCAACTCGAGGCGCTGACCCGCAAGCAGCTTCAGGTGCTGGAGCACATGACACGCGGCGAATCGAACAAGATGATCGCCTATCACCTCAACATCGCCGAAACCACGGTCAAGGCACACGTTTCGGCGATCCTGCGCAAGCTCGGGGTGAGTAATCGCGTGCAAGCCATTCTCTCGGCCAGCGACATCGACTTCAGCCGCTATCTACGCAAGCCCTAGCGACGACCCAAATCCTAGAGAAATTCGCTTGTCGTATCGAGCGGTGTCTCGGCCATCAGCTGCTGAAGCGTCGTGCGTAGCCGCAACGGCTTGACCGGCTTGTTGAGGATCTGAAAGCCCAGCGCCCGCACCTGCTGGCGCAGCTCACGGCTGTGGTCTGCGGTAATCACCAGTACCGGCAGCGGAGACTTGCGCATGCCATTGATTCGCTCCGCCAGATCGAGGCCGTTGCACTCATGGTCCAGATGATAATCGACGATCAGCGCATCGGCCGCCCCGTCGATCAGACAGACACGCTTGGCCAGGCGAGTCTCGCTTTCGGCAACGATGACCTTGCAGCCCCAACGCTCCAGCAGATGACGCATGGCCAGGCAGATGGCCGGGTCGTTGTCGACCACCCACAGGCACCTTCCGGCCAGCTCCCGCCCCACCCCGCTGACGACGGCCTGGCGGGTCTGGCCGGCCGGCAGCCGCTGCGCATAGGGCAGCAGAACGCCGAACAAGGTGCCATGACCGACCCGTGACCGAATTCGCACCGGCTGTTGCAGCATGCGCGAAATCTTGTCGACGATGGAAAGCCCGAGCCCCAGGCCACGATCCCGTGCAGAGACGGCGGACGGCAGCCGGCGGAACTCCTGGAAGATCAGTTCCTGCTCCTCCTCGGCGATGCCACAACCGGTATCGAGCACCTGGATTTCCAGCCCCTCGCGGCGGCGCCGACAGCCGAGCAGCAGGTGCCCGCTGGACGTGTAGCGCACCGCGTTGCTGAGCAGGTTGCGGATCACCCGGGACAGCAGCGAGATATCGCTGCTGACGATCGCCGATGAGGGAACGTAGTGGAATCCGAGTCCCTCGCTGGCGGCCACCTGGCGATACTCGCGGGCCAGGCCATCGAGCAGCTCGCGGATGGCGAAGGGCGTCACCTCAGGCGTGACCACGCCGGCATCCAGCTTGGAGATATCGACCAGGGTGCCCAGCAGCGTCTCCACGTCCTTGAGCGAGTGGCCCACCTGCTGGATCAGCTCCAGGTTGGCCGCCGACATCTCCTGTTCCACCAGTGCCCCGACGAACAGCCTGGCGGCATTCAGCGGTTGCAGCAGGTCGTGACTAACCGCCGCCAGGAACTTGGTCTTGGAAAGGTTGGCCGCCTCGGCCTCGGTCTTGGCGTCACGCAGCTGGCACTCGGCTGTCAGGCGCTCCTCTATCTCCTCGCGCAGCTGAGCGTTGACGCGGGTCAGCTCCGCGGTGCGCTCGCGAACCCGCTGCTCGAGGTTCTGGTAGGCCTGGTGCAGGGCCTCCGAGGTGCGGCGCTGCTCGGTGATATCGCGGATGAGTACGAAGAAGCCGATCACGCTGCCATCGCTGTCGCGATGCGGCACGTAGGCGCGCAGCAAGACGCGCTGCTCACCGCCGACGTTCAGCTCGGGCAGCTCGAAGCTGATCCGCTCTCCGGCCAGAACACGCTGGAGATAAGGCATCAGCCGCGCACAGTGCTCCGCCGAATGCAGATCGCCGAGCGACGAGCCCAGCAGCAGGTCGTGGGGCCAGCCGTACCACTCCTCATAGACACGATTGGTGAAGACGTAGCGCAGCTCGCGGTCCAGGTAGGCGATCATCGCCGGCACATGGTCGGTGATGGTGCGGATCCAGCGCTCCCGCTCGGCCAGCGCCTCGGCCTGCCGAATGCGCTCGGTGATATCGGTATAGGTGAGCACCTGGCCGCCGCCTGGCATGGGGTGGCCGCGCACTTCGACCACCCGCCCATCGCTGAGCCGCCGCTCGCAGGCCGGCAGCACGGCCTGCGCATCCGCGGGGTCCACCAGCTCGCTGGCCGCTCCCACTTCCGGCAGCGGGACCGGCAGCGTCAATCCATCGAGACCGGCAAGCTGCGAGAAGCGCTGGTTGTGCATCTCCAGCAGGCCGCCGTGGGTGATCACCGCCACACCCTGGGAGAGGCTGTCAAGGGTGGCCTGCAGCAGCCGCGACTTCTGGGCCAGGGCATGCTCGCGCTCGGCGTGTTCGTGGCGCTTGAGCTCGGTGATGTCGACGTAGAGGAACACGCGCCCCCCGCCGCGGATCGGCCGCTGATTGACCTGCACCCAGCGGCCGTCGTGGAGCTGGTAGATGGTGCGCCCTTCACGCTGCTTCAGCTGCTCATTGATCACCAGCCCCGAGGTGAGTGCCAGCAGGCGCAGCTCCTCCAGCGTCATGCCGGCCTGGACCTCGATGCCTGCCGGTCGCCAGAACTCGGCGAAGCGGCTGTTGAAATGCTGGATACGCTGGTCGGCACCGAACAGCACGAAGGCATCGGTGATGCTTTCGATGGCATCGACCAGGTACTGGTTGGCCTGCTCGGCGCGCTTTCGAGCCTCGCCCAGCAGCCGATTGCTGGCACGCAGCTCGTGCAGGGTCTGGTTGAGGGCACGAGTCCGCTCGCGTACCTGCTCGGCAAGCAGGGCGGCGTGCTCGAAGGCGGCATAGGGAGCGGTTCGCGGCAGGTTGCTCGACTCGACGCGCTCGATCAGCGCCGCATTGATGCGTTGGAGCTTGGCGACCTGGCGCTCCAGTTCACGCTCTCTCTCAGAGGTCACGACGGGAGCGTCCAATGAAGACACCGCTGAATGTCTGGTTCAGGTGCAGACCGTTGCAGTGTTCGCCGTAGGTATTGAAGCCGAGGATGCGCTGGCGGCGATAGAGCTCCCGGGCGGCCGGCTGCAGCCCCGCCTGCTCGATCTCCAGCCGGCGCAGGAAACAGTCGCAGCCGAGGATGCACTCGGCAGGCCCCAGCCGCTCGACGATGGTATCGATCTCGCGCGTGAGGTCCTCCAGCAGATCGGTGCCCTGCATGGCGGTCATCACGATGCCGGTCTCCACCGCGCAGTAGAAGTTCAGGCTGAGATCGGGGTTGACCCCCTGTATGGCACGCACGTAGGTCTGGTCGTGGAGCTTGACGGCCAGCGGATGACGGGCGAACACCTCGGGGCCCAGCGCCTCGACGGGGCAGCCCACCAGCCGCGCATATTCCAGCGCCGCGGGCTCGGCGTTGAGTTCGAACACCTTTCGCCGCTCGCGGTCGGCGGCGGTGACCACCAGTTTTTCCTCGCGTGGCCGCAGATGGTGAGTAGAGAACACCTCGAAATCCAGCTCGGTATTGACCATCAGCACGACCGCCGCCTGATCGTGAAAGGCACCCTCGCCGTAGACATGCGTCCCGGTCAGGCGGTTATCGTCGCCGGCGCTGCCGCCGAAGTGGGGAATACCGGCCAATACCGAGGTCAGCGTCAGCAGCACCTGCTCCTCGCAGGCCGACAGGCCGTCGAGCAGGGTCATGGCGAAGGTATGGCCCTTGAGTGGCGCCACGCCGGAACGCACGCAATGATCCATCAACTGGTCGGTGATGCGTTGGGCATCGAGCAGCGTGAAAGCGTCCAGCTCATGGATCAGGCGGTAATCGAGGGCGAAGGCACGGCGATCGAAGCCCACCGCCACGATGGAACCACGCGAGTAGCCATCGACGCCCAGCTCCCCCGCCGTGGTACATCCGCATAGCTTGACGCCCCCCAGGTGGGCTTCCAGGGCGGCAGCGAGGGCCGACAGATCATACTCCGCGGAACAGAAGAACAGCACCCCCTCGAGGTAGGGGTTCAGCAGCTGGCTGGCCAGGTACTGGGCGGCCAGTTCCGGATCGTTGGCGGAGGACTTGGCCACGCGCAGTGGCACCTCCAGCGAGGCATCGTCATCCACTCCCGAGACCGCTAACGGCATTGGCATGGCAGGCCTCTCTTTCAATCCAGGGTCCATTCCAGTCTACGCCCTGGTGCAAAGCAACAACATAGCACTTGAGTGTCGAAGCGAGCCCACAGGAGTATGACCAAAGTCGTAGATCGACTCAGTTCCGTTCACGCCCGAGCAACTGGCTGAGCACGGCACGCAGCTTGCCCGGCCGTACCGGCTTGTGCAGCAGCGGAATAGCGCGGTCGGACAGGGTTCGCCGCCAGGCCTCGGAGCGATCCGCGGTTATCACCACCGCCGGTAGCGTCGGCTGCTGCCAGTGCCGGCGCAGCTTCTCCACCAGACGGTCGCCCGTCTCTCCACCATCGAGATGAAGGTCGACCAGCAGTATGTCTGGCGGCTCATGGGGCTGTGCCAGCGCCTCTTCCAGGTCGTGGGCAACCCGACAGGCCATGCCCCACTGCTCAAGCAACGCCTGCATGCCCAGCAGAATGCGGCTGTCGTTGTCCACCACCAGCATGCGCCGGCCCTGCAGGGGACACTCGAGCAGCGGGGGCTCTGGCGGACTGTGCAATGCCGGTGCGGGCATGCAGATTGGCACCCGCACGGCAAAACGCGAGCCGCGCCCCGGGGTCGAATCCACCGTCACTGCCAGTCCCAGGCGCTGGCAGATCCGCTCGACGATGGCCAGGCCCAGCCCCACGCCCTGGCGATGCCGGGCCCGATCGGCATTGAGCTGGTGATACTCCTCGAAGATCGCCCTGAGCTGATCGGCGGGAATGCCGGGGCCACTGTCGTGAACTTCGATGGAAACGGCATCGCCAACGCGCCGTGCGCCCAGCAACACGCCACCCGACTCGGTATAGCGGCAGGCATTGGAGAGCAGGTTGCGCAGCACCCTTCCGAGCAGGCGGAAGTCGCTGTTGACGCACACCCTCCCCTCCACCCAGCGGAAGCGCAGCGCCTTGCGCTGGGCCCGTGGTGCATACTCGGCCACCAGGCCATGCAGCAGGCGCGAGAGGGGGAAACACTCCAGCTGCGGCTGGATGCGCTCCTGGTCGAGCCGCGCAATGTCGAGCAGGTCGGTGAGCAGTTCCTCGGCGCCTTCCAGTGAGAGATGGATGCTGTCGACCAGGCGGCCGCAGTCGCCATCAAGCTCCCGCTCGCGCAGCGTGGAAACCAGCAGGCGCGCCGCATTAAGCGGCTGCAGCAGGTCATGGCTAGCCGCCGCCAGGTAGCGATCCTTGCTGCGGTTGGCTTCCTGGGCCAGGTCCCGCGCCGCGCGAAGCTGCGCTTCCATCAGGCGTCGCTCGGCCACTTCGCCGGCCAGGTCGGCATTGAGCTGCTCCAGGCGCTGGGTACGCTCGCGCACGCGGGCCTCGAGGCGGGCGTTGAGCGCCAGCAGCTCCTGGCGGGCTCGTTCGCGCTCGGTGATGTCGGCGACGAAGCCCTCGACCAGGATCTCCTCGCCCTGGTCCGGCTTGCGCAGCAGGGTCAGGGCCACCGGCACACGCCGCCCGTCGCTTCCGGCAAGCCAGGTGGTGTGCCCCTGAAGGTGGCCCTGCCGGTGCAGCAGCGACGCCACCCGCTCCGTCTCCCCGGGCTCGGCGAACAGCGCCGCGAGCGATGCGCAGCGGTTCAGCGTCGCCGCCACGTCGGCATCGCCCAGCATCGTCGCAAGGGCCGGGTTGGCGGCCAACAGGCGCCCGCCCAGCGAGGCCTGGAAGATGCCGTGCAGGGCATTCTCGAACAGCCACTTGTAGCGGTTGCGCTCGGCCTCGAGCTCGGCCATGCGCGCCGTCAGCTCGGGGTAGTAGCTCTTGCGGGCCGACTGCTGGCCAAGGCCCAGCAGCTGGCTGACCGAATAGCCTTCGGGATCGGCTACCTTCTTCATCGGGCACCCTCGGGCCGCAGCGTCACATGGCCTCCTCGAAGACCACCTGCACGTCCCGCGGGCCGGAACGCCGCGGATTGGTCAAAATGCAGGGGTCTTCGAGGGCATGGCGGGTCAGGAAGGGCACATCGCTGGTGCTGACGCCCAGCCGGCCGAGACTTCCCGTCAAACCGACGGCACGCTTGAGCTCGACCAGATGATCGATCAGGCGTGCGCGTACCTGCCGGCCGCCGAGCCCGCGGCAATCGATGCCCAGGGTCTCGGCGATGCGGGTAAAGCGCTCCGGGGCGGCCTCGAAGTTGTAGGCCACCACATGTTCGAGCAACAGCGAGTTGCACAGCCCATGGGGCAGGTCCAGAAAGCCGCCCAGGCTATGCGACATGGCATGCACCGCACCGAGAATGGCGTTGGAGAACGCCAGCCCGGCCTGCATGCTGCCGAGCATCACCTGGGAGCGCAACTCGAGGTTCTGCGGGTCGGCCACCAGCGCGACGAGATGCCCGTTGATCAGGCGCATGGCCTCCAGGGCGTGCGCATCGGTGAGCGGCCCGCTGCCCGTGGAAACGAAGGCCTCGATGGCGTGCACCAGGGCGTCGACACCGGTGCAGGCCGTCAGGAAGGGACTCATGGTCAGGGTGACCTGGGGGTCGATCAAGGAGACGTCCGGCACTACCGACTTGCTGACGATGGAGAATTTCATGCGTCGCTGCTGGTCGGAGATGATCGCGAACTGGGAAATGTCCGCCGAGGTGCCGGCCGTGGTTGGCACGAAGATCAGCGGCGGGATCGGTACCCGCAGGGTGTCGACGCCCTCGAAGTCCAGGATGTGGCCGTCGTGGGCCACGACGATGCCGATGCCCTTGGCGCAATCCATGGGGCTGCCGCCGCCGATTGCCACGATGGCCTTGGCGCCCATCTCACGATACGCCGCGGCCCCCGCCATTACCTCCTCGACCCGCGGGTTGGGTGAGACCGAGACGAAGCGCTGGCAGGCGATCCCCTGGGCTGCCAGGTCCGCCTCCACCTCCTCGACCCAGCCGGCCATTACGACACCGGGGTCCGATACCAGCAGCACCCGCTCGGCGCCGAAGGTACCCACGTAGTTGGCCACGGCATGGCGGGCACCATCGCCGAAGATGATCTCGGGGGCCACGAACTTGCGCAGGTCGGTGATATTGGAAGCCATGCTGGGAACCTCCCGCTCGACGCCACCCGGCACTGAGGTACCGGGGGCAGCGGTGTGTCGTTGTCGTATGGCCTCGGACAGGCTCTACTGACATGTTATTGGGTGACTCGCCCAGGCGCCCTTCGCCCTTGGTCGGGTATGGCCTAACCGCGACAAAGGATGCGCGAATTGCGGGCATGACGCGATATCAGCCCCTCTACCTCTCGGTGATCGGCGCTCGACTCGTCCAAGGCTTGTACGATCAGCTCATGTCGCGGCGACTTGCTGCATACCGGATCGGTGGCCGCCGGGTCACCGGTCAGCAGATAGGCCTGGCAGCGACAGCCACCATGGTCCTGGTGACGCTCACTGCAGCCGCGGCAGGGCTCGGGCATCCAGGCGTCGCCGCGAAAGCGGTTGAAGGCCTCGCTGGCATACCAGATATCCTCCAGCGCCCGCTCGCGGACATCGGGAAAGTCCATGGGAAGCTCCCGCGCACTGTGACACGGCAGCACGCTGCCATCCGGTGCCACCGTCATGAAGATGGCGCCCCAGCCGCCCATGCACGCCTTGGGACGCTCGGCATGGTAGTCCGGCACCACGAACAGCAACCGCATGTCCCGGCCTCTCGCCGCCAGGCGCTCACGCCACTGACGCGCCACCTCCTCGGCGCGCTCGACCTGGGTACGGCTCGGCAGCAGGCCGGCGCGATTGAGCTTGGCCCAGCCGTAGTACTGGCAGCTGGCCAACTCAACGACATCAGCCCCCAGGTCGTCGCACAGGGCGATCACCCGGTCGATGTCGTCGATGTTGTGACGATGCAGCACCACGTTGAGAACCATCGGGTAGCCGGCCGCCTTGACTGCACGAGCCATGGCCATCTTGCCGGCATGGGCCTTGGCGGAGCCCGCCACGGCGGCGGCCACCTCGGCATCCGCTGCCTGCAGGCTGATCTGGATATGATCCAGCCCCGCCTCGCGCAGCGCCGCGATACGCGCCTCGTCGAGCCCCACGCCGGAGGTAATCAGATTGGTGTAGAAGCCAAGCCGCCGTGCTTCGTCGACCAGCGTCTCCAGATCGCGCCGCACCAGCGGCTCGCCACCCGAGAAGCCGAGCTGAACGGCTCCCATGGCCCGGGCCTGGCGCATCACGTCGATCCAGGCGTCGGTATCGAGCTCGTCACGGTAGCGCGCGAAGTCGAGCGGGTTGGAGCAATAGGGGCACTGCAGGGGGCAGCGGTAGGTCAGCTCGGCCAGCAGCCACAGGGGCGGGCCGATGCCGCTTGCCCCGCCGGTCCGGGTGCGAACGTCGTCAGTCATGATGAATCCAGCCCTGTTGCAAGGCGTCGACGAAGAACTCGATGACATCCTGGGCGAGCTCATCGCTCGACGCATCGGGATAGCGCCGGGTGAGCTCGTCGATCAGCGCGGTGACATCACGCTCACCATCGACCAGCGACAGGATCGCACCGGCACTGTCGTTGAGCTGCACCATCCCCTCGGGGTAGAGCAGTACATGGCACCCCTGGGCCTCCTCCCACTGCAGCCGCCAGCCGGGTCGCAGCGCGGGCACCGCCAGGGCGTTCATGCCAGTCCCCGGTGGAAAACCGCTCGGTCGGTCACACTGTGGTAGGGCGGGCGACCCAACTGATAGGCCAGGGTCATGGCGTCCAGCATGCTCCACAGCACGTCGAGCTTGAACTGCAGTATCTCCAGCGCGCGCTGCTGGGTTTCCACGCTGGTGCATACCGTCAGCGCCACTTCCAGCCCATGCTCGACGTCGCGCCGCGCTTCCTTGAGACGCTTGCGAAAGTAACCGTAGCCAGTCGCGTCGATCCAGGGGTAGTGACCCGGCCAGGTATCCAGGCGACTCTGGTGCGCCAGGGGAGCGAACAGCTCGGTCAGCGATGAGATCGCCCCCTCCTGCCAGCTGGCACCGCGCACGAAATTGACGTAGGCGTCCACGGCGAAGCGTACGCCCGGCAGCACGTGCCGCTGCGACAGCAGCGCCTCCCGGGTCAGTCCGACCGCTTCCGCCAGCGCCAGCCACGCCTCGATACCGCCGGCGTCATCGTCACGGCCGTCGTGGTCGAGCATTCGCTGGATCCAGCGCCGGCGTACGCCGGCGTCCGGGCAGTTGGCCAGCAGCGCCGCGTCCTTCTGCGGAATCATCACCTGGTAGTAGAAGCGGTTGGCCACCCAGCCACGGATCTGCTCAGGGGTGGCACGGCCCTCGGCCATGTCGACCTGATAGGGGTGATGGATGTGGTAGTAATCACCCTTGGCCAGCAGAGCCTGGCGAAAGGCCTCGGGCGTCAGGGCAGCGTCGGAAGCGTGTGCGGCGGTCATGTGGGATCCTCTGCGGGTGTCGCGGCGTAACGGATGCGTTATCGGGGTGCGTTAGCGGGTCTCCTGCCATTCATAGCGAGAAGTGCATGCCGTCATGGGCCACCTCGATGGCGTGTTCTTTCAGAACGGCGCGCTCGGCGGAGGTCTCATCCAGGATGGGGTTGGTATTGTTGATATGGATCAGGACGCGCCGCGTGCCAGACGGCAAGGCGTCGAGCTCTTCGATCATGCCGCCCTCCCCGGCCAGAGGCAGGTGCCCCATCTCACGGCCAGTGGTATCAGCGATGCCGAGGCGCGACATCTCGTCGTCGTGCCACAGCGTGCCATCCACCAGCACGCAGCTGGCCTCCACCATCAGCGCCCTCGCCTCGTCGCTCGGCTCCCCCAGGCCAGGGCCATAGAAAAGCGAGCCGCCCGTCAGGGTGTCGCGAAACAGCAGCCCAAGGTTGTCACCGGGGGCCGGCGAGCCGCGACGCGGGGAGTAGGGAGGCGCGTTGGAGTGCAGCGACAGCGCGGTGATCGCAAGCCCTGGGCAGCTTGGTACCTCAAAGGTGCAGCAGTCGCGGTCGCTCGACAGGGCGATCTCCCGCCAGGAAAGGCCGCCGTTCCAGTGCTCCAGCATGGGGAACAGCGGGAAGCCCCCGGTCAGATCGTCGTGGACGCTAGCCGTGCACCAGACGTCGAGGGGACAGCCTTCGCGCAGCGACAGCAGCCCGCTGACATGATCGATCTGAGCATCCACCAGCAGTACCTCAGCGATACCACTGTCACGCAGGCCACGCTTGGGAAAGAGTGTCGGATGAGCATTGAGCTGAGCACGAATATCGGGCGAGGCATTGCACAGCAGCCAGCGCTCGCCATCCATGCTGATGGCAATGGAGGATTGGGTCCTGGGGCTCAGGCCGGCACGCCCCTGGCGCACCCCACGACAGTTCGGACAGTTGCAGTTCCACTGCGGGAATCCGCCCCCGGCAGCCGAACCGAGTATCAGCACCTCCATGACTCACCCTCCTCCGTACCCGAAAAGGGGCCGTTTCTGACCCCCAGGCGAGTCACACGATCAACGGTTGGCGATATAGAGGGTAACCTCGAAGCCGAGGCGCAGGTCACGAAAGCTTGGCTTGGTCCACATGACATCTCTCCGATTGGTATTGTTGGTAGGCGACAGTGCCCTCAGCGGCACATGTCCAGTAAAGCACCCGAGGCCTTGACCCAGGGCTGTACTTTAGAAGGAGAAGCCTCCCTTCATTGGGACCAAACGGGTCCGAGAACGATGGCGTGAGCAGGGGGCGCAGGCTAGCCTCGAGAGAGTCTTCTCCGCCCATGCCGAGATATCCTATGAAGCCTTGCTTGCTGTCGCTGATCGTCGCCCTGGCCGCCACTCCGCCGTCCTGGGCAGGGAATCCGTTGGAGGCGCCGCCCCAAGGTCGCATGATCGACAGCTATCTGGCTTACGGTCAGTTCAAGATGGGGCGTTATGTGCAAGCTTTCGATATCTGGCAGCGGTTGGCACAGGCAGGAGATGCCGATGCCGCGTTTCAGCTAGGTGTGATGCTGGAGGATGGCCGCGGCACCCCAGCCGACCTGGAGCAGGCACTGTTCTACTACCGTCAGGCCAGCGAAGGGGGCAGTCGTCGCGCGGCTCACCGTCTTGCAGCCCTTTACGAAAACGGGGCCCATGGCCTGGCGGCCGACGAGACCTTGAGCGAGCACTACCGAAATCTGGCCGAGTCGCCGTCACCGCTGGACCAGGCCGAGTCACCTCGTTGACGATCGCCTTGCGTCGCCAGCCACCGCTCCAGCTCCGCGAGAGTCACCGGGATCAGCGCGTGGAGAAGCTGCAACTGTGCCCTGACCCCCTCCTTGCGCTCCTGGTGGGCCAGCACTTCCAGGCGATGGGCGACAGCGGCGAGCTTGCGCGCACCGAGGCTGGCCGACTCACCCTTGACGCTGTGAGCGGCGGCTTCCAACGCGGGCATATCGCCCTGATCGATGGCGTACTGCATAGCGCGGCCATGCGACTGCAGCTGGTCGCGATGCACCGCGATCAAGGTTGCCACCGTCGACTCACCAAGCGATGCCAGCAGCTCGGACAAGGCCTTTTCGTCCAGCTCGGCGTCGGCTGTAACGGCGGTCTCGTCCTCCGATGTCACCGGCGCCAGCATTGGCAGCGCCCGACGTAGACAGGCCGCCAGCTCCGAGCGAAGCAGCGGCTTGGCCAGATAGTCGTTCATGCCGGCATCCAGGCAGCGCGCCCGCTCCGCCCCGGGGCCACCGGCGGTCATCGCCACGATGGGCACCCGACGGCACCAGCCCCCTCTCTCACGCATTCTTCGCACGGTTTCGAGACCATCCATATCGGGCATCTGCACATCCATGAAGATGAGGTCGAACGCTTCCGACGCCACCGCTGCCAGGGCCTCCTGGCCACTGCCTGCCACCTGCACGCGACAGTCGAACCGCTCGAGCATCGCCACCCCCACCTGCTGATTGACAGGGTTGTCCTCCACCAGCAGCACATTGCCATCGAAGCTAGGCCGCGTGAGCGGTGGCGACTCCCCCCGCTTCGCTTCAGGTTCGGATTTGGCCGGCTCGAGCGGCAACTCGATCCAGAATCGACTACCTTCGCCGGGCTGACTGTCTATGCCGATCTCACCGCCCATGGCATCGGTCAGACGCCGGCAGATCGCCAGGCCCAGGCCGGTTCCCCCATAGCGTCGCGCCGTGGAGGCATCCGCCTGGCGAAACGGTTCGAAAAGTCGCTGCTGCTGGTCTGTGGCAATGCCTGGGCCGGTATCGCATACCGCGAGACAGAGCCGACCGTTCTCCGTCTCCCTTGCCTCGACCACTACCTCGCCGCGTTCGGTAAACTTGATGGCATTGGCCAGCAGATTCAGCAGCACCTGTCTCAGCCGGGCGGGATCCCCCATGACCTGGGACGGCAGTGTCGGCGAGAGCTGGCTTTCCAGCTTGAGTCCCTTGGCCTCGGCACGCGGGGCGAAGAGCCGGCATGCATCGTCGATCAGCGAAGAGAGCGGTATCGGCCGGTGCTCCAGCTCCAGCTTGCCGGATTCGATCTTGGAAAAGTCAAGGATATCGTTGATCAACCCCAGCAGGCGACCGGCACTGGCGTGAAGCGTACCGACATACTCCCGGGAGCGGGTGTCCAGCGGCTGGTCCATGAGCAGGTCGCTCATGCCGATCACGCCGTTGAGCGGCGTGCGTATCTCATGGCTCACCGTGGCGAGAAACTCCGACTTGGCCCGGCTGGCCGATTCGGCCTGACGGGCCGCTCCCTGAAGCTCTCGACTCAATGTCTCCAGCGAGCGCCGCGCCGCGGCATTGTCGCGGGCCTCCCGCACCAGGAACACCACCACCAGCAATCCGGCCAGGCTCATGGCCAGGATCAATGCCAGCAACAGTACATAGAGCGTCTGCAGGACTTCCCGGTCACGGGTCGCCGCCTCGGCGAGATAACCATTGATGGCGATGACCAGCTGTTCGGTATTGGCGCTGAGGACTTCCAGCCTGGCGTCCAGCGCATGGCGCGCAGGCTCGTCCAGTCGATCGAGCTGATGCAGGGTGGCATCGAAGCCATCCATCATGTCGATGATCTCGGGCAACAGTCGATGTGCCGTCGGACTGTAGTCGAACAGCTCGCCGAGATCGACCCGGCGCAGCTGGTTGAAGCGACTATAAAGCAGTTCGAAGCGCAATCTCAGGGTATCCAGGTCCTGGCCGCTGCCGCTGCCTCGCGCCAAATCGCTGCGTAACTGCACGATATCGCGGTCGATCTTGTAGGCATGCCAGGAAGTATCGGCCCCCACGTTCTGGTAGAGACCTTCCTGGCGCCAGGCTGCCAACCCCACCACGACCAGGGCGGCAGTGAAAAAGAGCAGAGCGGCCATGGCACCCAGCTTGAGCCGGAGCGGATGACGCAGCACCATTATTTCGCCTCCCGTATCAAGACCGCTCAGGGAGCATGGGCCGATCAGGGAGCATGGATAGTACTCACATGCCAGACCGAGCGAAAACGAATGGTCTCGTTGAGCAGTTCCGGGTGGTCATCGAAGGGGTAGAGGACGAAAACCGGACCGAGCTCGCGAACCGCAATGGGCTCGCCATCGCGTTCGATTGCCAGGATCACATCGTAATCGTGAAAGTCCGATACCGGCACCATGGCCACGAAGTCGTCCAGGGCCCTCACGCGCACTTGCTCCGAACTGACACCGGCGGCTTCAAGCACGGCGCGGATCAGTGGCCCCTCGAAACGGCTCACCCCCTCGGTCCAGGGGGTAGTGGTCTCGATCACCATCGGCGACAGGGACATCAGCATAGCCCGATCCAGGTGCAACTCGTCACCGACATTGACATGCTCGATCTCCCCGCTAAGCCGCAACAGGACCTCCCCTTCCGGAGGCGAAAAAGGCTCGGCCAGTGCCACGGGCGACAGGCCCCACAACGGCAGGAGGCAGAGGGCAAGCAAATAGCGACATGGTCTCGTCAGCAACATCACGGCACTCCGCAGTCACGGGGGTAATGGCTGACAAGGTTACGCGAAACGCACGGAAAGGTCAGGCGGGAAACGGAATAGCCAGAGGACAGGTAAACGGCTCGACAAGCGAAACGGCAGGAAGGGCTCCCCCCTTCCTGCCGAAGCGTGGCCTCAGTTGGTAACGCTCTCCACGGGCTCACAGCGCACCAGATCCTCATAGGCATGCCAGCTGGCGTGCCCCAGCACCGGCAGGATCAGGGCCAAGCCAATATAGAAGGTCAGAATCCCGACCAGCACGCAGCCGGTCAGTATCGCGGCCCACAGCAGCATGGGGCGAAAATTCCTCGACACGGAACGCACGCTCGCCTCAATGCCCTCCATGAAGGTGAGATCCTGATCCATCAAGGTTGGAATGGCGACCACGCTGATGGTGAAGGCACCGAACGCCAACACGGCACCCACGCCCGAGCCGACCAGGATCATGCCCAGCCCTTGCGGCGTGGTCAGCAGCGAGGCATAGAGCGCTTCGGGCCCTGGCGCCTCGAAACCGTAGAACAGCGCGAAGAGCAGGGTAGCCAAGCGAATCCAGGCCAGGAAGAAGATCATCATCATCACGCCCATCATCGCCAGCTGGCCGGCGTGGGGCCGCCAAGCGCTGAAGGCGTCTCCCAGATGGGGCGTGCGGTTGGCTTCAATCGCACGGCTGACCCCATAGGAGCCCACCGCGACCAGAGGTCCAAGGAACATGAAGCCGGCGACCATGGGCAGCAACCAGTGCCACAGATCGAGCATCACCGCACCCAGGGTCACGGCGATACTCAAGCCGACCCAGAACATGCCATAGGCGAGACTCACTGCAGTGGCCTTGCGAAAATCCTCGAAACCGGCGGCCAACCAGGCCTTGGGCCTGTCCATGCCGATCGGGTTGATGGTGATCTTCACCGTGGGCACCGATGACTGACCCGTGGATCTTGTTGCTGCGTTCATAGTCATACCCCGTCTGGTCGCCAAGTCATGTGACGAAAGAACGCGCCGTTCCGGTTGGGTGACCGGGAGGCGTCTTGTTGTCTTTCTACAGCGTTAATGTAGTTGACCTGGCACAAGAGTGCGCCTCGGGCCAATCAACGTAAAGTCCAATTTTTCCCAAACGGCTCCCGTTTTTATCGACGATCACAAAAAGGCATAAGCCTCTAACCATGCTTTTCATATGGGCATAACGGAATGCCAAAGCGTTCCTTCTGGTGGCGTCCGGTCCACAGTAATATGTTCCTTTGGCACGACTTCCGACAAGAACTCCGATCAGGAGCCTGACGATGAAACGGGTTTTCCCTATTGCATCCCTGCCACTGGTGAGCCTGCTGCTGGTAGGCCTTCCCATGACCGCCCAGGCCGAAGAGACCTTTTCCGATGCTCAGCTCGAGGTAATGGCAGGCAGCTGCGCCAACTGCCATGGCACCGAAGGCCGGCTGGCCGGCAGCGTACCGACGATTGCCGGGCGCCCCGCCGATGTCCTGTCCTCGCGTCTCCTCGACTTCAAGCACGAGGAGAACGGTGAAACCACGATAATGGACCGGATCGCCAAGGGCTTCACGGATGCCGAGCTCGAGGCACTCGCCCGGCACTTTGCCGGCATCGATCTGGAAAACGATAACGAGCCGGAAGAATGAGGGGGCGCAACATGAACCATCGTCACATCCGCAACAGCCTGACCCGCCGTCAGTTGATCAAGGGCATCGCTGCCGCATCCCTGCTGCCCTTGGTGGGCAGCGCACCCTTCGCCATCGGCGGCCAGCATGCCGGGCGCGTCATCGTGGTCGGTGGCGGCTTCGGTGGTGCCACGGCCGCCAAGTATCTCAAGCGGGCCAACCCGGCCATCGAGGTGATCCTGGTAGAGCCGAACGAGACCTTCTATACCTGTCCGTTCAGCAACCTGCACCTGGGCGGGCTGCGGGAGATGGACGCCATCGCCCATGGCTACAATGAACTGGAAGAGCGTTACGGCGTGCGCGTGATCCATGCCATGGCCGAAGACGTGGACGCCGAGGCCCACAAGGTAACCCTCTCCACCGGCCGCGAACTCGACTACGACCGCCTGGTCCTCTCCCCCGGCGTCGACATGCGCTGGAATGCGCTGGAGGGCTACGACGAGGAGGCCGCCGAGAAGGCCCCCCACGCCTGGAAGGCCGGTGCCCAGACCGAACTGCTGCGCAGCCAGCTCGAAGCCATGGACGATGGCGGCACCTTCGTCATGGTGGCACCGGACAACCCCTTCCGCTGCCCGCCCGGCCCCTATGAGCGCGCCAGCCTGGTGGCCAACTACCTGGCACAGTACAAGCCGAAGTCGAAGGTCCTGATCCTCGACGCCAAGGACAATTTCTCCAAGCAGGGGCTGTTCACCGCCGGATGGGAGCAACTCTACGGTGACCGCATCGAGTGGGTGGGACTGTCGAACGACGGCAGAGTGACCCGCGTCGATGCCGACAGGCTCGAAGTCGAGACCGAATTCGGCACCGTGCATCGCGCCGACGTGCTCAACGTCATTCCGCCCCAGAAGGCCGGCTGGATCGCCGAGCGTGCCGGCGTCACCGACGACTCCGGCTGGGTGCCGGTGAAACCCGAGACCTTCGAGTCCCGTCAGGTCGATGACATCTATGTGGTGGGCGACGCCACGGTGGCGGCACCGATGCCCAAGTCGGGTTTCTGTGCCAACGCCCAGGCCAAGGTCGTGGCCGCCGCCATTGCCGCGTCCCTGGAGTCGCGTCCGGCGCCTGAGGCCTACTGGACCAATACCTGCTACAGCCTGGTCGGGCCGGAGTACGGCATCTCGGTGGCCGGTGTCTATCGAGTACAGGACGGTGTGATTGCCGAGGTGGAGGGGGCCGGTGGCCTGAGTCCGGCCGATGCCTCCGAGGACACCCGCGCCCTGGAAGCCGAATATGCCGTCGGCTGGTACAACGCCATCTGCCAGGATACCTGGGGCACGCCCCTCGGCGGCCGGGTCACCTGAACAGGGCCACCTGGACGTGACCGGACACATGCACGGCATTGCGACAAGGACTCTCTCTGCATGAGCCATACCGAGCTGGTCGTCTGGTCGGCTGTACTGATCGGCCTGGTTTTCGGCGCAACCGGCCAGGCCACCGGATTCTGCCTGCTGCGCGGCCTTGCCAATTGCTGGGCCCTGGGCGACACCCGCAAGCTGCGCGGCTTTGTCCTGGCCATGGCTGTGGCGCTGCTGGGCAGCCAGACATTGGCTGTGGCCGGGCTGGTGTCACTGGAGGACTCGCTCTACGCAAACCCGGCCCCCTCCTGGCTTGCCATCCCTCTGGGCGGCGCCCTGTTCGGCTATGGTATGGCCCTGGCCAACGGCTGCGGTGCCCGCGCCCTGGTGCTACTGGGCAGCGGCAATCTGCGCAGTTTCGTTGTCCTGACATGCCTCGGCCTGGCCGCCTACATGGCGCTTTCCGGCGTACTGGCGCCGCTGCGGATCTGGCTGGAAGGCATGACCACACTGGCCCTGCCCACCCATGACCTGCCAGGGGCAATCGGCGCCCCCGCCTGGTTCACGGCACTGGTACTCGGTGGCGCTCTGCTCGCCTGGGCGTTCTCCAATGCAGCGTTTCGTGCCTCGCCCAGGGATTGGTTGGGGGGCCTCATCATTGGCCTGCTGGTTCCGGCAGGCTGGTACGCCACCGGCGTACTCGGTCATGACGACTTCGAACCGGTCCGCCTGGCAAGTCTGACCTTCATCGCCCCCATCGGTGAATCACTGCAGTACCTGATGCTTTCCACCGGTACCCGACTCGGCTTCGGCGTCAGCGTCGTGGGTGGCGTCATCGTGGGCGCCCTTGCCATGGCTCTGCTGCGGCGTGACTTTACCCTGCGGGCTTTCGACGGGCCCGGGCAGATGTTGCGCAGCATGGCGGGAGGCACCTTGATGGGCATCGGCGGTGTCATGGCGCTGGGCTGCTCCATCGGCCAGGGCCTGTCCGGGCTGTCGACGCTGGCGTTGACCGCCTTTGCCGCCCTGGCAGGCATCGGAGCCGGTGCCCGGTTGGGGATCGTCGGCCCACTGGCACTGTCCAAGAATTGATCGCTCATCGGAGGAAACCATGCACGTTGCCCGTCCTGCTCATTACGATGCCGCCCGCCGCCGTCTGCTGCGCGGCATTGCCGCTGCGGTGGCCGCTATCAGCCTGGCCGGCCTGGCCACACCCGCCCTGGCAGAGGGGCCGTGGCAGCGCCTGGAGGCCGCTCGCAGCGTCCTGGGCGATACCGAGCCCAGCACCCAGGGACTGGTACTCGACCTGCCCCATGTCTCGGAAGACGGCGCCTCGGTCGCGCTCACGGTCGGTTTCGACGGTGAACTCGCTGACGATGACCACATCTCACGCATCGACCTCTTCGCGACCGCCAATCCCTCGCCGGAAATCGCGACCTTCCACCTCACCCCCCTGAGCGGCAAGGCCGAGATATCCACGCGGGTCAGGCTCAACGAAACCCAGCAGGTAATCGCCATCGCCACCAGCCACCAGGGCGAGCGCTTCGCGACGGCGCGGGAGGTTCGCATCACCGTCAGCGGCTGCCTGATGCGCAATGGCGGCGACCAGCCGGAGCCGCTGTCCAACCCCAGGGTCAGCATCCCCTCCAGCTTTACCCCGGGCCAGCCGGAAGCGGTTCGTACGCTGATCAATCACCCCATGGAGACCGGCCTGCGTGAAGATACCAACGGCGAGATCGTGCCGCGGCATATCGTCGAGCGCTTCACCGTCAGGCTGAACGGCTCAACCGCCTTCGAGGCCGAACTCCACCAGTCGATTTCCGCCAGCCCGTACCTGCTGTTCTACCTTAGCCCCGAGGAGGAAGGTGAAGCGGTCTTCGAATGGCAGGACGATACCGGCGCCTCCGCCACGCACGAAGCGTCTATCAAGGCCGGTTGACCGCCAGAGGCAAGCTTAGTCCCGCTTCCAGAACCCAGAACGCCCCGGCCGATTGCTCGGCCGGGGCGTTCTGGGTGGCTCCTTGCTGACTTCGTCATCAACGCACGATCATCACCGACACCTTCGAGTGATGGACCACGTGCTCGGCATTGGGGCCGAGCACATAGTCGGCGAACTTGCGCTTGTTGTGGGATGCCATGACGATCAGGTCCACCTCGAGCTTCTTCGCCGTCTTGACGATGGCCTCCCAGGGCGAGCCGTCGGCGATCACCGACTGCACTTTGATGTCGTCCGGCACGTGCTCCTGAATGAACCTGTGCTGTGCCTCCGATATGGCCTCGTGGGCCTTCTTGGCGAAGTCCTTGGGGAAATAGGAGCCGACCAGGGGCATGCGGTAGTCCGGCAGCACCGTTACCACATGCAGCGATGCATCAAAAGTGCGACACAGGGTGACCGCCGCTGGCAAGGCTCTGACCCAGGAGCTCTCCTCGTTGAGGTCCACTGACAACAGGATCTTGCTGTACATGATCATCTCCTTCAGGCAGTGGCCGTTGTCGTCGGCTGCTGATTACGCCGACGCCGCTGCAGCAGCACCACCAGGCCAAACACCAGGAAACCCGGAACCCACATCCACTCTTTCGCCCAGCGATCCACCGGAGCCGACACCTCGATGATTTCCTGGTCGAAGTCAAAACCGAGATCCGCGGCCAGGCTGCCGAATTCAACAAAATCAACCGTGGCCTGATCCCCCTCGATCCACAGCTCCATGCCGAGCTCTTGCATGCGCTCCTCGGCGGTTTCACCGCGAGGCACCGGCACCAGGATATAGGTGACCAAGGGGTCGCCGAAGGCATCCTCGCCGGCGATTTGCACCCGAAGCTGACTGCCATCATCGACCTCGCCCAGCGCCTGGGCAAACTCGGCCGGGGGAACAGACTGGTAGGGGTCGTGAACCATGTCCATCCAGAACCCAGGGCGGAACAGCGTGAAGGCCACCAGCAGCATCAGGATGCTCTCGTACCAACGATTGCGGGCGATCATGAAGCCTTGGGTGCCTGCGGCAAAGATCAACATCGCAATGGTCGCGATGATGAATATCACGATCCCCTGCACCCAGCCGACATCGATCAACAACAGGTCGGTATTGAAGATGAACAGGAACGGCAGCGCCGCGGTGCGAAGGCTGTAATAGAAGGCCTGAAAACCGGTGCGCAGCGGATCTCCACCCGAGACCGCCGCTGCCGCAAACGACGCCAGGCCAACCGGTGGCGTCACATCGGCCATGATCCCGAAGTAAAAGACAAACAGGTGCACGGCAATCAGCGGCACGATGAGGCCATTCTGCTGCCCCAGTGTCACGATCACCGGCGCCAACAGCGCAGACACCACGATGTAGTTGGCTGTGGTGGGCAACCCCATGCCAAGGATCAGGCTGAGCACCGCGGTCAGCAACAGGATCAGCATCAGGTTGCCCATGGAGAGAATCTCCACCACATCGGCCAGCACCAGTCCAACCCCCGTCTGGGATACCGCGCCCACGATGATCCCCGCCGCCGCAGTGGCGATACCGATTCCGATCATGTTGCGAGCACCGGTTACCAGGCCGTCCCACAGGTCCATGAAGCCTTCCTTGATATCCTCGGCGAACTTTCCTCGCTGACGGAAGACAGCAATGATTGGGCGCTGGGTGAGGATGATGAAGATCATGAACACTGTGGCCCAGAAAGCCGACAGCCCCGGCGACAAGCGTTCGACCATCAGACACCACACCAGCACGATCACCGGCAGAATGTAATGCAGGCCGACCATGACCGTGGGACGCGTCTGGGGGAGAGTGAGGACCGGGGAATTGGGGTCGTCGAGCTTGAGCTCGGGATACTGCGCCCCAAGCTTGAGCAGAAAGACATAGACGACTGCCAGCCCTACTGCGATCACCCAGGGAGTTGCGTCGCCGAGCACCGGCTTGAGCCACCCCAGGCCGTAATAGACCGCAAAGGAGAGCGCCATCAACAGGAGCAGGCCGGTCAGGAAGCCGATCATCTTGTTGAGGAAAGGCCGCGCCGGATTGCTTGTGGGCAAGCCCTGCATATTGGCCTTGAGCGCCTCCAGGTGGACGATATAAACCAGTGCGATATAGGAGATCAGGGCCGGCAGGAAAGCGTGCTTGATAACATCGACATAGGAAATACCGACATACTCGACCATCAGGAAGGCCGCCGCACCCATCACGGGCGGCATGATCTGGCCATTGACCGAGGACGCCACCTCGACAGCGCCTGCCTTCTCCGGAGAAAAGCCCACCCGCTTCATCATGGGAATGGTGAAGGTACCGGTAGTGACCACGTTGGCAATCGACGAACCGGAAATCAGCCCGGTCATGCCTGACGCCACTACCGCCGCCTTGGCCGGCCCACCCTTGTAGTGGCCCAGCAGAGAGAACGCCACCTTGATGAAATAGTTACCGGCGCCCGCCTTGTCGAGCAGGGCACCGAACAGCACGAACAGGAAGACGAAGCTGGTCGACACCCCCAGGGCAATACCGAAGACCCCCTGAGTGGTAAGCCACTGATGATTGACCAGGCTCTGGAAGGTAACGCCGCGGTGAGCAAGAATGCCCGGCATATAGGGGCCGAACAGGGAATAGAGAATGAAGACCGTGGCCACGATCATCAGCGGTGGCCCCAGGGCTCGGCGTGTCGCTTCCAGCAGCATCAGGATACCGACCACACCGACGATCACGTCCTGGGTAATGGGTGCTCCAGGGCGCTCGGCGAGTTCGGCATAGAAGAGAAAGATATAGGCACCGCAGAAGGCTGCAACAGCCGCCAGCACCCAGTCCTGAATCGGAATGCGATCGCGCGGTGATCGCTTCAGCGCCGGGTAGGCCATGAAGGCCAGAAAAAGTGCAAAAGCCAGGTGAATCGAACGCGACTCGGTGGCGTTGAAAACCCCGAAGCGAAACATGTAAGGCAACGGCGAGGCAATCCACAGCTGAAACAGCGACCAGGCCGCCGCAATGCTGACCAGCAGCTTGCCCGGCACCCCTGCCGGCTTCCGCGCTCCTGAATCACTCGAGGCAACCATATCCTCAAGGTCGACATCAGACGCTCGAGAGGTATTGTTTTTGTCAGTCATAAGTCGCCCTACCCACTGTCGATTGACGTGCAGTTCCCAGTTTCTGAACCGTCATCACGGTGCGGTAATCCTATAGAAAGCAATCCTTGAAACAGATGCGCGGACTCCCCTCGGGGTGTCCGCGCATCCTTCACTGGAGGGCGGGGCCCTCGACCAATCGTTTACTCGATCCAGCCACGCTCGCGGTAGTAGCGAGCCGCACCGTCATGCAGTGGCGCCGTCAGGCCATCGGAGATCATGTCCTCCTCGTTGAGGTTCTCGAATGCCGGATGCAAGCGCGTGAAGCGATCGAAGTTCTCGAATACCGCCTTGACGGTCTCGTAGATGACATCTTCGTCCACGTCGGTGGAGCTCACGAAGGTCGCTGCCACGCCGAAGGTTTCGACATCCTCGTCATTGCCGCGATAGAGCCCGCCCGGAATCACGGAGCGGGTGTAGTAGGGGTACTCTTCGATCAGTCCGTCGATCTCGTCGCCGGTGACCGGGACGATACGCGCATCGATCGTGGTGGTGGCTTCCTGGATGGAGCCGTTGGGATGCCCCACCACATAGACCATGGCGTCGATGTTGTTGTCCGAGAGCGCCGCGGCCTGCTCGGCGGCATCCAGCTGGGAGGCCAGCGAGAAGGTATCGGTATCCCAGCCCATGACATCCATCACCACGTTCATGGTGTTGCGCTGCCCGGAGCCGGGGTTGCCGATATTGACACGCTTGCCCGGGAAATCGCTGAAATGCTCGATGCCGGAATCGGCACGTGCTACCACGGTCAACGGCTCACCATGCATGGTGAAGACCGAGCGCATGTCTTCCCAGGCGCCGTCGGATTCAAAATTGGCCTCGCCATGATAGGCGCGATACTGAACGTCGGACTGAACGACACCCATATCCAGATCACCGGCCTTCATGCCGTTGACGTTGGCCACTGAACCGCCCGTCGACGGGGCGTTGCAGCGGATGTTGTGATCGTCGCTGCCGCGGTTGACCATGCGGCAGACTGACTGTCCCACCACATAGTAGACCCCGGTCTGGCCACCGGTACCGATGGTAATGAAGCGATCCTGAGCGACGGCCGGCGATGAGACCAGGGCAGCACCCAGTAGAGCCCCGGAGAAGGCAGCCGCAGAAAATACATGGCGTTTCATGAACACACCTCTTGATGTTATTGGCAAGCTGACGTTGCTGAAGCAAGGTCCCTGACAGCCGAATGGCTGGCTGGCGGTTGCTACCGCTCCCCCCTACTTTAGCGAAAAAACATCAGCTTGTTGGGGTCTTTTTCATCACCTCTAATGTTAGCCCCCCTTAACGTTTAGTGTGCGTTAATTTTTAACGCTGGCCCGACGAGAAGGTCGACCCTCCCCGCTACCGCCTGTCGCGGCATCTGCCCGAGGCGGCCGACATGGGCGGGGCTATACGGCTGCCAGCCACCCAGTGAAGCGCTACGACGCCTTCATGATCAGCGCCTGTTTCTCGTCCTTCATGGCCGCGAACTCGGCCTCATAGAAGAACTCGCTTTCCCCAAGCGCCGGTTCGAGGTGGTTGAGCCAGGTGGCTTCCTCGTCGTACTTGGCAAAGAAGGGCCGCTGCACCCAGTCGCTGTCGCGTCCTTGGATGAAGCGCAGCACGAAGACCTTCTCGCCGTGGATCTCGGCCACACCCTGAATCTCCACCTTGCCGGGATCGGCGGACATCGACGGCCCGCGGGCGGTACGCGCCAGGCCCGGCACCTGCTTCATCGCCTCGCGGTAGATTTCCCAGGCACGCACCAGAGGCACCTCGAAGTAGTGGCGGGCGCCGGTGTCGCGCTCGACGAACATGTAGTAGGGAATCATCCCCAGCCGCACCTGGGTGGTCCACATGCGGGCCCACTGGTCGGCATCGTCGTTGATGTGCTTGAGCAGCGGCGCCTGGGTGCGAATCTCGGCCCCGGTGGCGCGGATGCGACGGATCGCCTCGCGGCAGATGGGGGTGTCCATCTCCTTCCAGTGGTTGAAGTGCGCCATGAAGGCGACGTGCTTGCCGGCGGCGGTCAACTCGCGAAACAGCTCAAGCACATCCTCGGCGTCGGGGTCGGTGACGAAGCGATAGGGCCAGAAGGTCAGGCTCTTGGTGCCGATGCGGATGTCCTGGACGTGGTCCAGCTCCGGGGCCATCAGCCCCTCCAGGTACTGGCGCAGGTGCTTGGCCTTCATCACCATGGGGTCGCCACCGGTCATCAGCAGGTCGGTGACCTCGGTGTGCTCGGCCAGGTAGCGGTGCAGCGACCCCGCCTCGCTGGAGGCGAACTTGAGCTCCTTGTCGCCGACGAACTGCGCCCAGCGGAAGCAGAAGGTGCAGTAGCTGAGCCTCGCAGAACTTCAAAAAACCTCATTACCAAGATGATTTCAAAGGATTTTTACGACTACCACTGGACCGGAGAGCGCTGACCGACGCATGACCGAAGTAAACGGCCACACGCCGACTTATCCTCTGGAATCTGGAGAAGGGAGCCAATCCCATCGACCGCTGACTGACCGAAACAGGACCGAAGCGAGTGCTCACGTTGTGTGAAGGGCAATGAACCACTACTGCCAATCCATCAGCCGGTGCAGCAACGTTACCTTCCCCCTACCATCGGGAGACAGTCGAGGACCGAGAGCCCCAGCGTCAGGTCGTCGGGTGTCGTCAGGTATGCCAGTCATCTACCAGAGAGGCGATTTCACACACCAGACATGGCCCAAGAAACACATCAAAACGTCACATCAATTCAGACATCTTTTCACCAAACTTCTGAATAGACGCATTCTTCACCAAGCCGTTACTATTCACCATGAACGGAACCACAGCCACTAGCGAACCAAACTCATTTATCTGCCATGATAAATCTCTATCATCAATCCTCAACTTCTCGAAGGCCCCTACATCACAGGCAAAAGCCTTGGCATAGTCTTCAATATACGACTTCCCCAGGCAGATGATCAGCTTTGGTCTGTAAGCTTCTGACCATGAGCGAATCATAGGCAGCCTATACCTTCTACACCAATCAACATAACCCTGCTTCGAGTCAAATCCAGTGATAGTAGAAAAATCGCGCTCCCAGCGCTTCTCACTCGTATCCTTAAACGCTATTGGGTAAAGGTTCATTTTGAAAAAACCAGAACTTCCTTTCGTAAATGGCTGAATTTCCTCAGCATACTCTTTGTACTCCTCCACCTTTCTCCCTGAAATTGCCGAAAGGAGTTTCATCACCTGCCAATTGAATATATAGGCTAGATTATTCTCCCAACCTGCATAGCCAGAAGGAGGATCCATCTCAACATCCGACATATGACCTATCAGTGATTCAGGCGAATGCCCTCCTCCCCACTCAATTCCAGATACCCAAGTAGACGGACTATCTTGACTACCGATATCGCCACCATCACACCCAGAGAAAGACAGAGACCATTTTTTAAACTGATTAGCCTGATCCATACACAACCTCACGTCGCAAAGATAAAATCGATTCCAAAAAATAATTTACCACATGCCAAATTAATTATCATATTTATCAAAGATCATCAATGCCATATTGATCAGTTCCCTCCATTTATCAACTAAGTTATGACAACGCCCTGCCCCAACATCAAAAAAGGCCACAAGGGCCCCAAAATAGGGCCCGCAGCGGGGCCCATGGAATATCCGGCTATCGCCTTATGATAGGAGGCAGCGACGCAGCCAGGCTTCCCTACCCTCAGTCATAGGGTTTCCAATCCCTCAAAATAGCAATAATACTCAGCTGCACTATTTTCTCAGTATTGAAAGCCCCTCTGATCTTCGATCGGTCAGCTGGCCTTGCGGACGCGAGAGGTTATCGGTGCGTCGTCTTCCTCGGTACTGTCACCCACGTTGTTGTCGCTACCCTCCCCATGGTTGTCGTCGTCACTCTCATAGGTCCAGTTGGCACTCGACGCAGCACTCAGCAGGGAATCCTGGGACAGGTGAGCGTAGCGTTCCGTGACCTTGGGATTGCTATGCCCAAGAATCTGCTGCACCTCGTACAACGAGCGCCCTGCCCCCACCAGCTTGGAAGCGTAGGTATGACGGCAATCATGCAGGCGGAAGTCAGGTAACCCAGCCTTGTCCCGTAGCCGGTGCCAGACCAGCGTGATCGACTTGAAGGGGGCTTGGGTCTTGGGGCTGACAAATATCCACTCCTGACCACCGCACTCCCTCCTTGCCTCTACGAGTACCTGTAGTGCTGAGGTATTCAGCGGTACGATCCGCTCCTTCTTGCTCTTGGCGTTGCTGACCGGTATCCGCCATGTTTGCTTGGTGAGGTCAATATCTGACCACTTGGCCTTGAGAGCTTCCCCTACCCTCGCGCCAGTACTGAGCAGGAACAGCACGATACAGCACACTGGTCGATTCCTATCCTTCAGCAGCACGTCCAGCAGTCGCTTGGTCTCCGCCTCATCCAGATAGCGCTCCCGCTTGTTGTCCTCCTTGAACAGCTTGACGGACTTGGCTGGGTTGCTATCGACCAGTTCCCACTCCATGGCCACGGCATAGAGGGCCCGAATGATCATCAGCTGACGATCACAGGTAGCCGGTGCCCTCCCCTCGTTACGCATCCGGTTGTGGAACTGCGCCACGTCGGCATGGGAGACCTCGTCCAGGCGCTTGTCACCGAAGGCGGGAATCACCCTGCTGCGTAGGTGGGTGTAGTCGGTTTTCCAAGACCGCTTGCGGGTCTTGATGTAGTCCAAGTACTTCTCCTCGACGAACGCCTTGATTGTCGGTACTGCCTTGGTCGATTTTTGGGCCTTCTGAGGCGTTTTCTCCATGACCAGCTCGGCACGCAAGGTCTTTGCCTTCTTCCGGGCCTGAGACAGAGAAATCTCGGTCGTAGTACCCAATTTGAAGTGCTGGTTCTTCTTCTGTTCCGTGGTGTGACGCAGATAGTAGGTGCCCTTGCCGGGGGTGGTGCGCCTGACCTCCACATAGAACCCCGGGGACTGGCGGTCGCAATATTCGATACGACGCTTCCCTTCTGGGCAGTGCAGGCGCTTGATAACATTGGCGGTAAGGTTGACGACAGGCATATCTCCTCCTGGCCGTTGGTGACGCGATATAAAGAATGTCTCGGCGGTAACCGTCGACACCCGACGACCTGACGCAGGGGGCGAGCTGATCGGCATGATGACAACGGGATAAGGGGGCTGCGGATGACCCACAGCCCCTCCAGGCGGGTTAGGCTTGCGCTAGCTCAGCAAGACGTGGGTAATCGTCTTTGAGAGAGATTTTCACCTGACGAGTCCGGCTACGTGGTAGGCGCTCCAGCTTGACCCCAAGGGCATCCAGTGAGGCAGCATGCTGCGTGAAGCGTCGTCCCAGGGACTCCGGGTTGTGCGGCCATTGATGGAAGTGAGCGCGGATATCCCGATCCGAGACCAGCTCTTCCAGTAGCGGCAGGAGCTCCCCACAGGTCCCTACCCACGGTTGATCGACACAGTAGAGCAGAGCGAAGTTATAGAGGCCATTGGCCAGCGGTTGCTCCCCGATCGAGGATTCGTAGGCGCTCGCCTGATTGTTGGCGTAGGCGTCTTCGAGGTAACCCGCATCGAGGCCCATGACCTGCTCGCAAGCGGCCAGCCAGCGGGAGAACTCCAGCATCCGCAGGGGGCGTTGGGGCTCAACACTATCTACGACATTGAGCGCCTGAGCGGCCAGCTCCAGCAGTGCCCGGAAAATCGTACCTTCATGCTCGGTGAGATAGTCGTCCATGCCGGTTTCGCTCATGCGCCGGTCGGCATCCAGGGCTTCAAGATGCACGAACAGGCAGCGGCTGCTGAGATCCGGCTCTGTCACCGGGTTGACAATGCCATTGATCACCAGGCAGGTCTGCAGCGTCGACACGTGGGGGTCGCCATCGGTGTAAAGCTTGCGCTTCAGCACCTCCCCCCCGGTGGACATCTTGCAGAAACGGTCACTGTAGGCACGAGACAGGTTGCGAACATTGTCGATGATGGGCATGTAGGTATAGCTCGCGGCTACCGCCAGGTCATCGATGTTGCGCGGCAGCGCCATCACGCTCATCTTGCTGGGGTCGACGAACTTGCGCAGCACCCACTTACAGAACGCGCTTTTGCCCGACCCTTGACCGCCCAGCAGCACTAGGAACACCTGGGACACCATAGGGTCGAGGGGGTGTGACAAAACAAAGGCCATCCAGGCAAGTAGGAGGTACTTCTCCTCCTCTGGCGCATTGATCAGATCGACCAGCGGATTCAGCCCATCCAGCTCAGGGTCTGGCTCATTAGCCGGCATGGGGAAAGCTGCCATCCCAGGGCGCCTGAGCATGACAGACTTCTCACCGTCATAGGCGATGCGTACCTGGCCATTTTCGAGGACTGCCAGCGCGCCATCTTCATGTCGAAGATCGACGACACGTTTCAGTCGGTGCTCGCCATAGCCGACGGTACAGTACACACGCGCCTTCTTGCCGAAGTGCTTCACCTTGGTCTTGATGATGGCAAGTGCCTTATCGATCGCTTCGGGAGAGACGTCTTCGCCCATTTCGGTCAGGTCAACGAATAGCTGGTTGGCCATATCTTGGCTATCGACCGGCTTGGCAATGGGGTTCCCTGGCTGCCTCACCACGAGAGTCTGGTTCGATGCTTCATCTTGGGCCAGGAAGCCACCTTCTTCGAGGAGCTGCTGCACCTTCATGTCGAAGGGAGGATCTGACTCCTTCTTCTTGCCGACAGGGCTACCCTTCCTGCTGGGCTGCTGGGCAGGCTTAGGCGCAGCGGGCCCCTCCCCTGCCTTCTTATCTGCTGCCCTGGGGGAACATACCTTGCTGGCTTTGTGCGGGCGACGCATGTTGTCCAGACGTTGCTGGACCTCCGGGCTCGCCTTCTTTTTACCGGGCTTTTTCAGCAGCTTAGGAGTGGAAGCATCAGTCTGATTTTCGATCTGGTTGTCGTTTGCGTTGTTCATTTTTTCACCGAATTTTTTTCAGGACGTAGCGGTCTATCAGGGGGCTATTGAGCCCCCTGAACTACTGGTTGTTTTTGAGTTCAGGTACGGATCAGGAGATCCTGGGACTGACCGATATACCGAGCAGATCGATGCATCGTCCAATTGACCTCATCGAACTGGGACGATGACAGACCCAGCTCATCGGCTACGAGCCAGAGCCAAATAATCCCATCATGGGCATCCGCGTTGCGCGCATCCACCGGCCTGTTGGACCAGCGGCTAATGACTCTTTGCATCAGCGATATCAGCTCGGGACGGAGAATACTGGCGAGGACCTTAGC
Organism: Billgrantia montanilacus; assembly: GCF_003336675.1. Lineage (GTDB taxonomy): Bacteria > Pseudomonadota > Gammaproteobacteria > Pseudomonadales > Halomonadaceae > Halomonas > Halomonas montanilacus. The sequence goes on along the minus strand of NZ_QPII01000001.1, from coordinate 133,333 downwards.
CTCTCCCATAAGAAGGGGGTAGTCTGGGTTGGCCCCATCAATTCCTACCCTAGAGGCCGGCGTGTACTGGAGCACTCGTTCGCCCTGACGGCCGTGGTGCTTGACTAGCATGATGGGGCTACAACTGCCGAGGTCATGCCGCATGACAGATAGCCTGCGCCCCATATCGACTTGGCGATTGGTGAAGATCGCCAGTAACTGGCTGTTCGCGATCAAACCATCTTCAGCTGAAAAATCAGAGGGATAGTAACCCAGAGATATCTGATATTCCGGGTCGATTAGTGAGAGAGATAGGAAGCCTAGTGCTGGATGAAAAGGGCCAAAAATCGGTGATTGTGTGACAACACGCCCCTGATTTGCCGCCATCATCTGAGTGATCTGCGACATCCACAGCGTCCTTGCCCCTATCCCAGGTTGCTGATGGCCAAAACGAACCAAAACGTCACCGATGAAATTGCACACCGCACTTCCAATAGCGGTGCGGGAGGGCTGCACAGGAGTTTCGGTTACGCCCTCGGTACCAAGGTCCTTAGGGGCAGGATCGTCAAGATACCGTGGGTGACCGGCGATATCTTCGTAGACTTCCACGGGGGGAAGGCCATCACCTGACGCGGTGAAGGCTGAATGGTATTGTTCAACGTGCTTCGCCTTGCAGCGAGGTAGATCGGTAACAGACATGAGCGATAGCTCCTTGATCTGAGGTTTGTGACTCCCCTTTCGGGGCTCCCCCAGGCCAAGCGATACGGGCCAGACGCTTAGACAGCTTGCTAGTAAAATTCATCATCGTTAGCCTCCTCAATATTCTGCTCATGGACGGGAAAAATCAGTATCAGGCGCCTTCAGTGGCCACAACAGCTGGCCAGAATCAGTTCGTATCAGCGGCGTTCGTCGTCTTGGAGCTGGGCATTTAATCGTTCGTGTCGTTGGTCACTGGCACCGGCATCGCCGGCCTGGGTCACAGAAATTAGCACAACTGAGAGACCGTTCAAGTGGCGTTTTCTCTCTAGGTTCTCTTGTTCAACTAACTGACACTCATTAAACCTATAACCTCTAACACACTGAAATAAAAACGAATTTTTTAACTAGTCCGAGAAATCCCCTTTTTTGCCTGGGATTATCGCCTTAGGGCGTTTATCCAGTTCTCCCTTGGCTAAAAGCCAGCCAGAAGTCGGAAGAATACTTAACTGAACCTTGCAGGGGCGCCTACCCAGCACCTTATTTATACGACCAAAGTATGATGCCTATTGGCCGCTTTCTCGCCATCACTGCCTCAACCTGCTGATCGTGGCACTGGTGAACGGCCTCCCCTGATAGGTGGTCAGTCCCCTTCGGTTGAGTGCCTCGGCGATGGCGACCCCACTGTGTAGACCCTCCTGCTCCTCCAGATGCTGAATGACCCTCTGGATACGCTGCTTCCACTGTGCCTGGGCCTGGGACCGTTGGTGATTGGCGATGGCAAGGTCGTGATGGCGTATGGCGTCTAGCTCGGGGTTACCCAGCTTTGCCCCCCGGGCCTTGGCGGCCTGAAGGGCGTGCTTGGTGCGCTGGCTGATCATTCGGGCTTCGTGCTGGGCCATCGCAGCAAGGATATGGATGGTCAGCTGATCCACGTCCGGCAGGTCGCAGAGGGTGAAGCGGATACCGCGCTTCTGCAGGCCGGTGATGAAGTGCAGGTCACGACTGAGGCGATCGAGCTTGGCGACCAGCAAGGTGGCATTGGCCAGCTCGGCGTAGTCGGCAGCCTCATGGAACCGGGGGCGATCGGCACGCTTGCCTGATTCCACCTCCTGGAATTCGGCGATCACCTGACCGCCATACTGCGCCAGGTAGTCGTTGACGGCTTGCCGCTGAGCTTCCAGCCCCAATCCGGAACGGGACTGCTTCTGGGTGCTGACACGGTAGTAGACGACATAGCGGCGTTCGTTCATGGAAGGCTCCATAGTGACGGTGGTGATGGGTGACGGCATCGTGACTCCCTACGGCATCAGTTTTCCCAGACCACCTCGACCTCATAGGCGCCGTTGCGGTAGTAGCTGAGAAAGTTGGTGACATAGAGATCGAAGAACTCTCCTACCCTGCTAAGCGCAATGGGCGGCAGATAGCGGACCACACAGAGGGATACGCCAAACTCGAAGTTGATCTCGCTTTGCAACTCGGCTTGATCGGCAGGGCCCACGTAGCTGAAGTCAGTGAGGTAGTCGAGGCGGTAATGCTCGTTGGCTCTACCCAGGCGGATTTCGACGGGGTGATAGCCACCCAGCAGCGGGTCATAGCCAGGATCACGGAAGACCAGGGTGATACCGAACAGCGGATCTTCCGTGGGTTGAGGGGGTGTCGTGATATAGGCGCGCTCGATCTCCTTGAGCAGTACATCGGTGAGGGCCTGCGGAATGGGCAAGGCGGTATCTGTGGTGTCGAGAGTGATGGGCAAGCTCATGGGAAACTCCAATGAGTAAGGGCCATGCGCACCGGCATGGCGTCTGGACATAAAAAAACGGCATAGCCCCCGGTGAGGAGCTATGCCGAATCCTGCATTTCGCTAAACGAACCTTTTGCGTGATGAAAAACGCCCATAGCCGGGCGGGTCTATGGATTACCCTTCAGCCGCCTTGCTATCGGGGTTTTCGGTATCAGAATCGGGTGATTCCGGGGGTTCTTCATCGGTAGCGGCATCTGTGGCGGGTAGTGAGTCAGCAGACTTGGCATCGGCGGCAGCTTGCTCCTGCGCCATCCGCGCTTCCCGTCGACGTTGCTGTTCGGCCAGGCGCTCCTGCTTGCGGGCTTCCTTGCGGGCATTCTCCTCGGCGACGTCGTCATGCAGTGCGGTCCCCTCCTCCACCAGGGTCGCTACCTTCTCATCGAAGGCAGTACGATCCTCGACGGCATACATCACCAGGGGCTGTTCCTCGTCCACTTCCACGATGCCCTCGGCCTTGAGAGCAGCCCCCAGGAAGCCATGGTTGTTGGCACCCTTCTGCTGATACAGCGGCTTGAAGAGAATCGCCTTGAAGCCGTGGCCATTCTCGGCGGTCATTAGTGCCTCGATATCCTCCAAGGCAATCCACTCCTGACTGAAGTAGCCACTGGAGGCATTGCCGGTCACACGAAGGAGCACCTGGCCATCCTCGTCCCGGTAGCCAAGGTGGTAGGTCAGCTCGCCATTCCCGCGAGGGCTCAGCTTGGAACAGGTCGCCTTCTTGAAGATGCGGATCGTAGAAACCGGTGAAGCAGCTTGCTGATCCTCCGGCGTCGGGTCGACGGGTGACGACGGTTGTGGGGGATCGGTCTTGCGCTTGGTGGTGGCTGTAGCAGCAGGCTTACGCTTTGTACGAGATGTCATACAGGGATCTCCGAGGTTCACGCAGACGAATACACGCCTATCACCACCGATTTGGCGGCAGCGACACGCGATGAATTGATTTACTAAGGAAAGGTCGGTAAGACATGGAAACGGGCGTCTATGGGCCCGAAGTCAGGGTGAGTGGTCTACTCCCGAGCACGACGGCGCATATCCGGGGTGATATACGCATCCAGCATCTTGAGGACACTCATCACCACGGCCAGGTCATCTACAAGGCCGCCGGGCAGCACATCGGGTACCATATCTACCGGACTGATCAGATAACCAAGGGCTCCCACTGCAGCAGCCTTCATGGCGACAGGGACACCGGGCTCTTGCATGACATACCAGAGCAACTTGGCGTAGTAGATGAGGTCGCGGAACGTACCGGGGAGGGATTTGACTTTCTTCCAGAAGGCTCGATTGGAAAAGTGCTTGGCATACGCCTGGTAGTGGAAGTTAATCATCGGCCTGCCTTGCTAGCTCATTGAGTACCGAGCAGGCACTGTGCCGAGGAAACAGCACATAGACGCCTCCACCATCATCCTGGGTAACCACCAGTAGCAAGTAGTAGTCATCGGGGCCCTTTAGGATAAATTCAGGCGGGTAACGCAATAATCCGCACTCATCATCACGTAGCTCATCGAGCGTATCCGAGGGCAAGACGTGGTAGAGGCGGGTTCCGGTTTCCTTCCAGAACTGATTGGTTTGCTTCAGGTCACCGCCAAAGGCCGATTGTATCAACTCATTATCAACAAAGTCTTTGACGGGCGCAGAAAGAAAAAACCCATCCACGAAGGATGGGCAAGTGATGAATCGCATTTTGGTCTCCTTTACCAAGGTCGGCAAAGGAATAATATATGAAAACCTATTAATTTAGATTCGACAACAAGTACTGTCTGTCAGCCAAGGGCCAACGAAATCTGACACATAGCTGAGGCTAACATCTTCATTAAAAATTTGAAGTCATCGACTTGTCATCTGTGCAAAATAAACAAATACACAAGAATAGCAATTCGATTTAATCATAACGTCTCCCCAACCGCTCCCGAAAATAACTACCATCCTGCACACGCCGACACCAATCCAAGTTGTCGAGGTACCACTGCACGGTTTTACGAATGCCAGTATCGAAAGTCTCTGCCGGCTGCCAACCCAACTCGTGTTTTATTTTATTGGCATCGATTGCATACCGGCGATCATGGCCCGGGCGATCCTGTACATTGGTAATAAGCGACCGATATTCTTTTACCACGTGTTCCGCATCCGGAGGAGAAAGTTCCTGCAAAACATCACAGAGAGACTGAACCACTTCAAGGTTCTTTTTTTCGTTATGCCCGCCAATGTTATAAGTCTCACCAACAATACCTTCGGTGACCACTTTGTATAGAGCAACTGCATGATCATCAACATATAGCCAGTCTCGTATCTGCTCGCCGTTACCATAAACTGGCAGAGGCTTTCCTTCCAAGGCGTTGAGAATCATTAACGGGATTAATTTTTCAGGGAAGTGGTAAGGGCCATAATTGTTAGAGCAATTGGTAACCAGAACCGGCAGGCCGTAGGTCCGCATCCATGCGCGGACCAAGTGGTCAGAACTGGCTTTGCTGGCCGAGTAAGGGCTGCTGGGAGAATAGGGTGTGGTTTCAGTAAATAGGTGGTGCTCCGCGCCATAGGCATCATCCGGATGCGGCAAATCTCCATAAACCTCATCAGTGGATATGTGATGAAAGCGAAAAGCGTGTTTGCGTGGGCTTTCCAAACCATGCCAATAGTTACGAGCTGCTTCCAGTAGTGTGTATGTGCCAAGGATATTGGTTTCGATAAAGGCCGCTGGGCCATCAATAGAGCGATCCACATGACTCTCTGCAGCTAAGTGCATGATGGCGTCGGGCTGCTGCTCAGCAAGAACTCGCTCAACCTCTGACCGGTCACAGATATCAACCTGCTCAAAGACATATCGATCCGAGCCATCAACTTCCCGTAGATTTTCAAGATTACCTGCGTAGGTCAACTTATCCAGGTTGATGACACTATCTTGCGTTTTATTAATGATGTGCCGGACAACCGCTGAGCCGATAAAACCCGCTCCACCGGTGATAAGGACTTTCATTGTATTACTATCCTCTTAATCTATGAACTGATGGCACGCGTCAAAACCTTAGCAATGTATTCTTGCTGTTCGGCGGTTAGCCCCACCCACAATGGCAAGCGCACAAGCCGCTCTGACTGCCTATTGGTAACCTCCAACTCCCCCTGCACTCGACCATACCGCTCTCCTCCAGGCGAAGAGTGCAAAGGAACGTAATGGAAAACCGAAGAGATGCCGTTTTTCTTCAACTCATTGAGCACTTTTTGCCGATCAATCTCCGGCGCCAGTAGGACGTAATACATGTGAGCATTGTGCTGACACTCATCCGGTACGATCGGCCGGCGAAGTAGCTCTTTGACTTCCAGCGGTTCTAGAAGTGCATGATAGCGCTGCCAAGTCGCCAGGCGGTCATTCGTGATGCGCTCGGCTTCCTCAAGCTGTGCCCACAGAAAAGCTGCAACTAGCTCGCCAGGCAAGAGTGAGGATCCCGCCTCTTGCCAAGTATATTTATCGACTTCACCCCGGAAAAATCGACTCCGGTCGGTGCCTTTTTCACGGATGATTTCAGCACGCATCGCCAGTGTCGGGGCGTTCACTAACAGGGCACCGCCCTCGCCTGAGATCACGTTTTTGGTCTCATGAAAGCTGTAAGCTCCTAGATCACCTATACTACCTAGCGCTCGCCCTTTGTAGGTTGCCATCACTCCCTGCGCTGCATCCTCTACAACCATCAGGCCATGCCGCTCAGCGATATCCATAATTGTGTCCATCTCGCAGGCTACCCCTGCATAGTGGACTGGCACAATAGCGCGAGTACGCTGATTGATCGCTGACTCGATAAGGCGTTCATCAAGATTGAGAGTATCTTCTCGAATGTCGACAAAAACTGGAACGCCGCCCCGAAGCACAAAAGCATTGGCAGTCGACACAAAGGTGTACGAGGGCATAATTATCTCGTCACCCTGCTTAATATCCAGAAGCAATGCGGCCATCTCGAGTGCCGCTGTGCAAGAGTGGGTTAACAGCGCCTTGTCGCAACCACTTTTGTTTTCCAGCCATTCATGACAACGCCTGGTGAAAGGACCATCACCGGCAAGCATGTTGCCGAACTTAGCTTCGGCAATGTAATACAACTCTTTGCCGGTCATAAAAGGCCGATTAAACTGGATATCCTGTGTCATTTCTTTTCTCCTTGAAGCCTGTGCCACTCGTCAGCAACACCACGCAGGTATTCGCTATACTCGCATTTCGGCATACAGTCAATTAAGGTCTCGAAATGATTAATAGAAAGGAACCCTCTGACCAGAGCCGCCTCTTCGGGACAACCAATTTTAATCCCTTGCCGCCGCTCAATGGCTTCAATATATGAAGAAGCCTCATGCAGGGCGGTGCTGGTTCCGGCATCCAGCCAGGCGAAGCCTCGACTCAAGCGACGTACCTGTAGTTTGCCACGCCTAAGGTACTCTAGATTGACGTCCGTGATTTCTAATTCGCCACGATGAGAAGGGTTTACTGCTTTTGCGATTTCCAGCACCTGATTATCATAAATGTACACGCCGGGCACAGCGTAGCTACTTTTTGGGTGTCGGGGTTTTTCCTCAATAGAGACTGCCTTTCCATCGCGGTCAAACTCTACCACGCCATAGCGCTCAGGATCCTTGACGTGATAGGCAAAAATGGTTGCACCGCCGTCAAAGCCAGTGACCGCTCTAGGGAAATCATCGCCCCCGGAAAAAATATTGTCACCAAGCATCAAAATCACATCATCAGAGCCGACGAAATCAGCTGCAATTATAAACGCTTGGGCGATTCCTTCAGGCCTATGCTGCAGGCGATACTCGATTGACACGCCCCACTGCCTCCCATCCCCAAGCAAGTTTTGATATCTGGGCAAGTCTTGCGGTGTCGAAATAAGGCAGAAATCTTTAATCCCTGATGCAATCAGTACTGTCAGGGGGTAGTAGACCATCGGTTTGTCAAAAACCGCCTGCAGTTGTTTGCTGGAAATCTGTGTCAAAGGATACAAACGCGAGCCAGCACCACCGGCAAGAATTATTGCTTTCATAATCTAACTTAGCCTCCCTTCAGGTCATAAAAAGATGTCACCACTAAGCAGGAGGGACCCTCCCCCTTATATTATTTTCTGCTCGGCATCGCCAAGGCATATAAGTTTGCATTGATAAATATAGTGACGTGTAATCCTTCGCGACATTGAAAAAACAGTTGAGTCGAATCCTTTTTAATAATTGCAGCAGATTTACTGACGACCAAATATTTTCTCAATTACACTGAAGACAGTTTTCATTATTTTATCGCTTTGTTAGGATTATTCTTCGACATGAAAACAAAAAAACGCAAAATAAAAAACAAGAAGCCTGCAACAATAAAAACTGAAACCCCCTGCACATATTGATGGGCAAAGCCAAAGTTATCGACAAAAATAAACAGTAAAAGAAAATTAATCGAATAACCGACTAAGTGCGCTGCTAAAAAACGTACACCTGCTTCACCTATATGCCCAGCATGATCAAATGTAAAGCGCCGATTAGCAAAGAAGCTAATCAGAACGCCAGCAGCGTAAAGGGCCGTCATTGTTAATTTCGGTGTGCCTCCAACATAAGTTATAGTAACGTAGGCTGCATATACAAGCAGGTTAATCAAAATCCCTACAAGCGCAAAACGAAAAACCTGCTTAATCGTGCTTTTTGATGGATAATAACTTGATCGCAACTTAGGACCCTTTTCATAAGAAACGACTGATCGAGTCATAACCACACACCGGTCGCATGCTTGATAACAGAAAATTCAGCTTCCAGCTTTTCCTACCCGGCAAGCATTTTGAGGCTGAAATACTGATCCTTATACACTAATTTCGGTGTAAACGCAAGTAATCGGTTGATGCCTGAGATTCGAAGTTACATTTGAAGAAAATACAGTTCGAGTTGCTTCAAAATGTCACTGAGCAACATGCCTCAGGCATCATCTTCGTAAAAAACAACATCCTTTTTGCATTGGTTCTAAATATCGGACCGTTAGAATTTTACCTCTAGCCACTACTTGCGTGACTAAAATCCAACATTAGCAAACCATTTTTTATTTAACCAAACCTGCTGCGAAATGACTTAATCGGCATTAATGATTCTCCGTACTCTCCGCAAATGTCAATCAAAGTTATTAGACCAGAACCACAAACAACCACAGGCAAGCCTGATTCAAGAAAAATCACCTTACCCGGATTTCGATTTTCAATAGTTACATCTGCCCTCGCCTTTGCTTTTATTATCCTGATCTTCTTACCATCCAGCAAAGATGTTGCGCCTCGATACGGATAACCAACACAGGATATAAAGTGCTCAATATCTTTTGCATCACTATCCCAGTTAATCCGATAATCTTCTTCATCACGCCAAAGGCTATAAGAAGATTTAGATTCATCTTGCTCATAACTTGCTATTATATTATTATTTTCCGAATATTTCTCCACCAACTCAACCGCCAAATCCGAATAGACTGTTGAAATTCTATTAATCTCCGCAGCAATTGTTGTCGGATAAGTTATTGACATTTTTTTTTGTAGAACTATATTTCCTGTATCATAATTTTTTCCTCCAAATAACGCGGTTACCCCTGTCTCTTTTTCTTTATTTATCAGTGCCGTAACGAGCGGAGCGAATCCTCTATACCTAGGCAGAAGCGAATCATGAAAAACAATCAATTTTTCTTCACTGACTCCTCTTATCAACCAGCGCCATCCTACCGCAAGCACTAAATCGTACCCAGAAATATCATATGTGAATCTTTTTCTTATGTAATATTCAATTTTGTTGCGTATACAAAAATCAGTCAAGTCTGAGCTGAAGTCTTTTTCCACAGCGCCATCATGTCCTATCACGCAAACATAAGCATGTTTATCTTTTTTTTCAGAAAGAGCCTTAACGACTCGATATCCTTTTTCACCCAAAGAAAATATTAATATTTTCATTTAGCCCTCGAATCAAATACACAAGTATGACCATGCCTAGTCTAGATTAAAAGTTGATCTGCTAACGATATATAGAGGCCTGCGTTTGGTCTCGTCAAATATTTTCCCAAGATAAACACCTAGGATACCAAGAATACTAATAATAATTCCTCCGAGAAAATAAAAAGAAACAATAAGACTGCTCCAACCTGTAACTTGGATACCGTGTACCACTCCACGATAAATAATGTAAGCGCCGTACGCGAACGCTAGGAATGAAATAGAAAACCCGAACCGAATTGATAACCTTAATGGTTTGTCTGAGTAAGCTATAACAGTCTCAGCAGCCAGTTTCCACAGTTTGATAAAAGTATAGGTGGATTTCCCCTCGAAACGTTGGTCATGCTGAACTTCGATACTGGCAGTGGGAAACCCCATCCATTGAACTAAACCACCAAAAAAACGAAGTCGCTCCCGCATGCAATTAAAATTAACGACTACTTTCCGAGACATTATACGAAAGTTACCTGCATCACCATCATAGTTTATATCCGCCAAATAGCTAAACACCTTATAGAATAGCCATGAGGTGAAGCGTTTTAAGGGTGGGTCGCTTCGCGCGCCTCGGCGTGCCAAAACAACATCATGACCTTCCTGTGCCTTGTTGTAAAGACGCGGAATTTCTTCAGGACGGTCCTGCAGGTCGCAATCCATCACTACTACCCAATCACCCCGACAAATATCCAGCCCTGCTGTGATCCCATAATGTTGCCCAAAATTACGACTGAATTGAATGCCGCGTACTCGTGGATCAGCAGCTGCAAGTCGTTCAATCACATTCCACGAGTTGTCGCCACCACAATCTTCAACGAGAATAATTTCAAAGTCTGTCGTAATTGTTTCTATTGACTCTTTAAGGCGGCGATAGAGTTCATCCAGACATTTTTCAGCTTTGTAAACGGGGATCACGACAGACAGGTGAGGTGAACTTAGATTTTCTGTTTTATTTTGGCTATTTAATATTTTCTTCATTTTTTAGCTACCCCTTATTGCAGATCGCGTGGGTACTTGACTCATCCACAGCGGCTACCATATTGAAATAGCCTTTCCAAGAGATCTGGTTGTACAAAAAAATAGCCACCTTCTTCACTTTCTTTCCTTCTCAAGAAGTCGGATTTTGGATGATCGTGTGGCAATCAATTAGCGTAAAATCTCCACCTTCGAAATCTTCGACAATTATTACATATTTTTCGAATTTGCATGCTTCTGACTCATCAAACAAGGACCGTTCAACCCAAAGAGCGGACTCATCATAATCATTATAGCCATAAGTTCTGCGCAACGACTCCATGCCATGAAGTAAAGGAACACCTGTCACCGAATATGCAAGTAAACCTCTTGCCCAAGAGGCACCTCCAAACCGGCTGAAGTCTGCCAGAAAAACTTCTTCTGGTATGTATAGTAACGTGTTTTTTTGTGAAAGACCTTTTCCCTGCATATAGGATGCCAGTGATTTTTTAAAATCAGCCAATGGTCTTGAGTAAGAAGATAGGTCGCTTAGGCCGCGACCCTGAAGCTGTTTGTAGATATTTGTATTGAGGTCATCATCGTAATCATTGATACGTGAAAAAGGCTGATAATAAATATTTTCAGCAACATCCTTAACTAGCCCTGGGCTCAAGTTAAAGAAGTTTACCTTCGTTAAGCTGAACTGGCTTGTTAGTGCTATGACAAAGACTACAAGCACTACTCTGATATACTGATGATCAAAATTGACAATCCCTTTCCTCGCTGACTTATCTGAAAATAAGAAAATCATTGACTGATATACCAGCAAAATCAGAACACTGCTCAAACCATAAACAAAATACCAAATATCTGATCTCGAGAAATTAGGTTGAAGGCTAACTATTACAGCGATGACAAGCGACGATAACAAGCCGCTTAGAAAAAGTCGCCCAGTAAAACTTGAACGAAACAACCAAGATAGAACACCAGTTGTCAGAATTAGCAGATATACTTGATGCAATTCATTATGAAAAATGCCAGTACGTAAAAGAATGAACCTCTTCAACTCATGGAATCCGGAAAAGCTTAAACCGCCATCACTAATAGTCATTAACGAATTGTAAGCGGCAAAGAAAATAAGCAAAGAAACTCCAAAAAAATAGATTTTATAATTTTTATAACTGGCAAAAAATAAAGTAAATCCTATCAGAGTCGCATACGCGAAACCACTGGATACTTTTCCAGCAGAAACAACTACCAGCAAAGCAAACAGAATTAAATATTCTTTTAACCTTAGTGGATCACTTTGGCTAATAAGCCTAAAGACCAATGGTGAAGATAACACAATGACTAGACTGGTAAACCACAAGCCATGTGAACCTATCGCATGCCATGTTGCGACAGCCATGGGCGCAAGAAAAACCAAAGAAAAAAGAAAGACGTAATATTTTCTCCCCCTACAAACTGAAGCTACAAAAAAAACAATTGCCGACAATAGCAAAGCGCTTTTATAATAATAGAACAGTCCATACGAACTCCAAGCATCAACTCCTGAAAGCCGAATTAATAGCGAGTCTATAAAATGGCTAAATACATGGTACACCATTAAAGGTGCATCATGCTGCGCGATAGATGAGTATCCAAGAACATTAAAGCTATTTATAATCGACACATGGAATGCGCTATCTTGATGCCATCCCAACCCCAATTCCGCCTCCAGAAGAGGAAATGTTGGGTAATAGTGAAAAAACTGCGCACTTGGAGAACTCAGCAGTGCTAACATTCCTCCAAACACTAGAACTGACCAGAAGGCATTTATCCAATATAATTTTAATTTGCTTTTAAATACCCAAGGTTCAAAAAGAATCAGGAGCCCCAGAAAAAGCCCCAAGAAGAGAACGGCCACCTTAACAATATCTAAATAATCGAACTGCACATAAACTAAAGCAGAGTAAGATAAAACAAAGAAGAAAAAAAGCAAATTCGCAAGTATAGCTACTGTAGAAACTGAGAAGCGTTCTCCTTCCAGTATAACCAGCTTGGCCAACCCAAGAAACGACCTATTTACTTTAACCCCATGGGCTTCATTCATAAAAATCCTTTATTGCCATCTTTCCCAGCCACCAAATCTAGTCACATATTACAACACTTAACTATATGTATGAGGCATTAACTGAGGCTATTAGTATAAAAATTGACCAATTCTCCGGATTATATCGAATCTTGCTCAACAAGAAAAGGCCAGATCAGGGATATACATATCTTCATTAACGGCAGCGCCCCTGCTGTATAGCCAGAGGCGCTTAGCCTTGTTAACCAGACACTGAACAATTTCTATATCAAGACGCCTTCATGATCAGCGCCTGTTTCTCGTCCTTCATCGCCGCGAACTCGGCCTCATAGAAAAACTCGCTCTCGCCCAGCGCTGGCTCCAGGTGGTTGAGCCATGTGGCTCCCTCGTCGTATTTGGCGAAGAAAGGCCGCTGCACCCAGTCGCTGTCGCGGCCCTGGATGAAGCGCAGCACGAAGACCTTCTCGCCCTTGATCTCGGCCACACCCTGAATCTCCACCTTGCCCGGATCGGCGGACATCGACGGCCCGCGGGCAGTACGCGCCAGGCCCGGCACCTGCTTCATGGCCTCGCGGTAGATCTCCCAGGCACGCACCAGCGGCACCTCGAAGTAGTGGCGGGCACCGGTGTCGCGCTCGACGAACATGTAGTAGGGAATCATCCCCAGGCGCACCTGGGTGGTCCACATGCGCGCCCACTGGTCGGCATCGTCGTTGATGTGCTTCAGAAGAGGCGCCTGGGTTCGGATCTCGGCACCGGTGGCGCGAATACGACGGATCGCCTCCCGGCAGATGGGAGTATCCATCTCCTTCCAGTGGTTGAAGTGCGCCATGAAGGCGACGTGTTTGCCGGCGGCGGTCAGCTCGCGGAACAGCTCTAGGATATCCTCGGCGTCCGGGTCGGTGACGAAACGATAGGGCCAGAAGGTCAGGCTCTTGGTGCCGATGCGAATGTCCTGAACATGTTCCAGTTCGGGGGCCATCAGCCCTTCCAGATACTGACGCAGGTGCTTGGCCTTCATCACCATGGGGTCGCCGCCAGTCATCAACAGGTCGGTGACCTCGGTGTGCTCGGCCAGGTAGCGGTGCAGCGAACCGGCCTCGCTTGAGGCGAACTTGAGCTCCTTGTCGCCCACGAACTGCGCCCAGCGGAAGCAGAAGGTGCAGTAGCTGTGGCATACCTGCCCCTGGCTGGGAAAGAACAGCACCGTCTCTCGATATTTGTGCTGCATGCCGGGCAGCGGCTCGCCGTCCAGCAGCGGCAGGTTGAGGTCCATCTGTCCCGCCGGATGGGGGTTGAGTTCGCTGCGAATACGCTCGATTGCCGGCTTGAGCTCTGCCGCATCGGCATCTCGGCTGACCAGTTCGGCTACCTCGTCGAAGTGCTCGGGCCTGAGCATGCCGCGCTGGGGAAAGGTGAGCTGGAAGACCGGATCCTCGGGGACGTTGTTCCAGTCGATCAGTTCGTCGATGACGTACTCGTTGACGCGAAACGGCAGCACCTGGCTGACAACCCGCATGTCGAAACGCAGGTTTTCAGGCAGATTCTGAATCGCCTCGATCTTGTCCAGCTGGCGATGGGTATAGACCTTGAACTGCCTGGCCTCAAACGCTTCGGCACGCGGGTCGCCGAGATCGATGTTCACTCGTTGATTCATGCCACCTCCTTTGCTCTTGCACGGCGGGCCACGGCCGCCCCATGGCGACACCAAAAAGCCGAGCCGTCAATCGGGCCGGCGGCACGCAGGCCGTGGTCTATTCGGGGTGACATTGGTACTGACTTGGGGATCAAGTTGCAAGTTTTCGCATCGTTTTGCAACGAACGTCTCGGATCAAGCCAACATATGCAACATTCTGTTCTCTTTCACCGTCCGCTCGCCGAAAGGGCACTCGCTGCCATGCCGCTGACGTCAATAAGACTTATACGAAAGTTGGTTGAAGCAGCTGACGCTTGGCGGCCAGAATGGAAATACTACGGCCAAGGAGAACGAGTATGACGTCTTCCTCCCGCCTGGAGTGCGTGCAGGGCGATATCGTCCAGCAAGACGACATGGACGCCGTGGTGAATGCCGCCAATGCCGAACTGCGGCCCGGCGGGGGCGTCGCCGGGGCGCTGCATCGTGCCGCTGGCCCCGAGCTGGACAGGGCGTGCCGGCCGCTGGCACCCATTGCACCGGGCCAGGCAGTGGTCACCGATGCCTTCGATCTGCCCAACCAGTATGTGATCCACTGCCTGGGGCCGGTCTATGGCGTCGACTCACCCGCCGATGAGCTTCTTGCTGCCTGTTACTACAATGCACTGCGGCTGGGTGAATGGGAGAAGGTCGATTCCATCGCCTTTCCATCGATCTCGACCGGCGCCTTCCGTTATCCGGTCACCGAAGCCGCACGTATCGCCCTATCCACCGTGACCCAGCATCTGCCCGACTTTCCCCGGATCAAACGCGTACGCTTCGTGCTGTTCGACGCGGCAACCACCGAGCTGTATCAGCGTACGCTGGCTTCGTTCAACGAGGCCTAGCAGGTACTGCGCGGGGCACAACGATCGAAATCCATACCAGGAGCCTGTCGGATTTGACCGATCGTCACGAGAGATTTGGATTTCGAGACAAGTTTATCGATCTGATGAGGCGAACAGCCCGCTATTTAACGAATCAGATCGAATGAAACTGGCCGAAAGACCGGATCTCGCAGTAGATCAGCGTTAAGTCCGACAGGCTCCTAGACGTTGTAGCCCAGCACACCTGGCAACCACAGGGCTATCTGGGGAAAGATCGCTACCAGGGCCAGGGCGCTGGCCATGGCCAGCACGAACAGTAGCGCCCAGCCCACCGTCTGCTCCAGGCGGATCTTGGCGATCTCGGTGGTCACCATCAGGTTGACCGCCACCGGCGGCGTGAACTGGCCGATGGCGATATTCATCGCCAGCAAAATCCCGAACCACACCGGATTCCAGCCAAAATGCTGCATTACCGGGATGAGGATCGGCATCATGATCAGGTAGATGGAGATGGCATCGAGCAGCATGCCGGCCACCAGCACCGCCAGCATGATCAGGATCAGCAGCAGCACACCGCTGTCGGAAAGACCGATGATCCACTCCGCCAGATGGCGGAAGGTACCCAGCATGGTACCCGCCCAGGCGAAGATCCCGGCCAGGGCAATAATCAACATGACGACCCCCGAGATCACCGCTGCCTCGCCAAGCAGTGTCCAGAGGTCGCGCAGCCTGAGTTCCCGGGTGAGAAACAGCCCCACCAGGGCACCATAGGCCACGGCCACCACGGCAGCCTCTGTAGGGGTAAACAGCCCGGAGCGCAGCCCGCCGAGAATCAGCACCGGGGCAAACAGCGCCGGCAGCGCCTGCCTGAAGCTATCCCCGACCTTCGGCGGCTCGGCGCCCGCGACCGGCGTGCCCCCCTCCCAGCCATAGCGCCTGGATACCAGCAGCGCGGGCACCAGCAGCGCCAGCCCGGCCAGGATGCCGGGGAACAGGCCGGCGGCAAACAGCGCCCGCAGGTCGACTCCCGGCACCACGATGGAATAGAGAATCAAGGCCACCGAGGGCGGGATCAGTATGGCCGTGGAGGCCGACGCCGCAATCAGGGTCGCCGAGAAGGGCCTGGGGTAACCCGCCTTGGTCATGCTCGGCAGCATCACCATGGCCACGGCGGCGGCGTCCGCCGGGCCCGAGCCACTCATGCCCCCCATGATCATGCAGACCAGCACCGCCACCAGCGCCAGTCCACCATGCCGTGGTCCGATCAACGCCTGGGCGAAGCGCACCAGCCGCAGCGCCACACCGGCGCGCTCGAAGATCAGGCCGGTCATGATGAACAGCGGAATGGCGATCAGCGGATACTTGGCGATGCTGTTGTAGGTGTTGGTGCCCAGGGTCGCCAGCATGTCGGGCGAAAGGCCCGAAACGATGCCCACCGCCCCGGCCAACGCCAGCGAGAAGGCGACCGGCACACCGGCGATCAACAACCCGGCGAAGGCCAGGATCATCCACAGATCAGGGCTCATCCTCGAGCCTCCCGCTCAGGCGATCACGGGTCTGCTGCGTCAGGCGTATCAACATGGCCGCCGCCAGCAGCGGCAGCCAGGCCAGATACCACCACTGCGGCAGGCCTAGCCCCGGCGACAGCGACTGCCATTGATATTCTTCCCAGGTGAGTTTGCCACCGAACCAGGCGATCATTCCCAGCACAAGGGCGCCGCACAGCCATTGGAAGAGGATCAGCAGCTTTCGCGGGCCTGCCGGCAGGGCGCGCTCCAGCAGGCCGATACGGATATGGCCGTTACGTCGCAACGCCACCGAGGCCCCCGCGAAGGTCAGCACCACCAGCAGGAATACCGAGAACTCCTCGGTGAAGGCCAGGGAACCGCCGGTGACATAGCGTGTGATGACGTTACCCAGGCTGATCAGCGAGATGATCGCCAACGCCAGGGAGCCCAGCCAGCGTTCCGGCCGGGCATCAGGAGAGAATTTCATGCAAGCCTCGCGAGAGCGGGCCGGCCCCCCCCACCGGGGTGCCGGCCTCAGCCGGGTTCAGCGCGCCTCGATGTCGGCACGGGCCGCTTCGACCAGCTCCTGGCCGATCCGAGGGATCCACTTGTCGTGGACGCTGGCGGTGGCACTGACGAAGGCGCGATGCTGCTCTTCGGTCAGCTCTGTCACCTCGACCCCACGCTCCTGGATAGCGGCGAGACGCTCGCTCTCCTCCTCACGGGTCATGGCGATCTCCCATTCACCGGCCTCGACGGCAGTTTCACGCAGGATCTCCCGGTCCTCCTCGTCCAGCGAATCCCAGATGCGCTGGTTGACGGCAAAGATCAGCGGATCGTTCATGTAGTTCCACAGCGTCAGGTGCTCCTGGCCCACCTGGTCGATCCGCGCCACGTCGAACACAGAGAGGGGGTTCTCCTGGCCATCGACGGCACCCGTGGTCAACGCCGGTTGAGCGTCGGTCCAGCTCATCTGGGTAGGGTCGGCACCGAGGGCGTTGAAAGTATCCTGGAACAGGGGCGAGCCCACCACGCGAATCTTCAGGCCCTCGAGGTCGCCCGGCTCGCTGATCGGGCCGCGGGAGTTGGAGACCTGGCGGAAGCCGTTTTCACCCCAGGCGAGCGGCACCACACCGCGGGATTCGATGGCCTCGAAGATCATCTTGCCGGCCTCACCGCCGGTCACGGCATCCACCGCCGCCTCGTCAGGCATGAAGAAAGGCAGGGAGAAGAGATTGAGCTCCGGGACCTGCGGCGACCAGTTGATGGTCGAGCCCACGGCCATGTCGATCAACCCTGAGCGCATGGCGGAAAATTCGCGGGTCTGGTCACCGGCCACCAGCTGGGAGTTGGGGTAGACGCGCAGGGTCAGGCGGCCCTCGGTACGCTCCTCCACCAGCTCGGCCCACTTTTCTGCCGCCTGCCCCCAGGGGAAGGCATCGGACAGCACGGTGGAGACGGAGAGTTCTCGGGCCTGAACTGCGGAGGCCGAAAGCGATGCGGTCAGCACGGCGGCACCGGCCAGGGCCGCGGCGAAGCGAGTGAGTCGACTAGCGGATGTCATGACGTGTCCTTGCAGCAAAGGGCCGGTTCAGAGAAGACCGGCCGCGATTGTCGTTCTGGGTTGATACAATCCGGGACATGTTACGCTTCAATATTCTACGAAGTCCCGCGTTGAATGATAGACCGTCATTGGCATAACGCGACGACTGCCGGCGTCGCTGTTACCCTCGCCAGGCCGTACCGTCCAAGGAAACCCGCTCGTGCCCCTTCGCGATCTATTGCTCGGCCTGGTGATCGTCACCATCTGGGCCCTGAACATCATCGTCATCAAGCTGGGGGTCGCGGAACTTCCACCTCTACTGTTGACCACTCTGCGCTTCATCCTGGTCGCCGCCCTGCTGGTGCCCTTCCACCCGGTTGCCAGACATCAGTTGCCTTTCCTGCTGCTGCTTTCGGTGACCTTCGGCACGCTCCATTTCGCCCTGCTCTTCATCGGGCTACGCCAGGCCGAGGCGGGTACCGGTGCGCTGCTGGTGCAGATGGGGACTCCTTTCGCCACCCTGCTGGCAGTGATATTCCTGGGCGAACGCCTGAGTGCCAAGCGCATGGTGGGCCTCGCACTGTCATTCGGCGGCGTGGTGATACTCGCCGGTGGTCCCAGCCTGCCCTCTCCGCTGCCCATGGCACTGCTGCTGCTCAGCGCCCTGGGCTGGGCGATCTCTCAGCTGTTGATCAAGAAAGGCCCCAATATCGCCCCCATGGCGCTGGCTGGCTGGGTTGCACTATTCGCCATTCCGCAGGTGGGTTTGGGCTCCTGGTGGCTCGAGAAGGGGCAGATGGAAGCCATCGGCCAGGCGGGCCTGTTCGGCTGGGGAGCGGTGTTCTATACCGCCGTGATGTCGTCGATCGTCGCCTATGGCCTGTGGTACGGCCTGTTACGCCGCCACGCAGTCAGCCGGCTGGCGCCACTGAGCCTGCTGGTGCCGGCGGGGGCGGTGGTGCTGGGCATCGTGCTGCTGGGGGAGCAGCTCAATGCCCATATCGCCGTCGGTGGTGCCATGGTCATCGCCGGCGTGGCGCTGATCGTGATTCGCTTTCGTGCCTTAGTCGGCCGCTGAGCATCCCTCCTTGCGGCCGGGCCAGACCACGCAGGCCCCCTCCTCGATGCCACGCTCGGCAAAAAAGCCGGCATTCACCTCCAGCGCGGCCTGATAGGATGCACCGGCCAGTGTCGCCGGGCACTCCCGGGCCGTGTCCGATGGACAGGGTTCCATGGTGTGGATCGTGGCGATACGGCCCCGGGCATCGATGAAGGCGATATCCAGCGGAATACGGGTCCGATACATCCAGAAGCCGCTCTGCGGGGGCTGAACCCGGTCATAAAGAAACAGCATGCCCGCGTCGGGCGCCAGCGAGTCGCGATCCATCAGCCCAATGCGACGCTCGTCCCCTGTTCGCGCCATCTCCACCTCGAGCCGAAAGACCTCGTCGCCGGCATCGATCCGCAGGGGCTGGCGCTCCAGCGCCGTCGTCGACTCGGCCACGGCAGGCCAGCGCCACACCAGCATGACGACGGCCACAAGAAGAAGCAGCGCCAGGCTTGCGCGTGTAGAGAGCCCCGACCGATAAAGCGGTGTCATATCGTATCCTCAATCCCTTTGGGTTTGGGGCAGCAGGTGAATTCCCGCCGCAAGCAGGGATACCTGCACCCACTCACCACGGGCCAGCCCGTTGCGACGGGCCGCATGGGTGGCGATATCGAAGCGCAGGGTCTCGGGGCCATGGTCGAAGACCAGCGTCAGCGACGTCATGCCACCCAGCACCACTAATTCGCCGATACGCCCCGTCACCGGGTTCTCCCTTTCCCCGCGTGAAGGCCGGTCGCGGCGGTGAAGCACCACGTCGGAGTCGGGCAGGTACCAGGCGACTCGCTGCCTGGGGGACAGCGACTCCAGGCCATGGGCCACCTGCAGAAACCATGGCCCCCACTGCAGCCGACGCTCGCCCTCGACCTTCACGACCCGCCCCTCGAAGATATTATGGCGATCCAGCAGTCGCGCCACCTCGGCACTGGCCGGGTGGCGAAACAGTCTCTCGGGAACATCGGCCTGCAGCGTACGGCCACCGTGAAGCACGCAGATCCGGTCCGCCAATGCCACTGCCTCGTCCAGGTCATGGGTCACGAGCAGGATCGGAATGTGAATCTGCTCGCGCAGCAGGGCCAGCTCACGCTGCAGGCGACGCCGTGTCACCTGGTCCACCGCCGAGAAGGGTTCGTCCAGCAACAGCGCCCGGGGCTCGCGCGCCAACGCCCGGGCCAGCGCCACCCGCTGTCGCTGGCCACCGGAGAGCTGGGACGGGTAGCGATCAGAGAGTCCTTCCAGGCGCATCCTGCCCAGCCAGTCGTCGGCACAGGCGCTGCGCCCGCCGGGCTCGAGATGGCCCAGCGCCAACTTGACGTTGTCACGGGCACTCAGGTGGGGGAACAGCGCATAGTCCTGAAAGACGACGCCCACCCGACGCGCCTGGGGCCTGCGGACAACGCCATGGGCGGTATCCAGCCAGGTCTCGCCACCGCAGTCGATGCGCCCCTCAGCCGGCCGGTAAAGACCGGCAATGGCACGCAGCAGGGTCGTCTTGCCGCTGCCTGAGGGCCCCACCAGCGCCAGCAGCTCACCCGGCTCACAGCAGAAATCCGCAGCCAGGGGGATCGGCCCGGGCTGGTGCAGCGATACCGTCAGCCGACCCGCCCCTGGCGAGGCCGGGGACCTGCCGGGCCAATCAGGCATAACGCCACCTCCGCCGGCCCGCCAGCCCGTAGACCACGCCGATGGTGAGGAACGACACCAGCAGCAGCATGGCCGACATGATGCCGGCGCCGGTCTCGTCGAAGGCCTGGACCCGATCGTAGATGGCGATGGACAGGGTGCGGGTCTCGCCGTCGATGGCCCCCCCCACCATGAGGATGACGCCGAACTCGCCGAGGGTATGGGCGAAGGTCAGCGCCAGGGCCGAGATCACGCCGGGCCACACCAGCGGGAGCTCGATGCGCAGGAAGGTCTGCCAGGGGGAGAGCCCGCTGCACCAGGCCGCCTCGCTCAGGTTGGCGGGTATCGCCTCGAAGGCCCGCTGGATCGGCTGCACGGCAAAGGGCAGGCTGGCCACCAGTGAGGCGAGCAGGATACCGCTGAAGGTGAAGTTCAGCCCCTCGCCGGTCAAGCTATGCCAGAAGGCGCCGAATGGGGCGTCGCGGCCAAAGCTCATCATCAGGTAAAAGCCCAGCACCGTGGGCGGCATGACCAGCGGCAGCGCCACCAGCGCTTCGCACAGCGACTTGCCGCGAAATCGCGCCCGGGCCAGGGTGCGGCCCAGCCACAGCCCCACCGGGATCAACAGCAGGCAGGTCATCAGCGCCAGGCGCAGGGAGACAGAGAGGGCCGTCCAGTCCATCAGGGCGCCTCGGTGTCGACATCGGCCCCGGGGAGACGAAAACCGTAGTCGGCAAGAATCTCACGTCCCTCGTCCTGCTGGAGCCAGTGATAGAAGGCGCGGGCTGTGTCGCCTGCGCCCCTGACCAGTGCCATGCGCTGTACCAGCGGCTCATGCCAGGCTTCGGGAATCAGCACGAACTCGCTGCGCTCACCGAGCTCGGGGGCCAATGCCAGGGACCAGGCCACCAGACCGCCACGGGCGTCGTCGGAGAGAGCGAACTGGGCCGCCTGGGACACGTTCTCGCCGAGTATCCGCAGGGAAGCACTGTCGGCCCACAGTCCGGCATGTTCCAGCGCCTGCCTTGCCGCCACGCCATAGGGGGCGTGGTCGGGGTTGGCCAGGGCGATGCGTGGTCGCCCCTCGCCCTGGGCGTGTATCGCCTGGGCCTCGCGTACCGCGGCCAGCGGGTCGTCGCTACTCGGCAGGTCATTGCGCCCGGCCCGCTGTAGCCAGGCCAGCCGCCCGATGGCGTAGACCACGCCGGCATCCTCGGTATGCCCTTCCGCATGCAGCGCATGCACGTAGGCCTCATCGGCCGACAAGTAGAGCTCGAACGGTGCTCCCTGGGCGATCTGACGGCGGAAGTTGCCCGAAGAACCGAAGTTGAGCCGCAGACGCTGACCGGTGTCGGCTTCGAAGCGCCGGGCGGCTTCGGCAAGGGCAAATTGAAGATCCGAGGCAGCGGCAACGGTGGGGACGCCGGCCTGGGCCGGAGAGAAGGAGAGGACCAGCCAGACGGCCAGCCCCCAGCGCAGGAGTGCGTTCATCGCAAGCTACCGATTGCCCCGTGGAGTGTCGGCATTGTCAGTCAGGAAGGCATGGCCGGTAAAGCCGCCCGGCCGCCATCTTGCCGCCGGCATGATCCGGCGCAAGCCTCGACCAGCGCCGGTCACTGCCGACGCCGGGCCTAGAGGAATCCTATTCGGTGACTCCCTCCCGCTGACCGAGAATGGCCATGAGGTCGATCCGTGTCTCCCGGGAGCTGAGGTCGAGCAGGTTCTCGAGCGCCTGGAGGTGATCGTGTATGCAGCGCCGGGCCGCCTCGCTGTCACCGGTCCGCAAGTGTGCCAGCAGTGCCGGGTGGTCCTCGGTCAGGTAGCAGCTGGCCAGACCGGCACGCTTGTAGAGCGCGATGACGATGGAAGTGCGCAGGATGAGGTCGGTGAGCATGGCTCCCAGCACACGATTGGGGGAATGCTCGGCCATCAGGTGGTGAATGGCCAGGGAGTGCTCTATCCGGGCCGGCTCGTCGCCACACGCATGGGCTTCGGCCTCGCGCTCGACCAGGGAGGCGATGGTCGCCAGTTGCGTCTCGTCGAGCCGGCCCGCCAGCAGCGCAGCCACCTCGCCTTCCACCAGCCGGCGGGCGGCGAAGGTCTCCCGGGTCTCCTCGATACTGGGCGCCCTTACCCGCGCCACCTGATTGGGCTGCTGGGTGACCACGTAGTCGGCGGCCAGCCGCGTCAGAGCCTTGCGCACCACCGAGCGGCTCACGCCGAAGATATCGCCCAGGGCCACTTCCGGCAGGCGCGTACCCGGCGGCAGACGCTGCGTCAGCACGGCCTTGCGCACCTTGTCGACGATGAAGCGGTCGCTGATACGCCCACCCGCTCGCGTCTCTGCGGCGATCTCCTCCTGCCAGATACTGCTCATGATACGGCCTCTCCGGTCTGCGTCATGAGAATACCTTCGCATGTTTCCCACAAGCTGGCCACACAAAACAGGGTTTCTGTATACAAAGATCTCGCCCCTTGGGCGTTACCGGCTCTGGTGCTGTTCGTTCACGTCGAGAATCTTCAGGGTATTGGTCCCGCCGTGGGCGTTCATGTGATCGCCCCGGGTCAGGATCACATGGTCCCCGGGCAGCGCAATGCCCTGCTCGACCAGCAGCGCCAGCGCTCGCTCATTGAGTTCGGTGGGCGTCATCCCGCTGGTGTCGAAGGGCAGCGAGACCACGCCGCGGTAGAGCGCCATGCGCCGCTGCGCCACCGGGCTGTGGGCCAGGCCGACGATGGGCAGGCCCGAGCGGATGCGCGAGGCGATCAGCGGCGTATAGCCGGTGGAGGTCATGCAGGCGATGGCCGCCACGCCGGTGAGGTGGTTGGCGGCGTACATCGCCGACAGGGCGATGGTCTCGTCGATCCGCGAGAAGCCTTCGTGGATGCGGTGGCCGGACTCCTGGGCGATCCTCTCGCGCTCGGCGCCGAGGCAGACGCGGTTGATCGCCGCGATGGTCTCCACCGGGAAGTCGCCGGCGGCGGTCTCGGCGGAGAGCATTACCGCGTCGGTGCCGTCGAGCACCGCGTTGGCCACGTCGAACACCTCGGCCCGGGTGGGCAGCGGCGAGGTGATCATCGACTCCATCATCTGCGTTGCCGTGATCACCGCCCGGTTCAGGGTACGGGCGCGCTTGATGATGCGTTTCTGCATGCCGATCAGCTCGGCGTCGCCGATCTCCACCCCCAGGTCGCCGCGGGCCACCATCACCGCCTCGGAGGCCTCGATGATGCCGTCCAGGGTGGCCACATCGGCCACCGCCTCGGCACGTTCGAGCTTGGCCACCAGGCCGATCTCTTTCCCCGCCTCGCCCAACAGCTCGCGTGCCTCGTGCATGTCGGCGGCGCTGCGCGGGAACGAGACCGCCAGGTAGTCGACGCCGATGTCGATGGCGGTCTTGAGGTCGGCGCGGTCCTTGTCGGTGAGCGCCGGGGCCGAGAGGCCGCCACCCTCCTTGTTGATGCCCTTGTTGTTGGAGAGCTTGCCGCCCACCACCACGCTGGTGTGGATCAGGTGGTCGGCCACCCGGTTTACATGCAGCACCAGCCGGCCGTCGTCGAGCAGCAGCCGATCGCCGGGGACGACGTCGTCGGCCAGGGTCTTGTAGTCGCAGCCGACCCGGGTCACGTCACCGGCATCGGAGTCCAGCGCCATGTCGAGCAGGAAGGACTGCCCCTCCTCGAGCGTCACCGGACCATCCTTGAAGCGGGCGATGCGGATCTTGGGGCCCTGCAGGTCGCCGAGGGCGGCCACGGCCCGGCCCAGGCGGGCGGCGATCTCGCGCACCCGCTCGAGGCGCTGGCGGTGATCGTCGGCGGAGCCGTGAGAGAAATTGAGGCGCACCACGTCGACGCCGGCCTCGATCATCGCTTCCAGCACGCCATCGCGGTCGCTGGCCGGCCCCAGGGTGGCGACGATCTTGGTGCGGCGAAGGGGGTCATGGATGGGGGCATGGGGGGGAAGCGTCATGATGTCCTCGGCAAGACCAGAATGGCACGGAAGTCGTTGACGTTGGTTCGAGTCGGCCCGGTAACGATGAGCCGGTCCAGCGCCTGAAAGAAAGTATACGCGTCGTTGTGCGACAAGTACTCGGCGGGATCGAGGCCGAGCTCCCTGGCGCGGTTCCAGTCGTCGGGGCCGAACAGAGCGCCAGCATTATCCTCGGAGCCGTCGATGCCGTCAGTGTCGATGGCCAGTGCATGAATGCCCCAAGCGCCTTCCAGGGCACCGAAGAGACCCAGCAGATACTCCACGTTGCGCCCTCCGCGGCCGTCCCCCTTGACCGTGACGCTGGTCTCGCCACCGGAGAGGATCAGCCGTGGCCTGCCGTTCTCGGCAGCCGCATCCAGCGCCAGGCGCGCCTGGGCCCGGCCCAGCTCGCGAGCTTCGCCTTCCAGGTCGTCCCCCAGCACGCTCACCGTGATGCCCGCGGCCTCGGCGGCCTGTCTGGCTGCTTCCAGGGCGTCGCGGGCTCGAGCCAGCATCACACTGTCGTCGCGGACGAAAGCGTCATCCTGCGGTGAGGGGGCGTCACGGCTCTCCTGCAGGTGATGGCGCACGCTGTCGGGAATGTCGATGGCGTACTGCTCGAGCACCGCCAGGGCGTCCGCCGGCGTCGAGCTGTCGGGCAGGGTCGGCCCGGAGGCGATCAGCGACGCCTCATCGCCCGGCACGTCGGAAATCAGCCAGGTCACCACCTGGGCGGGGTGGGCGGCCGCCGCCAGGCGACCACCCTTGATCGCGGAGAGGTGGCGTCGCACGGTGTTGATCTGGCTGATCGGCGCACCACAGCGCAGCAGTGCATGGTTGATGGCCTGCTTCTCGGCCAGGGAAATGCCCTGTGTCGGCAGCGTCATCAGGGCCGAGCCACCACCGGAGATCAGTGCGATGACGCGATCATCCTCGGTGAGCCCCTCGACCGCCTCGAGCATTCGCCGGGCCGCCTTCTCGCCCAGGTCGTCGGGCATCGGGTGCGACGCCTCGAGTACCTCGATGGTCGAGCACTCGACATCCAGCCCTTGAAGACCATGCGCGTAACGGGTCACCACCAGGCCGGAGAGCGGCGCCTCGGGGCAGCGGTCCTGCCAGGCGCGTTCCAGGGCCGCCGCCATGGCAGCGGCGGCCTTGCCGGCACCGACCACCACGGTGCGCCCCGGCGGCGGGTCGGGCAGCAGGTCGGCCACCAGCGTATCCGGGTGCACGGCGGCAACGGCGACATCGGCAAGCCGTCGCAGCCAGGCCGCCACGTCCATGGCAGGATCGAAGGGGGGCAGAGCAGAATTCATGGGGCACCTCGCAGCGGGCGATAGGCTTCGACGGTAGCAGCAGAAACAGGGGGGAAAAAGCCCGACGACGGGCGGGTTCCAGCCGGGGATCCCGCCGTCGGGTCAAGGGCCACCAGGGGCGGCCATGGGATGGGCGACGACCCGACGCCCATCAGGGGGAAACACCGGCCGAGTGTCTGCGCGACGGGCACACCGCTTGCCGTGCCAGTCGATGCTTCCCCGGTACGCTCGTTCAGCTGCCGACTTCATGGTCGGCCAGCGACTCGAGCGCCCTCAGGATACCGGCGTGATCCCAGTCCTCGCCGCCATGGGCGACACAGGCCTGGAACAGCTGCTGGGCGTTGGCGGTGCCGGGCAGTGCCAGGTCGAGGCTGCGCGCCCCTTCCAGCGCCAGGTTGAGGTCCTTCTGGTGCAGCTTGATCTTGAAGCCCGGATCGAAGGTGCGCTTGATCATGCGCTCGCCGTGCACGTCGAGAATCTTCGACTGGGCCAGGCCGCCGAGCAGCGACTCACGCACCTTGGCCACATCAGCGCCCGCCTTCGAGGCAAACAGCAGCCCCTCGGCCACCGCCTCGATGGTCAGCGCCACCACGATCTGGTTGGCCACCTTGCAGGTCTGGCCGGCACCATGGCCGCCGATATGGGTGATCGTCTTGCCCATCACCTCGAGGATCGGCCGGGCGCGGGTAAAGCCCTCTTCGGTGGCGCCAACCATGATGGTCAGGGCCGCGTTGATGGCCCCGCCCTCGCCGCCGGATACCGGTGCGTCCACATACTCGCCGCCGGCATCAACGATGCGCTTGGCGAATGCCTGGGTGGCAATGGGGGCGATGGAGCTCATGTCGATGACCAGGGTGCCCGGCTTGAGCCCCTCGGCGACACCGCCCTCGCCGAACAGTACCTGCTCGACGTCGGGGGTGTCGGGCACCATGGTGATGACCACCTCGGCCTGCTCGGCCACGGCACGGGGGCTGTCGAGTTCGGTCATGCCCTTCTCGACCAGGGTGGCGTCGAGGGTGCCGCGCTTGACGGTGACGAGGTCATGGCCGGCGTCGAGCAGGTGACCTGCCATGGGGCGACCCATGATGCCGAGGCCAATGAAACCGATCTTGCTCATGATGATTCTCCTTTCAGCTTGTCATTATGAACTCTGAGTTAGCCTTCACTTGCGACATATCCGAAGAGATGAGCGCCGGGGGCAAGTCGCAGCGAGGGTCATTTGCCAGGGATGGGTTCACAGCGCCCTCGCGGAGGCTTGCCGCCGGAACAGCTCATCGCTGCCGGGTAACGCACGCCCAAGTCAGCGGACGCTATCCAGCCACCCCAGCCCTTCTCTTGTCGTGGAAGCCGGCTTGTATTCGCAGCCGATCCAACCGTCATAGCCCAACCGGTCGAGGTGAGAGAAGAGGAACGGGTAGTTGATCTCTCCGGTGCCAGGCTCATGCCGCCCCGGGTTGTCGGCCAGCTGCACGTGGGCGATGCGATCCAGGTGCTTCTCGATGGTCGGCGCCAGGTCCCCCTCCATGATCTGCATATGATAGATGTCGTACTGCAGCTTCAGGTTGGCGCTGCCCACCTCGTCGAAGATCGATAGCGCCTGCTCGGTGCGGTTGAGGAAGAAGCCGGGGATGTCGCGGGTGTTGATCGGCTCGGCCAGCAGCAGGATACCGGCGGCTTCAAGCTTTCCAGCAGCATAGCGGAGGTTTTCCACCAGGGTGCGACGCGCCTGTTCCAGGCTCACGCCCTGGGGTTGAATGCCGGCCAAGCAGTTGACCTGCTTGCAGCCGAGCGTAGTGGCGTAGTCGATAGCCTTGCCGACCCCGGCACGAAACTCCTCGACGCGATCCGGATGGCAGGCAATGCCGCGCTCGCCAGCGGCCCAGTCGCCGGCCGGCAGGTTGTGCAGCACCTGGGTCAGGCCGTTGGCGTCCAGTCGAGACTTGATCTCGGCCGGCGTGTAGTCATAGGGGAAGAGGTACTCGACGCCCTTGAAGCCCGCATCGGCGGCGGCCTTGAAGCGATCGAGGAACGCCTCCTCGGTGAACAGCATGCTGAGGTTGGCGGCAAACTTGGGCATATCGAACTCCTTTGGGTCGTTGCCAGGGCTATCGCGGTTAACGTCACGGTGCTCAGGTAGCGGGGCTGATCCGCGGCCAGGCCTGCGCGGAGGCGCTGTAAACCCTTCCCTGGGCGCTACTTTTTCCTTCCCTGGAAAAAGACCTCCGCTTCGACCTGCCCGCGGCGCCCCTCGACGTGTCTTGGCTGCGATTACCCTGAGGTCGTTGCGGGGAGCGATCGACGCCGCTCACTCCGTCGTTGATCGTTGCCGTCAGGTCAGGGCGGCGATGGATGTCGGCGCATCGGTAACATTCTCGGCCAGAGTCTCGAACTCGTTGATGCCACCCAGGTCGGTTCCCATGGCGATATTGGTCACCCGCTCCAGGATGATCTCGACCACCACCGGCACCCGGTGCTCGGCCATGAGCTCTCGGGCCCTGGTGAAGGCGGGGGCGATCTCGTCGGGCCGGGTCACGCGCAGCGCCTTGCAACCGAGCCCCTCGACGACAGAGACGTGATCCACGCCGTAGTCGTTGATCTCCGGGCAGTTGATGTTCTCGAACGAGAGCTGTACGCAGTAGTCCATGTCGAAGCCGCGCTGGGCCTGGCGGATCAGCCCCAGGTAGGAGTTGTTCACCAGCACATGGATATAGGGCAGCTTGAACTGCGCCCCCACCGCCAGTTCCTCGACCATGAACTGGAAGTCGTAGTCGCCCGAGAGCGCGACCACCTGGGCATCCGGGTCGGCACGGCAGACGCCGAGAGCCGCGGGAATGGTCCAGCCCAGTGGGCCCGCCTGGCCGCAGTTGATCCAGTGCCGCGGCTTGTAGGTATGGAGAAACTGGGCACCGGCGATCTGTGACAGGCCGATGGTGCTGATATAACGGGTATTCTTGCCGAATACGCGGTTCATTTCCTCGTAGACCCGCTGCGGCTTGACCGGCACCTCGTCGAAGTGGGTCTTGCGCAGCAGGGTGCGCTTGCGCTCCTGGCACTCCTCGGCCCAGCTGCTGCGATCCTTCAGCTTGCCTGCCGCCTTCAGCTCGCTCGCCACCTCGACGAAGCGTTCGAGCGCCGCCTTGGCGTCGGAGACGATGCCGTAGTCGGGGCCGAAGATGCGACCGATCTGGGTCGGCTCGATATCCACGTGGACGAACTTGCGCCCTTCCGTATAGGTCTCGAGGTTGCCGGTGTGGCGGTTGGCCCAGCGGTTGCCGATACCCATCACGAAATCTGACGCCAGCAGGGTGGCGTTGCCGTAGCGATGCGAGGTCTGCAGGCCGACCATGCCCGCCATGAGCGGATGATCGTCCGGGATGGTGCCCCAGCCCATCAGCGTCGGGATCACCGGCACGCCGGTCAGCTCGGCAAATTCGGTCAGCAGGTCGCTGGCATCGGCATTGATGATACCGCCACCGGCCACGAGCAGCGGGCGCTCGGACTCGTTGAGCATGGCGATGGCCTTCTCGACCTGGGCGCGCGAGGCGCTGGGCTTGTAGGCCGGCAGCGGCTCATAGGTGTCGGGATCGAACTCGATCTCGGTCATCTGCACGTCGATGGGCAGGTCGATCAGCACCGGCCCCGGGCGCGAGGAACGCATCAGCTGGAAGGCCTGCTGGAAGACCAGCGGCACCTGGGCCGGCTCCAGCACGGTAACGGCCCACTTGGTGACCGGACCGGCAATCGCCTGGATGTCCACCGCCTGGAAATCTTCCTTGTGCAGCTTGGCTCGCGGCGCCTGGCCGGTAATGCACAGGATCGGAATCGAGTCGGCGGTGGCCGAATAGAGACCGGTGATCATGTCGGTGCCGGCAGGGCCGGAGGTGCCGATGCAGACCCCGATATTGCCGGCCTTGGTCCGGGTGTAGCCCTCTGCCATGTGCGAGGCGCCCTCGACGTGTCGGGCCAGCAGATGGTCGATACCGCCGACCTTGCGCATGGCGGCATAGAAGGGGTTGATGGCGGCACCAGGCACACCGAAGGCAACGTCGATGCCTTCCTTCCTGAGCACGTGAACGGCGGCTTCTGCTGCGGTCATACGAGCCATGATGATTCCTCCAGTGAGGGGCGTTGTTCTTAGTCGAAATTATTTTTGGAAAATATTTCTGTATACCGAGATTAGGTCCGCCGGAGCCCGTCGTCAACATTTTATGGAAACAATTTTCATATAATTGGTGGAACACAAAAAGACCCAAGTGCCATCAGTCACTTGGGTCATTGTCGTCTCGCCAAAAACCGCAAAAAATCAGTCGGCGGTGACTCGCAGCGCCAGCGGGTGCTCATCGCAGTTGTTGCCCTCACCGCCACGGTCGACGACCAGGAACTCCCCCTGTCGCTCGAGCACCGATTGGATCGCATGCCAGGTCCCGGCTCGATAGTTCACTCCCTGGCGGCCATCGGTGATGAAGGCGCGCACCTCGTCCGGGTTGATGGTCTCCCCCGGCGGGGCCACCACGATCACGAAACGCTCCTCGTGCAGCGGCATGAAGGCCTGGCTGCCCTGGGGATGACGCTCCAGGAAGTCGAGCTCGAGCGGCAATTCGATGGGCTCACTGACGAAGATACTGATCAGCGTCCGCGCCTGCTCACCGAGGGTTTCGACCTTCGCCAGGTCGTGGTAACGGCGGGTGCGCCCGGCGTTGATGTGAAAATAGTCGGCCGTGCGCGTATCGATGACGTCGCCAAAGGGGGCGAAGGCCTCCGGCGTCAGCGGCTCGGCTTTCAGTTCCAGCATGTCGACTCCTTTATCCCAGCCATAGTGGCATTTTTGTATGGCGCGGCCGTTCTACCGGCCCCAACGCAGCGAACCAAGCGAGAGGCGCCGGGGACAGGTTGGAGAGGGGGTCCGATGCCAGGGGTGAGAAGCACTGCTTCGAACGGGCTGGCCATGGATGGCCAGCACCGGCCCTGCAAGCGGAGCAGGACGCGAGAGCGAAGCAGGGCATCGGTAGCGCCCAGGGAGGGGTTCACAGCGCCCCCTCGACGGTCCGGCGCCCCGGAACCTGTCGCCGGCAAAGCCTCGAGCGGTGCCACGACTGCAAGCGCCAAGCGCCCTTTCAGCGAGCGCCAAGGCGCAGCGCCGGGTGGCGGTTCACGTCCTTGTAAAGCAGGTAGCGGAACGGCCCGGGGCCGCCGGCGTAGCAGGCCTGGGGGCAGAAGGCGCGCAGCCACATGAAGTCGCCGGCCTCGACCTCGACCCAGTCCTGGTTGAGGTGATAGACCGCCTTGCCCTCCAACACGTATAGCCCATGCTCCATGACATGGGTCTCGTCGAAAGGGATCACGGCGCCGGGCTGGAAAGTGACGATGTTGACGTGCATGTCATGGCGTACATCAGCCGGGTCGACGAAGCGAGTGGTGGCCCAGCGCTCGTCGGTGTCGGGCATCGGGGTCGGTGCGATCTCGTTCTCGTTGACCACGAACGCCTCCGGCACCTCGATGCCCTCGACGAACTCATAGGCCTTACGCACCCAGTGGAAGCGCACCGGGGCATCGGACTCGTTGCGCAGCTGCCAGTGGCTGCCCGGTGGCAGGAAGGCGTAGCCGCCCGCGGCCATGCGATGGCGCTCGCCGGCCAGCGTCAGGGTCATCTCCCCTTCCACCACGAACAATACGCCCTCGGCCGTGGGGTCGAGCTCTGGCTTCTCGCTGCCGCCCCCCGGCGACACCTCCATGATGTACTGGCAGAAGGTCTCGGCAAAGCCGGAGAGCGGCCGTGCCAGCACCCATAGCCGGGTGTTGTCCCAGTACGGCAGGTTGCTGGTGACGATATCGCCGAACACCCCCTTGGGGATCACGGCGTAGGCCTCGGTAAAGACTGCTCGGTCCGAAAGCAGCTGGGTCTGAGGCGGGTGTCCCCCGCGGGGGGCGTAATACGTGCGTTGGCTCATGGTGTGTCCCAAAAGAAACGTTGAGGCTGAAAAAGATGCGTTCTGGATAGAGTCACTGACAGTTCTCAGGTCAGTCGCTGCTACCTTAGCGAGAGGCGCCGAGGACAGGTCGAAGAGGGGGTCCGATGCCATGGATGGCATCGGTAGCGCCCAGGGAAGGGTTCACAGCGCCCCCTCGTAGGCCTGTCATCGGATCAGCCTCGCGCGACACATCAAGCTAGGATAAAGCTAGCATTTCAGCGTGCTGGCGCGGGGTGATGCTCGGCCCAGTGCCGCGCGATATCCACCCGGCGGGTTACCCAGACCCGGTCGTGGGCCTCGATATGGTCGAGGAACCGCTGCAGGGCGCGGAATCGGCCGGGTCGGCCCAGCAGCCGGCAGTGCATGCCCACCGAGAGCATTTTCGGCGACTCCTCCCCTTCCGCATAGAGCACGTCGAAGGCGTCGCGCAAATAGCTGAAGAAATGATCGGCGGTGTTGAAGCCCTGGGGCGCGGCGAAGCGCATGTCATTGCTGTCCAGGGTATAGGGCACGATCAGGTGATCGTGTTCGCGACCCTGGCTATCCGCCTGGCGAGTCCAGAACGGAAGGTCGTCCCCGTAGTAGTCGCTGTCATAGAGGAAACCACCCTCGTCGAGCACCAGCCGGCGGGTATTGGGGCTGTCGCGGCCGGTGTACCAGCCCAACGGCTTCTCGCCATAGAGGCGCTGGAAAATCTCCATCGCCTGCTGCAGATGCTCACGCTCGACGTGCTCCGGCACGTCCTGATAGTGGATCCAGCGATAACCGTGGCAGGCGATCTCATGGCCCAGCTCCTTGAAGGCCTGAGCCACTTCCGGGTGACGCTCCAGCGCCATGGCGACACCGAATACCGTCAGCGGCAGGCCGCGCCGCTCGAATTCGCGCAGGATCCGCCAGACCCCGGCCCGGGAGCCATATTCGTAGATTGACTCCATACTCAGGTGGCGGTCTGGAAACGAAGGGGCACCGATGATCTCGGAAAGGAACTGTTCGGACCCCGAATCGCCATGCAGGACGCAGTTCTCGCCACCCTCTTCGTAGTTGAGCACGAACTGGACGGCGATCTTCGCCTTGCCGGGCCAGTTGGCATGGGGGGGCGTGCGACCATAGCCAATCAAGTCGCGGGGATAATCACTGCTTACGCTCATCAAGGACGTTCCTCTTGTTCTTTCTGGCTGGTTCTTCCTAGCTGCTTCTTTATCGCCAGCCCTTCCTGGCTTGCTTTTCCTGTCTCACGACGGGCCAAGGCGCAGCCTGGCGACATCATGAAGCGACAGTTCATGTATACAATGAAAAAGTATACTGTACCCACTCCTATTGCAAGGTATCGACACTACCCCGGCAAAGGCCAATTCGAGCCATGACATCTGGCATCGCTGACGATCTTACTCTCCACAGCATTAGCTTTTGTATACAAAAAATCAAGCCAGCGTACTCGATGTTCCTCTCCATCGCCGAATGCGCCAGCCTCCTCACAGCCCAGGTTGCGACTGGCGTCACCACCCAGACCACAGTGTATACATTACATTCTCCACACAGTCGCCAACCCACTTTTACTTTTCAGGAATACGACCTAGGTCTAACAGAGAAAATAAGCTGCAGCCTCCTTGCTTACTTGTTAATTTATTGTCTATAAACAATAAAAATCCAAGAACAGCACATTGACGAAATGCTTGCGCACACGGCGCCATCCGCCTATCTTGTGTACAAAGATATTTTATTTTGTTCACAACGCATTCCACTGCGGAGCATTCGATGCAGATACGCGTCATCAACCCCAACACCACCCTGGCCATGACCACGAAAATTGGTGCGGCCGCCCAGCGCATAGCCGCGCCGGGAACAGATGTCGTCGCCACTCAGCCCGCCAGCGGCCCGGTTTCCATCGAAAGTCACTTTGATGAAGCGATCAGTGCCGTGGGGGTACTCGAGGAGGTGCTAGCCGGTGAACGCGATGGTGTCGATGCCTATGTCATCGCCTGCTTCGGCGACCCGGGACTGCTGGCCGCCCGTGAGCTGACCCGTGCCCCGGTAATCGGTATCGCCGAGGCGGCTTTTCACATGGCCGCCCTGATCAGCACCCGCTTCTCTATCGTCACGACGCTGGGACGCACCGGCATCATCGCCGAGCACCTGCTGGAGCAGTATGGCTTTCGCCATCACTGTCGACGAGTCCGTGCCGCCGAGATCCCGGTGCTGGATCTGGAGGAGAACGGCGAGATGGCGTTGAACCGCATCATCGACGAGTGCCGCCGCGCCCGAGACGAGGACAACATCGGCGCCATCGTGCTTGGCTGCGGCGGCATGGCCGACCTGACCGGAGAAATCAGCCGGGCGGTTGGGCTTCCCGTCATAGAGGGCGTTACCGCCGCCGTGAAGCTGGCCGAGGCTGTGGTCGGCCTGGGGCTTGGTACCAGCAAGCAGGGCGACCTGGCCTTCCCAAGACCCAAGGCCTTTACCGGCCAGTTCGAGCACTTTTCCGGCCTGACACCCACCGGCCGGGAGCTCCCCAAACAGAAGTAAGCACCACCGGCAGCCGTCAGCGGAATAGCGGCCCGATACGGCACGGACGACCAACAACGATAAGTTTGGCAAACATCCTTGCGAGGACACGAAAATGAGCGATCCGACAGCAAAGGCGCAGCCCGGCGCCCCGGACATCACCTTGGGCACGACACATGGCGCCACCAAGGGCATAGGGGAGGAGAGCCTGGCCCCCCAGCAGACCCGCATCATGGGGCGGCCCTCCTACTTCCTGGCCTGGTTCGGCGGGTGCGTATCCATCGGCACCTTCGCCATGGGCTCCAGCGTGGTCGGCACGCTGAACCTGATCCAGGCGACACTCGCCATTGCCATCGGCTGTTTCGTGATCGGCATCGCGCTCGCCATCAATGGCGCAGCCGGCTACAAGTACGGCATTCCCTTCATGGTTCAGGCGCGCAGCGCCTTCGGTTTTGCCGGCACGCGCATACCCGGCCTGGTCCGGGCCGTGCCCGCCGTGGTGTGGTACGGCTTCCAGAGCTGGATCGGGGCCGGTGCCCTGAACATGGTGTCGGCCACCCTGTTCGGCTTCGACAACCTGATCTTCTACTTCATCACCTTCCAGTTCCTGCAGATCGGCCTCTCGGTAATGGGCTTCCAGGGCATCAAGTGGCTGGAGAACATCGGCAGCGGTTTCATCCTCGTCTCGCTGATGTACATGTTCTATGCCACGGTGCAGCGCTATGGCGATGAGCTTTCCGCCAACCTGCTGACCATGGAAGGTTCATGGGGTATGCCGTTCTGGGGCGCCACCATGCTGTTCCTGGGCATCTACAGCACCATGATGCTCAACGTCAGCGACTACTCCCGCGAGCACAAGAAGGGAACCGGACCGGGCCTGCTGACCACCATCTACGCCATGTCGATCCTGCCCTGCACCATGTTCATGGGCCTGATCGGCTTCATGGTCTCGGAAGCCACCGGCACCGCCGACCCCATCCAGGTCTTCGCCAATGCCGTGGACAACACCCCCCTGCTGATGACCACCCTGCTGTTCATCGCCTTCGCCCAGGTCACCACCAACGTGCTCAACAACGTGGTGCCGCCGACCTACGTGCTGATGGACGTGTTCAAGCTGAAGTTCCCCATCGCCACCGTGATCGTCGGGCTGCTGGCCTTCGCCACCTTCCCCTGGAAGCTGGTGCAACCGGAATCCGCCGCCGGCCTGCAGCTGTTCGTGCAGACCTACTCCGCCTTCCTCGGCCCCATCTTCGCCATCCTGGTGGTCGACTACTACATCATTCGTCGTCGCACCCTGGATATCGGCAAGCTGTATGACGAGGCCGGCCCCTACCAGGGCGTCAACTATGCCGCACTGATCGCCACCGCCGTGGGCATCGTGTCCGCCCTGACCTTCTCAGCCGTCTCCTGGTACGCCAGCCTGATCCCCGCCGGCATTACCTATTACCTGTTGATGCAGCACTGGGCCCCCTGCCAGCGCTTCCGCCAGTAACCCCCTTGGCCCTCTACCCTCCGCCTAGCCAGTGCCGGGCGGAGATAACACCCAACAATGATAATGGTGACCCCGATGAAAGAGAGCGATCTGGATATCCAGACGATCGACCCGACGCTGTACAACGAGGATCTCGCTCCGCTGAAGCACAAGGACAGAAACTGGGGGGCCTTCGAGATCTTCAATGTGTGGTCCAACGACATCCAGAGCCTGTTCGGCTACACCCTGGCGGCCTCGTTGTTCCTGGCCTACGGCCTCAACGGCTGGGCGGTGATGGCAGCCATCATCCTGGCCGGGGTTATCGTGATGTTCCTGGTCAACCTGACCGGGAAGCCAAGCGTGAAGTACGGCATCCCCTTTCCGGTGATGGTGCGGGCCAGCATGGGGGTACGCGGCGCCAACCTGCCGGCCATGCTGCGGGCGATCATCGGCATCTTCTGGTACGGGGTGCAGACCTACTTCGCCTCCACGGCCGTCGCGCTGCTCCTGGTCGCCCTGTTCGGCGCTGGCAATGGCAGCACCTTTCTGGGACTTTCGGGCGTGGCCTGGGTATCGTTCGTGATCGTCTGGCTGTTCCAGATCGCCATTTTCTGGCAGGGCATCGAACGCATCAAGCACTTCCTCAACTGGGCAGGCCCGCTGGTCTACGTGGTGATGGTGGTGCTGATGATCATCGTCTGGTACCAGGCCGGCAGCGAGCTGCTGCCCGCGGTGAGCACGATCTTCAGTGGCGACGGCGAGCGCTCCGGTAGTTCGATCGCGGCCTTCATGGCCATCGTCGGCACCATGGTGGCCTACTTCGCCGCAGTGGTGATCAACTTCGGCGACTTCACCCGCTTCGTGAAGACCGAACGCCAGATGAAGCTCGGCAACCTGCTGGGCCTGCCGCTCAACGTGGCCTTCTTCTCCTTCATCGCCCTGATCATCACCGCCGGCACCCTGGTGCTGTTCGGCGACGCCCTGACCAACCCGGCGGACATCGTCGAGCGAGTCGATTCGCTGCCACTGACCATCGTCGCCGCCCTGACCTTCTTCGCCGCCACCGTGGGCATCAACCTGGTCGCCAACTTCATTCCGC
The DNA here is from genome assembly GCF_003336675.1 of Billgrantia montanilacus. Lineage (GTDB taxonomy): Bacteria > Pseudomonadota > Gammaproteobacteria > Pseudomonadales > Halomonadaceae > Halomonas > Halomonas montanilacus. The sequence continues at coordinate 96,256 of NZ_QPII01000001.1, read as the reverse complement.
CCGCCTATGACCTGGCCAACCTGTTCCCCAGCAAGATCAGCTTCAAGATCGGGGGGCTGATCACGGCCGTGATCGCCTTCTTCGTCGGGGCGCTGTGGGTCTCGGTGATCAGCCAGATCGGCGTGCCAGGCTTCGTCAATGCGCTGGGGGCCGTAGTCGCACCCTTCTACGGCATCATCGTGGTGGACTATTACCTGATCAAGCGCCAGCACCTGAACATGGAGGAGCTGTTCTCCTCACAGCCAGGTACTGCCTACTACTACGTGAAAGGCTGGAATACCCGAGCCCTGGCCGCCTTCGGCGGTGCCGCTCTGTTCTCCATCTCTACCGTGGTCGTGCCTGCGCTCTCCGGTCTCGACGGCTACGGCTGGATGATGGGAGCCGCACTGGGCGGACTCTTCTACTATGGCCTGATGCGCAGCCATCGTCCGGCGGCGGCACCTATCGGCGCCTGATCGACATATGTCACGTTCGCGCCTCCGGCACGGCCGGGGCGCGGTACCACCAGGCCGCCGGATGACCAGACATCCGGCGGCTTGACCGTATCAATGGATCGAATCAGCAATACTGTCATCAGCCGCGGTCGAACAGATTCTTCTTTACCTCGGCGAGATGCTCGCCAAGCAGCGCACGCGCCGTCTCCTCGTCGCGGTCGCGCAGGGCGGCCACGATGGAACGATGCTGCGTCTCGTAGCGCTCGCGGCGCAAAGGCGTCAGCGAAATCCGCTTTAGCCGGCCCCATTCCCCCTCCTCTCGGATCACATTGGTCAATTCCAGGATGCGTAGGAAGAAGCTGTTATGGGTGGCCTCGGCAAAGGCCTGGTGCAGGGCTCCATCCCAAAGCTCGAACTCCTCGATGCTGGTAGCCGCCTCGGATCGTGCCAGGCAATCGTCCATGCGCTCGAAATCAGCGGCAGTAGCAAAGCGCACGATCAGGGAAACCATCTGCGGCTCGATCAGCAGCCGGGCATCCATCAACTGAGCCGGGCTTACCTGCCCAGCCATGCTGCCGGCATTCGACAAGACGCCGCCTGATGAGGCGCTGGATGGTGCGGACCTGGGCGGAGCGAACAGCTCGGCGGCGCACTCGCTGACGAAGGTGCCACTGCCAACCACCTGCGTGATCGCCCCCAGCGTCTTGAAGTGGCCCAGCACCCGCCTCACAGCGCCACGCGAGGCACCGAAACACTCACTCAGCTCTCGCTCCGTGGGCAGACGATGGCCTGGAGGAAAGCGTCCGCTGGCGATCTCGGCCTGCACATAATAGGCCAGAGCTCTGGCGCCGTCCGAGCGGATTCCGCTCTCGGCCAGGGCATCTCGTAGGTCGCTGTCATCGATGGTTCGCATCGGCCTGTCGCTCACTGGACATCCTTTATCACGTCATGCATTTGCGGATCCAATCCTTGCTGAATCTAGCCCATTTGGTACACCTAGACAAAATATTAGGCTTGAATTAGTACCAATCGCCTTCTAACCTCGGTCAGTACAGAACCAAAACGAACCAAGGGAGAGCCAATCATCATGAAATTTGCCACCCTGCGACCGGCGGCCGACCAACCGCCCGTCGTCGCCTTGATCGACACGGCGGGCCAGCGCTACTGGCCGCTTAGCGACCTGCTTCCAGAGTTCCAGGGCGACATGCAGCAGTTGATCCACGACTGGGAGGCACTGAGAGACCAGATCGCAACCCAGGGTGAAGGCCGCCTTCTCGACGGCGCACGTCTCGAGCCTCCCCTTCATCCTCAGCGCAACATGTTCTGCGTCGGGAAGAACTACTTCGAGCATGCCGCGGAGTTCAGTGGCTCCGGCTACGACAGCAGCACCTCTGCCGACGATGTGGTACCAAAATTCCCGATCATCTTCACCAAGGCCTACAACACCCTGGTCGCCCACGGCGACGAGATCCCGCGTCATGCCGAGGTCACAGAGCAGCTCGACTACGAGGCAGAGTTCGCAGTCATCATCGGCAAAGGCGGCAGCGGCATCAAGAAGGCCGAGGCCTATGATCATGTCTGGGGCTACACCATTGCCAACGACGTGACCGCCCGCGACCTTCAGAAGAAACACAAGCAGTGGCATCTCGGCAAGTCGCTTGACGGTCTCTGCCCCATGGGACCGTGGGTCGTCACCGCTGACGAGATGGACCGAGATAATGCCACCATCAAGTGTTGGGTCAATGGCGAACTGCGCCAGGACGCCCGGCTGGATCAGCTTATTTTCGATGTGCCGACACTGATCGAGACTCTCTCGGCCGGTATCACGCTAGCGCCCGGCGACGTGATTCTGACCGGCACGCCGGTCGGCGTCGGTATCGGCTTCACACCGCCCAGGTTCCTGCAGACCGGAGACATCGTGCGCATCGAGGTCGATGCCATAGGTGTACTGGAAAATCGGGTCGGCCGCTGAGCGACCCTCAACACGCGCAGGCACCAGGTTCAACAATGCGCATCGAGCGCCACAACAACACCAGGAGCACGCCATGTTCATTCCCGACACCAAACTCAAGACACTTTCTGCCGCTACGCTGATGGCCGCCGGTTGCTTTGCTGCAGCCCCCGCTATGGCCGAAGATTTCTATGCCGGCAAGACCATCGAAATGGTCGTCCCATTCGGCGAGGGCGGCGCGACCTACGTGGCCGCCAAGTTCCTCGAGCCCTTCCTGGAGCAACACCTGCCGGGCAACCCGCAGGTCAACGTACGCACCCGGCCGGGCGGTGGCTCGATCCTCGGGGCCAACTGGTTCCAGCAGAATGCCGAGCCCAACGGCGAAACCATCCTCTTCACCACCTCCTCCACTTCCAATCCCTACGTGCTGGGCATGGACGCGGTGGAATATGACCTGGCCGCGATGCGCCCGGCCTACAGCCTACCCTTCGGTGCCGTGGTCTACGTCTCGCCGAGTACCGGGATCGAGTCCTCAGCCGACCTGCACTCGTCAGACATGCCTCTGATCTACGGCGGGATTGCCGCCGCCGCCAGCGATTTACCCGTGCTGCTCTCGTTTGAACTGCTGGAGCTAGACCTTCGCGCGGTGCTCGGCTTCGACGGCCGCGGCCCAGCCCGCCTGGCCTTCGAGCGCGGTGAAACCAACATCGATTTTCAGTTCACTCCGGCCTACATGTCGCAGGTGGTGGATATGGTCGAGGCCGGCACCGCGGTGCCGATCATGACCGGCGGCTCGGTGGGCGATGACGGCGTGCTGAGCGCTCGCGACCCCGCCTTCCCCGACTACCCTTCGGTATACGAAGTTTATGAAGAGCTCCATGGCGAGCCACCCTCCGGCGTGGAGTGGGACGCCTTCCAGGCGATTGGCGCCACGACTTTCAACTTCGGCCTGACCGCCTACCTGCCGGAGGGCACGCCTGACGAGGTGCTCGAAATCTTCGAGGAAGCCATCACCTCCATCAACGCCGATCCCGAGTATCAGGACAAGAGCCAGGAGGCCATTGGCGGCTACGATCTGCTTCCGGCTTCGGTGGTCACCGATTCGCTCAGTGAATCCTTGCAACCCTCAGATGAAGTGCGCGACTACCTGCGCAACCTTCTGGCCGAGAAGTACGACGTCCAGCTATAAGACCAGCACCGATGCGGCCAGCCCTTTCCCTTGGGTTGGCCGCATTCGATGCTCGACATTTCCCTAATCCTGCATAGTCCTGCAAAGGAATCGCAACGTGCTCGAGAATATCGGTTCGGCCCTGGATCTCCTGTTCCAGCCCGCGCGCCTCCTGGCGCTGTTCATCGGCATGCTGGCCGGGATGGTATTCGGCATGCTACCGGGGCTGGGTGGCGTCGCCGCCGTATCGATCCTGCTTCCGTTCATCTACCTGATGGATGGCTACTCCGGCCTGGCGATGCTGCTCGGGGCCATCTCGGTGATCTACACCGCGGATACTATTACTTCGGTGCTGCTCGGCGCCCCGGGCTCGCCGGCCTCGGCGCCAACCGCCATCGAGGGCCACGCGCTGGCCAAGCAGGGCAAAGCATCGCTGGCGCTCGGCGTCGGCTTTCTGGCGTCGATGGTAGGCGGGCTTTTCGGTGCCCTTATCCTCTCCGTCGCCATTCCCATTGCCGGGCCACTGGTACTGGCGTTGGGCACGCCGGAACTGTTCATGTTCGCCCTGGTGGGGCTCTGCTTCGCCGCCAGCATGGTAGGAAAGGACCTGGCATTGGGGCTGGCTGCCGCCTGCTTCGGTATCCTGCTGGGCGTGATCGGTGCCGCGCCGGCTGCCGCAAACTATCGATTCATCTTCGGCCAGTCCTACCTGATGGATGGACTCTCGCTGCCCATCGTGGCACTGGGGCTCTTCGCCGTCGCCGAGCTGATCAGCATGGTCGCCTCGGGGGGCGGCATCGCCGGCCAGCCAATGGCCCTTGGCAAGTGGGGCGAGAGTTTCCGGGAGTTCTGGCGCCACCGCTGGCTGATCTGCCGCTCATCGATAATCGGCATTTTCGGCGGCTTCGTGCCAGCGGTGGGTGCCAGCGCCTCAACCTGGATCGCCTACGGCCACGCCATGAGTTCCACCAAGGACAAGCGTAATTTCGGCAAGGGTGAGATCCGCGGCGTGGCCAGTGCCGAAGGAGCCAACAATGCCACGATCATTTCCGACCTGGTGCCCACCATGCTGTTCAGCGTACCGGGCGGACCCGCCGCTGCCATCTTCCTCGGCGCGTTGTTCTCGTTCGGCTTCTATCCCGGCCCGCGCATGGTCAGCGAATCGCCTGACCTGATGTACATGATCGTATGGAGCGTGGCGCTGGCCTCGGTCATGGGGGCCGCCATCTGCTTCGCCGTGACGCCCTACATTGCCCGGCTGACCCGAGTGAACTTCGCGCTGATTGCCGCCCCACTGTTGCTGATCATGGTGGCCGGTGCCTACCAGGGGACCCAGACTTTTGGCGATATCCTTGCCCTGCTTGCGCTCGGCATTCTCGGTTGGCTAATGAAGAATGCGGGAATTCCCCGTGCGCCGGTGCTGGTCGGCTTCGTCCTGGCCACGCCTATGGAGCAATACTTCTGGCTGACTACGCAGATCCACGGCTACTCCTGGCTGACACGCCCCGGGGTGCTGATTATCGCTTCCCTGATCGTCATCCCCCTGATGCTGAATGCGGTTCGCTGGCTGCGCCAACGGCGTAGCGTTGCCAACGACCCAAAGCAACAGGCTGAAGCGGCGGCGGCCAGCACAGAACCTCCGAGCCATGACAGCAGCGTCGTACTTATCACTGCACTAGTGATGGTGGCAGCCTTTGGCTATGCGCTAGTGGAAATGCTGGGTTTTCGTCCCAATGCACGGTTAATGCCGAGCCTGGGGATCGTGCCAGGCCTGCTGCTCAGCCTCTACGTACTGGGCCGTCAGCTGATCAGGATCAGGCACAAGGGCAACATGACCAATCTTGCCAGCCGCCAGGAGCTACCCGTACTGGGGGGCATTGTCAGCTATGGCCTAGCCATTTGGGTGATTGGCTTTAACCTGGCCACACCCTTACTGCTGGTCTGGCTACTGGTCGGCTGTGCCAGAATGCGCTGGGGGAGCGCACTGCTCTATGGACTTGCGGTCTATGTCATCGCTCAAGGCATGTTCTCCATGATGCGACTCACGCCACCCACAGGCGCGCTGATTGACCTGCCGATGCCGTGGTAGACGCAGCCCTGTGGGCACAGTACTCATGAGCAGTAACAAGGACGCTCAGGCCCCGAAGATATTGCGCAGGTCTGGCACCTCCTGCTCCTCCTCGATGATGGAGAGAGAGGCCTCTATGGCCTTGAGGTGGCGGCTCATGAAGGTGGCGGCACGCTCACCGTTGCGAGCTTCAAGGTAGCCGATCAGGTCGTCATGATCATGGGACTCGCAACCCAGATGACCGGGGTTGCCGTAGACGGCGAGGATCAGCGAGGAGCGCGAGCAGAGCTGCCCGACGAACGCCGCCAGCGTGGCGTTGCCGGAGAGTTGGGCCAGGCGCTCGTGGAAAGCGGCGGAGAGCTTGATCGCACGGCTCTGTTCGCCGGCTCTCAATGCCTCACGCTCACGAGTCGCCATGTCACGCAGTGCACGGACATCCTCGGAGGTGATGCGCCGGGCGACATCCGGCATCAGGCCGCACTCCACCATCTGCCGGGCATCGAAGACATCCTTGGCTTCGTCCGCTGTAGGCCGCGTGACGCTGGCACCGCGGCGGGGCGTCAGAGTGACCAGCTGTTCCATGGCCAGACGCTGAAGAATCTTGCGGATACCGGTACGGCTGATACCGAACACCTCGGCCAGCGCATCCTCGCGCAGCCGGGCGCCGGGCTTGAGCCGATGCTCGATGATGGCATCGCTGATCGAGCGATAGATCGTCTCGTGCCGCTCGGCACCATCGCCGTTCTTCCCCAGGCGCCGGGGGGGCGCCTTGCCCGCGGCCTCGCCATCGGCAAGGCTTTGCCGCTGATTCATGATGTCCCTCCTCGTAGGCCCTGCTATGGCAACCATTGTATACGCATCGTGGTTCGACAATGAACCTGGCGGCAACGCCAACGGCCCGCCTTTCGGCGGGCTATGCGCGATCGGACAGAGGCGCTACTGGGTCATTCCGACCAGGCGGCTATCACCTCACGCTCCTCGTCGGTCATGCCGGTCATGTTGCCCAGCGGCATATACTTGCTGGCCACTACCTGCTGGATCAGACTCTTCTGACTCAGTATCTGGTCCTCGCTGTCATAAGCGATACCGGCCGGCGGTGCGGCAAAGCCAGGCTGAGTCGGCTCACGGGAGTGGCAGGCGACACAGTGCTGGTTGACCAGAGCATGAACCTCCTCGAACTCGGCCCCTTCGTCTGCCGTGTCCCTGTCCGTAGCGGCGGGCTGCCCGGCAGGCGCCCCCAGCCAGAACGCCACCAGGATCAGCGCCACACCCGCCACGGGGTAAGCTGGCTGGATCTTTCCCGCGTGCATCAACACAAAGAACTGACGGATCAGCGCGCCGGCGAAAATGAACAGCGACATCAGCACCCAGGCGTGCTCATGATTGTAGGCGAAGGAGTAGTGGTTACTGATCATCAGCAGCACTACCGGCAGCGTGAAGTAGGTGTTGTGCACCGAACGCTGCTTGCCACGCTTGCCGTCCAGCGGATTGGGTGTCTCGCCCGCCTTCATGGCGTTGACCATGCGGCGCTGGCCGGGAATGATCCAGAAGAACACGTTAGCCGACATGGCGGTTGCCATCACCGCACCGGTCAGCAGGAAGGCCGCCCGGCCGGAGAACATCTGTACGCTCAGGTAGGCCACGACCACCATCATCACCGCCACCGCGATGCTGAGCAGCCCGTCGCGGGTCATGTCGGGGCTGATGCGCTTGCACAGCTCGTTGTAGACGACCCAGCCGCCGACCAGAAACACCAGTGCCAGTACGTTGGCCTGCCAACCGCTCATATTGGCAGCCCACTCCCAGTTGGCATTGGGGTTCACCAGGTAGAAGCCCGGGTTGAACATATAGAGGGTGACGAATAATGCAAAACCCGACAGCCAGGTGGTGTAGGACTTCCAGAACGACCAGTGCAGGTCGTCGGGCAGCTTGGCCGGGGCCGTGGCGTACTTCTGGTTGTGATAGAAGCCGCCGCCGTGCACCGCCCACATTTCACCGAAGACGCCCTTCTCACGATCTTCTGCGGCCTTGGGCTTCTTCAGTCCGTTATCCAGCATTACGAAGTAGATCGACTCGCCGATCCAGGCGATGGCGGCGATGACGTGCAGCCAGCGCAGCATGAAATTTGCGAAGTCGAGTAGGTAGGCTTGCATGAGGGGATTCTCACATTACTTGATTGTTGTTGAGCGAGCCGTCACTGGCGATCATCGTGCCACCGGTGTCAGCCGACCACCGACGGCTGCCAAACGACTGCCAGTGCGGGCGTCCGGGACAAGAGTCGCCGTGATCAGCTGCCACGGTAGGTGGAATAGCCATACGGCGAAAGCAGCAGCGGCACATGGTAGTGCTGTGACGCATCGGCCACGCCAAAACGTAGCGGGATCACGTCCAGGAAGCGGGGCTCGTCGGCTGTCACCCCCTGGCGTCGCAGATAGGCACCGGCATGAAAGACCAGCTCGTACTCGCCGGCCAGGAAGTCGTCTCCTTCCAGGATGGGCGCATCGCAGCGACCATCATCATTGGTCACGACACTCTTGAGGCGTGTGCGCTGCTCGCCTTCCAGCCGGTAGACCGCTATCTCGATCCCCTCGCCGGGCTGGCCCTTCGCTGTATCCAGAACGTGCGTTGTCAGTCGTCCCATCGGTTTCTCCCATGCTTGGCTGGCGATGCCACCGTTGTCGGTGCATCATGGTAACTGGAAGTATGAAGACAGTTTTAGCTCTTTTTGTGGTACATTTCAAAATCTTTTTGTATACACTTGTCCAGAAGGCTGGATGTAGCCCGTTCCCCGACCACCATTGTGGAGGCCCCGATGAGTGACAAGACCCTCGAACCGCGCCCCAGTACCCTCGACCGTCAGGCATTCGTGTCGCAGTACGGCGATATCTATGAGCACTCCCCTTGGGTCGCCGACCTGACCTGGCAACGGGGTCTTGGCGACGAACAGGACACTCCGGCCGGTCTCGCCGAGGCCATGGGACGAACGCTGCGAGAAGCCTCGGTGGAAAAACAGCTGGAGGTGATCCGCGCCCACCCCGACCTGGCCGGCAAGGCCGCCATCGCCGGTGAACTGACCGATGACTCCACCCGTGAGCAGGCAGGTGCCGGGCTCGACCAGTGCACCCCGGAAGAGATGGCGCGCTTCCAGCGCCTGAACGACGCCTACAAGGCCCGCTTCGACTTTCCCTTCGTGATGGCCGTCAAGGGCAGCGATCGCCACGCCATTCTTGACGCCTTCGTGGCGCGACTGGAAAACACCCCAGAACAGGAGCGCCGTACCGCCATCGAACAGATCAACCGTATCGCCCGCTTCCGTCTGGAAGCTCGTACCGACGGCTGAGTGTCAAGGCGCCGGCAAGCTGCCGGCGCTTCATGCAAGCCTCGCGTCTTCCCTACCTGCCGTTCGCCATCCTTCGTCTCATTCCGTTCGCATTACGCCGTACCGGGCCCTTTCTCTCGTCGATTGACGTTCAGCGGTTCGCTTCCTTCGCCGATCGGCTACGCAGCCTGCCCGGCGGTGTCTGCTGCGCAGCCTGATGAGTTCCGGTGGAAGACGACCTCCACAAATTGACCAAACGGTCAAAAAGAGCTCGCCAAGCCATTGTTCTTAAAAGCATATAACAAGAGGTAGACAAAAATATTATCCCACTGTCTTTCAAAACAGAGATGATTGTGTACATTCAATGCATCACATGGTGTCCGAAACAACACCACTGGATACAACAATAAGCTCGAGAGCCTGATATGACTGACACAGAACGGACTGCCTCACAGACACCCTCGCGCACCATCAATCAGAACCCCGATGCCATGCCGCCGCTGGGCAAGGCGATTCCGCTAGGCATCCAGCACATCATGGCGATGTTTGCCGGTAACGTGACGCCGCCGATCATCATTGCCGGGGTCATCGGCGCCACCACCGGCGAGCAGATCTTCCTGATTCAGGTCGCCCTGTTCGTGGCCGGCATCGCCACGCTCATTCAAACCATCGGCATGGGCCCCATCGGCGCCCGCCTGCCCATCGTCCAGGGCACCAGTTTCGGCTTCCTGCCGGTTGCCCTGCCCCTGGCCAGCACCTTCGGACTCGCCGCCGTGCTGGGTGCCTCCCTGGTGGCCGGTCTCCTGCAGGTGGGCCTGGGAGCCTTTCTGAAGAAGATCCGCCACTGGTTCTCGCCGGTGGTCACCGGCATCGTGGTGCTGTTGATTGGTATCACCCTGATGCCGGTGGGGCTCAACTATGCGGCCGGCGGCGTCGGGGCCGATGACTTCGCCTCGCCCACCAACCTGGGCCTGGCGCTATTCGTACTGGTGGTGACCATTGTCGTTCACCAGTTCGGCCGCGGTTTCCTCAAGGCTGCCTCCATTCTGGTGGGTCTGGTCAGCGGTTACCTGGTTTCCATCGCCCTGGGCATGGTGGACTTTTCCAGCGTCGGCAACGCCGCCTGGTTCGCCATTCCCAAGCCCCTGCAGTACGGCCTGGAATTCCACCTCACCGCCATCATCGGCATGACGTTGATCATGTTCGTGGTGGGCCTGGAGACCATCGGCAACATTTCCGCCATCACCATCGGTGGTGCCGGCCGCCAGGCCAAGGACAGCGAACTCTCCGGCGGCGTCATGGCCGACGGCGTGGCTACGTCGTTCGCCGCCATCTTCAATACCCTGCCCAATACCGCCTATGCCCAGAACGTGGGCCTGATCACCCTGACCGGCGTGGTCAGCCGACACGTGGTAACCATCGGTGGCATCCTGCTGATCTGCATGGGCCTGTTCCCGAAACTGGGCGGCCTGGTTGCCGCCATGCCCCATGCAGTGCTGGGTGGCGCCGGTGTGGTGATGTTCGGCATGATCGCCTCGGCGGGGCTCAAGATCATCCAGGAGTGCGAACTCAATCAGCGCGCCATGCTTATCATTGCCGTCGCCATGAGCCTGGGTATCGGTCTGCCAGCAGTGGACGCCATTGCCGAGACCATGCCCGGCCAGGCTGGCCTGCTGCTCAAGTCGGGCCTGGTGCCGGCGGCACTCGCCGCCCTGCTGCTCGACGCCATTCTGCCGGGCAAGCCCAGCCGGGTAGAGCCCGCACCCGAGGAAGCCATCGCGGCCAAGAGCGAAGAAGCCAAGTCCAACCTCTGAGGGGCTGACACCTCACTCCTATGCCCACCGCGCCGCCGGATGCCCTCCAGCGGCGTTTTTTCAAGCTGAGTGAATTGCTCGCTACACTGTGGGTAAGACCGCTTTCCGGAGATTTTCCATGTTCCGCGACCGTCTCGATGCCGCCAAGCAGCTTGCTCAGCGACTGGAGCACCTGAAAGGGCACAACCCGCTGATCCTGGCTATCCCCCGTGGCGGCGTGCCCATGGGGCGCCATCTGGCCGATGCCCTGGAGGGCGAACTGGACGTGGTGCTGGTGCGCAAGATACGCGCACCGGGCAGCCCCGAATTCGCCATCGGCGCGGTGAGCGAGGACGGCAGCCTGACGCTCGATGATGCCGCTTCGCATTTCCCTTCCGACGCCGTGGAGCGCGAAGTCGATCACCAGCGCCAGCTGTTGAAGGAGCGCCGAGCACGCTACGGCCCGGTTCGCCCACCGATACCGCCCGAGGGGCGGGTGGTGGTGGTGGTAGACGATGGCAGCGCCACCGGCGCCACCATGGAGGCTGCCCTGAAGACGCTGAGCGGCCGACCCAAGCGGTTGATCGCCGCCATGGGGGTCGGCTCACCCAGCGCCGTGGCCCGCCTGGAAGCCGCAGCGGATGAAGTGGCGTGCCTGGAGGCACCGCAGGGCTTCATGGGAGTCGGCCAGTTCTACGCCGACTTCGGCCAGGTGGAAGAGGAGGAGGTTGTCGAATTACTGAGCCGCTCGTCCGGCTGAAGCGGGTGGCCAAGCCACACCCTCTACGCAAAAGACCGCCATCCCGAAGGATGGCGGTCTCTACCAAGGCCGGAAGGCCTGGTCCAACTCGTTGCTGCAAAGCTTGCCTGATGCTGTTAAGCGTTGGGCTTACTTGCTGGCCTGGGCCTTCTTGGTGGCATCTTCTGCCACCTTCTGGCCAGTCTTGACGTTCTCTTCTGCCAGCTTCTGGCCCTTCTGCAGGAACTCCTGGCTCAGGGTGACCACCTTCTGGGTGTCGCCCTGCAGGCGCTCGCCCAGATCCTGGACGGCCTTCTGCTGATCGCTCACGACCTGCTTGAGGCCTTCGGCATCCTTGACGTCGATCCAGGCGCGAGCCTGTGCCAGGCTCAGGTCGGAGTAGGTGCGGAAGGCGTCCAGCTGGGCCGTCATCAGCTTTTCGTAAAATTCCAGCGTCAGCGAGCCATAGGCGCGCGCCGGAGCGACAAACAGGCTCTCGAACTGCTGAGTGGCTTTCTCGGTTGCTTGCTCGGTAGTCTTGCTCATGTAACACCTCCAATACGGTTCGGGTAGCCAAGGCTGGTTCCAATCCGAAACCGCCTTGTTGCAATGCAGCATAGCAAGCATTCTTGTGCACTGCAACATGCTCAGCGGTAGGCACCCTCAACATCGGTCACGCGCATGGCGCTGCGGCCAAGACCATCGTGCAAGTCAAGCATGCGCTCTAGCCAGCCGTATACCGGATCCGCGTTGGAAACCAGGTCGGCACTAGAGACCACTCGCGCCCACATGAAACTGCCGAAGACCAGATAGTCGGCAGCGGCAGGGGCTGCCCCGTCGATGAAGTCCGATTCCTTCAGTTGGCCACGCAGCGGCTCGAGGGCGGCATCCAGTTGCGCCAGCCCCTTGGCGGGGGAGTGAAACTCCTCGAGAGCACGCCCGAAGCGCTTCTCCCGCGTCTCGCGAAAATAATCACGATCCTTGGGGTGAATGGCATTGAGCAGGTCCATGATGATGGTCCGCAGCATCGCCGGCGCCAGAGAACGCTCGGCATAGTGCTTGAAGAACCGGGCACGCGACTCTGCCATGCCATCGCCCAGCAACGGCGCCTCAGGGTAGCTTCGGTCCAGGTAGCGCAGGATCTCGTAGCTGTCGGCAATGGCCTGATCACCATCGACCAGCACTGGCACCTTGTCGGAACCGGAGAAGGCCAGCGCCTCCTTGTCGGTGAAATACCAGGGTCGTGTTTCCGCCGTAAGACCCTTGTGTGCCAGGGCGTAGCGAACCCGCCAGCAGTAGGGGGAGAAACGCAATTCCTCATCGATACCGCAGAGTTCGTAGAGAACCATAGCCATGCCGTCTCCTCACTTTCGCTGGGGGTCATATAACGCAGGGGTCATATAGCGATAGTGCCAGCCTTTCCCCGACGATACCAATCCATTGCCTGTCACCCCGCAGCGGCTATTTTGATATCCATTAGTCTAAATCCCCGATGACGATCAATGCCGCCATCGATCCAAAAACCACAGGCAAGCCATTGTTTATCTTTATTTAATAGAAAAAATACGGCGGCATTTAATTAGAAATAAATTGGTAATACCAATTAACCATGATTGGAAATGCATGCCATCTGGCCTTATCGTCCACTCCCATCGCGATAGCTCTGGTCCCCTACCTGAGCCGTCACCCGATTCCTGAACACGAGACAGCGAGGTAACGTCAGCTCATGACGGACACGACACTTGCCCTACTCGCCTTTACGCCACTGATCCTGGCAGGCGTGCTGCTGATCGGCCTGCGTATGCCGGCAAAGACCGCCATGCCGGCGGTCTATGTGGTAACCGCCCTCATCGCCCTGCTCGCCTGGGACATGAGCTTCAACCGGGTACTGGCCTCGACCCTCCAGGGCCTGATCCTCACCGTATCGATCCTGTGGATCATCTTCGGTGCCATCCTCCTGCTCAACACCCTTAAGCACTCCGGCGGCATCACCGCGATCCGCAAGGGGTTCTCCGGCATCAGCCCCGACCGCCGCGTCCAGGCGATCATCGTCGCCTGGCTGTTCGGCTGCTTCATCGAGGGCGCCTCGGGCTTCGGCACTCCCGCCGCCGTGGCCGCCCCACTGATGGTGGCACTCGGCTTCCCGGCACTGGCCGCCGTGGTGGTGGGCATGATGATCCAGTCCACACCGGTCTCCTTCGGCGCCGTGGGCACGCCCATCGTGGTGGGCGTCACCGGGGGCATCAACCGCGATGGCATCACCGAGACACTGGAAGCCGGCGGCTATACCTGGCTGGAATACTTCCGCTTGATCGCCGCCGAGGTGGCCGTGATCCACGGCATCGTCGGCGTCCTGATGCCGCTGATCATGGTGGTGATCATGGTCAAGTTCTTCGGCGCGAATAAATCCTGGAAGGAAGGCCTCTCCATCGCCCCCTTCGCGCTCTTCGCCGGCGTGGCCTTCGTGGTGCCCTACATGCTGGCGGGCGTACTGCTCGGCCCGGAATTCCCGTCCATGATCGGCGCCGGCGTGGGCCTGGCCATCGTCGTGCCCGCGGCGCGCAAGGGTTTCTTGATCCCCAAGGACGTCTGGGACTTCCCGGATGCCAATAGCTGGCCGGACGCCTGGATCGGCAAGCTGGTGATCAAGACCGAGGACATCGTGGGCAAGACCCCGATCACCACCTTCATGGGCTGGCTCCCCTACGTGCTGCTGGCCGTGATACTGGTCGCCTCCCGTACCATCGACCCGTTCCGCGAAGCGCTACAGTCTCTGAGTTTCGGCTGGAGCAATATCCTCGGTGAGGCCGGCGTCTCCGGCGCCATCCAGCCGCTCTACCTGCCCGGTGGCATCCTGCTGATGGTGGTGGTGCTCACCGCCCTGCTCCACAAGATGCGCCTGGGCGAGCTCAAGGCGGCCTTCGGCGAGTCCTCGAAGACCATTCTCGGTGCCGGCTTCGTGCTGATCTTCACCATCCCCATGGTGCGGATCCTGATCAACTCCGGTGTCAATGCGGCGGACCTGGTCTCCATGCCGGTTGCCATGGCGCAGTTCGTGGCCGACGGGGTGGGCGATATCTATCCGTTCTTCGCCCCGGCCGTGGGCGGCCTGGGTGCCTTCATCGCCGGCTCCAACACCGTGTCCAACCTGATGCTGGCCGAGTTCCAGTTCAACGTGGCGCAGCAACTGGGGGTTTCCACCGTGATGATGGTGGCACTGCAGGCGGTGGGCGCCGCCGCGGGCAACATGATTGCCATCCATAACGTGGTGGCGGCTTCGGCTACCGTTGGGCTGCTCGGCCGCGAGGGGGAAACCATTCGCAAGACGATCCTGCCCACGCTCTACTACCTGATCTTCACCGGTATCATCGCCATGATCGCCTTCTACGTGATCGGCGTCACCGACCCGCTGATGCGCGTCGGCTGATCCTTTCCGGAAGCGCAACAGACAGCCCCCATGGCCTCGGTCATGGGGGCTGGTTCGTTGATGAATCAGAATCGGGAGCAGATCGCCGGGCAAGTCCGGTGCTATTCATCCAAAGCGCGAGCGTAGCGCCCTAGCCGTGCCAGCAGCTCGTGGCTGTACCCCAGAAGCACTGAATCGCGGTAGCGGGGGGCAATCAACTGCATACCCACAGGCATCCCATGGTGACCACTCTCGATGGGTAACGAGATGGTTGGTAGTCCCAGCAGTGTCCAGGCGCGTGAGTAAAGAGGGTCTCCCGTCGAAATGCCCGATGCCAACGGAGCCACGTTCACCGCGGAGGGTGAAAGCAGCAGGTCGACCTCCTTGAAAAGCGGAGCGACACGGCTCTGTAGCCTCTCCGCTTCCTGCCGTGCGCCATAATACTCATCGAGTGTGATGGCGAAGCCGCGCTCGAGAATCTCGCGAAGCTTGTCGCTCATGTCGTCGGCATGCTGGAAATAAACGTCGGCGAGACAGCGTGATGACTCAAACGCCATTACCAGGCTCTGCAACTCGACGAGCCGATCCAGCTCCCTGGCATGATCAAGCGATGAGGTGATCGCGACGCCTTCGGCGCTGAGTCGCTGACAGGTCCTGTCGAGGGCACCCTCGACGTCCCGGTCCAGGTCGCCATCGGACGGCACCCGTATCACTCCGATTTTCAGGCCCGCAAGGTCGAGCCGGGCCAGTGGAGCAAACTGAGTGCAGGTCAGCGCGGCGTGCACCAGGGCGATGTCGTTGACGGAACGCGCAAAGTAGCCAACGGTATCCAGAGTTTCACTGAAAGACTTGATGCCGGCTCGTGAAATGAGGCCATAGGTAGGCTTGAAACCGATCACATTGCAGTAACTGGCCGGCCGGGTGATGCTGCCAGCTGTTTGGGTACCCAGGGCAATCGGCACCATGCCATCGGCCACGGCCGCAGCGGAGCCACTGGAAGACCCGCCCGGGGTCCTGTCTAGATCATAGGGGTTGCGCGTCTTTCCCGGTGAGAAATAGGCGAACTCCGTACTGACGGTCTTGCCCATCACAAAAGCACCCGCGTTCTTCAGCAGCGCCACTGGCGAGGCATCCGAAACCGAGCGGTCGCAGCGGATGTATTCGGTACCCCAACGCGTGGGGAAGTCACGGGTGTCGTAGATATCCTTGATACCGACGGGGATGTTCTGCAGCAGCCCTGTGCCATGGGAGACCGCCTGTGGGGCGGCCAGGCATTCCCAAGCCTGGACCTTCCCCTCCCGTTGGTGAATCCTGTCGAAGCATGACGCCAGATACTCACTGCCTGACAACGTCTTGTTCGCCATCCGTTGCAGGGCTTCGACGGCGGTCACTGGGGCCCCCGGAGCGTTTTGGTGTGGTAGTAATCGTTCACCGCTGCGACCACCCGCCCGATATCGTCGGCACTCACATCGAGATGGGTCACCAGCCGGGTAACCGGCGCCACCGCCATCAGGATACCGCACGCCTCGAGATGGGCCTGCAACCCCCGGCAGTGAGCCTCGGGAAAGGCGACGAAGACCATGTTGGTATCGCAGGCGCCTACCTCTACGCCCGGCACGTCTGCCAGGCCCTCGGCCAGGCGCCGGGCATTGTCGTGGTCCTCGGCCAGGCGTTCGACATGGTGCTCCAGCGCATGGTGACAGCCCGCCGCCAAGAGCCCCGCCTGACGCATGCCGCCGCCCAGCGTCTTGCGCCAGCGCCGCGCCCGGGCAATGAACGCCTCGTCGCCCAGCAGCAGCGAGCCCACCGGCGCGCCAAGCCCTTTTGAAAAGCAGAGCGACACCGAATCGAAACCCTGGCACAGCTCGGCGAGGGAGCGTCCGGAGGCCACCACGGCGTTGAACAGTCGTGCACCGTCCAGGTGGGTGGCCAGCCCATGCTCATGGGCCAGCGCCGTAGCACGACGGGTATAGGCTTCCGGCAGCACCTTACCCCGGAAGGTGTTCTCCAGCGCCAACAGCCGGGTGATGGCATGATGAATGTCGGCTCCCTTGATGGCCGCCTGCACCTTCTCCAGCGACAGGCTGCCGTCCGGGTCATGCTCGATGGGCTGGGGCTGAATGCTGCCCAGCACCGCCGCACCGCCGCCCTCGTCGCGATAGATATGCGAGAACTGGCCGGCGATATATTCGTCGCCCCGCTGGCAGTGCACCATGAGTGCTGCCAGGTTGCTCTGGGTCCCCGAGGGGAAGAACAGTGCGGCCGCCATGCCGGCTCTCTCGGCCACCACCGCCTCGAAGGCGGCAACGCTGGGGTCATCACCCCATACATCGTCTCCCACCGGTGCCCTGGCAATCGCTTCGCGCATGGCCGAGGTGGGTCGGGTCACGGTGTCACTGCGTAGATCGATCATTGTCGTCCGTCCTCGTCACGACGAAAGGGGCGACCCCTGTCGCCCCTTTCCATGGTGCCTGGCCATGGTCATAGTGCCTGGCCATGGTCATGATGCCTGGCGGGTTCGCTTCAGGCCAGTGCCTGCTCCAGCAGCCGAGCCACGTGGATCGCCTCACGCCCCGCGCCGTCCTTGATCTGGTGGCGACAGCTGGTGCCATCGGCCACCACGACGGCCTCGTCACCGGCCTCCCGGATCGCCGGCAGCAGCGACAGCTCGGCCATTTTCATCGAGGCGTCATAGTGCTCGACCTCGTATCCGAAACTGCCGGCCATGCCGCAGCAGGAGGACTCGATGGTCTCGACCTCGAGCTCGGGAATCCATGACAGCACCTGCTCGATGGGGCGCACGGCATCGAAGGCCTTCTGATGACAGTGGCCGTGAAGCATGACGCGCCGGTATGCCAGCGGCTTGAGTTCCAGCGGCAGTTCCCCGGCCTCACGCGCCTTGACCAGGAACTCCTCGAACAGACAGGCCGCCTCTGCCAGTGCCCTCGCCTCCTCGCCGAACCCATACTGCAGGAACTCGTCACGCATGCTGAGCAGACATGATGGCTCGAGGCCGACAATGGCCATGCCACTGTTCACATAGGGCATCAGCGCCTCCAGCGTCCGCTGCGCCTCGGCTTTCGCCTTGTCGAACTGGCCGGACGAGAGGTAGGTGCGCCCACAGCACAGGGGTCGCTCACCCTGCTTCACGTTGAGGTGTACCTTGTAGCCGGCGGCTTCCAGCACGCGCTTGGCGGCCCTGGCGTTGTCTCCCTCCATATAGTTGTTGAAGGTATCGACGAAAAGCAGCACCTCGCGGGTCGCCGTCTCCTGCGCCGTGTGCGCTTCGGCCAGGAAGTTGCCAGCAAAGGCCGGCAACACGCGCTCCGGGGCCAGCCCAAGCCCGCGCTTGACCCCACGGGCGATGAAGGGGATCCGCTCGATGCCGTTGACCAGGGCGGAGAACCGGCTCGCCCAGGGCGCGTAGCGCGGCATCTCGCCGACCATGCGGTCGCGCAGCGACAGTCCCTTGGCCCGGACCCGGGCGCTACGCGCCTCGATCTTGAACTTGGCCATGTCGACCCCGGTGGGGCAGTCCCGCCGGCAGCCCTTACAAGAAACGCAGAGGTCCAGCGCCTCCTTGACGTCATCGCTGGCCAGGCCCTCCTCGCCCAGTTGACCGGAGAGCACCAGCCGCAGGGTATTGGCACGCCCCCGGGTCAGGTGTTTCTCGTCACGGGTGATGCGGTAGCTCGGGCACATGGTGCCGGCATCGAACTTGCGGCAGTGGCCGTTGTTGTTGCACATCTCCACCGCCATGGCCAGGCCATGGGTGGGGTCGCCGGCGCTGCCGGCTTCGCTCTGCTCGCCGGTCAGCGGGTCGCGCCTGACGT
The DNA here is from genome assembly GCF_003336675.1 of Billgrantia montanilacus. Lineage (GTDB taxonomy): Bacteria > Pseudomonadota > Gammaproteobacteria > Pseudomonadales > Halomonadaceae > Halomonas > Halomonas montanilacus. The sequence continues at coordinate 77,545 of NZ_QPII01000001.1, read as the reverse complement.
TCCACGCCGACCAGTCGAACACCGGCGTCACCGGAATCGCCCGATAATCCCTGGGGAAGCGAAAGTAGCGGTCGTCGTCCATCTTCGGGGTGTCGACGATCTTGCCCGGGTTGAAGCGGTTGTCCGGATCGAAGAGCCGCTTGACCTCGCGGAAGGCGTCGTTGATCGTGGGCCCGAACTGCCAGGCCACCCACTCGCCACGGCAGAGACCGTCGCCGTGTTCGCCCGAGTAGGCACCCTTGTACTCGCGCACCAGTGCCGACGCCTGCTCGGCGATCTCGCGCATCTTGCCGGCGCCGTCGCGACGCATGTCGAGGATCGGGCGCACGTGCAGGGTGCCGACGCTGGCATGGGCGTACCAGGTGCCCTCCGTGCCATGGCGGTGAAAGACCTCGGTGAGCTTGTCGGTGTACTCGGCGAGGTGCTCCAGGGGCACCGCGCAGTCCTCGATGAAGGAGACCGGCTTGCCGTCGCCCTTCATGCTCATCATGATGTTGAGCCCCGCCTTGCGCACGTTCCACAGCGCCTTCTGCTCGGCGGGCTCAGGCATGTCGACCACGCTGCCGGGCAGCCCCAGGTCCCCCATCAGCTCGTTGAGCGCGTGCAGCGACGCCAGCTGTGTCTCGCGATCCTCGCCGGCGAACTCCACCAGCAGCACGGCCTCGGGCTTGCCGATCAGGGCCTTCTCGATCACCGGGCGAAATGCCGGATTCTCCAGGGACAGGTCGATCATGGTGCGGTCGACCAGTTCCACCGCGGTGGGGTCGAGCTTGACGATATGCTGGGTGAAGTCCATGGCCTGGTAGAAGGTGGGGAAGTTCACCACCCCGAGCACCTTGTGCTCGGGCAATGGCGAGAGCCGCAGCGTGATGCGGCGACTGACCGCCAGGGTACCTTCCGACCCGATCAGCAGGTGGGCCAGATTGATCCGGCCCGCCGGGTCGTAGGGCTTGGGATTCTGGCAGTCGAACAGGTCCAGGTTGTAGCCGCCGACGCGGCGCAGCACCTTGGGAAAGTGATCGCGTATCTCGGGGCCGACCCGCTCGGCGATGGCCCGCACCTTGTCGGCGATCAGGCGCGCCCGGGTACCCTCGGCCAGCTCCTCGACGAAACCGAAGCTCGCCTCGCCACCGTCGGCCAGCAGGGCGTCCACGCCGAGCACGTTGTGGACCATATTGCCGTAGCGGATCGAACGCGAGCCGCAGGAGTTGTTTCCGGTCATGCCACCCACGGTGCACTGGGCGCTAGTGGAGACATCCACCGGAAACCAGAGCCCATGGGGCTTGAGCCAGGCGTTGAGATGATCGAGCACGATACCGGGCTCCACCACCACCGTGCGCGCCTCGGCGTCGAACTCGACCACCTGGTCGAGCCAGCGGGTGGTGTCGATCACCAGCGCCTCGCCCACCGTTTGGCCGCACTGGCTGGTGCCGGCACCCCGTGGCAGCACCGGGGCGCCGGCGTCCCGGGCGATGGCCAAGGCCAGCGCCAGGTCCTCCTGGTGGCGTGGTATCACCACCCCCAGCGGCATCACCTGGTAGATCGAGGCGTCTGTCGAGTAGCGACCACGCGATGCATGGTCGAACAGTACCTCGCCTTCCATCTCCCGGGAAAGGCGGGCCGCCAGCTCGGTCACTGGCTTGATCCGCGCATCCGGGGAAGGGGTCTTTCCCGTCATAGACGTCATGCTGCCTTCCTCAGCCATGTCAGGATGGGCTCACCTGGCGTCGAGCGGATGCCGGGCAAAGTAGTCCAGCGCCGCCACCACGCCACTATCCTTGAGCGGCACGCCGCTGAGTTTCATGCCGGCTTCACAGCCGCCCAGGGTGGCAATCAGCGTCAGGTCGTTGCAGTCGCCCAGATGGCCAATGCGGAACATCCGGCCCTTGACCTTGCCCAGGCCCATGCCGAGCGACAGGTCAAAGCGCTCGTAGATCAGCTGGCGCACGGCATCGGCATCGACACCATCCGGCATCATCACGCCGGTCAGTACCGGGGAGTAGAGCGTCGCGTCCTGGCACTGGATCTCCAGGCCCCACGCCGCCACCGCCGCACGTACCCCGGCCGCCCAGCGCTGGTGCCGCGCAAGCACATGGTCGAGCCCCTCCTCGAGCAGCATGTCCAGCGACTCGTTGAGGCCATAGAGCAGGTTGGTACTCGGCGTATAGGGCCAGTAGCCGTTCTGGTTGGCCTCGATGATCTCGTCCCAGGCCCAGAAGCTCTTGGGCAGCTGCGCCTCGCGACTGGCAGCGATGGCCTTGTCGGATACGGCATTGAAGCTGATGCCCGGCGGCAGCATGAGGCCCTTCTGGGAGCCGGAGATCGTCACGTCCACGCCCCACTCATCATGGCGATAATCGGCGCTGGCCAGGCCGGAGATGGTGTCGACCAGCAGCAGTGCCGGGTGGCCCACGGCATCGATGGCACGCCGCACCGCCGCGATGTCGCTGGTCACCCCGGTGGAGGTCTCGTTGTGCACCACGCAGACCGCCTTGATCTCATGGCCGCCATCTTCCCTCAGGCGCGCCTCGATCATGTCCGCCTGCACCCCCTGCCGCCAGCCCTCCGCTCCCGGCAAGCCGAGAAACTCGGGCTCCAGGCCCAGGCGCAGCGCCATCTTCTGCCACAGGGTGGCGAAGTGGCCGGTCTCGAACATCAGCACGCGGTCGCCCGGTGACAGGACATTGACCAGTGCCGCCTCCCAGGCGCCGGTACCCGAAGCCGGGTAGATGACGACGGGGTTCCCGGTCTTGAATACCTGCTTGATCTTGTCGAGCAGCTCACGCCCCAGGGCACCGAACTCGGGGCCACGATGGTCGATGGTCGGCAGGCTCATGGCGCGCAGGATGCGATCCGGCACCGGCGAGGGTCCGGGGATCTGCAGAAAGTGGCGACCCGAAGGGTGGTAGTCCAGATTCAACATGGCAACGTCTCCAAAGCAAGACTCTTGTATTTTTGATAAAGAATTCCGTCAGCCGCCTGACATATCACTGCTCGCCGCTCTCCTGCCCGCAGGCCACGAGCGACGAATCGAACGGACCCGGCAGCCCCTCGCCGACAGGCAGACAGTGGCGCAAGGCCTTCAGCCTGCCGGCAGGGGCTCATCCCTAGCGGTAGAAGAACTCCACCAGTGCCATCGGAATGGCGGGGATGTAGGTCACCAGCAACAGGATGAAGAGCAGCACGGTGATGAAGCCGAGGTTCGAACGGGTCACCGACCAGACATCCGTCCTGGCGATGGAGCAGGCCGTGATCAGCACGCTCGCCACCGGCGGGGTCTGCTGACCGATGGCCAGGTTGAGACAGACCACCAGGCCGAAGTGGACCGGATCGATCCCGGCCGCGCCGACCAGCGGCATGACGATGGGCACCACCAGGATGATTGCCGCCGCCGAGTGCAGGAAGAGGCCGATCAGCAGGAAGAAGACGTTCAGCATCATCAGGATGGCGTACTTGTTATCCGTCAGGCTGAGCACCGCCTGGGCCAGCTGCTGGGGCATGCGCATCTCGGTCAGGAACACCCCGATCAGGGCAGAGGCCGCCACCAGCAGCATCACCACGGCGGTCTGCTGGCCGCCGTCGATGATCGCCTTGTAGAGGGTGCGCATGTCCAGCTCACGGTAGATCACGGCGCTGATGAAGATCGCCGCCGCTACGGCGAGCCCCGCCCCTTCAGTAGCGGTCACGAAGCCACCGAAGATGGAGCCGAGGATGATGATCGGCAGTGTCAGGGCCCAGCTGGCTTCCTTGGCGGTCTGCTTGACGCGCTTGAACTGGAACACCTCTTCCACCGGCCAGTCGTACTTGCGGGCGTAGTAGTAGCTCAGCGCCATCAGGCCACCAGCCCCCAGCAGACCGGGCACGATGCCGGCCACGAACAGCTGGACGATGGAGGCGCCGGACATGACGCCATACAGGATCATCGGGATGGAAGGGGGAATGATGATCGCCAGGGACGCGGAGGAGGAGGTGACGGCCGCGGCGAAAGCACTGGGATAGCCACGCTTCTTCATGGCCGGGATCAGCACCGAACCGGTGGCGGCCACGTCGGCCACCGCGGACCCGGAGATCTCGGCAAAGAACAGCGAGACACCAATGTTGATCATCGCCAATCCGCCCCGGATGAAGCCGAACAGCGCCGAGGCAAAGGCGATCAGCCGCTTGGAGATGCCACCGGTGTTCATGATCGCCCCGGCCAGCACGAACATCGGGATGGCCAGCAGCGGGAAGCTGCTCGCCCCCTCGAACATCGTCAGCCCGATATTGGGCAGCATCTCCAGGCCCTGGTAGGCCACGATGGCCACCGTCGCCACGATCGCCAGGGCCACCGCGATAGGCAGGCCCATCAGGATCAGCCCCAGCAGGCCAATTATCATGAAGGGAAGTGTCATGGCCGATCCCTCTTGGTCAATGCATCCGCGGTGAAGCCGGCCCGCGCATTGTCACGCTCGGCCTCGGCGATGGCGTGGCTGATCTCCTCCTCTTCCTGGGTGAGGCCCGAGCGCACCCTGGCCAGGTGAGCCGGCATGCTGAGCAGTTGAGCGATGATGAACAGCGCCGCCCCGATGGGTATGACCGACTGGGTGAAGGTGAGCGGCACCCAGCGCAGGGTGATCAGCGCCATGCCCTGCATGACATCGAGGACCACCAGGCCGGCCCACCCAAGCACCAGGAAGAAGCCGATGAACAGTGCCTCGGAGAGATAGGCAATCGGCATGCGGATATGCACCGGCATGGCGGCCAATACGCCATCGACACCGATATGGCCACGCTTGAGCGCTGCCAGCGCCCCGGCATAGTAGGTCAACCACACCAGCATGATCGCGGCCACCTCGTCATACCAGGAGGGGGTGCGCCAGGCATAGCGGGTCACCACCGCATAGAGCACCACCAGCGTCAGCGAAACCATCAGCAACACCGTGATGATCTCGAGAAGACGCTCCAGGATGCGGGAAATGTTATTCACGGTACCCATGGGTCTCGACTCGTTCAGGAAAGTTGACAGGAACCCCCACGCCGTCGGGCGTGGGGGTGGAGGCCCTGCGGGTTTCGCAAGGCGGGTCAGGAGTCGTTACCGAGCTCCAGCACCCTGTCGATCAGCTCCTGAGAGCCGGGCACCTCATTGGCGAAGGCCTCGTAGATGGGCCCGGAAGCCTCGATGAAGAGCGAGGTATCGACCTCGTTGACCTCGGTATTCGCCTGACGGATCACGTCGATCAGATCCTCGTCGAGCTGGGCAGCATGCTCATAGACGAAGGCCTGGGTCTCCTTGGCCGCCTCGATGATGATCTCCTGGATCTCATCGGGCAGGTTGTTGAAGCGACGACCGGCGGTGAGGTAGGCCGGCGTATAGACGTGGCCGGTAAGGGACAGGTAGTCCTGCACTTCCTGGAAGCGCTGGCCGGCGATCTGCGCCAGCGGGTTCTCCTGGCCGTCCATGACACCAGTCTGCAGGGCCATGAACACCTCGGAGAGCGACATCGGCGAGGGTTCGGCGCCGTATTCCTCGAACATCCGCACGCGCCAGACACCCTGAGGCACCCGCAGCTTGATGCCGCTCAGGTCCTCGGGTGTGTTGATCGCACGCCGGTTGTTGGTGATATGGCGGAAGCCGTTCTCCCACACGGCCAGGATGCGGTAGCCGTTCTGTTCGGCTAGCGGCACCAACTGGGGCCAGACGATCTCCTCCTCGACCCGCTTCATGTGCTCGCGATCCTGGATCAGGTAGGGCAGTTCGAAGAGGCCGAACTCGTCCTCTACCGAGGACATGATGGTAGAGGGTAGCGCCAGATCGACGGTACCGAGCCGCATGCGCTGCAGCAGCTCCGAATCGGTACCCAGCTGGCTGGAGCCGAAGACCACTACCTCATAGGGCTCCGGCAGGCGCTCGTTGACAAGCTCGGCGAAGTGATTTGCGGAGTCGGAGAACAGGGAGTCGGGGCCTCCGACATGGCCGAAGGTGATCTCGCGTGCCTGAGCCTGCAGCGATACCGACGCCACCGCTATGGCTAGCGTGGTGACAGCGACACGTTGGAATAGCATGGCGTGTTACCTCATTGTTCTAGTATTGACGCTTTTGTGGGCTGGCTTGATAGACGCAGATGAAAATTGAATTCTTTATTCTAAATGCGTCTTCGACCTAAGCTAGTCCCATCCGAGAAGAGGTGTCAAGTCAGCTCGGCCGAATCATAGCGGTTCGAGGCCATGGGTCAGCCCCGCAGCCTCGATACCCGCGATGGCAGCACTCTCGTCCTCGGTTGAAGAGGCGCCACTGACGCCCACCGCGCCGATGACGCACTCATCGGCGCTGAGGATCAGCACGCCCCCCGCCACCGGAATGAAGTGTCCGCCCGACGCGGTGGACACGCTGGCGAGAAAGGCGGGACGCTCGGCGTTGCGCGCCCCCACCACCCCGCTGGCCACACCGATGCCAAGCGCGGCGAAGGCCTTGCCCTGGGCAACTGGGAAGCGCAACGGGGCGCAACCATTCTCTCGTTCGGTGGCGACCATATGACCTCCGCCATCCAGCACCACGGCGGTCAGCGGCTCTGTGCCGACGCGTCGGGCCTGGGCGAAGGCGCCGTCGATAATGGCTCTTCCCTGCTCGCGGGTGAGCTGGACGCTGCTGCGAAAGACCTTGCCAGCCATGGGAGGCTCCTCTTGTCGTTGTACTGCTGGAATGGGATCGCTTCGTTGAGGTGTCGCTTCGGTACGGGTGTTTCACTCGGCATTCGCCTGGTACCGCCTGGTGATATCTGGAAGCCCTCAGGGAATTTTGAATTCATAATGCTTTTCAGGGTATGCCGTCAACCGTGCACTGTGATTGAATACCAGGCAAGAGAAGCAGCGGCATTCGCCATGCAGGGAATATCCACGCTAGCGACCGCGGACAAGGACACAGACAATGACCAAGATTCAGCCTCGTACCCTCTACCGAGAGGTCGCCGATCGCATCCGAGCCCTGATCGAGCATGGGGAGCTGGCCCCCGGGGAGCGTATCTCCGAGAAACAGCTGTGCGAGAATTTCGGCGTATCGCGCACGCCGCTGCGAGAAGCGCTCAAGGTGCTGGCCTCGGAGGGCCTGGTGGAACTCCTGCCCAACCGAGGCGCCCGCGTCAAGCAGTTGACCTACAAGATGGTCAAGGACACGTATGATCTGATGGGCGCCCTCGAGGGGCTCTCGGGCGAGCTGGCCTGCCAGCAGATCAGCGATGAAGGTATCGCGGCGATCTGCGCGCTACACGAGCGCATGCTGGTGCATTATCACAATCGTGAGCTGTCGGATTATTTCCAGGTGAACCAGAGGATCCACGAGAGCCTGCTGGCCGCTTCGAACAACGATGTACTGCTGGAGATGTACAACAACCTCAGCCAGCGGGTGAAGCGGGTTCGCTACTCCAAGAAAATGACCGACAGCTATTGGCGCCGCGCCGTACAGGACCATGAAGAGATGATCGCCGCGCTCAAGAAGCGTGACAGCAAGCGGCTGGGCCAGGTACTGCGCGACCATCTGTGCAACAAGCTCGAGGTCGCCTCGATCGCCGGCGTTATCGACGACGGGGAGACCCGCAGCGCGGCGAACTCCTGACCGCTGGCTATCGGCTGTGCCCGCGGCCGCGCTCCCGACCGGGGGCTCCAGCACGGGTCACTGCCACTCCTTCAGGCGCATGGCCGAGCGCTCCAGCCGCTGGTCTTCCGCTTCGATCTCGCGCAGTTGCTGACCGATACCGGCGAGGTGGTCCAGGGCCGCGCGCTTGGCGGCCTGGGGCTTGCCCTCGATGATGGCCCGATAGAGTCGGGCATGCTGGCGATTGATCATTTCGCGCGGAGCCTCGCGGTGGTAGAGGTTCTTCACCGAGGCGAACACCGAGCTGAGCAGCAGATCGGTCAGCGTCTGCAGGGTATGTACCAGCACGGGGTTGTGAGACGCCTGGCAGATCGCCAGGTGGAAGGCATGATCCAGGTGCGCCAACTCTTCGACCTCGATGTTCGGGCACTCCTTCACGTAATCGATCATGGCTTCATAGCGGCGCTGGATCAGCACGCGGTCGGTGGGTGTGGCACGTTCGGCGGCCAGCTTCGCCGACTCGCCCTCGAGCAGTGAACGCACCTCGAGGAGATCGTACAGCGTGCGCGGATGGTCGCGCAGCAGGTGCATCAATGGGCTGTCGTCCCGCCCCGTGACCAGGTCGGCCACCACCGACCCTCGTCCCTGCCGTGTCACGATGATCCCCTTGCTGCGCAGTACGCGCAGCCCCTCTCGCAGCGAAGAACGCGATACGCCCAGCCGCTCGCAGAGTCGACGCTCGGACGGCAGCAGCTGCCCCGGCCGGAAGACCCCGTCGAGGATCAGATGCTCGAGCCTTGCGGCCACCGCATCGGGGGTGCGCGTCGGCAAGGCAAGCTCGTCAGACGCCCTGGTACCCACCGGCTCCGTGGCGCCCCATGCCGCGACCTCTCGTGCCCTGGATTCCTTTGTCATGAGGTGATCTCCGCAAGCCGCCAGAGCAGGTCCGTCATTGACCGGCTGTCATCGAACGACTAATGGTATATGGTGGAAATATTTTCCAATATATCCGATAACAACTGGTCATACCAGCAGACCGGAAGCTGGACAGCGAGTCGGTTAGCGCGCAGATTGGGGCTTTCGCACGATCACAACTCCTGCCGCCATGACTCTCAATGAGGCGTCTCCATGAATATTCTCTACGATGAACGACTCGATGGCGCGGCGCCGCAGCTGGACAAGACCGCCATCCGCGACAGTCTCGCCCAGGACGTGCCCGGCCTGACGCTGCTGCATCGTGAAGAAGACCTGCACCCCTTCGAGTGCGATGGCCTCTCGGTCTATCGCACCCTGCCCATGCTGGTGGCGCTGCCAGAGACCCTGGCGCAGGTCGAACAGCTGCTCAAGACCTGCCATCGTCTCGGTGTGCCGGTGGTGACCCGCGGTGCCGGCACTGGCCTCTCGGGCGGCGCCATGCCGCTGGAGCACGGCGTGCTGCTGGTGCTGTCGCGCTTCAGCCGCATCCTGGAGATCGACCCCGAGGCGCGAATTGCCCGGGTCGAGCCCGGGGTGCGCAACCTGGCCATCTCCGAGGCGGCCTCACCCTATGGCCTCTACTACGCTCCGGACCCTTCTTCCCAGATCGCCTGCTCCATCGGCGGCAACGTGGCCGAGAACGCCGGCGGCGTGCACTGCCTCAAGTACGGCCTGACCGTGCACAACGTGATCAAGGTCGAGGTGCTCACCATCGAGGGCGAGCACATGACCCTGGGCAGCGATGCCCTGGACGCCCCCGGCTTCGACCTGCTGGCGCTGTTCAATGGCTCCGAGGGCATGCTCGGCGTGGTCACCGAGATCACCGTCAAGCTGCTGCCCAAGCCCGAGACCGCCAAGGTGCTGATGGCCAGCTTCGACGACATCGAGAAGGCAGGCAACGCCGTGGGCTCTATCATCGCCGCGGGCATCATTCCCGGCGGCCTGGAAATGATGGACAACCTGGCAATTCGCGCCGCCGAGGACTTCATCGGCGCCGGCTATCCGGTGGAGGCCGAGGCGATCCTGCTCTGCGAACTGGACGGCGTCGAAGCCGACGTCGATGACGACTGCGAGACCGTTCGCCGCGTACTCGAGGCGGCCGGCGCCACCGGTATCCAGCAGGCCCGCGACGATGCCGAGCGCGCGCTGTTCTGGGCCGGTCGCAAGAACGCCTTCCCGGCGGTGGGCCGCATGTCGCCGGACTACTACTGCATGGACGGCACCATACCGCGCCGCGAGCTGGCCCGGGTGCTGAAGGGCATCTCCGACCTGTCCGAGCAGTACGGCCTGCGGGTGGCCAACGTCTTCCATGCCGGCGACGGCAACATGCACCCGCTGATCCTGTTCGATGCCAACACCCCGGGCGAGCTGGACGAGGCCGAGGCGCTGGGCGGCAAGATCCTCGAACTGTGCGTCGAGGTGGGCGGCACCATCACCGGTGAGCATGGCGTCGGCCGCGAGAAGATCAACCAGATGTGCGCCCAGTTCCGCCCCGACGAGCTGGCCACCTTCCGTGCCGCCAAGGCCGCCTTCGATCCGACGGGCCTGCTCAACCCGGGCAAGAACATTCCCACGCCGGCCCGCTGCTCGGAATTCCGCACCATCAAGAGCGCGGCAGCCGACCCCGCCAAGCAAGGCTGACTGGAGTGACCATGGACAAGACAGCAACGACACCCCATGACCATGACGCCAGCGAGTCATTGGCAGAGCGTATCCGTCAGGCGAATGCCGCCGGCACCCCGCTGCGCATCGTCGGCGGCGATACCCGCGGCTTCTACGGCCGCCCCACAGAGGGCGAAGTGCTATCCACCGCCGAGCACCGGGGTATCACCTTCTACGACCCGGTGGAGCTGGTGGTATCGGTACGCAGCGGCACGCCTCTGGCCGAGCTCGAGGCCGCCCTCGCCGAGCAGGGGCAGATGCTGCCCTTCGAGCCGCCACGCTTTGGTGAAGCGAGCACCGTGGGCGGCATGGTCGCCACCGGTCTCTCCGGCCCCCGCCGCCCCTGGGCCGGCAGCGTGCGCGATTTCGTGCTCGGCGCCCGGGTGATCGGCCACGAAGGCATCGAGCAGCGCTTCGGTGGCCAGGTGATGAAGAACGTCGCCGGCTACGACCTGTCGAGGCTGATGGTCGGCGCCCAGGGCACCCTCGGGCTGCTCACCGAAGTCACCTTCAAGGTGCTGCCCCGGCCCGGCGCCAGCCGCAGCCTGCACCTGGATATCTCACTCGAGGAAGCGCGCAACAGGCTGGCCGAATGGGGCCGTGAGCCGCTGCCCATCAGTGCGGCAGCCTGGCTGGAGGGCGCCCTTCATATCCGCCTGGAAGGCGGGCCGAGCTCCGTGGCCGCCACCCGCGAGCGTCTCGGCGGCGATGCGCTGGATGAGAACTTCTGGCCAGCGTTACGGGATCTGAACCTGGACTTCTTCGACCAGGGTAACGCCTCCGCCAGGGCCAGCGACCGGCCCCTGTGGCGCCTGTCACTGCCCCATCGCACGGCCTCACTGGGACTCGCCGACACAGCGGAAGCCTCGATGATCCACGACTGGGCCGGCGCCCAGTGCTGGGTCAGGAGTGCCATCGATGCCGAGACCCTGCGCAACGCCTGCCGACGCGTCGATGGTCATGCCACCTACCTGGGCGCCTGTGAAGGGCCGGGAAGCGACGAGCCCTTTACCCCGCTGCCATCGGTGCTGCTGAAGTATCACCGCAACCTCAAGGCCGAGCTCGACCCCAAGGGCATCTTCAACCCGGGCCGGCTCTACGCGGCGTTCTGAGACGTATCGAGGAAATCTACATGCAGACGCACTTTACCGAGGAAGACCTCAAGAAGCCGCACATCCGCGAGGCCGACCGCGTCCTGCGCAGCTGCGTTCACTGCGGCTTCTGCAACGCCACCTGCCCTACCTATCAATTGCTGGGCGACGAACGCGACGGCCCCCGGGGACGCATCTACCTGATGAAGGAGATGCTGGAAAATCCCGACGACGACGTGAACGTCACCGAGCAGACCCGGCTGCACCTGGACCGCTGCCTGACCTGTCGCAACTGCGAGACCACCTGCCCCTCCGGCGTGGAGTACCACAAGCTGCTCGACATCGGCCGCGCCGAGATCGAGCGGCGGGTGCCGCGCAAGGCTAGCGACCGCGCCCTGCGCTATGGGCTGCGCAAGGCCCTGACCGATCCCAAACGCTTCCAGGCGCTGCTCAAACTGGGCCAGACCTTCAAGCCGCTGGCGCCCGGCAAGCTCAGGGACAAGCTGCCGCCCAAGCCGGTGGATGCCGGGGCACGGCCCGAGAGCAAGAAACACAAACGCCAGATGCTGATTCTAGAAGGCTGCGTACAGCCGGGGCTCTCGCCCAACACCAATGCCGCCACAGCAAGGGTGCTGGACCGCCTGGGCATTGGCCTCACCCCGGCTCCCGAGGCAGGCTGCTGCGGCGCTGTAGATTTCCACCTCAACGCCCAGGACGACGGCCGAGCCCGCATCCGCGCCAATATCGACGCCTGGTGGCCACACGTAGAGGCCGGTGCCGAAGCCATCGTACAGACCGCCAGCGGCTGTGGCGCCTTCGTCAAGGAGTACGGCGAGATGCTGGAGGGCGATCCCGAGTACGCCGAGAAAGCCCGACGGGTCAGTGAGCTGGCCCGGGATCTCGTCGAAGTGCTACGCGACGAGGATCTGGAAGCGCTGAAGGTGAAGGAGAGCCGCAAGCTCGCCTTCCACTGCCCCTGCACCCTGCAGCATGCCCAGAAGCTCGGTGGCGCCGCCGAAGGCGTGCTGGTCAAGCTCGGCTTTTCGCTGACGCCGGTACAGGATGCCCACCTCTGCTGCGGCTCGGCGGGCACCTACTCCATCACCCAGCCGGAGCTTGCCACCCAGTTGCGCGATAACAAGCTCAACGCCCTGGAAGCCGGCAACCCGGAGCTTATCGTGACCGCCAATATCGGCTGCCAGACACACCTCAACGGCGCCGGCAGAACACCAGTACGACACTGGATAGAAATCGTCGATGAGACGTTACAACCTGCAGCGAGCACGGCTCTCGGCCAATGAATCTACCAACGCGAGGGGCGCCGGGGACAGGCCGTAGAGGAGGTCCGATGCCATGGATGGCATCGGTAGCGCCCAGGGAGGGGTTTACAGCGCCTCCTCGGAGGCCTGTCGACGGAAGCCCCGTGGTTCACCACTGGCAAGCTGCCAGCTCCGAATAACCAATTGCTTTGCCCCATCAGGAGATCACCATGAACACCAAGCCCGCACTCACCCTCACCGACGTCAACGCCATCCTCGATGCCGCCCAGCAGGAGGCCGAGGCCAACGGCTGGCTGGTCACCATCGCGGTGGCCGACGACGGCGGCCACCTGCTCGGCCTGCGCCGCCTCGACGGCACCGCCCCCTTCACTGCCAATGTGGCCGCCGAGAAGGCGCGTAGCGCCGCCATGGGCCGCAAGGAGACCCAGGTCTTCGAAGAGATGATCAATAACGGCCGCACCGCCTTTGTTTCAGCACCGCTACAGGCACTGCTGTCCGGTGGTGTGCCGGTGATCGTCGACGACCAGGTCGCCGGCAGCGTCGGGGTTTCCGGCGTCAAGCCCGACCAGGACGTACAGGTGGCCAAGGCAGCTATTGCCGCCATCGGCTGAAACCCAGCCCGGCCCAACCTCGAAACGCCCTGCTGTTGCAAAACAGCGGGGCGTTTCTGTCCTGTTCAGTTGGCCCAGGTTATCTATACTGACAGCGGCCGAACCGATGGCTCGCCGGCACCGCATGACGTCGGGTAAAACTGGCACAGAAAGACGGTTCCGGTCGAGGCACTGCCTATCCATTCGGACCAGCCGACCGGCTGCGTTCAAAGGAGATATCGACAATGTTAAAGACACTGTTTGCCGCACTGGTATTACTCGCCTTCGCCTTTCCCGCCTGGGCCGCCAGCTGCCCCATGCTGATGGGCGAGATCGACGAAGCCCTGCAGGACGACGCCAAGGTCGCCCAGCTAAGTGAAGCCGAAATCGAGCAGGTCAACGAGCTGCGCCAGGAGGGTGAGGAAGCCCACAATGACGGCGACCATGCTCGCTCCGAAGATCTACTGAACCAGGCCAAGGAAATCCTCGGCGTTTGACCGGATACCGGACGGGGGCCGTTAGCCCTCGTCTGGCCTCCTTTCTTCACAGCTCGTAGGCTCAATACGAAAAGTCGCCGCGCGTAGGCCAGACAAGGCAAAAATCGACGAAAAGACGGAGTTTACGGGTTGTAAATGAGTACTTTGAGCCGATTTTTAACGCCGTATGGGCAAGCGTAGGCAGTTTTCGTATTGAGCCTAGCGCTTATCCTGGGACTCCTCGGCACAAGCCAGTACCCATACCTGCAGCGCCCGTTTCGCTTCACCCGACGTATCCGGCCGCGCATCGATCAGCCCATAGCCACGCGACGAGCGCAGCCCCAGCTCCTGCAGTCCGACCAGCATGCCACTCTCGAGCATGTCATCGACCAACCCTCGCCATCCCATCCCGACGCCCTGTCCGGCGATCGCCGCCTGGATCAGCAGCGTGTAGTTATTGAACGTCAGCTCCGGGGATTCCAGATAGCCGATGCCCGCCAGTTGCTCGAAGTAACTCGGCCAGTCCAACCAGCTCTGCCCCTGATCAGCGGTCAAGGCCAACAACGGCAGCTCGGCCAGTCGCGCGGGAGACTCGATCGGCCCGTGCTGCTGCAGGAAGCCGGGGGCGCAGACCGGAAAGACCTCCTCGGGGAACAGCCGCGGCACGCCAGACGCCAGGGTCCGTTCGTCACAGAACAGGATAGCCACGTCGACCTCCTGGGTGCGCCAGTCGAGCGCGCCCTGGTTGGTCACGATGCGCACGTCGATATGCGGATGTTCTTTACGGAAGCTCGGCAGCCGCGGCATCAGCCAATAGGCAGCGAACGAGAAGTCGGTGAGGATGTTCACATGCGGGTGTTGGTACCTTTGCTGTAGCCGGTCGATGGTGCGATCGATGATCGTGAACCCTTCCTGCACACCGGCGAACAGTGCCTGCCCCGCCTCGGTCAATCTTACCCCGCGATAGATGCGCTCGAACAACGGCATGCCGAGCTGCTCTTCAAGGGCCCTGACCTGCTGGCTGACCGCCGACTGGGTCGAGCGCAGCTCCCGCGCCGCGGCAGTGAAGCTGAGGTGCCGGGCCGCCGCCTCGAACACCCGCAAACCGTTGGGCGATGCTCTCCCACCTACTGAAACCATTAGCTCACCTAATGCCTTCCATAAAAATTCAGCGAGTTTACAGGCCATGAGATTAGCAGGGAGACTGTCATGCTCGCCAGCCACGGTTTGGTTCGAGCAAGAAACCCAAGCGCGCAGCAACAAGCAAGAGAGGCCCCATGACGCCCAAGCAGCCCAACATCCTGTTCCTGATGGCCGACCAGGTGGCGGCCTCTGCCCTACCCTTCTACGGGCACCCCCTGGTCAAGACGCCGCATCTGTCACGCCTGGCCGCCGAAGGCGTGGTCTTCGATTCGGCCTACTGCAACAGCCCGCTATGTGCACCGTCGCGCTTCACGCTGATGGCCGGCCAGCTGCCGTCGCGCATTGGCGGCTACGACAACGCCGCCGAGTTCGCCGCCGACACCCCGACCTTCGCCCACTACCTGCGCGATGCCGGCTACTACACCTCGCTGTCGGGCAAGATGCACTTCTGCGGCCCGGACCAGCTGCACGGCTTCGAGGAGCGCCTGACGACCGACATCTATCCAGCCGATTATGGCTGGTTCGTCGATTGGGAAAACTTCGACGAGCGGCCGAGCTACTACCACAACATGTGCTCGGTAATTCAGGCCGGCCCCTGCGTGCGCTCAAATCAGCTCGACTTCGACGACGAGGTCACCTTCCGCGCCAAGCGTTTCCTCTACGACTATGTTCGCAACGGCGAGCAGCGCCCCTTCTGCCTGACCGTATCGCTAACCCACCCCCACGACCCCTACACCATCGCGCAGGAGTACTGGGACCGCTACGATCATGACGACATCGACATGCCGCGCGTGCCCTACTCGCGGGAATTGATGGACCCGCACTCCCAGCGACTGCGTCATGTCTATCAGCTCGCCGAGGACACCGTCAGCGACGAGCAGATTCGCAACGCCCGCCACGCCTACTACGGGGCGCTCAGCTATGTCGACGACCAGATCGGCGCCGTGCTGAAGGCCTTGAAAGAGACCGGCCTCGACGAAGACACCATCATCGTGTTCTCCGGCGACCACGGCGACATGCTCGGCGAGCGCGGCCTCTGGTACAAGATGAGCTGGTTCGAGGATTCCGCCCGCGTGCCGATGATCGTCCACGCCCCCGGCCGCTTCACCCCGCGCCGGGTGCGCGAGTCGGTGTCGACCATGGACCTGCTGCCGACCTTCGCCGAGATCGCCCACGACGGCACCGCACCGGAATACGCCGTGCCCATCGACGGCCGCAGCCTGCTACCGCACCTGACCGGCACCGGCGGCCATGACGAGGTGATCGGCGAATACCTCGGCGAGGGCGCCATCGCACCGCTGCTGATGATCCGCCGCGGGCGCTACAAGTTCGTCCACACCGCACCCGACCCCGACCAGCTGTTCGACCTCGAGGCAGACCCGCTCGAGCTCAACAACCTGGCCGGGGACCCCGCGCACCTGGACCTGTGCAAGCAGTTTCGCGACGAGGTCGCCAGCCGCTGGGACTATGAGCGGCTGCACGGCGAGGTGATCGCCAGCCAGCGACGCCGCAAGCTGGTTTCACGGGCGCTCATGCAGGGCAAGGTCACGCCCTGGGACCACCAGCCGTTGTTCGATGCCAGCACCCAGTACATGCGCAACACCATCGACCTGGACGATCTCGAACGGCGAGCGCGCTTCCCGTTGGCCGGCGACGTCCATGCATGACACCCTAGTCCCGCCGTCCCCGCGGCGGGATACCTATTCCCAGGAAGCATGGCTGTACACTGAAGAGCAGTCCCCCTCACGACCCCTACATAATAATTAAGGAGGCGTAGCCCATGAGCACCTCAAGCGACCCCGCGTCGTCCCCACTGACCAGCGATATGCAAACCGATTACGTCGTTGGACAGGACAATCTCGAAGGGCGACTGGGCCCCATCGGCTTCGACATCCATAACCGGGTCTTCGCCGTTTCGGCACTCGCATCGGTCGTCTTTATCATCCTCACCCTGCTGTTCCCGGAGCGGGCGGGAAATCTCTTCCAGTCCATCGTCGGTTTCTCTACCGGCACCCTGGACTGGTATTTCATGATGGTGGTGGATTTCTTTATTCTGTTCTGCCTGGCGCTGGTCGTCTTGCCCTATGGCTCGGTCCGGCTGGGCGGCCCGGATGCCCGCCCCGACTACGGCTATCTCTCCTGGTTTTCGATGCTGTTCGCCGCCGGTATCGGCATCGGGCTGCTGTTCTTCGGGGTGCTGGAGCCGGTCTACCATGCCAACGTCTCGCTGCCGCTTGGCATTCCGTCTCCCTTTGGCGCCGATGGAGCCTTGAACGCCGGGGCCATTCCCGAAGCCACAGCCATGGGTCTTGCAGGCACCTATCTCCACTGGGGCATCCACGGCTGGGCCGTCTATGTGGTGATGGCCCTGGCGCTCTCCATTTTCACCTACAACAAGGGCCTGCCCTTCTCGATTCGCTCGGCGTTCTTCCCGATCCTCGGCGATCGCGTGTGGGGCTGGTGGGGCCATGCGATCGACATCCTGGCGGTGTTTTCCACGCTGTTCGGCCTCGCCACATCGCTGGGGCTTGGCGCCCAGCAGGCCAATGCGGGGATGAATTTCGTCTTCGGCCTGGAGGTCAGCACCACCGCCCAGGTCATCATCATCCTGCTGGTCACGGCGGCGGCACTGGTGTCGGTTTGGCGCGGGCTCGAGGGCGGCGTTAAGAAGCTTTCCGAGATCAATATGGTCCTGGCAGTGCTGTTCTTCTTCTTCGTGCTGTTTGCCGGCCCCACCCTGGTAGCCCTTGGCGGCTTCTGGACCGGCCTTACGACCTATGTGAAGGAACTCATACCCTTGTCGGCACCAATCGGCCGTGACGACGACGCCTATCGACAGGCCTGGAGCATCTTCTACTGGGCCTGGTGGATCAGTTGGGCACCCTTCGTCGGCATGTTCATCGCGCGTGTCTCTCGCGGACGCACGGTTCGCGAGTTCGTGCTCTGTGTGCTGCTGATTCCCAGCCTGTTCATCTTCATCTGGATGGGTGTCTTTGGCGCCACGGCGCTGGATCAGCTCTACGCCAGCCCCGACACCAGCCTGGTCAAGGAGTACGTGATCGACAACTACAGCCCCGAGCTGTCGCTGTTCGGCATGCTCAACGAACTGCCGCTGACGGGCCTGATGTCGACTCTTGGCATCATTCTGGCTTTGATTTTCTTCGTCACCTCGTCGGATTCCGGCTCCCTGGTGATCGATACCATTACCGCCGGTGGCAAGATCGATGCGCCCAGGCCTCAGCGGATGTTCTGGGCAACAGTGGAGGGATTGATTGCCATCGTGCTGCTTATCGGCGGCGGTCTGTCGGCACTTCAGGCGGGGGTGACGGCGACAGCGATTCCGTTCTCCATCGTGATGCTGTTGATGTGCTATACCATCATCAAGGCGCTGAATGGCGAGCTGCGCCACAAACCCTCTTGAGGGAGAGTGACTGCATTACTGAAACGACTCGGTGAGAGCCGAAGGAGGCGACAGCATGGCAGGGGGCTGGTCAAGAGACGGCGCCGAGCAGGAGCAGATCGAAAGCACCGTGGAAGACGCGCTGCAGCGGGTACGCAGCCAGCTTCCCACCGGCGAGAGCCGGAAGCACTGCGAGGAGTGCGGCGACGAGATTCCCCAGGCTCGCCGTGAGGCGATCAAGGGCGTGCGCCTTTGCATCGCCTGCCAGAACGAGCGGGACAAGCAGCAGACGACCTACAGTGGCTATAACCGTCGCGGCAGCAAGGACAGTCAGCTGCGCTAGCGCGCGTCGGCCCGCCCGATGCTCGGTGGTGCAACACCAGGCGGCCATTATCATTAGCCGTCTCATGACTTGCAGCCTCGTCTCAGCGCGATATGATGACAGCTCTCCAGAGCCCCGCCCACGCGGGGCTCTGCTTTGTCCAAGAGGTCGCCATGCCGCTGCTCTATTTCCTGGCCCCGCTCGGTGCGGTACTGATCTGGTCGGGCAACATGACCATCAACCAGCTCACCGTGGGCTCCATCGCACCGAGCAGTATCGCCTTCCTGCGCTGGGTGCTGGCGCTGGCCGTGCTCACCCCCTTCGTGCTGCCGTCCGCCTGGCAGCATCGAGAAGCCATCCGCCGCCACTGGCCCAAGCTTGCGGTATTGGGCCTGATCGGCATGGCGCTGTGGCAGGGCCTGGCCTATGTCGCCGCCGAGACCACCTCGGCCACCAACATGGGCATCCTTGCCGCCATGGTGCCGCTGCTCACCGTACTGCTCAGCGCGCTGATCCTGCGCGAATCGCCGAGCCTCGGTGGCACCCTTGGCGGTATCGTGGCGCTGTTCGGCGTTACCGTACTGCTGGGGCGCGGCAACCCACTCTCGCTGCTGCAGCTGGAAGTCGCCCTGGGCGACCTGCTGATGGTGGTCGCCGCCACCTGCTACGCTCTCTACGGTGTCATGCTCAAGCGCTGGCCGCTGGATCTGCCGCCCTGGGTCGTGCTGTACGTGCAGGTCTGTTTCGCCGTACTGTTCCTGCTGCCCGGCTACCTGCTGGGGCCAATGACCCCGGTGGACGGGCACAATGTCTGGCTGATTCTCTACGCCGGCATCCCCGCCTCGATCATCACCACCTTCCTGTGGATGCGCGCCATCCGCCAGATCGGTGCCAGCCAGGCGAGTATCTTCATCAATCTGATGCCACTGTTCAGCGCCCTGATCGCCATGGCCTTTCTGGACGAGCGGATCGCGCTGTTCCATCTGGTTGGAGGCGTGCTGGTACTGGCGGGTGTCATCATGGCCCAGACGTTGACTCAGCCTCTTATGCGCAGAGCCAATCGCAGCTTATGACCTTGGACACCACGTGGCTTAATCGGAAGAGAGTGTTTTTCGAAGAAGGCCAGCCATTATGGCTGTTCGGCTACGGCTCGCTGATCTGGAAGGCCGAGTTTGCCTACCATGAGCGCCGCCCCGCCCGTATCGAGGGCTGGGCACGTCGGTTCTGGCAGGGCTCCCACGATCATCGCGGCACGCCGAAATCACCTGGCCGCGTGGTCACGCTGGTCGAGTCGCCCGGCACGACCTGCCAGGGCATGGCCTACCGTATCGACGCCGATACGCTGGGACCGTTGGATATTCGCGAAAAGAACGGTTATCTCCGTGAGCGGGTGATACTGCACTTCGCCGAGGGTGACCACGCCGAGGGGCTGATATATCTGGCCACGAAAGAGAACGCCGCCTTCCTCGGCGACGCTCCGTTGGAGGACATGGCCCGGCAGATCGCCGCCGCCAGCGGCCCCAGCGGCTCCAACCGCGACTACCTGCTCAACCTCGCCACCGCGCTGGAAGACCTTGGCGCCGAGGATAAGCATGTGTTCGCGCTGGCCCGGCAGGTCCGCGAGCTTAAAGGCGATCACTAAAGAACATACATCCGCAACGGCATCCAGATACCCATGCCGACCATGATCAGGTTTTCGGTCAACGACACGAAGCCCAGCGGCACGTTGCTGTCGCCGCCCACGCAGGCACACTTGAGCTCTCGCTTGTCGACATAGACCGCCTTGAACACCGAGACGGCGCCCACCGTACCGATGAAAAGTGCGACTGGTGCGGCCAACCATACCAGGGCACCCGCCAGCATCAGAATGCCCGCCAGTGTCTCGGCATAGGGATAGACGTAGCCGTAGCGCACCTGACGCTGGGCCAGCAGGTCGTAGTTGAGAAACATCGTGCTGAAGCTCTCCACGTCCTTGAGCTTCTGCAGCCCCAGCAGGGCCATGGCGATGGCCACAAAATACTCCGGCATCCGGGGGCTCAGCAGGGTGCCGGTCGCCGTCCAACTGACGGCAAGTCCCATCAGCAAGGCCGTGGCAAACAGGGCTATCACCGGCTGGTAGGTGGTCTCGTCCTCGCCCGGCGAATCCAGGCCGAAGTGCTCGCGCAGCTCGTCATAGCCGCCGATGCGCTGGCCATCGATAAAGGCCTGGGGTGTCGTATCCACCCCATGCTTTTCCTTGAATTCTTCCGTCTCATCCCGCGTGGTCAGGTGGTGATCCTCGACATCGAATCCCTTGCGCTCCAGCAGGTCCTTGCTCTTCAGTCCGAAGGGGCACAGGTGCTCCTCCATGACCATGCGGTAGAGCTGCGCGTGTTTGCCCTGTCCTGGCGACTGTCCATGAGCCATGACATCTCTCCTTGAGTGGTCCATTCATCCCCAAGGGTAGTCAATCGACCTTTATTAGCGAATTCCAGCCCGCAGGAACGACTGCACGAACTGGCGCTGGAACAGCAGGAAGGCCACCAGCAGCGGGGCGATACTGAGCAATGTAGCAGCGCTGACGGTGGCCCAGTTGACGCCGGTCTCCGGCGCCGAGAAGATGCCGAGCCCCACGGTGAGCGGGCGGCTTTCTACCGAGTTGGTCACCACCAGCGGCCAGAGGAAGTTGTTCCAGTGGTGGCTGATCGAAACCAGGCCGTAGGCGAGATAGGTGGGCTTGGCCAGTGGCACGTAGACCTTGAGCAGGATCGCCATCCAGCCGCACCCCTCGATCCGGGCGGCGTCCTCCAGCTCGCGGGGTATGGTCTTGAAGGTCTGTCGCAGCAGGAAGATGCCGAAGGCGCTTGCCACGTAGGGTAGCCCGATGCCGGTGATGGTATCGACCAGCCCCAGGCCACTGGCGATGCGGTAGTTCTCGACGATCAGGACCTCGGGGAAGACGAAGAGCTGGATCAGCACCAGCATGAACAGGATGTCCTTGCCGGGGATCGGGAAGCGCGCGAAGGCGAAACCGGCCAGGGTACAGACCACGAACTGCGCCATCACCACCCCGGTAACCAGCAGGAAAGTGTTGAGGTAGTAGCGGGCGAACGGCGCCTGGGCCCAGGCGTTGGCGAAGTTCTCCAGAGTAAGCGGTGCGAAGATATCGAAACGCACCATGTAGGCCGCCGGGTGGAAGGCCGCCCAGAAGGCGTAGAGCAGCGGGAAGATCCAGATCAGCGCCAGCAGCCAGGCGGCGGTGGTTTCCAGGCTGGGTAACCGCAGGGCAAACCGGCTGCTTGCTGCACTCGTCATGCTCGACTGACTCATGAATGGTACCCCGTGCTCACTGATAGTGGGTCCTGCGGTCGAGGATGGTGAACTTCACCGTGGCCACCACCGCCAGCACCAGCAGGATCACTACGGTGATGGTGGCGGCATAGGTACGGTCGAAGAAGGAGAAGGCATTCTCGTAGACATAGTAGAGCAGCAGATTGGTGGCATTGTTGGGCCCACCCTTGGTCAGGATGAACAGGTGGTCCACCACCCGCACGGCGTTGATCAGCGCGTTGATCAGCACGAACAGGGTCGTGGGCATCAGCAGCGGGAAGGTGACCCGCCAGAAGAAGCTCCAGCGGCCCGTGCCCTCCAGGTCCGAGGCCTCCTTGAGCTCCGGCGGGATGCTCTGCAGTGCCGCCAGATAGAAGATCATGAAGAAGCCGGCTTCCTTCCAGATGGTCATGACGATGACAGAGCCAAGCGCCACGCTGGGGTCGCCCAGCCAGTTGACCCCGGATATACCCAGCGCTCCGAGTATCTTGTTGAACAGGCCGATCTGCGGCGCGTAGAAGAACATCCAGATATTGGCGGCGGCGATCATCGGCAGGATGGTCGGCGTGAAATAGGCCATGCGTACGAAGCCGCGCCCCGGCAGGCGGGCATTGACGAACAGCGCCATGCCCAGCGCAAGGGCGATGGACGTGGGAATGGTGCCCAGCGCATAGATCAGGTTGTTGCGCGCCACCCGCCAGAAGGTACGGTCCTCGATCAGCAGCGCATAGTTCTCGAGCCCGACGAACTCCGGCGGCGAGCCGCGAAAGCCGGGCAGGAACAGGCTGTTGACGAGGGTGGACACCGTTGGCAGATAGGCGAAGGTACCCAGCAGCACCGCCGCCGGAAGCAGCAGCAGCGCGCCGTAGATTTGCATGCGTCGGTCGGCGTTCTGGATCACCATGACATGTCCTGTCCGGGGCTGATCCGGGGGCCAAGGGCTTTGAGGAGGCGCTGTGAATCCCTCCCTGGACGCTACATTTGCCATCCCTGGCAAATGACCTCCTCGCCGCCCTGACCCCCGGCGCCCCTATTCACGTCGATTTCTCAGCGCGCGTAACGCCGCAACGCCGCTTCGGCCTCGGCCTGGGCCTGGTTGAGCGCTTCCTCCGGCGACATCTGGCCGGTCAGCGCCGCCTGTATCGCATTGTCCAGCGCCCGGCGAACGCGCCCGCCCTGGTAGGTGGAGAGCTCCGCGGTGCCGTGCTCGAGCTGGTCGCGGGCCACTGCCGCCGGCGGGAAGGACTCGACGTAGTCGCGCAGGGCCTCGGTCTCGTAGGCGGCCGGGCTCACGCCCATGTAGCCGGTCTCGATGGACCAGGCCGCCGCACGCTCAGGATCGGTCATCCAGCGGATGAAGGTCATGGCGGCGCGCTGCTCGTCTTCGGTGGTGTCGTTGAAGATGTAGAAGTTACCACCGCCGGTGGGGCTGCCACGCTGCTCCTTCATCGGCAGCATGGCCACGCCGAAGTCGAACTCGGCCGCGTTGCGCACCGCGGTGAGGTTGCCGGTGCTGTGCCACATCATGGCGGTGGACTGCTCGAGGAAATTCTGTCGCAGCGTGCCCCACTCGATGGCGTCGTCGGGCATCGCCTCGTGCTCCCGGGCCAGCGACACCCAGTACTCCAGCGCCTCGATGGCGGCGGGGTCATCGAAATAGACCTCGGTGCCCTCCTCGTTCATCAGCCGGTGGCCGTTCTGGAAGGCGAAGGCCTGGAACATCCAGTAGGGATAGCCTGTGGAGGGCACCATGACGCCCCACTGGTCGCCGCCGCTGGCCTCGCGCACGGCAGCGGCCATGTCAGCCATCTCTTCCCAGGTTTCCGGCGGGGTCTCGGGGTCGAGTCCGGCGGCTTCGAAGGCCTCCTTGTTCCAGTAAAGCACGATGGTGGAGCGCTGGAAGGGAATGCCGTAGGTCTGGCTGTCGATCTGGCCGTTTTCCATCAATCCGGGATAGAAGCTATCGAGCCACTCGCGCTCCTCGTCGGTTTCCACCACCTCGTCGAAGGCGATAATGGCGTCCTGCTCCAGCAGGTCGAACAGGTCGATGGAAAACAGCACCGAGAGCTGCGGTGCCTCGCCCGCCTCGATGGCCGACATCGCCCGTACCCGGGTGTCGTCATAGTTGCCGGCATAGATGGCGTTCACCGAGATATCAGGGTGGTCGGCCTGGAAGTCGGCGACCAGGTCGTCGATGACATCGGTCAACGCACCGCCGACGGCAACGGGATAGTACATGGTCAGTTCCACCGGCTCTTGGGCGGCGGCCTGGCCGGCGCTCAGCAGGCCGGCAGCGGCCAGGCCGCACAGGGTGGGAGCAAGGCGTGTGTTCATGGATTGACTCCTGGTGAGTGCTTTCCGGAAGGTCCAGGCGAGGTTGTCACCCCGCTTCGCTGCGCTGCTTGAGTCTGCCTCAGGCGACCGGGGGCCGCGGACAGGTCATACCCCTGGAGCGCCAGGCGCTGCCCGCCTCCAGAATCGAAGAAGTGGGCCGCCCAGGGCGCCCACTGCAGGCGGCAGGCCGCCCCCTGGTTGACGCTGGGCACCCCGTCCAGGCGTGCACGCAGCTCCTGGCTGCCCACCTTGAGACGCACGATGCTGTCGGCCCCCAGGTACTCGGCATCGACCACCTCGGCCGGCACGCCACTGGCATGGGCGGGCAGTACGGTGATGTCCTCGGGGCGTACCCCCAGCAGGTGACCCTTGGCATCGTGGGACGCCACGCTGCAGCGCGGCTCACCCTCGATGACGGCCCCGTCCGCCGCCGCGGCGAGTGTCACCAGGTTCATGGCCGGGCTGCCGATGAAGCTTGCCGCGAAGGCCGTGGCCGGCCGGTTGTAGAGTTCATCGGGGGTCGCGTCCTGCACGATGCGCCCCGCCTCCATCAGGATGACACGGTCGCCCATGCTCATGGCTTCCACCTGGTCGTGGGTAACGTAGATCACCGTCATGCCCAGCCGCTGCTGCAGGGCCTTGATCTCGCGCCGCATCTCGCCACGAAGCCGGGCATCGAGATTGGAGAGCGGCTCGTCCATCAGGCAGATGGGGTGCTCGGAGATGATCGAGCGGGCCAGCGCCACACGCTGGCGCTGGCCGCCCGAGAGCTGGGCCGGCTTGCGATCGAGATAAGCTTCCAGATCGACCAGCTGTGCCACCCGGGCAAGGCGCTCCTGGCGTTCGGCTTTTGGCACCTTGCGGCTGCGCAGGCCGAAAACGATATTGTCGGCCACGCTCAGATGGGGAAACAGCGCATAGGACTGGAACACCATGCTCAGGCCGCGATCGCCAGGTGGCAGATGGGTCACGTCGCGCTCGCCGATGCGGATGCGTCCGTCGCTGGCCTGCTCGAGGCCGGCGATCATGCGCAGCGTCGTCGACTTGCCGCAGCCCGAGGGACCCAGCAGGATCACGAACTCGCCCGGGGCAACATCGAAGGAGATCCGGTCCACGGCGGCCTGGCCACCCCAGGTCTTGCTCACCTCTTCGAGCCGGATGCGCTTGTCGTCGTTGTTCATGGCACGCCCGTTATTATTGTCACGACAGGTTGAGAACGTTTTCTCGTCTGAATCAGCGTAGCCGCACTTCGGCCTCTTTGCGGTGCATCTTGACTCGCTGATATGACAGGCGCATGACGCCATTGCCGCTTGCTTTCAAAGCCGCAGCCGGCGCCTACCGCGGCCGACCCCGTGACCATGCTAGACTTCGTCTTTCACCCTGACAGGAACCGACGCGCCATGTCCCTCGAAGACCTGCATCTGAACCTGCGCAACCTGACGCAGGACGACTACCCTCAGCTCAAGATTCTGATGGATGCCGTCTACGACGATATTGGTGGTGCCTGGCCACAGCACTCCATCGACCGGCTGATCCAGGAGTTTCCCGATGGCCAGATCGCCATCGAGGACGACGAGAGGCTGATAGGCGTGGCGCTGACCGTACGGGTCGACTACGACGAGTTCTCCAACCCCCACAAGTACGACGACCTGGTGGGCAACCGCGAGATCATCCTCAACGATCCGCAAGGCGATGCCATGTACGGGCTGGACGTGCTGATCCATCCCGACTATCGCGGCTACCGGCTGGGGCGCCGCCTCTACGAGGCGCGCAAGGAGCTGTGTCGTTCTCTCAACCTGCGCGCGATACTCGCCGGCGGGCGTATCCCCAATTACCACGAGCACGCCGAGGAACTCTCGCCCACCGAGTACATCGAGCTGGTTGCACGCAAGGAGATACACGACCCGATCCTGTCGTTCCAACTGGCCAATGACTTCCAGGTCAAGCGGCTGTTGCGCAAGTACCTGCCGGAAGACGAGAAATCCCAGGGCTACGCCACCCTGCTGGAGTGGAACAATATCCTCTTTGAGCCCGCCGAGCGGGTGCTGGAAAACCGCCCCACCCAGGTACGTGTCGGCGCCGTGCAGTGGCAGATGCGCGAATGCGCCTCGGTGGAGGCGGTACTGCAGCAGGTCGAGTACTTCGTCGACGCCCTTTCCAGCTACCAGAGCGACTTCGCCGTCTTCCCGGAGCTGTTCAATGCGCCGCTGATGGGGCTGCAGGACCGTGCCACCCAGCAGGACCAGTTGGCGGCCATCCGCTTCCTGGCCGGCTTCACCGAGCAGTTCAAGACAGAGCTGTCGCGCATGGCGGTCTCCTACAACATCAATATCGTTGCGGGCTCGATGATCGAAGTGGGCGAGGACGATCGGCTCTACAACATCGCCTTCCTGTGCCACCGCGACGGCACCATCGAAAAGCAGTCCAAGCTGCACATCACCCCCCAGGAGCGCCGGGAGTGGGTGATCGAGGGCGGCGACGAGCTGCGCGTGTTCGAGACCGATGCCGGCCGCGTGGGCATCCTGATCTGCTACGACGTGGAATTTCCCGAGCTCGGCCGCCTGCTCGCCGACCAGGACATGGACATCCTCTTCGTGCCCTTCTGGACCGACACCAAGAACGGCTACCTGCGGGTGCGTCACTGCGCCCAGGCGCGGGCCATCGAGAACGAATGCTACGTGGTGCTGTGCGGCAGCGTCGGCAACGTGCCGTCGATCCGCAACCTCGACATCCAGTACGCCCAGTCCTCGGTTTTCACACCCTCGGACTTCGCCTTCCCCCACGACGCGGTGCTCTCGGAGACCACGCCGAATACCGAGATGGTGATCTTCTCGGACCTGGACCTGACCCGGCTCACCGTGGTGCGGGCCGAAGGCTCGGTGACCAATCTCAAGGACCGGCGCAAGGACCTGTTCGACCTGCGCTGGCGGGACTGGTCGTGGAAGTCCGGTAGCCTGACCCCGGGCAACCCCGAGGAGAACTGAGGCCATGTTCGGTCGCCTTCGCCGCTGGCGGGCCGAGCGCTTCGCCTCGCGTCATCCCTTCCCCGAGGCGGCCTGGGCCGAGGCCCGTGCACGCCTGCCGCTGCTGGCAGCGCTGGGCGAAGAGGAGGCCAACCGCCTGGGCCGGCGCGCCTGGCACTTCCTGCACCTCAAGCGGCTGAGCCTGCACCCCGAGCTGGCTGGCCGGACACCCTTCGACCTGCCGGCACAGCTGGCGCTCTCCGCCCAGGCCTGCCTGCTGACCCTGGGCTGGCCCTTCGACGACCATGTCGACGCCTTCAGCGGGGTACACGAACTGCTGATCCTGCCCGAGGCGTTCCGCCGCCATGTGGAGGAGTTGGACGAGTTCGGCGTGATGCACGAGTACCTGGATGAGCGGGCCGGCGAGACCTCGTCCCAGGGGCCGGTGGTACTCGCCTTTCCCGACCTGATGGAGAGCGGCGGACTCGACGGCTTCAACGTGGTGATCCATGAGCTCGCCCACAAGCTCGACCTGGGCAACTCGCTGGACGTCGACGGCTTCCCGCCGCTACCACGGGACATCGACCCGAAGGAGTGGCACCGGGTCTTCATCGGCGTATGGGACGACCTCCAGGCGCGCCTCGAGCGTGGCGAGGAAACACCCATCGACGACTACGCCGCCAGCCATCCGGGGGAGTGCTTCGCGGTGTGCTGCGAGACCTTCTTTACCGCGCCCGATATCCTCCACGAGGCCTACCCGGCACTGTATGAGCTGCTGACACGCTACTTCCGCCAGCAGCCGCTGGCACGGCTGCCAGAGGGTCACACCGCTGCCCCCCGGGAGCCTCGGGGAGACCAGGACTGATCAGCCCTTTGACGGCCCCAGCAGGCCAACCAGCTCCGGCACGGGGCGGTCGGCATGGCCGGCATCGCTGATCGACTGGTAGAGCGCCAGCACCGCATCGGCCACGCCGCGCTGGGCGCCGAGGTCTTCGGTCATGGTGCGGTAGTAGCCGATATCCTTGAGGCCGTTGGCCACGCTGAAGCGGAAACCGGAGGCGTTGCCATCGGCGATATAGGGCCGCAGGCGCTCCAGGATCACCCCGCCACCGCCGCCCTTGCCCAGCACGTCGAGGAAGGCAGCGTCGTCGATACCGGCCCGTCGTGACGCTGCGGCGGCCTCGGCCAGCACCGCGGTGAAGCCCAGCGAGACGAAGTTGTGCAGCAGCTTGAGGGTATGGCCGGCGCCAACCTGGCCGGCATGGGCGATGTTCTCGGCAAAGCACTCGAGCAGCGGTTGCACCTCCAGGAACAGCGCCTCCGGTGCGCCAACGATGAGGTTCAACCGGCCCTCCTCCGCCTCCTTGGGGGTGCGGGTCATGGCGGCA
Source organism: Billgrantia montanilacus (assembly GCF_003336675.1). GTDB lineage: Bacteria > Pseudomonadota > Gammaproteobacteria > Pseudomonadales > Halomonadaceae > Halomonas > Halomonas montanilacus. The sequence continues at coordinate 49,045 of NZ_QPII01000001.1, read as the reverse complement.
TCCATGAAGCGCCCGCCGGCCGTCTCCACCCGGGCGGCCACTCGCTCGGTGGAGCTGGGCAGTGCCGTGGAGCAGTCGACAACCACGCAGCCCGGCCTTAGCCCTTCCAGCACCCCGCCGGGCTCGAACAGCACCGCCTCCACCTGGGGCGAGCCGGTCACGCAGAGAATGACCACATCGGCCGCCTCGGCCACCTCGCGGCCGCTAGCCTTCGCGGTCGCCCCGGCGGCGCGCAGGTCGTCCACGGGCTGGTTGCCGGGGTGGTCAAGAAAACAGAGCGTATGCCCTCCTTTCAGGATGTTCGCGGCGATACCGTGTCCCATCAGGCCCACGCCCACCAGGCCGACTCGAAATAGCTGACTCATCCTATTGCTCCTCTGGTTCATCCCATTGTGAATCGCGGGCCGGCGGCTCGCTCAGCCGTGCTTGACTCAGCCGTGCTTGATAGCCACGGTCTTGAGCCGGGTGTAGCTCTTCAGGCCTTCGAACCCCTTCTCCCGGCCATGCCCGGAGCGACCGACACCGCCGAAGGGCAGCTCGATGCCACCCCCCGCGCCGTAGTTGTTGATGAATACCTGGCCGCTGCGAATCCCCCTGGCCAGGCGCAGCTGTCGTCCGCCATCACCTGTCCAGATGCCCGCACAGAGGCCGAAGTCGGTGGCATTGGCCAGGCGTAGCGCCTCGGCTTCGTCGGCAAAGACTTGCACCGCCAGCACTGGGCCGAACAGCTCCTCCCGAAGCACCTCATGGCCGTCGGGAATCTCCACAAGGATTTGCGGTACCACGAAATGGCCGCCACCCGGGGCGCCAGCGGCCAGCTGACCCTTCGCCGCCACGCGGATACCGTCCTCGGCCGCCGCCGCCAGCCGTGCCTCCAGCTTCGCCTTCTGGCGGGCATTGATCAACGGGCCACAGTCGGCATCCGCCTCGCCGGCGTCGCAGCGCAGCGCCGAGAAGCGTTCGACCAGTGCTCCCAGCACGGCCTCGGCGCAGCTCGCCTCCACCAGCAGGCGACTGCCTGCCGAGCAGGTCTGGCCAGCGTTCTGGACGATGCCGCGCACCACCGCCTCCAGCGCGGCCTCCATGTCGGCATCGGCGAAGACGATCTGCGGCGACTTGCCGCCCAGCTCCATGGTCACCGGCACATGATGAACGGCGGCGGCCTGGGCCACCTGGGTTCCCGTTTCCGGCGAGCCGGTAAAGGAAAGATGATCGATACCGGGGTGAGCCGCCAGGGCGGCACCCGCCTCCCGCCCGAGCCCGGGCACCACATTGAGCACGCCGGGCGGCAATCCGTTCTCGTAGGCCAGCTGGGCCAGGCGCAGGCCGCTGAGGCAGGCATCCTCGGCCGGCTTGAGCACCACGGTATTGCCGGCCGCCAGTGCCGCCGCCACGCAGCGTCCGAAGATCTGGGCGGGATAGTTCCAGGGAATGATCTGCGCGCAGACCCCATAGGGTTCGCGCAGGGTCATCACCGCAAAGTCGTTCTCGAAGGGAATGGTCTCGCCGTGCAGCTTGTCGGCGGCCCCGCCATAGAAGCGGAAGTAGCGGGCGCAGGCCGTGATATCGCCCCGGGCCTGGGTCATCGGCTTGCCGGTATCGGCGCACTCGAGTGCCGCCAGATTGGCGTGATCCGCCTCGATCACCGCAGCGAAGGCGAGCAGCCATTCACTCCGACGTCGGGCCATCCAGGAGGCCCAGTCGCCCAGCTCGCCGGCAAAGGCGCCGCGGGCGGCGACGACCGCCGTCTCGACCTCCCACGACTGACTGCGGGCAATCTCTGCGATCACCTCGCCGCTGGAGGGGGCCTGTACGTCCAGCCGCTCTCTCGTGGCGACCCATTCACCGGCAATAAGGGCATCGCTGGGGGGCATGACAGGTAAGAATGACATCACGATTTCCTTGTTGTTGTTCACTATTCAATAGACCAGCCGCACCAGTCCCATGGAGATCCAGGGCATGTAGGTGATCGCCACCAGGCAGGCGAGCACAACAAGCACGAAGCGCACCAGCCAGGGCAGCATCTCGTCGATGGTGATCCTGGCCACCGCGCAGGCGGCAAACAGGTTCACCCCCAGCGGCGGCGTGATCATCCCCAGGGCCAGGTTCACCACCATGATCAAGCCGAAGTGCACGGGATGGACCCCGAACTGGATGGCAATGGGCGTCAGGATGGGCGCCAGCACCAGGATGGCCGCCGAGGTCTCGATGAACATGCCCACCAGCAGCAGCAGTACATTGACTGCCAGCAGGAATGACATGGGGCTGTCGAACACCTCGGTCACCCAGCCGGCGATCTGGGACGGCAAGCCGGTGCGGCTGAGCAGGAAGCTGAACAGCGAGGCCGCCGCAATGATCAGCATGACCGCCGCGGTGGAGATGACGCTCTGGCGCAGGATCGGCCATAGGTCGTCCCGCTTCAGCTCGCGGTAGTAGAAGCCGCCGACGACCAGCGCATAGAACACCGCTACCGCCGACGCCTCGGTGGGGGTGAACACCCCGCCGTAGATGCCGCCGATCACCACAACCGGCATCAGCAGCGCCAACCAGGCGCGCTTGAACGAGATCATGAAGCTCGTGCTGTCCTTGTGATCATCAAGACCGTAGCCACGCACCTTGCAGAACAGGTAGAGGAACAGGAGCAAGGCGCAGCCGATCAGGATGCCGGGGCCGATGCCGGCGAGGAACAGCTGGCCGATGGAGGTGTCGGTGCTGACGCCGAACAGGATCAGGGGAATCGACGGCGGAATCAGCACGCCAAGCTCCGCGGAAGAGGCCTGGATCGAGGCCGCCAGGGGCTTGGGGTAGCCATGCCTGACCATCGCCGGTATCAGAATCGCGCCGATGGCGAAGGTGGTCGCGACGCTGGAGCCCGACACCGCAGCAAACATCATGCAGGTCAGCACGCAGGTCATGGCCAGGCCACCCTGGATGCCGCCGACGATGGACTTGGCCAGGTCCACCAGGCGCCGGGAAATACCGCCCGCCGCCATCAGGTTACCCGCCAGGATGAAGAACGGGATCGCCATCAGCGGGAACTTGTCGATGCCGATGAACATCTGCTGGGGTACCAGCAGCAGCGGTAGCCGGGAGAAGAACTCGATGCCGATGACCGAGGCCAGAACGATGGAGACCGCGATCGGCACGCCGAAGGCGAAGAGAATGATCAGCGACAGACCGATGACCAGATTCATGGCTGGGGCCCTCCCGGGCGGGAGCCATCTGGCGTTATCCCGGAGCCAGCGACCTTCCGGGCCTTTTGCACCCCGGGGGACTCCAGCTCGGGACTGGCTTCGCGCCCCTCGGGGCCGATCATCTCGCGACCGGTGATCTGGGCCAGGATGCGTGCCATTACCGCGACGATGGCGAAGCCGGCACCGGTGGGAATGGCCGCATAGGCCCAGGACATCGAGATGTTCATGCCCGACATCGTCTGGTTGCTGACGCGCATCGTCATCTGGATACCGAAATGGATCAGCACCGCCAGCACCAGCAGGCAGCAGCAGACGATGGCGATTTCCAGCAGCAGCATCAGTCGCTGCGGCACGATCTTGTAGATGGCTTCGACGGCCATCATGTAGCCACCCCGGAAGGTGGCGGCCGCCGCCATGAACACGCACCAGATCATGGCCGTCCTGGAGGCGACCTCCGACCAGGTGGAGGGGGCATTGAACAGGAACCGGGTCAGCACCTGATAGAACCCCAGGGTCACCGACACGACCAACATGGCCACCGCGACCAGCATGGCCAGGCGCGTCAACTGGCGCTCAAGGCGAAGAAACAGCGAGACCATTGGGAATCACCATGACCAGAGGGCTCCCGGCGCCGTGCCGGAAGCCCGGGGTGGGAAAGGTCAGCAGTTGCCGGCTTCGGCCTGGATGCGCTCCAGCATTTCGCTGCCGTGCTGGGACGTGAAGATCTCGTAGGCGGGCTGCACCGCTTCCTGGAAAGGAGCGATGTCGATGTCGGTCTGCACCGTCATGCCGTTCTCCTCCAGCAGGGCGACACCCTCTTCCTCGAGGCGCGACACCTCGGCACGGGTGGCTTCAGCGGAAGCACGAGCCGCCTCGCGGAACCACTCCTGCTCCTCCTCGCTCAAGCCGTCGAACATGATCGGCGAGCCCAGCATGATCGCCGGCGAGTAGACGTGGCCGGTCAGCGACAGGTGGTCCTGCACTTCCCAGAAGTTGGTCGCCACGATCACGGTGATGGGATTCTCCTGGCCATCGACGGTGCCCTGCTGAAGCGCGGTGAACAGCTCCGGAAAGGCCATCGGAGTGGGCCGTGCGCCCAGCTGGCGAAAGGCTTCCTGATGGACTTCGTTCTCCATGGTGCGAACCCGCAGCCCCTCGGCGTCCGCCGGTGAGAGCACCTCGCGCCGGCTGTTGGTCAGGTGGCGAAAGCCGTTCTCGGTCCAGGCCAGGCCCACCAGGTCGTGCTCCCCTATCTTGCCGAGCAGCTCGTCGCCCAGCTCACCGTCGAGCACGCAGCGCGCCTGGTCGTAGTCCTCGAACAGGAAGGGCAAGTCCAGCACATAGGTTTCCGGCACGAAGTTGCCCAGCGGGCCGGTGGAGGTGATGACCAGGTCCACGGTGCCGATCTGCAGCCCCTCGATCATCTCCCGCTCGCCGCCCAGAGAGCCGGACGTATGTTCGTTGACGGTAAAGGCCCCGTCGCTCAGCTCCTCCAGTCGCTCCTTGAAGGCCTGCGCCCCGACGGCATAGTGCGATGTAGCGGAAAGTGTATGGCCGAGCGTGATCTCCTGGGCCGCCTGGGCCTGGACCGCCATGCCGGCCAGTGCCGCCGCGGTGACGGTTCCGATGGCGGTAGAGATCGTGCGGCGTGCGAATCGCGTTTTCATTGTTCTGTTACCTCTTCTTCGTGGAACACCGTTGGGTTTGCTGGTAGGCCCGTCTCGGACGGGCGCGCTGTCACGCCTCCGCTTTCAGGTAGGCGTCGACGATTTCACGCAGGTCGCCGTCACCCCGAAAACCGAGTTCCAGGGCACGACGCGTGGTGAAGCGGGAGGGCCAGGCCGACACGATGGCCGAAATGCGCGGGTCGGGCTCATGGCGTACCAGGGCGAGCGCCTCGTCGCCCGCCACCTGGCGCAGCGTCTCGAGCATCTCAGCCACGCTGACCGTAATGCCCGGCAGCATGAAGGCGCGAAAGGACCCCAGGGCGTCGCCGGCCAGCTCGGCACCATGTATCAGGGCCTCGACCACCTTCTGCGGCGACATCACGAACATCGACAGATCGGAGGGCACCGGGCAGACGGCCGCTTCGCCGTTCAGCGGCTCGCGCAGGATGCTCGAGGCAAAGCTCGACGCCGCCGCGTTGGGCCGCCCCGGTCGAATGATGATGGTCGGCAGGCGCAGCACCCGTCCGTCCACCAGCCCACGTCGGCTATAGTCGTTGATCAGCAGCTCGCTCATGGCCTTCTGGGCACCGTAGGAGTTCTGCGGCTGCAGTGCGGTCATGTCGTCGACCACCTCGGGCAGCTCGCCGCCGTAAGCGGCCACCGAACTGGCCATGACCAGGCGTGTCCCGGCAAGGCCGTGGGCGTGACACCCCTCGAGCAGCACCCGGGTGGCATCGAAGTTGACCCGCATGCCGAGCGCCAGGTCCGCCTCGGCGGCGGCGCTGACGACGGCCGCCAGGTGATAGATCACATCCGGCTTGGTGGCCAGCACCGGGTCGAGCCTGCCCGGCTCGGTAATGTCCATCGCCAGGCGCGTTACCTCGACGCCGTCGGCAGCCACCACCGGCGGCTCGACCATATCGATGAGCGTCAGGCGGCGTATGGCCTGGCCAGCCAGCGTGCCACGGGACAGCAGCCGCGCCACGAGCCGCTGGCCGAGGAAGCCGGCGGCGCCGGTAATCGCTATATGCATATGAGCCTCGCATTCATTGTTAGGGAAACACTGTGCAAATGCCTACACGAGCGAATCGCTGCGTTGCGCGGTGCTGGTGCGCCAGCCCGGTCGGAATCCTCACATATACCCCATATGCTCCGGTTCCTGTGCTCCGTGCGCCTTGCGCTTCATCTCGCTCGGCGATTTGTTCAGCGCTTCCTTAGTGATCTGTCGTCAGGCCGTGCGCCCGCCCCCACCCCAGCCCCTGGCGGGTGCCGGCGGCGGGGCGATACTCGCAGCCCACCCAGCCGTCGTAGCCAAGCGCTTCGAGACGCGACAGGAGCGCCGGGTAATGGACTTCACCCACGTCGGGCTCATGGCGCTGCGGCACACCGGCGATCTGAATATGGCCGATGGCCGGGAATTGCCGCTCCAGATGGCGAGTCAGGTCGCCCTCCATGACCTGGCAGTGATAGAGATCGAACTGCAGGCGAAGGTTGTCGGCACCCACCGCCTCCAGCACCGCCATGGCCTGGGCCTGGCGCGACAGGAAGTAGCCCGGCATGTCGCGGGTATTGATCGGCTCGATCAGTACCTGCCGCCCAGCCTTGGCGGCTTCCCCGGCGGCGAAACGCAGGTTCGCCACATAGGTCGCCTGATGATGGGCCCGGGTATAGGCATCGGCATCCACCGGCAGCAGGCCTGCCATGGCGTGTACCCGCGGGCAGTCCAGCGCCTCGGCGTAGCGCAGCGCCTCGATCACGGCATCGCGGAATTCCGCCTCCCGCCCCGGCAGGCTCGCCAGCCCGCGCTCCCCCGCCTCCCAATCCCCGGGGGGCAGGTTGAAGAGCACCTGCTCCACGCCGGCCTCGCGCAGGGAGCTCGCCAGCACCTGGGGGTCGTGGTCGTAGGGAAACAGGTATTCCACGCCGCGAAAGCCCGCGTCGGCAGCCGCCGCGAACCGGTCGAGAAAGCCATGTTCGGTAAACAGCATGGTGAGGTTGGCGGCCAGTCGGATCATCGCTCGTGTCCCAGTGTTTGTGCCTCGGGATTCGTGTCAGTCGCGGGGAAAGCGCGCTTCGAGTTCGGCAACCTGCTCCGGCGTCAGGCAGCGCGGGTTCTCCCCGCGCAGCAGCAGGAACAGCCTGGCGGTCTCTTCCAGCTCCTCGGTGGCGTAGACCGCCGCCTCCAGCGTCTTGCCGGCCACCACAGGGCCATGGTTGGCCAGTAGCACCGCGCTGTGCTGGCCTGCCAGCCCGCGCACCGCGTCACCCAGCGCGGGGTCGCCGGGCAGGTGGTAGGGCACCAGGGGCAGCTTGCCCACCCGCATCACGTAGTAGGCGGTCAGCGGCGGAATGCAGTCGCAGGGGTCGATCTGCGGCAGGCAGGAGACGGCCACCGAATGGGTCGAGTGCAGGTGCACGATGGCACCGGAGCGGGGCCGCTCCTCATACATCGCCATGTGCAGGAAGCTCTCCTTGGTGGGCCGGTCGCCGCTCAGCAGCCGGCCTTGCCCGTCGAGCCTCGAGATACGGGCGGGATCGAGCCGCCCCAGGCAGGCATTGGTCGGCGTCATCAGCCAGCCGCCATCATCCAGCCGCACGCTGATATTGCCGCTGGAGCCCATGGTCAGCCCTCGCGAGAAGAGCGATTCGCCGAGGGTCGCTATCTGCTCGCGCAGGCCGTTCTCGTCGTGCACGCTCATGGAGCGCCCTCCGTCGTCAGTACCTCGAAGGCCCGGGTGAAGAAGTCGGTGTCGCCGAAGTTCCCGGACTTCAGTGCCAGTGACAGCGGCGCCTCGCGCCCGGCCAGGGTGGCCTGGGTCCAGGGGACACCCGGGGCGATCTGCTCGCCGATGCGCATGGCGCGCACTCCCAGGGCCGAGACCACCGCTCCGGCCGTTTCGCCACCTGCCACCACCAGCCGCCCTACCCCTTCGGCGACCAGGCTGCTGGCAAGTGTGCTCAGCGCCGCCTCGACCAGCTCGCCGGCTCGTTTCACGCCCAGCGCCTGTTGCGCCTGCCGGACCCGATCGGCATCGGCAGAGGCGTAGAGCAGCACCGGGCCACCGCCAGCCAGCGCCCGGCGGGCAAAGGCCAGCGCCTCGCCCAGGTGGGCGTCGCCCTCGGCCAGGGCCTGGGGGTCCAGGGCGAAACCGGGGTGTCGCGCCAGGAAGTGATCGACCTGGGCCAGCGTTGCCGTCGAACAGCTCCCCGACAGCACCAGGGCACTGCCCGAGGCGGGCGCCAGCTGCCCGGGGTCTGTCAGCTCATCGAGCCAGCCACGCTGCCGATACTGGGCCGGCAGCATCTGGCCCAGCCCGGAGCCGCCGGTGACCAGGGAAAAGTCCACCACGGCAGCCGCCAGGGTGGCCAGGTCGCCTTCGTCCAGGGTGTCGCAGACCGCCCGGCTAACGCCCTGCTGTGAAAGCTCGCCGAGGTGTCTTCGGGTCGCCTCGCTGCCCTGTGCGATCACCAAGCGCGGCACCAGGCCGACGGGCTGAGAAGTCTGCCGCGCCAATACCCGGACCAGGTCGGCATCGCGCATCGGGGTGAGCGGGTGGTGCTGCATGCCGCACTCGTTGAGCAGCCGGTCGCCGACGAACAGGTGACCCTGATAGACCGTTCGCCCGTTGACCGGAAAGGCCGGCACCATCACCGTCTGGCAAGCGCCGAGTCGCTCGGCCAGGGCATCGCTGACCGGGCCGATGTTGCCCTCATCGGTGGAGTCGAAGGTGGAGCAGTACTTGAAGAAGAGCTGTCGCACCCCCTCGGCCTGGAGCCACGCCAGCGCCGCCAGCGAGTCGGCGACGGCCTTGTCGGCCGGGCAGGAGCGGGACTTCAAGGCGATGACGACGGCATCGACGCCCCGGGAGGTATCCACCAGCGCTTCGAGCGGAAGTTCGGGTACACCGTTCAGCTGCACGCAGCGCATGCCGCCGCGCACCAGGTTGTTGGCCAGGTCGGTGGCCCCGGTGAAGTCGTCGGCGATGGCGCCCAGCACGATAGCCACGGTCAGCTCTCCTCCGCTTCGCCGGCCGCCCCGGGCAGGGTGATGCCCGACAGCCGCTGGTACACCTTGATCACCGCCGCATCGTCCTCCCGCCCGAAGCCGGCCCCCTTGGCAGCGGTGAACTGCTGCAGGGCGCTGGCCGCCACCGGTGTCGCCATGGCCAGCTCACGGCCCGTGTCATGAACGATGTTGAGATCCTTGACGAAGATGTCGACGGCCGACAGCGGGGTATAGTCGCCGGCCAGGATGTGCGGCACGCGATTCTCGAACATCCAGGAATTGCCCGCCGAGTGGGTGATGACCTCGTGAACGGTCTCGGGGTCGAGCCCCATGCGAATTCCCAGGGCCACGGCCTCCGCCGCCGCGGCGATATGGACGCCGGCCAGCAGCTGGTTGACCAGTTTCATGCTGGAGCCGACCCCCGGTGCATCGCCCAGGCGGTAGACAGTAGCCGCCACGGCCTCGAGCACCGGCTCGGCCTTGGCGAATGCCGCTGCGGACCCCGACGCCATGACCGAGAGCTGACCGGAGCGGGCCTTGACCGCGCCACCGCTGATCGGTGCATCGAGCATCTCGAGTCCCTCGGCCGCCAGGCGCTCGCCCAGCCGGCGAGCCACGCTTGGCGCCACGGTGGCACACTGGATCACCAGGCCCCCCGGTGCCATGCGGCCCACCAGCCCCTGCTCACCGAACAGAACCTGCTCGACCTGGTCCGCATTGACCACGACCACCAGCACCACATCGCAGCGCTCGGCCAGTTCGGCGGGCGTCGCAACGCCAAGGCCACCGCTCGACTCGAAGCGCTGACGCGCCGGCTCGCTCACATCGCAGCCGATGACAGCGCTCCCCTTTTCCAGAAGGGTCAGCGCCACTCCCATGCCCATGGCCCCGAGCCCAATGACACCGACTCGTGATCCGCCTGCCGACTTGTCGTTCACCTGTCGCCTCCTGTCCGGTTGCTGTCAGCGCCATCGTGTTAGCGCTACCATGTTAGCGCTAACATAGTTTTAGATGATCGCCAGTGCAGCAGCAAGTGAAGTGCCAAGGAGTACGACTAATGTCGGACAAGCGAAAGTCGACACGCCGCCGGCGCGGCTCGGAACAACCCACCCTGCAGCAGGTGGCGGATGCCGCCGGCGTCTCGGCGATTACGGTATCGCGAGCGCTGAACGCCCCCGAACGCGTCAATGCCGCCACCCGAATCAAGGTCCTCGCCACCGTCGAGCGACTCGGCTATGTGCCTAACCTGGTGGCCGGCAGCCTCGCCTCGGCTCGCTCGCGCTTTATTGCGGTGATCGTGCCGTCACTGGCCAACGCCGTCTTCATCGAGGTCATCCATGGGCTCCAGGAGACCTTCGAGCGCGAGGGCTATCAGATCCTGCTCGGCAACACCGACTACGACATCGAGCGTGAATACCAGCTGATTCGCACCTTCCTCGGCTGGTCCTGCTCGGCGCTGGTCACCGCCGGCCTGCGCCACAGCGAAGCGTGCCGCAGCCTGCTGACCCACTGGGACAAGCCGATCATGGAGGTGATGGAACTGGGTGACGCCCTCGACCTGAATGTGGGCCTGGATCATCACGAAGCCGGGCGCTGCATGGCAAGGCACCTGCTGGCGCAGCAATACCGGTCCGTCGTCTATGTGGGCGCCTGTCTTGACCGGGACTACCGGGCCAGGATGCGCTTCGAGGGTCATCGCGAGGTGCTGCATGCCGCAGGGCTGGAGGCACCGATGATCGAGCTGGACCAGCTGGGCAGCCTGGATGCCGGTGCCACCGGGCTCGAGCGTGTGCTGTCGCGGTATCCAAGCGCCGATGCCATCCATTTCGCCAACGACGACCTGGCCACCGGCGCACTGCTGAGGGCCCAGCGGCTAGGCATGACCATACCGGGCGACATCGCCATCGCCGGCTTCAACGGACTGCCCCTGGGCCAGCATGTCACCCCGCGGCTGACCACTATCCGCTCCCCTCGGGAAAACATGGGCAGGCTGGCGGCAGAGGAGGTGTTGAAACGACTCGACGCCAAGCGGGTGACGCGTCGGCGCCACGACGTGGGCTTCGAGCTGCTGGTCGGTGGCAGTACCTGAGGCACCGCCGCCAGCCGAACCATTTGGCCTCCCGGCGCGAGCCACCTATGCTTTAGCCTTACTCCTGCGCAGATCGCAACGATGCCGCGTTCGGCCCTCATCATCCTCGCTTCTCTTGCGGTCCTCGTCCCGCTGGGGCTGCTGTGGCAATGGCTGGCTGCACGCGACCTGTTCGATGCCAACACCCTGTTCGCCCTGTTGCAGGGTTCGTTGGCCTGGGGCGACCAGCCCTGGGCCGGTGCCGTGGTGGTCGCGGTCTTCGTGGCCGCCTCGCTGGTCCTTTTCCCGCTCAGCGTGCTGGTGGTACTGGCAGGCCTGATCTTCGGCCCGGTATGGGGATTCGTCTATTCGTTCATCGGTACGCTCCTGGGTGCGATTGCCACGTTCTGGCTGGGGCGCTGGCTAGGGCGCGATGCCCTGTTGCGCTACGGCGGAAAGCGTCTGCTGGGGCTTTCGCGATACCTGGCCGGGCGAGGCGTGCGCACCATCACCCTGCTCAATCTCTTGCCCCTGGCGCCGTACACGCTGACCAATCTGCTCGCCGGCGCCTTTCACATCCGTTTTCGCGACTACCTGCTGGGGACCCTGATCGGTGCCACGCCAGGGCTGGCCGGCATCATTCTGCTCAGCAGTCAGCTCGGCTCACTGCTCTCCGCCGATGATCGTCAGGAGCTCGCCTGGGCAGGGGCTGGCATCATCGCGGGCCTGGCCTTGCTGTACGGCCTCAAGCGCTATGCCGATGCCCGCCAGCGGCGCCGTCACCGAGGCTGAATGCGCCGCCTATCAGGCTCCTCTCGCCATGGCCGGCACCCTGCCCGGCATCTCTCGCTCGAGGAAGTCGACGAAGGCACGAATGCGCGCCGGCACATGGCGTCGCTGTTGGTAGACGGCATGAAAATCGGCCCGAACCCCTTGCCATTCGGGGAGCAGCTCGATCAGGCTCCCCCTTGCCAGGTGCTCGTGAACATCCCACCAGGAGCGCAGCGCGATCCCATGACCATCCAGCGCCAGCCCCACGATCACCTCGCCATCATTGCTGGCCAGCGGCCCCGCCACCTTGACCGCCTGCTCGACATCGCCACCACGGCGGCAGAACCGCCACACCGCGTAGTCGCTCTCGTTTTCGCGCAGGACCAGGCAGGGGTGGGCCGTCAGGTCGTTCAACGAGGCGAGCGACGCCATGCGCGACACATAGGCGGGTGCGGCGCACAGCACGCGGCGGTTGGCGAGGATCCGCCGAGCGACCAGGCGCGAATCGGGTGGCTCGCCCACGCGTATGCCGATATCGAACCCCTGGTCGCCGAGGCTCAGCGGATAGTTGCTCAGCTCGAGCACACCCTCGACCCCGGGGTGCCGGGTGCAGAAGGCCGAGAGCAGCGGTGCCACGTGGTGGCGGCCGAAGCCGAAGGTGGCATTGACCCGCAGCGGCCCGGACAGCGCCGCCTGTTGCTCGCCCAGGGCCTCTTCCAGCTCGACAAGCTCCTCCAGGATTGCCGACCCCCGCGCCAGGTAGCGCTCGCCTTCCGCCGTCAGCGAGAGGCGACGCGTGGTGCGGCTGGCCAGCTCCACGCCGAGACGCGCCTCCAGCACCTTGAGGCGCTTGCTGACCGCCGACAGGGACAGCCCGAGTTCCCTGGCCGTGGCGGTAAGGCTACCGGCGCGAGCCAGCTGCCGGAAGAAGGCGAGATCGTCGAGCTGCGCCATGCTTTCTACACCTAAATTCAACAATATATTGCCATTGAGCCTGATTATCCCTTTCCTGCCAATGACTACACTCTCCTCACCATCCTGAATCGTGTTCGCTTGAATCGATCAGACAGGAGCACCGCCATGTTCGAGCAGTATCGATCATTCTCGATCGACAATAACGGTATCCGCATACCCGGTCTCATTGGCGGATCGGGGCCACCGTTGTTGCTGCTTCACGGCCACCCCCAGACCCATCTGATCTGGCATCGCCTGGCCGAGTCGCTGGCACGCCACTTCACGGTGGTGGCAACCGACCTGCGTGGCTACGGCGATGCCTCCAAGCCTCCCGGCGAGCCGGATCACGCCAACTACAGCAAACGGGCCATGGCCGCCGACCAGGTCGCGGTAATGCACGAACTGGGCTTCGAACGCTTCCTGCTCTGTGGCCACGACCGGGGCGGACGGGTGGCCCACCGCCTGGCCATGGACCACCCTGAGGCGGTGGAGAAACTGATGCTGCTGGATATCGCTCCCACCCTGGCAATGTACGAGAAGACCGACCGTACCTTCGCCACCGCCTACTTCCATTGGTTCTTCCTGATCCAGCCGGCACCGTTGCCCGAAACACTGATCGAGGCGTCCCCGGCCGACTACATCACACGCACCATGGGCGGACGTCACGCCAACCTCGATGCCTTCGACCCGGCCGCCATCGTCGAGTACCAGCGGTGCCTGGCCCAGCCGGGAGCCGCCCATGCACTGTGCGAGGACTATCGTGCCTCGAATACCATCGACCTGGAACATGACAGCGCCGACCGCGAGGCCGGGCGCCGCATCGCCTGCCCCGTGAGGGTGCTATGGGGGCAACACGGCATCATCGAGCGCTGTTTCGACCCGCTGGCGGAGTGGCGCGCCGTCGCCGAACGGGTCGACGGCGAGGCCCTGCCCTGTGGCCACTATATTCCCGAGGAAGCGCCGAGTGCGCTGCACGACCATATCCTTCAATTCATGAAAACCGCATGAGGAACTGACCATGACCCAGCGTATCGCCGTCATCCCCGGTGATGGCATCGGAACCGAAGTGATGCCCGAAGGCCTGCGAGCCCTGGAAGCCGCCGCCAAGAAATTCGGCATCGACCTGGCTTTCGAACATTTCGATTTCGCCTGCTGCGACTACTACGCGAAGCACGGCCAGATGATGCCCGACGACTGGTTCGACCAGCTCAAGGATTTCGACGCCATCTTCTACGGCGCCGTGGGCTGGCCTGACACCGTACCGGACCATGTCTCTCTCTGGGGGTCGCTGCTGCAGTTCCGCCGTCAGTTCGACCAGTACATCAACCTGCGCCCCTGCAAGCTACTGCCCGGTATCAAGAGCCCCCTTGCCGACCGCAAACCCGGCGACATCGACTTCTACGTGGTGCGCGAGAACACCGAGGGCGAGTACTCCAGCGTCGGCGGCAAGATGTTCGAGGGCACCGACCGTGAGGTGGTGATCCAGGAGACGGTGATGAGCCGCCACGGTGTGGACCGGGTGCTGAAGTACGCCTTCGACCTGGCCCAGAGCCGCCCGCGGAAGAAGCTCACCTCGGCCACCAAGTCCAACGGCATCGCCATCACCATGCCCTGGTGGGACGAACGCGTGGAAGCCATGTCCGGCAACTATTCGGACGTCAGCGTCGACAAGTTTCACATCGATATCCTGACCGCCAATTTCGTCCTGCATCCCGACTGGTTCGACGTGGTGGTGGGCAGCAACCTGTTCGGCGACATCCTCTCCGACCTGGGCCCGGCCTGCACCGGCACCATCGGCGTGGCCCCCTCGGCCAACATCAACCCCGAAGGCAGGTTCCCCAGCCTGTTCGAACCGGTCCACGGCAGCGCTCCGGACATCGCCGGCAAGGGTATCGCCAACCCCATCGGCCAGATCTGGTCCGGGGCGATGATGCTCGAGCACCTGGGTCACGCCGAGGCCGCCAAGGCCATCGTCGATGCCTTCGAAGCGGTACTGGCCGAAGGCGACGCCAGCCTGCTGACCCCAGATATCCGCGGTCAGGGAACCACGGAGACCCTGGGTCAAGCCATTGCCCAGCGCTTGGCTGAATAACCACTAACTTTAGTTGATCTGCGTCAACTTGACGCAGAAAACCGGAGGCGGCGAATCCGAAAATGGAATAAGTTATAAGCATATAACTATATTATCCATTCCCGCAGGAGACTCGCCGCCCATGTCCCGACATAACTTCGATCCATCACGCCTGGATCGGCGCCAGTTCCTCAGGTGGAGCGCTGGTGCCGGTGCTGCAGGCCTGCTCTATTCCTCAGGCCTGCAAGCCAGGCCTCTGTCAACTGATGCGCGCATCGTCATCATCGGTGGTGGGGCCAGCGGCATGGCCATGGCCAACCGGCTGTCGCACCAACTCGACGGGGCTCGTATCACCCTGGTCGAGCCACGGGAGGTACACCACTACCAGCCCGGCTGGACACTGGTCGCCTCAGGCGTATGGAAGCCCGAAAAGACCATGCAGCCGAATTCACGCTTCATTCCCACAGGGGTCGACTGGGTTCGCCAGCCCGCCGACAGCATCGATGCGGTCAACCGCCGGGTCGAGCTGGGGGATGGCTCCTGGATCGACTATGACTACCTGGTCGTGGCCACCGGCCTGCAGCTCAACTACCACCTGATCGACGGCATGTCGTCCGACCTGGTCGGCAGCCACGGCATCGGCAGCGTCTATGCCAGCATCGAGGGGGCCACACGCACCCGCGACGCCATCGACGCCTGGATCGCCCAGGGCAGCGGCAAGGGAATCTTCACTGCAGCCCCCACGCCGGTGAAGTGCGCAGGCGCCCCCTTGAAGATGACCTTCACTACTCTCTCTCGCCTCGAGGCGACCGGCCATCGCGACGACTTCCAGGTCGAGTTCATGGCTCCGGGGCTGGGACTCTTCTCGCAGCCCTACATCAACGACTTCGTCAAGCAGCGCTTCGACGACCAGGGCGTGACCCGCCGCCATCATTACCGGCTCTCCGCCATCGACCCACAGGCGCGGGAAGCCGAGTTCACCTTCGTCGGGCCGGACAGCGAGTTCACCTCGCACCATCAGCTGCGCGAGTCGGAATTCTCCCGCGAAGGGGAGCGTAGGGTTGTCACCGGCTACGATTTCATTCACGTGGTACCGCCGATGAGCGCGCCGGACTTCGTGAAGGCCAGCGACCTGATCGCACAGGATGGTCCCTTCCGCGGTGAGTGGTTGGATGTGGACATCCATACCCTGCAGCACAACCGCTATCCGGAAGTGTTCGGCATCGGCGATGTGATCGGTGCGCCGATCAACAAGACCGCCGCCAGCGTCAAGGCCCAGGCCCCTGTGGTGGAAGCCAACCTGCTGGCCCAGATTCAGGGGCAGCCGCTGCTGGCCCGCCATAACGGCTATACCTCCTGCCCGATGATCACCGGTATCGGCATGGCGATGCTGGTGGAGTTCGGCTACGACAACAACTTCGACTTCCTGCCCTCCTTCCCCTTCATCGATCCCAAGGACGAGTCGTGGGCGGCCTGGGTCATGAAGGATCGCATGCTGCAACCCGCCTACTATGCGGTGCTGGAAGGCCAGGCCTGAGGAGACAGGACAATGACGATTCAAGGTGCACTGACCATTCTGATGTACGCTCTGGCTCCGTTCCTGTGGCTGATCGTGGCCGGGTTGGGCCTGCTGGTGACCATACAGCTGATCGCCCGCGTGAGAGGCTACCGGGCCTTCACCTACCGCTGCCTGGGCGCCAACCTGGCGGCACTGGCGGTAGGGCTCTCCGGGTTGTGGTGGATTCCGGCCTTCACCAGCTCGCGGCTTGCCTACGTGGCCACCGCCTTCGACTGGGTGGCACTGATCGGCGCCGTGCTCGGCCTGGCCATCGCCGCCTGGTTGGTGTTGCATCCCCTCAGCTATCTGCTGCGAGGACGGCAGTCGCAACTTTTAGCGACGAAACAGAAGCTCCCTTGAGTGACGGTTTGATGTAGTTTCGTTGCCTGTCCGTAAGCTGCCTCCGCTACTACCGATTCGTCGACTAGCCTGAGAGGTGCAGCTCAGAAGAGCGAAGTGCAATAAGGAGTAACGATATGAAAAGGACAGCAATCGCTATCGCAGTCGGTGCACTGAGTACCGGTCTTGCCCATGGCGTCCTTGCCCAGGACGCAGATGCACCGCAGGACGAACAGCAGCAGATGACTCAAGAAAATGCCCAGGGCACCGACGGGGAAACCGACATCCGTGTGGAGCAGGAGCCGGCCGAGATCGTGGTCGAGCAGGAGCCGCCGGAAGTCACCGTTGAACAGCAGGCCCCTGAGGTCACCATCGAGCAGCCCGATCCGAATGTCGAAATCGATCAGGCCGAGCCAGAGGTCACTGTCGAGCAACAGGGCGAGGCTGAGGTGCGCGTCGAGGGCGCCGACGAGGCTTCCGCTGAGATGCGAGACGATGACGAGCGTGATCAAGAGCGCGAACAAGAGGGTATGTCCGAAGACGATGCGAATGGCCAGGACCAAGCTGATCGTGGCCAGGGTATCGAGGTCAGTGAACTGGAAAACCTCGATCTCATCAATCAGGACGGTGAGGAGCTCGGCGACATCGAGCGCGTGGTTCGCGACACCCAAAGCGGCGAGATCTACGTGGTCGTGACGGAAGGCGGTTTCCTCGGCTTCGGCGAGGATGAAATGGCCTATCCGATCGAGAATCTCGAAATTCGCTCCGACGGCGAAGTCGTGCTGCAATCCCAGAGCGGCGAACGCTCCGCCGATGAGTTCGATGATGACAACTTCGAGGAGCTAGATGGAGACGAGCGTATCGATGTCAAACACATGAATTGATTGGCTTGTCTCTTACCGCCCCAGGTTCCGAGAAAAGGTTCCGACACACGGGGCCATAGCAAGGAAGGCGCGGCATAGCCGCGCCTTCTTCGTGTCTGTGTGAGGTGTCTGTGTCAGCTTACACGCCAGACGCCTTCGAATATCATCAAATTATGTCCCGAAAAGCCGAGATGAGCCGCGGCTTCGCCGGTAAAGGAATTTGCCAACGCCATCGGTAAGGGCTGATCCGGGACCATGAGGCTTGAGCACCTGGAGGGGCGATTGTAGGGTGACGGTTATCGCACCTCCCTGACAGGAGAAATTCCATGACAATCTTCGAGGCACTGCGACAAGACCACGATATTCAACGCGATCTGCTCACCCGTCTGATGGAAACACAAGGCGACAGCGACGAACGGCATGCGCTGTACCGCCAGGTACGCGACGAATTGAAACATCACGCCGCCGCCGAGGAGCGAGCCCTCTACATCCCCATGATGGCCATCGACCTGACCCAGGAGAAAGCGCGGCACAGCGTGGCGGAACACCACGAAATCGACGAGATGATCGAAATGCTGGATGCCACCGACTACGCCTCCCCAGGGTGGCTGGCCAACGCCAAGAAGCTGAGCCACCTGGTGCTGCATCACCTCGATGAAGAAGAACAGGAAGTCTTCCAGCTAGCCGGGCGCGGACTGGCCAGCGAGCAGAAGACAGCGCTGGCCGATGACTATCTCGAGGAAATGGCCAGGCAACCTAGTGCATGACGTTCATGCGGCCCGGCCGACGGCGCCTCGGCAAACCTTCGTCGTACTAGTGACGCATGAGAACACCCCGAAGGCTGGATTGGATGTCCAGCTTTCGGGGGCCGTTCAGTTTTGCCGGGAGCCTTTTCCGACGGCAGGCAGGAACATTCAGGAAGCGAGGCGGGCGGCGATTCCTGCCACATGCTCGCCCTGGAAACGGGCAATTGTCAGCTCGCGCTCGTCAGGCTGGCGCGAGCCATCACCGCCGGCGATGGTGGAGGCCCCATAGGGATTGCCGCCACCGGCCTGGTCGAAGATGTATTGCTCATCGATACCGTAGCCCAGCGGCACGATCACCATGCCCTGGTGAGCCAGGGTATGCCAGAAGGAGGTGATGGTGGTTTCCTGCCCCCCGCCGGTTCCGGTCGAGGTAAAGACGCTGGCCACCTTGCCGCGCAGTCCGCCATTCGCCCAGAGCCCACCGGTCTGGTCGAAGAAGGTGCGCATCTGACCTGACATGTTGCCAAAACGCGTGGGCGTACCAAAGATCACCGCATCGTAATCGGTCAACTGGTCAGGTGACGCTTCCGGGGTATTGAATTCCTTGCCCCCGGCCTTGGCGTACGTCTCGGCATCCATGGTTTCCGGTACCCGCTTGATGTCCACCTCGACCCCATCGATCTTTCGGGCGCCTTCTGCCACCGCCCTGGCCATGGTATCGATGTGACCATACATGGAGTGGTAAAGCACGAGAACCTTGGTCATCAGTCGCCTCCTTGGCACTGCTTCTGCTGCTGAAAATGGATTATGTCAGCCATGGCTGATAACTACAGCGTAGGAAGCGTCTGAGTGAAGGAAAGCGAAAGTTTTCGTCCTCTCCGTTCGAATTCGTCAATTTGTGACACGCCAGACCCCTTCGAGAATGCGCACCTTGCCTGCGGCGAGATTGTCACGCAGGTTACGTCCCATGGTGGGAAACACCTCCCCGAAAATCATCTCCGGCCCCGGCAGTTCGTGGCGCTTCTCGTGAGAGCCGTCCGGACGGCTCTCACGCTGGCTGTGCACCTGTCGCCAGGCCAGGGCCGTCTCGGTAACATCATCCACCCTCAGCGGCTCAAAGCCGGATAGCGCCATGGTGCGCTCGAGCTGCTCCCGACTACGCAAGTGGCTGGTGGCAGGCGTACGTGCCCAAGGGACGGGAAGTGCCAGCGGCTCGGGGTTGTCACCGGCAACGACCTCATGCAACAGCACGCATCCACCAGGCGCCAGCAGGCGCTGCCACTCCGCCAGCACACGAAGCACGTGCGGCATGTTCATCAGCGCATGCTGGCACCAGACCCGGTCGAAGCTGTCCGGGGCCAGCGGCACGCTGGCGGCGTCGGCACACAGGAAATGGGTACGACCGGCCAGGCCGGTAGCCTTGCTGAGCCAGCGCGCCACTTCCACGAAGGCCGCCGTAATGTCGACACCCACCACGCTGCAACCGTATTCGGCGGCCAGCAGGCGACTGGCGCCGCCTGTGCCACAGCCGACGTCGAGTACCCGCTCACCGCCTTGCAGCTCACCCATCGTCGCCAGGGAGCGGCTGGCCCGGCGTCCGCCAAGATGGAGCTGGTCAATACCGGCCACCTCGTCGACACTCAAGTGTTCGGGGTCGCAACCGGCATCAAGAAAGGCATCGCGCAGCCGAGCCAACAGACTCCCCCCCTCGCTCGTGGTCGCGGCATCGTAATGCGCATTGAGCCACCGGACATGATCCGGAGAGTTGTCACCGTGAGCGGTTGGCATGGCAGGCTCCTCGCCTTCAGGATTGAATGGTGCCAGCTTAGGCCTCGTTCGCGCCCATCCCCATTGGCCAAAGGTCTGCACTCCCCTCGACAGGAGAACCCATGAACCCACGCATCGCCAGGATTGCCGCCCTCTCCATTAGCCTGGTTCTGAGCGCATGTACCGGAACCCCCAAGGGGACCCAGCCGGTGGCCGGCTTCGCACTCGAACGCTATCTCGGCCAATGGTACGAGATCGCTCGCTTCGACCACTCCTTCGAGCGTGGGCTGGACTGCGTCACGGCCGACTACACCCTGCGCGATGACGGCGGCGTGCGGGTCATCAACCGCGGCGTGAACCTGGAAACGGGCGAGGAGGATGAGGCGGAGGGACGCGCCTACTTCGTCAGGGACGAGAGCGTGGCCCATCTCAAGGTAAGCTTCTTTGGACCCTTCTATGGTGGCTACAACGTGCTGGTGCTTGACGACGAATATCGCTGGGCACTGGTTTCGGGCCCCACCCGCGACTACCTGTGGATACTTGCCCGTGACCCGCAACTCGACCCGGCCGTTTACCGCAAGCTGGTCGAAGATGCCGAACGCATGGCCTTCCCGGTAGGCGAACTCATCGAAGTGGAACAAGGAGAACGCTGCTCGACCTGGCGCTGAAGGCCAGTTTCAATATCGCACCCGGGCTTTCACCAGCCCGACGCCAGGGCTTGTGGGAAACGTTCATCAACGGGAAGGTAGCCCAGAATTCACGACACGATCAGGGCAAGGCCATGCTGGCGGAATGGATCGAGCTGAGTCTGGAAGGGACAGTTCCCACCAAGCGCACAGGATGTGTGGCAGGGGGGCGTTTTCTGATTCATGCGCCAGGCATCCTCGAGCTGGTTCCCGACACCCTTGGCAGCGACGCCCACGCCTGCGTTCTCTCGGCGGGCATTCACGGCAACGAGACCGCTCCCATCGAGTTGCTGGGCAGCTGTCTAGCCCGATTCGAGGCAAGGCTGCTCACACTGGGGGCACCAGTGCTGGTGATACTGGGCAACCTGGAATCGATTCGTCGCGGCGAACGCTATGTGGAAACCAACCTCAACCGGCTATTTCGTCGAGAGTTGGACGAAGAGGGCATGGAACCCGAGCGAGCACGGGAGCTGATGAGTGCCGTCGATGGTTTCTTTGCGCGCCATGCACAGCTGCCCCGACTGCACTATGACTTGCATACGGCAATTCGTGACAGCCGTTACCCACGGTTCGTGGTCGAGCCTTACGCCGAGACGACCACCCGGCCCGAGCAATGGACATGGCTGGCCGCGGCGAATATCCAGGCAGTACTGCACCAGCACCGCCACAGCTGGACCTTCTCCCACTACTCGAAGCACTACCACCATGCCCAGGCCTTTACCCTGGAGCTGGGGCGTGCCCTGCCCTTCGGTCACAACGACCTGGCGGCCCTCGCCCCAATGGGCCGGCTGCTGGAAGATCTGATAGCGGGACGGAAGCCAGCCCGAGCGCCAGCGACGCAGATGGCCTTCTTCCGGGTCGCCCATGAACTGATGCGGGAATCCGAGTCGTTTCGGCTCTGCTTTGCCGACGATACGCCCAATTTCACCGAATTTCCCCCCGGCACACGACTGGCCGAGGACGACAAGGTAGGGCCCTTCATCGTCGATGAGAACGCGTTGAGCGTGGTCTTTCCCAACGCCCATGTCGAACTGGGCGCCAGGGCAGCGCTGCTGGCGACACGAGTCGAGCCGCCCAACTGACGAATGGCGCAACCGAATTCGCCCATTTACGCCATCTTTGGCAGTAAAAAAAACGGGCACACAACAACAATCTGGAGCAATTTCATGATCAACTTCATCTGCGCACTCCACCAAGGTCGAATGGGCTCCACCCCAGACCAGCCTGGCCAAAGCGCCCTGGCCTGATAGAATCGCCCCATTTTCGTGCCTGCACGCTTAACCGGCCCGTCGCTGCTGGCGACTCGTCCCGACCTGGAGTCCACCCATGGCCGATACCCCGATCCCTCTCGAAGTGCGCAACATCAAGAAGCGCTTTGGCGATACCGAAGTGCTCAAAGGCCTCTCGCTGCAGGCCAGGAAAGGTGACGTCATTACCCTGATCGGAGCCTCAGGCTCCGGCAAGAGTACCTTCCTGCGCTGTATGAACCTGCTCGAGCAACCCGACGACGGCGACCTGATCGTCCACGGCGAAGCGGTGCAGTTCAAGCAGACCCGCCATGGCCGCGAACCGGCCGACTGGAAGCAGGTGGTGCGGATGCGCGCCAAGCTGTCGATGGTATTCCAGAGCTTCAATCTCTGGGCCCACATGACACTGCTCGAAAACGTCATCGAGGCGCCGATCCATGTACTCGGCAAGCCCAAGAAGGAAGCCATTGAGCAGGGCCGCGCCCTGCTGGAACGGGTCGGGCTGACCGCACGGGCCGATGCCTACCCGGCACAGATGTCCGGTGGCCAGCAGCAGCGCGGCGCCATCGCCCGGGCGCTGGCCATGGACCCGGAGGTGATGCTCTTCGATGAGCCTACCTCGGCACTCGACCCGGAACTGGTCGGCGATGTACTCAAGGTCATGCATGGCCTCGCCGACGAAGGACGCACCATGGTGGTGGTCACTCACGAGATGGGCTTCGCCCGCGACGTCTCCAGCCAGGTGATCTACCTGCACCAGGGCGTGGTAGAAGAAGCCGGTCCTCCCCAGGATGTACTGGTCAACCCCACCTCGCCGCGGCTGCAGCAGTTCCTGGCGCCGAAGTACTGAGGACATTCCATCATGCTCGATCTACACGGCTATGGACCCCGGCTACTGGAAGGCGCTGGCGTCACCATCCAACTGGCAGTGCTGTCGCTGATACTGGCTATCGTGCTGGGACTGCTGACCGCCAGTGCCAAGATGTCCCGCAGCTGGCTGCTGCACAAGGTGGCCACGCTCTACACCACGGTCATTCGCGGCGTACCCGACCTGGTGCTGATGATGCTGCTGTTCTTCGGCGGCCAGATGGCGCTGAACGTGCTCACCGACATCATCTATGATCGCTACGGGGTGGACTGGTACGTCAACCTCAACGCCTTTGCCGCCGGGGTACTCACCATCGGTTTCATCTTCGGCGCCTACATGGGCGAGACCTTTCGTGGCGCCTTCATGGCGGTGGATCACGGTCAGATCGAGGCCGGCAAGGCCTACGGCATGACGCCCTGGCTGGTGTTCCGGCGAATCCGCTTCCCGCTGATGATGCGCCATGCCCTGCCCGGGCTGTCCAACAACTGGATGGTACTGCTGAAGACCACCGCCCTGGTGTCGGTGATCGGCTTGACGGATATGGTACGCGTGGCCGCCGAAGCCTCCCGCGCCACCCATGAGCCTTTTACTTTCCTGCTGCCGGTCGCGGCTATCTACCTGTTGATCGCCAGCATCTCGGAGTGGCTGTTCGCTTACCTCCAGAAACGCTACAACGTCGGCTTCGGGGAGCACTGAGATGGAATGGTTCAATGCGCTACTCGCCGACAATCGTATCTTCACGCCCGACACCCTCGGCTACTACTGGGAGGGCCTGGTAACCACCACCCAGCTGGTGTTCCTGTCGCTGCTGGTGGGCCTGGTGCTGGCGGTGCCGCTGTCCATCCTGCGCGGCTCAAAGCACAAGTGGATCAAGCTGCCGATCTATACCTATACCTATGTGTTCCGCGGCACGCCGCTGCTGATCCAGCTCTACATCATCTACTATGGCGTGGTCTTCTTCGATGGCATCCAGGAAACCTTCCTCTGGCCGATGCTGAGAGAGGCGTTCTACCCGGCCCTGATCGCCTTCACGCTGAATACCGCCGCTTATACCACCGAGATATTCCATGGCGCGATCAAGTCCACGGCACGGGGCGAGATCGAAGCGGCCAGGGCCTATGGCATGTCGCCTGGCTTGACGATGCGACGCATCATCCTGCCCAGTGCCTTCCGCCGGGCGCTGCCGGCCTACGGCAATGAGGTGATCTTCATGCTGCATGCCAGCGCCATCGCCAGCGTGGTCACCCTGATGGACATCACCGGCGCCGCCCGCTTCGTCTATGCGCGTTACTACGCACCGTTCGAGGCGTTCCTGTTTGCCGCGGCGATCTATCTCTGCCTGACCTTCGCCATCCTGTTCTTCTTCCGCCATCTGGAAAAGCGGCTGCTCGCCCACCTCAGGCCCCAGAGCGGATAAGACAACGTCAAACAGGCGTTGGAAAATTCACGCCCGGGGGCTTTCGGCCCTGGCGTGGCTGCGCTAAATTCAGGCGCGACGTCACCGAAATGAATGGTGCACGAAATGAAAACAAGGAAACCAACATGAAAAAACTGCTGACTGTCTCCATCCTGGGCCTGGCCATTGCCGCCGGCAGCGCCCATGCACGCGACTACGACCACGTACGCTTCGGCGTCGACGTGCCGTACGAGCCGATGGAGTACCGTACGCCGGAAGGCGAGCTGACAGGGTTCGACATCGACCTGGGCAATGCCCTGTGCGAAGAGATCGGCATTACCTGCGAGTGGATCGAGCAGGAGTGGGACGGCATCATTCCCGGCCTGCTGTCACGCAACTACGACGCCATCATGTCCTCCATGACCATCAACGACGAGCGCCGTGAGACCGTACTCTTCTCCGAGCCGTACATCACCCCGCCTTCCGCCTGGTTCGCCCCGGCCGACAGCGATCTCGAGGAAACCACCGAGGAGACACTGGAAGGCAAGACTATCGGCGTGCAGCGCGGCACCCTGCAGGACAACTACGTCACCGACATGTATGGCGACGTGGCCAGCGTCAGCCGTTACTCCACGGCCGACGACATGGTGCTCGACATGCAGGCCCAACGCCTGGATATCGTCTTCCTCGACTTCCCGGTAGGCAAGTCGACCCTGCTCGACAGCGAGAGCCGCGACTACAAGGTGGTGGGCGAGACGATCACCGAGCCCAAGGAGTATTTCGGCGACGGCTTTGGCATCGCCTTCCGTCCACGTGACGAAGCGCTTGCCGATCGCTTCAACGAAGCGCTGGCCACCCTTCAGGAAGATGGCACCTACGACGAGATCTTCGAGCGCTACTTCGGCGAAGAGTAAGGCATCACGGTAACCTCGATGCCCGTCACAAGGCCACGCCATTCCGATGGCGTGGCCGCTTGACAGGCCCGGTGCGTTCACGCATGTTTTACAGGTCGCCTTGAAAAGAGCGAGAGGTTCTTCTCATGATCAACAATGGTGGTTTCGTTGAGAGTTTCTATCTCAGCGAATGGTTCGACGAATAGCCCCCTCCCGGCCAGCTCCATCTGGCTCGGCACGCCAGTGCCTCGTTCTCTGCCGTCTTCCTCGTGACCCAAGCCATGGCCCCGGCAATCGCCTGCCCATGACTGCGCTCCGTCGGTAACGGCTCCGGCTTCACGGCCAATTTCCCGCAGTGCGTCAACACTGCCTACCAACAAGCACAAGCTGCCTGCGCGCAGCATTCATACGCTCATGGCATGCGCTCATGGCATGCGCTTATGGTATTCATTTATGGAGAGTCCCATGCGTTATTCATCCTTCTTGCTGGCCGCCACCCTTGGCGCCACCCTGGTTGCCGGTACTGCCCAGGCTCGTGATTACAGCGAAATCCGCCTCGGCGTCGACCTGCCCTACGAGCCCTTCATGTACCGCCAGGCCGACGGCGAGCTGACCGGTTTCGAGATCGAACTGGGCGAAGCCGTGTGCGCCTATCTCGAGGCCACCTGTACCTGGGTGGAGCAGGATTGGGACGGTATCATCCCCGGCCTGCTGGCTCGCAACTACGATGCCATCATGTCGTCGATGTCGATCAACGAGGAGCGTGCCCAGCAGGTACTCTTTTCCGAGCCCTACTACACCACGCCCAGCGTCTGGGTGACTGCGCTGGACAGGGAGATCGACATCGATGACCGTGCCAGCCTCGAGGGGCTGGTCGTCGGGGTGCAGCGTGCCACGCTGCAGGACAACTATGTCACCGAGCTGTACGGCGACGTGGTGGAAGTGCGCCGCTACACCGGCGGCAGCGAGGTGGTCACCGACATGCGTGCCGGTCGCCTGGACCTGGCCTTCATGGACTACCCGGTAGCGGAGTCCGCCATAGCGATTGATACCGACGAGAGCGATTTCAAGCGGATCAGCGGCTTCATCAAGGAGCCCGCACATATCTTCGGCGAGGGAGTGGGCGTGGCCTTCCGCAAGCGTGACCAGGCACTCGCGGACGATTTCAACGAGGCGCTCGCCGCGCTCAAGGAAGACGGCACCTACGACGAGATCATGAACCGCTACTTCAGCTACGATATCAAGCTATAGGTTCTGCCTCGGCAATTCCTCCGAACGCCGGCCCTGCCGGCGTTCGCTGCTTCCCCACCACGCTGAATCAGGACCCTGTATGCTGACCCTGCTGAAGAATGCCCGCCTCTTCGCTCCCGAGCCCCTGGGCCTCTGTCATCTGCTGATTGCCGATCAGCGCATCGCCGCCATTGTGTCGGCCGATGCCGAACCGCCCGTCAGCGGCAGCGGCGTCGGGGTGAGCGACCTGGAAGGCCGCCGGGTCGTTCCCGGCCTGGTCGACCCGCTGGTGCACTTCATCGGCGGCGGGGGGGAAGGCGGTTTCGGTACGCGCACCGCCGAACTCACGCTCGCAGATGCCCTGGCCTCAGGCACCACCACCCTGGTCGGCGCGCTGGGCACCGATGCCCTGACTCGTACACCGGCCAACCTGCTGGGCAAGGCACGGGAGCTCGCTGCTGGAGGCCTGACCACCTACTGCTATACCGGCTCCTACCAGCTGCCACCGGTGACGCTAACCGGCTCCGTGGGCAGCGATATTCTCTTCGTGCCGGAATTCATTGGCCTGGGGGAAGTGGCGATCAGCGACCACCGCGGTTCCCAGCCCAGCGCCTTCGAACTTGCCCGTCTGGCTTCCGAGGCACGAACCGCCGGCATGCTGGCCGGCAAGTCGGGTATCGTCTTCATCCATACCGGCGATGCCCCCACGCATCTGGAACCGCTTCGGGAGGCCGCCCGCACCAGCGCCATCCCCGTGGCGCAGTTCCTGCCCACCCATATCAATCGCACCCCCGCGCTGTTTGAGGATGGCCTGCGCTTCGCCCGCGAGGGCGGGCGCATCGACTTCACCACCAGCACTACGCCGGAGCTGCTGGCCGGCGGCGAAGTACCGGCATCGGAAGCCGTGGCTCGGGCCTTGGAAGCCCGCGTGGCACCTTCGAGAATCACGCTCTCATCGGATGCCAATGCCTCGCTCCCCCAGTTCGACGAGGCACGTCGCTTCATCGGCCTGAGGGCGGGCCGACTGGGCAGCCTGTTCGAGGTGCTGGGACAATGCGTCAACGACCACGGCATAGCACTGGAGCGCGCCATCGGAGTCGCCAGCACCCATGCCGCCGACGCCCTCAAGCTCCCACGCAAGGGGCGCCTCCAGGTTGGCAGCGACGCAGACCTGCTGGTACTCGCCGACAACGGCTGGGTGCTCGACGAGGTGTGGGCGCTGGGCCGGAAGGTCTATGGGCATAGCTGATGGCAACGCACCAGAATACCGCGCCCGGCGGAGAAGCGATCGAAGACGGAAGGCTCGAGGCGGGCGTCCGCCTGGCTTGCTCCAGGCAAACCGGAAGGATTATTGAAGCGAAGGCGCCCCCGTCCATCCAGGCCGAAAAGGTAGACCAGATGCCCGCCCCGATGTGGCGGGCTCAGCTCGGGCGTGCGAATCGAAGGGTGTACCGAAGCGATGACACGATGCCCCTCACCGAGCCACTGTAGAAAATGCCCCGCATCCACATGCTCTACCACTTCGGCGTCCAGCTGGTGCCGTTCCCTCAAAAGCTGAACCAACGGGCGATAGTAGAGCCCCTTGATGCCCTCCTCGGTGACAACGTAACCACTCGCTTCTCGGCACTGCGTCAACAGCTCGAACAGGGTTAGCCGTTCATCGTTCAACTCCTCGAGCAGCATCTTGGTGCAGGCCATCCCGCAAATATGCGAAGCCCAGCAGGCATACTCCTGGGCGTTAGCCGCACCGGACTCGGCCCAGCGTGGATCCTCGGCGGCGCTCATGTGTCCGGCAAGGATATCGGCAACATGCTCGCTGGAGACCCACTGAGAGTAGTAGGCAGGAACGTCCCCGTTCGGCATAACGGCTCCTCGTGGTTGGATCAATGTCTGCCATGCGGCCCAGGCACGTGGCTGGGTTCACCAGCCTCGGCGGGGAGTTCGCGCGCTTCGGGTTGGGCGAGCTCCTGCAGAATGCCGCAGTGGCTGGAGTCGGTTTCACCATTGCAGCGCGAGCGCAGAGTGGCCAGTGCCTGCCTCAGGGCCTGCAGCTGCTCGATGCGGGCCTCGACGTGGGCCAGGTGGTCGTCGATCAGCCCATTGACGGCATTGCAGGGCTGACGCGGATGGTCATGGTAGTCGAGCAGTGTGCGGATCTCCTCCAGGGTCATGTCCAGCGTGCGGCAGTGGCGGATGAAGCGCAGCCGCTCGGCGTGCGGTTCCGCGTAGAGCCGATAGTTGCCACTGCTGCGGGCCGGCTCGGGCAACAGCCCTTCCCGCTCATAGTAGCGGATGGTCTCCACCGGGCAGCCCGTGCGGGTGGCCAACTCGCCGATCTTCATTTCATTCCTCCAGGATTTTTCTTGACCCTGTAGTGGCTACAGGGTGTGTCATCAGCATAGACGATGACAAGGAAGCTACACCATGCTCGAGAAGACCGACGACTGCTGCGCCCCCCTCTCGCCTCGCCCCGGCAGTGCACGACCGACGCCGCCACCCGCGGGTACGCGAGCCCTGCGGCTGCGAATCGAAGCCATGGATTGTCCCACCGAGGAGGCGCTGCTGCGCCGAGCCCTCTCGGACGCCCCTGGCGTCGAGGCGCTGGAGTTCGACCTGATCGGCCGGGTGCTGACCGTTCATCACCGTGATGCCGACGAGGAGGCGATCCATCGCCGCATCGCCGCCACCGGCATGACACCGCAGGTGGACAGCCCGAGCCACCGCCCACCCGGGGCCGACGACAACGAACAGGAGAGCTGGTGGAAGCTGGGCATGGCTGCGACTCTCGCCCTGGCCGCCGAGGCCAGTCACTGGCTGGGCCTGGCCGAACCCTGGCTCGCTGCCGCCCTGGCGCTGGCGGCCATCGGCATGGTCGGCCTTCCCACCTGGAAGAAGGGTTTCATTGCCCTGCGCCACCGCACCCTCAACATCAATGCGCTGATGAGCGTGGCGGTGACCGGCGCACTGCTGATCGGACAGTGGGCCGAAGCCGCCATGGTGATCGTGCTGTTCACCCTGGCCGAGCGTATCGAGGCACACTCGCTGGGCAGGGCGCGACGCGCCATTCGCGACCTGCTCTCGCTGGCCCCGGAAACGGCCAACGTGGAGCAGGCCGACGGCGGATTCATCCGGCAGGCAGCGAACGCCGTTGCCGTCGGCAGCCGGGTTCGCGTACAAGCCGGCGAACGCCTCGCCCTGGACGGCGAGGTGGAGCTGGGTGCGCCCACGCTGGATGAATCCCCGATCACCGGTGAGGGCCTGCCCGTGGACAAGCACCCCGGCGACAGCGTCTTCGCCGGCAGCGTGAACCGCAACGGCGAATTCACCTATCGCACCACCCGGGCCGCCGGCGATACCACGCTGGCGCGGATCATCCACGCCGTCGAGCAGGCCCAGGGGCAGCGCGCGCCGACCCAACGCTTCATCGACCGCTTTGCCGCCATCTACACCCCCGCGGTCTTTGCCATGGCGCTGCTTACCGCCCTGCTGCTGCCCCTGCTGTTCGGGGTAACCTGGCTGGAGGGTATCTACCGTGCCCTGGTGCTGCTGGTCATCGCCTGCCCCTGCGCCCTGGTGATCTCCACCCCCGTGACCATCGTCAGCGGCCTCGCCGCGGCAGCCAGGTCCGGCATCCTGATCAAGGGCGGCACCTTTCTGGAGCAGGGCCACCGCCTGCGCATCCTGGCCTTTGACAAGACCGGCACCCTGACCCGGGGAGAGCCGGCCCAGCGGCACTGGCAAGCGCTCGACGCCGGTCTGGCGCCGGAGGGCCGCGAGCGGCTTCACGCCCTGGCGGCAGGCCTTGCGAGCCGTTCCGGCCACCCGGTCTCCGCGGCTGTGGCACAGGCCGCCACGCACGCCGGCATCGCGCCGCTACAGGTGGAAGAGGTCAATGAGCAGCCGGGCCTCGGCGTTGTCGCGACGCTTGAAGGGCGCCCGGTATGGCTGGGCAATCGCCGCCTGCTTGCGCAATTCGCTCGGTTGACGAGCGACGTCGAGCGTCGCATTGCCGAGTACGAGGCACGTGGCGAGACGCTGGTGATCCTAGGCGAGGGCGACCGTCCTCTGGCACTGTTTGCCGTCAGCGATCCACTGCGTGGAGAGAGCCAGGCGGCCATCGCCGAACTGCAGGCCCGTGGCATCAGGACGCTGATGCTCAGTGGGGACAATCCGACCAGCGTCGCGGCCATCGCCGCCGAGGCCGGCATCGACGACGCCTACGGGGCTTTGCTGCCGGAGGACAAGCTGGCGATGATCGACGCCCAGGCCCGGCAGGGTGTCGTCGGCATGGTGGGTGACGGCATCAACGACACCCCCGCCCTGGCCCGGGCCGATATCGGCTTTGCCATGGGCGCCGCAGGCAGCGACGCCGCCATCGAAACCGCCGACGTTGCACTGATGGACGACGATCCCCGCCGCCTGGTCTCCTTCATCGACCTGTCACGGGCCACCCGCCGGGTCCTGATTCAGAACATCGCCCTGGCCCTGGGCATCAAGGCGATATTCATGATGCTCGCCTTCACCGGCCACGCCACCCTGTGGATGGCGGTTTTCGCCGACATGGGCGCTAGCCTGATCGTGGTGGCCAACGGCCTGCGCTTGCTCAACGCAGTGCGTGCCCTACCAGGAAAGGGAGCACGCTAGCCGGGCGCACGATGGGTCAACGCGCCAGCGGCGGTGCTCAAGCCCCCCTGCCCTCCATGGCACGCTTCATGAAGCTGAGGATCCAACGCACCATCAGCGTATCGTCCACCGGCGCAGCGAGCGATGCCTGCCCCTCGCGTACCCGCTCTTCGCCCACCAGCCCGGCGCGCAGTGCCATCAGATCCCGCGAATAGGGCTTGGCGAATTCCGGATGCCCCTGAACGCCGAGGAAGTGTTCTCCGATCTGGATCAGGTAGAAGGGGCAGAAGTCGCTGCCGGCCAGCACCCGAGTTTGCGGTGGCAGTTCGCTGACCTGATCCTGATGGCTGACCAGCAGGTCCAGGCTCGGCTGCCAGGGCGCCATCCACTCCGCTCGTGTCTCGACACTGTTGAACGACATGCCCACGCCCCAGCCCTTGGGGCTCTTCACCACTGCGCCGCCCAGCGCCTTGGCCATCAACTGATGGCCGAAGCAGATGCCCACCAGCGGCTTGCCCGCCTCCCACAGCCGCCTCACGAAGCCGCAGAGGTCATCGACCCAGGCCAGGCCGTCATTGACGCCATGCTTGGAGCCGGTGGTCAGCCAGGCATCCACCGCATCGATATCGTCGGGAATCTCGCCATCCTGGCAGCGCCAGACGACGAATTCGAGCGCCGGGTCGACCCGATGGAAGAGCGCGGCGAACATCTCCGGATAGTTGCCATGGGCCTCGCGCAGCTCAGGCGCCACATCATCGCACTGCAGAAGCCCTATACGCATCGCTCAGTCTCCCTGTGGGTTACGGCCACTCTGTTTCCGTCTTCCTTACTTTTACCATCGTCCTACCGGTTTACAGCCGCCCTGCTGATTACAGTCGCCCTGCTGATTACAGTCGCCCTGCTACGGCGGCAACGAAGATATCGCGGTAGTCGTCAGCAGTGAACTTGATCGGGTTGGAGCCCGATGACGGGTCGGCCACGGCCATCTTGCCCACCTTGTCGGCCTGGCGGGTATCGATGCCGAGGTCGGCCAGGGTGTGCGGGATGCCGAGCCGTTCGCGCATTTCCAGTACCCAGTCGATCACCGCCGCCGTGCCCGGCTGGTCCAGGTCGAGATAGCGG
Organism: Billgrantia montanilacus; assembly: GCF_003336675.1. Classification (GTDB taxonomy): domain Bacteria; phylum Pseudomonadota; class Gammaproteobacteria; order Pseudomonadales; family Halomonadaceae; genus Halomonas; species Halomonas montanilacus. The sequence continues at coordinate 16,976 of NZ_QPII01000001.1, read as the reverse complement.
CCCAGGCGCACCATGGGCTCGCCGATGGCGCGCTCGTTGGCACGCAGCACATAGGGCATCAGGATGGCGTTGAGCGTTCCGTGGTGGGCGTCATGCAGCGCACCGAGCGGATGCGCCAGGGCGTGCATCGCCCCCAGGCCGCGCTGGAAGGCGGTGGCGCCCATGCTCGAAGCCACCAGCATGTTCATGCGCGCCTCCAGATCGTGCCCGTCGGCATAAGCGCGGGGCAGATAGTGATAGATGCGTCGCATCCCCTCGACTGCGATGCCCTCGGCCATGGGGTGGTAGAGCGGCGAGCACCAGGCCTCCATGCAGTGGGACAGGGCATCCATGCCGGTGGCGGCGGTCATTGCCGGTGGCAGCCCCACGGTCAGCTCGGGGTCGAGGATTACCGTGGCCGGCACCATGCCAGGGTGAAAGATGATGCGTTTGACGTGCTCGACCTCGTCGGTGATCACCGAGGCACGCCCCACCTCCGAACCGGTTCCAGCCGTGGTGGGCACGGCAATGACGGGCGCGATGGCCTGGGCATCGGCATTCTTCCAGTTGTCGCCGATATCCTCCAGCGACCACAGCGATAGCCCTTCCCGCTGATTGGCCATCAGTGCCACGGCCTTGGCGGCATCCAGCCCCGAGCCGCCGCCAAAGGCGATCACGCCGTCATGGCCGCCGTCACGGAAGGCCCCCATACCGTCGAGGACGTTCTTGCCGGTGGGGTTTCCCTTCACCTGGCTGAAGACAGCAATGCCGAGCCCGCTGTCCTGGCAGGCTTGCACGCTCTCCTGCACCATCGGCAGCGCGGCGAGGCCGGGGTCGGTGATCAGCAACGGTGCCTGCATGCCGAGCGCCTTGCAGGCCTCGGGCAGCTCGCGGATGCGGCCCGCCCCGGTAAGGATATTGGCGGGATAGTTCCAGCCCATGGTGAAGGGCTGCATATCCGGATGAGTCATCGTCGTCTCCTGGGCAGTGCTGCCCGTTCAGGCATGCTTGAGGTGGAAGGACTTGGGCCGCGTCAACGTCTCGTAGCCCAGTCGCGAAAGGGAGCAGCCGCGCCCCGACTGCTTGACGCCGGTCCATGCCAGCTCCGGGTCGAGATAGTCGCAGCGGTTGGTGAAGACGGTACCGGCGTCGAGCCGACGGGTCAGCGCCTCGCCGATAGCCCTGTCGCGGGTGAACACCGCCGCGGTGAGGCCGAAGTCGCTGTCGTTCATCAGCGCGACGGCTTCATCGTCGGAGTCCACCGCCATGATGCCCACCACCGGGCCGAAGCTCTCTTCGGTCATCACCCGCATCGAGTGGTCGACCCCGGTCAGCACCTGGGGCGCCAGGTAGGCGCTGCCCGGCACCGAGAGCGGATAGTCGCCGGGGTCGATCCAGGCCCTCGCCCCGGCGGCGACCGCCTCCTCGATCTGGCCGCGCACGAAATCCGCCGCCGCCGGCCGCACCAGCGGGCCCAGCGAGGTGGCAGGGTCGGTGGGATTGCCGAGCCGAAGCTGCCTGACCCAGGCCACGGCACGCTCGACGAAGGCATCGAAGATGTCGCGATGCACGTAGAGACGCTCGATGCCACAGCAGCTCTGCCCTGAATTGAAGAAGGCCCCGTCCATCACCCCGTCGACGGCGGCATCCAGGTCCACATCGGGGCGAATATAGGCCGGGTCCTTGCCACCCAGCTCGAGCCCGGTGGCAATGAATCGCCCGGCGGCGTTGCGCTCGACCATCGCCCCGCCGGGCACCGATCCGGTGAAGGAGACATGGGCGATGCGGCGGTCCTGGATCAGGTCTTCGGTGGCCTCGTGGGAGAGATGCAGGTGCTGGAAGACCCCTTCCGGCAGCCCGGCCTCGTCGAAGGCCTGCTGGAAGCGCTCGGCGCACAGCGGCGTCTGCGCCGAGTGCTTGAGGATGACCGCGTTGCCGGCCATGATCGCCGGCACTACCGCATTCACCGCGGTCATGAAGGGGAAGTTCCAGGGCGCGACGATGAACGACACCCCCAGCGGCTCGCGGGTGATATAGCGGGTGAAGCCAGGCTTGTCCTCAAGCACGATGGGTGCCAGCGCGCCATCCGCCAGCGCAATCATGGTTCGCGCCCGCTCCTCGAAACCACCGATCTCGCCCGCCGCAGCGGCGATCGGCCGGCCCATCTGCCAGGTCAGCTCCTCGGCCAGCGCGTCGCGACACGCCACGAAGGCATCCACCATGCGCGAGCAATAGCGGGCACGCTCGGAAAGCGGCACGTCGCGCCAGGCCCGCTGCGCCGTCACCGCCCGCGCCAGCGTCGCCTCCACCAGGCCCAAATCGGCCTGTTCCCGCTCCACGTAGACCGAGCCGTCGACGGGGGAAATCGTCTTCTGTATGGCCATATTCACCTCAGATAATTTCGAAATAGCGGTCAAGTTCCCAATCGGTGATATGCCTGCGGAACTGTCTTTCCTCCCACTCCCGCGTGGCCGAGAAGTGCTCGACGAAGTCGTCGCCGAACAGGGACCGTGCCGGCCCCGAGGCCTTGAGCCGCTGGGCGGCTTCCCACAGTGTCTGCGGCAAGGCCTGGCTGGTGGGATGGGTCAGCTCGTAGGCGTTGCCGCTCACCGGCTCGCCCGGTTCGAGCCGCTGCTCGATACCATGCAGGCCGGCACCGATTGCCGCGGCAAGGGCCAGGTAGGGATTGGCGTCGGCACTGCCCAGGCGATATTCCACCCGCTGCGACTTGGCGCTGCCCGGTATCACCCGCAGCGCCGTGGTGCGGTTCTCCACCCCCCAGGTAGCATCGGTGGGCGCCCAGAAGCCGGGGATCAGTCGGGTATAGCTGTTGACGGTCGGAGCGAACATGGCCAGGAACTCCGGCATCAGCTGTTGCTGCCCAGCCACGAAGTGACGCTGGGTCTCGCTCATCTGGTGCGGTTTGTCGACATCGAAGAAGGCCGACTCGCCACTGTCGATGTGATTGAGCGACAGGTGGATATGACCGCTCTGGCCGGGGTAGTCCGGCGACCACTTGGCCATGAAGGTGGCCATCAGGCCGCGACGCTGCGCCCACACCTTGGTGAACGTCTTGAACAGCGCCCCCTTGTCGCCGGCAGCCAGCGCCTCGTCGACGCCGATGGCCGCTTCCAGCACGCCGGGGCCGGTCTCGGTATGCAGGCCTTCGATGGGGAAGTCCATCGCCTCGGAGAGCGCCAGCAGTTCGTGATAGAGCTCGCTGTGAACCGAACTCCTGAGCATCGAATAGCCCATCATGTCCGGCGTCAGCGGCTTGAGGTTGCGAAAGCCCTTCTCGCGGATCGACTCCGGTGTCTCCTGGAACAGGAAGAACTCGTACTCCAGCGCACCGTGGGCGAAGAAGCCCATGTCCCGAGCCTTGGCCAACACGCGCCGAAGCAGCCCTCGCGGACAGATCGCCTCGGCGGTGCCGGTGAACTCGGCGAGAAACAGCAGCATGTCGCCTTCGCAGGCGAGATCGCGACAGCTGTCGGGCAGAATTCTCAGGCCGGCATCCGGATAGCCGGTGTGCCAACCGGTGTACTTGACGTTGTCGTAGAGCTCATCCTTGCTGTCCCAGCCCAGCACCACGTCACAGAAGGCGAAGCCCTCCTCCAAGGCGTGGAAGAACTTGTCGCGGCGCATGTACTTGCCGACCATGACCCCGTCGATATCGAACAGGCCGACCTTGACGTGGCTGAGGCCGCGCTCCTCGACGATGCGCCGGGCATCCTCCGCACTCTTGATCTCTCTTGCCTGAAGTCGGCTCATGGTCACTTCCTCTGCTGCCTTGTTGTTGTCATTCGATGCGCCGGCGATGGCTGGACGGGGCAGGCAACAACAAGTGCCGCCTGCCCCACGGGTTCACTGCCTACGCTCAGCTGTAGCGGTAGGGAGGACCTGCCTGCTGCATGGTCTGGCGATAATCCTTGAGGATCTGCACCACCCGCGCATTGCGATCGCTCTCGGCTGCGATCTCGTCCCAGAACTCCAGCGCCGCATCCTCCAGGGTTTGCCACTCCTCCTCGGGGATCGAGGTCAGCTCCAGTTTGCCACCGGTGGTGCGGTAGTGCGCCTCCCCCCACCAATACCAGTGCTGCCGATAGTAGTGGGAATTGTCCATGCACAGCTTGAACAGGGTCTGCAGGTGCTCGGGAACCTCGTTCCAGCGATCGGAGTTGGCAAAGTAGGAACCGGCCCAGGCACCGGATATGTTGTTGGTGAGGTAGTAACTGGCGACGTCGGCCCAGCCGACGGTGTAGGCCTCGGTGATTCCCGCCCAGGCGATCCCGTCCAGCTCCCGGGTCTGCATGGCGACCTCGATGTCTTCCCAAGGCAGCGTCACCGGTACCACGCCGAAGCGGCTCAGGAAACGCCCCGCCGTGGGGAAGGTGAAGACACGCTTGCCGCGCAGGTCCTCGAGGCTGCGGATCGGGTCGCGGGTCACGAAGTTGCAGGGATCCCAGGCGCCAGCGCCGAGCCAGGTCACGCCGTCGACCTCGGCGTAGGCCTCCTCCCAGATCTCCTTGAGGCCGTAATGGTGGAACAGCGTCGGCACGTCCAGGCTGTAGCGCGAGGCGAAGGGGAAGTAGCCGCCGAAGACCGACACATCCACCGGTGCGGCGATGGAGTCGTCGTCGCTCTGTACCGCGTCGATGGTGCCGCGCTGCATGGCACGGAACAGCTCACCGGTGGGTACCAGCTGGTCGGCATAGAAGAGCTCGATCTCCATCTCGCCGTTGGCGGCCTTGTTGAAGGCATCGATGGAGGGCTTGATGACGTGGGCCGCCAACGCCGGCCCGGCGTAGGTCTGCATGCGCCAGCGAATGGGCGTCCGCGACTGGGCGTGGACATAGGGGGCGCCGACGGTGGCCGCCCCTACGGTGGCGGCCGTAGCGACCCCGGCCTTCTTGAGAAAGTCCCGCCTGTTGCGATTGGTCATGATCATTCTCCCGATCTGGTTTGTTGTTGTTTCACTTGCCCACGGCCAGGCGCCAGGAAAGCGTCAGTAGCCGTAGTAGAGCTCCGGCAGCCACAGCGCCAGCTGCGGAAAAACGGTGATCAAGCCCAGCCCCAGCAGCATGATCATCACGAACGGCCAGACGCTGCGATAGATGTCGCCTAGCGACACCTCCGGCGGCGCCATGGCACGCATCAGAAAGAGGTTGTAGCCGAACGGTGGCGTCATGTAGGCGATCTGCACGGTGATGGTGTAGAGCACGCCATACCACACCGGGTCGAAGCCCAGGCTCACCACCAGCGGCACATAGAGTGGCGCCACGATCACCAGCATCGCGGTATCGTCGAGGAACATGCCCATCAGGATGTAGGAAAGCTGCATCATCAGCAGGATTTCCCAGGGACCGAGGCCCATGCGGTCGAGGAAGACGTTCTCGATCGCCCGCACCGCTCCCAGGCCGTCGAACACGGCACCGAAACTGAGCGCGGCGAGAATGATCCACATGAACATGCAGCTGATGCCCAGGGTGCGACGCACCGTGACCTCGATCACGGCCCGGGTCAGGCGCCCCTTGAACAACGCCGCCAGGGTCGCCGCGAAGGCGCCATAGGCGGCACTCTCCACCAGGCTGGTGAAACCTATCAGGAACAGGCCAGTCATCGAAATGAAGATCAGCAGCGGCAGGATACCCGCGCGCAGCAGCTTGAGCTTCGCACCCAGGCTCATGTTGCGCTCTTCGGGCGGAAGCGCCGGCCCCAGGCTCGGCTGCAGCCGGCAGCGCACCACGATATAGATCACGAACAGCGCAGCCAGGATCAGCCCCGGGATGGCCCCGGCCAGCCACAGCTTGCCGACTGGCTGGCGGGCGATCATGCCGTAGAGCACCAGCACCACGCTGGGCGGCACCAGGATGCCCAGCGAACTACCCGCCTGGATCACCCCGGTCACCATGATCTTGTCGTAGCCGCGGCGCAGCAGCTCGGGCAGCGCGATGCTGGCGCCGATCGCCATGCCGGCCACGCTCAGGCCGTTCATGGCCGAGACGACCACCATCAGGCCGATGGTGCCCACTGCCAGACCACCCCGCAGCGAGCCCATCCAGACATGGAACATCTCGTAGAGGTCGCCGGCGATGCCCGACTCGGAGAGCATGTAGCCCATGAACACGAACAGCGGCAGGGTCAGCAGCGGGTACCAGTTCATCAGCACGAAGCTGGCGTTGAACGGCATCTCCACGCCGCCATCGCCCCACAGCAGCAGCGCCGAGGCGGCCCCGACGAAACCGATGACGCCGAACACCCGCTGGCCGGTCAACAGCAGCAGCATCATGCTCGAGAACATCATCAGCGCGATCATCTCGTAGCTCATTCGGCATCCTCCGCATAGATGTCCTGCCCGCGAGCGGTGGCGACATCCTTGAAGAAGGTCGCAACGGCCTGCAGCAGCATCAGCAGGATGCCGATACACATGATGATCTTGATCGGCGCCAGCGGCGGCGCCCAGGCGGAGTAGTTGCGCTGCCCGTACTGCAGCGCGTAATGGGTGCTGGAGATACCGCCCAACAGCAGCGTGACCAGAAAGAAGATCAGGAAGAGGATGGTGATGGCGTCGACCAGCGCCTGGGTGCGGGGCGTCCAGCGGCTATAGAAGAGATCCATGCGAACATGGGCCCCCATCTGCATCGCATAGGCCCCACCCAGGAGGTAATAGCTCACCAGCATGAACTGGGACATCTCCACGCCCCACATCAGCGGGCTGTTGAGCACCGTGCGCGAGAAGGAGGAATAGAGCAGCAGCCCCATCATCACGAAGACCAGATACATGATCAGCCGACCCACCCCGCGGTTGAGGCAGTCGACCAGGCGCACATAGCGTCTTATTGTTCTTGGCATGTCGGAGAAAAACCTGTGCGGCTTGAAACATTGCGTTTCAGTCTTGGCCGGTCTTGCCCGGGACCGCAAAGAGCATCGATGTTGGTGACGCAGAGACTATCGATAAAAATGATAGTGCGCCCGGAATGAGCAGGCGTCCGGCACCTCTCCCCCTATTGGGTCATGACATGCCGCGCCCTCATGACCGGGTAGACACTTCCGCTGAGAGCCACGGCAAGGCCTGGTCGAGCTGGCGGCGGAAACGCTGCTCGAGCAGGCGGCGGCTGTCCCGAGCCAAGAGCGCCGGCAGGTCGCCCAGCTCGTCGCGACGCGAGACCAGTGTCAGTTCCCGGGTGAGCGGAGCCACCGGCAGCGGCGCCACCTGGACCCTGAGGTTCTCGAGCCCGGCCTGGTAGAGGCACAGCGGCGTGGTGATGGTCCAGCCGGCCCCGGCACTGACCAGTCGCAGCACCGCAAAGGTGTTGTCGAGATGCAGGCGGGCCGGCAGTTCCAGCTTGTTCAAGCGCAGATGGCGCTCGATGGCCTGGCCGATCAGCGACTGCGGCGTGTAGCGCACGAAATCGAGCTGACGGGCGATCCAGCGCAGGTTGTCCAGCGGCCCCGTCCAGCCGAGCGGCACCACCAGCACGAAGGGTTCGCGTAGCAGGGCATGGCGCTCCAGGCCGTCGTAGTTCTCGAGTCGGTCGTCGGAGACGATGATATCCACATGGCGGGTCAGCAGGGCATGGCTGTGCATATGTGACAGCCCGGTGGTCAGCGTGTAGTCGCGGGTATAGCGCCGGATCAGCTCGATCAGCGGCTGGCCGACCGCGGTGGCCAGCGAGTCGACCAGCGCCAGGCGAACCTGGTGCAGCTGGCCGAAGGCACCCGACACCAGTTCGCGACGCGTACTGCGCGCCTCCTCCAGCAGGCGCCGTGCACGGTCATAGAAGAACCGACCCGCGCTGGTCGGCTCCAGGGGCCGGGTATTGCGCTTGAACAGCGTCACGCCCAGCCCCTCCTCGAGGTTGGCCAGGCTCTGCGACACCGACGACTGCTTGAGTCCCAGCCGCCGGGCGGCGGCACTCTGGCTGCCCTGCTCCAGGGTTTCGACGAAAATCTCCATGCTGCGCAGATCGAACCCGAAGCCACTTCGCATCGCTTCCCCTCCCTCCTGAACCCTCGCCATCCGGAACCTGGACCGATATCGCTCGGTCAATGTCTGGTAATGCCACGCTGTCATCGCTACTGTCAGCCAGGCTAGCGTCACAACGGGTAGACAACTGTCGTCAGTAACGTCATCAGAGTTGTCATCACAACTGTCATCACAGCTGTCATCAAAAACATGGAGGTCACGATGACCACACAGGCCGCCGCGCTGCCGGCGACGGATCGCCCCGCTTCGACCTGGACCGGCTGGGGCCAGTGGCTGGCACTGGCCACCATGACCACCGACCACCTGACGCGCTATGTGCTGCCCACCGGCTGGGAGCTCGACTGGGCAGGGTCGTCGATCGGGCGAGTCGCCTTTCCGCTCTTCGCCGCCATGGTCGCCTGGCACGGGCTGTTCAATACCCGCAACCCCCTGCGCTACGCCCGGCGTATCCTGGTGATCGGGCTGGTAGCCCAACTGCCCTACATGATGATGCCCCGCGCGTCGGATGCCTTTCTGCTCAATGTCTGCTTCACTCTGGCGTTGGGCCTGGCCTGGGGCGCCTGGCTGCGTGACCTGCTGTCGCGACATCGGCACGACGAACTTGGCGTTGCATGGGTAGCCCTGGGCGTCGCCGCCACGCTGCTGGTCTGGTACCTGGCCGGCAATTGGGTGGAATACGGGCATCGAGGCCTGATGTTAATTCCGCTGCTCATGCTCGCCTTCCATCATCTTCACGGCGCCGGCGACGCACTGGGCGAACGCCTGCTTGCCGTCGCCCTGGCAACCCCAGTGCTGGTGGTGGCCGGGCTGATGAACAGCTCCGACATGGCCAAGTCCTTCACCGTGGCCACCTGCCTGGCTGTGCTGTGGCTGGCCGCCGGCGCCCACCGCCTCACGCCGAGCGTGCCGAGCGCCATGCCGCGCCGGCTCTGGCTGGCCTGGTACCCCGGCCACTTCATGCTGATTGCCGCCTGGCTCTGGGCAAGCGGTGGCCTGGGCTGACTCGGGGTAGATCCAGCAGGCTCAGTCGGCGATCCGGTTCGACATTGCCGCCTGTCGACAGCTCATGAGCAATGACTCCAACGCCTCTCTGGCCATGGGTCGATGAAAGTGGAAACCCTGGAAGCGCCGACAGCCGCGGGTCAGCAGGAAATCCAGCTGCGCCTCGTTCTCGACACCCTCGGCCACCACCTCGATACCCAGGTGCTGCGCCATCACCAGTATCGTCTCGACAATGGCGGCATCGTTGCTGTCGGAATCCAGGTCGCTGACGAAGCTGCGGTCGATCTTCAGTTCGTCCAACGGCAGGCACTTCAGATACGTCAGGGAGGAGAAGCCGGTACCGAAGTCGTCGAGCGCGAGATTCACACCTAGCCGCTTGAGCTGATGCATGCGATCCACCGCATCTCCCAGTCCGTCGATCATGATGCTCTCGGTCAGTTCCACGGTCAGCCGCGTCGGGTCGACACCATGGCTTCCCACCACCCAGGTCACGCCCTCGACGAATCCCGGCTGGGTGAAGTGCCGCACGCTGACATTGACCGAAAGCCGCGGCAGCGTCTCGGCTGGCAGACGAGCCAACAGCTGGCAGCAACTATCCAGCATCCAGGTCTCGAGCTCGACGATCAGGTCGCTCTCCTCGGCGATGGCGATGAAGACTTCCGGCGAGATCCAGCCGTGGATCGGATGCTGCCAGCGCATCAGCGCCTCCACACCGACGATTCGACCCTCATGGTCGAGCTGGGGCTGGAAGTGGGCGCAAAGCTGGTCTTCGACCAGGGCACGGCGCAAGGCCTGCTCCATTTCCAGGCGCCAGGTGATCTGGGTCTGCATCGCTGGCTCATAGCCGCACACCTGGGCTCGGCCCTTGACCTTGGCCTGGTACATGGCGGTATCGGCATGGCGCAGCACATCGCCCACGTCCTCGTCGACGGTGAGGGGAAAGAGGGTGTAGCCGATGCTCGGCGTGACACTGATCCGCTGGCCCTCGAGATCGTAGACCTTGCGCAGCGAGGTGAGCAGGTCCATCGCCATCTGCTCGGCCCGCACCAGCTCGGCCATCCGGTCGCCCGACAGGGCCGGCACCAGCACCACGAACTCGTCACCGCTGAGGCGCGCCGCCATGTCGCCATCGCGCAGGCAGATCAGCAGCCGCTTGCTGAGTTGCCTGAGCAGCTCGTCGCCGACAGCGTGGCCCAGTGAGTCGTTGATCATCTTGAAGCGGTCGAGGTCGAGAAACATCACCAGGCCCAGGCGGCCGTCATCGCAACGATCGCGAATGGTCGAGGCAAGGGTCTCGATGAGTAGTCGCCGATTGGGCAGCTCGGTCAGCGGATCGAAGTAGGCTTGGCGATGGATGGTCTCTTCGGCTCGCTTACGCTCGGTGAAATCCTCGATCAGCGCCACGCCGCCGACGATCTCGCCCGTTTCATTGCGCAGCGCATTGTAGAAGGCTCGCAGCGGCGTCTGCTTGCCGCTGAGAATGGCGCGATAGGTTCCCTCGTAGTAGCCGGCCCCACTGACCAGCGCCTGGCGAACCGCGCCGGATACCCGCTTGTCCTCCACCTGCTCCAGCAGGTTAAAACCCTGCAGACGGTGCCGACTGGTTCCGAGAATTTCCAGGCACCTCTCGTTGAAGTCGATAACACGACCTTCATGGTCGAAGTGCATCATACCCAGGGGCGTGTGACGGAAGATGGCACGATAGCGGCTCTCGCTCTCACGCAGCTGCGCCTCCCGTGATGTCACGGCCAGGCGCAGGGCAATATTGTCGCTGATGATACGGTGAAGACGTCGGCTGACCGTCAGCAGGAGCCCCAGGAACAGCACGACCATGGCTGAGAGCAACCAGGAGAATGATGACCCCTGGAACAGCAGTTGGCCCAGCAGTGGCAGCATGGCGGGCAGTATGAAGAGGGGGGCCACCCACCACACCGAGGAGAGCGTGGTCATTCCACCGGCGGCGATCCCGGTCAGCACGATGGTCAGGGCGACAAGCTGGCCGTGGTGCTCCATGGTGAACATGAACACCCCCGCTGCGCCCCACACGATGCCGGCAACCCCGGCCCCCCAGGCAAACCGGTACAGCCAGCGTCGCTGGCGACGCCGGCTTGCGGGCAGGCAATGATAATACCAGGCAAGCCCCAGGCGACCGGCGGAGACGACGACCAGCGCGGCCAGCCACCCGATCAGTAAAGTGGCCGGCAATAATGGCCACATGGCGGCGACCAGCAGGCACGCCCCCAGCACACTGGCCAGCACCGGCTGCCACAGTCGCTCGTAGAGCAGGCGAACCTGCTCATGGACGAGCTGGCGGTGCTGAGTGGAGGCTGAGAGAGGCGCACCGATACTGTCGCGGCTCTCCGCCGGGGAAGGGACGGGCATGCGATCGTTCCGAATCGATTCAGTCGTTGTGGCCCCTATCTTTACCGCATGCCGTTGGATTTAGCGAGGGAGCCGCCCTCAACGCAAGGCGGCCGGAACACCCCCTGCCGTGTTCAAGGCCAGGAGTAGACGCCACGATTCAGGCCATCCCGGATCGCCGAGATCACCTTGGCACCACGGAGCGTGGCGCCGCTGTAGCCATCGACGTCATCGACCATGCGCTCGGGCTCGTAGAGCGCGAAGATGCGCGTCACGGGCTCACCCTCGAGCCGCTCGGCGACCTGCTCATACTGCACCCTGACGGGGTAGCCCTCGTCGCCCTCCTCCAGTGCCAGGTAGTCCACCCCACGGTAGGCCAGATGGCGATAGTCGACCGAATCGAAGCGCCCATCGCGCAGGTCGAAGGTGATATTGACCTGGATGACCCCACGGTCGGTGAAGACACCGCGGTAGTGGCCATCCAGGGGCATCCCCAGCATGGCACGGTGGAGGCGCTCGTCTTCCGCCGGAGAAAGCGCCCGGTCAGCATCGATCACTTCGGCGCCCATGTCGGCCGCGTCATCCCGCATGACTGGCTGGCCGTCCTCCCCGACCAGTCGTCCCACCAGAAGGGACTCGAGCCTCGACTCGGCTCGCGGGCTATGAGGCACCCCGGGACGCTTGTTCTCCCAGCCCTCGGTGGCATCCCGACCGCACCACTCCAGCATCACCTCCTCCTCGGTAGGGTGGACGGGGATAAAGTCGGTGACGTCATAGACCCTGCCGTAAATGGCCTTCCAGCAGCTCTCGGCGCCATCATGCTCGGCCAGTTCATCCCACGTGATGGCATCGAGCGCTTCGTCGTCACGCGCCTCGTCACTCGACTGGGATAGTGCACTGGCCGACAGCAGGGTGAGGATAGTGGCCAGAAAGGCGATGAAAGCGGTATAAGCGATCTTGTTCATAGAAAATCAAAGACCTCGCTGTGAATGCGTGAGGCAGGAATGCCCTGGTCAGTCAACAGTCGCTGCAGGTGGGCGTTCATACCCGGGGGACCGCAAATGTAGATTTCTCGCTCCACATAGTCGGGACAATGCCGGCGCAGGAAGGCTTCGGTAAGCGGCCCCTGGTCCCGGTAATAGTGTGAAGTATAGGTGAACGACTCCAATTGCTCGGCAATCTCTTCCAGCTCACCTTGGTAATAGGCGCGATCGGGGCTGTTCGCCAGGTAAAACAAGTGTGTCTCCTCGCCCTGGCCGCGTTCTGCCATCTCCCGGGCACCACCGACGAAGGGCGTGATACCGATACCCCCGCCGAACCAGAGCGGCTTGCGCGAGGGAGAGTGCCGCTGGAAGAAGTCGCCATAAGGCCCTTCGATCAGCACCCGGGAGCCCGGTGTCACCGACTGCAGGGCGTGACTGGCATCGCCCAGGTCCTTGATACCGATTCGCAGCCGAGCGTCGTGAGGGCTCGAGGCGATGGTATAGGGGTGCTCCTCGCTGCGCCCGGCGCTCAGGGACTCGTCCAGTGGCGACAGGTAGACGAACTGCCCCGTCTCATGGGCCATTCGGCGACCCTCGGGCTCCAGCACCAGCTCAACCACGCCCCGTGCCAGCGGCTCGACAGCCGCGACCCGGTAAGGCAGGCCCGCGAGGCGGGGTGAGAGCAGCTTGCGCCAGACGATGGCGCCCAGCCCGGCGATACCCAGCAGCCACCAGGGCCAGGTCTCACCCGCCAGCAGCAGTGCGTGACCCAGCCCCAGCAGCAGCGCCGCCGCCGACACCAGGTGCAGCCGCTTCCAACGCTGATAATGCAAGCGGCCGAAGAAGCCGAAGGTGGGCGCCAGGAAGATGACCATGGACAGCCAGGACAGCCAACCAAGCCAGACCGCTCCATGAGAGACAGAGGGGAAGAGCGTCGCTACCGCCGCGTCCAGCGAAGCAGGCACCGCCGCCAGGGCCAGGGCCAGCACATGCACCATGGCCAGGATGAAAGCCCCGAACCCCATCCAGTGATGCAGCTTCCAGAGTCGCACCAACCCGCCGAAGGGCCGGTCGAAACCCCGCAACCGCAGGCTTACCGCCGCCGCCAGCAGCATCAAGGCCAGCCCCAGGATACCGGTCACCCGACCGATCCAGGTGAGCCACAGCTCGGGCGGCCCGCCAATCCCGCCCAGGCGAGGCAGCGCCACCGCGAGCGGCAGCAACAGCAGCGCCATCAGGGCAATATCGCCCGGTCTTGGTAGTCGTCGCATAATTCCCCTCGTTCCCCACCTGCTGCTGATTGTTGCGAATCGATGGTCACATTCAACTGATGTGGCGGATTGTCACGCCTGACTTGATCTGCGTCAGTTCGTTTATCCGTGCGTGACCCACACTAATATCAGCACACATCCGCTCACCCCATCATGTAGGAGATCACATGGCGAGTCATGACAAGAGCGCTGGCCCCTGGCTGGTCCTCGGGCTGCCGGTAGCGCTGGGACTAGCCTGGATCACCCAGGGTACCGGGGTGATCGAGAACGATCCCGAGCGCAATATCTACATCCCCGAAAATTTGACCATGCCGCTGCAGGTGCAGGCCGCCTTCAGCGACGATGAAGTCTATTTCCGATACCGTTGGCCAGCCGAGCGACCACACATCCTCCACGACGTGCTGGTGCGTGAGGGCGACCAGTGGGTCCGCAAGGGCAGCGGAATGCCGGGCCCCAATCCGGATGGCTTCCACGAGGACCGGGTGGCAATGCTGATGGACGACGGCAGCGTCCCGCAGTTCGCCCGCTACGGTGGCTACATGACCGTGGGTGCCGGCGCCGCCGGCTTCACCGACGAAGCACCGGAGGAGGTTACCAAATCGATGCCGGCGACCCGCATGGACCTGGGCGACTGGGCCAGCCGCCAGGCGCCGGAAACCCTCCAGGCCCAGCGTGACGCCGGCTACTTCCTCGACCTCTGGCACTGGCGCGCCCACCGCTCCAACCCGTTGGATCTTTCCGACGATCAGTGGGTCGGCGAAGCGCGCAGCGGCGATGAGGGCCGTAGCTCCTACTCCACCAACTGGGACGGCGATGCCGGCGAGCCGCTGTGGATGTTCTCGCCGGAGCTCGCCGGCAGTGTCGCCATGCGCTGGGAAGACATCGAGTCCGGCGCCCTGGACTTCGACAGCCAGTACTATCTGGCCGAGGCCTTCGCGGTTCCCTTCGACCCGGACCATGACTGGCAGGAAGGCGACGTGATCCCGCGGCGCCTGCTGCGGGAGCCGGCCGACTCCCGCGGCGACATCCGGGTGCATGGCGAGGGCCGCTGGGCAGACGGCTACTGGGACGTGACCCTGGCTAGGGCTCTGGACACCGGCAGCCCGCTGGATGACAAGATCCTGCGCAACCAGGGCCTCTACTCGGTGGCCTTCGCGGTGCACCGCGACGCCACCGGCGGGCGCTGGCACAAGGTCTCGCACCCTTACTCCCTGGGCATGGGACGCGACGACGCCGACCTCACTGCCACGCGCTTCCAAGGCAACTCGCCCGAGTGGTTGGACGACTGGAAGGAGGTGACGCTCTTCTATCCAGGGCAGGTCAACTGGCCGCTGCTGGTGAGCCGCGCCCATGCCGGCGCCGAGAATATCGCCGAAGGCGCGCCGGTACGCAGCCGCCACAGCGAGAAGCAGCTTGCCCTGTATGGCGTGGAAATGGAATTCAACGACGCCATCACCAGCCGCTGGGGTCTAACCCTCTTCGCCGGGCTGCTCGCCATGCTCGGCGTCACACTCGGCATGCAGCCGAGCTTCACCCGCAACCGCCTGCGAGGTCGCTGACATGGCCGCCACACACCATATGCTCATTCACTTCCCGCTGGCCTTCTGGGCTCTCGCCACCCTGATGATCCTCTACGGCGCGGTGATGACCGGCAGGCTGGCGGAACTCTGCCGCGCGGCCCTGCTGCCGGTACTGGTGCTCAGCCTGTTGGGAGCCCTGGCCGGTATCGTCAGCGGCTTGTTGATCTGGCCGCTGGAAGCGAATCTCCACAGCCCCCTGGCGCGCAACCATATCCTGATGGCGTTCTGGTCGCTGGGCATCTTCGCCATGCTCACCGCACTGGTGTGGCGGGCCGGCGAAGCCGCCTTCGACGGCGCTCGCCGTTGGGCCCTGGTTATCCTGGCACTGATCGGTGGCCTGTTCTTCGCCACCGCCGGCACCCTGGGTGGGCACCTGCTGGGCTCCTCTACCGCCTTCTCCCAGATCATCGATCTGCTCGGCTGGGAGGTCTACACCACCTTCTATAGTCCGCTGTGGGTCATCGCCGTCATGGTAATCATCGGCCTCACCCTGGGGGCGCTCGGCATCATGAGCCAGCGCAGAAGCGGCTGACCCAGCATCACCTTCCGTAACTGGCAAGGGCCCTGCTTCGGCGGGGCCCTTGTCGTTATGGACACCCTCCCACTACTTTTCTCGATCACCTCACGCTGTTACAGCCATTCCCGTCTAGACTGAAATTTTCGTGACGTCATGTGAGACACTCTTAATGAAGCAACCCCCAGACCCTCATTCCCTGGGGCACCCCGATCAGCGGCGACATGCCCGCCTTTTCGCTGGATGCCAGCGGCGAGGCACAGGCCAACCAGGTCGGCAGCCACCACAACGGCATGCACTTCTTTCCTCTCGACGGCAGTTCCCACGACAGCCTGCTGGTGCTCAACCACGAGTATGTCGAACCTCGCTTCCTGCACGCCGCCGCGGGCCTGGCACTGCATCGCAACGATTTTCCGCAAAACGCAGATGGATCGCGTGATGCCGACCAGGTGCGCAAGGAGCTCAACGCCCATGGGGTGTCGGTGATGCGGATACGGAAAGAGGACGATGACCAGTGGCACATGGTGGAAGATCGCCTCAATCGCCGCATAACCGGACTCACGCCGATGCACTTGGCCGGGCCGGTAGCCGCTTCGAGCATGTGGTGACCAAGTACAGCCCCGACGGAACCATGACCCGCGGCACCCTCAACAATCGCTCCCATGGTGTCACACCGTGGAACACCTACCTGGCCGCCGAGGAGAACTGGGCGGGCTACTTCGCCAACGAGGATGCCGAAATCGACCGCCGCCAGTCCCGCTATGGCATCGAGACACGTGACAGCGGCCGCTACCAATGGCACAAGGCGCAGGGCGGCGCCGACGAATACGTACGCTTCGACGCCAGTTCCCCCGGCGCCTCACCCAGTGACGACTACCGCAACGAGCCCCACGCCTTCGGCTGGATGGTGGAGATAGACCCCATGGACCCGGCTTCCACGCCGATCAAGCGCACCCACCTGGGCCGCTTCGCCCATGAGGGGGCGATCTTCGCCCCGGCCGTGGAGGGCCAGCCGGTGGTCTGCTACTCCGGGGACGACGCCCGTTTTGAATACATCTACAAGTTCGTCTCCTCGCGCCCCTACCACGCTGACAGCGCCAACGGTTCGCTGCTCGACGCAGGCACACTGTACGTGGCGAAATTCAACGATGACGGCAGCGGCGAATGGCTGGCGCTGCCCCCGGGCGAGAACGGCCTGACGCCGGAAAACGGCTTCGCCGACCTGGCCGACATCCTGGTCAATACCCGCAGCGCCGCCGACCATGCCGGTGCCACCAGGATGGACCGCCCCGAGTGGGG